>JAFYKZ010000031.1 GCA_017537365.1 Clostridia bacterium
CGTACGGGTCACCATTTTTTAAAAAATTGAATAAACTGATATTAGATAGGGAAACCTATTTGATATAGATAGTGCCGAAAGGCACGCCAAATTAGTTGGTGTTGATTGCGGCGAGGGTCCACCTGTTCCCATACCGAACACAGAAGTTAAGCTCGCTTGCGCTGAAAATACTTGGCGGGAGGCTGCCCGGGAAGATAAGTAGATGCCAACATTTTGCCCTAATAGCTCAGTCGGTAGAGCATGCGGCTGTTAACCGCAGTGTCACAGGTTCAAGTCCTGTTTGGGGCGCCAAAAAATTCCGCAAATGAAAATTTGCGGAATTTTTATAATTGAGAGCAGCGTCCTAAGTAGTTGAGTAATTTAGCGGGAACTAAATTTTTTTAGTAATTGGGATGTTGTAACGACGAGAACTGCAATTACAAAGGCAAAAGCTTTTTGAAATTGTGGTTCTTGTAGTTTTATATGAAGCGAATAGAAAACAGATGGAAGCAAGGGGAGAAATGAATAAATTAATTTGTAAACTACATTAAAAAGAAGGACATCGTCTAAATATTTATTTTCAGTTAAACTACATAAATTTAAAAAATCCATAATATCACCTTTTTGAAATATAGGTGCTACTCTCTGCTCTAAATATTACTATATAAAGTTACTATTTTCAAGCAAAATATAGGATTTTTTTGAATTTCAGTAAAGCGCACAATAGGTGTGAGTTGTATTTGTATAAATAGCAGAATTTGTGAAAAATGTCAAAAAAATGCTTGACACACGTTCGAATCAATGGATAATTGTGCAAAATCACTAAATTTTCATAGTATTGAACAACTAATGTTATTTAATACTATCTATCAAATTATGTATTTTCGTGACTCTTTCATTAAATTCTATCTGCTCTACATTAATATACAAAAAAGCCGTGAAATTGATATGCACTCCAAAAGTGTCTAACTTTTGGAGTGCATATCAATTTCACGGCTTTTTTATTATTCCGCATGCGATCTTTTGCCCTGAGTTTCCTGATGGTTGAGATGTGAAATCGTCCGGCATATTATGAATAATAACCGTGCGGCCAATTATGTCTGAAACTTTAAATCGGTCGGTTATAACCGATAAATGTGCCATATTGCCGCAAAGCATCAAAGGTGGCAGGTCGCCCGCGTGTTTTGGGTGTGGAGAGTTGCTTGGGTTGAAGTGTCCTTTACTGTTAGAAAAATCAATTCCGCCGCAATCGTTACCTTCGTGTATATGAAGACCGAAAAAGCCTGTGTCGGTATGCGGCAGACCAATTATATCGGCAACTATTAAAACACGGTTTGACTTTTGGTAAAATTTAATTGTGCCACTAATGGTCGGTGCTGTTTTTTCGCCTTTTATTAGGGCTATTGCCTGAGGATTTTTAAATTTACATAGCATATAATCACCTGATTATATAGTATGCTTTTTATTTTGTTTTGTGATTTATATGATTTTTTGTTTTCAAATATGCCAAACAAAAACCAGTCTACTTTTGATAGCAACGGTTTGAATTAAATAATAAAAAAGATAAATACTAATACTTGAAAGGAGAACATTTATGGATAATGATAAAAAAATCGAGCAGAAACCTATTCCTGAAATTAAAGAAGATAAGAAGCCTATTAAACCGGGAGATATAATAGGAAAAATAGATGTTCACGACACTCGCGAACGCCGAGACGGTCCAGGAGGAAATTAGATGAAAATCACCCTTGCATTTTTACTGCAAGGGTGATTGATTTTATAATATTACGGTAATTTTTAAATTATTTCAAATTAAGAAAATCTTTTCTGTAATCAAGACCGAAAGCTTCGGCAACTGCCTTTAACTCATCGTCGTGGATGGTGTTTTTATGCGGCAAATGAGCTATAAGCATATAAAGCTCGGCAGCTTTTTCAACGGTTTCGATAAGACCAAATGTTTCGTCCATATCTCTGCCTGCGCCGTAAATACCGTGAAGTCCCCAAACAACAAGACGGTAATCTTCCATTTTCTTTGCGGTTGCGACACCAATGTAGTTATTGCCGCAAATCATCCAGGGAAGAACGCCGATACCGTCAGGGAAAACAACGATACATTCGGTACACATTTCCCAAATAGTATGGGTGAACTTCTTATCGTCAAGCTCGTGAACATGAGTCATGGCGAGGGTATGTGTTGGGTGAGTATGCATAACAACTCTATGGTTGGGGTCTTTTTTAAGTCTGGTCATATGGCTCATCAAATGAGCGGGCAATTCGCTTGTGAATTTGCCGCCGTCCTTATAACCCCAAAGAAGCTCTGCGGTTGTTCCGTCATTAGCGATACGGATAATTCCAAGGTTGTTTTCAGGGTCGTGCTCAACATTTTTGAAATATTTGCCTGTTCCGGTAACAATAAAGATTTTGCCGATAAGCTCGGTTGCATCAAATCCGGTGGGGATTCTGCGAATAACATTGTTCATGTCTAAATACTCGGCAACCTGCTCTTTTTCGAGCATATAGCTGATGTTGCCGCCGTTTCTTTCGTCCCAACCTAAACGGTACATATTAGCGGTTGCTTTTTTCATTTCCTCCACAAAAGGAGCGGTTAAAATATCTTTCATTTTTAATTTCCTCTCTTTGCTAAAACTTGTGTTTCATAGGTTTTCACTTCATTAAACCATTCGCCGTCTTGGGACACACCGCATATTTTGCAATATTGTGCCCAAACATCGCCGAAAGGCATTGTTTTAAGTTCTTCCTGCATAACCATAAGCTCGCTCCAGTTATTATCGTTTTGGAGAGCGGTCATATCGGGAGTAAGAAGCGCCATAAGCAGAGCTTTTTGAACATTTCTGAAGCCTGTGGTCCAGGCGGAAATTCTGTTAATAGAAGCATCAAAATAATCGAGGGCAATTTTAACTCTGCCGTCAAGTCCGCCTGTGCGAACGATTTCCTTGCAGATTTCTTTTGTTTCGTCGTCTAAAAGCACAACATGGTCAGAGTCCCAACGGATAGGACGGGTTACATGAAGGGCAATTTCGGGGAAGAAAGCAAGGAGAGCGGGAATCTTGTCCGACACAACTTCGGTAGGATGATAATGACCGTTATCCATAAGAGGAATACATTTATCCTTGTTCATAGCGGCATAGGAAAGAGAAAATTCTGCGCTGCCAACTGTGTAAGCCTCAACGCCGATACCAAACACCTTTGACTCAACGCAAGGTTTAACTTTATTAAAATCAAAAGGTTCGGAAAGAATCTCGTCAATAGATTCCTTATAACGAATACGGGGACCCATTCGGTCGGCAGGGATATCCTTAAAGCCGTCTCCTGTCCAGATATTCATAACACATTCCTGACCTAATTCCTCTGCAAAATATTCTGAAATTCTGATACAGGCTTTACCGTGTTCAATCCAGAATTTTCTTGTTTCTTCGTTAGGACTTGAAAGGGTTAACGGGTCGCACATTGGGTGAGAGAAAAAGGTTGGATTAAAGTCGCAGCCGAGACCTCTTTCTTTGCAGAAATCAACCCATTTTTTAAAGTGCTTGGGTTCGATTTTATCGCGGTCAACCCAACCACCGTTTTCTTCATCAAAAATAGCGTAACAAGCGTGAAGATTAAGCTTTTTGGTGCCTGGGCAAAGCTTTAAAACAACATCTAAATCTGCCATAAGCTCCTCAGGTGTTGTTGCTCTGCCTGGGTAATTACCTGTGGTTTGAATACCGCCCGAAAGAGCGTCAACCTTTTGGTCGAAACCGCGAACATCATCACCCTGCCAACAATGAAGGGCAACAGGAACATTTTTAAGGGTTTCAATAGCTTTATCGGTATCAATACCGAGTTTTGCATACATTTCCTTAGCTTCAATATATCTGCTCATAATTAAACCTCCGTAATACTAAATGATTTTTTAACAGTTTCTCTGGCTTTTTCTAAGGTGAAATCTTTATCTAAATACATAAACTGCGCGATAAGATTGCCGATAGCGGTAGCCTCGGTTGGACCCGCGAGCAAACGCTTGCCTGTATATTCCTTGGTAAGCTCGTTAAGATAGCTATCCTTACTGCCGCCGCCGATTATATTTATTAAATCTATTTGCTTTCCGCTGACATTTTCAATAGTCTGGACCGCTTCTTTATAAGAATTAGCAAGCGAATGATAAACCGAGCTTAAAACATCGCCAATCGGGAGTTCAGGTTTGCCAAGATAATTTCTTATAGCCTCTATCATATTATCCGGAGCAACAAATTCTTTTGCATTTGGATTAATAAGCTCTTTAAAGTTGCTTTCCTTAGCCATATTCATCATTTCATCATAGGTATATTTTTTATCAAGATTTCTTCTGATGTTCTGGAATAACCACATACCCATAATATTTTTGAGGAAACGATAGCGGTAATTAATTCCGCCTTCATTTGTAAATCCACCGTTTAAAGCCTCTATACATAAAACAGGCTCTTTATTCTCGGTGCCGATAAGACTCCAAGTGCCCGAAGAGATATAAACTCCGTTATCTCCAACAGGACAAGCTGCTACTGCCGATGCAGTATCGTGGGAAGGACAGAAAACAACAGTGGTATCAAAGCCTATTTCCTTTTTAACCTCATCACTTAAATTTCCTATAACATCGCTTGGAACCGAGAGTTCTTTGAAAATATCGGTTTTAATTCCTAATAAATTTAATAATTCATCATCGCGTTTTTTAGTTTCGGCATTAATGATAGCACCCGTTGTTGCATTGGTGTATTCGTTTTTTATAACTCCTGTAAGCTTGAAAGACAGATATTCGGGAATCATCAAAAGATGCTGGGCATTATCTAGCTTGCCTGATTTTTTATCGCGGTAAAGCTGATAAATTGTATTAAAGTTTATAGGTTGAATACCTGTTCTTTTGTAAAGCTCTTCTCTGGGTATTATATTGTCAATTTCTTCTATAATGCCGTTTGTTCTGCCGTCTCGGTATGCTATAACAGGCATTATTTCTTTTTGGTTTTTATCCAGAAGAACATAGTCAACTCCCCAAGTGTCAACAGCAACTGTAACAGGGATTTTGCCTATATCGTTGCAGGCTTTAAGACCTGCCTTGACTTCGCATACCAGATGCTCTATATCCCAAACGATAGAACCGTCTTTATTCATTATATTGTTTTCAAAACGGTAAACCTCTTGTTGTTTTAGGATTCCGTTTTCAAGCCAACCTAAGATATGTCTGCCGCTTGAAGCACCGATGTCTATTGCTAAACAGTATTGCAAGAAAAAGACCTCCTTTTATATGTTTAAATTATAATTGTATAGTATAACTACTATAACAATTATAATAAAAAAACACATATAAAAACAGGTCTTTATATTGTTTAAAAAATGTCCTTTCTTGCAACTATTTTTTTCTTTTTCGGTATTCTTTTGGCGACATTTTGAAGTTAGCGGTGAAAATCTTATGAAAATAGCTTGTGTTCTCATAGCCTACTGCGACAGAAATATCTGTGAAGCTTCTTTTGGTGTTTTCCAGTAAGAAAGCGGCTTGGGAAAGTCTCTTTTCTTGCATAAGTTTGGTAAAGGTTTTTCCTGTTTTTTTAAGTATTTCACGCGAAAGCCAGCTTATATCATAATGAAAAATCCTAGCCGCCTCAGAAAGATTTCCGTTTATATAATTAGTTTCGATATAATCGAGAAGTTTAAAAACAACCGTATCATCATTAATTTCTGCAACGAGCTTATCGGTATGAGAAATAATTTGCATAAAGATAAGCGCCATAGTCATTTGCAGTTGTCTTCGGCGGTTTGGAGTGTCCTTTGTAACAATAAGGATAAGGTTTTCCATTAAATTTTGTATCTCAGGTATATTTGATACATTAAAATGCAAAAAACTGTTACTTCCGTTTCCGCAAAGACAGTTTATAAAAAATGTTTTAATAGGACTTTCTGTATCGCCAAAAGCAGGGAGGGTATCTCCAAAAAAGTGCGGAAGAATAATAAAGTTTACTGCAATATCGTTTTCGTTTGCTTTTTTTATGCTATGGTGGATACCTTGACCTAAAAATAAAAGTTCGCCTTCTTGAAGCTTTGTTTCTTTGCCTTCTATAATATGAGTGGTACTGCCTTGACACATATAAATAAGCTCAATATAATCGTGCGAATGCTCGGGAAAATCTATAAAACGAGTATGCTTTCGCATGGTGATTAATTTTCCCTCGTCCAGTAGCTTTTTACTGTTTATTGTATTATCAATACCGAGCATATAAATATCTCGGTTAATTGCGTTTTTACCGTTTAAAATATCTTTTTCTTCGGGAGTTATCTGCTTTAAGTTTTCTAAAAAATCAGATTTAATCACAAATTCACATCCTTTAAAGTATGAATTTTTTACCGATTAACAGGTTTTGTTGAGGAATTTCTTTTTATAAGAGTAACAGGAACATAAATATGCTCATAATTTTTAGAGGGATTTATAATTCTCTTGTGAAGAAGCTCAGCGGCAGTCCGCCCGATTTCGTATAAATTCTGGTTTATTGAGGTTAGGTTATAACTCTCTGAAAGAATTGTGTTATCGAAACCGATAATAGCTGGATGTTTATTTGAATTTGCGAATTTATTAACAAGAATAACCGCCAATTCGTCGGTTGAAGCGAAAATTGCGGTGGCGGTTAAATTTTCAACTATGTAATCGCCAAATTCGTCATAACTTCTACCGTTACAAATATAAGTCAGTTCTTCTGAATAATTTATTTTGTGTTGCTCTAATGCAGAAACATAGCCTGAATATCGGTCGTTTATGGTATTGATTTTATCAAGTTCTTGAGTACTGCAAAAGGCAATGCTTTTATGACCTAAATCAATCAGTTTCTTTGTTGCCTTATATCCGCCTATAAAATTACAGCTTGTTACATAGTCGCAGGTGATTTTTTTGGGAAGCGAATCTATAAATACGCAGTTGTACCCCTTTCTGAGTAATTGCTGATAAAACGAGGAATTATGATCGCAGGAGGTTGGATATATAATAAAGTTTTTATGACCTTCTGAGATAAGCCTATTTATAACGGCTTTTTCTTTTTCGGGGTCATCATCTGCAAGAGTTAACAAAGAGGAGAAACCAACCGTACTGAAAAAGTTGCTTGAACCCTCAACTATTTCGGTGAAACGATAGTTATTTCCGCTTTTCGGAATTATAATCGGTATGTAGCGGCTAACCCCCTTATCGCAAACGAAAGAACCGCTTCCTTTGCGAGACTCGATTAACCCAAGATTGTTAAGCTCCTCTAAAACCTTTCGCAAGGTTGAGCGACTGATATTAAGCTCTTTTGCAAGCTCGTTTTCGGAAGGTAGCTTTGATTGAAATGGGTATTTGCCTTCCAATATATCTTTTTTAAAGGACTCTAAAATCTTAATATATAAATCGTTACTTTTAGCCATATGCAACTATTAACTCCTAAATCAAGTATTTTGCATTATATAACTATTATATAGCGAAGTATATTAGAAATCAAATGTTTTTTGCGTATTTTCAAAAAATAAGAATACAAGTTAAAATACAAGTTGAAACAAAAAAACTTTTATTTAACATTAAAGTCAAAAAAATTCTTGCACTTTTGACAATAATGTGGTAAGATATTTCCGTAGTATTGTGTTTTAGCGCAATAAAAATACAAGTAGACATCAACTTGTATTTTAAATGGCAAAAACAGGGATAGAAAGTATAATTTTGGCATTGTTTTTTTGACTGGAGGAAAAATAATGAAATTTAAAAAACGCATTTTTGGTATAGCGTGTTGTGTGGTGTTGGCGGCAAATAGTATAGCTGTGCCAACTTTTGCTGAAACAAATTCGAATATCAAAGATATCTATGTAAGCTATGAGGAGTACCGCGAAAATAAGCAGGCATTCA
>JAFYKZ010000003.1 GCA_017537365.1 Clostridia bacterium
ATTTTAATTCGTTCAACAAATCACGGCGTTAACCGATATAAGATTATGCCGGAATTTTTGCCATAAATGAAACAAGCGGAACCGAGATTTCTTTCGATTTCTCGATTCCGCTTTTCTTTGTTTAAGGCGTGTCATTTTTTGATATGGTAAAATGGATATTGTTGAGTAACTCACTCTTTACCTCTTTCATATCATATATTAAAGATTACTATTTGAATAAAATATATGCTAAGGTACTTTTTATAGAATTATCAGGAGGTAGTATAATGAATTCTTGTCAATTAACCGCATCTATAACTGCAGTGGCTAATGCGATTTCCAGCAAGTTAAACATTGAAGAAACAACGTTGCTTGCTACCGTTCTTGTCCAATTAGGAGACACATTGGCAACTATTGCGACGCAAAGAGCGATATGCGAGGCAAAGGATGATAAAGGTAAGAATTAGTTTGACGGAAATAAAGTGAGGTTATTATTTTTATCGCATATTCCTAAATATATCTCTTTTGCATTATCATATTTCTGCTTCTTTAATTGTTTATCAAGCCATGTCAAATCAAGTCCAAGCCTTTTCAAATTTTCATGCAAAATACGACCGTCCATAATAATCTCTGTGCATATTTCCGCTTTCTCGGGGGTAATATTCATATCCTCCGGAGTAAGCGGTCTTTTTTCACTTTTGGGCAAAATTGTAATTCTGCCGTTATACTCAAAAACTGCAGTTTCAATATCGTTTATATTGAAATATCCTTCCTGTCTACACAAAACCATAAATTCAGAAAGCTCAAGCTTTGCCTTTTTCATATTTTCACGATATAGCTTTCCATTGTCCATAACAATGGTTGGTGTTCCGTTGACATATTTACGGGTTTTAGGAAATTTATGTGCAAGTATCGTTAGCCCAAGTGCAACAAGACCATAGATTATCATTGCAACAAGAGGCTTCCACGGTGCTTCCAATTCTGTTGCAAGCTCTGCTGCTATTGAGCCGATGGTGATACCTGTAATATAATCAAAAAAATCAAGCTGTGCCATTTGTTTGTGTCCCATTATTTTTGCAATCACAAACAGCGATACCACTGACAGTATAGAAGTTAGAATAACCTTAATAAATTCCAATTATAAACCACTTCCTTTTTCTTTATTATGTGATGTCAGTTAAATATTTATTATATCATTTTTAAAGTCCCATTTTTCTTTGTTTAAGTCATACCATTTTTTGATATGGCGGTTATAGATTACTCGGTTGAAATTGTCTCAAAAACGCCTTGTATCGTTCTTAAGCATAACACCTGATTCTCATTCTTCCTTAATTCATTCTATTGTCTTACACGTGCAATTCTGTTTGCAATTTCACGAAATGTATGTTATACTTAAATAAAATTAAGTGTGCTGATTTTTTGGCAGTTGGGCATCAAATTTGATGAGATATTCGTATAGCATCAATAAAGCATCATAAGTGAAAATCAGACTTTTGGCAACTCTCAAACAAGGCTCAACAGCGGGAACAATTTGGATGGTCCTTTTTATATGACATGACCTCCAAAACCGTGTGTCGAGGGTTCGAATCCTTCTGCCCCTGCCAAAAAAAAAGACTATTCTTTAGAATAGTCTTTTTTTTAGTTATATTTGCCTACGGCAAGTTATAAGTTCAGATTGCTTAGCAAATTATGAATTAACTTCGTCAATGCTTGTTTTAAGGGCAAATATATCATAACAGAAACCGTAAGGTTTCATCATAACTTTTACGAAATAAAATCACCACTTCACACTATTTGACTAACATTGAAAATTACATCTATTATGAACGTAAAAGCCATAAAAAACTGTATTCAAGCGGTTTTCTTTAAAAAATCGGCAGCCATTTCTGGTTGCCGATTGCAAATGCAGATTGTTATAAACTTTAAATATTAACCCATTCATTAGGTGTAAGCATTGCTTTAATCCCCGCCTCACGAATAGCAATTACTTCTATCGTTTGCTCATGA
>JAFYKZ010000004.1 GCA_017537365.1 Clostridia bacterium
CACTATTTATCGCTCATCTGCAGGGCTTGTCATCTTCCCCATTCAGGATTTATTGGGTTATGGTTCAGACACCCGCCTGAACACTCCCGGCAGAGCTAACGGAAACTGGACATTCAGAATTACAAAGGAACAACTGGATTCTATAGATAAGGAAAAATTCAAACGCCTTAATAAAACCTATAACCGATAGCAAAAACCCTCGGCTTATATCAGCCGAGGGTTTTTCTTATCCTAAAAATTATGACAACCGCCAAAATACAGATGGAAACTGATGTGCCGCCGATTTTTACACCTTTTCCAAGATGCACAGACATCTATCAACCCTCTCTCCTTTAAGCGGCACTTAAAGACCCCCACTGATGGTCTTTAAATACCGCCTTGTGAGCTGAAATTGGTGGCTGTTTCGAGAATTGTTGAGGACATCGAAAATCGGTGGCGTAATCATTTTCCGCTGCGGGCGCCACCGATTTAATGAGGCACTTAATGAGTTTAAGTATCCGAATATTCGATACCGCAAACAATTTGAGTATTACAGCCACCTTTAAAGCGAATCGGCGGTTTGCAGGGTTTGGAACAGCAAGTCCCAAAAAGCTTATAAATAAATATTAGGTTAAAACAAGGGTCTAAGCGGTACACCTTGAAAATAAAAAATCCTAAAAATCATGACAACTCCCAAAATCCAGATTGTGTTTTATAAAAACTTCAACTATGCTGTCCACTATCAAAAAATCGTCTTCTTCGTCACTTTTTAAAATCTTCTGTATCTCCGCAAGCACCTCTATCGCCTTTGAATCAGCAACCTTGCTCTCGTCAATTTCAAAATCCGTTATCCTGCTGCATACCTTATCAATAATACTGCTTTTTATAAGTTCTGTTTTTATGTTCATATTTAACTCCTTACATTCAAATAAATGTTTATAAGAATTATTATTTTACTATTGTGTTAAACTGTCAATACATTTATTTGAGTGTATTGGAGGGTGTAAAAATGGCACATTATCCGCGTCTAAAAGATTTAAGAGAAGACCGCGACCTAAAGCAAAAGGATATCGCAAAGCTTTTATTTATAACACAGCAACAATATTCGCTTTACGAAAAAGGCTATCGCGATATTCCCACATCAGCTTTGACCGTTCTTGCTAAATTTTACAATGTTTCTGTTGATTACATCTTAGGTCTTACCAATAATCCAACGAAAAACTAGCACTACACTTCGGGTGATAAATATGAAATTATTTTTTGAAAGGCTAAGAGACTTACGAGAAGACCACGACCTTAAACAAAAAGAGGTCGCTGATATTCTTAATACAACACAACAGGTTTATTCCCGTTACGAAAATGGGCTTAACCAAATTCCCATACATCATCTCGTAACCTTATCAAATTTTTACAAAGTTTCTGCCGACTACATCCTAGGACTTACTGATAATCCAAAACAAAATTAATTTTAAAAATATCTATTCTCAAGAGGGTCTAACCCCCTTGTACCCCCTTTCCGCTGCTGCACGTTTAGCGGATTGTAATTA
>JAFYKZ010000005.1 GCA_017537365.1 Clostridia bacterium
ACTTGACAATATTTACTTTCGGTGCTATAATTTGCTTGCAATAGGGAGCTCGATGAAACTCGGGCTGAGAGGAAATCCGCTTTTGCTATGATTTCGACCTTTAACCTGATGCGGATAATGCCGCCGTAGGGAAATACGAAAAAGTATTGCCGCAGGTGTATTGCCTGCGGCTTTTTTGTTTTCTCGGAAAATCAGTATTGCGATATTAAAGGAGGAACAAAAAATGAAAGAAATCCAAAAAAAACCAGTCTACAAACTAACCCTTGCCGCAATATTTATTGCGCTCGCCACCGCTCTGAGCTTTATAAAAATTTATAAGCTCCCGTTAGGCGGTTCGGTAACACTTCTCTCAATGCTGCCCATTGTTTTACTGCCCTCGATACTCGGCTTTAAATGGGGACTAGGCTCTGCCTTTATTTATTCGCTCATTCAGCTCTTTTTCGGCATCGCTTTCGACGGGCTCTTCGCTTGGGGACTCTCGCCATTAGCGCTGATAGGAACAATATTCCTCGATTATATTGTAGCCTTCACCGTTTTGGGACTTTCGGGAATACTTGCCAAAAAAGGTTATTGGGCGCGGATTTCAGGTTGCGCGTTGGTTTTATGCATGAGATTTTTATGCCATTTCATTTCGGGATACATAATCTTTGCGAACTTTGAGCAGTTTGAAATTTTTGGCAAAACTATTATGAATAGCCCTGCGCTATATTCAATTTGTTATAACGGAACATTTATGCTTCCCGAACTTGTTTTAACCGTGTCGGCAGCGGTAGTTCTTTTCAAAATTCCCGCTATTAAAAAACTAATTCAAAGCTAACCGCCGTTTTCTTGCGCTTTAAGGCTATCATACTCACGCGCTATTTGATACCATGTAACAGGACCTACCGCGCCTGATTGCTCAATGCCATAAAGCCTTTGTATTTCTTTAACTGCCGCTTCGGTCTGGTCGCCGAAATATCCTGTTACGGGCAAGGTTGGGAAAGCGGGAATTCGCTCACCGATATAATTTATATAGCTTTGCAAATCCGAAACTGAGCTATTTCTTGTTCCCTTGGTTAAAAAATAACCCGGGTATAGCTTGGCGTTATCCCCCTGATAACCCTCGGGCAAAGATGCCACTGTTTCGGTATAAATTCGGTCTATCGTGTTCCAGGTTGCTGTGTCAACAACCCCTGTTACAGGAAGCCCGTAATACTCTTGAAATCTCTCAACCGCCGCTATGGTTGCAGGGTCAAACTCGGCAGTTCGCGGAACAGGGGATAAAGCTGAATTAAAATAGGCTATAATGCTTAGATAATACTGTAATGTTCTAACCGAAATACCGCTACTTCCTGCCGAAATTTCGGTTTCAAAGGGCACGGTTGCCTCGTCGAGAGTAATGCCCTCGCCTGCAAGCTCGGCAAGTCCTTTAACCCCTGCATAATAGCGTTTTATAGCATACCAAGTGGCTTTGTCAACCTGACCACTTTGGGTTAAACTAAATATTTCTTGAAATTTCCTAACTGCCGCTTCGGTGTCTACACCGAAAATGCCGTTAGGATTTTCTATTTTAGGAATAGCGGGGTAGTTTTCTGCTATGCGGTTAAGCTGAACCTGAATAAGTCTTACATTATTCCCCGAATCACCAATCGCGAGCGGCACTCCCGGATATGATTCTCCCGTAAAGCTTACAGGCGCATTTTCAACTATGCCGATATCGTCTCCGTAATAATTTTGCAAAATGGCATAAGGGGTGAACCCTCTTTCTGCTAAACCAACGCTTCCCCATTGTGAAAGTCCTGCGCAGGTTGAGGTTGTTCCGTTGCAAAAAGCGGTAAAAAGGGGTTGAACGCTACCCTGTCGCACAACATAATCATTAAAAATATCATCAACTATCTGACTTATGTTCTCAAAAATTTCGCGGTCAGGCACAAAGGCTTGGTCAAACTGAGTGGTGTTTGTTATATCGAAATTATAACCGCGCGAGGGATACCATTCGGTATAAATTCGGTTTAAAGCAAAGCTTATAATAGCATAAATATTTGCTCTTAAAGCCTCCTCAGGCCAGGTTGGATAAATTTCGCTTGAAGCAACATTCTTTATATAATCGGTAAAAGGAACGGTAACATTCTGCGCCGCCGAATCGGGTGCGCCTAAATGCACTGTTATATTTTGCGGAATGACAGGTGTTAATACCTCAGGCATAAGTATTCTCCTTATAAATCAGCGTTTTCGGACACATTATATATAATAGGGCCTTTTTGTTCTCCTGCGGTTTCAAGCAAAAGCATATTGGCTCTTTGTAAAGAGGTTATACCCTCAAAAACAGGAATATTTAAAAAAATACTGTCAACATAACCCTCTGCTTTAACCTCAACATTATATTCGGCATAAGGTAAAACCTTATTTTCGCTTTGAAGGGATAATTCTCGGTCAGGGGCGGATAAATATATCGGCTCGGTTTTACCGCTTTCGTCGGTATAAACGCTTATTATATTCTCTCGCATTTCATTTTCGCCCGAAAACACCGAAACCAATGCGTTTTTTATCGGGTATAGCGACCGCACCGCCGTTACCAAAACCACCAACGCTCCCTCGTTATCGGTAGGATTGTCGGCGACAGGGCTTATAGCCTGAACCGATTTTTCTAAAGTAGAAAATTTCCGCCTCGCATAAGTATTAAACATTTCATTTTTATATTTTTCTATCAACTTTTTGTCCATAAAAACGCCTCACAATTTAATTTTTCAATACATTATATAAAAAATTTTGCAAATTTGTGAATTATACTTGCATTTTTATGCGGAAGTTGTTACAATTAAATCATCAAAGCTACGGAGGTGTATTTTGATGGCTTACAAAATTTCTGATGCTTGCATTAGCTGCGGCGCATGTGCAGCTAACTGTCCTTGCGAGGCTATTGTTGAAGGCGATACTCAATATGTTATTGACGCTGATAAGTGCATCGATTGCGGTGCTTGTGCAGCAGGTTGCCCTGTTGACGCTATCTCTGAGGGTTAATTAAAACATATTAATTAAAGCTTCAAACGCCCTGCAGTAGTTTTTACTGTATGGCGTTTGTCATTTAGAGGCTTTTCGACAAAAAGCCTTATTTTTCGAAAGGAGGATTTTCGTGGATAATATTAAAACCATCGCAAAAAATAAAAAAGCATATCATGAATACTTTGTTATAGAAAGCTTCGAAGCGGGAATTTCTCTTTCGGGAACTGAGGTTAAGTCTGTAAGAGCAGGCGGGGTTAATTTGAAGGACGCTTGGTGCAGTATCGATGAGGGCGAGCTTATCATAAAGCAGATGCATATAAGTCCTTACGAGCACGGTAATATTTTTAATCGTCCGCCGGCCAGAAACCGCAAGCTTTTAATGCATAAGAGAGAAATAATGCGTCTTTTCGGAACGGTTAAGCAGGAAGGCTTGGCGCTGATTCCGTTATCGGTTTATTTTAAAGGCTCTCTTGTTAAGGTGCAACTCGGTCTTTGCAAAGGTAAAAAGCTTCATGATAAGCGTGAAACTGCCGCAAAGAGAGATGCCAACCGCCAAATCGACCGCGCAATGAAAGAGCAAAACAGATAAACTTCTCACATCTTACTTTTCTCTCCACCTTTTCATTATTACTTCTTACCTCTTACTTCATATTCGGGGGTGTAAAGGTTTCGACGGGGATTTTGAAATATCGGAAGCGAGCAGCGGTGCGGAACCGCTATAAAATCCGTATTAAAAATTAACTAACAACAATAAAGTTGCTTTAGCAGCCTAATTTGGCTGCTCATCCGACCGAGGACTACCGCGGCTTCGCAAGGGTGTCATTTTAGCGGTAAATGTGAACGGCGGATTGTCCCATCTGCCGTCACACAGTAGGGACTTTCCAATATATTAGCCTGATGTTCGGCGAATATTGAGGGAATTTAAAAGAACATCTGCGCTCGGAGATGCTGATACGGATAGATTTTCGGACAGGAGTTCGATTCTCCTCACCTCCACCAAAAATCGACAAGGTTCGACAGAGCCTTGTCGATTTTTACTTCTTACCTCTTACTTCTTACCTCTTACTTCTTCACTCTTCACTAAAAACCTTGTCGATTTTGAAGTAATAAGTAAGAAGTAATAGTGAAGAGGTTAAGGTATCGGCTTTGCCGATGAAACATATAAATATGTAGGAGTTCAGTCTGATACAGTAGGATTTTAAAAGGACTTGGGAATTGTCTATCCCTTCCATAAGAAGCAAAAACCGAGCAAGGCTTCCCTTGCTCGGTTTTTGTTATAATTTAAAATTCCTTTTGGTTAGTCGTTGCAATTAAAGAAGCAACGCACAAGACAAGCGGTTGAAGTTACTGTAAGGAAAAAGAAGAATAAAAGCGCGCCGGTAAGGATTGCGCCGATAACACTTGTTGCCGCAAAGGTTATTCCTAAGAAAACAATAGAAAGCAATATTGTTCCAAGTATACCTATAAGCACAGCCGTAACTATACTGCATAAATCCTCGCAACATCTATCGCGGAACAAAGCCGCCGCAATAAGAACAACAGCGAGATATACCACCGCAATACCGAGAAGCACCCATAAAAACGCAGGGGTTAAAGTAATCACGGCGGTTATAGTTAGAAACGCTGTGATTATACCGAGAATAAGACTGGCCACCACCGCAAGAACTGTGCAACTGGTTCTGCAACTTCTGCATGATGTTAACACAATAATTCACCTCCCATTGTATCCTATGCTAAATGACAGCAGTGGTGAAAAGGAAAGGCGGGATAGTTCTGATGTTAAGCTCATAATAAAGAACATATAAGGTGATTGAAAATCTGCAACCTTTTTTGCGTCTCCAAAGCGAATATTATTGTATTTAAAAGAATTTTATGTTATAATAAATAATAAACATGCAGGTTAGAACGGCAAAAGAAAAATATGTAATTTTTTCAGGAGGCAAAGAGTATGAAAAAATATGCTTATTTGATAATTATGGTTTTAGTATGCACCATATTGTTTGCGGGGTGTAGCGGAAATGAAAAAACTGAAGGTCAAAGTGTTGATTACAGTAAATATTCATTTGTGAATACTTCGTGGACAAGAGATGCCGAGCATGACACCGAAACAATTCGTTTCGGTGAGGACGGCAGTTTCAGTTATTACTGCGGTTGCGGAAATTCTGTAAATGATTCTGATCTATGTGAAGGTTATACCTACGATGATGACACAAAAACTATCACATTAAATTGTATTGAAACAACAGATGAAATGGTTACAACAATTAAGATTGTAAAATGTGATGAAAACAGTTTGCACCTTGATTTTGACGGGGAAATTAGAATTTTTGAAAAATAATCTATAAATCTCTTGATTTATAAGAGTATATGTTATAAAATTAAGTGTTACTTATCTTTTTGTGTCGTTTTGAGACAAGAGTGATTATTGAAAGGGAGAGGTATGAATGAAAAAAAGGATAATTGCCTTTTTGCTTACGATGACTATGTTATTGTCCGCTTTTAACACGGGTATGGTTGTATTTTCTGTAGAAACAAATACAGATGTTACAATAACTGTGCTTGATTCTAACGGCAAAAATATTGATAATTCAGATTTGTCGGTTTCGGTAACATGTGCATACAGACGGAGCATGTTTGGCTCTATCCGTACAGAAAACAGACCTGTTACAAGCTTTGGCGAGGGTGTTTTCGGATATGATTACAGTGAACAGAATAATATTCAGTACTATACGGTAAATGTATCCTTAAATGCCGACGGTCGTACATATACTGCAAGTGAGCAGGTTGCCAAAAATGCCAACTCGGTTGTAATTACTTTAGAGGACTATGTTCAAGGCGATGAGTGGGCAAGTTTTGATGTTTATTATATAGCTGACGGACATTTTCCCGATAGTTTCTATGGATACGGTGATTCTAAAGATTACGGTCCTGCAGGAGATGACACTCCCTTGCTCAGAATAAATGTTAATATAACACAGCTTAGAAGTGCTAAATATTCGGATGTTGTTTTGTATCAGCAAAATTTTATAAATACTGATCCTGATACATACGATAAGAATATAGGAAATGCATATCATTTTATACCTGCAAAAATATCCGATAATAACAATAAAGAAGAGGCATATATTGAAAATGTAGGATATGCCAACGCTTTTTGGACTGCAGTAAAAGATTGTATGGATAAAGAATCTAAAGAAGCATTTGAAGCAACAGGACTCTTCAAAAATTATATTGTATATTGCTTGAAGAACCAAGGTACTGCGTCTAAACCTGATAATCACGCTGACGGTATACTTGTTGCTGACGTTACCGGTGATGTTATACGTCCTATCGATCCGCCTGTTTATGTTATAGAAATGTATGACCATAAGGGTAGTATTTTCGGTGGTTATACCAATGATGAAACAACAATAAATGATAAAGATAAATCTACTTCTATAACAGATGTATTAAATGCATATAACAAGCACTTTAATCAGCAAATAGAGTGGACTGATAATAACAACGGTGTTTGGAGCGGTTCTTATCATATCACCGAAACAAACGGCAAAAAATACCGTTATGATTTGCAAATCACCCAAACAGATATAGCTTCAGCAAACTTTACCTCTGCATCGGGAGTTAAATACAAGAAGATGACCGATACATACTACCTTGCAACCTTTAAGCCGGAAACTGTAAAAGTTGAGCAAGTAGCATATATCGTTAATTATACCGACGGTGTAGAGGATTTCGTATTTAACGATCAGGTTGATTCTCTTGAAAGAGGTGAGCCGGTTGTAGCTTTTGCAGGAAAGACCGATAGAGAAAATTATATTTTCCTTGGTTGGACACTTGAGGGCGGAGACGGTACAGTATTATCACAGGAAGAGATTTTGGAAAAGTATACCTCTGTAAACAGCGATTTAACCTTTGTTGCGGTTTATATGGTTGCACCTTCTAAATACACAGGTACAGTTGAGGTAATTCTTGACGGTTATTATGACACCAGTACTGCAACAGCTACCGGTCAAAGAATAGACGTAACAACCGTTAAAGGAGATAATGTTAGTCTTTATGTAAAGTCTGATGATACTGATTACATTAAGCTTGAGAGAACAGCTAAAGGTGTTTATTCAGCGCAGCTTCTAAACGGTGATTATAGAATATACTATTATGATGGCGAAAATTATATTCTTTCTTCTGATCAACATTTAAGTATAAACAGCGAAGACCGTACGCGTTATATATTCTTCGAATATGTTACTTATGAGCTTAACGGCGGCGTTGGCGGTCCTAACCCTGCACTTGAATATTATGATACAGGTGAGGAAGTAAAGGTTTCCGATAAAATACCTACAAAGCAAGGATATATTTTCGCAGGTTGGAAAGACCAATTTGGAACGGTATACCAAAGTGGAAGTGTGCTTTCGGATTCCATAGGTAAATCATATACACTTACGGCTCAATGGGCAGATGCGGCAGATATATACGTTAATGTTACAATCGACCATGACGGCGGTGCTTTAGGACATGATACAACAACCGCTAAGGACGATATTTCTTTAGATCTTGTATTTACTCCCGATGTTAGCAATCCTTATATTGAAACAGGCGATAGAATTGTTATTAACAATGTAAATCATCCAAATCACGACTATACATATACTCCGAGTGATTCGGAAGAAAAATCAATATTAGAAACAGTTTATACCGCTATAACACCGAGCGTAACTAACGTTTCTAAGGATTATTCATATTCGGTTGCTGTAAGTAAGCATAATTATGATGTTACCTCTTTAAATACAACCGTAAATGAAAACGGCGATGTGTTTATTAAAGTTGAGTTAAAATATGCTCCCGATAACAAAGACCTCGAATTTGAGGTTAGAGTGGATGAGAATGTTCCGGCAAGTCTTTTGCCTCAGGCTGCAATCGTTAAGGTTTTGGCTTGGTCTTCAAGAACTAATAATTGGGAAATTATAGTTCAGCATAAAAATAACGAAGCAGGAAGAAAACCCGGTGTTCGTGTTGATATTGATGCAAATACACGCAAAGGAACAGGAAGCTATCCTGTGTGGGTTAGCGAGATTCTCGATAACGGTATCAAATCTCCTTATGGTTATCGTATTATTGTTACTGCATTGATTTATCCTGACGGAACAATTGTTGAAACCGATTGGGCTTCGCCTGCAAATTTTGAGCAGTTTAAAACTAATCTTTATACAGTTGATATTGGCGATGTTTCAGACGGTAAATCGTATGGCAACTTAGACTTAAATGGTGCATATTTTGAAAATGATGTTCAAAAAGGTAAGCTTGATGCCGTTATCACAGCCAAGAACTATAAGGTTACATTTAATGCAATGGGCGGTACTGTTAACGGTTATGATATACAAACATTGGAAAACCAATATAAAGTACCAAGCTTCGACGGTTTTGTGCCTGTAAGATATGGTGGATATGTTTTTGATGGTTGGTATTTAGATCCTGAATGTAATATTGCTGCAACAGAGGGCGTATATCTTAGCGAAGATATAATACTATATGCTAAGTGGAAAGAACCGCTTACAATAGAGGGTATGATTACTGTGGGCGCAACTTATGAGCAGAAAAATGAGGACGGTACTGTTACGATACAAGAGATACCTGAAAGCGAATGGATTAAGTCGCTAATCGTTTTGTTGCAAAAGGTTGAGCCTAACGGATATACAGATACTATAAATCAACAGTTTGTTTTCTTGGATTATGGTTATAGTGATTATTACCATGAAGGTCGTGTGGTAGGTTATGCTACATATTCTTTCACAGGAATAGCCGACCTTGGTGATGCTAACAATTATCGAATTCAGGTGCTCATTAACAATTATAGCGCTAAATTCCAAAATGAAGATAATGATAGCGCAAGCGTTCTTGACAGCAAGAATTATCCTTCGTATACCGATAGCAATTTCTATGCTGTGCTTGGAACAATTAACCCTCAAACTGCTACCGTTAATGTGCACGCACATTTTTCACCCGCAGAGTTTAAGCTTGAATATTCAGTAAACGCCGAGCAAATAGGAGATGGCTTTAAACCGCAACAGGCAGAAGTGCTTGTTACCTCTGACGGTCTTAATACAGGTGTTGTTCCTTCCTTATGGAACGTAATCAGCCAAATGGTAATTAACGATGATTTGGTTGGTAATAACATTGCTATTGTAAACGGCAAGGGCCAGGGAACCAATATGGTTTGGATTGGCCGTGCAGACGGTATCACAAACTATCAGTACGGAATAAGAGTATACGAGGTTGTTTTAGCAGAGGGTAGCATTGTAAACGTTACCGATGTATTGCCCTTTACGGTTGATTATCAAGCGCCTGCTTACTATATGGATGGTAATCAGGTTGGAAAGCTTGTAGCAACCTTTGTGCCTAAAACTTACAATATAACCTATAATACAAATGGTGGTTCATTAAGCGGAAATTATCCAACCAAGCATACTTGGAGCTTTGAAACTTCAATCGCAGGCATAGTTCCTGAATTTAGCGGCTTTAAGTTTGACGGTTGGTATCTTGATAAAGAGTTTACTCAACCCGCAGGTGATTATATCGGAGCAAATGTTGCCGCCGATACCACACTTTATGCTAAGTGGATACAGGTTATGGATGCCGTAGACCTTGTTGTTACAATAAAGCATGATTCACAGGTTGATGGTGGTCTTGCAGGCAACTTTAACAAGACTCTTTATGCGCAGTTAACCTATGCGGTTCGTAATGTTTCTCAAAACGAGCAAGTTTATGTTGATATGAATGGATATTCAAAAGAGTATCCTAACGGACAGTGGCATACTCATGGTGATAAAGTAAAAATGGACACCTTTGAGGTTCCAAGTTTCTATACTCACCTTTCATCTGAATATGATTATAGTGTAAATGTTGAACTCGAAGGATATTATCAAGCAGAAAAGACGGTTGTTAAAACAGTTCAACCTGATGGCTCTACATTGCATACAGTAAATATTACATTGCAATTTGATCCCGATCCGTTTGAGTTGGAATTTTATGTTGATATGGCTGATGATATGCTTAAGGCGGCTTATCCTGAGTCTGTAGAGGTAAGGGTAACATCATGGTATGATGACCCTGCTGCCGATACAACATGGGATTGGTATCGCATTACACAGCATGAGGTTACTACTGTTACAGTAGATATCAACCCTGAAACCGGTTATGGTAAAGGCAAATGTATGGTATGGCATTGGTATGATGAAGCAAATGAAATCCCTTATTATTATCGTATAGAGATAATCAGACTTAACTTTGCAAACGGAAATACTGTTGCAATGAACGAAAAGGTTTCTGATGTTTCTTATATCGGTGGCGGTTACAACGGTGAGATTATAGTAGACGGCGGAAGCGTTCCTAAAATAGAAAACGAGAATCAAAGTAAAACAACACTTACCGGTGTATATGCTACACCGTCAGGAGATTCACATGTTCAGGTAGGTACACTTGGTGCAGTTATTGACGTTAATAAGGTTGTTTTCCATTCAAATAACAGCGAAGCACTTGGTGGAGATATTTTCCGCACATACTATCCTGCGGTTTCTGCATCCTCAGATAATAAGCATTATACTCTGAATCAAGACGGTACAATATCCGCTTTCTATGAAATACCCGAATTTGAGCGCTTTACACATAATAAGTATGTTTTCAAGGGTTGGTATCTTGAGGATGACACACCTGTAAATTGGTCTGATATTTATGATGAAACAGTTCATATTTATGCTCATTGGATAGAAACAGGCTCTGTTGAAAAAGAAGCGGAAGACGATAAGAATACTGGCGGCAATACATATGCAGGCTTTGATCTTATCGGTGTTCAAATAAGAGATTCATCGGTTGAAACAGGAAATCATTATGGTAATGTGGGAAGCGGTCTTAGATTTATTACTGTTCTTAGCGAACAACTCTATTCAGAGATAAATGCTATTAATGGTAAAGAAGCAGAATATGGTTTTGTTTTAGCAAGGTCTTCTACTGCGGATAGAAACGCAGGAAATGACGATGATTATACACTTCAACTTAAAGGCGAAAATATTAACGGTGTAGATACAAGTTCTGCATATAGCTATGTTCAAAACTTCAAATGTAGCGGTGTTCAGGACCATTATAATGGTGAGAATTACCGTCTCTACACAGTTGTTATCACCTATAAAAAGTATACAGGCGAAGCATTAGAAAAAGCGTATGAAGAGTATTATTCTGCTCGTTCTTATATTCGCTATGTGGATGCTAACGGCTTAGAGCGTGTTTACTATAATAATTACACAGGCACCGATTTTTATGGTGGTTGTAGCACTTCCTTTGCTGATGTTCGTAATATGATAATGTAATAGTTTAGTCGAAACGCTTTTTTAGCGTTTCGACTAACTACACTCATTATGACGAATAAGGGGAGACTTATATGAAAAAAATAATAGCGCTTTTTGCAGTATTGGTAATCTGCGTGTTTTATGTTTCTTCCGCCGTGCAAGTATTTGCAGCAAAAGATGCAGATTCTCTTACAATAATCGATTTAATTAGTCTTAGAAAACACCTTATCGCTGATTTGGGTTATGATGCAGCTCTTGATTATAATGCGGATAATAGGGTGGCTGCAGAGGATTTAATTGATTTGAAACGAATTCTTTTAGGCTTGCCTGATGATTCGGTTGAACCGGATGATGACGATTTTGACTTAGAATTTGATGATGACGGATACTATAAAGATGTTGTAAAACCATAGTTTTGAAGGAGGATTTAAAGTGGATAAAAAATTCGAAGCATCAATTGAAATTTTTTATTTCGAGCAAGATATAATCACTACCAGCGGAGACCATGATAACGGCTATGTTGATGATGGCGATTTGGCATTTTTAAGAGATGATACAGGAAATAATATTTAAAAATTTTTATTTGGATAGCTAAAATCACATGCTAAGCGTGTGGTTCCAACTTAACCAGTAGTTATGATTATAAAAGAACACTACCCAAGCCTTAATTGGCTTGGGTAGTGTTCTTTCTATAAGTGCAAAGGAGCTCTTTATAATGTATAGAGTTGAACTTTGCGTGTTATGGTGGAGATAAGCGGGATCGAACCGCTGACCTCTTGAATGCCATTCAAGCGCTCTCCCAGCTGAGCTATACCCCCGAATTAAAGTAAGAAGTAAAAGTAATAGTGAAGAAGTTGTTAGTATATTATCACGAATGAGATGTTTCTGTCAAGTCTTTTTTAATTAACTCTTGACACCGCTTTATATAATATGTAAAATATTCTTAATACTGTTTTGGAGTGTTGATTTTGAGAATTTGGGAATTATTTATTTTGGCTGTAGGTCTTTCGATGGATGCATTTGCCGTTGCAATTTCAAAGGGCTTAGCGGTTAATAAAATAAAATTCAAGCATACCGTTATAACAGGTCTTTGGTTTGGTGGTTTTCAGGCTTTAATGCCATTAATAGGATATTTTTTAGGAGTTTCTTTTAAGAAATACATAACCCCCGTAGACCATTTTATTGCATTTATTCTTTTAGCGGCAATAGGCGCTAATATGATTAAAGAATCCTTTTCAAAGGAAGAAAACGAATCAAACTCCGATTTTGGCTTTAAAACGATGTTTATAATGGCGGTTGCAACGAGTATTGACGCTTTGGCTAGTGGAATTTCCTTTGCGGTTTTAGAAAATGTTAATATTATCGCGGCTATTTCGTTTATTGGTGGTTGCACCTTTGTTTTCTCTGCTATCGGCGTTAAAATCGGTAATGTTTTCGGTCTTAAATATAAGTCGAAAGCCGAGCTTGCAGGCGGAGTTATCCTTATTATTTTGGGACTCAAAATTTTAATTGAACATTTGTTACAGGAATTTGGTGTTATAAATGCATAAAAGAAAATCAAAAATTGAATACATTATAACCGCCGCTATAATAGCAGCTTCTTATGCGGGACTTACTTATCTATGCTCTATTTGGGGTTTGGCTTACGGTCCTATTCAGCTTAGAGTTTCCGAGGTTTTAACCATTTTGCCTCTTTTCACCCCTGCGGCAATACCTGGGCTTACTATCGGTTGCTTTTTCGCTAATATCGGCTCTTTTAATATTGCCGACCTGCTTTTTGGAACACTTGCAACCCTTGCCGCCGCAATTTTAACCTATTTTTTAAGAAACATAAAAATAAAAGGCTTGCCGATTTTCGCCTTTTTCCCACCAGTTATCGTAAACGCTTTGGTTATCGGTTTTGAAATAGCTCTTTTCTATTTAAAGGCAGATAATTTTTTATGGGGCTTTATAATTTCAGCCTTAGAGGTTGGTGCCGGAGAATTTATTGTTTGTTTCGCATTCGGTATACCGTTTTATTTGGTTGTTAAAAAATACCGTATATTTGATAAAACCCGATTTAAAGAAAAATAAATCCAAACGGGATAGAGCCTATCGCTCTACCCCGTTTTTTGTGATTTTTATATTTTTGACAAGTAAAATCCCATCTTGCAATTACTATAATTGATATTCGATAATTATATTTAAGGTCAAGGGCGAAGCCATTGTCGTTTGGGGGTTAAGGCGACAGTTATGCAACTATAAAATCATATAAACTTGCCGCCAAATTGAAAACGCAGTTTTCACTCTTTGGCGTCGGTTTAGTTGAAACTCTGATTTCGTCGCCTAAGGGGGAAATCGAAATTCCCCCTCAGGCGAATCTTTTCGCCCTTTCTTTTCGCCCACATAAGAAAGGGCGTGTCCGTCGCGGCATGAGCGACAAATTTATTAATGTCTAATCAAACAATATAACTATTTTATATTTTTGAAATATAATCCAAACGGGATAGAGCTTAAACTCTATCCCGTTTTTGTCTAATTTATTCTATCTTTTTCGGATTTTATGATTTCGCCTGTTTTGGCATTTATATCATAACTGTATTCATAGCCATCTGAATCGAACTCAATTTCATAAGAAGTAACACCATTATCGCGGTCAAGCTCAACTCTATAACCCGAAATATTTTCGGCTTTTATACCTGCGTGATTTAAGGCTATATCCTTTGCTCTTTGCTTATCAATGGCGGTGTCTTCCGTTAATGAATCCATAGTATCCGAAATAAAGGATTCAACCATTGGCGCAGACTCGTTGTTACTATTTGCATCGTTGTTTGAACTGTTATGATTTGTGCCGTTATTTGTGCTGTTTCGGTTTCTGCCCATCATACCGCCGAGACTCATATCACACGCGGTTAGCATCATAATCAAAAGCACCGCAACCAACGAAATTATTAATTTCCTTTTCATAAGAACCCTCCTTTTTTTGAATTCATATTTATTATTCCAAAAAAACGGATGGATATTATATTTAACTGTATTTAAAAATTTTTATTTTGTTATGTAAATAACATCACTATAAACTAAATATTCGGGAGTTGAAGCATATATTGTAAAATTATACTCATTATATTTAAACTCAACAAAATGTCCGCCCGTCATTTCATTTAAAGAAACGGTTGCGGTAATACCAAAAAGCTCTTCTATTTCCCAAAAATATATTAATTTTTTATCATTTTCGAAAGCTTCGCCAACCTTCAGCATTAATTTATCAACAATACTGTTATCGGAAATTTTAGAGTAATCCGCGTCATAATTTTCAAAACCTTTGAAAATCATACCTCCCCAATCGAGATGATTTTTAAATCTTAAATGCGGCGCGCCCTCGTATCGCATAACTTCAGTTTCGTCGCCATACTTTTCGGTTAATTCTTTATATGTTAATCCAAAATTTTCCAAAATTTCTTCGTTAAACTTAATATTGCTTTCTATTTTAGATTCTTCGGGTTTTTCCACTATGCTTTCAGAAGGATTTGAAGAATTTGCCGACGAAATATTATTTTTGTTATCCGTTGATTTTTTACAGCCTGCAAACTGTAAAACTATAATTAATATCAATAAAATACAACCTGATTTTTTAAACATTTTAATCTTCCTTAAAATTAATTTTTCCTCTCTAAAAATGATACCATATTTTTTAATACTTTGCAACAAAAAGCCTCCCTTGCGTAAAGGGAGGTGGGTTTGGCGAAGCAAAAGACGGAGGGGTAATTTTCTCTCCCTCCGCCTCGTAATACTCGGACCTCCCTCGTCAGAGGGAGGCAATTTAATTATTTAAAATATCTTGCGAGAAGTCCCTCAAATGCTTTGCCGTGTCGAGCCTCATCACTAAAAAGTCCATTTTTCCCGTATTTAAGCCACTTTCGAAAAATTACACACCTTGACGCACACTAAAAGAGTAAAGTATAATGAGAAAAAAGATATAAGAGAATTTGAAAACTGCATCCAACAAACTTAAATTATTTTATAGGATTATAATTTTCGATTTTGCTAAAATCTATTTCTGTAAATATAAGTCCCATATTATTCATTTTAACAGAATCTATTTCACCGTTTAATTTTGTATAAATTCGTATTAGTTCTTCCCATTCTCCAATAATGCAATTACTGCTATTACTGTAATAAAAGTAATGATTAAACGTTTCCTCATTATTTATCCCATTAGTAACTACAATTTTACTATTGAGTTATAAAACATGCATATTTTTTCACTCTATTTAACATTATTTAACTACTTGAAATTAAACTTACAGAGCAATACTTTTTATAAAAAGTGCCTCAAAACTTGACAAAACTAAAATATGTGTTATAATATAGGTGAAATAAGGCAAACCGATAGACGGTTAGCCTCTGTTTAACTTATAACCGCTAAACTTTGCGAGGGTTGGGCGGTTATTTTTTTATGCTTAATATGTAACCTATTACAAGTACCATAAGAATTATGATAAAAGTTTCCTGTTCCATAGCATCACCCCCTTAATTCAAAGAGGGCAAATGCCCTCTGAAAATCAAAGGGCTAACCGCCTACCGTTTAAGGTATGCCTTATTCCGAAAGCATTATAGCATATTATGACGAATTTTGCAACAAAAAACCGCCTTTTCAGGCGGTTTTAATATTTCTAAATTATTTAAAATATCTTGCGAGAAGTCCCTCAAATGCTTTGCCGTGACGAGCCTCATCGCGAGCCATTTCGTGAACAGTGTCATGAATAGCATCGAGACCCTGCTCCTTAGCCATTTTAGCAAGCTCGAACTTGCCAAGTGTTGCGCCGTTTTCAGCATCTACGCGCATTTCAAGGTTTTTCTTGGTTGAATCGGTTACAACTTCACCTAAAAGCTCAGCAAATTTTGCTGCGTGTTCAGCCTCTTCGTAAGCTGCTTTTTCCCAATAAAGACCGATTTCAGGATAGCCCTCTCTATGAGCCACTCTTGCCATTGCAAGATACATACCAACCTCGCAGCACTCGCCGTTAAAATTCTCACGAAGACCTTCGATAATCTTTTCGTCAACACCTTGAGCGATACCAACAACATGCTCAGCAGCCCATGTTTTTTCACCTGCTTGCTCCTGGAATTTGGAAGCAGGAGCATTACAAATAGGGCACTTATCAGGTGCTGCATCTCCCTCGTGAGTATAACCGCATACTAAACATACAAACTTTTTCATTTTAATTTCCTCCGTTTAAAATAGTTTTTAGATTACATTTTTTACAAATACCCTCAATTACATAAATTGAATTTCTTGGAATAAATCCGCGCTCTTTTGCAATTTTTAAAAATGCATTTTTTTCAAGCTGTACATCCTCGATTTCGTCGCAACAATTACAGTGCAGATGAAGATGAGCGGAAATATCGCCGTCAAACCTGTCGGTCCCGTTGCCCAGATTAATACACAAAATATCGCCCGCTTCGGTTAGCGCCGATAAATTTCGGTAAACCGTTCCTAAGCTGATATTAGGTATTTCCTTTCGGACCTCCGTGTAAATCCAATTAGCTGTTGGGTGGGTATTCGTTGAACGCAAGGTTGTTAATATCGCCTCGCGCTGCCTTGAATAGTTTTTCATTCGAATCACCCAAATCAGTAATGATTACTATTTTATTATAATCGAAATTTTTCTTTTGTCAAGTGTTTTTTTAAAAAAATTTTTATTTTCTTGACTTTTAAGTGATATACGAGTATATTTATAACAGTTATAGTTTTTTGGGAATAC
Organism: Clostridia bacterium; assembly: GCA_017537365.1. Lineage (GTDB taxonomy): Bacteria > Bacillota > Clostridia > Oscillospirales > Acutalibacteraceae > UBA737. Next base: position 17,066 of record JAFYKZ010000005.1, read on the forward strand.
AAGCAAATATTGTGTTTTGGATACAATTTGTTATATATATGTATATAAGATTTATGAATATAAAAGAGGTTTAGTATGGCGTATCAAGGCATTTCAGATTCAGTTATTAAAAGGCTCCCCAGATATTATCGTTTTCTGGGCGAGCTTAAAGCAGAAGGATATACCAGAATTTCATCGCGGGAACTATCCGAAAAAATGGGCTTCACCGCAAGCCAGATAAGGCAGGATTTAAACTGTTTCGGCGGATTTGGTCAGCAAGGCTACGGATATAATATTGAAATCTTGCAAACCGAAATTGCTAAAATTTTAGGACTCGACCGCAGAAAAACAGCTGTATTAATAGGTATGGGTAATTTGGGTCGCGCTCTTGCGATGCATATCAATTTCGAATCGAAAGGATTTAAAATAATCGGTCTTTTTGATAAAAAAGAATCGCTTATCGGCGGAACGGTTAAAGGTATGCCGATAAGAAACATCTCAACATTAGATGAATTTTGTCGCGAAAATTTACCTGAGGTTGCTTTTTTATGTGTTCCGAAACAAACCGCAGGCGAAATTTCTGAGCAGCTCATTAAATTAGGTGTTAAGGGTTTTTGGAATTTCAGCCATTACGACCTCGCATTAAAGCATCCTGAGGTTACGGTTGAAAATGTTCATTTTTCCGATAGTCTTATGAAGTTGTCTTACAGATTAGATAACAAATAGTAAAAAATACTTGAAAACTTCAATAAAATAGAGTATACTGTATTAGTTATGGTATACTCTTTTTTGTTTGAGCGTAGGAGGAAATATATGTCAGATTATAAAAAGATGTCTGTCGAACAATTAGAAGCAGAATTTGGTGCTGTTAAAGCCGAGTATGATGCTTTTTGTGATTTAAAGCTTTCTCTCGATATGTCGAGAGGTAAGCCGGGTTTTGAAAATACCGATTTAAGCAATGAAATGTTTGACCTTGTTAATAAGGATAAAGGCTTTAAAAATATCGCAGGTGTTGATTGTCGCAATTACGGCGGACTTGACGGATTGCCGGAAATCAAAAAGCTTTTTGCTGACCTTTTAGAGCTTGAACCCTCTCAGATTATAGCAGGAGGAAATTCCTCTTTAAATATGATGTTTGATACCATTGCTCAAGCTATGACTCACGGTTTAGGCGCTGAGCCCTGGTCAAAAACCGAAAACCGCAAATTCTTGTGTCCCGTTCCGGGATACGACCGTCATTTTGCAATAACCGAATATTTCGGTTTCGAGCTCGTCTCGGTTAATACAGATGAAAACGGTCCTGATATGGATGAGGTTGAGCGTTTGGTTAAAGACCCGTCGGTTAAAGGAATTTGGTGTGTTCCGAAATACTCTAACCCCGAGGGAACCACTTATAGTGATGAGGTTGTTCGCCGCATGGCAAATCTTAAACCTGCCGCAGCGGATTTCAAAATTTTCTGGGACAATGCTTATTGTATCCACGATTTATATGACGAGAGCGACAGTTTGTTAAATATATATGATGAATGTGTTAAAGCAGGCAACCCTGATATGCCTATTATTTTCACTTCGACTTCTAAGGTAACCTTCCCCGGCGCAGGTGTTGCGGTCGAAGCTGCGAGCGAAAAAATGGTTGCAATTCTTAAAAAAAGAATGCAATTCCAAACAATCGGTCCTAATAAAATAAATCAGCTTCGCCATGCAAGAATGTTTGCTTCTGTAGACGATTTAAAGGCTCATATGAAAAAACATGCCGACCTTTTAAGACCTAAATTCGAGGCGGTTTTAAATGAGCTTGAAAACCAACTTTCCGATAAAAATATCGCTCGTTGGACCAAGCCGCGAGGCGGATATTTTATAAGTCTTTATGTTAATGACGGTCTGGCTTCAAGAGTGGCTAAGCTTTGCGCAGATGCAGGTATGATTTTAACCCCCGCAGGCGCCACCTATCCCTACGGTAAAGACCCGAAGGACGCTAATCTTCGAATTGCGCCTTCTTTCCCAACGGTTGAGGAAATCGAAAAGGCATCCAAGTTGCTGTGCTTAGCAGTAAGATATGCATCCTTGGAAAAATTATTAAACAAATAATTTAATCTTTATATGTATATATTATCTAATTGACTTTAAAGATTATTTTATGTATAATTAATGAAAATATGTTTTAAAACAAAACAAAGAATTTGGAGGATTTGCCAATGAAGTCCAAAAGAGTAGGCAAGCCGATATTTTTTGTAGTGTTGATTTTGATTTTGGTATTTGCGTTTACCTCTTTCTTCGGAATCGACAACTACTACGGCGATAACAAAACAGATGTTATTAAGGGCGCTAACGATATCCGTTGGGGTATTGATATCAAGGGCGGTGTTGAAGCCGTTTTCTCGCCCAACAAGGAAGGCGTTAAGATAACCGATAAGGATATGGATGCCGCAAAAGCGATTATCGAAACCCGTCTCGTTAATCAGAATATTACTGACTATGAGGTTTACACTGATGACAACAACCATCAAATCATAGTTCGTTTCCCATGGGAAGCAGGCGAGAGCGATTTCGATGCAGTTGCAACCGTTCAGAAACTCGGTACATCTGCTATGCTGGTTTTCCGCGAAGGTCAAGATGAAAACGGAAGACTTATTATGCAAGGCTCAGATGCAGTTAAAGAAGCTGCTGCTGCGCTCGACCCTCAAACAAACGCTCCTATTGTTACCCTTAAATTTACCGACCAAGGTAAAGCTACATTTGCCAAGGAAACCTCTGCTATGATAGGCAAGCAAATTTCTATTTGGCTTAGTTCAACCACTGCCGAAAAAGACGAAAACGGCAATCCGAAGGTTGAAAACATAATGCTTTCTGCTCCAACAGTTCAAGAAGCTATAACAAACGGCGAATGCGTAATTTCGGGTAGCGGTATGACTACCGATTATGTAAAAGAGCTTGCAGATAATATCAATTCAGGCTCTCTTCCGTTTGCTTTAACTGTTGATAACAGCAAATTGCAGGTTATTTCTCCAACACTAGGCTCTGATGCGCTTAATGTTATGGTTATCGCAGGCTCTATCGCTTTCGGCTTAGTTTGCTTGCTTATGATTTTAAGATACCGCTTAAACGGTATTGTTGCTGCTATTGCTCTTCTCGGTCAGCTCGCAGGCTCTATCGCTTGTATTTCGGGCTACTTCGGAGGCTTAAACAGCTTCACTTTAACCGTTCCGGGTATTGCAGGTATTATCCTTTCTGTCGGCGTTGGTGTTGACTGTAATGTTATCGCGGCTGAAAGAATTCGCGATGAGTTCCAAAAAGGCAAAACTATTGACGGTGCTATCGACAGCGGCTTCAAGAACAGTTTAAGCGCTATTATTGACGGTAATGTTACCATCGTTATCGTATCCTTAGTGCTTATGGGTGCTTTCGGAACTCCCGATAGTCTTATTGCTAAGGTGTTCTCACCCTTAATGTCGCTATTCGGTTCTCAGATTACCGGTTCTATCTATTCATTTGGTTATACCCTCTTAACAGGTACAATCTTCAATCTAATAATGGGTGTTCTTGCTTCTAAGTATATGCTAAAAAGCGTTTCTCAGCTTAAAGTTTTCAGAAAGCCTTGGTTCTACGGAGGTAAGAATAATGCGTGAATTTAAAATTGATTTTAATAAAACCTTAAAATTTGCTCTTATAGCTTATGCGGTGATTTTCCTCGCAGGAACTATAACTGCTATATTCGGAGGAGTTAACCTCGATATTAACTTCACCGGTGGTACAAGAGCTTCATATTCTTATACCGGCGAAATTAAACAAGCTGATTTTGAAAAGATTGTTAAAGACACTGTTAAAAAGGAATTTTCTTTATCAAACAGCACCTCTCTTGCTGGCGATACCAAAACTTTTGATATCGCTCTTGCAGACAAAGAGGCTCTTGGCGCTGAAACCCAAGAGGCTTTAACAAAAGCTTTGCAAGAAAAGTTCAAGGATAATAAAATTGAGCTTTATAGCTCTAACTCGGTTAGTCCTACAATGGCAGGAACCTTCTTCTTAAAGAGTATGGTTGCAATTATTATAACCGCAGTTTTGGTTGTTGTTTATGTTAGTATCCGTTTCAGAAAGATAGGCGGTGTTTCGGCGGCTTTAACCGCGTTGGTTGCCCTCGTATTCGATGTGCTTATAACCTTCTTCACCTGCGTTCTTTTCCGTTTGCAGATAGACTTAAATTTTATCGCGGTAGTTCTAACAATGCTCGGTTATTCTCTTAACGATACTATTGTTATTTACGACCGTATTCGCGAAAACGAGCGCCTTAATCCCGATATGGAAATCGGTTCACTCGTTAATTTGAGTGTTAACAAGGTTCTTATCCGTAACATCGTAACCTCTGTAACAACCTTCTTGGCAGTTATGACTATTGTTGTTGTTTCTGAGATTTACGGTTTAACATCGCTTCGCACCTTTGCTATTCCAATGGCATTCGGTTTGGTTTCTGGCGGTATCAGTTCTGTATTTGTTTCAGGTCCTCTTTGGGTTATTTGGAAAAGATTTAAAGCTTCAAAAGCAAAATAATATTTTAAAGTTAAAACGCTGTCGGCTTTTGCTGACAGCGTTTTTTTGTTCTATATTATGTGGGTATTAACTTTTAATCTTATCAATAGCGCCTTTTTCGAGTCTTGAAACCTGAGCCTGTGAAATGCCTATTTCGCTTGACACTTCCATTTGGGTTTTGCCCTGCATAAATCTGAGGGATAAAATAAGCTTTTCGCGGTCGGATAAATCTTTTATTGCTTCCTTGAAGGCGATTTCGTCGAGCCAATTCGTGTCATCGTTTTTATCACCGAGCTGGTCTAATACATATATAGTATCTCCGCCGTCGGAATAAATCGGGTCGTAAATCGACATAGGGTTTACGATACTCTCGAGCGCGATAACCACATCGCTTTTCGGTATATCTAATGCCTTCGCGATTTCCTCAACGGTGGGCTCTTCCTGATTCTCTTTTAAAAGCTGTTCTTTAATTTGCATAGCTTTATAGGCGGTGTCTTTAATCGAACGGCTTACTCTTATGGAATTATTATCTCTAAGATATCTCCTGATTTCACCTATTATCATTGGAACGGCATAGGTTGAAAATCTGACATTCTGGGTTATATCGAAATTATCTATCGCTTTTATAAGTCCGATACAGCCGACTTGGAAAAGGTCGTCGATATTTTCGCCTCTGCCTGTGAATCTTTGTATAACGCTTAAAACGAGCCTCAGATTTCCGTTTATAAGCTCGTCTCGGGCGAGGGTATCACCCTGTTTTATCTTCTTTAAAAGCTCCTCCTTTTCTTTTTCCTTTAATAAAGGTAGCTTTGAAGTATCTACCCCGCAAATGAAAACCTTATTGTTATACATTTTAAAGCCCTCTTTGATTCTTTTTTCAATAAAATTATTACCTTTAACACCGAGGATTACACCTATAAAATATTTTTTGTTTCGACAAAAAAGGCTTGTATTTTTAAAAAATACTGTTACAGGGCATAAAATTTCGTCAATTTGTTTGATTGGTAAATGCAAAATTTGTTAAAAATTAACTTGAATAATTTTCAAAATTTTAAAAAATAAGGCTTGACTTATGGGTTTTTTTAGTATATAATTGTAAATTACAAATGATGATGGGGTATTGTGCACTTATTATGTTTTTTCGCCCTTTTCAGCGAATTATAAAACACCACAATATCTATCGTCAAAGCTTGTCTAATGGCACTAAATATGCCGAATTTTTGCGGAGGAGTGATTGTATACCTATGAAGTCAACTTCAATGGTAAAACCCGTTAAGTTAGGTAACAATGAGCGTATGACTTTTTCTAAGATTAAAGAAGTCATCGATATGCCTAATCTTATTGAAATTCAAAAGGACTCATACAAGTGGTTTGTTGAGGAAGGTCTGAAAGAAGTTTTCAGAGACATGGCAGCTATAACCGATTATAGCGGCAATCTCCAATTAAGCTTTATTGATTACCGCCTTGATGATACCCCGAAATATGATGTTACCGAATGTAAGGCTCGCGACACTACTTATGCCGCACCCTTGCGTGTTACAGCCCGTCTTGTAAATACCGAGACCGGCGAGATTAAGGAAAGCGAAGTTTCCATGGGAGATTTCCCCCTTATGACCGAATCGGGAACATTTGTTATAAACGGTGCAGAGCGTGCGATTGTTTCGCAGTTGGTTCGTTCACCAGGCGTTTATTATGCCGTTAAGGTTGACGAGAAAACCGGTAAGAAGCTCTTTTCCTCCACCATTATTCCTAATCGCGGAGCTTGGCTTGAATATGAAACTTCTGCCGCAGATGTGCTCTATGTCAGAATAGATAAAAACCGTAAGCTTCCTATCACAACATTTGTAAGAGCATTAGGTCTTGGAACAAATGAAATGATTAGAGATGTTTTCGGAGAGGACGAGCGTTTGGCTGCTACCTTGGATGCTGATGATACAAAGTCGGTTGAAGAGGCATTGGTTGAGGTTTATAAAAAGCTTCGTCCGAGCGAGCCTGTTACCATAGAGGGCGCTAAGAGCTACTTAGAGCAATTATTCTTTGATGCTCACCGCTATGATATTTCTCGCGTTGGCCGTTATAAATATAATAAAAAGTTAAGCATTTCGGGTCGTATCAGAGGTGCTGTTTTGTCGCGCCCTGTTGTAGACCCTATGACCGGCGAGCTTTTAGCAGACGCTGATACCACCGTTTCTAAGGAATTAGCTTACGAAATCGAGAAAAAAGGTGTTAATCAGGTTTATATTAATGCCATGGATAACGAGGGTAATGTAAGCGAGGTTAAGGTTTTATCAAACGGAATGGTTGATCTTTGCGATTTCGTTGATTTCACTGCAGACGAACTTGCAGAGCTTGACGAGCTTGGCATTAATGAAAAGGTTTCTTTTGAAGCATTAAAGGCTATCCTTGAAAACAACGATAATAAAGAGGATATCCGCGCCGCTTTATTAGAAAACGCTGATGACCTTATTCCGAAAAGCATTACTATTGATGATATTTTTGCATCGGTTAGCTATTTCTTAGGTTTGGCTCATAATGTTGGCGAGGTTGATGATATCGACCATTTGGGCAACCGTCGTATCCGTTCGGTTGGCGAGCTTTTGCAGAACCAATTCAGAATTGGTATTTCAAGAATGGAAAGAGTTGTTCGCGAGAAGATGACCTTGCAGTCGCAAGACCCTGCAGCTATCACTCCGCAGTCGCTTATTAATATCCGTCCTGTTGTTGCCGCTATTAAAGAGTTCTTTGGTTCTTCACCGCTTTCTCAGTTTATGGACCAAACAAACCCGCTTTCCGAGCTTACTCATAAGCGTCGTTTGTCGGCACTCGGTCCCGGCGGTTTGTCAAGAGACAGAGCTTCGTTCGAAGTTCGAGACGTTCACTATACACATTATGGCCGTATGTGTCCTATCGAGACTCCTGAAGGTCCTAACATCGGTCTTATCTCCTACTTAGCAACCTTTGCAAAGATTAATAAGTATGGATTTATTGAAACTCCTTTCCGCAGAGTTGAAAACGGCAGAGTTTTAGACGAAGTTGTTTATATGACTGCTGACGAAGAGGACGATTATATTGTAGCTCAGGCTAACGAGCCTATTGATGAAAACGGTAATTTTATCGGTGCAAAGGTTAATGCCCGTTATCGTGAGGGATTCCAAGAGGTTGAGGCAAATCGTGCAGAGTTTATGGATGTATCACCTAAGATGGTTGTATCCGTTGCAACTGCTATGATTCCTTTCCTTGAAAATGATGATACCAACCGTGCGCTCATGGGTTCAAACATGCAGAAGCAGGCAGTACCGCTACTCAAACCCGAAAACCCGATTGTTGCAACCGGTATGGAATATAAGGCTGCTAGTGATTCAGGCGTTGTTGTTCTTGCCCGCAGAGCAGGTGAGGTTACCTATGTTTCGGCAGATAGTATTACTATTCGCGCTAAAAACGGCGAGCTTGATGATTATAAGCTTATTAAATTCTTGCGTTCAAACCATGGCACTTGTATTAACCAGAGACCTGTTGTTTCAGTAGGTCAGCAAATCGCTGAGGGCGAGGTTATTGCTGACGGTCCTGCAACCTCAGGCGGTGAAATTTCTCTTGGCCGTAACGCTCTTATCGGCTTTATGACCTGGGAAGGTTACAACTACGAGGACGCTGTTTTAATTAACGAAAGACTTGTTCGCGACGATGTTTATACCTCTATTCATATTGAGGAATATGAGCTTGAATGCCGCGATACAAAGCTTGGACCTGAGGAAATCACCAGAGATATCCCCAATGTTGGTGAAGATGCTCTTAAAGACCTTGACGAGCGCGGTATTATCCGCATCGGTGCAGAGGTTACCGCAGGTGATATCCTTGTTGGTAAGGTTACTCCTAAGGGTGAAACCGAGCTTACCGCTGAAGAAAGACTTCTCCGCGCAATATTCGGCGAAAAGGCCCGCGAGGTTAGAGATACCTCTCTCAGAGTGCCTCATGGTGAATACGGTACTATCGTAGATGTTAAGGTGTTCACAAGAGAAAATGCATCCGAGCTCAGCCCCGGTGTTAATGTTGTTGTTCGTTGCTATATTGCTCAGAAGCGTAAGATTTCTGTCGGCGATAAGATGGCAGGTAGACACGGTAATAAGGGTGTTGTATCAAGAATTCTTCCGAGCGAGGATATGCCTTTCTTACCAGACGGTACTCCGCTTGATATCGTTCTTAATCCTTTGGGCGTTCCTTCCCGTATGAATATCGGTCAGGTGCTTGAAGTACACTTGGGCTATGCCGCAAGAGCACTTGGCTGGAATATATGCACACCTGTATTCGACGGTGCGCACGAGGAAGACATTAGAAAATGCTTCAATATGGCTGAGGAATACACCAAAGCTGATGAATATAAATTTAAAGATACAGCAGGTCTTGATTTCTCTCGTATTCCATTGAGAGAGGATGCTAAGACCCAGTTGTTTGACGGTAGAACAGGCGAACCTTTTGATAACCCTGTAACCGTTGGTTATATGTATTACCTTAAACTTCACCACTTGGTTGACGATAAGATTCATGCTCGTTCAACCGGTCCGTACTCACTTGTTACTCAACAGCCTCTCGGCGGTAAAGCTCAGTTCGGCGGTCAGCGTTTCGGTGAGATGGAAGTTTGGGCACTTGAAGCTTACGGTGCTGCTTATACCTTGCAAGAAATCCTAACCGTTAAGTCGGACGATGTTGTTGGCCGTGTTAAGACCTATGAGTCTATCGTTAAAGGTCAGAACATTCCGAAGCCGGGCGTTCCTGAATCATTTAAGGTTCTTATTAAGGAATTGCAGTCTTTGGGACTTGATGTTAAGGTGTTAGACGAGTTTGATGAAGAAATTGACTTGAAGCAAACCTTTGATGACGATTTGGATATCGGTTTGCCGTCTATCCCCGAAAACGAGGATTTCTCGATGGAAGATGAATTCAAGAGTGAAACCGTTGTTGATACTCTCGCAGGCTATGGCTTAGAGGATGAAAACGGCGAGGCTATCGCTTTTGATACTGATGATGACGATTTTTCAGGCGACGAGCTTGAAGATAATGAATAATGGAGGGCAATTATGGCAGAAATTGAATTTGAATCCATTAAAATAGGACTTGCGTCTCCTGAACAGATTAGAAGCTGGTCATACGGCGAGGTTACTAAGCCGGAAACTATAAATTACAGAACCTTAAAACCCGAGCAAAGCGGTCTTTTCTGCGAGCGTATTTTTGGACCCCAGAAGGACTGGGAATGTCATTGCGGAAAATATAAGCGTATTCGTTATAAGGGTAAAGTCTGCGAGCGTTGCGGTGTTGAGGTAACAAGAGCTAAGGTGCGCCGTGAGCGTATGGGCTCTATTGAGCTTGCTGCTCCTGTTTCGCATATCTGGTATTTCAAGACTATCCCATCCCGTATGGGCTTAGTTCTTGATATTCCGCCAAAAGCTCTTGAGCAGGTGCTTTATTTCTCTCAGTATATCGTAACCGACCCCGGTTCAACACCTCTTGAAAAGAAACAGCTTTTAAATGAAAAGCAATACCGCGATATGCGCGAAAAATATGAAGATGATTTCAAGGCAGGTATGGGCGCTGAGGCAATTAAGGAATTGCTATGCGAAATCGACCTTGATAAAACCTGCGCTGAGCTTCGCGAGGAGCTTGAAACCTCTTCGGGACAGAGAAATATCCGCATTTTAAAGCGTTTAGAGGTGCTTGAAGCATTCAGACAGTCGGGCAACAGACCTGAGTGGATGATACTTGATGTTATTCCGGTAATTCCGCCTGATTTGCGTCCTATGGTGCAGTTAGACGGTGGCCGTTTTGCAACAAGTGATTTGAATGACTTATATAGAAGAGTTATTAACCGTAACAACCGTTTGAAGAGATTATTAGAGCTTAAAGCTCCTGATATTATTGTTCGTAACGAGAAGAGAATGCTTCAAGAAGCGGTTGACGCTCTTATTGATAACGGCAGACGCGGAAAGCCTGTTACAGGTCCTAACAACCGCGCTTTGAAATCCCTTTCGGATATGCTTAAAGGTAAGCAAGGCCGTTTCCGTCAGAACCTTCTCGGTAAGCGTGTTGACTATTCAGGTCGTTCGGTTATCGTTGTTGGTCCTGAGCTTAAAATGTATCAGTGCGGTCTTCCTAAGGAGATGGCTCTTGAACTCTTTAAGCCTTTCGTTATGAAGAGACTTGTTGAAACCAAAAAGGTTGTAAACATTAAGTCTGCAAGAAAGATGGTTGAACGCGCTTCAACTGAAATCTGGGATGCTCTCGAAACAGTTATTAAAGAACACCCCGTTCTTTTAAACCGTGCGCCAACACTTCACAGACTTGGTATTCAGGCATTTGAGCCTGTTTTGGTTGAGGGTAAAGCTCTTAAACTTCATCCTCTTGTTTGTACAGCTTATAATGCCGACTTTGACGGCGACCAGATGGCTGTTCACGTGCCTCTTTCAGCAGAGGCTCAGGCAGAAGCACGTTTATTAATGCTTGCTGCTAATAACCTTTTAAAACCGTCTGACGGTAAGCCTGTTGCTGTGCCTACTCAGGATATGGTTTTAGGTTCTTACTATCTTACCATTGTTAAAGCTGATGAAAACGGTACAAACAAGGTGTTCAGAGATAAAAATGAAGCTATTATGGCTTATAATGACGGTGTTATCGGTCTTCACGCTCCTATCAGAGTTAGAATGACTAATGATGAGGGTGTTTCAAAGCTTGTTTGGTGTACCGTAGGTTTCATTATCTTTAATGAATCTATTCCGCAGGACTTAGGCTTTGTTAACAGAAGTAATCCTGATACCGCGCTTGACCTTGAATGGTGCTTTAAGCTTAAAGACCCAACCAAAACCATCGTTGAGAGCAATGATGATATTATTCAGAATAAGGTTGGCAAAAAGCAATTAGGTAAAATTATTGATAAATGTATTACCATTCACGGAACTAGCGAATCGGCTATCGTGCTTGATAATATCAAGGCTACCGGCTTCAAATATTCCACCAAGGGCGCTATAACAGTTGCGGTTATTGATGCTGTTATTCCTCCTGAGAAGAAGGATATTTTAGGCGATGCTGAAAAGAATATTGATTTAGTAACAAGAGATTACCGCCGCGGTCTTATTAATGACGATGAAAGAAGCCGCCATGTAATTGATATCTGGAACAAGGCTACCGAGGATGTTGCCGATGCACTTAAAGGCAACCTTGATGAGTTTAACCCAATCTTTATGATGGCAGACTCAGGTGCTCGTGGTTCTATGGCTCAGATCAGACAGCTTGCAGGTATGCGTGGACTTATCGCAAATACCGCAGGTAAAGTTATTGAAGTTCCTATCCGTGCTAACTACCGTGAGGGTCTAAATGTACTTGAATACTTTATTTCCTCTCGTGGTGCGCGTAAAGGTCTTGCCGATACCGCTCTTAGAACTGCTGACTCGGGTTATCTTACCCGTCGTCTTGTTGACGTTGCGCAGGATGTTATCGTTCGCGAGAACGACTGCGGAACCGAAGAAGGCTTAACCGTATTTGATATTAAAGACGGTAACCACATCTTAGAGCCTTTGGCAGAGCGTCTTGAAGGCAGATACTTGCTTCACGATGCAGTTCATCCTGAAACAGGTGAAGTTATCTGGTCTAAGGATGATATGATAACAGGCGATGCTGCTCAGATGATAGTTGATGCAGGTATAACCAGCATTGAAATCCGTTCTGTGCTTACTTGCCACAGCCATCACGGTGTATGTAAAAAGTGTTACGGTCGTAACCTTGCAACCGCAAAACCTGTTACAACAGGTGAAGCAGTTGGTATCGTTGCCGCTCAGTCTATCGGTGAGCCCGGTACTCAGCTTACCATGCGTACCTTCCATACCGGTGGTATCGCATCTACCGAGGATATTACACAGGGTCTTCCCCGTGTTGAAGAGCTATTTGAGGCAAGAAGACCTAAGCGTTGCGGCTTAATCGCTAAGATTGACGGTACTGTTCGTATCTCTGAGGAAAAGAAGAGCAATGTTATCATTATTACTAATGACGAGCTTAAAACCGAGGAAAAGGTTACTATTCCTTACGGTATCAGACCGCTTGTTAATAATGGCGACTTTGTTCATGCCGGCGATATGCTTATCCCCGGTTCTAAGTATCCGCAGGATATCTTAGAGGCTCAGGGACCTGAGGCGGTTCAACAATATATTATAGCTGAAATTCAAAATGCATATCGTACACAAGGTGTTGATATCAACGATAAGCACATTGAGGTTATCGTTCGTCAGATGATGAAGAAGCTTCGCATTACCGATGCAGGCTCAACCGATTTGTTGCAGAATGTAAGCTATGAATATAAAGAAATCTCAGATGCTAATAAAGCAGTTCAAGCTCGTATTGATGCGGGCGAAGAGGGTCTCACAAAGGCTACCTATCAAGCAACCTTGCTTGGTATTACCAAGGCTTCTCTTGCTACTGAGTCCTTCTTGTCTGCGGCTTCCTTCCAAGAAACCACCCGTGTTCTTACTGAGGCTGCAATTAAGGGCAAGGCAGACCCATTATTCGGTCTTAAAGAAAATGTTATTATCGGTAAGCTTGTTCCTGCGGGTACAGGTATGAAGTGTGAGGAAATTTCTCCCGCTAAATACAACCAACCTGAAGAGGAAGAAATCGAGGAAACATTAGATTTTGTCGAAGAAGCAGTTGAAACTGCGGAAGCTTAAAATTCACTTTTAAACCCTGTTGTGAAAAACAACAGGGTTTATTAAGACAAAAAATAAAAAATATGTGCAAAACATATATTTTGTAGTTTTGTTTAAAAAATAACACAATATATTGTTGACAAATGTCGATTTATATTGTAATATATAATCAGTTCATACAACTGACGGAAAATTTGCAGATAACTGCGAGGGAGTATGAACTGTTTTAGCCGACCGTCTGGGCGATTCAGTTTTTTATTTTAAGCTGAGTCGCTTTTTTTAAACTGATAATCTTTTCGGAGGAAATATAATGGAACATAAAAATTGGAATGGATTTAAATCAGGAGCTTGGAAAGAAGAAATCAATGTTCGCGATTTTATTCAGTTGAATTATACCGAATATAAGGGCGAGGGCGATTTTTTAAGCGGTGCAACCGAAAGAACAAACGCTTTGATGGACAAGTTAAATGCTCTTTTTAAATTAGAGCGCCAATATGGCGGTGTTTTGGATATTGACACTGCAACTGTTTCCTCTTTAACCAGTTATTCACCGGGATATATTGATGAAAAGAACGAAATTATAGTTGGCTTGCAGACTAACCGTCCTTTAAAAAGAGGAGTTAACCCATTTGGCGGTATGAGAATGGTGCGTCAGGCATGCGAGGCTTACGGATATAAACTCAGCGAAAAAATCGAGGAGGAATTCCGTTACAGAACTACCCATAATGACGGTGTTTTCAGAGCTTATACCGATGAAATGCGTTTAGCCCGCAAGAGTCATGTTATAACAGGTCTTCCTGATGCTTACGGTCGCGGAAGAATCATAGGCGATTATCGCAGAGTGGCGCTTTACGGTATAGATAGATTAATAGAAGAAAAGAAAAAGGATAAAAAGGCATTAGAGGGCAAAGATTTTGATGCCGAAAATATCCGTATAGGAGAAGAAGTATCCCGTCAAATCCTATTTTTAGGCTATATGAAAGAAATGGCCGAGATGTATGGATATGATATAAGCGAGCCTGCAAAGAATGCCCGCGAGGCTATTCAATGGACCTATTTTGCGTATCTTGCTGCCATTAAGGAGCAAAACGGTGCGGCAATGTCCTTAGGTCGCGTTAGCACCTTCTTTGATATATATATCGAGAGAGATATAAAGAACGGCGTTTTGGATGAAACCTCTGCGCAAGAGATTATCGATGATTTTGTTATGAAGCTCAGAATGGCGCGTCATTTGAGAACTCCCGAATATAACGAATTGTTTGGCGGCGACCCGATGTGGATTACCGAAGCAGTTGGCGGTATGGGTGAGGACGGCAGAACCTTGGTTACAAAGTCGAGCTTCCGTATTCTTAACACCCTTTATACCTTGGGCTCTTCTCCTGAGCCGAATTTAACTGTGCTTTGGTCTAACTCTTTGCCTGAGGGCTTTAAAAAGTTCTGCGCAAAGGTATCGGTTGATACGGATTCTATCCAGTATGAGAATGATGATGTTATGCGCGATATTTATGGCGACGATTATGCTATTGCTTGCTGTGTTTCGGCTATGAAGGTTGGTAAGCAGATGCAGTTCTTCGGCGCGCGTTGTAATTTGGCTAAGCTTTTGCTTATCGCTATTAACGGCGGTTATGATACAACAAGCGGTATTCATATCGGACCTCAGATGTCGGTTTTAGACTGTGAAAAGCTTGATTATGATGAGGTTATGGAAAGAATTGATATTTATCTAAGCTGGCTTTGCAAGCTTTATGTTAATACAATGAATATTATCCATTATATGCATGATAAGTATGCCTATGAGAAATCTCAGATGGCTTTGCACGACACTGATGTTGATAGATTTATGGCTTTTGGTATTGCAGGTCTTTCGGTTGTAGCCGATTCTTTGAGTGCTATCAAGTTTGCATCGGTTAAGCCTATAAAGGACGAAAATGGTTATATCACCGAGTTTAATACCGAGGGCGATTTCCCGAAATTTGGCAATGATGATGATAGAGTTGACCTGATTGCAAAGGAAATGACTCATAAAATGATTACCGAGCTTAGAAAAACCCCGACTTACAGAAATGCTATTCATACCTTGTCGGTGCTTACTATTACTTCAAATGTTATGTATGGAAAAAATACTGCCGCAACTCCTGACGGCAGAGAAGCAGGCGCAGCTTTTGCTCCAGGTGCTAATCCAATGCATAACCGCGAAGAAAAGGGTGCATTAGCTTCCTTGAACTCGGTTGCAAAATTAAGCTATGATGATTGCCGAGACGGTATCTCTAACACCTTCTCAATAACTCCCGATACCTTGGGTAAAACCGATGAAGAGAGGGCAGAAAACTTAGTTGCAATTTTGGACGGTTATTTCTTAAAGCGCGCTCATCATATAAACATCAATGTTTTAAATCGCGAAACCTTGATAGAAGCTTATAACGACCCAGAGGCATATCCGAATTTAACTATTCGCGTTTCGGGATATGCGGTTAACTTCCATAAGTTATCCAAGGAGCAACAACGAGAGGTTATAAGCCGTACCTTCCACGAGGCAATTTAATAAGATATTAAAGACTAAAACCGCTTAGCTTACACTAAGCGGTTTTACATAAGAGGGATTTATATGAGTTTTATAAAAGGCAAAATAAATTCTATACAAACGCTAGGCACTTTGGACGGACCGGGTATCCGCTTTATAGCTTTTTTGCAAGGCTGTAATTTAAGGTGCGGTTGCTGTCATAACCCTGAAACCTGGGAAAGCTCGGGCGGCGAGGAAATAACGGCTGAGGCTTTGGTTCAAAATGCGTTAAAATACCGCGAATATTTCGGTTCAAAAGGCGGAATAACCCTTTCGGGCGGAGAGCCTTTAATGCAAGCGGAATTTGTTAAAGAGGTTTTTTCGCTTTGCAAGCAAAAGGGGATTAACACCTGTCTTGATACCTCGGGAAGCATTATAAATGATGCGGTTTTAGAGGCGCTTGAATTTACCGATTTTGTCTTGCTTGATATTAAATATACAACTGACGAATTATACCGTGAGTATGCAGGTTGCGGTATTGAAAAGCCTTTAAAGTTTTTAAAAATTTTAGAGGAAAGAAAAATACCCTACCGAATAAGACAGGTTATAATACCAACTTTAAACGATAATGAGGAAAATATAAAAGCTTTAAATGATTTAACTAAAAATCTTGAATTTTTAGAAAAAATAGAGCTCTTGCCATTCAAGAAACTATGCAAATCTAAATACGAAGATTTGAAAATTCCATTTAGATTTGAAAACATATCGGAACCCGATAAAAATATTATGAAACAGTTAGAGGAAAGGTTAGCAAGATAAATTCTTGTTAACCTTTCCTTTTATATTTTAAAAACATCTTGTAAAAACGGTCGAAATATGGTATACTTGACAAGGTTCTAACAATATAATGTATATTATATATTAGTTTTAATAGAAACGGGGTTTAATATGCGAGCGGACGGAACTAAACTTAAAAATGTTGACCCGATGTATAAAGTTGCGGCTCATATAATGAAAGAGCGTATTGACGCTATGAATATGGTTACAATAGAATTTCCTTATGAGCCTATTCAAGCTTATGTTAATAAAACAAGAAAAGAAGGCAGAGCGGTAAGCCATATGGCAGTTATTGTTGCGGCTTATTTGCAAACTGCGGCAGAATATCCCGAAATCAACCGTTTTATTGTTAACAAAAAGGCGTATGCCCGAAACGAATATTCGGTTGCTATGGTTGTTTTAAAGGGTGAAAGCGGCCATGGAACGATGTCTAAAATGTATTTTGAGTTGACCGATGATGTGTTTGAGGTTAACCGCAAAATTGAGGAATATGTTGAGGAAAACCGCAATTCTCCCGATAACAACGGAACCGAGAAAATGATTAAATTTCTGCTTAGTGTTCCGGGGCTTTTAACATTTGGAGTTCCTTTTTTCATGTTTTTAGACCGTTATGGTTTGCTCCCTAAAAAGATAATAGATATGTCCCCTTTCCATAACAGTCTTGCTATTTCAAATCTTATTTCTATAAGAAGTAATGCTACATATCACCATTGCTATAATTTCGGAACAACCAGTATTTTTATGACAATGGGGAATTTAAAGGAAGTACCTAAAAAACAAGGCGATGAGATTGTTTTAGAAAAGGTATTGCCCTTAGCGATTACTATGGACGAAAGAATATGTTCAGGCGCTTATTTTGCGGCGGCTATCAGAAAAATGGGAAAGTTTCTTAAAAATCCTGAGCTTTTGGAAAGCCCACCTGAAAAAATTGTTGCAGACCCTGGCATTAAAATAAGAAAAAAGAAAAAATAAATTTCGGAGGTTATCATTATGTCAATTTTAGTTACAGGCGGAGCAGGTTATATCGGAAGCCATACTTGCGTTGAAATGTTAAATGCAGGCTATGATGTTATTGTTATAGATAATCTTGATAACAGTAGCAGCGAGTCTCTAAACCGAGTTGAGAAAATAACCGGCAAAAAGATTAAATTTTATGAAGAGGATGTTAGAGATAAAGATGCCTTGCGCAAGATTTTCTCTGAAAACTCTATTGAAGCCGTTATTCATTTTGCAGGTCTTAAAGCGGTTGGCGAATCGGTTGCTAAACCTGTTTTATATTATGATAACAACCTTATAAGCACCTTATATTTGCTCGAAGTTATGGCAGAATTTTCTGTTAAGAAAATCGTATTTTCTTCTTCTGCAACGGTTTACGGAGTTGCAACCGAAATGCCGTTAAAAGAGGGTATGCCTCTCGGCGCTATTAACCCTTATGGCAGAACAAAATATTTTATCGAAGAAATGCTTCGCGATTTGTTTGTAGCTGATGATAGCTGGTCTATCGCCCTTTTAAGATATTTCAATCCCATTGGTGCTCATAAGAGCGGTATTATCGGCGAGGACCCCAAGGGTATTCCTAACAACCTAATGCCTTATATCAGTCAGGTTGCGGTTGGAAAGCTCGAAAAGCTTCATGTTTTCGGTAATGATTACAATACTGTTGACGGAACAGGCGTCAGAGATTATATCCATGTTGTAGATTTAGCGGTTGGCCATGTTAAAGCGGTTGATTGGGCACTTTCTAACATTGGATGCGAGGCATTTAATTTGGGCACAGGAAACGGAACGAGCGTTTTGCAGCTTCGCGATGCTTTTGTTAAGGCTTCGGGTATTGATGTTCCTTATGTTATTGACCCCCGTCGACCAGGCGACCCTGACGAAGTTTACGCAAAGCCTGATAAGGCAAGAGAAATTTTAGGTTGGGAAGCTAAATTCGGTATCGACGAAATGTGTGAAGATACTTGGCGCTGGCAACAGGGAAATCCTAACGGATATGAAAAGTAAATAAAGTTTTAAAGGCTGTTTCGCATAAATTGTGATACAGCCTTTTTGTATAAGCTTCTCTGTCACCATACCCCCCTTTTAAACAATTTATTAAGGTTAAAATTCTTATTAGAAAAAAATTAAAAATATTCATAAAATATCTTTATTTTTAGAAGTTTATATGATATAATCTATTATGTATAATTATGTGAATATTTATTTGCGAGGTGAGTGTCGGTGATAAGAAAAATAATCTGTTTGGGATTGGTGTTTTTATTAGGAATAATGCTTTGCGGATGTGATTTTTTTGCAGCCGACCCAGCTGAGCTTTTAACTCCTCCTGCGCTTTCGGGCGAGCTTAATCCTATATCGGATGTAATTAGGCAGACGGCGGGGGACAGTTATGTTTTCAAATATCCTTCGAGGGGCAATTATCGCTCGGCGGTTATAAGAGAGGATATTAACGGAGACGGTCTTTTAGAAGCCTTCGCATTTTACAGTACCTATGAAAATGAAAACACAACCATGAACCTGAATTATATTGGTTTAAAGGGTAGTGATTGGCAGAGCTTTGCGATTCAAAAGATTGTTGCCGGCTCGGTTGATATGCTTGATTTTTATGACCTTGATAATGACGGTATAAAAGAGCTTATAGTCGGCTGGCAGATTTATGGTACGAGCGAAATGCAGTTAGCGGTTTATAATTTAGAAAATGAAACCTTAACTCAGCGAATGCTTGAAAGATATACTCATTTTTTGGTTTGCGATTTGAACGAGGATTCTAAACGCGAAATTCTTATTATAAACGCAAATACCGCCGAAAGCAAAAATTCGGCTTCGCTTTTTGAGCTTAATAATGACGGGGTTACCGAGATTTCCTCTTGCGAGCTTGATAGCGCATCGAAAACCTTTTCCGAGCCGATATTATCAAATTTATCAAACGGAAAACCCGCGGTTTATATTGATGAAATCAAAGGCGTGGGCGCGGTTACTGAGGTGCTTTATTTAGAAAAAGGAAAGCTTTTAAATCCGCTTTATTCCGCTGATACGAAGGAAACTCTTTTAACCCTTCGTTCTGCAAGCTTTTCTACCACCGATATAAACGGTGATAACATTTTGGAAATTCCTGTTCAAAAGGATGTTCCTTCGGTTACCCGTTCTGATTTAAACGAAAAGCTTTATTTAACACAGTGGTGTTCTTTCGGGGGAGAAAATCTTATTTGTCAGCAAACGGATATGATAAATGTTGTTGATGGGTTTGCTTATACAATTCCGATTAAATGGACCGATTCTATTGCGGTTTTAAAGGATACCGATAAGGGTATAAGAGAAATATACCGCTATGATAATGAAGAAGCGGTTGTTGGCGAAAGTCTGATATATTTTAAAACGGTTAAATTATCAGATTGGGAATCAGGTAAGCTAAAAAATGAAAAATTAAGCGAGATTATGAGAAATAACAGCTTGGTTTTCACCTGCCGAATTTCTGAAGCCGCTAAAAAAGACGGCATAACTCTTGAAACGGTTAAAGCGGCATTTAAATTATACGAATAGGAGAAATGGTTTTGAAAAATATTCTGATAGTTGAAGATGAGGTTGCGATTAGAGAATTTGAAGCAATAAACCTTAAACGCGTTGGTTATACAGTTACCGAAGCGGGCTCGGGTGAGGAAGCTCTTGATATTTATGATAACTTAGGCGAAAGCTTTGATATAGCCTTGCTTGATATTTCAATGCCCGGTATGGACGGGTTTACTCTTTGCAAGGAGCTCAGAAAAAGAAGCGAAACACTGGGAATTATAATGTTGACTGCCAGAACTCAGGAAATGGATAAAATAAGCGGTCTTATGCTTGGTGCAGATGATTATATAACAAAGCCGTTTAGTCCAACCGAGCTTTTGGCGCGCGTTGATTCCTTATACCGCCGAGTTGAAATGCAAAATCAGAGGGTTATTGTTACCCCGAGCGACGATATAACATTAGGTGAGTTTACTTTAAATCTCAGAAAGAGAACCTTGCAAAAAAATTCGGTTAATATTGAGCTTACTCAGGTTGAATTCCAGATGATAGAATATTTCTTCAATAATCCTGATGTTGCGCTTGATAGAACCGATATTTTGAATAAGGTTTGGGGAAGTAATTATTACGGCGAAGAAAAAATTGTTGATGTTAATATGAGAAGACTTCGCAAAAAAATCGAGGATGACCCGTCTAACCCGAAGCATTTGGTTACGGTTTGGGGCATGGGTTATAAGTGGAACACCAGATAATCAAATTTTAAATTTTGGAAAGGAGAGTGCAATATGCAGCTTGAAATAAAATTCAAAAGTATAGCGGCAAGATGGTTTATTAATATATTTATCGTTGTTGCGGCGGTTGTAACGGCTGCGGCGGTTGCGCTTTCCGTTTTGTTTGCTTCTATTTATACCGAGCGGATTGAGGTTTTGGCAGGCGATTATGCTTATGAATTTTCGGCACTCAACGGAACTGATAAAATCTCATTTTATGATACCGCAATAAATATTGCAGGCGAATTTGAATATAAAAACAAGATTGAAGTTCAGGTGCTTGATAAAGACGGTAATTTGGTTGTTTCAACAACAGGTTTCCAGACCTTCTCCGATAAAATGCCCGATTATTATGAGGCGATTAAATCAAAGAAGGATATAGTTAGAAAAAGCGAAACGCAAGACGGCGAAAAAATCATGGCGGGAACAACCCTCATATATGATTCTATGGGTAAAGAACTCGGCGCATATCGTTGGATAACCTCAATGCGTTCTTCAAATAAAATGATTTTCGCATTTACAACCGGTATGGTTGTTGTGGCTCTCGGTATTATGGCTTTCTTTGGATTTTCGGGTATTTTCTTTATAAAATCTATTGTTCAGCCGATAAGAGATGTTAGTAATATGGCGAGAAAAATCGCAATGGGTGATTTTGAGTCTAGAATTGATATCAAGAAAAATGACGAAATTGGTGAGCTTTGCGATACCATTAACTATATGGCATCGGAATTAAGCCTTGCCGAAAATCTTAAAAACGATTTTATTTCCTCAGTGTCTCATGAACTTAGAACACCGCTTACTGCGATAAGAGGTTGGGGTGAGACTGCAAAAATGTCCTTAGATACCGACCCTGAGCTTGTAAGTAGGGGACTTGATGTTGTGCTTTCCGAGGCAGATAGATTATCGGGGCTTGTTGAGGAGCTTTTGGATTTCTCGCGTATGGCAAACGGTAAAATGACCATGGTTGTTAAGCCTTTGGATGTTACTATGCTTCTTCGCGAGTCGGTTGATATGTATGTTGAGCTTGCTAAAAACAACGGAATTGATTTGGCATTCACCGAGCCGAAAGAAGCTTTGGTTATTATGGGTGATACCAACCGCTTAAAGCAGGTATTTATAAACATTATAGATAACGCGGTTAAATATACCGAAAACGGCGGTCAGGTGCTTATCAGTCAATTAAAAGAAGAAGCCTGCGTCAGAATTTCGGTTACCGATACGGGTCTTGGTATTCCGAGTCAGGATATCGAAAGAATCAAAGAAAAATTTTATAAGGCGAGCAACTCGGTTAGAGGTTCGGGTATAGGTCTTGCAGTTGCGGACGAAATTATAAGACAGCATGACGGTCTTTTGTTCGTAGAAAGCACCGAGGGTGTTGGAACAACGGTAACTATTGTATTACCCCTTTATGAGCCGATTGAGGAGTCTTTAATAGAAACAGAAGAATCAGAAGAAAATAAGGAGTCATAAAATGGCAAAATATACTTCAATAGGCGGTCAGGCTTTAATTGAGGGCATTATGATGAAAAGCCCCGAAAAGACCGCTATGGCAGTCAGAATGCCAAACGGTGAAATAGATGTTACTAAGTCTAAGACTAAAAGCATCAAACAAAAATATAAGATACTGGGTATTCCGATTGTAAGAGGTGTTGTAGGTTTTATTGAGTCTATGACCGAGGGATACAAGGCTATGATGACCTCTGCTGAAAAATCGGGCTTTACCGATTTGGAGGAGGACGGCAAGGAGCAGACCGAAAAGGATAAAAAGAAAGCGAATATATTCATTTCTATTGCTATGGTTATAGGCTCGGTTTTGGGTGTTGCTTTGGCGGTGGCGCTTTTTATGTTTTTGCCTTGGGTTTGTGTTAAAGGTATTGAAAAGCTTTTCGAAATCACCCTTTCTAATATTGCTAAATCTGCTATTGAGCAATTTATAAAGCTCTCGGTTTTTGTTCTTTATATGTTTGCAATTTCATTTATGAAGGATATAAAAAGAGTCTTTATGTATCACGGGGCAGAGCATAAAACCATTTTCTGCTATGAAAAGGGATTAGAGCTAACGGTTGAGAATGTGAGACTTCAAAAGCGTTTCCACCCAAGATGCGGAACCTCTTTTATGATTTTGATGATACTTATAAGCATTGTTTTTTCAACCATAGCCCAGATACTTCTTGACGGTGTTTATGATAATGCTTTGTTTTGGATACTTATTAAAATCGCTTTAATACCGATAATTTGCGGTGTTGGATATGAGGTTTTGAAATTCTGCGGAAGATATGATAATATCATAACTAAAATAATTTCCGCTCCGGGACTATGGATGCAAAGAATAAGCACCAAAGAGCCTGACGATGATATGATAGAAATTGCAATCGCGGCGCTCAGAGCTTGCGAGCCTGAAACACCAGATGTTAACCGCGATATAGATAAAAAAGAAATAGAAGAGACCGAAAAAGGAACAGAGAATGACGATATTTGAGGCATATAACAGCACAAAGAAAAAACTTGAAAAATGCGGTATTGAGGATTATGTTTTCGAATCCAAGCAGATTATCAAGCATATAACAGGGCTTTCGGCTTCCGAAATATTAACCCATTATAACCGAAAATTAACCGAGTTTCAGGAAAATAATTTAGTGGCGCTCGTTCATCAGCGCGAGGTTAGATATCCGCTTCAATATATATTCGGCGAATGGGATTTTTACGGAAGACCATATTATGTGGGTCCTGGTGTTTTAGTTCCGAGAGCTGATACCGAGATTTTAGCAGAACAATGCATTAAAATGCTAAACGGGCGTGAAAATGCCGAAATACTTGATTTGTGTTCGGGAAGTGGGTGCATTGGTATTACTTTGGCACTTGAATGCAAAAACAGTAATGTTTCGTTGGTTGAAAAATTCGAAGAAGCTTCGCGATATTTAGAAAAGAATATAGTAAGAAACAAAGCAGATAATGCGAAATTTATAAAAGGCGATATATTTGAAGCGGTTGCGAGTGATAAAAAATATGATTTAATTGTCAGCAATCCGCCTTATGTTTCGGATATGACGGAAATATCTCCCGAAACCTCATTTGAGCCTGAAACTGCTTTAAAGGCAGAGGACGAGGGACTAGAATTTTACAAAGCTATAACTAAGCTATATAAAAACTCTTTAAAGCCAGACGGAATGCTTTGCTTTGAAGTTGGAATAAATCAAGCAGATAAGGTTTTAGATATTATGAAAGCGGAAGGCTTTGAGGATATAACCGTAACAAAGGATTTAAACGGTATAGACCGAGTGGTTTCAGCAGTTAGAAAAACGGAGGTAAATTAAAATGGCTAAGGTTCAGAATGTTAAAGCTCCAATAAAAAAGGTTGAGGCAGAAGAAAAGGAAAAAGCAATTTTAACCGCGATGGAGCAAATTGAGAAAAAATTCGGAAAAGGCGCAGTTATGCGCTTGGGCGAAAATGCGGCTATGAATATTGAACATATTAAAACAGGTTCTTTAACCTTGGATATTGCTCTTGGTATCGGCGGTATTCCTAAGGGAAGAATTGTTGAGATTTACGGACCTGAATCTTCGGGTAAAACAACTGTTGCGCTTCATTGTGTTGCCGAGGCTCAAAAAGCAGGAGGCACTGCGGCTTTTATTGATGTTGAGCATGCATTAGACCCTGTATACGCCGCTAATTTAGGAGTTGATATTGATAGCCTTTTGGTTTCTCAACCCGATTCAGGCGAGCAGGCTTTGGAAATTGCCGAGGCTTTGGTGCGCTCGGGCGCTATTGATATAATTGTTATCGACTCGGTTGCCGCTTTGGTAACAAGAGGAGAAATAGACGGTGATATGGGCGATAGCCATGTAGGTCAATTAGCGCGTCTTATGTCTCAGGCTTTAAGAAAATTAACAGGCGCTCTTTCAAAATCAAACTGCGCCGCTATATTTATTAACCAGTTGCGTGAAAAAATCGGTGTTATGTATGGTAATCCCGAAACAACAACAGGCGGTCGCGCTCTTAAATTCTATTCGAGTGTTAGAATTGATGTTAGAAAAGGTGAGCCGATTAAGGACGGTAACGATATAATCGGTAACCATACAAGAGCTAAGATTGTTAAAAATAAGGTTGCTCCTCCATTTAAAACCGCTGAGTTTGATATTATGTACGGAACAGGCATTTCCCATATCGGCGAGATAATTGATGTTGGTGTTGATGTCGGTGTTCTCAAAAAATCAGGCGCTTGGTTCTATTACGGCGAGACAAGACTCGGTCAGGGCAGAGATAATGTTAAAAAGCTATTTGAGGAAAACACCGAGCTTGCAAATGAAATCGAAGAAAAGATTATGGCTATTGCAACCGACGACTCAAAGCTTGTTTTATCGGTAGAGGATTCGGATAATGAAATCGAGATTATGCCCTCAGACCCACCTGCGCGTCCTCGTAAAAGCGTTGATATAGATATCGCGGTTGACGAATAATGAAAATTTTATCTTTAAAAAAGGATAAACGCCATTTAGTTAAGGTTATATTTTTAGATGGTAGCGAAATTTTAATCGACCAAGATGTTTGTTTTGATTTTGCTTTAACTCCTGAGATGGAAATAGATGAAGCGGATATAAAGAGACTCAAATTTGAATCTGATTATGTAAGAGCTAAGTCGAGAGCGTTGTGGTATTTAGACCGCTCAGATTATACCGAAAAGGCTATTTTTGAAAAGCTTATAAAAGCAGGGTTTCAAAAAGAGGCTTCGGCAAAAGCTATTGCAAGGCTTATTGAGATAGGCGCGGTAGACGACCGCCGATTTGCCGAGAGATATTTTGAGCATTTAACTGAAAAAAATCTCTCAAAAAGAGAAATCGTTTCAAAGATGCTTTTAAAGGGCGTTGATTTAAGTCTTGCGAAAGAAATGGTGCAAGATAGTGAATGTGATGATGAGCAAAGCAAAATCATCGCGCTTTTAGAGGGGAAATACGCTTATAAATTAACCCTTGAAGGTGGAAAAGAAAAGGTTTTTGCCGCGCTTATCAGAAAAGGTTTTTCCTTTTCTCAGGTTAAAACGGCTATGAGTAAATATTTCGAAGATATAGAATTTAGTGAGGAATATTAATGTATAAGGTTAGTATGGTGTCGCTTGGATGTCCCAAAAATCAGGTTGATGCCGAGATAATGCTTAGTCTTTTGCAAAAAGGCGGTTTGGAGATAACTCCTGCCGAGGCAGAAGCAGACGCTATAATTATCAATACCTGCGGATTTATTGAATCCGCAAAGGCAGAGGCTATTGAAAATATTTTGGAAGCCTCTAAGTATAAGGAAGATGGTAATTTAAAGGCTCTTATCGTAACAGGTTGTCTGGCTGAGCGATACAAGGATGATGTTACCGAGGAAATTCCCGAGGTTGATGTTTGCGTAGGTTTAGGCTCTAACAAGGATATTGCTAAAATAGTTATAAATGCTATTGAAGGCAAATGCGAAAATTCTTATGGCGCAAAAACCGATTTGCCGCTATCGAATGACAGAATTTTAGGCGGTATGCCATTTACTGCATATCTTAAAATAGCAGAGGGATGCAATAACTGTTGCACCTATTGCGCTATTCCTAAAATCAGAGGAAATTTAAGAAGCAGAACGATTGAAGACTGTGTTGCTGAGGCTAAAAAATTAGCCGAGGGCGGTGTTAAAGAGCTTATAGTTGTGGCTCAGGATACAACGGCTTACGGTGAGGATATTTACGGTGAAAGTAAACTTCCCGAGCTTCTTGAAAAATTATGTGAAATAGACGGTATTCATTGGATAAGAACGCTTTATACCTATCCCGAAAGAATAACCGACAAGCTTTTAGATACCATAAGTACAAACGAAAAGCTTGTTAAATATTTAGATATTCCTTTGCAGCATATAGACGGTGAAATTTTAAAGAAAATGAACCGCAAGGGTAATGAGCAAAGCATTACCGAGTTAATTGAAAAAATCAGAAATAAAATTCCTGATATAACTTTAAGAACAACCTTTATAACAGGCTTTCCGAGTGAGACCGACGAGCAATTTTGCTCTCTTGCCGAATTTGTTAAAAAGACCCGTTTTGATAGACTGGGTTGCTTTACTTATTCTGCCGAGGAGGATACTATCGCGGCTAGTATGCCTGAGCAAATAGACGAGCAAACCAAACAATTCCGTATGGAAAACATAATGGAATCGCAAATGACTATTGCGGCCGAGAAAAATGAGGAAAAAATCGGCTCGGTTGTTGAGGTTTTAATCGAGGGTTGGGAAGATTATATAAAATGCTATTTCGGAAGAACAAATGCAGATGCTCCCGAAATAGACGGAAAAATTTTCTTTATGTCAACAAAACCGCTTAAAATTGGCGAGTTTGTAAAGGTCAGAGTTAACGACTCAATAGATTATGATTTATTAGGAGAGTTAGAAGAATGAATACACCAAACAAATTAACATTAGCAAGAATGATAGTAACACCTATTTTTATGGCAATTATGCTAATCGAAGCTTTGCCGTATAGATTTTTGATTTCGGCAGTTATTTTCGCCGCCGCTTCGCTTACCGATATGATAGACGGTAAAATGGCAAGAAAGTATAATCTTGTTACCGATTTTGGAAAATTCTTAGACCCGCTTGCAGATAAAATGTTAACAACCTCTGCTTATTTAGGATTTGTTTTTGTTTTTAAAGATACGGCTTATTGTTGGCATATGATTGCTATTTTATTTATCTTGTTATTCCGCGAGTTTATGGTATCTTCTTTAAGACTTGTAACCGTTTCGGCAAGCTCTAAGGTTGTTGCCGCTAATATCTGGGGCAAGTTAAAGACCGTAAGTCAGATGGTTGGTATTGTTGTAGCATTATTGGCATATACCGTTATAGGCGATTTTGGTGTTACTTCTATTGCTGAAATTGCAAATATAGTGATTATCGTATTATTCTGGATTTCGGCTTTGCTTTGCGTTATTTCAGGATTTATTTACCTTATGGGCTCAAAGGAATATATTGACCCAACAAAATAATTCGGTGGTGTAAATATGTTTAAGAGGCTAATTGAGGATGTTAACGCGGTGCGCGACCGCGACCCTGCTGCCAGAAACTTTTTTGAAGTTTTGTTTCTTTATCCAGGTGTTAAGGCGATAAGAATGCACCGCAGAGCGCATTTTTATTATAAGCATAATCTTCATTTTTTAGCGCGCTATGTTTCGCAAAAGGCGGTTAGAAAGACCGGTATTGAAATTCACCCGGGCGCTACTATCGGCAGACGCTTGGTTATCGACCACGGAACAGGCATCGTTATCGGTGAAACCACCGAAATTGGGGATGATGTGCTTATATATCAGGGCGTAACCTTAGGTGGTACGGGTAAGGATACAGGAAAAAGACATCCTACTATTGGTAACAATGTTATGATTTCCGCAGGCGCTAAGGTTTTAGGACCTTTCAAAATCGGAGATAATTCGCGTGTTGCCGCAGGTGCGGTTGTGCTTGAAGAGGTTCCGCCGAATTCAACCGTTGTCGGTGTTCCGGCGAGGGTTGTGAGACAGGACGGAAAACGAGTGGCATTAGACCAAATTCATATCCCCGACCCTGTTAAAATTAAAATGGATGCTCTTGAAAGCAGAATTGCAGAGTTAGAGGCTAAGTTAGGAGAGACTAAATAATGAAAATTTTTAATACTTTAACCAGAAATAAAGACGAGTTTGTGCCGATTAATGAGGGCGAGGTTAAAATCTATGCCTGCGGTCCAACCGTTTATAACTATATCCATATAGGTAATGCGCGCCCGCTTTGCGTTTTCGATGTTTTGCGCAGATATTTTGAGTGGCGCGGATATAAGGTTAATTTCGTTCAGAACTTTACTGATATTGATGATAAACTTATAAACAAGGCAAATGCAGAGGGAATAACCGTTCCTGAGGTTGCCGAAAGATATATAGAAGAATTCTGGACTGATGCTAAGGGTTTAAATGTCAGAGAAGCTACCGTTCACCCGAGAGCAACCGAAAATATTGAGCAGATACAGGGTATTATTTCTTCTCTTATAGATAACGGATATGCTTATACAGCAGGCGGTGATGTTTATTACAGAGCTAAGAAATTTGAAACCTATGGTAAATTATCTCACCAACCGCTTGAAGATTTAGCGGCAGGTGCATCAGAAAGAGTTGATTCGGGTGATATTAAGGAAGACCCGATGGATTTCTGCCTTTGGAAAGGTGCTAAACCGGGCGAGCCTTTCTGGGAGTCTCCTTGGGGTAATGGCAGACCGGGTTGGCATATAGAGTGTTCAGCTATGGCAGGAAGATATTTAGGCAAAACTATTGATATTCACTGCGGCGGTCTTGACCTAATATTCCCTCACCACGAAAATGAAATTGCTCAGAGTGAAGCCGCAAACGGCTGCGATTTTGCGCATTATTGGATGCATAACGGATTTATCAATGTTGATAACCATAAAATGTCTAAATCCTTAAACAATTTCTTTACTGTTAGAGATGTTGCTGATAAATTCGGTTATGAGCCGATTAGATATTTCCTCATTTCTTCTCAGTATAGAAGTCCTATTAACTATTCGGTTGATATTATCGAGCAGGCTAAAAATTCTTTGGAAAGACTTTATAACTGCCGCGATAATATTGATTTTGCGCTTAAAAATGCCGAAGAAGGCGGCGAAATCCCTTCATTTGTAGAGGAAAGAAAGAACGAATTTATTTCCGCTATGGAGGATGACCTCAATACTGCGGACGCATTGGCTTCGATATTTATGCTTGTTAGAGATATAAACTCTGCAATAGCCGCAGGTGCTAAGAAAACCGAAATTGAAGCTTTTGCTGATATTTTCGACCAGTTAACAGGTGTTTTAGGCTTGGTTTATAACCGTAAAACCGATGATTTAGATATCGAAATTGAAGCCTTAATTGAGCAGAGAACTAATGCTCGCAAAAATAAGGACTTCAAAACTGCGGACGAAATCAGAGATAAATTAAAAGATATGGGTATTATTCTTGAAGATACCCCGCAAGGCGTGAAATGGACCAGAATTTAATTAAAAAAGAACCTTTGGGCAACGGCTTTTTTGTGAATGTATCGCGTCATCACACATTTGGGACCGACGCGGTACTTCTGAAAGCCTTCTCGAATGCAAAGAAGAACGACAGTCTTGTTGATTTGGGAACAGGTTGCGGTATAATTCCGCTTTTATGCCTGCGCGATGGACTTTTAAAAGAGGCTTTTGGGGTTGAAATAAGCGAGGAAGCGGTTTTCCTTGCAAATAAAACCGTAAACGAGCTTGAAATTAAAAATTTAAAAATAATCCATAGCGATTTAAAGGATTTAAAGGGAAAAATAGATTTTGGTCGCCATAATCTTGTTACCTGCAATCCGCCCTATAAGGCAGAAAATGCGGGAATCAAAAATCCTGATAAGATTGATATGGTAGCGCGCCACGAAACTGCCTGTAATTTAGAGGATATAGTAAGCGTGGCGGCGAAGCTTTTGCAAACCTCGGGCAGATTTTGCATTTGCCACCGCCCTGAAAGGTTATCCGAAATATTTTGTCTTTTTTCAAAATACAAGGTTGAGGCTAAGAGGCTTAGACTTGTTTGCCAAAGAAAAGGCGAGGAGCCTTGGTTAGTTCTCGTTGAGGGCAGAAGATGTGGCAACAAGGGACTTAGAATAGAGCCCACCCTTTATGTTGAGGAAAACGGCGAATTTTCAAAGGAAATGATAGAAATTTACGGGAAATATAAGGAGGCGTACCTATAATATGAGCGGAACTCTTTATGTTGTTGGTACTCCGATTGGAAATATGTCCGATTTTAGTCCCAGGGCGATTGAAACGCTTTGCAAGGTTGATTTTATCGCCGCGGAGGACACTCGGGTTACGATTAAATTGCTTAACCGATTTGAAATTAAAAAAGAAATGCTTTCTTATTATGAGCATAATAAAAATTCAAAGGGAAACCTAATAATAAGCAGAATTCTAAATGGCGAAAGCTGTGCTTTGGTATCTGATGCGGGTATGCCTGCTATATCAGACCCGGGTGAAGATTTAGTAAGAGAAGCGCATAAGGCGGGGATAAAGGTTGAATCGGTGCCGGGTCCCAGCGCGCTTATAACCGCGATTAGCATTTCAGGTTTTCCTTGCGGCAGATTTTGTTTTGAGGGATTTTTATCTATGAATAAAATAAACCGCCGAAAGCATTTGGATGAATTAAAACAAGAAAAACGAACAATGATTTTTTATGAAGCTCCGCATAAGCTTCCTGCGACTTTGAAGGATATGTTTAACTATTTTGGAGATAGAAAGATAATCCTAGTTAGAGAGCTTACTAAGATTCACGAAACGGTGCATCAAACAACTATTAGTGAGGCTATCGGTTATTATGATGAAAATGCACCAAAAGGCGAGTTTGTTTTAATAATAGAGGGATTTTCTGAGGAAGAAAAGCAGTACACTTTGGAGGATGCTTTGAAAATTGCTGAGGATTTAATTAAAAACGGTGAGTCAACCTCGTCTGCCGCTAAAAAATCAGCTGAGATGACAGGTATTAAAAAAGGCGATATTTATAAAGCCTTAATCGGCTAAGGAGAAATTATGAGCGAAAAGGAATTAAATAATATCCCCTCTGGCGAGGGAAAGGATGAATTTGAAGATATAGTTTCCTCTTCTTCAATGAAAAATACCGAATCTGGAGAGACCTATGTTCTTTCGGATTTTTCTAATATAGAAAAGGGAAAATATCAGAAAAAGCAAAGAGGTTTTAAGGGTTGGTGGCAAAAACGCAAGGCTTGGCAAAAATCTATGCTTGTTGCGGCCGTTTCCTTAATACTTATATTAGCTATCGGTCTTGGAACATTTTTTTCGGTATTTGATTATAACTATAATAATATTAAGAAAGATGATTTGGGTTTTGAGAATGTTATTGATGAAAAAATCGTTAATATCGCTTTGTTTGGTATAGACACGAGAAACACAAAGTCTTTCAAAGGAAATTCCGATAGTATTATGATTTTAAGCCTTAATACTACCACTAAAAAGGTTAAGGTTATTTCGGTTATGAGAGATTCATTAGTTCCTATAACCTATAACGGAAAAACAACATATTCTAAAATAAACAGTGCTTATGCTAAGGGCGGTCCTGAGCTTGCGATTAAAACCCTTAATACTATTTTTGATTTAGATATATCTGAATATGCAACCGTAAACTTTTTTGGTATGGTTGATATTATAGATGCGGTTGGCGGTATTGACGCTGAGCTTACTTCGGCTGAGGTTAGACCTGTAAAGCAATTCGCTTACGGATTAAATGCTTGTATATCAGAAATCTGTAATCAGATGGGAAAAGACCCCTCGAAGCATTATATAACCAAGTCAGGTAAGTATCACTTAAACGGTGTTCAGGCGGTGGCTTATTCCCGTATTCGTTATGTTTCAAATATTTGGGGAACTTCTAACGATTACGGCAGAACCGACCGTCAGCGTCATGTTATGGAGCAGCTATTTAATAAGGCTAAAACACTTGAAAAATCCCAGTATATAAAGCTTGTTAAGGCGCTTATTCCTTGCACCGAAACCTCGCTCTCATATAACGAAATTATTGACCTTTCTTTTTCTATAATTCTTAAAAATCCAACCTTCGAGCAAACGAGAATTCCTATGCAGGAATATGTTATGCCTTCTCCCAGTACAAGAGCAGGCTCGGTTGTTTATTATGATTTGGATTATGTAACAAAATTGCTTCATAGTTTTATTTATGATGATATAACACCTGAATCGTATATAGAAACAAATGGTGTTGAAAAGAACGATTGGTATAGAAAAGAGGTCGGCGTTTATGTAACACCGAGTACCAATAGCGGTACTACCAATTCGAAGCCCACCGAATCAGAAGAGCCGGTTGAATCGGATGATACCACCACAACCGAACCGCAAGAGCCGTCGGACGAAAGCGATGTTTCGGATGAAAGTGATGTTTCGTCGGACAGCAGTGTGAGCTCGGATAGTTCGTCTACCGAAAGTTCAACACCTGAGGAATCAAGCTCTGTGGTAACAGGCTCAGATAATTCAAGCTCGGTTGTTTCCGGAACAGAATAAAATATAAACCTCACTTCTTTTGGAAGTGAGGTTTTGTTGTATAACGAAAACCACGCGAAAGTCGCGTGGTTTAATAGAGGTTAACCGATGAAGTATTTTATCGAAATAGAGATTGTCGCTCATGCCGCGACAGGCACGCCCTTTCTTATGTAGGCGAAAAGAAAGGGCGGAAAGATTCGCCTAAGGGGGAATTTCGATTTCCCCCTTAGGTAACAAAGATTTATTTACATAAAACCGCCGCCAAAGAGTGAAAACAATGTTTTCAATTTGGCGGCAAGTTTCTATATTTTTTATAGCGGCATCATTGTTACCCTAACCCCCTTAAACGACAAGGACTACGCCCTTGACCCGTGCAAGTAATAGATGTATGGCTGACAGGTCAACAAAAAACGTTACCTGTATGGGTTAGGAATATATCCGAAAATGAAATACAACATGCTATGCGTGTGGTATTTCATTATGTTATGTATAAATTATTTATTATAGCAACTGAATTTTTCTTCGATGTTTTCTATCTTTTTCTTTGCGGTTAAAAGGCTTACAATGGGCACTATAATAAGACCGCCGAGCATTGCGAAAACACCTGAATAGAGCGAATTTGTAAATATAAAATCTAAAATTGCATTTTGAGGTTTAATTGTGCAAACACCTATAATAAGTTGAATGATTTCTATTCCTGTTCCGAAAATAAAACTGGAAATTACTGCGGCACGAGTGGTCTTTTTCCAATATAATCCATATAAGAACGGGGCTAAGAAAGAGCCCGCAAGAGCACCCCAGGAAACACCCATCATTTGAGCGATAAACACCGAGTCCTGCCAAATGCTATCCTTTAAAATTGCGATAACAGCCGAAACCGCAATAAAGAAAACAATAAATAATCTTAAAATAAGTATACTCTTTTTGTCGCTAACCTTTTTCTTTTTCTCAATAGCAGGCTTAACAACATCAAGCGTTAAGGTTGAAGATGAGGTTAAAACCAAGGAAGAAAGGGTAGACATTGATGCCGAAAGAACTAATACAATAATAAGAGCCACAATAATGGGGGCTAGGTTCGAAAGCATTGTTGGAATAACCTTATCATATAAAACAACAGTATCGTTTTGAGTTATAAATCCTGCCGCTTTTATATCCGCAAAATAAAGCTTTCCAAAACCGCCCAAGAAATAGCAACCACCTGCAACGATAACCGCGAAAACGGTTGAAATAATAGTACCTTTTTTGATAGAACTTTGATCTTTAATTGAATAGAATTTTCCAACCATTTGAGGAAGTCCCCAAGTGCCTAATGATGTAAGCAAAACAACAACCAATAAGAAAATCGGTTGAGGACCGAAAGCACTGGTGAATTTAGCACCCTCGGTTTTGTTTAAGGTTTTAACGGCTTCAACTAAACCACCATTTTGACCTAAAACAGCAATAACAACCGCCGAAATTCCAACAAGCATTATAATACCTTGAATAAAATCGTTAATGGCGGTTGCCATATATCCGCCGAAAATAACATAAATACCTGTCAGCACCGCCATAACAAGAACGATAATCCAATAATCAATCTTGAACACATTATTAAACAACGAGGATAGACCGTTGTATAGCGAGGCGGTATAAGGGATAAGGAATATAAACACTATAACCGACGCAATAATTTTTAAAGCAGGGGAATTATAACGCTTTTCGAAGAAATCGGGCATGGTTTTTGAGCCTAAGTGCTGAGTCATAACTCTGGTTCTTCTGCCTAAAACTATCCAAGCCAAGAGAGAACCGATAAATGCATTTCCAAGACCTATCCAGGTTGATGCTAAACCGAAGTTCCAACCGAACTGACCTGCATAACCAACAAAAATAACTGCTGAGAAATAGGATGTTCCAAAAGCAAAAGCGGTAAGCCAAGGGCCAACCGAGCGGCCGCCTAAAACAAAACCGTCAACATTAGTGGCATGCTTTCTGCAATAAAAACCAACACCTATCATTAAAGCAAAAAAGCAAATAAGCATTGGAATAGTTATCCAAACTGTTGCCGAATTGGTAACACCGGCAGATAATAAATGTTGCATAAATTCAACTCCTCTTTTATAGTTTAAAGCGCAAAAGTATTTATCTCGCATATATACTTTAACACTTTAAAGCGTTATTGTCAATAGCAAAATTGAAAATTTTTGAAAATCATATAAAAATTGGGCTAAATTTTATGATTTTGCTTTAAATTTTTCAAAAGAGCTTCGCAACCGCGCGAAACATCCTTCAAGCAGGTTTCAAAATCGCCTGAATACCAAGGGTCTGAAACATAGCCGCCATCGGCGAAATCCAGAAGCAAATAAACTTTGTTTTCGGTATCAGAACCTATAATTCTCGATAAATTTCTTATATTGTTTGAATCCATACAAATTAAATAATCATATTTTTCATAATCCGATTTTTTAACCTGTGTTGCACATTTTTCAGAATAATCAATTCCCAAGCGGTCTAGTATTCTAGCGATAGGCGGATATACGCGGTTGCCGATTTCTTCGGTTGATGTGGAACAAGAGGCGATATAAAAATCGTTTTCAAGTCCTTCTTTTTCAACTAAATCTTTCATTATAAATTCCGCCAAAGGACTTCGGCAAATATTTCCATGGCAGATAAAAAGTATTTTAATCATATCATTTCTCCAAATATTTATTCAAATAATTTAAAACCCGTTTTTTATCGGCGGACCAAAGAGGTGCTATTAAATCGCGTTTTGCGCCGTCGCCCGTTATTCTATGAACAACTATCTTTTCGGGCAATAGGTTTATGCATTTTTTTAAAATTTCGGCGTATTTTTCGAGGGTTAAACATTCGAATTTGCCTTTATTATAAAGTTCTTCGAGCTTTGTGCCTTTTGTAACATATAAAAGATGGAATTTAACACCGTCTGTTTCGCAGTTTACAGCATCTTCGCAGGTTTTGAGTATATCCCTTTCGGTCTCATTTGGAAGACCTATAATAATATGGGTTACAACCTCTAAATTTTCTTGTTTTAGCCTTTTAACCGCATCAAAATAAACCTCGGTTTTATAGCCTCGATTAATAAAATCGGCGGTTTTATCATTACTTGTTTGAAGCCCAAGCTCAATGCTTACGGGCTTTATTTTATTTATTTCGGATAAAAGTTTTATAACTTCCTCGGGCAAGCAATCAGGTCTTGTAGCTATCGCGAGGCCTACGATATAATCAGGCTTTATGGCGGCATAAAAAAGTTCTTTAAGGGTTGAAACATCGGCATAAGTATTGGTGAAAGACTGAAAATATGCAATGTATTTTCCGCTTTTTATTTTAGCTTTAACCTTTTGCTTGGCTTTTTCGAGTTGAGCTTCTATATCAGAACCCGAAATCGCAAATTCGCCTGAGCCGTTGTCTGAACAAAAGATGCAACCGCCTGTGCCGCAGGTTCCGTCTCGGTTAGGACAGGTAAATCCCGCATCAATAGAAAGCTTATAAATTTTAGAGCCAAACTTTTCTTTATAATGCTCGTTTAGAGTTTTATACACACCCTCACCTCTTTTGCAAAGTAATTATACTGTAAAACAAACCGCCTTTCAATAAAATTTTTTTATAAGACACAATTCTAGCATTTTTTCACATCCTAAGGAATATAATTAAAAAGATGAAAGAATAAGGAAACATAAATAATCAGATTTGGATTGTTCTTGTTTGCTTAAAGAAAGTGAAAGCTAAAAAGAAAGGTGATATTAATGATTATTTACAAACCAGAGGGATATTTATCAAATGCTTCAAGAGGCAATTATACCTCTGCCGATTTAGCAGAGGCGAAAATCACAAAGGCGGTACTTGAAGCACCTGTTATAATGTGCGATGCGTCGCATAATTTAGTGGTTAATCTCGGTTGTATGAAAGGAATAATTCCAAGAAGTGAGGGTGCTATCGGTATAACTGAGGGGTATACTCGTGATATTGCTCTGATTTCCAGAGTTGGCAAAACTGTATGCTTTACGGTAACTTCGATTACTGCTGATGAAAACGGCAGACCTTACGCCTTATTATCCAGAAGTGAGGCACAAATGATATGCCGCGATTATTTGCTATCAAATCTTAAAATCGGGGATATTATAAATGCAAAAATCACCCATTTAGAAAGCTTTGGAGCTTTTTGCGATATTGGTTGCGGGAATATAGCCTTGCTTCCTATTGATGCAATTTCGGTTTCAAGAATTTCTCATCCATCGGACAGATTTTATGTTGGTGAAAATATAAAAGCGGTGGTTAAAAATATAGCGCCTGACGGCAAAATAACCTTATCTCATAAAGAACTTTTAGGCACTTGGGATGAAAATGCCGAGATGTTTTCAGCAGGGCAGACGGTTACAGGTGTTGTTCGAAGTATTGAAGATTACGGAATTTTCGTTGAAATTGCGCCTAATCTTGCAGGTCTTGCAGAGCCGAGAGCCGATATAAAGGTGGGCAAGCAAGCGAGTGTTTACATTAAGAGT
This sequence comes from Clostridia bacterium, assembly GCA_017537365.1. GTDB lineage: Bacteria > Bacillota > Clostridia > Oscillospirales > Acutalibacteraceae > UBA737. The sequence continues at coordinate 54,410 of JAFYKZ010000005.1, forward strand.
ATTATAAGAGAAAAAATGAAGATAAAACTTATTATTATTGACAGTTTTGATAACTCTTATTCACCTGAAATTAAATATTTTATGAATGAGGGAAATATTTTAGAATGGGAATATTCGCCCGATATTTGTAATAAAAAAATATTCACAAGATTTTGCGGATAAAAAATCCACCGAGTTTAGTTTAAACTCGGTGGATTTATATTTAATTGTTATAACCTAAATCAAAAGCCTTTTTATTCATTTCAACAAATTTTGGAGCAACGGTATTTTCAATGGCTTTAATCCAGCGCTCATAAGGAATATCAAACTGCTTAGCGGCTTTACCCATAAGCACGATATTAACAGCCTTTGAAGAGCCAGCTTGCTCTGCCAATGCTAATGCATCAAGAGCCCAGATATTAAGACCTTTATCTTTAAGTTCATCTAAAACATTTTCAGGGTATTCGGCATTGCCGATAATAACTGGCATAGGGTCGATTTGCTGAGTATTAACAACGATTAAACCGTCTTTTTTGAGGTAAGAAGCATATCTCGCAGCCTCTAATTTTTCAAAAGAAATGATTATATCAGCTTCGCCCTCAGCGATGATTGGCGAATAAACCTTTTCGCCGAAACGAACATAGGTTACAACCGAGCCGCCTCTCTGGCTCATACCGTGAACCTCGCTAACTTTAACATCGTGGCCTTCATCCATAAGAAGTCTGCCTAAAAGTTTGGAGGCTAAAAGACTTCCCTGACCGCCAACGCCAACTATCATAACACTTGTTGTTTTCATGAGTCTAGTCCTCCTTAAATAATAGCATCGAATGCGCAAAGTTGCTTACAAACACCGCAACCAACGCAAAGAGTGGTATCAATTTTAGCCTTACCGTCTTTAAGACTGATTGCAGGGCAACCGAGTCCCATACAACGCTTGCAGGATTTACATTTATCGTTATCAACCTTTAAGGGAGCTTCAAGCTTAACCGATTTAAGCAAAACACAAGGTCTGCGAGAAATGATAACCGAAGGCTCCTCAGCGGCAAGCTCCTCTTTAACAGCGGTTTCGCAAGCCTTTAAATCGTAAGGGTCAACAACTCTTACGCGGCCTATACCGAGAGCCTTGCACAAGTCTTCAAGATTAACCTTTGCGGCAGGGTCGCCCTTGATATTATATCCTGTTGTTGGGTTTTGCTGATGACCTGTCATACCGGTAATTGAGTTATCAAGAATAATAACGGTTGAGTTTGTTGCGTTATAAGCAACGTTAACAAGACCGGTCATACCTGAATGTATAAAGGTTGAGTCGCCAATAACCGCAACTGATTTTTTCTCAGCATCAGTTCCTCTTGCGGCATTAAATCCGTGAAGTCCTGAAACAGATGCGCCCATACAAAGAGTTGAATCAAGTGCGCTAAGTGGAGGAACAGCACCCAAAGTGTAACAACCGATATCACCGTGAACAGTGATTTTATTTTTAGCCAAGGTATAGAACATGCCTCTATGCGGACAACCTGCGCACATCATTGGAGGGCGGTTTGGAATAACCGCGTCTGCCTTAATGCCGTTTTGAACTTCAAGACCCAAAGCTTCGGCAATGGTTCTTTGGGAAAATTCGCCTAAGATAGAGAATTTATCCTTGCCGATAACCTCGATACCCAAGGATTTAACATGGGTTTCAATAATCGGGTCTAGTTCTTCAATAACATAAAGCTTTTTAACCTTGCTTGCAAAATCCTTTATGGTTTTAACAGGGAGGGGATTAGGCATACCGATTTTTAGGATACTAGCCTTATCACCCAAAACCTCTTTAACATAAAGGTAAGAACAACCTGAGGTTATAATACCGATTTCATCTGAATTATATTCAACAGTATTATAAATGCAGTTTTCTGCAAGCTCCTGCAAAGCCAGGGTGCGCTCTTCAACAAATGGGTGGCGCTTAATAGCATTACCCGGCATCATAATATATTTAGCGGGGTTTTTCTCATAATCCTTTAAAACCGCCTCAGTTTTTTCGCCTGTTTCAACAATAGACTGGCTATGAGCAATACGGGTGCACATACGCAAGATTACAGGAGTATCATATTTTTCAGACAACTCGAAAGCGGTTTTTGCAAAGGTATAAGCTTCCATAGAATCAGCAGGTTCAAGCATTGGAACCTTTGAGGCTATTGCATAATGGCGGGAATCCTGCTCGTTTTGAGATGAATGCATTGCAGGGTCATCCGCAACGCAGATTACCATACCGCCGTTAACACCTGTGTAAGACAAGGTGAAAAGCGGGTCTGCCGCAACATTAAGACCAACATGCTTCATAGCACAAGCCGAGCGAGCACCTGCAAGGCTTGCACCGAAAGCTACTTCGCAAGCAACCTTTTCGTTGGGTGCCCATTCACTATGTATATCATCATATTTTGATAAAAATTCAGTAATTTCGGTTGAAGGAGTACCCGGGTAGCTTGAAACAACACCCAAACCGCCGTCATGAAGACCTGCGGCAACTGCTTCATTACCAATCATAAGTTTTTTCATTTTTATTCTCCTATATATTAGAACTAAGATTTATTTTGAGAATCAACCAAGCCCTCAGCTCCATAAATTTTTCTGAGTTTTGGTTTTTCTATCTTTCCTGTTGGGTTTCTTGGAACATCGGCAAAAATGATTTTACGAGGTCTTTTATAGCGAGGCAAAGCAGCGCAAAATTCATTGATTTCGGCCTCATCGCAAGAAACATCGGGTTTAAGCTCGATTATTGCGGCGGCAATTTCACCCAAACGGGTATCGGGAAGACCGATAACTGCAACATCTTTTATTTTAGAATTAGATGCTAAGAAATTTTCTATCTGAACAGGGTATAGGTTTTCGCCACCTGTTATAATAACATCTTTCTTTCGGTCAACAAGGTAGATAAAACCGTCCTCATCGGTCATAGCCATATCGCCTGTATATAACCAACCGTTTTTCAAAGTGTCGGCAGTTGCTTTTTCATCACGATAATAGCAGGTCATAACACCAGGACCCTTTAAGCAAAGCTCACCAACCGAGCCTTTTTCTACCTCGTTACCCTCAGTATCAACGATTTTAACCTCCCAGCCATAGCCTGCGACACCGATAGCGCCAACTTTATGGGTATTTTCAATACCTAAATGAACAGCACCAGGTCCTATGGATTCGGATAAACCGTAATTTGTGTCATACTGGTGGTTTGGGAAATATTCGAGCCATCTGCAAATGAGACTTTGAGGAACAGGCTGAGCGCCGATATGCATAAGTCTCCAATTTGAAAGGTCGAAATCTTTTATGTTAAGTTCGCCGCGGTCAAGCGCGTTTAAAATATCCTGAGCCCAAGGAACTAAAAGCCAAACAATAGAGCATTTTTCACTGCTTGCGGCTTCTAAGATATTTTTAGCCTGAGTGCCCTTTAAAATAACCGCCTTTGAGCCTGAAATAAGGCTGCCGAACCAGTGCATCTTAGCGCCTGTATGATAAAGGGGAGGAATACATAAGAAGCAATCATCCTTGGTTTGACCATGATGCTTTTGCTCAACTATACTCGAATGAATCAAGCTTTCGTGGTTATGCAAAATAGCTTTTGGGAAACCTGTTGTTCCCGAGGAAAAATAAATTGCAGCATCGTCAGTTTCATTTAATTCGCATTTTGGAAAACTTCCTGAACATTCGGAGATTAAATCATTATAATCCTCGGCGAAAACGGGACAAGCCGCGCCTAAATATACAAGAGAAAGCCTTTTAGAAAGCTTGCTGGCAATTGCTTCAACTCTTCCTACAAATTCAGGACCGAATATCATCATATCTGCCTCGGCAAGACCTACGCAGTAATCAATTTCATCAGAAGAATATCTGAAATTTAACGGAACTGCCAAAGCTCCAACCTTTAAAATACCGAAATAAATCGGCAGCCAATCAATGCAGTTCATAAGCAAAATAGCAACCTTGTTGCCTTTTTTTATTCCGCATTGTTTAAGCATATTAGCGCATCGGTTTGCTTTTTCGTTGAAAACCTCCCAGGTAATCTCGCGTCTATAATGTCTGCGAGCGGATGCTTCAACAAGCTCAAACTCGTTCCAGGTAATATGTCTGGTTTCGGGTTGGTCGGGATTTATTTCAACCAACGCGGTATCCTGAGCAAATTCCTCGGCATTTCTTTCAAGAAGATGAACAATAGTCATAAAATAACCTCATACAATAATTTCATTCTATAACATTTTACTCTTTTAAAGCGAAAAAGTCAACCATATAATAATATGATAATTATATAATATAGATATAGTTAGATGTTTAGGTTGTTTGTGAATACGATTTAATAAGATTAATTTGTCGCTCATGCCGCGACGGGCACGCCCTTTCTTATGTGGGCGAAAAGAAAGGGCGGAAAGATTCGCCTGAGGGGGAATTTCGATTTCCCCCTAGGCGACAAGGTTTAATTTTAATTAAAAAGCCGACAAAGAATGAAAACTTCGTTTTCAATTTGTCGGCAGGTTTAGATTTATTTTATTTTTGCATCTTTGTCGCCTTACCCCCAAACGACAAGGGCTTTGCCCTTGACCCGATTGCAAGCGGGTAGCAATTTCACTTATTATGGTGATGGCGCTGAAAATTTATTTAATGTTAAAAAAATTACTAATCTTCAATGAATATAAGTATATCCTCAACTTTGCAATGCAGAATAGTGCAAAGGTCATTTAAAGTAACTGTGCTGATAGGACGGTTGTGCTTTAATCTGTCCAGTGTATTGCTTTTGTATCTATTGGTTTAATAATTTAAAGATAACAAAAAACGGTATGCATAAGATTTTATGCATACCGTTTTTGATATTAATTATATTAGATAACTTAAATCACCTTATTCTCTATTTCCGAAATTGCTCTTTCGATAAAGCTATCGGTCGGCATAGCACCAAGGTCGCCGTCTTCACCGCGTTTGCGAACCGAAACCTCGCCCTTTTCAACCTCATTATCGCCGATAATGAGCATATAAGGAAGCTTTTGAAGTCTGGCTTCGCGGATTTTATAACCGATTTTCTCGTTGCGGTCATCAAGCTCTACTCTGATACCCTTTGCCTCTAACTTGCGTTTAAGGTCATAAGCATAATCTAAATGACGGTCGGCAATAGGAAGGATTTTAACCTGAACGGGAGCTAACCACATCGGGAAAGCACCTGCATATTTTTCAATAAGAAGCGCTAAGGTTCTTTCATAGCAACCGATAGAGGTTCTGTGAATAATATAAGGATTTTTCTTTTGGCCATCCTTATCAACATATTCCATACCGAATTTTTCGGCTAGCATCTGGTCGATTTGAATGGTGATAAGAGTATCCTCTTTACCGTAAACATTTTTAATTTGAATATCAAGCTTAGGTCCGTAGAAAGCGGCTTCGCCGATACCAACCTTATAAGGAATTTCGAGGTGGTCTAAAATTTTGGTCATCATACCCTGAGCTTCATCCCACTGTTCAGGAGTTCCGATATATTTCTCGGTGTCAGCAGGGTCCCACTGAGAGAAACGGTAAGAAACATCTTCATAAAGACCTAAGGTTTTAAGCATATAAATTGCAAGCTCTAAGCAGGACTTGAATTCATCCTCTAACTGCTCGGGGGTGCACATTAAATGTCCCTCAGAAATGGTGAACTGACGAACGCGGATAAGTCCATGCATTTCGCCCGATTCTTCGTTTCTGAAAAGGGTTGAGGTTTCGTTATAGCGAAGGGGTAAATCCCTGTATGAACGTGCGCGGTTTAGATATGCTTGGTATTGGAACGGGCAGGTCATAGGACGAAGCGCAAAGCATTCCTTTGTTTCGTCGGCAGGGTCGCCTAATACAAACATACCGTCTAAATAATGGTCCCAGTGGCCAGATAATTTATAAAGCTCGCGCTTTGCCATATAAGGTGTTTTGGTTAACTGCCAACCGCGTTTATATTCCTCGTCCTCAACGAAACGTTGGAGGGTTTGAATAATTTTAGCTCCCTTAGGAAGCATAATCGGAAGACCCTGACCGATAACATCAACCGTTGTAAATAATTCTAATTCTCTACCGAGCTTGTTATGGTCGCGCTTTTTAGCCTCTTCAAGCATTGTTAAATGAGCTTCGAGCTCGCTTTGCTTCGGGAAAGCAGTTCCGTATACACGGCAGAGCATTTTCTTAGAGGAATCGCCTCTCCAATAAGCGCCTGTTGCAGAGGTTAATTTAAAGGCTTTAACCTGAGCGGTGCTCATAAGATGCGCGCCTGCGCAAAGGTCGGTAAAATCGCCTTGGCGGTAGAAGCTAATCTCCTCACCGTCAGCAATACCCTCGGCGAGCTCTACTTTATAAGGCTCGTCCAAATCATCAAAATATTTAACAGCCTCGGCTTTTGGCATAGAAAATCTTTCGAGCTTTAAATCCTCTTTAACGATTTTCTTCATTTCGGCTTCAATTTTTTCTAAATCCTCAGGGGTGAAGTTGGTTTCAACATCAAAATCGTAATAAAAACCATCATCAACCGCAGGTCCGATTGCAAGCTTTGCGGCAGGGAAAAGACGTTTTACTGCCTGAGCCAAAATATGAGAAGCGGTATGGCGGAAGGTCCACTTACCGTAATCATCATCAAAGGTTAAAATTTCTAATGCACAGTCCTCGGTTAAGGGGGTGCGAAGGTCTGCATTTTCGCCGTTGATACGAGCGGCACAAGCGGCTTTTGCTAAGCCCATACTAATTTCTTTTGCCACTTCATAAGCGGTTATACCGGCTTCGAATTCCTTTATAACATCGCCTTTCAAAGTTACCTTAATCATAAAATTTACCTCCAAAAATAAAAAACTTCGCCCTGAAAGAATAATCTTTCGGGACGAAGCATAAAAATCTCCGCGGGTCCACCCGTTTTTTCGCATTTTGCGAACACTCGAAGCCTTTAACGCAGGCGATACGGCGCGAGTTGCTACCCTCGGCACTCAGAGGTGGTCTCACTTTTTTGAACAAATAAATCGGCTTGCAGTCTACGACCGATTCTCCCTGAAAATGTTTTTAAAAAAGCTACTGTCCTCATCAAAGCTTTAACAAAATAATTTTACAACGAATTTTCCTTTATGTCAAGTTTTTTTAGAAATTGTTTGGAATAGGTATCAAGAGCTTTAAAATCCATTGCTTTTATATAAAAGCTTTCAAGTGTATCGTGAACGGATTTTGCTTTTTTTAAAGTGTCAACTGCGGTATTTATAAGCTCTTTTTGAAGTTTCAGATTGAATTTAAGTGTGTTTTTATTTTCTTTGAGAGAGGATTTTTCCATAAACCTTTCGGCATGAATTCGGCGGTCGGGACAATCGAAATTTATATATTCATATTCTCTCAAAAAGCATAAGCTGAGTTCGGGTATTATTATATGGTCTATAAGGGCAGATGGCATAAACGGATTTTTAACAGTGATTATATTATATCCCGAATTTAACCCCTTTTCGCGCACTTTTTTCATTATAAAATCTGAAACCAAACCATAGCGGTCTTTTATGATAATTCTTTTTTTGCAAAGGCTCAGAGGTGTTTGCGGATATGATACAACACCGACAGGAGTTACACCGCTTAAAAATCTTATAGTTTCTTTTCCTGCACCTGAATTTTTAGGAATATTTTTCTTTATAAGAAGCTCGGTATATCGGTTTAATTTATCATATTTAATACCAGACTTTGCAATATTTAAACTGTTTAAGGCGATAGGGTATAAGGATTTCAAATAAGCGGAAGCCTTTTTATGCAAGGCTTTATTTTGATTTGTAACCGATATAATTTTATCTGCTTTTTCTTCTAATTTTCCGCTATCCCAAAACTCGCCAAAATTTAAAATTTCTTCTTTAACTGCAGGGTATTCGGGGTCTAAAATGTGAGGTGCGGTGCCGTCTGTAAAGGCAAGTTTTATTGTTGGAAGTGCTATGCCATCGAGTGAATCGGGGTCGCTACTGCAAGGAAAAAGAACAAAAGGTATATTTTTTTCTTGAGCTAATGCTTTTATCTTTTTCATAAAAGATGATTTTCCTGTACCGGCGCCGCCTTTTATAATGTATAGCTTGTAACCGTCGGTTTTATATATGTCTTTGAATTCAGAATAAAAGCCCTCGAAAGAGTTTGCCGCCGCAAAAAAGTTTATTTCGTTCATATAATCACCCAAATTTCAATATTTTATTATATTTTATTCTCTTAATTTTGTTTTGACACCGAAAGAGGAATATGATAAAATGTATTAAGAGTCGGTCAGGCGGTTGCGGATAGAAATATCTGAGGAAAGTCCGAGCCCCATAGGGCAGAATAGCGGCTAACGGCCGCCGAGGGTAACCTTAGGGAAAGTGCAACAGAGATATACCGCCCGATTTTTTCGGGTAAGGGTGGAAAGGCGAGGTAAGAGCTCACCTATCGCATGGGAACATCGCGATACTGTAAACCCTATTCGGAGCAACGCTGACTGTGGCTATACATTTGCCCGATGTGCCACGAAAAGCGGCTTGAGCGTTTAGAGCAATCTAGCGTCGAGATAGATAACCGTCCAAGACAGAACTCGGCTTATCGACCGACTCTATATTATAAAAAAAGGGGAATTTTTATGCCCGAAATTAAAAAGCTGGGTTTTGGCCTTATGCGTCTTCCTAAAAAAGACGGTGAAATTGACCTTGCACATACCAATAAAATGGTGGACGCTTTTATTGAAAACGGTTTTACATATTTTGATACCGCTTATGTTTACGATAACGGAAAATCTGAGGAAGCGGCAAGAGAATGTCTTGTTAAACGCTATCCAAGAGAGAGTTTTCAGCTTGCAACCAAGTTGCCGCTGTGGGACAGAAAGTGCTCGGTTGACGAGGTAAAGCAAAGATTTTACACCTCACTTGAAAGAACAGGTGCCGGCTATTTTGATTATTATCTTTTGCATAATTTGGGCGGCGAGCGTTCAGAAATTTATGATGAATACGGTATGTGGGATTTTGTTAAAGAGCTTAAAGAAAAGGGACTTATCAAGCATTACGGTTTCTCGTTCCACGATAATGCAAAGGCTCTTGATGAGCTTTTGCATAAGCATCCTGAGGCAGAGTTTGTTCAACTGCAAATAAACTATTTTGATTGGGAAAATCCTAATGTTGAATCTCGCAAATGTTATGAGGTTGCAAGAAAACATAAAAAACCTATAATTATTATGGAACCTGTTCGCGGAGGCTCTTTGGCAACCCTTCCTGACAGTGCTGCTAAGCTTTGCAAGGAGGCAAGCCCTGATATGTCAATAGCTTCTTGGGCACTTCGCTTTGCCGCTTCGCTAGACGGTGTTTTAACCGTTTTGTCGGGTATGTCTAATATGGAGCAAATGGAGGATAATATTTCCTTTATGCGCGATTTTGAGCCTTTAAGTGATAGCGAGCTTGAAACTGTTCATAAGGTTAGAAATATTCTCGAAACCATACCGCAAGTGCCTTGCACGAGCTGTAAATATTGCATTAAAGATTGCCCCAAAAACATTCAGATTAACAAAATTTTTGATGCGATAAATTATTTCGATAAATTTAATAATTTAAGTGGCGCGAAATGGCGTTATAATGATGCAACAAAAGAGGGATTTGGCTTGGCCTCCGCTTGCATTTCCTGCAAAAAATGCGAGAGTGTTTGTCCACAGAAGATAAAGATTACAGAAGAACTCAAAAGAGTGGTAAAAGCCTTTGAATAAAGGGTTTTAAGAATGAAATATGAAAACAAAACGGCAGTTCAAACGAACTGCCGTTTTTATGTGTGCGTTTTAATTTTTTGGGGTTATTTCTTGTTTATATTAGTTTAATTTTAACAGGTTTGTTTAATTTTTCGGCAAAATCTATCATTGATTTTGTACCTTTGCTTTTTTCGTCCCAAAAGCAAATTACATAATCGCTGACTTCTGCCATTTGCTTATTTCTAATAGGTCCTGCGCTTTTGCCGTATTTTTCCCAATCGGCAAGGTATTTTTCAACTGCGAAACCATTTTCTTTTGCATACCGCTCTCCAATCGCGTCTGCTCCTTTTGCACCACCTGAAACAATAACAATATTATTTTCTTTTCGAACATTAGATAAACATATATCAATAAATTCTTTCGCTTCGCTATAATTATTATAATCTCTGCAACCTGCAATAACAA
>JAFYKZ010000006.1 GCA_017537365.1 Clostridia bacterium
TATAATTGGAAATATAACACAAGGGGACGGTTCTATTGTGTTGACATAGCACGGTGTTTGGTTTATAATAATTTTGGGTGATTATTATGCCAAGACAAGCGAGAAGAAAGAGCGAAAGCGGTATATACCATATAATGCTTCGCGGAATCAATAGACAAGTGATTTTTGAAGACGATGAAGACAGTTTAAAGTTTTTAGAAACACTGAAAAATTATAAGGCAATAAGCGGGTATAAAATATTCGCTTATTGCCTTATGTCTAACCATATTCATTTGCTTTTAAAGGTTGAAAAAGAGGATATAGATTTAATAGTTAAGCGTATAGCAAGTAGCTATGTTTATTGGTATAATTGGAAATATAAACGAAATGGACATTTATTCCAAGACCGCTTTAAGAGTGAGCCTGTTGAAGATGAGATTTATTTTTTAACAGTTTTGCGATATATACATCAAAATCCGATTAAAGCGGGACTTTCAAAGGCAATTGACGGATATAAATTTAGTAGCTATAATGAATATGTTAAGACCACTGTAATGGTAGATACGGATTTTTGTTTTGGTATTATCAATAAGGAACAATTTATTGATTTTCATTTAGAAAACAACGATGATGTTTGCTTGGAAATCGAAGATGATAATTTTAGATTGACTGATGATGAAGCTAAGGAAATTATTCGTAAAATTTCTAAATGTAGAACTATCACCAATTTTCAAAATTTATCCATCGATAAAAGAGATAAGTACTTAAAAGTTTTACGTAATCAGGGGTTGTCTATAAGACAGATTTCCAGACTAACAGGGGTAAGTTTTAATGTTGTTAGGAAATTTTAGATTATAAAAAATTTTGTTTCATTTTAAAAAATATTTAAAGTCGTTACATTTTGTAACGGCTTTTTTTATAAATAACATGTCTCCTGTTTTTTTGTTGGGATTGTTATATATTTAGAGAAAAATAGAAATCGTTAAAATGAAAAGGATGAGTGAAAATGTATATAGCTTGGTATTATCATGATTTTAGTAGTGGATATTATTATTATACGGAATCGTATACTATGTCTGTTACGGAGTTTGCAGAAAAAGTATCAAAAATTTTAGGACGAACTATAACGGCAGCTGATACATCTGCTGCAAGCAGAAAAGATGATTTAAAAAAACCTAATTTAATACATATATAGCAAAGTCAGGGGATGGTTTTATGTTTTAACTAATTTGGAGGCTTTTCTGCCAACCTCCCCCTGTCCTTACAATAAAAAAACAGAAAGGTAATATTATGAGAATAGAAACAATAAACACAATTGACGAATTATTGAATTTTATTACGGAGTTAAGCTTAAAGCATGGTCAAAGATTATGGTTTCGTGGTGTTGCCAATAAGGAATGGGATTTAATTCCATCTATTCAGAGGTCTTCCGATAGGATGGCTTCAGAAAGGTTTATTACAAATGATTTTTACATAAAAGCTAAACAAGTTATGAAGTATGCTCCAGACAAGAAAAATTACTCTGCTTGGATGTCAATTATGCAACATTTTGGATTACCTACTAGATTATTAGATTGGAGTAGTTCTCCTTTAGTTGCAACTTTTTTTGCAGTAGAAGAATATAAGAAATATCCACAAGCCGATGCGTGTGTGTGGGTATTAGCTCCCGGTTTACTAAATAAAGCGGAGGGATTTGGTGACTGCATTTATCCTGTAGATGCAGTCACGGCTCAAAATATGCTTTTGCCAGCATTTAAAGAGCGTGGGCAAGTTATAGAATTAGAGGATAAAATTCTCGCTTGCCATTCAACAGAAAATAACCTTAGAATGTATTCTCAGCAAGCCAATTTTACAATTCACAATTCTCAAAAAAGATTGACAAGTATATGTGATTCGGATACTTTATATAAAATCATTATACCGTCTAAGGAAAGAGGTCGTTTATTATATAATTTAGAGATATTTGGAATAACAGAAAGTTTTATTTATCCTGATCTTGATCATATTTCTAATGATTTAAAACGTGCATATCGTATTTGATATAACGAATTAATAAATATTAGGCTTTAAATACACTAACGGCGAATTTAAATTGTTTTAACCCTGATACGGATATCTGTATCAGGGTTAAAATTTTTTTAAAAAACTTGTCCTCTATTTATATATTATCGTTGTTATATATTTAGAGGAATTGTAGAAACCAATTCTTTCTAAGTATATAATGAAAGGAGTTGAAAAAATGAATAAGTTTATAAAAAGAATTCTATCTGTTGTTTTAGTTTTATGTATGGCAATGATTCCTGTATATTCTGCATCAGCAGCTACACCTGATGAGGTTATGCCTTGTTATAATAACACAGCTTCTACTACTACGACCATGAATATTAACAGTAGCGGTAAAATGACTATTACTTATAAATATGCGGGATATTCTTCTATAACAACAAAAGCTGTTATAACAACATACATTGAAAAGAAAACCTTGGGTTTGTTCTGGAGCCGTGTAGATATAGGACAACCTGACGACCAATGGGTAGATACTGTGTATGATTACAGATATTCAGCTACAAGAACAGGTCAGTTGCCGTCTTCTGGTACATACCGAGTAACTGTTGTTTATAAAATATACGGTTCGGGCGGTTCAGCTGATGTAATTGAATATCAAGCACAAGATTCTTATTAATGAAAATATGGGGTGTTTTTAAATGCCCCATATGGCCTTTATTCTATTGATTTAATTATTTCTTTAATAGTATCCATAGTGATATTTCCATAACAAGTAAGTTCAAAGCTATATTCGTCTTTTATCCACATAGCTTGTTTTGTATCATTTGCTTCATAAATATAAATTATATTGCCGTTTATTTCCTCAGTATGAACGGCGTCTCTTTCAATATCTAAGGTATGTTTAGTATTATTTGTAACCAATTGAGTGAAGTCTATAATGTTTTCGTGTTGGTCTTCATAAACGGTTATAATAGAACTCTCACTTATAATTTTACTTGTTTGCTCAAAGCCTTCAGGAAGTTTTTTAATTGAATATACTTTTAAAATTTCTTTTGAAACATCCCCATCAAAATAATAGCTTGCAAAGGTTTCATAAACCTCAGTTATAAACTTAATAATTGGTTCCCGAATAGCTTTAACGCTAAAAGCAGTTGTAAACATAGCGAATATTACAACAAGCGCTATTGCGACTCGCTTGGAGGCTGTGTTTATAAAATTCCAATAGGCTTTTCTTTGCACTTTAATAAGCTTTTCCATTTTTTTATTAAAATTCTCTGAAAAAGTGTAAGCTATGCTTTTTTCGTCACAAGGTATATGAGAAAATTCCAAAGAAACCACTTCTCTAAAAGCTTTTTTTAATTCGGATTTGCTTATCGGCATTTTCATTATCTCCATTTATTTCAAGGATTTTTAAAAGTGTTTTTTTGCCGCGAACCAATTGCTTTTTAGTTGTTGGTATAGATTGATTAAGCAATTTTGCTGTTTCAGAAACAGTTAGGTCAAGGACTAAGTGATAGTATAAGACATCTCGATATTTGTCATTCAAAGATTTAATTGCTTCAACAATTTTATCATACTCAATTTTATTGCATAGTGTTTCAAGAAAACTATCGTCTGAAATATTTTCAATTCCTGAAATATCATATTCCACTATGGTATCGAGGGAGACATTATCTTTCTTTTTTGACTTTATCATATTTAAAGCGGTGTTTTTAGTTGCTTTAAGCAAATAGTTTCTTAAATCGGTATCAGATTTTATATTGCTCACAACATCCCAATTTTTTTGAGCAATACGAAGAAAAACTGTACTCACAGCATCTTCGGAATCGTTCATATTCTTTAAAATACTTTCGGCCATTAATAGCATTTGTTTTCTATAAGAATAATAAATATCTTCAAATAATTGTTTATCATTTTCATCATCTAAATAGGCTAAATACAGAGCCAGCATTTTTAAATTCCCCTTAAAACCCCACCGTATATACAACAACTGAAAAAGAAAAGTAGGGTACAATTTTTATTACTTTTTAAATTATACCATAATTTAACATATTTACAAGTTATAATATTATTTGTTAGGAAGTGAAAAAATGGAAGCGTTACAAGCAAAAAGATCTTTACTAAATGCGGATGTTACTTATTTATATCATGCAAATACTGTGGTAACTGCTCTTTCGTTTATTAAAAAAGGCGGATTATTATCACGTCAAACTGCTGATTATTACGGTATGCCTCAAACTCCTCAAGGTTCTGACGAAATTGACAAGAAGTTCAATGTATACAACGATATATTTTTTGATTCGGTAGATATTCATGCCAGAGCAAAACAACCAAACGATTACGGTCCAGTTATGTTTGTATATTCTATCGATGTTTTAGATTCTCTAACCCAATTTGATATTGGTATTACAAAAGATAATCCTATTTATTGGAGAGACGGTATAACCGATAACGAAAAGTATTTCGTAAATCATATTGAAATGCTTATTTTGTTTAATAAAGGTGATTTTAACAAACATATTACTATAAGAGATATTAGTGTTCCGTTACCGTTCGATTATTTAGAAGAAATCGTAATTGAAAATCCGGGTGAAGTGCATAGAGATTTACTCGAAAAAGCAAAATACGAAATTGAAAACGCTTTATATTCAACTGGATGGAATGTTCCTGTTAGGGTTAGAAGTTGCCCGTCAGAGTGTAAGTGTTTTAGTCAATATACAGAATTTAATCGGCATTATGCTTATCACAGATTTAAAACCGAATTATAAAAATAAAGGAGTGTTTTCATGAAATTTGCCTATGAATTAGAAAAATTATGTAAAGTGTGTATGAATCACTTTGAAGAATTATGCGAAAAGGGAAAAGATAAAATCTATGTGTTTTCAATTGAACTAGATTCTCAAAGTATTTGGGGTGGTAATGGAGATAGAGATACAGATAAATTTTTTTATATAACTCCAAATGGGTGGAGAGAAGAGACAATTACAAAAGAATATGGTATGTATCAAAAAGGAAATGGAATTATTGCCCAAGATTTTTGTTGCACGACAAGTAAATCTATTGAAAATGATATTAATGGTGATAAGTCTAAAAGGTTTAACATTGAGCAGTTATTTAAATTTTATGATAAAATACAAAAAAGATTTCCTGATGAATTTATATAGATTACATTCATTATGGATTTGGTTTTTGAAAATTAAGCAGCAAAAAGACCTATTTATTAATAAATAGGTCTTTTTGCTGGTGCACCGAGTGCACTGATATCCGAACCTAAAATGCCTGCTTCGTGGAGCTCAGCAAAGGTCATTTCCCGTGAGCAATCTTTGTAATTACAGCCAAAATAAATTCTTCCGTCATCCCAAAGAACGATTTTATTTATAAAGGTATCAATTAATCTTCTGCGGTGTTCAACCTTTTTGAAATTCAACTTGCGGAGTCTGTTAAAATAGGCTTCAATATCCTCGGCAGAAATTATCGGTTTTGTCATTTCCTCTTTTATTATTTGGATAGACAGTTCCGTTTTCTGTCGTTCTAAGTCTTTCATGCGCTGTTTTGTGGACGGAGTCAGAATTCCTTGTTGAATAGCATTAAGAAGATTCTCTATGCTTTTGAGAGTATCACCGTATTGCTTTTTCAGTAACGGCAATGTGGTGTTTGCTTGGTTTTGCACCTTGGTTGCTGTCTCACAGAGCATAGTCACCAAATCATCATCAAATACGATTTTGCGAATGAATGCGATAGTTGCATCTTCAATCCATTCTTTTCTGACGGTTTTCTTATCGCAGCCTTTATGATTTTTAACGCTTACGCATTTATAATAGCGGTGCACCTTTTTCTTCATGTGGCTTGTACCGCTTTCGCCAACCATAAGACATTGACACTTTCCGCAGAAAAGTTTAGTGGTAAGCAAATATTCGTCTTCGGCTTTATGTTTAGCCGGAGCTTTTTTATTTACAACCATACGCTCTTGAACTCGGTCAAACAAGTCTTGTGGAACAATGGCGGGAATACCGCCCGGCTGAACAATATCGCGGTATTTGTATTCACCGATATATTTGCGGTTGTGTAACATACGTGTTACGCTGTTTATGCTGATTTTACCGCCACGCTTGGTACGAATACCTTTGATATTTAGTTGGTCGGTTACTTCCTGCATACTTGCACCTTCGGCATAGGACTTAAAGGCTTGCAATACTGCAGGTGCAGTCAGCGGGTCAACTTGAAAGAACTGCTCAGAGTCAATAGTATAACCAATAGGAAGCGTACCACCGTTATATTTACATTTGAGTGCGTTTTCGGTAAGACCTCTAATAACCTTCTCTGCAAGGTCGGCGGAGTAATATTCAGCCATGCCTTCGAGTAATGATTCAAGCAAGATACCTTCGGCTGTATTGGAAATAACTTCGGTTGCCGATATTACCTTAACTCCGTTTTTACGCAGCATTGCTTTATAGTGTGCCGAGTCATAACGGTTACGAGCAAAGCGGTCAAGTTTCCATACAATGACAGTATCGAACAGACCGTTTGCACTATCCTTAATCATACGCTGAAAGTCGGGGCGATTATCGGTCTTTGCAGATAATGCACGGTCAATATAAGAACCAACAATTTGAATGTCATTTTTCTGTGCAAATTCCTTACATTCACGCAACTGTCCTTCAATAGACTCTTCACGCTGATTTTCACTTGAATATCGCGCATAAATTACACCTGTCATTGTATCACCACCTCTTTTTCATTATATCTATCAATAATTAAATCCAAAAATTCATCAACGGCCATAAATAAATTATGATGAGCAGAAACCCACTCTTTTTGTCTTATTGGTTTCTTCATACCACAAGTTTTTTGATATGCATCTGCGATTAATTTCTTTTTATTGCGTATATCCTTTTCCTTTCCGTGCTCATAGTCGTGTCTAAAATCAGTTCGCAAATGCTTAATGTTCCATAAGGTTTCGCATTCTTCATCTTTTAAAATTTTAAGAATTCGGCTCGCGGAACCACTACCTTCATAGATTAGCATATACAAACTGTCAACCACATTTGCGAATGTATCTTTATTAACAGAAAACGCTGTTGAAATACAGGAAATTGCCGTAAATGATGCATTAGTCGGTTTGAATACATTTCCTTCTGAGTTTATTTCATTAATATATTTAATTTTTTCGGTAATAGATTTGCCTAACACCAAAATTTTACCTATAATCGATTTATCAAATTCTTCTTCTAAATTATATTCAGAGTCACCTTTTAATGCGTAACCTAGATACACAGGGATATATTGTATAGATGTTTTAGAATTTGATACTTGTAAAGAATGAGGTTCTGCTTCTGATTCTTCATTCCAATTATCAACATAGGAACATGCACTTGCAATTTGAGATTCAACAACATTAGTTGCAATATCTACTACCTTCAAAGGTTTTTCATAATCGCAAATGTTTTTCTGTAATTTCTCATATTGCTTTTGCATCAAGGAGGAATAATCTCCTAGAATTTGTGTTGCAGACAAGGCAGTATCTATTTTAGGCAATAACTCTGAATTAACAGTAGTCAAAGAATTTAATGTGTTTGTTAAATTAAGAGAGGATAAAGGCATAGAAATATCTAAACCCGAATTCTTTAAAAGGGAAGCCGTTTCATATTCTAATGCATTTATTTTAGGCAAATTAATTGTTTGCGTTAAGTTTGGTATAGAAGCTGATAATGCCGAGGTAATATCAGTTAATGTTTTTTGCCATTCTGGGATTTGTACTGTTGGTTGAAAAGCCACGGTATCTAGAACATACTTATATGTAGACAATCCGGCTGTACAAGCATCTAAAACACTTGTGTTAATAGAACAATTAGCTTGTAGGGATGAAAAAGTATCTGCTAGTTTAAATGCTGGTTCTGTAACATTTATAATTTCTGAAACACTATTTAATGATTGAAACCAAGTTGTTGCTTCAGGCAATTTAATCGCCCCGCTTAATTTATCACTCCAAGTGGTGAACTTAGGCAATTCAAATGATTTATACAATGAATCTTGCCATGACGATGTATTTATTGCTTTTAATGCTTTGCTAAATTCAGTTTCAACAGACATAATAGCAGATAGTTTTAAACCTTCACCTATTCTATAATTCCAAGAGGTATTATCAGGGATAGAAGGTGAATTATCCAATAGTTTTTCAACATTAAGCGAATCTTTTAATAACGACCCATGTACGATTAAATCTTTTGTATCATCGCAAATTTGAGTTTTTGCATTTTTTACCTCGTTTGTTTCATTATCGCTATTTTTTGGAGTATTATTGTCTTTTTCTTTCAATTTTAGTTTTCCTCCGCTTGTCCGTTGCTAACCCAAGCATCTATTTCTGCTAATTTAAACTTCCACTTTTTACCGACTTTATATGCAGGCATACCTTTATTCGCAATCCATTTTAATGCTGAGTCACGGCTGATGCCAAGATATTTGCATATCTCAGGCATAGAGTAGTATCTATCATCAAAATCATTCATTTTAAACACCTCGTAAGTTTTTCTTTATTATACCATAAAACTGCGGATTAGTAAAGTTAATTGTCGGTTATTGTATGAAGTTACTAAAAAGAACCGCAGCCTTTTTATAGGCAGCAGTTCTTCTTACACTTGATATTAAATATAAAATTCTTTAAAATCATCTAATCTTAAACATCCGAGTTTTCCTCCAAAAGCGGCTCCACAGTCTATATTGATAAAATTGTTTTTACGATAAATTTCAGGTTTACCTGTAATAGCTAGTGTTGGAGTATGACCGCAAATAATAAAAACATTGGGTTCGTCAGTAAACACTTGTTTATCATAATCTGCACGTAGAAAAGCTAACTCCTCTATACTATGTTCTGAAAGAGTTTTATCAGGGTTGATGTTTCCAGTATGCGAAAGCACAAATGTTTTATCGCCAACATCTACAACATCGTACAATTCAAATTCTTTCAAAAAATCCAATAGCTCAAATCTTTCCTCATACGGCAGATTCTTAAACTGTGCTAAGGTTATATCTCCATCGTTGCTTTGGTAGTCAATAAGTTTGTTGATAATTGAAGTGTCAATATGAGTTTCGCAATTTTCTTCTTTTATTTCGACCAACAAATCTGTCAACACATCAATTGCCATTAGTTCGTGATTCCCTAACAAACAAAACGTATTACTTCTAAAAGATAAATCTTTTAGTATTTTTATTGGTTCTGGTCCTCTATCCAATATATCACCAAGCAGATAAAGAGTATCGTCGTCAGTGAAATTAATGAGTCCAAGCATAGCCATAAATTTATTATACTCGCCGTGAATATCAGACATTACATACGTTGCCATCAAAGTCTCCTTTTTGAATTACTTGCCATTTTTAATCCTTGCTCTAACAAATAACTTATTAATTCAATCACATCAGAAGAAGGATACCAAATTGCAACGTTAGAAATTATAGTTCTTGAGGTGTGTTCGTCCAAAAGTTTGAACACTCCATTAATCCTGTCGATTGCAATCCGACTGAGAACAAGAGCTTCTACAAACCAATTTGCATAATCAATTTGTTGAAGATTTTTGCTCTCTAAAAAAGCCTTTAGTTGGTCAATAAATTCAGGCTCCACAAAATACATTTCTGTTTTTAGATAACCTTGTTCTATAACAAAATCATCAACAAATTCATTTAACTTGTCTTTTGTTGCTTGAATTTGCGAAAACGGAATTTGTAGCAGTTTATGTATTATCAAATCGTCTGGAGTTTCATCTTTTACACAGTTACAATATGTCTGTAGTGTTTTAAAGCAATCATCTGATGGGATAGCGCACAATTTAATTTCAGGTAATAATCCACGTTCACACATATGATATTTTACTAGAAAAGAAGTTGCAATATTTACAGGAATCTGGTATTCTGCAAATTTTTCTTTTAATATTTCGATAATTTTGCTCATGTGTTTCACCTTTTTTATATTATACAAAACTTTATAGCAAACTTCAAGATGGCTGTTCATTTTCATCCGAATGGTTTAAGATATCCAAAAACTTTGGATGAAGGCGAATTTCAACATTGTCGCTTTTTTCAGGAAAAACATCATCAAAATCCAAAGCGGACTCCGAAGTTTGACATTTGTGGATGAATCTCTGAATTCGGCCGACAGAACTTTTAAAACTTTCAACACCAACTTTCAATAATTCGGCCATGCTTTTTGTATCAAGGTTTTTAGGTATGTTTATCACGAATTGAACCGTTACTTTCCCCTTTAAGTCGAGCGCATCTTCTAGAGAACCGCCTTCTAAATAGCAACACCAAACGCCCATTTTACGATTTTCAGTTGAAAGACTTAAATTCAGATCGTTCATTAACATCTCGAACCATAAATAATTTTTTGCGGTCTTCTTGTCTATGTTTAAAACGTTATCCGGATGCCCAACCAACGATAGCGTGTTTTCATCGCTATCGTCAATTAGCATCTCTATCGGTAACGTAAAGTATCGACTACCAGTATAGCCGATTGTGACGAACGTATAATCAGGGCTTTCATCATAGTCATAAATTACGGGTTCTGATTCATTTAATAGGATTTCTAAGGCCTCTTTTATATTGCTCATTTTGTCGTTTCTCCTTTTAGTGAGTCTTTTGCCATTTGAGTAAGCCCACCATCCACTGGATTGGTTTGAGATAGTTTACGAATAGGATTCTTGGATTCATCCTCAAAGATGATATCTCCGATTACGAGTCCTATCATAAAAGCTTCGGTACTAACTCGTTCTAACGTTTCTTCGTTATTGATAGTCTCTATAGAGAATTCTCTCAAGATATGCCCAATGAATCTGTCGGTAGATAGGTAAAAGAATGCTTTTTGCTCTGGCACAAAACCAAAATTAATTTCGAGTTCTTTTGCGTTTTTATACTGATTTTCGAAAAAAACCATATTGCCTTGAAATTCGCTATTTTCAAGCCAATCATTAAACACCTCAACAGCGATCTCGTATACACGATTTTGTTCTTTTATGGATTCTATCTGACTATAGTACACGTCAATATATTCCTTTGTCATATCGGAAGCTATATCTAGCACCACTTTTGCGAGTGCTTCAGCTTGCTTAACTGTTTCACAATCCTCTTCTTTATGTACAAACTCGGCTACGATATTTGTTATAGCAGCGGCTATAGAAAGAGTACGTTCTTCAAAATCTGATTTCTCGGTTGTTGTATATTCAATCATTGCGCGACATTCTTTTTTAGTGTTTATTACTTTTATTTCCATAAAATACTCCAGTTTAATGTTATTTATGTTTTGACAACTTTTCAAAATTTTTGATAACAAGTATTATATCTTCTGCCATTGTATCTAAATCAGAATCATTTTCATTACCAAATTCTTTTGTATACTGTGCGGTTCTTGAATTACCATTACAAATCCACCCTTTAGGTAAATCAAACGTTATGGCCTCTTCTATAATTGTTTCTAATCTGAATTCCTCAAAAGCAAAGTCTACGGTAAATGTTCTGTTATTCGCTTGTATTATTAATTTTTCATTATCAACCGAGCAAGTAAAACAAGAGTTTTTGTTAATAAAGTTTGTTATTGCTGTTAAACCTTTTGTACCCATTTCCACAATTTCAGGTCTGTAGGTTTCATAGTCGTTCAAGAACCAATAATCTAAAGAATCTATGCTTGACAACCTTACGTCTGCTGGGCTAATTAAAGTGCGCGGATACTGAATATACGCATAAACAATTTTTTTGCTGATTTTATTGTAAAGAAAGTATATTTCACCTATTGGGAATAGCAACATTAAAATATATAGACTGACTTTATTCCAGCCTGATGCTTTCGGGAATACAACCTGCAATAGCAAATTTTGATTTCTAAATAAAGAATATGTACATATAAAAAGTATTATAGTAAAAGAAAAAGCTACTGCTGCAATTATGTTGGGGTTGGCATCTTCCAAGGGACATTTTAGAAAATAGTATATATATGGCAAAGCAACCATACCGATCAATAGAATTCTTTCAACCAGAGAGAAAATTGCCGTATACTTTGTTGCTATTGTTGTGCGCGGGGATATGGTAGTCAATTTCATTGTTTTTTGCCTCCTTTTTTTATTGTATCTATAGCTTCAACTATGTCCGTTTGAAATTTCGCTACGATAGGTCGCTTGTCATATTTTTTCTTATAAACCAACGCATACTCTGTGCCGTTTGTTTCAAGAACCCACCCATTAGGTAGCAAATGCCTCCTGAGCTTTTTATATTCACGCTTTTCTAATAATCGAAACATATATAATTCTTTGCCATCGTTGTCCATCAAAACCATATAGTCGCCTTCGTTGCTGGCGACCATAAGGCCGCCCTCAACTGAAGCAGAGAAATATTTGCCATTTTTTATTGCATTAACAACCGATTTCTTGTATGCATCTCGTTTTGAAATCATATAGCTTTAATCCCTCCTAATTATGCACTAAATAAAGATGCAAAAAAGTTTGGCTTAATACTAAAAATACAATTTTTAGGATCAGCGTATATCAGCGTATCAGCAGAATAAGCTATTTTTATGGGAAAACAAATATATTGCGCCTCTACAAATCGCATAAGCTTCTTCATATGCTCGGTATTTTCGGCTATTAACAGCAAAGATGTATTGTGCTTACAAAAGCTTATATTGTGCTCTTTTGCCATTGATACCGTCGCTATTCTCTCAAGCTTGTCGAGTAGCTCTTTTTTCCAGCCGGAATTTTGCTTTACCGACTCGATAAAAATTGTTTCTGCACCATTTATATTTACAAGTCCTTGAGGACGGAAAATTTTTGTTGCTTTGGCATCTTGCTTCTTTGACGGAACAAATACAGGCTCACACATAGAAAATTCATTGATATCAAAACCGCTTCTTATAAGAAACTGCGATGCCGATAAAATCTTCTTAACCTGAGTAGCATCGATTGTTTTCAGATAATTGCCAAGCCTTACCTTCTTGCCATACGACTTAAGTAACCCTGCTCCTCGCCAGCCCAGGATATACACTTTGTTTGATGACCTTGTGCCAGCCTTATTGTTTTCTTCAAACCTATACGCATCTATAAACTCACAAGCGCTTAATATTTTAAGCCTCTTTTGAACGTCTTTTTGCGTTATCTCATCAATACCGCAGTTATGTAGAACCGTTTCCAAAATAAAGGAGGTAGTACACTTTAGCTGACTAACAGCAAAAATCAAGAGCTTGTCTATTTCATTGTTAGTTGAAGTAATTGCGGTATCAGACGTAGTGTGTATTTTAACAAGCTGTTCTTGATCATAAACCGCAAAGGGTGATTTTGCTTCATTGTAAAGGGTTGGACAATCGTTAATCGTAGATAAAACATTAGTTTTCATATTATAAATTCCTCCTGATAATTAAAGGCCAAAGCGCTTTAATACATGTGATAAGTTGCTGTATTTGGGTTTGTTAGCAACATTCCTTGATAAATCGAAATTTTCTAAAACTCCGAACTCATTTATCCTATTCACATTGTTGGCCGGTGCCCACGTGGAGTTCATGCTATTTGTTTTTAATATGTCTTGTGCAAGCTGATAGTCTTGAGTGATAATTAATAATTTCTCACCTTGACTTCTAGCGTTAATCACTCTGCCAACAATAAAAGCGTCCGCTTTTTCCGTTGAGCGAGGATTTCCCTCAAACCTTATAAAACCGGCGCGATGTAACGCATTAATATTTTCAACAGTGCGTTTCGCAGCGAAACCTCTCGGTGTGTTTTCTGTGCAGAATTTATGTATTTCGTGCATAACGGTTTGTGGAATGGTGATTTTTATACCGCTATCTCTAAGACTAGGGATAAATGACTCCATAAAGTTTTCGAACTGTCTTTTTAGCAAAGATGAAGTATCTATAATAATGTTCGTATAGTTTTTATTGTTATAAAATAAAGTGTTTTTATTGTTTCTCATAAAGCATTAGCTTCCTTTCATTTAATTTTTTCTGCTACGAGAAGTTTCTGTTCCAAAAATATCGTGGTGCGTTATTGTTCCGTCACTATGTTTCTCTGAATATCCCTTATACACGCCGAAATCTGAGTAATGTTCAATTCGGTTTCCATTTTCTGTGCTATACCCATTATAATCGCCGTACCAGGTCTTATGTTGAATCCTATCGCCATTCTTTTCTGAATATCCAGTCGGCACACCCCAAAAATCAGTGTGTTCAATTCTGTTGTTATTCACGTGCGATCTTCCTCCTTCCACAACCCAATAATCCTCATGTTGATACGAAGCATGGCTGTCTGAAGACGACGAGGAATAAGTCGAGTCGTCATAATCCGAACAATCACCGGTAAGCAAACCATAAATCACACAAAGTGCTATAAAACCTAAAATTATATATAACATTTAAATTTCTCCTTCTTACTAATTAGTACAAGTTATTAATGTATTGCCATAAATCGTGGCAATCAGTATCCATAGAAACGCATTTTAATCATATGTTTTTGCTCCTTAATTCTCTCTAAAATTCGAACAACAACCGCCAGCATTACCAAGCCATTTCTCGTGGTAATGGCAATAGTAATCGGGTGAACCGGTAGCGGAACTGTAATCGCCGTCTTTGCCTAAGTGTTTATCCCAACTGGGACTATATTCACAGTAGATGCACTCGCCGCAACATTTTCCCCATGCCATACTCTTTCCTCCTTTATAAAGTTTTTGAATTTTTATATGTATCCGCCATATTTCGTGTTAAAATGTTATTTCACTCGTATATTTGAAACACTGCAGTTAGATGCCTTTGAAATGTACCAAAAACCGTTTGTGTAAATATCACGCCCATTAAAACCTCTGTACGTAGTACTTCCGCCAAGGTTATGGATATTTACATATGCCATATCTAAACACGAACATTTATTGGTTTTATTTACATAGTAACTCACCTTTATTGTATAAGTCTTATTTTTTTGTAACTTAAGTGTAGAGGCTATGTTTTTGCCTGTGCCAGAAATTAAGAAAAAGTTCTTGCCGTTAATCGCAGGAGAAACTGATATTGCCATAAGTGGTGCCTTGTTACAGCGATGCCCCAAGGTTTTCGGTGCTGCATCACTCACAAATTTTATTGACGGAGTTCCTTTAGTATTAGTTTTTACGGTAAAAGTGACTGTTTTATCGCAGTCAAATTTTTGTTTAGCTGTAGCTGCCGAGGCACTTATGGAGAGAATGCTGGTCATTGTTAGCATTATGGTTGCGATGCAGAGAAACGATATGCCACGTTTAAAAATTAATTTCATAATAAATTGGCTCCTTTTAATAGTTTTATTGTTTTTATTTGTGGTTGCGATTCGCATATATTCATGGTGGTCGTGGTAAAATAACGTTTTCCATTCGATTTTACCTCCTTATGCTGCATAAGCGACATTTTTATTTTTGGCAGTATTATCTGAGTAGGAAATGACAGAATCAACAGAGACTCTTGGATATCTGCCGTCATCGAAAAGCTTATTTATACTAACTAATAACATATCTCCTTTGTTGAAACTTCCAAAAGCAAATGCGGGTGCTGTAGTTCCACCCTCTAATTGTAAAGAAAGAATGCATCCAGTTAATGTTTCCTTTTCCACATAAGCAAAGAAAGAATCAAATCTTTCTATTGCTCTTGTAGAACTTGACTTTTCATGATATAATATCATTAAAGACACCTCCAAATATTATCAGACATCGAACCGTCTGTTCGATTGTCTAATTATGTTATACCAATGTTTTTTCGTCTTTTTTTCGTTAAAAGTTCTTTTTTTATTCGAATTTTAAAGAGGTATTAGTTTTATGCAAAAAATTAGAAAAATTTATATTGACGAGCATTCTTTTATTGATATGGTTAATCAACAGATTTGTATAAAAGATAATTTGGATGATTTTAAAGGAATTAATTTTGAATTATTCAAATATTTTGTTATTAACAAAAATATACTTATAAAATACTCTCAATTACAAGAATGCTGGGACAATTCCGAAAACAATCAAGACCACGAGTGTGAAATTCTTCGTTCCTCGATATCTAAACAGGTGAATACATTAAGTAAATTAGTTTCTGATTTTTGTCAATTCAATAATGTCAGAGGTACTGGATATCGAATGACTTTTCTTGAAAACACAAAATTCGAATATGAGAGCAATCAAGAAGATATAAAAAAATCCAATACTGATAATTCCTTCAGTATTGGTTCGCAATCTTTAATTAATGGTATAAAAAAGTTCTTTAAAGAACAATCGGATAATTACATAAATACCTCAACCTATTCACAAGAAATAGTTCCGTATGTAAAAGATATTAACGATTGGTTAGGCGGTATTTATGAAAAAAATCTCATCGAGACTGTAGTTTTGTTATGGGAACAAGAGATTCGCGATGGTTTGTTCATAGGTAAATCAGGTGGTGGAAAAAGTGCGGCTTTTTTCGCTTGTGTCAATTATTTGCTCAAGAACCATCCTTCCACTACACCTATATACATTAATTTAGAAGAGTGTTTCTATGGAAGCGGAGAGGACAGAATTTTGGGGTATATTCAATCTCATTATGCCACCGATACTTCTATCGCAGATTTAAAAAATATTATACTTAACAGTAACGAAACTGCTGAAAACAAACCCAAATTCGTTTTGTTACTTGACGGATTGTCAAATTGTATAAACTCAACCGAAACTGCCAACGATATTGCAATATTGCAAAAAGAATTCTCACTATATAACAAACCGCACATCCAACTAATTTTTTCTGCTGTAAATGAGCAGTTCCCGTTCACACTTGGCAAAATTTCAAAACAGGCTTTTGAAATTCAGGGATTGTCGGAATCACAAGTTATAAACTATTTGGATTCTATGAGTATAAATCATGGCTGCAACACTCCTTATCATATTTTGTCAAATCCTTTTATGCTTTCCATTTATGCTAAAACGGCAGATTTTATAGCTTCTCAAAATAGTCAATTCAAAAACAAATTCAGGGAGAATATCACTACAGAGGCAGATATTTTATATAACTTTTTTGAGGCTATCGCTGTAAAATTTGCAGAAAAAGTTGCGCCTTATAATCAAAATAAATTATTTTTCGCTTTTGATTTCATATTACCCATAATCGC
The DNA here is from genome assembly GCA_017537365.1 of Clostridia bacterium. Classification (GTDB taxonomy): domain Bacteria; phylum Bacillota; class Clostridia; order Oscillospirales; family Acutalibacteraceae; genus UBA737. The sequence continues at coordinate 17,097 of JAFYKZ010000006.1, forward strand.
ATATTATATGGCAATAAACGTTCGACAACACATTTCTAAAGCAGAAATAGATGATTGTGTACGAGATGCAATAAATTTATTAGGAAATAGAGAGTTTGTCACTCGTTTCGAAGATCATTATGGAGAAGAGTATTGCTTTAAAATCAATGAACTTATAGTATGGTTTGTCCAACAAACAGGAATACTAAATATTAGCGAAAAGGGTTACACATTTAACAACAGTATTTTTCGTAATTATTTGTGTGCAAAACATATATACAATATAATTTTAATGCAAAACGAAAGCATCGAATTAAGTGATATTTGTAAACAAACTCTAGAATCGGGTTCATTAGCTTATGAATCCAGAAGATATTTAGGAGAACTTTGTGAAGAATTTAAAAACAAACCTTATCAAGAACAAAACGGCAGTTGGGTATTCCCAAATAAAAACCGGTTGCTTCTTAATATAATAGATCTTTATAGAGAAAGCGCATCTGACAATGCTAAGATAGCAATATCAAATATAGTTTCAGCAATAGCAATCTGCAGAGAAAAGGATTTGTCTGGACTTAATTTATCTTTTTTAGACTTACGACGTTTGACCTTTTCTAATATTATTTGTTCAAGACCATCTAAAAATGGTTATGTTGCTGCAAATTTTTCAGGCTGTGATATAGATCAATGGTTTTTTAAAACAGTACAATTTTGTAAAGATCGTTCTTCTGTCAAAATTTTAAAAAACAGCAATAAGATAGTATCTACAACAGGTGTGGGTAGTTTTAGAATTTACAATTATGATGGTGAGCACATAGAAGTATCAATTAATGAGAATGATTTTATTCAGTCGCTTGATGTTTCTCCAGATGAAACTAAGATTTTAGTTTCATGTCTTGATTCTGGAATTTACGAATATGATATTTCAGAAAATAAGCTAGTTAAAATTATCGATAGCTATGGCGTAATGTTTGGAATAGCAAAATATCTAACACAACATGAATTCGCTTATTTTACAAGAGATAAAAAAATTACAATATACGATATTTCAAATGACTCTAAAATAACCGTTATCGACTACTCTTCTAATAATTTCTGCTATGATATTGAAAGAAACTCAATAATGATAGCAAGTCGTTCAAGAGATATTGTAAGATACAATTTAAACCGATATTCTTTTGATCGTAGGTTTTCAATTACGGATGTTTCTGATTCGTACATTATGCAAGTAGCTGTCGATAGTATAAAAAATACTGTTATATATTGCACCAAAGATGGTATAGTTGCTGAATGGGATATTATTAGAAACCAACTTGTTTCATCCTGTTCTCTCGTTGGTGAAATAAATGATTTCGTTTTATCTGATGATAATACAACAATTTACTGTATTACCGAAAATAACGGAATATATATAATTAATAGGCTAACACAAGAAATCACTAATAAGAAAATTAGTGAAAAAGGAAGATGGAGTTCGATTGATATTAATAATGATATTTTAGTAATAGGTTCCATTGAGGGCGGTTTAATATTACATAATCTAAACAATATAGAATATAAAATACTATCTACCATGAATCCTTTATATCGTGCAAACGAATTACATATAAAAGGTTGTTCTTTTAAAAATGCGAAATTCTCAAATAATGTCACGGAACAATTTTGGATGATGTTAGAAAATGAAGGTGCTGTTCTATAGTTTCCAAAAAAGGAGACTAGATTATGATTAACAATAATTTGCTAACCACCCTTGAGAAAAAATTAAACTATTAAAAAGAACCTTTTCATGAATTTGCTTCAAAATTTGGAGAAATTTTGGCACTTTTTGAGATTAAACATTGTTTGGAATCAAAAAAATAAAAAATTGCTAACCGCGTTTATTGTTAATTCGGTTAGCAATTTCTTTTGTCTGGACTTTTGGGAAGTTGTGTAGTATATGTTTGTGTTGCAAAAGGAGGTGCAAAGCACATGACAACACTTGAAGATTTATACTACGGCAACATCAGTCCGCACGAAAGGTATATCAAGCGAGGAACGAGAGTGGATAAGCTCGTAAAGTTGATATGCAAAAACGAGGAAAAATTAAACTCTTCCCTTACAGAGAAACAGAAAGAAACCTTTGAAAAGTTCAAGGACTGCACAAGTGAACTGTCCTGCATCACCGAACGCGAGGCGTTCAGTTCGGGATTTATCTTAGCCACTCGCATAATGGTGGAAGTAATGCAAGGCTTGGAGGAGGTTGAGGATATATGAAGAAAATAATTATCCTTCTTCTCTGGTGTGGGGTGCTCGCAAGTATGGTAGGATGCGGTGGCAACACCGCACCGCCGCCTACCGAGAGTCCAACAACAACCGTATCGGAAACGATAATAACAGAAACACCTATCGAAACAACACCGCCTGTAAAGGCGGTAGATCCAACAGAGGAAGAAAAAGAACCTACCACGACCGAGAGTAAGGAACAGGCAACCGCGCCAACTGTGACCACCACAGAGCATACGGTAACGACAAAGCCGAAGGAAGAACCCAAGTCTACAGCAACCACAAAACCGACAGAGTCATCGGCGGCGGAAAATACCGAACCCAAAGAAGAAACACCGTCTAAAACCGAAGCACCACAAGAAGAAATATATGTAGGCATACAATGGCCGGAGGTTGATCCTACGGATATCGAAAGACTCGTAATTGAGAAAGTAAATGCTTACCGCATAGCACAGGGTGATACAGCAGCTACGTTGCTCCCCGGACTAACTGAGGTGGCACGCTACAGAGCCAATGAGCTTACGACTAACTTCTCCCACACAAGTCCCTGTGATGCGTGCAACGAATTAAAATACGGCGAATTTGTGGATATGACACTCTATGGTCTCACCGCCGAGGATAGTTATTACCAAGGCTTCAACCGAGAAGCAATTGGCATGGGCGATTGGTTCGGCACGGCGGAAAGTATGTCCGACCGTATCGCCGATGGCTTCCATCATAGCAAAGGCCACTGGTCGTATGTGGGCAGCTCCAAGTATCCATATATAGCTGTAGGCGTAACCAAAGCAAACGGAAAATGGTACGTCTGCGTATGTATGAGTGAGAAAAATTACGGCGGATAAAATTGATATCAAAGCAAAGCATCGCTTAGGCGGCACCGTTTTGTTAGTAGATTAACTCACAAAAGTATGTTACAATAAACTTATCAACTAATAACAATAGCTTGAAAGGATAAAAACATGGAATTGCGTGATAAATATAAAGAACTAAAGGATAAAAACTTTAAAACCTATAATGATTTAAAAAAATATTTTCTTTTAGAAGTGGATTTTTCGAAAGAAGATGCTCCTAATAAAATCAAAACACAAATCAATTCAGTAAATGACAATTTAAGTAGAGTTTGGCTTTTGTTTGCCAGTAACGATAAATCCAATTGGGATTGCTTGCAAGTTGCGCACAGTAAAAATCGTGTTCGAGATGAGATTAAGTCTGCGATAGAATATTTATTATCTGAGTATGATAAGGACTCTAATGAAGTTGCATATACAAACAGTGCTTTCTATAAAAATGTATGTCCAGATGCGAAAGGAGAAGAATACCGTAAATGTCTTTATGGTAAAATAGGTTATGAATATAAGTATTTTCGTTTATGCTTTCTTAATGTAAATAAATATCTTGGGATAGATAAAAACCAAGATTTCAATACCGATATAGAAAGAATCGCATTTATTTGCAAAAATCAGTATGCGGAAGCAAAAATAGCATATCAAACACTTGCGGTATATTGGAGATTATATTCAAGTGGTATTGATGGACAAACAATTACATATATTGTAGAAAATCCAACAGAATTTGAAGAATAACTTACCCAGTAACAAAACCCCTAGGGATATTTAAATATATCTGTAGGGGTTAATTTTGTGCATTATTATAGTTTTCAAAAAACAAAAGTGAAATTTTATTCTTAAGAGCAATTAATTTTCGCAATAATTTATGACACTCAAAAGAATATTTAGTGCTAAAAACGATTAAAAAATACCAGAAAAAATTATTGTAAAACTGCCCTAAATTTTATAAAAATTTAAGGCCTTGACAAAACTTTTGAAGTCCGGTAAAATAAGCATCCAAACTAAATAAGGCGATACAGTCTTCGTGTTGTAAATAGCCAAAATCGGCTTGAAATCACAAGGCTTATTTTTATCTCTGTCGGTATGTTCTTTGACAAAAGCATAAACGCAAAATAAATCCCTGCGCGGATACTGTCAAGGAATAACCATACAGTTTTAGCGCAGGGATTTTTATATTACATAGAAAGGAGTGATTATCAAAATATGACTGCGGTAGAACTCTATCCCGAAGGGATAGGCAAGCATATTGTTTGTATATACAGCAGCCTTACGGCCGCCGCATTACAAACAGCTTGTCGGGGTGAACCCCAAACCCCCAATAATACGACATCGGGGAATAAACAGCGGTAGTTCTGCTGCCGCAGAAAGAGAGGAAAACTAAAACCAACAACAAGACAAAAATGATTGCTATGCGTTTTCGTGAGAACGATTATGCGGCAATCAAGAAAAAAGCAGAAAAAGTGAATATGAACTTCACCGAGTTTGTAACGGCAGCGGCAATGAACAAATCCATAACTGTTATAAACGGTCTCTCGGATGTGCTGAAAGAACAAAAAGCCATCGGTAGAAACATCAATCAGTTAACAACTCTTTGTAATATGGGCAAGATTGTATGTCCCGATTTAAAAGAGTTGAAACAGCAATATGCCGAGGTGCTTACCACACTTAACAAGATAGTCGGGAGGTATGGCTGATGGCAACCTTTACGGCAATTCCCGAAAAGACACAGACAGCTACGGCGATGAAACGAGTGCTTGATTATGTTATGCAAGACAAGAAAACCATCATAGACGGAATTAAGCTTGTAAGCGGTCAGCACTGCGTTCCCGAATCGGCGTATCAGGAGTTTATGGCTACCAAGCATCAATACGGCAAAGCAAAGGGTGTGTTCTTCAAACAGTATGTGCAATCCTTTAAACCCGATTGCAATGCTACACCCGAACAAATACACCGCATAGGTTTGGAAATAGCAAAACTGTTTGATGGCTTTGAGGTGGTAGTGGCAACGCACATTGACCGTGACCACTGGCATAATCATTTCGTTGTCAACTCGGTAAACTGTGAAACTGGATATAAAATTCAAATCAATGAAAAAGATTTGGAAGATCTGCGGCATAAGTCAGATGCAATCTGTCAGAAGTTTGGGTTAGAGGTATTAACACCATACCAAAAACCTAAACAAAAATCTATCAATCAGCGAGAATTCCGCACCGCCTTACGTGGTGACAGTAAAAAGCTGAAACTAACAAATGCAATAGATTATGCGGTAGCAACAAGCCGAAGCAAAAAGCAGTTTATCGAGCAGATGGACAAACTCGGATACGGTGTGAAATGGATAGATCATTACAAGTATATAACCTATACCACACCAGACGGTCAGCGGTTTCGGGATAACCGATTACTTGATGACAAATATTTAAAAACTAATATGGAGGAATTATTTGCTTATGGATATGAACAATTTAAAACAGATAAATCAGATACAGCAATTGACACAGGATACGGTAGAAGCATTGACAGAACCGATACAGCCGATGTACTTGATGCTAAAACCGGAACAGTACAATCTTCTGGCGAAGCACATTTCACAGACTGGGAACGCCATTGTAAGAAACACGGATTTGATATCCAAATTACCGACACAGGAATCTTTGGGCGAAATGATGATGTGCACAGTCAAAGACAATCTGTTTCAGGCACGGAGAATAATGGACGAGAATATGAAGTCGATCCGATATTCAGCAGAGGTAGAGTCATCGAATCAGACACAGCGTTTGAAAGAGATGATGCAGAAAGAACTGAAGAATATGATGAACGAGTTGAAAGCCAAGGATTTAACACCGTGGAAGTTCAAGTTGAAATGGGCAGCGGTTGGGGCGATATTGCCATCAATGCTTTGTATCTTGCAGCTGATATTACGATGATAGGAGAAACGGACAATAATGATAAACACAAACCGAAATTTGTCCGTGAACGCAAACGCGGACAAAAGAAACAACAAAATAATAACGACAGCAATGAAATGCAGTTAAAAATGTAAAGGAGTGATACTGTCATAATCCCATAAGTTCCGTGATGCCTTATGAAAAAAGGTGGATGGGATATTCCGGATTATGAATTAGAAGCAATAATAAAATGTTTCTTGTCCGATATTCAAGAGTTCTTTGCCACAGACGAAGGCAAAGAATACCGAGAAGGGTACAAGTCAGGGAAGAAACAAAAAATGCCACCGCAAGCCGATAAAACGGCTTAAAACGCAAGCAAAGGCAGAGAGTGAAGTTCTCTGCCTTTGTTCACATCAACAACTTATTTTGTTGCAGTTTTTTTTGAATGCGCATCAAATATGCAGCATTCTAACGCACGTGTGCGATTTTCAATTTTTCTGTATTGAGGCAAAAGGATATATGGAGTAGATGACCGTTTATGGCTCTGCACCGTTATTTGAGTTTTATAAGCAACTGATCCACTTATTTTTCTTTGTATAATTTTAGCCATTAGTCACTACCTCTTCCGCATTTTCTGTTATACTTTCCTTTATACAATCATAATATTCATTCCCCTGCGATATGAACACATATAAAAAGTGAGCAGTTGCTTGTATCAAATTCACACACATTTTTGCATGTCCGTTAGAAAACAAATGCTTGTGTTTTGAATCGACACAAAGAAATCCTATATTATCATAGTATTTTTTATCATAATCATCTACAATTTCTTCTTTGAGGGCTCTTATGGGAACCACAACTGCCGATGAATACTTAAATTCTTTGTTTGTATTATGATATTTCTTTTCTTTATAGTCCTTTTTTAAATCTGAGCCTACAAAGTAATCCTTGTTACCATTTAGAATATCTGAAAAATCCGAGTTTTTGTTTACGTCTATTCTTTGATTGTGCTCTTTCTTTATACTTTGGTCGATTGTAAAAGAATCTCTGCAATAAGTAAACAATAATTCGTCCGAATCACTACGAAACATCTTAATGCAGACTCTGACTTTTTTACCTAATGCATTATTGATTATATCCTTAAGATCAGAAACTAAGTAATGACAACCTGTAAGTATTTCTTTCTTAAACTCTTCTGGATTATTGGAATCATAGAAACATTCTTTTATTCGTAATGATTCTGATTTAAATTTTTCGGCAACAGTAATATATCCTTCTGAAAGTTCCTCAACCTTATCCGAAAGCGGTTTATAAGCTTTTTCAACAATAAGGGCTATTGAGCCGCAAAGCCCTAAAACAGAAATAATTATTACTATTACCCAAATTGTTTTACCAGTTAATGCTGTGGCTGTTGAATAGACTGAAACGGCACCAACAATTAGGTTAAAAACCACTAGAAAATAAGCACACAAGTTTTTAATTCGTTCGCGCATTAACCTAAACCTCCCAACCCCATTTGTAAATGCTATTTCCATATTATAGCATAAGATTAGGAAAAAGTATACATTTTGTCGAAAAAACTTATTTTACTAACTGTTTTTTTGTTTTACTGTTAAAATTAGGATACTCTTCAAAAACAATAAATCCGAACCCATCTCCAACTATGAGAAGGTTCGGATTTATACTGTTTGGTGCGGGTAACAGGAATCGAACCTGCACTTTTGTTAAAAAATATAGACCTGAACCATACGCGTCTGCCAGTTCCGCCATACCCGCATATTAAGTTTTTTTAACCTCTGATTTTTACACGGCGAGGTCGTATGAGGTGGAGTTTACTTTCAGATTTCATCGCACCTTTGGTGCGATGAAATCGCGCCGAAAAATACGATTTTTAAACTATTCAACAAGGTGGCGTTACCTGAACCATACGCGTCTGCCAGTTCCGCCACAGGTGCAAATGGAGATAATAATTAATATTAAAGGGTGAAGTAGTATTTAAAAATATAAAAGGCAGCCGCGCAACGCGAGACTCTTGCGGTGCCCGAAATTTAATAAGGCTCAAATCGCCTATAAATTTCGACCGCTACGCCTTTTGTTTATCGCTACATCTGCCACCGGCAGCGCTCAAAACAAAAGCTGCCAGTTCCGCCACAGGTGCAAATGGAGATAATAAGTAATAGTAAAAAGTAGAGAAGTACAGAGAATATTATAACATAAGAGGGTTAAAAGTCAAGATTTAATTGCTTTTTTCGGGAAATATAGTTTGTAGAAAAACACAAAAATTTTGGTTTTTTATATGTCGAAAAACAAAATAAATTGTAAAAAACCAATAAAATACCAATAAAATACACTTTTTTTGGTAAAATGCTTGCAATTATATGTAATTTATGGTAATATATGTAAAACAAAAACATAGGAGGTAGTTTTATGGAAAAAAAGCTAAAAATTATAATTGCAGACAACTCAACCGAGCTCGGACAAAGCTGTGCAAAGGCTTTTAAGGCTTATGGTATGCAGGTTTCTCTCTGCGAAAAAGACGGAAAAGCGTTAATTGAAAGTATAAAAAACGAGAAACCGGATGTAGTTTTAGCAGATGTGTTTATGCCAAATATTGACATTTTAGGAGTGTTGGCTAATTTAAAAAGTATTAATGTTAAAGACAGGCCGATGGTTATGGCAATGTCTAGCTTTGATAATAGCCGTCTTGAAAAGGAAACCTTAGAGGCGGGCGCGGATTATTACTTTTTAAAGCCATTTGATATTAACACTATTGCTCAAAGAATCATTCAGCTTTCGGGTTGGAAAAATGAGAAAGCACCTTTGGTTTTAAAGAATAATGTTGTTACAGACCCTCAGTTAGAGCTTATGGTTACCGAGATTATTCATCAAATTGGTGTGCCTGCACATATTAAAGGTTACCATTATTTGAGAGAGGCGATTATCCTTTCAGTGAAAAACAGCGAAATTGTGAATTCTGTTACCAAGCTTTTGTATCCAACGGTTGCAAAAACTCATTCGACTACTGCATCAAGGGTTGAACGAGCCATTCGACATGCTATTGAGGTTGCTTGGGATAGAGGAGACATTGATGTTTTGAATTCCTACTTCGGATACACAATCCAAAACGATAGAGGCAAGCCCACTAATAGCGAATTTATTGCAATGATAAGCGATAAATTGAGATTAAAGCTAAAAACAGGCTAAAAAACGGGTGATTTTAAACTTTTTTATACATAATTGAAAATTTTTGAAAATTTTACTTGATTTTGTATTAAAGATGTGATATTATACTATGGCGGTTTGAATAAATCGTCTTTGCGCTGATAGCTCAGCTGGATAGAGCGTCTGGCTACGGACCAGAAGGTCGGGAGTTCGAATCTTCTTCAGCGCGCCAAAAATAAGACTTTACCTTTTGAGGTGGAGTCTTATTTTTTTATTTTAATCTTTGAAGAAGATTCGAACTCTGAGAGGGCGAGGAGCGTGAAGAAAACAGTACAGTGTACTGTTTTTAGCGACGAAATATGAGGCGGGTACTGTTCGTTTAACGAACGGTCGCCGAGTATGGCACACACGAAGTGGGTGCATCTTCTTCAGCGCGCCAAAAATCGACAAGGTTCGACAGAACTTTGTCGATTTTTACTTCTTACCTCTTACTTCTTCACTCTTCACTAAAAAACTTGTCGATTTTGAGGGAATAAGTAAGAAGTAATAGTGAAGAGGTTAAGGTGTCGGCTCTGCCGACGAAAAATAAAAAATATGTAGGAGTTCAATCTTATACAGTGATTTTTCAAACGGCATCTGTTTGATTGTTCCCTTCCAAGTAGAGACTTGATAGAAATATCAGGTCTCTATTTTTTTATAATCTTCTGAGATGTATAGAAGATTCGAACTCTGAGAGGGCGAGGAGCATTTTTTGTGAAAATGTTCACAAAAAATACTTGCATACGGTTTAGAGCTTGTGTATAATTTAAAAGTAATTAATATATTTATTTTCATAAAATTGAACTGAGGTTTTATAAGTATTTACATTATAAATTTGGATTTTAAATTAAAAGGAGTGCTTGGTGAATGAAAAAAGCGATAGCTTTGATTTTAGCTGTAATCTTGATGGTTAGTGTATTTTCTGCTTGCGAAGAAGTTGAACTTCAAACCGGAAGCGGAGATGGTCAATATGCAGGTGTTAATGTTTCTAACGGTGGCAAAAATGAGGATGATTCTGATATAAACGAAAATTCTGATTCAAATTCCACAGGTACAAACAGTAACTCCAAGCCTGCTAAAAATGACGAGGATACAAACGTTTCTGATGATAACAATTATGATTCTAATATCGATGTTCAGGCTCCTATTGAAGATTACGAGCTTCCAAATTACAATCTTAATTTAGAATATGTTAGAAGTTTTGAGCAAGATGGGCGATATATTAAAATGGTTCAATATGCAAGTTTAAAGGATTATAACGATTATCTAAGCAATTTGCTTAAAGCAGGATATACAAAATACGACCAAAATCAAATAGGAACAAATTATTTTACTACTTTAACAAATAAAACTACCTTTGTTTCGCTTTCGTTTACTTCGGGAAATAAGGCATTAAAGGTTGTTTCTGAGCCGCTTGGCGACCTTTATCCCAGAAAGCAGGATAATAAATATACCGATAAGAAAATGCAGAGCTTATTTACCGGAATGAAAAATGAAAATCGGCCTATTTATTCAGGTATGGGCTTTATAATAAGACTCTCAGACGGTAGCTTTATTATAATTGATGGTGGCGGAGGAGACTATGAATCTAAGGATTCTAACAAGCTTCTTAAAATTCTTCGCGACCAGTCTCTAAAAGGAACAGAAAAACCTGTTATTTCGGCTTGGATATTTACCCATTGCCATGATGACCACATAGGTGTTTTTAATGCTTTTTCAAAGGATTTTCATGATAAGGTTATTATAAAAAGCTTTTATTATAATTTCCCGCCGGATGAGGCAATACTTTTAAAGGCGAAGTTTATGTATGATAAGGATTATTATTCATATCCTACATTTAAGAGATGCATTAGTGATTATTATTCCGACGCGGCCGTTATAAGACCTCATTCGGGTGAAAAATATTATATTAAAAATGCTGTTATTGAAATGCTTTTCTCTTATGAGGACCTTTATCCAAGCTCGTTAGAAAAAGGAAGCGTTTCTGATTTTAATGATACTTCTTTAATTTTTAAAATCAATATCGGCGGTCAAAGTATGCTTATAACGGGCGATGCATATACAAAGGGAGCTAATTTTGTATCGAAAAATTTTGGTAGCTATGTAAAGAGTGATATTCTCCAATTATCTCATCACGGACAAAATGATTTACTTGAATTATATAAGTTGGTAAATCCAACCTATGCGCTTCTTCCAATTTCGCATGTTGATGAGAAAAGAATGAGTTCTAATGCGGCCAATAGATGGATTGCAGGGATTAAAAATAAAGAAACTGATAGCATAAGCGAAAATGTGCGCCAGGTTATAGCTTTTTGGAATCAGAATGTTACTATTCCTTTGCCCTATAATCCCAAGGCTTCTGAAATTTCAAGCAAATTGCCTGATAAAAATACAACATATCCCACTTATCCTTTGAACTAATCAAAAAGACTGTTTTGCTTTTAATGCGAAACAGTCTTTTTTTGTTAAGAAGAATGATTTGTTCGATAGTTTTTAGGGGAAAGACCCGTATGCCTTTTAAAAACTCGGCTGAAATAAAGTTGGTCCTCATATCCCACTAGTTTTGAAATTTTAGATATATTTATATTGGAACTAACCAAGTAATCTTTGGCGATTTTTATGCGCGTTTTTTCTTGAAATTGTTTAGGGGTCATACCGGTTTGATTTTTAAATGAAATAATCATTTTATGAAGACTTTGACCGCACTCTTTGGCGATACTTTCAAAATCAATTAGCTTATCGTGGTTTGCAGTAATATAGTTTATTAAATTATTAATATTTGAAATATCATAATCGGATTTTTTCTCTGAAACTAAATATAAAATATCCAATAGCAAAGAGATTGAATACACTGAAAAACGCGGTAAAGATTTATTGCTGGAAATAATCAAATTATCAAATTTTTCGTATAAATGAAAAAATTGGTCGTTTTTATGAAAACCCTCTTTCAAATCTAATGAATTTATAATTTTTTCTGCCGAGCTGCCGTCAAAATGAATAAAATAACTTTCAGAATGGGAGGAGGGGAAGATATACTTTTGCTTTGTATTTGGAAAATAAAAAACAAATTCACCCGCTCTGAGCTTCCTGATTTCTGAATTAAAATGAACGGTGCAGTAACCGCTTTTGACATAAAGTAAATGAAAATCTTTTGAGCCGTTTTCTCTGATTACGGTTAAAGAATCATCGAAAGATTGTAATCCGCAGGTGTTTATATGCAGAATAGGGGAATTGTTTTTGCTTGGCAAAAAGTAATCATTTTTTGCGGTTCTCATATAATCTTCCTTTTTTACAATGATTTTATAATATTATGATACTATTTTCCGTTCAAAAAATCCATATATAGATTTGCAAAAATACATTTACAGTTTAAAGTTTTTGTTGTATAATATAAACAAAGTATATTCTTAAATTGCTGTTTTATTGCTTGAAATATAACAACTTTATATTATTTTTATAAAAAACAAGCAGTTTTTGTATTGATTTTAAAAAGTGAACTATGAGGAAAAAATTATGAATATTTGCAAATCTTATATTATTTCAAAAAATGGCGAAGAATTTTCCACTTCAAAGTATTGCCGTATTGAAGAGGTAGATGGTGTAAATGCTGTATACTTTGAGGGCGAAATTGATGAGGATATTGATAGAGAACTCGGTGCAGTTATCGAAATTGATGATTTGAATATATCAAAATGGATGGCTGATTGGCGAAAAATAGAATTTTGGTGTGTTCCTGCTTTTGGAACAGAGGTTTCTGATATTCCAAATCAAACGCAATGTCTTTTATATCAAAACAAAAGTGAAAAATATGGTGTTATACTACCTGTTGTATCTGAAAATTATAAATGCGTTTTAGAAGGAAATCCTAAGGGCAAACTTGAATCTCGTTTATATACTTGGATGGATGGTTTTAAAGAGGTTAAAGCGTTAGCTTTTGTTTTTGCTGAGGGCGATAATCCTTACGCACTTATTGAGAATTGTGTTTCGGTTGCGGTAAAGCTTTTGGGTAATAACTGCAAAATTCGAAAAGACAGAGAATATCCCGAAATTTTTAAATATCTCGGCTGGTGCAGTTGGGATGCATTTCAGATTCGGGTTAGTGAAGAGGATTTAATTTCCAAATGCGAGGAATTTAAGAAAAAAGAAATTCCTGTTAAATGGGCTATTCTTGACGATATGTGGGCTGAGGTTAGAGATTTCTATGATGCCCCTTATGAAACCCGCGAGGAAATGTTTAAATTGATGCATTCATCAAAGCTTTATTCTTTCAAGGCGGACCCTCGTCGTTTTCCAAACGGTTTAAAGACCTGTATACATAAAATGAATGAATACGGAATTTCGGTTGGTATGTGGCATCCAACAACAGGATGTTGGTCTGGTATTGATGAAAACGGTGATATTTTCAAAGAATATAAAGACCTTCTTATTAAAACCGAGAACGGAATGTATATTCCGTCTTATGAGGAAGAGAAAGCCTATAAATATTATGTTGCTTTCCATGATTATTTAAAGGATTGCGGTACCGAGTTTGTTAAAATAGATAACCAGAGTATGACTAGAAGATTTTATCAAAAGTTAGACTCGGTTGGCTCTGTTTCAAGGCAGTTCCATAACGCTATGGAAAAATCGGTTAAAGAGCATTTTGAAAGCAGAATGATTAACTGTATGGGTATGGCGAGCGAGGATATGTGGAATAGGTCGCTAAGCCCGATTTCAAGATGCAGTGATGATTTCAAACCTGAAAACCGCGAATGGTTTGTAAAGCATATAGCTCAGTGTGCTTATAACACCTTAGTTCAAGGTCAGTTTTATTATCCTGATTGGGATATGTGGTGGACCGATGATTCTCAGGCTATGAAAAACAGTCTTTTAAGAGCAATAAGCGGCGGTCCTATTTATGTTAGCGACACAAGCGATAGAAGCCGCAAGGAAATTTTAGAACCCCTTACTTTTGAGGACGGTAAAATCCTTATGTGCGACAGTATCGGCGTACCAACAAGAGACTGCTTGCTTGAAGAGCCAACCTGCAACCGAAAAATATTTAAACTTCAAAATATGGCAAACGGTTGCGGAATATTAGAAGCATTTAATTTGAATAAAGATAACCTTTCGGTTTCGGGAACGGTTTCGCCGAGCGATATTGAGGGACTTGATGGCGAAGAATTTGCAGTTTATGATTATTTCTCAAAAACCATTCAAATTTTGAAACTTGAGGATAAAATCGAAATAACCTTAAATGATTATGACGATTGCAAATTATATATAATTGTTCCGCTTAAAAACGGAAATGCTGTTATAGGCAAAACTGATAAGTTTATTTCGCCAAAAACTTATGAGTTTTTGGATGGTGAATTTAAACCATTAGAAAAAGGCGAGTATGCATTTGTTGAAAATAATAAACTTATTTTTAGAGAATATTGAGGAGACTTTTTATGATTACTTTTGGTAACAATCTTTTTCATTTAAAAACGAAAGATACAAGTTATGTTATCGGCATATTTGAGGGTAAATTATTAAATCTTTATTGGGGCAAGGCTATAAAGTGCGTTCCTGATTTGGAGGATATGCTCGCAGTTGATTATACAAGAACTTTTTCTTCTACCGACATTATGTGGAATGGCAAGAAAATGTCAACCAATGATTTAACAATGGAGTATTCCGAATATGGCAGAGGTGATTTCAGAACTCCTGCTTTTTACGGTGTTGACGGTGAGTTTACCACCGCATCAGACCTTAAATTCGATTCTTATGAGATAATAGACGGAAAGTATAAGGTAGAGGGTATGCCCTCTGTTTATGCTGAGGAGGGAGACAAGGTAAGCACCCTTAAAATCCATCTTTTAGACGTTTATTCAGGATTGAAAGTTACCTTGCTTTACGGCGTTTATGAGGATTTTAATGTTATTACAAGAGCGGTTATTTTTGAGAATACCGCCGATAAACCTTACCGTTTGAACAAGGCTCTTAGTATGACGGTTGATTTCGATAGCAAAGAATTTGATTTTATTCATTTATCGGGTGTTTGGGCAAGAGAGCGCAAGCCACAGAGAACCTATGTTAAAAGCGGAACAATGCAGGTTGAAAGTATAAGGGGAACAAGCTCGCATATTCATAACCCCTTTATTGCATTGGTTTCTCCCGAAACAAACGAGGAATACGGAGAGGCTTACGGCTTTAACCTTGTGTATTCAGGAAATTTTGTTGCGGGTGTTCAAAAAGAGGATTACGATATAACCCGCGCGTTTATGGGTATTAATCCCATCGGTTTTTCTTGGATTTTAGAAAAAGGCGAAACCTTCTCAACTCCTGAGGCGGTATTGGTTTATAGTAATAACGGTTTGGGCGAAATGTCCAGAAAGTTCCATAAGCTTTACAGAACAAGGCTTTGCATAGGTGTATACCGTGATATTAAGCGTCCTGTTTTGATAAATAACTGGGAAGCAACATATTTTGATTTTAATGAGGAAAAAATTCTCGATATAACTAAGAGCGCTGCCGAGCTTGGTGTTGAGCTTATGGTTTTGGATGACGGTTGGTTTGGCAAGCGCGACCAAGAGGATTGTTCCTTGGGCGACTGGACTCCTGATACCAGAAAACTTCCAAACGGAGTTAAGGGACTTGCAGAAAAGGTGAATAATGAGGGACTTAAATTCGGTCTTTGGTTTGAGCCTGAAATGGTTTCTCCCGATAGCAATCTTTATAGAGAACATCCCGATTGGTGCTTGCATCAGGGCGGCAGAGACAGAACTCTCGGAAGAAGCCAGCTAGTGCTGGACTTATCAAGACCTGAGGTTTGCGACTATGTTAAGGGCTTTATGAGCGAAATTCTTTCAACCGTTAATATTTCATATATAAAATGGGATATGAACAGATATATAACCGAGTTTGGCTCGCCTGCATTCAGCGGTGAAAAACAGGGTGAAATAGCTCACAGATATATGCTCGGTCTTTATGACATAATGGAATATTTAACTGCTAATTTCCCTCATGTTTTATTTGAGGGATGTTCGGGCGGCGGCGGTCGTTTCGACCCCGGTATTTTATACTATATGCCTCAGATTTGGACCAGTGATGACTCGGATGGATTAGAAAGAATAGATATACAGTACGGAACAAGCCTTTGCTATCCTTATTCGGCTATGGGAGCTCATGTTTCGGCTGTTCCCAATCATCAAGTTTTCAGAACAACTCCAATTAAATTCAGAGGGGATGTTGCAATTTGCGGTCAGTTAGGCTATGAGCTTAATTTGGGTATTTTATCTGATAAGGAAAAGGAAGCGGTTAAGGAGCAGATTAAGACCTATCATAAATTGGCAGATGTTTTCCATAATGGTGATTTATACCGCATTATAACACCCGAAAACAGCGATGTTGCGGTTAATCAGTTTATATCTGAGGATGAAAACACCGTTATCGTTTGTGTTTATGTTATGCGTGGCAGACCGAATAATGCTTATAAATATGCTAAGCTTAAAAATTTGGATTTATCTGCTGTTTATGTGGATGAAAACGGCAAAGAATATTCGGGTGAATTTTTAAGCCGATTTGGTATTAAAATTCATCCCGACAGAGATTATGCCAGCAAAATTATTGTTTTAAAGAAAAAATAGCGGTGATAAAAATGAATGAAAAAATCAAAAAATTTGTAACTGAAAATATCGATAAAACAGTAAGATATTCTCCAAAGGACGAGGGGACTCTTATAGGGCTTCCTTATGAGTATACCGTGCCTTGCGTTGGCGACCATTTTCAAGAGATTTATTATTGGGATACATATTTTTCAAATATCGGTATGATTATGGTTGGCAAGGTTTCCTATGCTAAAAGTAATATCGATAATATGCTTTATATGGTTGAGAAATTCGGTCATATGCCAAACGGAAACAGAACCTATTATCTTAATCGCTCGCAACCTCCGTTTTTATCAAGAATGGTGCGCGATGTTTTTGAGGTTATAAAAGACAAAGAATGGCTTTTATCCGCATATAAAACCCTTGTTAAAGAATATAAATTCTGGCAGACCGATAAGTTGGCACCTAACGGATTAAACGGATATTTAGGCTTTGAGGTTAAAGAGAACGACCCTGAAAATACCTTGCCAAGATTTTGCGTTCGTTGTAAGCTTGATATTGATGATATTGTTACTGATGAGCAGAAAATAGAAAATTGCCTTGCCGCATTTTCAATTTATGAATGCGGTTGGGATTGCTCGTCCCGTTTTGTAAATCGCGGTCATCATTTTAATGCGATAGACTTAAATGCGCTTCTTTATGATTTTGAGGAAAATATGAGAGTGTTTTCAGAGATTTTAGGTCTTGGCGAGGAAGAAATTTGGCGTGAGCGCCGCGATTTAAGGGCTAAAAAGGTTAAAGAAATTTTATGGAACAAAAATGAAGGTCTTTTTATGGACTTTGATTTTGATAATAACGAGTTTTCTAAATATAAAAGTGTTGCAAGCTTTTTCCCGATGTTTGTTAATATGGCAAGCAAAGAAGAGGCTGAAAGCACAGTTAAACTCCTTAAAGATTTAGAACAGGAATACGGTGTGGCTTGCGGTGTTAAGGAAAACTGTTTAAGCTTCCAGTGGGATTATCCTAATGTTTGGGCGCCTTTGCAGTATGTAATGTATAAGGCTCTTAAAAATTACGGTTATGACGAGGAAGCTCTAAGAGTTGCAACTAAGTATGTTAAGCTTGTTGAGAATAACTATGAGGAAACCGATTGCTTCTGGGAAAAGTATGACGGGGTAACAGGTAAGGTTGCAAACCCTGAGTATAAAACACAGGCAAAGGTTGAGATGATGGGTTGGACGGCAGGTGTTTATATAGCTCTTTCAAACGAGCTTGAAAAATAAGAATATAACAAAAAGAGTATGACGTTTATAGCCTTTTTTGTATTGACAAAAAATTGACAATAAATTATAATATGTTTATTTAATATAGTTATTTGATTATAAGATTATATAACTATAAGAAGAGGTGTTATTTTATGCTTAAAACTTCTCCTGCGGTTTTTGCGGTGGGCAATAATTATCAGATAATGGTTCCTGTAACAAAACCGTCTTTGTTTTGGGTTGAGGTAGACGGAAAGCGTTATTGCGACGAACAAAACGGAATAATGCGCTCTATTTGCACTATTCATAGAGTTACAGTGCCTCAGCAGGTTTTGGATAAAGCGGGGAAATACACTGTTTGCGAGCGGGAAATTATCGATAGAAAGCCATATTTTCCTGAAACCGAGGGGACGGTTGAAACCGAATTTAATTTCTATCCCGTACCTTGCGATAATCCAAGAGTTTATCATATTGCAGATACTCATAATATGGTAAATGAGCCTGTTAAAGCGGCTGAAACTTTTGGAAATATAGATTTGCTTATTTTGAATGGTGATATTCCTGACCATAGCGGTGCTATTGAGAATTATGATGTTATTTATGAGATAATTGCAAAAATAACAAGGGGTGAGAAACCAACTGTTTTTTCTCGCGGAAACCATGATTTAAGAGGCTATTTTGCGGAAACTATGGCAGAGTATACTCCAAATGATAAGGGAAACACCTATTATTCGTTTAGAGCAGGTCCTATTTGGGGTATTGTGCTTGACTGCGGCGAGGATAAGGATGACAGTCATCCCGAGTATGGTTTCACGGTTAGCTGTCATGATTTCAGAGAGCGTCAGATAGAGTTTATAAAAGAAGTTATTGCTTCAAAAGAATTTGAGGCTGAGGGGATAACCTGCAAAATGGTTATAAGCCATAATCCGTTTACACTTTTGCAAGAATCTCCCTTTGATATTGAAAAGGAAATTTACTCTGAATGGACTAGCCTTTTAAAAGAGAAAGTTAAGCCCGATATTATGCTTGCAGGGCATTTGCATAAGTTTTTTATATCCGAAATCGGAAGTGAGCACGACCATTTAGGTCAGCCGTGCACCTTAATAGTTGGCTCTGATAAGAAAAAAGATTTCCATTTAGGTTGCGGAATTATTATCGGTAAGGATTCATTAGAATCGGTATTCTGCGATAGCAATGGTAATATTTCTGAAAAATCTGTTATTAAATTTAATTAATAAAGTTAGGTATCAGAAAGGCAAAAAATGGCTTTAACTAAAATGAATAAAGAGATTAAAAGCTCGGCTGAAATAGGCTCAATTTGTATTTTTACATATTTGGTAAGCTATTTATCAAGAAATATAACAAGCGTTGTAACTCCAACTCTTATTGAAGAAAAAATTTATATAAAGGCAGAGTTAGGACTTTTTACAACCGTATATTTTGCGGTATATGCCATAGGTCAGCTTTTAAACGGAGTTTTGGGCGATAGAATACGCTCGAAAAATATGATTTTAGCGGGATGTCTTATTTCAGGTGGCGGAATGTTGATGTTCCCTATTTGGAATAATCCAATTTTAAATATTGCCTCTTTTGCTATGCTAGGCTTTGGTCTTTCAATGCTAAGAGGTCCTTTGATGAAGATTATTGCAGAAAATATGAAACCTACTGTTGCGGAAACAGTTTGCGTTTTATTTTCGGTAGCTTCATTTGCAGGCCCTTTGCTTGCGAGCTTACTGGTTATTGTGTTTAAGTGGCAATGGGTGTTTTATGTAACAGCTATATTTGCGCTGGTTATGGGCATAGGCTCTTTTTTCTATTTTTCTGTGCTTGAAAGGAAAGGAATTATAACTTTTAAGAGTAAAAAAGAAAATATTTTCAAAGGTCTTAAAAATTTATTTTCTATTCCAAATTTTGTTTTTTTTCTGCTTGTTGCCGCCATTGTTGAGATAGCAACATCTTCAATTACATTCTGGATACCTACATATATGAGCGAATATTTAAAACTTTCGCAAAAGATGAGTGCAGGAGTTTTTTCTATAATTTCGCTTCTTAATTTAGTGGCTCCGTTTGTTTGCATTTTTATATATCATAGATTTTTAAAGGACTATATAAAGCTTGAAGCTTTAATGTTTGCTCTTTCGGCTTTATTTTTCCTTTTGCTTATTTTCACAAAAGGGATACCGGTGCTTAATATTTTGCTTTTTGCTTTGGCTAAGATTACCACAGGCTGCGCTTCAACGGTGCTTTGGAGTATTTATATACCAAGTCTCGCAAAATATGGCAGTGTTTCAACCGGAAACGGTGTATATGATTTTTCGGGTTATGCCGCCGCGGCTATGCTTAATGCATTTTTTGCCTCCTTCTCAAATTGGAATGGAGTTATTATTTCTTGGGTTTTGATTATGCTGGTCGGACTCATTGGTTCGGTTATAAGCATTTTTATAAATAAACGAATAAAAGAAGCTTAAATTATGAATTTAAGGAGATTATAAAGATATGAGTGGTTTGTTAAATTTTATTATTTCGAAAGAACATCATAAATACCGTCATACAGTTGATTGGGATTTGGCAAATGAGTATGCTGCTAAAAAATTGAGCCCGATAGAGCGTATGGCAGACCGCTTCGAGCGTTTATGCAAGGAAGAAAAAGCGGTTATTTTGGAGAATGAAAAAATATGCTTTTTGCGTACTGTTTCTAATCTTCCTGCAATTTTCACCGATAGCGAGTGGGAAGAAATAAATAAAAAGCATTATATTCATGAGTTGGGTTTTATGTCTAACCTTTCTCCTAACTATTATGATGCTATTGCTAATGGTCTTTTAGTAAAAAGAGAAACTGCTGATGAATACGGCAAACGAGCAATAGATAATATTATCGCTCTTTCTGATAAGTATTTAGAAGAGGCTAAAAATCAAGGCAGAGCAGATTTGGTTGAGATTTTAACTCAGGTGCCTAGATATAAGGCGAGAAACTTCCGCGAGGCTTTGCAGTTCTTCCGCATTATTCATTATTCATTATGGCTGGAAGGAAATTATCATAATACTGTAGGCCGTTTTGACAGATATATGTATCCATATCTTAAAGCCGATATGGATAACGGTGTTTTAACCTATGATACTGCATTAGAGCTTTTAGAGGACTTTTTCCTTTCCTTTAATAAGGATAGTGATTTATATGTTGGTGTTCAGCAGGGTGATAACGGTCAAAGTATGATGCTTGGCGGTATAGACGAAAACGGAAATGAAGTATTTAACACATTATCAGAGCTATGCCTTAAAGCCAGTGAAAACAATTTGCTTATCGACCCCAAAATTAATTTAAGGGTTAATAAAAACACAACTAAGGAAATATATACTAAGGCAAGTTATTTAACCAAGGCAGGCTTGGGCTTCCCGCAGTATTCAAATGATGATATTGTTATTCCTGCTCTTGAAAAATTGGGTTATTCTCACGAGGATGCAACCAATTATACCGTTGCGGCCTGTTGGGAATTTATAGTTCCTTTTGTTGGCGCGGATGTTGCTAATATAGGCGCATTATCCTATGCTAAGACTATTGATGAGGCTTTCCATAAGGATTTGAAAGATGCAGAAACTTATGAGGATTTCTATAAAGCGGTTGAATTAAGAATTAAAAACCAATGCGACGAAATCTGTAAGGGACTCGAAAATCTTTGGTTTATTCCGTCGCCTTTTATGAATGTTGTTATGGATTGCGATATTTATAACGGCGGTAAATACAATAACTTTGGTATTCACGGAACAGGTATTGCAACTGCCGCTGATAGCCTTGCCGCTATTAAGAAATATGTTTTCGAGGAAAAATTAATTTCCAAAGAGGATTATATCAAAGCGGTTGACTGCGATTTTGAAAACGATAGTGTTTTCTTGCATAAGCTTCGTTTTGAAAGTCCTAAGGTTGGAAATAACGACGATTATGTTGATAGCATTGCAGTTGATTTGCTTGATTCTTTTGCAAATGCCTTAGAGGGTAAAAAGAACGAGCGCGGCGGAATTTTCAGAGCAGGAACAGGAAGCGCTATGTATTATTTATGGCATGCCGATGAGCTTGGAGCTTCGCCTGACGGCAGAAGAAAAGGCGAGCCGCTCGGAACTAACTTCTCGGTTAGTCTTTTTGCTAATGTTAAAGGTCCGGTTTCGGTTATAGGTTCTATGACCAAGCCTCATTTTGAAAGAGCCATAAATGGAGGTCCTTTAACTCTTGAATTCCATCAGTCCTTGTTTACTGATGATGAAAGCGTTGAAAAGGTTGGTATGCTTGTTAAAGCTTTTATTGATAAAGGCGGTCATCAGTTGCAACTTAATGCTGTTAATGTTGAAAAGCTGATAGATGCTCAAATCCATCCTGAGAATTACAGGCAATTAGTTGTTCGTATTTGGGGTTGGAGCGCGTATTTTGTTGAGCTTGATAAAGA
>JAFYKZ010000007.1 GCA_017537365.1 Clostridia bacterium
AACCAACCAAACCGCTGCGTTCAATACCTTGAATAATCTTCTTTTGAAGCAAAGCATAAACGAGTAAAAGCGGTAAAATAGCCAATATTTGCGAAGTTGTACTTCTGACATAATCGAGATAGTATTCCGAAGTTTCAAGCTTAATCTGAGATAAAAGCTGAACCATATTAGGAAGCAGTTTAACATCGGGAAGCAATAAATCGGAATAGAAAGTATCAGTATACTGCCAAGCAAAACTAAGTGCAAAAATAACAATAAGCATAGATTTTGCCATAGGAAGTATTATCGAGAAAAATGTTTTGTAAGGACCTGCGCCGTCAACACAAGCCGCCTCAATAAGCTCATCAGGAACACCTATGTAATATTGACGCATTAAAATAACAAATATTCCTGCTCTGAAACCTAAGCTTGTTGCCGACATAATAACCGAAGGCCAAGCAGTATCAATCAAATTTAAACCTTCGCCGCCAAACAATGAAATTATGCCAAATGGATCGAAATATCTAAAATTAAGATATAACGGAATGGATAAAGTTTGTATCGGCATAAGCATAACAATTATAACTATAAAGGTTAAAAGCTTAACACCCTTAAACTTAAATTTCGCTATACCGTAACCAACAAGCGCAGAAGATGCCGTTGAAAGACCAGCAACAAGGAATGCATAAATCAAGGTGTTCTTTAAGCATTCTATGTAATCCGCATTTTTTATGATATAAAGGAAATTTTCTAAGGTCCAATTCATAGGCACAATGTCAACAAGCGAGTTATACAAATCCTCTTTGGACATAAATGCCGCTAAAATTTTAAATATAAACGGATATAAAACAACATAAGAAAGACCTACAAGCAAGGTGAAAATTAAAAACTTAACAATAAACTGCTTTGAATATTTTATAATTTTCATTTTAGTTTTATCAGAAACTATTGTTCTCATACCAGTCCCTCCTTATTGCGTTTCATTACGCGGGCGCAAATAACAAACACTAAGGCTAAAAGGCCCAACATAACAACGAGGCATAGATAATGGAACCAAGACATTGCCGCCGCATAGCCAAACTGAGCTTTGCCGAATGCCATATTTTGAATATAAGAAACCATTTCTGTGTTAGAACGGGTAATACTGTCAACAAAAGTGAATAACACATTTGCAATCATCATCGGCATAATCATAGGTAAGGTTATTTTCCAGAACACTTCCCAACCCGATGCACCCTCAACATGAGCTGATTCATAAATAGAGGGAGAAATAGACTGAATACCTGCAAGGAAAATAAGTATCTGAACGCCTGAACGGTTAACGATATCCATAATATTGTTTGCCGCAGTAGAAACAAAGCTTATAAGCTTCGGGCTGAAACTCAAGGATTGAAGCATAGCGGTTACATCGCTCATAGCAGATAAAACTTCGCTTTCGGTTTCCTGAGCGCCCGTTGTCATAGTTTCCATAACGAGATTTGAATTGCTTGATGCTAACATACCAACACAAGCAATTACAGGAAGGAAGAATATAACTCTGAATATACTCTTACCCCAAACCTTTCCGTTTAAAAGTACCGCAACAAAGAGCGAGAAAACCAAAACTATCGGCAAGGTGGTTATAAGACTTGTAAGGTCGGATATTACTAACTGGAAATATTTAGGGTCAACCCTGAGAGCGTATTTCAGATTTTCGATGCCTGTAAATTTAAGGTCTAGACCCTCGGCAACCGAAACATCCGAAAAAGCAAATCTGAATCCCATAAATACAGTTGGAATAAAGAATATGAGCAGACCGATAATAAGCGGTAATGAAAACACTATACCAACATTCTGGTTAATTCGGCCAGTTTTAAGTTTTTTCAATCTACTCACTCCTTTATCAAATAATCCATAGCATTAAGGCTTATGCCGTCTGCCACATAACTTTTTTCAGATTTATTAACATAAACCTTTACACCGTTTGCATAATAGGTTAAGGAAACTCCTTCTGACAAAACCTTATGCTCTTTAATACTACTGCCATTTGTAGCTGAAATTACCTTTTCGACATATTTATAAGAATCTAAAATTTCTTTTTTAAGAATCTCATAATCAACCGAGAAATATGCGGTATATTCTGTTCCCTTTAAAGCCGAGGTATTATCGTATGACACAAGGAAAGTTGGAACTGTTCCGCTTTCGATACAATTTAATAATTCGTATCTTGTGTTTTCTTTTAGGTTTATAGGTTTAGAGTTATACTCTGCGTTGTTTCCTATAACCATCTGCAAGAAAGGAACTGCGGCAGTTTCACCTATAAAGCCTGAGTTTTCGTTAGATATATAACTTACAGTTTTTGCATAAGGCAAAACATACGCATTTGAGCCATCAAAGGATAGTTTATCCTTTGAGTTGTCTTTTAACGCTTGTTTTATATATCTTAAAGATTCACCACGGTTAATGCTGTTATCCTTTGTATAATCCGCGCTAATTGAGGTTCCGAACTCACCTAAATTAAGGCTGTTTAAGGACAAGTCTTTCGCGCTGTCGGTTAACTCGGTTAGATATTTACCATAAGAAGAAGCTTTAACAACAAAGCTTCCCTCATCATAAAGCATTGTATCGGGGCTTAGCTTTGAGTTCTTAGCATATTGAAGTTCTAATGTTCTGGTTGCATCAGCCTTAGCCTTAAATCCGTCTGCCGAAGCATCAAAGCGGGCAAACGAAATATTGTTATAAAGCGAAAGGTTTACCTTTTGCTCGTTGCAATATTCAATAAGCTTATTAAGTGCTGATTTACCGCCAAGTTCCGAGGAAATACGAACTCTGTTTGAAAGAATGGTATCTAAACCATCCTTCTGCCAGCCTTTAAGCTGCATAGAAACATTTTCAGCGTTATTCTTTTTAAGATATTTTAAAATTTTAATATCATCTTCAAAAGAGGTTAAAACAGTTTCTGCCTTATAATCAAAGCCTAAAAGAGTTTTATCGGTTAATACCGAGCCAATAGTTTCGATATTAATAACCGATTTTTTATTATCCTCTGTTTTTTTGCCAAAGAGATAATTTCTGTAAACCTCTGCCATTTCAGAATAGTTTGCCTTTTCATCTTTCAGGAAATGATATTCAACCGATAAATCTTCTTTGTTTGTGTTTTTATCATATAAATACATTTCCTTATTAGACCAGGCATTACTAACAACCGATATTCTGGTATACTTTTCGTAATCCGCGAAAATAAATTCAGGATAGGTTGTATAATAATTTCCGTTTGGACGGCCTAAAAGCGCAGTGATTTCTGAGTTGGCATCACCGCTTGATATTATTCCAAATAAAGCGGTAGCATTATTTCTAACTGTTCCGAAAACAGGAAGATAATACTGTTCGGTTTTCTCTACTGCGGTTTTCTTTGGAAGCGCCGAAGCATTTTCGCCGTAAACCTTACCTGTTATAATAGTTCTGCGGTTAGGCTCGTTTTGGTTCATATTTATAACCGCGCCTGTACCATCAGGTATAAAGAGATAACCATTTGCATTAGCGCTAGCTTCATCTGCGCCAAAATAAGGCAAAAGGGTTATTCTTAAAATTGGAAAATCTTCATTGAAGCTAATAGATTTATTAGGTATTGTAACCTTTAAACCTGTATCTGTTAAAGTATAATTAAGGCTTAACTTAAAGTTAGGATAACTGTTTGCAGATTTGCCAAGATTTAAAGACTTTGCATCTGCATTTACTTTATCTTTTGTATACTGAGCTTCCTCAAACACCGCAGAGATTTTTCTCATATCTCTTTCGCTGAGTTGAAGATTGCAGTAATACAAATCCTCATTTGCCTTTATATCAGGATAAAGGTCATATATACCGCTATCCTTTAAATCTGCTTTCTTATATAAAACATAATATAATTCAAGCAAATCCTTTGAATCCGAAGAAATAGCTTTAACTATTTCCTCATATCTTTTCTTAGGCAAAACGGTTGGAACGCTGGTTTCATCCTTTTCCTCACCAATAGATAAATCCATAACAAGACCGTTTTCATGGGTTTTGATTTTATACTGACCTAAATCGGCACAGTCTACCGAGGAATACATATCAACAAGGCTTTTTTCTTCCTCCAAGTATGTAACTATAACCTGAGAATTAAGTCGGTTTGCAACATTACCCGAATAATTTTGGTCGTTTGCCGCACCGAAAGGATTTGAAAGCATTATTTTTCCGCTTTGCTTATCCTTTAACGCAACAGACATATTATCCTCTGAATAATAAAGCTCAAAAACATTGTTTTCAGTTGCTTTTTTCATTGAAGCTAACATTTCAGCTTCACTTGCAAATTTAAGTTCAGTTTGGTTTGTGTTGCCCTCGGTTTCAGAAAGCATTTCGCCTAAACCAAGCTTAACCTTTTCAAGCTTTAAAGCGGTTGCATTATTGCTACCGCAACCTGAAAGTACAGAGGAAACAAGTATTAAAATAAGTATTAAAGCTAATATTTTTTTCATTAGTTTCCTCCTTTACGACCTATACGAAACTTCGGTAATAATACTTGTTATGAAAGATAACACTTTACCTGTAAGACTTAGGAATACTATACCGATAAATAACATAAATGCTATACCTGCAACAGTAAGCAAGCAAACAATAATATTTTTACCGAATGAATAATCATGCACCGACATAAGACCGCAGAATACAAGCATAAGCACCCAAGCTAAGATTACGGTTGTGAACAAGTTTAATATACTTAATTCATCCGAAAGCAAACCATGGCTTATAATTGTCATCGGAATAGTTAAAACTGCATAAGGAACAGTTGCATAACTTATTGTGATATATGTATCCTTAAATGTTCCCTTACCATCCATAAGTGTTGTGAAACACATATTAGAAACGAGTGCCAAAAGCAACGGGAACACAGTATTAGAAAGCGCGGATATTATCGACGGATGTTCTACTCTTTGCAAATAACAAGCACCAAGCTCAGCAAATATAGCGCTTAAACCTGAGAGTACAAGCCAGAAAGTTGCCGCTCTTACTGAGCCTCGTTTTTCGTGCTTTAATCCCCAGTTTCCGTCAAACGGATGACGCATAACATAGAATCCGAAGATAACTTCATCGAAAAATCTTCCCGAATGTCTCTTCTCGGTTAATTTTTCATTATATTTACTTATTTTGCTTATTAAGAAAACAACAATAAGCGCAACCGCGATAATAGCAACAAAGGTTAAGAAGCCTGCTTTTTGAAGCAACTGCTCTCGGTTTAATTTATAAGCTTTTTCATAATAGGTTTTATCACCTATTATCTTAAAATACTCCATAGCTTCTTCGTATTTGCCCTGTTCAAGCGCAATTTTACCGAGACCTAAGTATGCCATATCAAAGTTATTATTTTTTGCAATTATGGTCTGCCAGAGAGCGTCTGCCTTTTCATATTGCATAGTTTCCTGATAACCGATAACCTCATCTATCAAAGCGCCGTATTCGGAGCGTTCTAATATTGTTACCGAGCCATCAAAAGCATCTAACATATAGAATTTACCGTTATTCCAGGTAAATGAGGTTACATTGTTATAAAGACCTGCCGCCTCACCATTACCACCAAAAGCATAAAGGAGATTTCCGTTTGAATCATAGGTGAAAATTTTATTTTGAGAGGTATCAAGCAATGCATACATTCCGTTTTCCAAAAGCTTAACATCGTCTATCTGAGACGGTTCAGGCTCTCCCTTGTATGCATTAAAGTTTATATCACCAACAGGCGGAAAAAATCCGTTTCTAACCAAAACATCTGTACCCGCAGGATTTAGCTTTTTGATAGGAGCGTAAGAACTGCTATTGCTTCTGCTGTTTACAGCATTATAAAGCTCATAGCGGTCTATATCCGAGCAGGTTACATAAACGAAGCCTTTTTCATCAATAGTAATATTAGAATACTCAACCGAAACATAGGATTCGCTTCGCTCTAACTGCTCTTCACTCATAAGGTTTCTCCAAGCGGTTTCAAGAGGATTAACTGCAACCTCTTGCGCACCGAAAAAGCCTTGGAATTTACCATCAGGGTCTAACGAGATAACACCCATATTTGTGTTCATAGAAACAACATAAACATTATCTGCGTTATCAACCGCAACCGAAGTAGGTGTGTATGCAAAGCCTTCAGGCAAAACATCTGCCGAAAGGGTTGGCAAAATCTTTATAAATTCAAAGTTTTTATTGAAGATTACAATTCTTGCGTTCTTTGTATCCG
The DNA here is from genome assembly GCA_017537365.1 of Clostridia bacterium. Classification (GTDB taxonomy): domain Bacteria; phylum Bacillota; class Clostridia; order Oscillospirales; family Acutalibacteraceae; genus UBA737. Next base: position 6,203 of record JAFYKZ010000007.1, read on the forward strand.
CAACATATAAATTGCCATCGTTATTAACGAAAACGCCATAAGGCTCGTTAAAGCTATCCTTTTTTCCGTTATTTTCAAATTCCGAAAGGATTTTAACTACCTTTAAATTTTTATCGGTAACAACAATTCGGTTGTTTCCTGTATCAGCAATAAAGAGATAATCTCTCGTTGTATCATATAAAATATCGTTGGGAGACTTTAAAATTCCTGCCTCGCCAAATTCAGATATTTTAATTTCGGGGTTATATGCAGTAGGCGATATCTGAACATCACCTGCATAAGAATATGTATAAGTTTCATAAGGTGCTGCCGCCGAAACAGCGGTTACCGCAAAGGTTAAAACAAGAACAAGGGCAAATATAAATTTAATACTTCTTTTCATATCATCACCCTTAATCCTTCATACCTGATGTTGCAACTGTTTCTACAACATTACTTTGTGTGAGCACAAATACCAAAATCGGAACAATCATCATAATAACCGATGCTGCCGCACTTGCGCCCTGACGAGCAATACCACCTGCAACAACCTGAGATAACGCATAGCTTAAAGTTTTAAGCTCTTCACTACGGATTGTGGTTGTTGCCTGTGTTCCCCAAAGACCTTGGAAAGAGAAAATAACCAAGGTGAGCCAAGCGGGTTTAACAAGAGGCATTATTATTCTGAAAAACACTAAATTCTCCCCTGCTCCGTCTATATGAGCAGCTTCGATAAGAGTATCCGGAATATTAGCTTCCATAAACTGCTTCATAAGGTAAAGACCTAATGAAGAACAGAAAGCAGGCAAAATTATAGACCAATGAGAATCTATAAGACCTAATTTTGCCATTATAAGATAACTTGGAACACCTGTTACAACCGTTGAAAACATAAGCGAGAATACAACTATTTTAAACAAAAAGTCTCTGCCGGGAAAATTATGCTTTGCAAGCGCATAAGCGCAAAGCGAAGATATTATAACATGACCTGTTGTTCCAACTACCGAAATAAATATGGTATTTGCAAGATAGCGTGAGAAAGGTACCCAGCTATCGCTCATCATATTAAATAAATCTCTGAAATTTTTAAGGGTTGGATTCTCAACAAAAAACTGCGGAGGATATATCCATAACTCACTTAAAGGCTTTAAGGAGTTAGAAATTGCGTACACCATAGGAAGCACCATAAATGCACCCATAAAGCAGAGCAACACATTAATTGCCGCATTTCCTCCTGCGGAGCGGTTTAGTCTGAATTTTTTATGGTGTTTACGTTTGAATTTAAGTGCCATACTAAACGCTCCTTTCTATTTACCTACAGAATTTAAGAATTTCTTAAACAAGCTATTTGCTCCCACCATCATTACAAAAAGGAACACCGCTATTGCTGAAGCATAACCCATTTCGAAACGGGTAGAACCGTAGTCTTCCAAGTGGTTCATTATGGTATGCGCCGCATAATCGGTTGAAGGGAAGCCGCAGAACGCGGTAACAATCGCACCAACATTAAATGCGCCGGTTATACTCATAACTGCACTAAACATCATCTGAGGTTTCATCATCGGCATGGTTATAAACCATAACTCTTGCCAACGGTTTTTAATACCGTCAAGTGCGCCTGCTTCATAATATGTTCTGTCAACACCCTGGAAAGCGGCTATCATTGAAAGGAAGCCTGTACCAAAGCTATTCCATAAAGAAATAAGCACTATAAGAGGTATAATATAATCTGTATTCTGGAAAAACTGAATAGGCTCGGTTATATAACCCAAACGGGTTAAAAGACTGTTTATGTATCCATAATCGTCGCCACTAAATGCTACCGACCATATAAGATACGCATTACCCGAAATTGAAGGAGCATAGAACACCAAGGTTAAAAGCGCTCTAACCTTTGGGGTGAGCTCATTAATAAACCAAGCACTTATAAGGCTCATTATATATCCGCCCGGACCTATAAATAAAGCCAAAACTATTGTGTTTTTAACACCTTTAATGAAAACGCTGTCTTTAAGGAAAAGTCTTGTATAGTTATCAAAACCAACAAACTTGGGCATTTCCAAAACATTAAAGGAGGTAAAACTTAAAAACATTGCTATCACAACGGGTAAAACCGTAAATGTGAAAAACAAAATCATATAAGGAGCAATATAGAGATACGAAATTTTGCTTCGCTTCATTCTGGCCCAAGTGGAATATCTTGATTTTTCTCGCATCTCTTAATCCTCCAATCCAAATTCCGCACGTTTGCGGGTTAATTCATCATTTAGTTCTTTAATATAATCTCCGATAACCTCTTTCGGATTTTCATCGTTGTTATATACTCTGTTGAATGCAAAAGTTACTATTCTCGACAGATAATAGCTACCCGGAACCTGCGGAACATTATCCACGTTTTCCATCTGTTTAAAGAGTTCGGTATATTCACTGCTGCTCCAGGTCATATTGCTAAGCGCCTCAGTATTAGCCGAAGCAACCTTTGCGCAAGTACCTAAGATACTTTCCATTTGTATCGCATATTTACCCTGAACTTCGGTGCTCATAAACCATTTTAAGAACTCCCATGCAAGCTCTTTGTTCTTGCTGGAATTCATAATAACAGTAAAGGTTGAGTTACCAACCGATAGATTGTTTATATTGCCGTCTTTATCCATAGTTCCCAGAATCGGAACCATTTTCCACATACCCTTAATTTCAGGGGCAAATGCGGTTAATTGATTATATTCGGTATAAGCTGCGATAGCTAACGGCAATTCACCGCTTCTGAATCGGTTCGCAAAATTATATGTAACAGGACAATCATAAAGGGTGAAGAACTCGGTCAGATTTGCAAATGAGGTAATCGAGGTATAATCATCAAGGTTAGTAGCATAACCGTCGCCCTTATACAATTTACCGCCGTTCTGATAAAGGAAGGTGGTGTATGCGTCCAGTGAGTGAGGCATACCAACCTCCATACCATTTCTCTGGAATGCGGGTATCATTTCGCAAAGCTCGGTCCAAGTTTTTGGCAAGGTATATCCATATTCTGCGAATATATCTGTTCTATAAAACATCATTAAATACGAGAAGGTCTGCGGCATACCGTAAACCTTATTTCTGAATTTAGCAGGTTTTATAGAAGCCTCTGAAAATCTTGAGAATACTTCCTCGAAATCATCAAACTGGGTTAAATCCATAGTTGCGTTTCTGAGAGCGTATTCAAGCGGAAGCGTTTCGGCACAATCGGTTACAACATCAGGTGAATCTCCTGCTAATACCGACTGCAAAAGTCCGCTTGCTACAACCTGAATTTTTACCGAAACATTATCATTTTGTTTAACAAAGGATTCATCAACCAACTCGCGTATTACTTGAGCCTGGTCTCTACCTGTTTGAACCCAAACGGTTAAGGTTTCTTTTTCTTTGCCTGAGCTTTCTCCGCCAATGCTATTATAGTCGGTAGCAAAAGAGAGAATGAAGCTCTTGGTATTAAACCATAAAGACTTGAAGAATCCTGCATCAGCCTTCGGGATTTCATTTCCAGCAGGCTGAATATATATTTTATCTAATTTAAGAGGTTGTTCGGTAGCGCTTAACAGCCACTCACCGAGCGAACCTAAGTTAGACTGGAATCTAGTTAAATATTTTGGTATAAGACGAGGAGTTTCGGACATTATTTCAAGCTGGAATATAACCTTTTGAATAATCGAAACGAAACTACCGTTGCTTCCTGCCTGTTCATTTATATAATCAACCGATTCTTGCAATTCTTTGCGAATTTCAGCCATTTCCTTTATTTCTTCAGGGATTAAGGCTTTGAAGTTATAATCGCGGTTTGTATCCACCTTATTACCTGTTATAAGCTTTATTCTTCGGTTAATTCGGTTCAAATCATTTATTGATTTAGAAACCGTTCCGATAATCTCAGCAACATCGCCTGCGGTAACTTCAAGAGTTAAGGTATGGGGGCCTTTTTCAAAATAGAATTTGAATGTATCGTCGCCAGAACCTAATTTCTTGGTTTGCCAATCGGAATCATAATTAAAT
>JAFYKZ010000008.1 GCA_017537365.1 Clostridia bacterium
CCCTCACGGTGCAAGTCACGGAGAATGGAAGATATACGCAAAATGCGTGTGTCTTACACCGTAACAAGCAGGGAACTTGTACGGCAAGTTCCAACTCAAAATAGGCAGTCTGCCTATTTCATCTTTAGGGGACACCCCTAATACCCCGTTGCAATAAAAATGTATATCTTTGTTGGTTTTGGAAAAACTGTTGACTAATGCACCCAATGGGTGTATAATGATAGCGAGGTGAAAATATGAACATTCGTGAAATGAGAACAAGATTGGGAGATACCCAAAGCGAATTTGCTGCACGGTATAACATCCCCTTTCGTACTGTTCAGAATTGGGAAACAGGTAAGCGCACACCGCCTGAATATATTATTAGCTTATTGGAACAACGTATAAAGGACGATTTGATTAACCGTAAGACGATAACACTGCCTAAGTATGATCCGCAAAAGCGAAACCTTCCTAAGCGCAGTGATTATGTAGGTGCTCTCTCTTGGCTTAAGGCAGTAAGAGAATGTTTAGGTGAATCGGTTGTATTCGCTTTGGATGAAGCACTTATGTGTCAAGGGAGTTTCGGCGGTCGTAACGATGAATACGTTGTCTGGGTTTATGGTGATGATAGCGTTACACAGTTTAATGGCGTAGTTGTATTAGGAAATCACATTGGTTCTCACCATATTAAGAGCCGAAGTGGTCTGCTCTATACCGATTTCAACCGAACGGTATTTGATGCTTTTGCTAATGAAGCAATTTTGGATATGCAAGGAATAACCGAAGCCATAAGCCGCTATTATTATGCAAACGGTGATAGTTTCGACGGCATTTTTATCGCTCCCGAATATCAGGACAGATTTGAAAGATTGGCAAGCGAAGCGATAGAATATTACGGAAGTTGAGGTGATTGTTTTGAATATAACAGCAGAAGAAAAAATCATGTATAAGGTTATGAAAGCTATTTATGACAGTGGAATCCCCATCAGTTTCAAAGGCTCTATGGTTTTAAAGGCTTGTTTGCTTGAAGCGGGATATGATGACGATACCCGCCACACCGTAGATATTGATGCTAACTGGAACTCGGATACTCCGCCTACTTCAGAGCAGATGGTGGAATCTTTACAAAAGGCCATTGACAAAAGTGGTGTTGACCTTGAAGTTAAGATTTACAGAATGTATGGTGAAAAGCGTTCTGCCGGTTTCGAACTGATTGACCGTGAAACGGAGGAAATTCTTTTCACTATGGATGTGGATGTAAACCGTCCGGTACCGCCTACAAAAATCTATGAAGTAGAAGGACTCCGTTTCTGCGGTGTATCTCCTTCGCAGATGATTGCGGATAAGGTTGCGGCGATCTCCACCGAAAAGGTCTTTCGTCGCATTAAGGATGTTGTAGATCTGTATTATATTTCAAAGGTGTTTGAATTTAACACCACCGACGTTCTTCAAACTTTGAAAAATAGCGAAAGAGCCTTGGAAGATTTTAATGGTTTTCTCCACAGACCCGAAGATTTACAGCACTCTTATGAAAAGTTCCGCTTTGCCGGCGGTGTGAATAAGCCGGATTTTGAAGATGTATATCGTAGCGTTAAGGCGTATATAAAAGGTGTACTTCCGAAAGAGAAAAAACGAGATCTTGAAAGATAACACAAAAACAAAATAAGTGCATTTAGCCGATGGGAATATTCTCATCGGCTTTTTTGCGCCCAAAATTACAGAAAGAAGGTATATAAATGAATAAAACACCAAAAGAAAAACCTTGTAGGTTATATCTTCGTGTATCTCCCACTGAGAAAAAGAAGATAACCGAAATTGCAAAATGCTGCGGAATTCCCGTAGCTGAATATCTCCGTAAAAGGGCGTTGGGATATGCTGTGAAAGCAGCCGTTCCCGATGCCTTTTATGATTTCAACGAAAGTTTAAGTGAACTGCTTAATCGAGAATTATCTCCCCATGTGGAAGCAGCAGCGCTAAAACTCTTTGATGAAATTTACGCCGAGCTTATCGAAGTGCCCAAGCAAAGCAAGGGCGAAATCATAAAGGAGGTAACAAATTGGCAACCACCGGATTCTGGCCCGTCAAATCCCGATTAAAGGAAGTTATCGACTACGCTAACAACCCCGATAAAACAACCGACAAAAAATATTTAGACGAAGATTTGTATGCGACCCTCCGTTATGCGGAAAACGATAAAAAGACCGACCAAACAATGTATGTATCCGCTATTAACTGCCCTAAGCAAAGAGCGTATCAATGTATGATGACAACCAAACAGCGCTACGGAAAGTTTGGCGGTAACGTCGCTTATCACGGGTATCAGAGTTTTAAGACAGATGAGGTCACTCCGGATGAAGCACACCAAATCGGAACTGAAACCGCAAAACGTATGTGGAAAGAATACGAGGTTGTGGTTACTACCCATCTCAACACCGACAATATTCATAATCATATTGTTGTGAATTCCGTTTCCTTTAAAACGGGCAGGAAGTTTGAAAACCACGTTTCCGATCACTACAAGCTCAGAGAAATTTCTGACCTTATTTGTGAAGAGCGTGGAAAGAGCGTGCTTCCTCCAAGCAAATTTAAAGGCAGTAGCAAGAAAGAATATTGGGTAAAGAAAAACGGTGGTATGACCCACCGAGATATGCTTCGCAAAGACATCGACACTATCATTAAAAACTCAACTACTTGGACTCACTTCAAACTAAACCTAAAAGGCTTTGGATATGAAATTGTAAGAAACGATGATTACGAACACATTTCTGTTAAGGCAGTGGGCTGGAAACGGCCTGTCCGCCTTGATTCACTCGGTGCTAACTACACCATAGATGCTATTGAAAGAAGAATGGATCACAATTTCGAAACGGTAAATTATGTAGCTATTTACCAAATACGGAAAAGCCCATTATTACAGTTCGAACGAGAACTCGAATTTGAAATCAACCATTCTCATGATACCGGCACAGTCGTGATTCTCACGTTATTCTATATTTTATTACAACTTTTAAAACTTACACGAGATATTGAAGCTTGGGGCGATGGCGGTCAGGCGCACTCACCATTACTGCGAGAAGCCTTAATCTTTGAAAAGCAACTTGAAAAGGAATACTTCTTCCTTAAAAACAATAATATCCGCACCGTCGAAGAACTCACAACATTCTGCCGTGAAAAGGAAAACGAAATTGCTACCCTCGAAGCCGAAAGGTCTAAAATTCGCAACAGTAACCGCCGTCCAAAGTCACCGCAAGAACGTCAAGAAAAATTACACGCCGCAAGGGAGATTACAAAGAAAATAGATCCCTTGCGAGAACAACTCAAAATGGCAGACTCCGCTTTGGTACGCTTCCCCAAGGTTTGGAATTTGCTCAAAACAGAACACAACATTGAAACGGAAATGGAAGCACGTAATAAAACAAAAGAGAAAGAGAGATATGGAAGATAATGAAAAGTACAAAGAAAATTATTTCAATTGATAAATTACACGCATTTGAAAACCACCCCTACAAAGTTCAGGATAACGAGGAAATGGATGCCCTTGCCGAAAGCATTAAGGAACACGGCATTGTTTCTCCCGTTATAGTCCGACCACTCGAAAACACCACAGATGAATATGAGATCATATCCGGTCACAGACGGGTTATGGCAAGCAGAAAGGCAGGGATTACAGAAGTCCCTGCCTTAATTGTTTCTCTTGACCGTGATGCGGCGGCGATTGTGCTTGTGGATAGCAATCTCCACCGAGAGCATATTCTGCCGAGTGAAAAAGCCTTTGCTTACAAGATGAAAGCGGAAGCGTTAGCGCATAAAGGTTTCCGTGCTGATCTAACTTCGGAGCAACTTGCACCGAAGTTAGCAACCGAACAAATTGCAGAAGATGTGGGCACAAGCAAGGATACTATTAAACGTTATATCCGCCTTACCAATCTCATTCCCGAAATTCTGAAATATGTGGATGACGGTCGTATTTCATTCACTCCCGCTGTCGAGCTTTCCTACCTCAATGAACAGGAACAGCAAGACCTATTGGAGCAGATTGAACAAAGCGATTGCACCCCGTCACTCTCGCAGGCTTGCCGCTTTAAAAAGATAAGCCAAGGCGAGGGGCTTACGCCCGAAGTGATTGCGGAGATTATGGAGGAAGAAAAAGCAAACCAAAAGGAACGTGTCAAAATTCCTACCGAAAAACTCCGCAAGTATTTCCCGAAGAATTATACAGTTCAGCAAATCGAAGATGAAATTATAAGGCTTTGCGAGAAAAATTATCGCAATAAACAAAAGGATGCGAGGTGATTGTATGAAGAAAATAATTGATATTTTAAAACGAATCAAGTCTGCTTTTCATTATATATTAAATAATAAATCGGCGGAGTGTACTTGTGACTTTAATTTGCAAGGCATAGAAGGTTTTACAAAAGAGCAAAAAATTGCCTTTAATCAAATGGTCGATTTTCTTGCCGATATGATAGAAAAATATGGTGATAAAATCCCGGAATCAAATAAAAACGCGGCAAATTTGCCAGGCGTAAAATCCGCTTAAACCAAAACTGTACGGAGCAGATTTCTGCTCCGTACAGTTGTCTTTACTATGTAAGAATATAAAATTAAAGCAAGGTAAATTTACAAAGGAGTTGAATTAAATGAAAAGATTAAATTGTTATATTTATACCCGTGTATCTACTTCAATGCAGGTTGATGGGTATAGCCTTGATGCCCAAAAAGAAAAACTTTACAAATATGCAGAATATCAAGAAATGCACGTTTGTGGTGAATATAGCGATGAGGGTAAGTCGGGCAAGAACATTGGTGGCCGACCTGATTTTAAAAGAATGCTTGATGATATTGAGAGTGGCAAAGATAAAATTGATTATGTTTTAGTATTTAAACTTTCGCGTTTTGGCAGAAATGCCGCCGATGTGCTTTCGTCTTTACAAATAATGCAGGATTTTGGAGCCAATCTTATATGCGTAGAAGACGGAATTGATAGCTCTAAGGATAGTGGTAAACTTATGATTTCCGTTCTTTCGGCTGTGGCGGAAATTGAACGTGAAAATATCCTTGTTCAAACTATGGAGGGTAGAAAACAAAAAGCACGTGAAGGGAAATGGAATGGCGGTTTTGCCCCTTATGGGTACTTTCTCGAAAAAGGAGAACTGAAAATTGCGGAAGATGAGGCCGAAGCAATCAAACTAATTTTTGATTTGTATATTAACACCAATATGGGTGCTAATGGTATTGCAAGGTATTTAAATCAGCACGGTATTACTAAAAAGCCAAGACAGAACGGAACATTAGATACTTTCTCTGCACACTTTATAAAGTTAGTAATACAGAACCCCGTATATTGTGGAAAGATTGCTTTTGGTAGGCGTAAAACCGAAAAGATAAATGGAACCCGAAATGAATTTCACGTTGTTAAGCAAGAGGAGTATCCTATATATAATGGTGTGCATGAGGCATTAGTTTCGGTTGAGGATTGGGAACTTGCTCAACAAAAAATCAAGAAATTAGGTGTAAAAAGAGAAAAAATTTATAACCTGGAACACGAGCATCTGTTATCGGGAATCCTTCGTTGTCCGGTTTGTGGAGCTGCAATGTATGGCAATATCAATCGTAAAAGAAAGCCTGATGGTACGATATACAAAGACCATTTCTATTACGCTTGTAAACATCGCATGAAGGTGGATGGTCATAATTGCGATTATCATAAGCAATGGAATCAGACAATTATTAACGGGGCTATTGAGGAGGTAATTGAGAAGCTTATTTTAAATCCAATATTTGAAAAGGCTTTGTGTGAGAAAATCAACACCCGAATAAGCACAGACGAATTGGAAAAAGAACTCTCTGTTTTCAAAAAGGAATTAAATCAACTTGTTGTATCAAAACGAAAGTTAGCTTCCCAAATTGATAATCTCGATGTTACGGATAAGCATTATGATAAAAAATATCAAGATATGCAAAACAGACTTTATTCCTTCTATGATGAAATTGAAATCGTGGAAGAAAAAATTGAAGATTTGCAGTCTCGAATTATAAATATTCAAAAAGAAAAAATAACAGGAGAAAATGTATTTCTTTTTTTGCAGTACTATGGTATAATGTATAAAAACTTCACCGATGCCGAAAAGAAGAAGTTTTTTAACACGTTCATTGATAGTGTTGAGATTTTCCCAGAAGAGCAACCCGATGGAAGAGTGCTGAAAAGCATTAGTTTTAAATTCCCCGTCTTTTATGACGGGGAAGATAATATAACAAAAATCTGTTGGGACGGTGAAACAACAGTTGAAACAGTAGCGCTTTTAATAAGAACAAATCAGAAAATATAAATTGAAATAAAATGGAGATGTGAAATATTATGGATATTATTTCTTTAAACTATACCGCTCTCCGTTTTAAAACCGCCGAAAAAATAAAAAGCTATCTTGCCCTATCAGAACACAACAAACTGACAATAGGCATTTATAAAAACGGAAAATGTTATATTTTTGGACAAAAAGAAGAGAACAATCTTTTTTACGATATCGGCTCGGTAACCAAAACCCTAACCGCTCACCTGATATTAAAGCTTTTTAAAGAGGGAAAGCTCGATATAAACTGTACTGTGGATAAGTATTTACCCCTTAAAAAAGGAAAATATCCCACCCTTTATCAACTTTTAACCCATACCGCAGGCTACCATCATTTAACGCCGATAGAAATCACCTTGCCAAGCCTTATAGCTTATGGCTATTCAAGAAAAAACCCTTACGAAAACTGCTCGGTTAAAACGGTTATAAAAGCTCTTGAACGCCGCCGTTTTATAAAACCTAAAACAAAATACGGCTATTCCGATTTTGCCTCTGCCATTTTAGCTGCGGTTGCCGAAAATATTGAAAAAACCGATTTTTCAACCCTCTTCGAAAATTTTATAAAAAATGATTTAAACTTGAACGAAACCTTTATTGAACTAGACCGCAAAAAAAGAAATCCCCCTGCCGCAAAGGGTGAAAAGCTTTTGCCCTTTTGGGTATGGCATCGAAATAATCCTTATATTGCGGGTGGCGGTTTGGTGAGTAATATAAGCGATATGCTAAAATATATCGCTATGCAAATTGAAAGCGATAAACCTTATATCATCTCAGCGCATAAAGTATGCGAAGCTTCAAAACTCAAAAATGATAACCACCTTATGTGCATAGGCTGGCATACTTATGAAAAATCGAATCAGTTATGGCATGTGGGAGGTGTTGGAACTTTCCGCTCATCCCTTATAATAAACAAAAAATTAAAGCTCGGAGTAGCAGTTTTAGGTAACGCAAAGGGAAAAGCCTCTGCCAACGCCCATTATATCGCAAAAATGCTATATAGCGAGCTTAAAAATAAAAGAATAAAACTTAAAGAAAAATAAGAAAATTATTACTGCTTTATTTAAAATTCAACAGAAATATTAATAAAAAATCAGAAGGAATTATTTATGAAATATTCAGATGTTTTCAAAATGCCTAAAACAACTAAAATAATGGCTAGAACTTCCAGTATAACCAACTCATTTGTAAACGGAATAATACCCTGTATTCCTCCAACCGAAGAAGAAATTAAAAATAACCTACATATTCTAGGAATGGAAAAAGAAAACATCAAATGTTGTTATTGCGGTGATATATGTACCGAATGGGACCATTTTAGACCTCTTGTAAAAGATAAACAACCAACAGGATATATTTCTGAAATAAATAATCTTGTGCCGGCTTGTGGCAAATGTAATCAATCAAAAGGGAATAAGTATTGGAAAGATTGGATATTAAGTGATGCTCTGCTTTCGCCAAAAACTAGAAACATACCCGATCTTGAAACAAAAATAGAAAAATTAGAAAATTTTGAAAAACTAACAAATCCAATAAAATTAGATTTTGAACGCCTTGTTGGTTCTGAACTTTGGAAAAAACATTGGGAAAACTGTAATAAATTGCATGACCAAATGAAAGATTGCCAAACAATTTCCGATCAAATAAAAGAACTAATTAATGATTCGCTAAAAAACAAAAATCAAAACTTCTCTAATCAAATTAGACCTAATAAATCTAACTCTACTAAAACCAATTTAATATATTCGTCTAATTCACACAGTAACGAATATATTAAAGATTTACAAAATAAAAAAGTAGGAATCATTGTTCAAAACGACTTTAAACAACTTCTAGAATCTAATATACTTCCTGATTTTATAATTGATCAACTTCAAGATTACAAATACTGTAAAAATATTTTCGATATTAATTTTACTGTATTATTAAAAATAAAAAATGAATCAAATATATCCCATCAGCGTAAAGACCATTTGGGTCGAGATAGATATTATTCTACACCTATAACCATTAAAAATGAGCAATATTTCTTATCTTCTCAATGGTACGACAGAAATAAATATAAATTAATAAATTTTATAGCAAATCATGCAACATCTAAATAGCGTCATACTATTAAAGATTTAACGCATGTTTTATATAAAAATTTTTCTAGAATATTCCCAAAAAAGAAAGGAAAATTTTATGCGTTCTAGCGGTATTTTAATGCCGATATTTTCTTTGCCTAGTAAATACGGCATAGGCACTCTCGGAAAATCAGCTTTTGAGTTTGTGGATTTTCTCGAAAAATCAGGTCAAACCTATTGGCAGGTGCTACCTATCGGTACCACCAGCTTTGGCGACTCGCCTTATCAGTCATTTTCCTCTTATGCCGGAAACCCATATTTTATAGATTTAGAGCTTTTAGAAAAAGAAAAGTTTATCTCAAAAGAAGAAATCGAAGCCTTTGATTTTGGCTCTGACAATACAAGAATTGATTATGAACTAATTTATAAATCCCGTTATAAAATTCTTAGAAAAGCTTATGAAAGATTTATCAAAAATCCGCCTTGCGATTATGAAAAATTTTTAAATAAAAATGCTTTCTGGCTTAACGATTTTGCTCTTTTCTCATGTTTAAAGGATTTACATAACGGCGCTTCGTTTGACTGTTGGAAAGAAGATTATAAAACCCGAAACCCTGAGAGCTTGGCTGAAATCAGCCGAGAATATGAAAAAGAATTAGAGTTTTATAAGGTTGTTCAATATCTCTTTTTCTCTCAGTGGTATGCCCTTAAAAACTATGCCAACCAAAAGGGCATTTATATAATCGGCGATATTCCGATTTATGTTGCTTTCGACAGTGCTGATGTTTGGAGTTCCCCCGAACAGTTTTTATTAGATGAAAACCTTAAACCGAAATCGGTTGCAGGCTGTCCTCCCGATGCTTTTTCAGATGAGGGTCAGCTATGGGGCAATCCGCTTTATAACTGGAACTATATGAAGAAAAACGGCTTTGCTTGGTGGATAAACCGAATAGGCTTTGCCTGCAAGGTTTTCGATACGGTTAGAATAGACCATTTCAGAGCATTTTCGGCTTATTACTCTATTCCCTTTGGCGACAAAACCGCCCAAAACGGTGTTTGGAAAAAATGTCCGGGTAGGGCTTTGTTTAAAAAGCTAAACGAAACCTTGGGCGAGCTTAATATTATCGCCGAGGATTTAGGCACTATTGACGATGAAGTTAGGGCTCTTCTTAAATATACAGGCTTCCCCGGTATGAAGGTATTGCAATTTGCTTTCAGCACCGATAGCGAAAGCTCATATCTTCCTCATAATATCGGTAAAAATTGCGTTGTTTATACAGGCACTCACGATAACGACACCGCAATAGGATATATGCTTGAAGCCGATAAAGATGAGGTTGAATTTGCACGAGGTTATCTCAGAATCAGCGAGAACGACAGTTTTAACTGGGCGCTTATAAAATCGGCTATGCAAACCGCTGCCGACACTTGTATTTTGCAGATGCAGGACTTTTTAGGTCTTGATAATCATGCTCGAATCAATAAGCCCTCAACCGTTGGGGTTAACTGGCAATGGCGAATTAGCGAGGGTTGCACTAACGACTGGCTTGCAAAGATAATTTACGACTGCACAAAAACCTATTTCCGTCTGCCCGAAAATCGCCAAAAAGCCGATACAAAAGAGTGATTTTGCATAAATAAAGCTTGATTTTTTCGCTTTCAACTATCGAATTTACCATTTTTTAAAAAAATGTAGTTTTTTAGTAAAAAAAACCTTTATTTTTTCAAATGAAAATGTTATAATATTCACAGCGTGTCAAGATGCAATTCATCGGCGCAAACTTGAATTGGCTAAAAGAAATCAGTCGGTTTAAGTATCTTTTTGTAAACTGTGGTAAAACCATAAATTTTTTAGGAGGTTGATTCTAATGAGTCACAAGTATGTTTACCTTTTCTCAGAAGGCGACGCTAGCATGCGCGAGCTTCTCGGCGGTAAGGGTGCTAACCTTGCAGAAATGACCAAAATCGGTCTTCCTGTTCCCCAGGGTTTCACTGTTTCAACTGAGGCTTGCACACAGTATTATGAGGATGGCAGAAAAATTAATGATGACATCCAAGCTCAAATCATGGTAGGTATCGATAAGATGGAAGGTATCACCGGCAAAAAGTTCGGCGATAAGACCAATCCTCTTCTCGTTTCAGTTCGTTCAGGCGCTCGCGCTTCTATGCCCGGTATGATGGATACTATCCTTAACCTCGGTCTTAACGAAGATGTTGTTGAAACTATGGCTGCTCAGTCTGGTAATGCTCGTTGGGCTTACGACTGCTACCGTCGTTTCATCCAGATGTATTCCGACGTTGTTATGGAAGTTGGTAAGAAATATTTCGAAGAGCTTATCGACAAAATGAAAGAGGAAAGAGGCGTTACTCTCGACGTTGAGTTAACCGCTGATGACCTTAAAGAATTAGCAAATCAGTTCAAGGCTGAATATAAGAACAAAATCGGTAAAGATTTCCCATCTGATCCTAAGGAGCAGTTAATGGGCGCTGTTGAGGCTGTTTTCCGTTCATGGGACAACCCTCGTGCAAACGTTTACCGTCGTGATAACGATATCCCTTATTCTTGGGGTACCGCTGTTAACGTTCAGATGATGGCTTTCGGTAACATGGGTGATGACTGTGGTACCGGTGTTGCATTTACCCGCGACCCTGCTACCGGCGATAAAGGCCTTATGGGTGAGTTCTTAACAAATGCACAAGGTGAAGACGTTGTTGCAGGTGTTCGTACTCCTATGCCAATCGCTGAAATGGCTAACAAGTTCCCCGAAGCTTTCGCAGAATTCAACAAGGTTTGCGCTATTCTTGAAGACCACTATCGTGATATGCAGGATATGGAGTTCACCGTTGAACACGGCAAGCTCTTCATGCTCCAAACCCGTAACGGTAAGAGAACCGCTAAGGCTGCTCTTAAAATCGCTTGCGATTTAGTTGCTGAGGGTATGATTGATGAGAAGAAAGCTGTTTCTATGATTGATCCTCGTAACCTCGATACTCTTCTCCATCCCCAATTTGATGCTAAGGCATTAAAGGCTGCTGTTCCTGCAGGTAAGGGCTTAGGCGCTTCTCCAGGTGCTGCTTGCGGTAAGGTTGTATTTACTGCTGAGGATGCTGAAATCTGGAACAACAAAGGCGAGAAAGTAATCCTTGTTCGTCTCGAAACCTCTCCAGAGGATATTACCGGTATGAAGGCTTCTCAGGGTATCTTAACCGTTCGTGGCGGTATGACTTCTCACGCTGCCGTTGTTGCTCGTGGTATGGGTACTTGCTGTGTATCCGGTTGCGGCGACATTATTATGGACGAAGAAAACAAGAAATTCACTCTTGCAGGCAAGACCTACAATGAGGGCGACTATATTTCTATTGACGGTTCTACAGGTAACATCTATGACGGTATTATTCCTACCGTTGATGCTGAAATCGTTGGCGAGTTCAAGACCATTATGGACTGGGCTGACAAGTTCAGAACCTTAAAGGTTCGTACCAATGCTGACACTCCTGCTGATGCTAAAAAGGCAGTTGAGCTCGGCGCTGAAGGTATCGGTCTTTGCCGTACAGAGCATATGTTCTTCGAGGCAGACAGAATTGCTGCTTTCCGTGAGATGATTTGTTCTGATACTGTTGAAGGCAGAGAAGCAGCTCTTGCTAAGATTCTTCCTTATCAGCAAGGCGACTTTGAGAAGCTTTACGAAGTTCTTGAAGGCAACCCCGTTTGCATCCGTTTCTTAGATCCTCCGCTTCACGAGTTCGTTCCTACCGAGGAAGCTGACATTAAGGCTCTTGCAGATGCTCAGGGCAAAACTGTTGAAGACATTAAGAATATCATTTCCAGCTTACACGAGTTCAACCCAATGATGGGTCATCGTGGTTGCCGTCTTGCAGTTACCTATCCTGAAATTGCTAAGATGCAGACTACTGCTGTTATTCGTGCAGCTATCAATGTTAAGAAAGCTCATCCTGATTGGAACCTCGTTCCTGAAATCATGATTCCTTTAACCGGTGAAGTTAAAGAACTTAAATATGTTAAGGATATCGTTGTTGCAACTGCTGATGCCGAAATTGCCGCTGCAGGTGTTGAGCTTAAATACGAAGTTGGTACTATGATGGAAATCCCAAGAGCTTGTCTCACCGCTGATGATGTAGCAAAAGAGGCTGAATTCTTCTGCTTCGGTACTAACGACTTAACTCAGATGACATTCGGTTTCAGCCGTGATGACGCTGGTAAGTTCTTAAATGCATATTATGATACTAAGATTTACGAGAACGATCCATTTGCTAAGCTTGACCAAACAGGCGTTGGTAAATTAATGGATATGGCTGTAACTATGGGTAAGAAGACCCGTCCTGAAATCCACTGCGGTATCTGCGGTGAGCACGGCGGCGACCCTGTATCTGTTGAGTTCTGCCATAAGATTGGTCTTGATTATGTATCATGTTCACCATTCCGCGTGCCCGTAGCTCGTTTGGCTGCTGCGCAAGCTGCAATCGCTGAATCTAAATAATTAGATTTATATTGTAAAATTTATCCCCTCGGATTTCTCCGAGGGGATTTTTGTTGCATATTAAATTTTTTTGTGATATAATACTAAAAACTATTTTTGTTCAAAGGAGTTTTAATATGAATAAACTACTTAAATTTTTCCCGCTTATGCCGGCGCCAAAAGAAGAAAGCAAATTAATCTGGGCAATCGTTTTCTATGTATTGGTTCCTCCAATCGTTGCTATGATACTTGGATTTATTTTAGGCTTAACTATTATTTTGCTTCCTTTGGCTTTCATCGTAGGTCTTGCGGCATCCGCATATACAGTAATGGGCATCGTTTTTGCAATATTGTGCTACACAGGCCACGATTTCAATAAATAAATCATAAAGTATGTTTCGTTTTTTCTTATCCTCACCTTAATGGTGGGGATTTTTTGTAAAATACTTTTAATTTAAAATCAAATATGATATAATCAAATAAACTAAAAATTATCAAGAGAATTTATTATGGAATTTAATGTAAAATTACAAGAACTCAGAAAACAAAAAGGTTTAACCCAAGAAGAACTTGCCAAATTACTTTATGTTTCAAGAACAGCAATTTCTAAATGGGAATCAGGCAAAGGATATCCAAATATAGAATCCTTAAAAGCAATAGCAAAATTTTTTAAAATAACAGTAGACGAGTTGCTGTCGGGCGAGGAGCTTTTAAACCTTGCCGAAGAAGCCTCAAAACAAAACGAAAAGTATTTTCGCGATTTGGTATTCGGTCTTATTGATATAAGTATCGCTTTGCTTTTCTTTCTGCCGTTTTTCAGAGAACAAACAAATGATATGATAGTAAGCGTTCCTTTGTTATCGCTTAACGAAATTGCACCTTATTTGAAAATCGGATATTTTATTGCCGTTATTATCAATATCGTGTATGGGATTTTAACCCTTGCTTTGCAAAACTGCGAAAAAAACTTTTGGACTCTTAGCAAAAGCAAACTTTCGTTATTTTTTAATTTACTCTGTTTGTTCTTATTCGTTATCAGCCTGCAACCTTATGCCTCGGTTTTCTTGCTGATACTCTTAACCATAAAGGTTTTAATACTTATAAAATGGTGATGACACGATAAGTGTCGCAAATGTTAACCCTTGTTTCTTGCATTTTTTTAGTTTTATGATATAAATAAAAATATCAGGAGTTGATACTATGTATAAATATGAAACCCATATGCATACCTACCCTGTCAGCCTTTGTGCAAAGGTTAGTGTTAGAGAAGCTTTGGAATTTTATAAAAAAATGGAATATGACGGTGTTTTTATAACAAATCATTTCATTAACTCCAATGACCACAACTATGTTGGCAAAAACTTTGAAGAAAAGGTTGATTTTTATTGTTCTGCCTATGAAGAAGGGTTAGAAATAGGCAAAGAAATCGGAATTAAAGTGTTTTTTGGTTTCGAGTTTACTCACAAAGGCACTGATTTTTTGGTTTACGGTATAAATAAAGACTGGATTTTAAATCACCCCGAATTCATGGAGCTTAAAACTAACGAAAAACTCGATTTGCTAAAAGAAAGCGGTGCGCTTATTATTCAGGCGCATCCTTTCCGCGAAGCTTCTTATATCAGTCATATCCGTCTTTTCCCAAGAAAAATAGACGGTGTTGAAATAATTAACGCTTGTCGAACAGATGATGAAAATGCTATGGCAAAATTATATGCCGACCATTATTCACTAATCCATTTTGCAGGCTCGGATAACCATACTGCCTCAAATCAGAAACAATTGGCAGGTATCTGCTTTGATGAGCCTATTGAAAGCACCGAAGATTTTATAAATAAGGTTAAAACAGGCAAAGCTCAAATTTTCACTATGGTTAATGAATAAGATACTATTTGCAGGAGAGCTATTCGAATACACTTGTTAAATATTCAGAATTATGATATACTCTTTTTGGCAAAATAAAAAAGGAAGATTTTAAAATGAAAAAAAAGAATTTAATTATTTCGTTTTCGCTTTTTATAGCATTTTTAGTTTGGACAGTTTTGTTATGTATAGTTGATGTTAAGGTTGTGGGACCAGAAACCGCAGAGGTTGGCTTTTCAGCTATTAACACCGCTTTTCATAATCTGACAGGGGTTAATATGTTCCTCTATGACATAACCGATTTGTTAAGCATAATACCACTTTTAAGTGTTATTGTAATGGCATTTATAGGACTTATTCAGCTTATTAAAAGAAAAAGCCTTTTAAAGATTGATAAAGATATTTTAGCTCTCGGCGGATACTATATTTTAGTAATAGCGCTTTATCTTTTCTTTGAGGTTTGTGTTTTGAATTACCGTCCTGTTTTAATCGAGGGAGTTTTAGAAGCATCATACCCATCCTCAACCACCCTGCTTTGTCTTACCGTTATGCCAACTGTTATACTTCAAATCAGCAGAAGAATCAAGAAAAAAGGCTTAGCCGTTTCGCTTAATTTAATAATCGGCATTTTCACCGCCTTTATGGTGATTGCCAGAATTATTTCGGGTGTTCACTGGATATCCGATATAATAGGAGGAACTCTTTTAAGTGCCTCGCTTTTAGCCCTTTATTGCTCGGTTTTAGAAAACATAAAAGAATAAGCAAAAAGCCATCCATATTGATATGCGGATGGCTTTTAAATTTAAGACGGGAGGGCACGGAGACCCTCCCCTACGGTTTTCAAATTTAACAATCTTTATATCATTATTTTTCCAATCATTTATGATTAAATAGGTCAAGGGCGCAGCCATTGTCGTTTAGGGGTTAAGGCGACAGTTATGCTACTATAAAATATATAAAAATTTGCCGACAAATTGAAAACTTAAGTTTTCACTCTTTGGCGGCGGTTTAATTGTTTTTTTATTTCGTCGCCTAAGGGGGGAATCGAAATCCCCCCTTGGGCGAATCTTTCCGCCCTTTCTTTTCGCCTACATAAGAAAGGGCGTGCCCGTCGCGGCACGAGCGACAATATAATAATTTATATTATATCTATCATATATTTTAAATATGAAAAATCCCATTTGCATTATACAAATGGGATTAATTTTTTATATTTTCTTCAAAACAATCGCAGTTCTTGAAGGCAGATAGCATTTAAAACCATACCAATCAATAGGTGTTTTAAAGGTTTCGTATACTGTATCTAAATCTATTCTCGAAAAACCTCCAAACCTTTCCTCATCAGACGATAAAACAACCTTATATTCACCCTCAAATTCAACCGGAACAAAATATCCCTCAAAAGATTTCTCAGGGTGGAAATTAAAGGCAAAAACAAAATCTCCCTTGGTATAAATAATAATCTTATCATCCTGATGAAGCCAACGGTTAACCGGATTTTCGCTTAATAAATCATTATCCTTTAAAAGACTAACCATAGCCTTATCAAACTCATTTAAGCCTTTGTATCTTAGATAATCCTTATCAGCCAAACTCCACTGTCTTCTGCAATAATGATAACTCCAACCGTTACCCTCGCGCGGAAAATCTATCCACTCAGGATGACCGAATTCGTTGCCCATAAAATTCAGATAACCCTCGCCTGCGCAAGAGGCCGTTATAAGTCTTATCATTTTATGGAGAGCTATGCCTCGGTCTATAACAGCGCTTTGGCTTTCCTTGTTCATCGCAGTATACATTTCGGCATCGCAAAGACGGAACATTATAGTTTTATCTCCAACTAATGCCTGATCGTGCGACTCGCAGTATCCAATAGCCTTCTCCGCTTCGCGACGGGATATGAGTTCATACCAAAGTTTTGCCATATCCCAATTTTCATCAGTATATTCTTTAATAAGCTTTATCCATAAATCAGGAAGCCCCATTGAAAGCCTGTAATCAAACCCGATACCGCCGTCTTTAAGCGGAACGCACATACCGGGCATTCCCGACATATCCTCCGCAATAGTTAAAGCATTCGGGTTAATCTCGTGAATAAGCTCGTTTGCAAGCTGCAAATATGTAACCGCCTCGGTATCGGTGTTCATTGAGAAATACATACTATAATCGGTGAAAGCCGAGCCTAAACCGTGGTCGTGATAAAGCATTGAGGTTACACCGTCAAAACGGAAACCATCGAAATGAAATGTCTCCATCCAATATTTAAGATTTGATAATAAGAAATGCAAAACCTCGTTTTTGCCATAATTAAATAGCTTTGTTCCCCAAGCAGAATGGTCTCCCTTTGAGCCGATATGGAAAAACTGATAAACAGTTCCGTCAAACTCGTTTAAGCCCTCGTTTGTGTTGCTAACCGCATGAGAATGAACAACATCCAAAAGCACCGCAATCCCCATACTATGCGCGGTATTTATAAGCTCTTTTAAATTATAAGAATCACCGTATCTAGAAGAAGCAGCAAAAAAGTTCGAAACCTGATAACCAAAAGAGCCGTAATAAGGGTGCTCCATAATTGCCATAATTTGAATGGTGTTATAGCCGAGCTCTTTTATTCTAGGTAGCACATTTTGAGTAAACTGCTTATAGCTTCCTACCGAGCCCTCCTCCTGAGCCATACCGATATGGCACTCATATATAAAAGGTGTTTCTTGGCGTTTAAAGTTTTTATCAGTCCAATTAAAAGGACGGTTTTCTTCTATTTCGGCGCACCAAAGATATGTATTTTCGTCCTGCACAACGCGGGTTGCATATAACGGAATACGGCGAAGAATCTGCCCGTTATGTTTAACAATAGCTTGAACCTTTTGTCCGCTTTTAAGGGTGTTCTTTCCTTTGATAAAAACCTCAAAAACCCCGTTTTCAAGCCTTTCCATAGGATTAGCATATATATCCCAGTTATTAAAATCGCCTGTTAGATACATTTCCTCAGCCGCCGGAGCCCATTCTCTGTAAACCCAGCCGGTTCTGGTTTGATGAAAACCAAAATACTTATGTCCCTCTGCAAACTTAGAAAGACTTCTGCCGTTTCCTAAAAGCTCTCGCCTTTTGTTTGAATAAAGATTTATTCTAAGATCTAAGTCAGACTTATAGGGTTCTAAATACGGATCTATTTTAGTCATATTATTTTCAAGCTTTGTTGCCATAGTATTCACCTCTTATTATGAGTATACCACACCTATCTTTTATTGGCAAGAATTAAGAAATCAAAAACGCACAAATTGGATATTTCACCATAAAGACTAAAAAAGCCCTATGCAAATCGCATAGAGCTTTTAATCTCTTATTAAGATTAATCTTCTTTGTTAGCAACACCGAATTTAATATCGGCAACAACAACATTAATCTGAGTAACCGCAGTTCCTGCCATTGTTTGAACGCGGTCTTTTATATTTTCCTGAACCTTTTCGGCAACTTCCTTAACATGAGCAGACTCATCAACAGTTATATAAACCTTAATTTTAACTGCACCGTTAACCTCTTCAATCTTAACTCCCTTGAAAGCCTTTTGAGATTTAACAGCACCTCTAAGGTCATAAGCTTTTTTAGAAAGACCTATAACACCCTCAACCTCTTTTGCTGCGATTTCAGCCATCTTTTCGATAACTTCGGTATTTATTGAAAGCTCGGTTCTGATTTTATCCATAATTAATCCTCCGTTGTGCTAATTTAAAACTTTATATGTATTATTATACCACATTTTTCAAATAACACAACTATTATTTTTAGGCTATTGGAATTATTTTAATCTTATCAAGTGAAACGCCCGATTGTTCGGTTGCAATTTCTTGAATTTGCATAGTTTGAGCAGAAGTTAATCCTTGTGATTTAACCACTATACTAACACCGCTATCCGAAATAACTGCCAAAGCATTCTCAAAGCCTTTTGCTTTAAGCAAGGTTTCAATATTGCTCTCTGCTTCTATTCTTTTTGCAATAAGCTCAATTTTTTGCAAGGCGGTCTTTTTATCGGCATCGGTTAATTTATCGGTATCAAGCAGTTCTTCAACCGTTTCCACCGCTTCCTCGCGAGCTTTTTTTCTGTCATTAGCAGATTTAGAGAAATAATCCTCTTTGGTTTCAGTTTTTGCCGCAGTTTGCACCGCGTCTTTATCTTCTGTTTTGCTAACATACGAGGTCTCACCTAAATACTTTGTTCCCGATGGCAAAAACTTAGCGTTAAGCCAAATAGCACCACCTAATGCTATCAGCATAACCGCCACCGTTATTTGTCCCTTAGTTAAAACCTTTCCCTTTTTCATCTTATTTTCCTCCCGCAAATATAAACTCTTTTTTCGGTTATATCAAATGCCGAAGTTACGGCATTTTTTATTTTTTCGTTTAAAATCTCATCATCACCGCCCTCGCATACTATCGCAACCCCTCTGATTTCGGGCATTTTCTCGGTAATAAGCAAAGCTTCCTCTCCGCCGTCTGCCGTTTTAACCGTTATAAACCCCTCTTTAACCGAGGAATCAAAGCTCTCAGAAACACTGTCCGTTTTTTCGGCTTCGTTTGTTTCCTTAATATCGGCATAACTATATTTAATAGAACTTTCGAGGGTTACTATCGCCTCAACCTTTCGGCTTCCTGTTATATCAGCAACCATAGAACAAATATCCTTTTGAAGCTCTGAGCGGTATTCGGTTAAATAAATATCGGTTTTAGAATTTGCCTCTGTTTTCTTTTTAGATTCCCCCGTAAAAAAAGAGGAAATAAAAATCAGTATAATCCCCGATATGCCTAATATTATCAGAATTTTGGGCGATTTAAGGTAAGCTATGTAATCTTTTAATTTGCTATTCATTTATAACTATAACCTCGTAATTTTTTGCCGCCTCGCCCAAAGCAGATAGTATTTTTTCTTTTTCAGAGGAGGAATAAACCTCTATTCTATTAATTACTATGCTGTTATTCGAGTCGGTAGTAGTAAAAATTTTAATTTCTTTAAAATCTATGCCTGCGCTTTGCAGTGCATAGGAATAAACATATCTTGCGGCTTCTATTTGAAGCGGTGCGCTATCGGAAGCTTCAATTTCTAATTGAGGCAGTTTAAACTCGGTATTTTTAGCAGTTATTCCTGCCGAAGCTATTAGCGAGAGTATAAATACAAGCGACAGTATATACTGTACCGATTTCGAAAGTGCGCCTTTTGGAACGAGCATAAAAAGAACTCCTATAAATATACTCGAAACACAAAAAGCGGTTATAATTTGCGAAAAAATCTTCATTTTGCCACCGTTAAAACTACTCCTAATGAAATTATAAACATAGCAGATGTCAATAGTATCAGTCCAGTTATCACTGCGATTACGGTATCAGCAGAGCGAATGAGCTTAGATACCGAATCGAGCGAAAACATATCACTCACAAAGCCTGAGAAAATCAAAACCAACCGCCAGATAAGAAGCTCGGCTAAAAGGGGTAAAAATATAGCGCAAATTGCAACTATTCCGTAAACTCCAACGGTTGATTTTAAAATACCCACCGAAGCGGTAACCGTGTTCAAAGCCTCTGCCAAAGCAGTTCCCGCAACCGGCACCGCCGAGCCTAATATAAATTTTGCGGTTTTAAGACTCAAACTATCCGCCGAGGCATTAACCGCCGTTTGTATTCCTAAAATCCCAACGAAAACACAGGTTAAGGTGCCCATTATCCAAAAAGCAAGCTTTTTAATTCCGTCTGCTATTTTGGATTTTTCGAGTAGCGGCGAGGCGGCGCCAGCAACCGAAATAGCGGTAAATCCGCTAAGCAAGGGAACCACCGCAAAATTCGAGATAAAATTGACTGCCTCGCAAGCAAAAAGCATTAAACTGCTCATAGAAGCTGAGGTTATAACCGCTCCGCCCGATATAAGTATCGCCGCAAAAACAGGTATGAAAGAGGTCATAAAAACCGTAACACCCTGCATCGCATTCACCGCCGATTCTATAACCGAAAAAATCGGAAAAGAAATAACCCCTGCCGCCGATAAAGTAACTGCATATTTAACCGCAATCTGAACATTACCGCCGATTTCGGTATTGCTTAAAGCCGCGCTTATTAAAATAACACTAAGTATCCCCGCGGCAGAAATTAAAGGCTTTTTGCCGCCCGACTTTAAAAAAGACCAAATATGCAAAAAAACATTTTCTGCCGTTAAAGAATTCACCCATTCAGGATTTTCTGGGCTTATACCCTCGCTATTTAAAAAATCCTTCGCAAAATCAGGCAGATTGTTTTCTAATTCGTCCGCACCGATATTTTCAGCCTGAGAGTTTAAAAAATCCTCAGTATTAACACCCTCGGCGGTGCATTTTACGGAAAAAACAATACTTAAAATAAAAATTAACAATAATATTCTTTTCATTTAACAAAACCTATCGCCGTTTCAAGCAATGAAAATACAAGTGGCAAGGATAAAATAAAAATTGCGCATTTGCCCGCAAGCTCAGCGCAGTTTGCAAGCATCGTTTGTCCTGAATCGCGGCAAGCATCGGCAGCAAAAGCAGTAACATACCCGATACCAACCGCTTTCAAAGCCACCTTAAAATACTCGGTGTTTATGCTATGCTCAGAAAGCTTATCTATAATCTGAGATATCGGCAAAGCTATATTTTTCAAAAGCAAAACCGCGATACAAACCACCGCCGCCACCGCGGTAAAAATACTGTATTCGGGCTTCGGCTTTAATATTATGCAAATGATAGCGGCAATAAGACAGACTGCCAAAATTTTAAAAAGGTCTGCCGTCATAACCCGAAGAGACTTTTAACGGTTGTAAAAAGGTCGGCAACCGCATTAACAACCATCAAAAGCACAACCACCAAACCCGCCAAGGTTGTTAACATTGCCTGTTCCTCTCTGCCCGAACGAATAAGCACCTGATTTAAAACGGTAACAATAATACCTATCGCGGCAATCTTAAATATGAAATTAACATCCAATTTTATCCCCTACCATAAAAATATACAAATAAATATCCCTGCCATTACACCTAAACTGCGATACAATTTAGATTGCTCTTTATACTGTTTTTCCGCCGATATAGCTTCGTTTTCAAAAAGACTGCTATAAAGCTTAGTTCTATCATATTCGCCTTTTATATCGAGTTTGCCAAATTCTTTAAAAAAATCCTCAGATAACTCCTTGTCTTTTTTATCAAGACCTTTAATATCGGCTATAATTTTCCCATTTTCTATGTAAACATCTCCGTTTTTAAAGCTTTGGGGCAAAATTACCTTTGTTTCGCCCCGTTCTCTTAAAATCCGCTCGGACAAAACATTCAAAGAATTATGATAATAATGAAGTCCCTCTGCCCTCTGCTTTAAATTAAAGGATTTTAAAAACCCAAACGCTATGCAAGCAGAAAAAATTAAAAGCATACCCGCCAATTTAAACAGCCAATTCAAAATTTAACTCCTTTGCAGTTAAAAATGTTATATCACCGCCATGAAGCGAGGGTAATATCGCGATATGATTTATCGCGCCACTTTTTAAAAGTTCCTTAACAACGGGACGAACCGTCAGCTCTGATATATTTCCTATATGAGCGGTTGTATAAATATCAACTCCCGAATTAAAGCTTTGTCGCACGGCATCAAGCTCGGAGGTGTTTCCTATTTCGTCAAAAGCCACTATATCGGGAAACATTGTTCTTACCGCAATTTCAACCCCGTTTGCCTTATCCTCGGTATATAAAACATCAGTGTTAACTCCTAGATTATAAGCATCCTCGCGGTTTACTCCGCTAATCTCGCCGCGACTATCTATAACCGCAATCCTCATATTTTTACCCAAGGCGCCGTTTGAAACCTGTCTTATTAAATCGCGAAGTATGGTTGTTTTTCCGCTTCCGGGTGGTCCCGCAATCAAAATACCGCCAAAAAGCTTTTTATTTATTATATCGTTAGCTGCACCCTTAATTTGCCTTGCTACACGAATATTAATTGAGGTTATATTTTTCATACATCCGTTATCCAAAAGTGTTCCAAAAACACCTGCTCGGTTTCCGTTTTTCATCATAACATAGCCTGATTTAAGCTCGTTTTCGTGAGCATAAACCGAATTTTCGCAGATATTGTTAAAACATTTCTTTATATCTTTTTCTGAAACTGTATATAAATTTTCTGCCATACCGAAAGCTACTGTGCCATCAGTTTTAACAAAAACCGTTTCACCTTCAACCGTAAGGCATAACGGCAAACCTTTTCTTAATCTTATCTCCTCTGCATTGCTTTTAACTATGGGAGAAAGTTTATCCAAAACATAAGCCAGTTCATCAGAAAAAGCATATAATGCCGATTCAAAACCCTGATTTTTCAAGTTTGCA
The DNA here is from genome assembly GCA_017537365.1 of Clostridia bacterium. Taxonomy (GTDB): domain Bacteria; phylum Bacillota; class Clostridia; order Oscillospirales; family Acutalibacteraceae; genus UBA737. Next base: position 23,102 of record JAFYKZ010000008.1, read on the forward strand.
CCTCCCTTTTTTAAAATTTTATGCAACGGTTGTCCTAACTAGAACATTTTTTACATTATTTAACCTGCTTTGCGGAAAGATATTTAAAAAAGGAGATGTTTTATGAAACTTTTAAATAAAAAAAACGCCCTTATAGCAGGCGGCGGTGTTTTCACAGGTATAGTAAACAGTATTTTAGGTGCGGGCGGCGGTATGCTCGCAGTGCCTTTGTTAAAGCTTTTAGGTCTAGACACCAAAGCTTCTCATTCAAATGCGGTTGCGGTTATTTTGCCTATAAGCATTTTATCTGCATACTTTTATTTAAAGGCAGGCTATGTTACCTTAAAGGATAGTTTTATTTATATCCCAACTGGACTATTAGGCGCTATTGCAGGCACTTTTTTGCTTAGAAAAATTTCTTCGGTATGGTTAAACCGAATTTTTGGTGCATTTATGATTTATGCAGGCATTCGCCTGCTACTAAAATGAAAATCTTTGCCCTTTTAGCAGGGCTTTTTTCAGGTGTTCTCGGCTCTATGGGTTTAGGCGGCGGAACAGTTTTGGTTATTTACCTAAGCCTTATTAAAGATACCGAGCAATTAAAAGCGCAAGGAATAAACCTTTTATTTTTTATACCTATTGCGGTTTTTTCGGTTATAATCTATTCTATAAAAAAACAAATCAAATGGAAGCTATGCTTAAAGCTTGCCTTTTTCGGTCTAATTGGTGCTTTTATAGGAAAGCTTTTATCCGAACATTTAGGGGGAGAGATAACCGCTAAAATTTTTGGGGTTCTTTTAATTTTAATAGGACTTAGCGAAATATTTATGAAACCAAAAGAAAAAAATATTGCAAAAACCCAAAAAAACTGATATACTAAAAACGAATAAATGTTCGTTTGGAGGGATATTTATGTCAAAACAACCCCTTAATGAAAAACAGGAAGCGGTTTATTCGTTTTTAGTTAAAGAAATGTCCCAAGGCTTGCCGCCAACTGTTCGCGAAATATGTATGGCTACTAATATTAAATCAACCTCAACTGTTCACGCAATTTTAAGCGCATTAGAAGAAAAAGGTTATATAATAAGAGATGCTAAAAACTCGCGTTCAATAAGGCTCGATAATGATTTCGAGTCCTCTATGGTGCCACTCGTTGGCAGAATAACCGCAGGTAAACCTATTTTAGCGGTTGAAGAAATTGAGGATTATATTCCCTATCCCACTCGCGATGCCGAGGGGTTATTTGCCCTTAAAGTTGTGGGATACAGTATGAAAAATGTCGGCATTTTAGACGGTGATATTATCGTTGCCGATAAAAATAAACCTTGCAAAAACGGAGATATTGTAGTTGGTATGGATGGCGAGGAAGCCACCGTTAAGCGACTTGTTATTAAAGACGGTCAAATTATCTTTATGCCTGAAAACGAAGATTTCGAGCCTATTTATCCCGAATTTCCCTCGGTTTTAGGCAAGGTTATAGGAAGTTACAGAAAGTATTAATATTATGAAAAAAACAGTTGAAATTTTTACAGATGGCGCTTGCTCAGGAAACCCAGGTCCTGGCGGATGGGGTGCAATTCTCCGCTTCGGCAAAGCCGAAAAAGAGCTTTCGGGCGGCGAAAAAGATACAACCAACAACCGTATGGAACTTACCGCGGTTATAATGGCTCTCTCGGCTTTAAAAGAGCCTTGCAAGGTTATTCTCACGACCGACAGTAAATATGTTGCCGACGGTATTTTAAAAGGTTGGGCTTCCTCCTGGCAGAAAAACGGTTGGCGAAAAGCCGATAAAAAACCCGCTCTAAACCCTGATTTATGGGAAAAGCTTTTAGAGCTTTGCGATGTTCACGAGGTGGAGATTAACTGGGTTAAGGGCCACGCGGGGCACCCTGAAAACGAAAGATGCGACAAGCTCGCTACCGACTATTATAAAAGCCTATGAACAGAGAATTTATATATAAAGCGCTGGACCTTGCAAATAAAGCCTTGAAAGAGGGCGAGGTTCCGGTTGGCGCAGTAATTGTTAAAGACGGTAAAATCATAGCCGAAGGCAGAAATATGCGCGAAGCTAAGCGAAATGCCCTCTCTCACGCGGAAATTGAGGCTATAAACAATGCCTGCAAAGCCTTAAACAGTTGGCGGCTTGACGATTGCGAAATGTATGTTACCTTAGAGCCTTGCCCAATGTGTGCAGGTGCGATAATAAATGCAAGAATTAAAACCTTAATTTTTGGAGCTTTCGATTTAAAGGCAGGCAGTGTTGACAGTGTTGTTAATCTGCTTGATTACCCTTATAACCATAAGGTTGAGGTTTACGGCGGCATTTTAGAAGAAGAATGCCAAAAGCCGCTAAAAGAATTTTTTGAAAATTTAAGATAAAACACTGCTTAACATTTTTAAAAAATGTTAAGCAGTGTTTTTTGTTCATTATTTGGATAAATAAATTAAAAGAACTGAGATATCCGCAGGGCTAACGCCCGAAATTCTTGAAGCCTGAGCTATATTGGTTGGTTTAATTTTATTTAATTTCTCAATAGCTTCAAGTCTTAAACCTGTTATATCATTATAACAAATACCCTCAGGGATAAGCTTGTTTTCAAGTCTTAGCATTTCGTTAACCTGAGCTTTTTGGCGGGAGATATATCCCTCATATTTGATTTCAACCTCAACCTTTTCTTTAACGCTTTCAGGAAGCTCTGGTCTGGCTTTATCAAACTCAGCTAGCATTTCATAATTTAACTGCGGTCTTTTAATAAGGTCGGAAAGGCGCATACCTGTGGTCATCGCGGCGGTGCCCTTTTCCTCTAAAAGAGCATTTAACTTTTCATTTGGCGCAATAAAGGTATTATTTGCACGCTCTATTTCCTTTTCTTTAAGCTGAACCTTTTCTAAAAAGGCATTATACTGCTCTTCACTTATAAGACCAATTTTATAACCTATCGGCATTAAGCGTTCATCAGCATTATCCTGCCTTAAAAGAAGCCTGTATTCGCTTCTCGAAGTCATCATTCTGTAAGGGTCCATACAGCCTTTGGTTACAAGGTCATCTATCAATGTTCCTATATAAGACGACGCGCGGGATAAAACAAGAGGTTCTTCGCCCTTGATTTTAAGCGCCGCATTTATTCCTGCAACCAAGCCTTGAGCGGCGGCTTCCTCGTAACCTGATGAACCATTGAACTGACCTGCACCGTAAAGTCCCTCAAAATCTTTGGTTTCAAGGGTTGCCTTTAAGCTTAATGGGTCTATACAATCATATTCAATCGCATAAGCATTACGCATTATTTTAACATTTTTAAGGCATTCAATAGTCTTATAAAGTTTTATCTGAACCTCCTCAGGAAGAGAGGAGGAAAGACCTTGAAGATACATTTCCTCGGTATCCTCACCGCATGGCTCTATAAAAAACTGATGCCTTTTTTTATCGGCAAAACGAACGATTTTATCCTCAATGCTAGGGCAATATCTGGGACCGATACCCTCAATATCCCCCGAATATAACGGAGAGCGATGAATATTTTCCAAAATAACCCTTTTGGTTTCATCATTTGTATAAGAAATATGGCAAACAACCTTATTTTCAGGGTTCTTCTCGGTTGAAAAACTAAAAGGAACAGTCTTTTCGTCCCCAGGTTGCACCTCTAACGAGGAAAAATCTATACTATCACGCGCTACTCTTGCGGGAGTTCCTGTTTTAAACCTTCTAAGCGGAATTCCTAATTTCTTTAAAGATTCAGATAATCTGTTAGCCGCAAAGCTACCGTCAGGTCCGCCCTCGTAATTAACTTCGCCAACATATATTCTACCACCCAAAAATGTTCCGGTTGCTAAAATAACAGCCTTTGAAGAAAATTCAGCACCAAGTGCCGAAACGCATTTCCAAATACCGTTCTCATTAGAAATTTCTACTATTTCGCATTGTTTAACATCAAGGTTTTCCTGCAATTCGATAATATGCTTCATATAGCCGCTATAAGCTCGTCTGTCTATCTGAGCTCTGAGAGAATGAACAGCAGGACCTTTGCCTAAATTTAGCATGCGGCTTTGCAAAGTAAATTTATCTGCCGCTTTGCCCATTTCACCGCCCAAAGCATCAAGTTCGCGCACTAAATGACCCTTTGCAGTTCCTCCAATTGAGGGGTTGCAGGGCATATTACCAATCCAGTCTAAACTAACTGTAAAAATAATTGTTTTGCAGCCGAGTCTGGCAGAGCTTAAAGCCGCTTCAATACCTGCATGACCTGCGCCTATAACCGCAACATCATATTCTCCTGCATTATATTTTTCAATACTCAATTAAATTACCTCATATGCTTTCAAGTCGCTTTTGTTGGCGGATATCTCTGCCTATAAACTTTTGTCCCTCATAATTTCCTATTAGTCTTGAAGAAATTCTTGGAGTGTATCTTTCCTCTATTTGCTTCATAGTTAAATTGGTGTTAATTATGGTGGGCTTTCGGGTTAAAATTCGGGTATTTACAAGGTTATAAAGCACCGATTTTGTAAATGAAGTTGCCATTTCGGCACCCAAATCATCTATAACCAACAAATCACAGTTTAAAATAGATTCGTAACTGCCTCTGCCCTCGCCGGCAAACTTTTCAGCTTCAATGATTGAAAATAAGTTTTCTGCCGAGCCATAAACCGGAAGATAACCCTTTTCAATAACACCTGAAACGATAGCCAAGGTTAAATGGGTTTTGCCAAGACCTGCATCCCCCATAAACAAAAGGTTTTCCTTTGTATTCTCATCAAAATTCAAAACATATTCTTTGCAAAGCTTTAAAATTGCGGTCATTCTTCTGCGAGGATTCTGACCGTTTTCATCAGTTTTATCGCTATAATATTTTAAATCAAAGTCCTCAAATTTAGAGTCTATCAAAGGCATTTCGCGAGAAAGCTCCTCCGCCATAACGCGAGCCGCCTCTTTCTTTACACATTCGCAGATTTTTCCGCCGACATACCCTGTATCCAAACAAGCCTTACAACAATATTCAACAGGCTCAGCACCGTTTTCTCTAAGAATAGAATTCTTTTCCTCAGTTAACTTTTTTGAGGTTTCCTTTAAAGCTTCTATACCCTCTTTACCGTCGGTCAAAGCGGCGGTAACAAGCTTTGCACCCAAAACGGAAAGCTCGTTATCTATCTCATAAAGTCTGGGATTTTTATCATAAGCTAAAAGAACTGCTTTCTCATAAGCCGCAGTTTTAAGATTTAAAGCTTCCTTTATATTTTCGAATGCTTTTTTATATGTAGCTTCCTTAGTTATCATAATTTTTAATCCTTTGAATTAAGCATTTTTTCATATAAATCTATATCATAAGCCGCAAAATCGGATTTTTTGCCCGACTTTTTAGATTTAACTTCATCCGCCGATTTTCCGCCCGATTTATGCCAATTAGCCAAAATACCATCTATATAAGGCATATTAAGCTTAGTTTTTATATTAACACATTCCTCATAGGCCTCACTAAGCTGCTGCTCGGTTATTTTCCATTCTTCAAGCCATTTGTAGCTATACTCGGCTTCCTTTTTGCTGGGTTTTCTTCTTTCAATAGAGAAAGCCTTGCAAACAATACCCCAAGCGGTTTCGGTTAAGGTTATTTTATTCAACTCTTCCTCTGCCTGAGCGATAGAATTTATACCCTCATTATACCAGTTAACCGCGGTGCTTTCAATAAAGCTTATATTTGCTCGTTTATGGGTTACGGCATACTGAACAATCAAAAGTATAACCGAAACATCAAGCCCCAAATCGTCATAAAGCCAAACTAATGAAGATGCTTCATTTCCTTTTAAATTTCTACCAAACTTGCTTTGAGTTTGGGTTAGCATATATTGAATTTTAGGGTCTTCAAGACCTCTTTTTGCAACATCTGAACGACTGGGCTTCTCGCATTTTGCAACCGCCTTTTTCTTTTCTTCCGTTTTCGGCGGTGCTTCTTTCGGGAGGAGGATTGAGGCATCTGCCCAATAAAGCAAAGCTTCTTTTACATCATATTCTGAAACGGCAATTTTCTCGGCTATATTTTTAACATTTATTTCTTCATTAAAATTTCGCATAATATAAAGCAAAACCTTGATATGCTCTGCTTTGGCTAATTTCAAATGATTGTCAACCACAGTGGCAGGCACTGTAAAAACCGAGGTTAAACTCGCAAAATTAACATAATAATCCATAAAATCCCCTCCTTTTAGTATTTTCAAATTGATTATATCAATTTTTCTGGTTCATGTAAATAGTAATATTCGATAAAAAAATCCATTGATTTAGAGCAATACGGACTGCACCTTGCGATACAGTCCGTTAAATATCAACAAATTAATAAGCCTTGCCCCAATAAAGCATATGCTTTGCTTCTTTACCGCAGCAAACGCATTTACCTGAAATTTCTTCCTGTTCAAAAGGAATACAGCGAGAGGTTACACCTGCAACCTCTTTAAGCTTGTCCTCGCACTCGCGGTCGCCGCACCACATAGCACGGATAAATCCTGGCTTGTTATCGGCGATTTCTTTCATTTCGTCTAAACCGTGAGCATCGTAGGTCATTTTTTCTCTGCGAGCCAAAGCTTTATCAAAAAGTCCCTTATGAACTGCATTTAAAAGCTCAGGAATACGGGTTTCAAGCTCGTCTAAGCTTACAACAGTCTTTTCACCGTTATCTCTACGGACAACAACACAAACATTGTTTTCAATATCGCGAGGACCAAGTTCTATTCTTAATGGAACACCCTTCATCTCATACTCAGCAAACTTCCAACCGGGAGACTGCTCGCTATCGTCAAGCTTTGCGCGGCAAACAGTTTTTAATCTCTCTAAAACTTCGCGAGATTTATCCAAAACGCCCTCTTTATGAGTTGCAATAGGAACTATAACCGCTTGAATAGGAGCAATAGCAGGAGGAAGCACCAAACCGCTGTCATCACCGTGAGTCATAATAACTGCACCGATAAGACGGGTGGTTGTTCCCCAAGAGGTCTGGAAAGGATGAACAAGATTATTATTTTTATCAGTATACTGAATTTCAAATGCCCTTGCAAAGCCATCACCGAAATAATGAGAGGTTCCGCTCTGCAAAGCCTTACCGTCATGCATCAAAGCTTCGATTGTATATGTATCTTCGGCACCTGCAAAACGCTCTTTTGCGGTTTTAACACCTTTAACAACAGGCATTGCAAGACAGTCCTCAGCAAACTTTGCATAAACATTTAACATTTGAATTGTTTCTGCCTGAGCTTCTTCGGCGGTTGCATGCAAAGTATGACCTTCTTGCCATAAAAACTCGCGCGAACGAAGGAAAGGACGGGTTGTTTTTTCCCAACGAACCACACTGCACCACTGATTATAAAGCTTCGGCAAATCGCGGTATGACTGAACGATATTTTTAAAATGGTCGCAGAAAAGGGTTTCGGAGGTTGGTCTTACGCACATTCTCTCCTCCAACTTTTCTTCACCGCCATGAGTTACCCAAGCAACCTCAGGAGCAAAGCCTTCAACATGGTCTTTCTCCTTTTGCAAAAGACTTTCGGGTATAAACATAGGCATATAAACATTTTCGTGCCCGGTTTTCTTAAACATAGCGTCCATCTGAGACTGAATATTCTCCCAGATAGCATAACCATAAGGTCTTATTATCATACAGCCTTTAACAGAGGAATAATCAATAAGCTCTGCTTTAATGCAAACATCCGTATACCATTTAGCAAAATCCTCATCCATTGAGGTTATAGATTTAACAAGCTTTTCCTTAGCCATATCAGCGCGGCGCAAAAGCGCCTGATACCACCTTTCACATAAAACAAGAATAGTTTAATTTAACAATATAATATTATATATCAGCTCATAGCATTTTGCAACAGTTTTTAGAGGTTTCGAAAATTTTTTAGCCGAAATTTCAAAAATGTGTTGACAAATTATGTTTTTCAACATATCATTTATTTATAAAAATTGTTAACGCCGTGTTTTAAATGGCATATATTTCAGGAGGATTTTTATGGTATTCGAAAAAATTAAAGAACTTTTGGCAAACCAACTTGATGCTGATGAAAGCCTAATGTCTATGGAAACTAACATCGCTTCCGACTTAGGAGCTGACAGTCTTGATGTTGTTGAACTTCTTTCAGAGATTGAAGACGAATTTGATATTGAAATTCCTGATGAGGATATTGAAACTATCAAAACTATCGGCGACCTCGTAGAATACATTCAAAATAACGCTTAATTTTTTAAAATCGAACAGCAGTTAAGCCTTTATTGGTTAACTGCTGTTTATTTTTATATTTACTATATTTATAATTGACTTTATATGAATTTTAAGGTAAAATATATTTAATAAATTTATATCACATACTAATTTTGGAGTGAATACTTATGAAACCGGTTTATAAAAGAGTTTTGCTTAAACTCAGCGGCGAAGTGCTCGCCGGCGAAAAAGGCTCAGGAATAGATTTCGATAAGGTTTTATCGGTTTGTGAAAGAATAAAAACCTGCACCGAAATGGGTGTTCAGGTTGCAGTTGTTGTTGGCGGAGGAAATTTCTGGCGCGGCAGAAGCAGCGGTCAGATGGACCGTACAAGAGCCGACCATATGGGAATGCTCGCAACCTCTATCAATGCTTTGGCGCTTGCCGATGCATTAGAGCTGTTGGGTGTTACCGCTCGCGTTCAAACCGCTATTGAAATGCGCCAGATTGCCGAGCTTTATATCAGAAACAAGGCTGTTCGCCATTTAGAAAAAGGCAGAGTTGTTATATTCGGTTGCGGAACAGGTAACCCATTCTTCTCTACCGATACTGCCGCAGCTTTGCGTGCTGCCGAAATAGGCGCCGATGTTATTTTTAAGGCTACTAATGTTGACGGTGTTTACGATAGCGACCCCAAACTCAATCCCGATGCTAAAAAGTATGATACTTTATCCCATATCGAAGTTTTGCAGCAGGGGCTTCATGTTATGGATAGTACCGCCGCTTCGCTTTGTATGGATAATAGTATTGAAATATTAGTATTTAATCTTGAAAATCCCGATAATATTGTTTCGGCTATGGTTGGCGAAACTATCGGCACAATAGTTAAATAATCAAAAGGAGAACTCTTATGAACGAATTACTTAAAAATACCGAAGAAAAAATGAATAAAACGGTTGCCGTTTTAGAGCGTGATTATAAATCTATCCGCGCAGGCAGAGCAAATGCCTCTGTTTTAGACCGCGTTACCGTTGATTATTACGGTGTTCCAACTCCAATAGGTCAGATGGCTGCTATTTCCACCCCTGAAGCTAGAGTTTTAATGATTTCTCCTTGGGATGCTTCAACCTTAAAGGAAATTGAGCGCGCAATCTTAACTTCTGATATTGGTATCAATCCTCAAAACGATGGTAAGGTTATCCGCCTTTCTTTCCCACCTCTTACCGAAGAGCGCAGAAAAGAAATCGTTAAAGAGGTTAAAAAGCTTGCTGAGGATAATAAGGTTGCTATAAGAAACACCCGCCGCGATGCATTAGAAAAACTAAAAGCTCTCAAAAAGGCTAACACCATAACTGAGGACGATGTTACAAACGGCGAAAAGAAAATCCAAAAATTAACCGATAAATTCTGTGGTGAGATTGATGAAATCGCAGGATTAAAGGAAAAAGAAATTTTAGAAATCTAATATTAATCGGGCGGAAATCTTGCCGCCCGATTTTTGCCTAATTATTTCCAAAAATTTTAAGAGGTGAAAAACTGTGGGTTTATTTACTAAAACTCCAAAAACCCGCCCCGTTCCAACACATATCGCAATTATTATGGATGGAAACGGCAGATGGGCAAAAAAACGCGCGTTGCCTAGAACCGCAGGTCATATTGCAGGTGCTAAAACATTCAAAGAAATCGCAAAATACTGCAATAAAATCGGTCTTAAATATTTAACTGTTTATGCTTTTTCAACTGAAAACTGGAAAAGACCAAAAGATGAAGTTGAAGGCATTATGAATCTGCTCAGGGATTATCTTAAAGATACCGAAAACTTTAAGGAAGATAATATCAGACTTAAATTTATCGGAAACTTAGAGCCTTTGGCAGATGATATTAAAGAATTAATTAAACACAACGAAGAAACCTCGGCCGACGCTACCGGATTGCAGGTTCAAATCGCAATTAACTATGGCGGTAGAGATGAGATAACAAATGCGGTTAAGAAAATCGTTGCAAGCGGTGTTTCTCCTGACGAAATAACCGAAGACCTGATTTCTCAAAATCTTTATACATGTGATATACCCGACCCTGATTTCATAATAAGACCCAGCGGTGAATACCGCCTTTCAAATTATCTTATTTGGCAGTCCGCTTATGCTGAATATTGGTTTTCTGATGTTTTATGGCCCGATTTCAAACCTAAACATTTAGAACTTGCTATTGATGAATTCCATCATAGAAATCGTAGATTCGGAGGAGTTTGAGCTTTATGAAAACTCGTATTATATCAGGAATAATAATGGGCGCTATCGTTATATCGGTTTTATGCCTCGGCTTTTTTATTGAGCCGCTTATTATAACTCTCGGTATCGCTGTTATAACTGCTGTTGCAATTTATGAGCTTCTCCATAATGCCGCAGGCATTAAATCAAAGCTTTGCATTATAGGTGCTTGCAGTTTTTCGGCTTTATTTATATTAGGAAATGATGATAGATTAAAAGAGCTTCTATTAAAAGCTTTCTCTATCAAAGCCATAACCATTGATACCTTTGATGCATATTGGTCTTATTCAGTTACCGCAATTATAATTCTTTACTTTATGTTTGCAGTATTTATGACCCTTAAAAACCATAAGGATTTTGACCTTGCAAAAATAGTTTCGCTTTTTGCAATGCCTTTGCCCTATGCTTATGCGTTTTCTTGCCTTTCAGGTGTTATAAAACACGAAAGCGGCATATATTATTTACTGTTGCTCTTAAACTTCTCGTCAGTTTGCGATATTGGCGCTTATTTTACAGGTGTTACAATCGGCAAACACAAGCTCTGCCCCAATATCAGCCCTAAAAAGACGGTTGAGGGTGCTGTGGGCGGTATTGTTTCAAGTATTATCGTAACAATTATTTTATCCCTTTGCTTTGATAAAGGCATTGTTCTTCCTTTGATTTTAACTGTTCCGTTCTGCATTTTAGGTATGGTTGGAGACCTTTTTGCCTCAGCTATAAAACGCTCGGTTGGTTTAAAGGATTACGGAAGCTTAATTCCCGGCCACGGTGGTATTTTAGACCGTGTTGATAGCATAATAATGATAGTGCCATTGCTTTATTTAGCAATAGAAATAGGTATAATATAATGAAAAGTTTAATTATTTTAGGTTCAACCGGCTCAATAGGAACTCAAAGTCTTGATATCTGCCGCAGAGACGGTTATAAGGTTTGCGGTTTGGTGGCAGGAAGCAATATTGAACTACTCGAAAAACAAGCGCGCGAGTTCAAACCCTCAAAGGTTGCCGTTTTTAATGAAGAAAAAGCTAAAGAATTAAAAATAAAGCTTAATGACACCGATATTAAAGTTTTATCGGGTGTGGATGGTGTTTGCGAGGTAGCTTCCGGAGAAGGCGAAATGGTTATAAACGCAATCGTTGGTATTGCAGGTTTAAGACCAACCCTAGCAGCCATTGATGCCTGCAAAACTATTGCGCTTGCAAACAAAGAAACCTTGGTTACAGGCGGCGAAATAGTAAACCGCAAGCTCAAAGAAAAGGGTGTTAAGCTTCTTCCTGTTGATAGCGAGCATTCAGCAATTTTCCAATCGCTTCAAGGTGCGCCCGAAAATTCACTTATAAAAATTTTATTAACTGCATCGGGTGGTCCATTCTTTAATAAAACCCGAAAAGACCTCGAAAATGTTACAGTTAAAGAAGCTCTAAACCATCCAAACTGGTCTATGGGTGCTAAAATAACTATTGACTCTGCAACCCTGATGAACAAGGGCTTAGAGGTTATTGAGGCGGTGCATTTGTTTGGTGTTCCTGCCGATAATATCGAGGTTTTGGTGCATAGACAAAGCATTATCCACTCGGGTGTTGAATTATCTGACGGTGCGGTTATTGCCCAGCTTGGAACTCCCGATATGAAGCTTCCAATAGCTTATGCTTTAACCTATCCTGAAAGAAGTGAAACCGCTTTTGAAAAGCTTGATTTGTTTAAGGTGGGAACTTTAACCTTTGAAAAACCCGATACCGATACCTTCCGTTGTCTTCCCTTATGCATTAAAGCCATTAACGAGGGTGGATTAGCGCCAACCGCAGTAAACGGCGCAAACGAGGAAGCGGTTAGACTTTTCCTTGACGGCAAAATTAAATTCTTGCAGATTGCCGATTTAGTGGAAAAAGCGCTCATAAATGTTAATAATAAAAAGGATTTCTCGGTTGAGGATATTTTCGAAACCGATAAATTGGCTCGTCAGTTAGTTAGAAATTCTATTTAAATTCAGGTGATTTTTATTTCTGTTATAATTGATATTTGGAATAATGTATGGCCATATTTAATCGCGATAGGCTTGTTTTTGCTGCTTATTACTATTCACGAATTCGGTCATTTCATAGCGGCAAAATCATTAGGCGTTAGAGTTAATGAATTTGCTATTGGCTTTGGTCCAACTCTTTTTTCTATAAGAGGAAAAGAAACCAAATATATGTTAAAGCTTTTCCCTCTTGGCGGATACTGCGCTATGGAGGGTGAAGACGAGGAAAGCGGCGACACTAAGGCTTTTTGCAACAAATCTGCCCTAAAAAGATTTGTTATTGTGGCGATGGGTGCGATTTTTAATATTATTCTGGGTGTTATAATCGTCTCAATCACCCTTATTCCTCAAAAGAGCTTTACTTCAACCGTTATAGCAGAATTTGAGCCGAATGCAAAAAGTGAGCAAAGTGGCTTAAAGATTAATGATAAAATCATTGAGGTTGACGGCAGAAAAATTTACACAACCTATGATTTAAGCTATTCTTTTACTAATGTTGATGACGGAAAACTTGATATAACCGTTCTTAGAGACGGAGAGAAAAAGCTTATAAAAAATGTAAATTTCTTAACCGAAACTGAGGACGATATTAAATATATCACCCTCGATTTCAAGGTTTACGGTATAAAGAAAACCTTTTTATCATTTATTAAACACACTGTAAACAGTACCCTTTCATTTTGCGCGGTTATTTGGCGAAGCTTGTTTGATTTGCTTGCAGGAAAATACGGTATAAGCGCTATATCGGGTCCTGTTGGTGTTACGGCTGCAATAGGAAATGTTGCAAAGCAAAGCCTTATAAACATTCTTCCTATTATGGCGTTGATAACTATAAACCTTGGTTTATTCAATTTATTGCCTATCCCCGCTCTTGACGGTGGCAGACTTCTATTTATTCTGATAGAAATTATTTTCAGAAAACCCGTGCCTCAAAAGTATGAAACCTTGGTTCACACTATTGGATTTTTTATCCTAATCGGATTTATGTTGCTTATTTCCGCAAAAGATATATGGACGTTAATTTTTAAGTAAGGATATGAGATTTTATGTTTACAAATGATAAAACAAAACAGGTAAAAGCAGGTAATATTTATATTGGCGGTGGCGCACCGATATCGGTTCAGTCTATGCTTTGCGCCGAGGCGCATGATATTGAAGGCAACATAGCTCAGGCTAAAAGACTCGAAGCCGCAGGCTGTGATATTGTTCGCGTTTCTGTTCCCGATAAAGAGGCTTTAAAAACTGTTGAAGCTTTAAAGAAAAATATAAATATTCCCCTTGTTGCAGATATTCATTTTGATTATAGACTCGCGATTGACAGTGTTTCGGCAGGAGTTGATAAGGTTAGAATTAACCCTGGCAACATCGGTTCTGATGATAATGTTAAGCTTGTTGCCGATGCTTGCAGAAATGCAGGTGTTCCGATAAGAATAGGTGTAAACTCAGGCTCTCTTGAAAAAAACATTTTGGCTAAATACGGCTCTGCAACACCTGAAGCTATGGTTGAAAGCGGTCTTTATCATATTTCCTTGCTTGAAAAATTTGATTTTACCGATATAGTTTTATCCCTTAAATCCTCTGATACCGCGAGAATGTATCAAGCTTACTGCTTAGCCGCAGAAAAATGCCCTTATCCGCTTCATTTAGGTGTTACCGAAGCGGGCACTGAGAATATGGGTGTTATAAAATCTGCCGCAGGAATCGGTGGATTGCTTCTTAGAGGAATAGGCTCAACTATTCGTATTTCTTTAACCGATGACCCTGTCAAAGAGGTTGAAGCAGGTATCAAGCTTCTTAAAGCTCTTGATATGAGAAACGGCGGTATTAAGTTTGTTTCCTGTCCCACCTGCGGAAGAACCCAGATAGACCTTATCGGTCTTGCAAAAGAAGCAGAAAAAAGACTCGAAAAGATAAATAAAAATATAACAGTTGCTATTATGGGTTGTGTTGTTAACGGTCCCGGAGAAGCCTCTGCCGCAGATATAGGTATTGCCGGCGGCAAGGAATGCGGAGTTATATTCAAAAAAGGCGAAATTATAAAGAAACTCCCCGAAAACCAACTTATAGACGCTTTATTTGAGGAAATTGAAAAATTGTAAAACGGAGTTGTTAAAAGATGGGTAAAGCCGCCCTGCTTGAAATTTTCGGCGAATACATAAACGAAGAACTAAGACTTAAATTAAATAACGGCGAAATTGAAAACTGCCGTCTTGATATAGAAAACCGCTCGCTTGAACTTGGCTTGCGGTTTGATAGTTATATAAATAAAGCTGTTCAGTCTGCGCTTCATAGCGCTTTAAAGCAAGCCTTAAACCTTAACGGCATTTTAATTGAATACGAATTTTCAAAGGACTCTCTTTGCAGTGAGTCTTGCGCCGATATATCCTCTGAGCTTAAAATTAAAAACCCTGCTTTAAACGGATATTTTGCCAATGCCGAATATGAATTATCAGGTGAAAATTTGAAAATCACCTTGAAATACGGCGGTTTAAATAAAATAACCTCGCTTGATTTCGAAAAGCATTTTTGCGATATAGTAGAAAAACGATTCAGTAGAAATATTTCTATTTCTTTTGACGGTCAGTTAGAAGATACCGAAATAGAATTACCTCCCGTAGAATATTCTGCTCCAGCTGAGGCTAAAAAACCTCAAAAGACCGAAAGCAAAGCCCCTGAAATTAAATTTGAAAAAAGAGCCGAAAAGCCTGCTAACGGACTGGTATACCTTGATAATCCCAAACTTTTCTATGGCAGAAGAATCGATTCTAACACTAAACCTATGATAGAGGTTTCAGGTGATGACAGTGAAATTTGCTGTTGGGGCGAAGTTTTTGAGACCGAAGTTAGAAGCATTAAAACCAAACGCGGCGATACTAATATTTTCACCTTTTCTTTCAGCGACCATACAAATTCTTTAACCGCCACTATGTTTGTTGACCCCAAAAGAATGGGTGATGTGGCTCCTGTTAAAAAAGGTAATTTCATTTTAGTTAATGGTCTTTTTGAATTTGATA
This sequence comes from Clostridia bacterium, assembly GCA_017537365.1. Classification (GTDB taxonomy): domain Bacteria; phylum Bacillota; class Clostridia; order Oscillospirales; family Acutalibacteraceae; genus UBA737. The sequence continues at coordinate 38,568 of JAFYKZ010000008.1, forward strand.
ACTATAAAAAAGATTTCATTGTTAAGCCTCGCGCTATGGCGCTCTTGCAGAAATACGAGGAAACTGATGATTACGAAGGCGAAAAAAGAGTTGAGCTTCATTGCCATACTAATATGTCCTCAAAGGATGCGGTTTCAAGTGCCGAAAGCATTATAAACCAAGCTTTTAAATGGGGGCATAAGGCAATCGCCATCACCGACCACGGTGTTGTTCAGGCTTATCCCTCTGCCGCAGGCGCAGTAAAGGGTATTCGCAAATCAGGTGGCGATTTTAAGGTTATATACGGTGTTGAGGGCTATTTTGTTGACGATATTGCAAATGATGTTTCAGAGCTTAACTCTAAGCAGCTTGCCAAAATGCGCCACCACCAAATTATTCTGGTTAAAAACTTAGTGGGTCTTAAAAACCTTTATAAGCTAATCTCGGAGGCTCACTTAAAAGATTTCCATGGCAAACCGATTACTCTCAGAAGCAAGCTTGATACTCTCAGAGAGGGTTTAATTATCGGTTCTGCCTGTGAGCAGGGCGACCTCTATTCTGCTATTATTGAGGGCAAAAGCGAGGAAGAATTATTAAGAATTGCCGATTATTATGATTATCTCGAAATTCAACCTCTCGGCAATAATGCCTTTATGGTTAGAGAATCTTTAAACCCCGATAAAAAGGATAAGAAAACCGGCGCGGTTATTCCTAATAAATTTAAACATGTTACCGATTTTGAGGTTATCAAAAACTTTAACCGCAAGGTTGTAGAACTTGCAGATAAGTTGGGCAAACCTGTTGTTGCAACAGGAGATGTTCATTTCCTTAAAAAAGATGATGAAATTATCCGTAAAATCTTAATGGCAGGTCAGGGCTTTGATGATTTCGATAATCAAGCTCCACTCTACCTTAAAACAACCGCTGAAATGCTTGAAGATTTCAGTTATTTCGGTGATAGAGCAAAAGAATTTGTTATTGATAACCCAAATAAGATTGCCGATATGATAGACGGTGATGTTATCCCCGTTCCTGAGGGTAACTATCCCCCTGTTATTGAGGGGTCGGACGAGGAGCTTCGCCGCATTTGTTGGGATAATGCTCATAAGATTTACGGTGAAAATGTTCCCGAAATAGTTGAAAAGAGACTTGAAAAAGAACTTAATTCTATTATCAATAACGGCTTCTCAATAATGTATATATCCGCTCAAAAGCTCGTGGCATATAGCGAGGAAAACGGATATTTAGTAGGCTCACGAGGTTCGGTTGGCTCTTCCTTTGTTGCAACAATGGCAGGAATTTCAGAGGTTAACCCCTTGGCTCCCCACTATGTTTGTCCAAAATGTCAATATAGCGAATTTTTCACAGACGGTTCAGTGGGTTCAGGCTTCGATTTGCCCGAGAAAAACTGCCCTCATTGTAATACTCCGCTCGACCGAAACGGCCACGATATTCCTTTCGAAACCTTCCTGGGCTTTAAAGGAGATAAAGTTCCTGATATTGACCTTAACTTCTCGGATATTTTCCAAACCGAAGTTCAGAAATATACCGAAAGTCTTTTCGGTAGCGAAAATGTTTTCAAGGCAGGAACCATTTCAACCGTTGCCGAGAAAACCGCATTTGGTTTTTCCAAGGCTTATGCTGAGAAAAAGGGTATTACTTTAAGCCAAGCCGAACTAAACCGCTTGGCAAAGCTTGTTGAAAGTGCAAAAATCAAAACAACAACAGGTCAACACCCTGCGGGTATGATTGTAGTACCGAGGGACAAAACGATTTACGATTTCTGTCCCATTCAGCACCCCGCAGATGATGTTAATGCCGATGTTATAACCACCCATTTTGATTTCCATTCTATTCACGATACCATCTTGAAGCTTGATGAGCTCGGTCATGTTGTTCCGTCTACCTATAAGTATTTAGAGGAATATACAGGTATCCCCGTAAGTGAGGTTTCTATGAGCGATGAAAAGGTTTACAGTCTTTTCACCTCTCCTGAGGCTCTTGGTGTTACCGCCGAGGAAATCGAATCTCAGACAGGAACTTACTGTATACCCGAGTTTGGCACCTCCTTTGTTCGAGGAATGCTTGCCGACTGTAAACCAAAAAATTTCTCTGATTTATTGCAGATTTCAGGTCTTTCTCACGGTACGGATGTTTACTTAGGAAACGCAAAAGACCTTATAGATAAAGGTATCTGCACCATTTCAGAGGTTATCGGTACCCGTGATAACATAATGGTTTATCTTATCCATCAGGGCATGGAAGAAGGCAGAGCATTTAAAATAACCGAAACCGTTCGTAAAGGTTTGGTTGCAAAGGGCAAGGTTTCAAAAGAAGAATGGGGCGCAATGGAGGAGGATATGAGAGCAGTCGGCGTGCCTGAATGGTATATCGAAAGCTGTTATAAAATTAAGTATATGTTCCCGAAAGCCCACGCCGCCGCTTATGTTATCGGTGCTTTGCGACTTGCTTGGTATAAGGTTTATTATCCCCTCGAATTTTACTGTGCATATTTCACCGCCCGCCCTGAGGATGTTGATGTTCCAACTATTTTAGGCGGTCCTGAGGCAGTTAAACGCTATCTTCGTGATATTAAGGCAAAGGGCAAAGAAGCCACCAAAAAAGAGCTTGATGTATATGACAATATGCTCATATTCAATGAAATGATGGCAAGAGGCATTGAGGTTCTACCTATTGATATAAATAAATCCCACGCTATGAAATATGTTCCTGAAAACGGCAAAATGCGTTTGCCTTTCGGTTCGCTTTCAGGTGTTGGTGAAAAAGCGGCATACTCTATTTATGAAGCTGCCCAAAAAGGAAATTTTGTGTCGATAGAAGATTTTCAACTTGAAGCAGGGGTTTCAAAAACCATCATTCAAAACCTTGCTGACCTTGGCGCTATGAACGATTTGCCCGATACTAACCAAATTTCTATGTTCTAAATAGATTTTTTTAGTAAAAAGGTATAATTCTTTAAAAAGTTAAGAAAATATTACAAAAAAGGTTGCAATTTTGTAACCTTTTTGTTATAATGTATAGCGTACTGATTACAAAATGTAACTTTTTAAGGAGTGTCAGGTTATTTTTCGAAATATTAATAAAGAATTCATTTCAGATAGAATTCTAAATAATAAATTTTCAAACTCAGTGTTAAATTTCATAAAAACAAATAATCTAGTAGTTAGAACAATTTCTTTTTGCCTTGTTGCAGTTTTATCAGTTGTTGTTACTGTTATGTCAATTGGCTTAACAATAGGCTTTAATGTTAACTACTCAGGCAAAATGATTGCCACCGTAAGAGATACTACTGTATTCGAAAAAGCTCGCGAAATCGTTCTCAATGAAATCCACGCGAAAGACAGCAAGGATGCTATAAACTCTCCCAAATTTGTTATGACCTTAACCGTTGCCGAGAATTTATGCGAGCCTACTACCCTTGCAAATGTTATTATAGAAAATACCGATGAAATCGTTTTGGCTTCGGCTCTTATGGTAAACGGTGAAACTGTTGCAACCACCGAAACCGCTAATTTAACTGATTTAATCGAAGCTCGCCGTACTGCTTATTTTGTTGAAGGCGCTGAAAACACCGCTAGCTTTACAGAAAGCCTTGAAATCAAAGACGGTTATTACTTAAAATCAGAACTAAGTTCATTAGAAGAAACAAAAACTGCTATAAATAATTTAGAGGTTAAAACCGTTTCAGTAACCGTTTCTGAGAAAACTGTTCCTCATACCGTTAAAAAACTTAAAACTCAATCTTATAAGGTTGGTTACAGTAAGATTTACCAAGCAGGTAAGGACGGTATTGTTAAAACAACAACCTCAAATGAAACCGTAAATGGTGTGGCTGTTTCTGAGCCTAAGATTTCAACCGCAGTTGTTTCAGAAGCTGTACAGGAAATTCAAATTATCGGAATAGCAAATGAAAGAGTTACTGCAACCGAGAAAGCAAATGCTACTTCAAAAGGCTTCATCTTCCCGCTCAGAGCAGGTACTTATAAAATCAGCTCTTATTATGGAGACGGCAGAAACCATAAGGGTGTTGACCTTTGCGCAAGCAAGGGAACCGCAATTTTTGCAGTTGCAAAGGGAACTGTAACCTATGCAGGTTATGATAGTGATTTCGGTTATAATGTAATCGTTGACCATGGAAACGGAATTAAAACCCGATATGCACATGCTAGCGCGCTTTGTGTTTCAAGAGGCGCTACCGTTGCTCAGGGTGATATGATTGCCGCCGTTGGTAATACAGGTTGGTCAACAGGTAACCATTTGCATTTTGAAGTTATCGTAAACGGTGTGCGCGTTAACCCCGCACCTTATATCGGACTTTAATTTTTCAACAAACTTAAAAAGGACATCTTCATTTTGAAGATGTCCTTTTATCATATCTAATAATTATTTCTTACCTGTTGAGCCGAATCCGCCGCTACCTCTGTCAGTATCAGTTAATTCCTCAACCTCATCGAAGTTTACAGCCAAGAAAGGCGCAATAACAAGCTGAGCTATTCTCTCGCCGTCTGCAATAACCTGAGTTTCTGCCGAATGGTTATGAAGCGATACCATTATCTCTCCGCGATAATCAGCATCAATAACACCTACTTTATTAGCAGGAGCTAAACCGCGCTTGGTTGCTATTCCGCTTCTAGCATATATCAAACCTGCGTAACCAACAGGAATTTCCATTGCAATACCTGTGTGAATTAATTTTGTTTCGCCCGCCTTAATCTCAACCTCTGCTCCCTCGCAGGCATAAAGGTCTGCACCTGCGGCAAACTCAGAGCCATAGGTGGGTTTTACTGCCTTTTCATTAAGCTTTTTAAAATTAACTTTAATCATTTCATATTCCCCTATTCATAAATATCGCCCGAGCCCATTCTTCTCTGCCATTTGCCCGAAAGCCAAACAACCTCGCCTGAGCTAAGCGACTTTTTAACATCAATTATACGCTGATTTGAAGAGCCTCTGAAAATAAGGTCGGGACTTTTTAGCTCCTCAACAAACCGTCCGTCAACCAAAACATCAATTCGCTTTAATATTTCTTTAACGGTCTCAGAATTTCCAACCTTACCTTCAAGCAACTGAGTATCATAAAGAAAGCCTGTATAACACCAAACGGTTTTCTCAGGCATCTTTTCTTTTATAGCCTTTAAAATCTCCAAAACACCCTCTTGGTTTTCAGGTTCAAACGGCTCACCGCCCAAAAGCGAAAAACCCTCGATATGATTTGGCGATAACGCGGTTAGAATTTCATCTAATGTATCATTAGTAAAAGGCTTTCCGTAAGAAAAATCCCAAGCCTCACTGTTAAAACAATTTTTGCATTTATGCCTGCAACCGCTAACAAAAAGCGAAACTCTAACGCCCGGCCCGTTTGCGATATCAAATTTTTTAATTACCGCGTAATTCAACTGAATAACTCCTATCACTTAAAATATCGGTGTTTTTAAAAACACCGATATTTTTATATCTATTAAAGATGCAATACTCTTTCTTTGATTTCCTGAGTTCTGCCCTGATTCCAATACTGAGTACCGATATATCCGCAGGTACGACGAGCAACATTCATTCTGTCTTGGTCGGTATTTCCGCAGTTAGGACATTTCCAAACCAACTTGCCGTGCTCATCCTCTTCAACACCAATTTCACCGTCAAATCCACATTCGTGGCAATAATCGCTCTTAGTATTAAGCTCTGCATACATAATATTATCATAAATAAACTGCATAACAGAAATTACAGCATCAATATTATTCTGCATGTTAGGAACTTCAACATAAGAAATCGCACCGCCGGGTGATAACAACTGGAATTTAGCTTCAAGCGCCAACTTATCGAAAGCATCTATTTGCTCACCAACATGAACATGATAGCTATTAGTAATGTAATTTCTATCGGTAACACCCTTAACAACACCGAAACGGTTTTGCAAGCATTTAGCGAATTTATAGGTTGTACTCTCAAGAGGAGTGCCGTAAAGTGAATAATCAATATTCTCGGCAGCTTTCCACTTAGCAGTATACTCATTAAGCTTTTTCATAATTTCTAAGCCCAATTCCTCACCCTCAGGCTCGGTAAGCTTTTTGCCGTTCATAGAATAAACGCATTCCCAAAGACCTGCGTAGCCTAGCGACAAGGTTGAATATCCGCCATGCAAATACTTGTCAATGGTTTCACCTTTTTTAAGTCTAAGCAAAGCGCCATACTGCCAAAGAATAGGAGCAGCATCCGAAACAGTACCGGTTAAACGCTCGTGGCGAGCCTGCAATGCTCTATGGCAAAGCTCCATTCTTTCATCAAATATCTTCCAGAATTTATCCATATCGCCGCCGGCAGAAAGACCGATATCAACAAGGTTTACAGTAACAACACCTTGGTTAAATCTACCGTAATACTTAGGTTTGCCGTTTTCATCAACATAAGGAGTTAAGAAGCTGCGACAACCCATACAGGTATAACAATGTCCCTCTCCGTTTTTATCAATTTTATTTTCGAGCATCATCTTCTCGGAAATATAATCAGGCACCATTCTCTTTGCGGTACACTTAGCGGCAAGCTGAGTTAAATACCAATAAGGTGTTCCCTCTTTTATGTTATCTTCCTCTAAAACATAGATAAGCTTGGGGAAAGCAGGAGTAATCCAAACACCCTTTTCGTTTTTAACACCTCTGTATCTCTGCTTTAAAACTTCCTCAATAATCATAGCGAGGTCTTGCTTTTCTCTGTCGCTTTTAGCCTCGTTAAGATACATAAATACAGTAACAAACGGAGCCTGTCCGTTAGTAGTCATCAAAGTAACAACCTGATACTGAATGGTCTGAACACCCTTGCGGATTTCATCGCGCAAACGTTTTTCGGTTATTTCTCTGATTGTTTCATCAGGAATATTGGCATCTATGGTAGAAAGCTCTGCCTTAACCTCTTCGTAAAGCTTTTTACGGCTGATATCAACAAAGGGAGCCAGGTGAGTAAGACTTATACTCTGACCACCGTATTGACAGGAAGCAACCTGAGCAATAATCTGGGTTGCGATATTACAAGCGGTTGAAAAGGTATGAGGCTTTTCGATATAAGTACCGCTGATAACCGTACCATTTTGAAGCATATCTTCAAGGTTAACAAGGTCGCAGTTATGCATATGCTGAGCAAAATAGTCTGCATCATGGAAATGAATTAAACCTTGCTCATGCGCATCAACAATATCAGGCTCTAAGAGAATTCGTCTTGTAATATCCTTACTAACCTCACCTGCCATATAATCACGCTGAACGCTGTTAACAGTTGGGTTTTTATTAGAATTCTCCTGCTTAACCTCTTCATTATTACATTCAATAAGACTTAAAATCTGCTCATCAGTAGTATTAGATTTACGAACCAACGCTCTGGTATAACGATAGGTTATATAACGGCGCGCAACATCAAAGGCACGCTGATTCATAATCTGGTCCTCTACCATATCTTGTATTTCTTCAACGCTTAAAGAACGGTTTATATTCATTGCTGCAGACTCAACATCCTCTGCAATACGCTTAATTTGAATTTCACTCATACGAGCGCTGGGAACTACGCTTTCGTTAGCTTTTGTAACGGCTATTACGATTTTCTCAGGGTTAAACTCAACCTCTGCACCGCTTCTCTTGATGATTTTCATTTCTCTAATTCCCCCAAATATACGATGGTTTTATTTCTAAAAATACAATATCTTGTGTAGTGCAGATATTATTATATCACAAGAAAAATAAAAATCAAGGGGAATTATAAATAAAATCAATTTTTTTCTTTTTTTCGACATTTTCTACATATAAAATCAATTTTTTTATATCTTTTGCCCAAATCCGACCTTGAATTTTATTGTCTGTTAAAGCTTGCTGTAAAATCAGACGGTTGACGTCTCTCCACAATATATAGTCTCTTGCTTATATTAGATATTCTCTCCTCAATAAGAGGAATTTTGGCATATTCACCGTTTTGCGATTCAACCTTTTTCTCTAATTGGCTCAGTCTATACTCGGTAAGCTTGGCAGAGGCAAAAATACCTCCGGCAGTGCCTACCAATGTGCCCGCAAATGAAATAATAGCTACAATCACTGTGCTGGACATTATTCAGCCCCCTTAAAAGAGCTAAGCTTTACTTTTAAATTTTCTGTTTGCGAAACATTTAAAAGCTCGCTTGAAAATGCCGAACTATACGAAAACAAAACAAAGCCTTTAACAAAACTGTTGTTATAACAAATTTCTGCCTGACGGGCGATAATATCCTCATATTTTTGCCATTCCTCATTGTCAGGCACAGCAGTAGTCCCTATTTTGTATGTAGCCAAACCTATAAGCAAATCAACTTGTGAATTTTTCTTGGATAAATCGGTCCATTCCTCTAATAAATTTTCAAACCTATACGCTTTATCGGGGTATGAAAATCCAAAATAAAGCTGAGGAATTATACTATCAACATATCCGCTTTCTATCCAGTATTCAACATCAGCATAAAGCTCATTATAATTTTTCTTAATATCTGCCGTAGGACTTATAGAAAACTCAATATTTTCATCAATTTCCTTTATAGTATCATAACAATCGCTTATTAAAATGTTTACGTTCGCTCTCCGCCAATCCGCCAAAGATAGAGGACTTTCAGCCCCTGATATATATTCCTCATAGCTTGTTTTATCGAACTCTATATCGGTAGTCGGATAAAAGTAATCGTCAAAATGAATACCGTCAACCTCATAACTTTCACATATTTCGGTTATGGCGGAAGTTATAAACTGTCTTACCTGTTCGCTTGACGGATTAAGATAAATTCCGTTATATAAGCTAACATTGCTATCATTTCCTTTATCCTCATCGCTAAGCCATTTTCTTACTATACTCTTTTCATCAAGCTTATCCGGCTCGCTATGTGTAGTGGACACACGATAAAGATTAATCCAAGCGTGTACCCTGATTTCGTTTTTATGAAAAATATCTATAAATTTTTCCAAAACATCAAACTCCACAACCTTAGAGTTTGCGGTTTGAGGATAGATTTTAGATTTATAAATCGCATCGCAATAAGAAACTGTATGAATATAAATATCTTTAATATCTAAGTCCTTGCAATTTGAAGCCACCTGCTCTATCTGTTCTTCTATATCATCAGACTTCAATATAGAATTTATCTCACTAAAAGATAGCCAAACACCGCCTGTTACACTGTTTTCATATTTTCCTGTAATTTCTTCTTTGCTATTATCAATATTTCCGCAAGCCGTAAGACTTATAACAAGCATTAAAATTATTGCAACTATTTTTTTCATGATATTCTCCTTTTAAAGAGTGTAATAAATTTCCGAATCAGAGAAACTGAACGAATCTTGTGTTTCAAATGAGATTTTTATAAATTCGTCGCATTTAAGTAACGGGAAAAGCTTTATATCCGAGGCAGATAAACAATATTCCTTATTAATATGGAATTCGCATTCACTGCAAGCGGTTTTAAATTTTATTTTACAATCGCCGTTAACCAACAAATCCAGATATGCTTTTTTCAAAATAATGGATTTATCACGTTTTTCAGGATAAAACGGTTTTGTTTCAAGCTTAAAATTTATTTTTCTTTCAGAGTAACCAAGCTCATCCGAATTAAAGGCTATTATTCTGTCCTTCTCGCCCGAAAGTCCCGCCAAAAAGCAAAAACTTGTTTCTTTTAAGGATAAAAGAAGCGAAATATTGTTTCCCTCAGAATAAGCCCCCTTAACAGAATATTCCTCAGGTAAATGCCAAATGAATATTTTAGCATTTTTCTGAGGATTAGAAAAATCCTCTATATTAATCATAACAACTTTATCGCTTAAAAACAACATATAATATTCTTGCCAAATAGTACCGATAGCATTTTCAATATCATCCAGCTCAGTTTTTTTCAAGAGTGGACTTATTTTGCTTGATAAATTATAAATACTGTTTTTATAAAAACAATAAATATCCCCTGAGGTTTCTTCAAAGATTACACCCTTTGAAAATCCTACCGTCCCGTTTTTTGAAATACTTCCTAAACTCAAATTCAAAGTATCTATTTTAAATTTGCCCGAATCATAAAATATTTCAGGATTATCTGATAAAACAGTCGATTGATTTATAGCTTTAGCACCCTGTATTTCAAGCGTATAAATACCTTTTTCCTTAAAAGCTAATATTTTATCCTCAAACGCGCATAAACCCGTTACATTATCCTTGGGCGAGCCTATTATATTGTCTGTTAGTGCAGGAAAATATAAAGGTCTATCATACGATGAATAATAAACCTCACCCTTTTCATTTCCTCCGCTAAATACTATTTTATCCCCTAGTTTTTCTACAACAGTACAGCTAAGAACCTTTTCTCTGCCTCGTTCAGGCAGTTTTTCTGCTGATATTCTTAAATTGTTTTCATCGTAAGACATCATTCTCGGAAAAGCAAAACTTTGATTGTTTTTAGTGAAATAAAAAACTCCTTTTTCTCGGTCAACATGAAATACTATTTCCTGTCCGTTAAAATAAGCGGAAGAAGAAGTCTCATATTCATAAACACGCCAATCTATATATTCATACATAGAAATATACACCCTGCAATTAACTGTGTTATTTGCGAGTTGTGAAAACGGAAGTCTGAAACTATCGGAATAACCGTCAGTAGTGAAATAAGCATTAAACCAACCGTCAAGCATATTTAATGCCTCCAACATTCGCGGCTTCGGGGTATAAACCGCTCCGTTTTCCGCCGCCAACTCATAAGAATCTCCTCTGCCGTTTATATAAACAGTTGGGGTATAATAACCCGTGCAAATCTGCCACGCGGTATACTCCGAATTGATTTCATATATTCTATATTCTTTTTGCGAAAAATTTTCTTGATTTACAAGTGAAACAACCGCAAAAATTCCGCCGCCGCTTTGTGATTTGCCGGTGTAATATAAAATATTATACGGAAGATAAAAAGTTTCATCATCAACTCTGCCAAAATGTATACTTCCCATACTTCTAAAAGTATTGTCCGGAAAGACTATTCCTGTATATACCTTGCAGTTTGAATCGTCATAATACATATCAAGTTCAGCAAGCTTTCCTTTTAAACCCTCAAACTCAATTTCCGTATCGGTTAAACGATATTTATAATCAAAGGCATCCTCCCAAACATCCTCAAAAATTCTATTTTGAGGCGAAGTGTTTATTGCAGGGCGCGATACTATTTTCTTATCCTTATACCATACGTTTTCGCAAACCGAAAACCCGTTTACTGCCTTGTTTTCTTTCTCACTCGTTAAATCAAAACCTTTAATATTATCGAAAACCGAAAAGCTTTTATCTTTTTTCTTAATTAGCGGTTTATATTTCATTATAATGCCCCGCCTTCCGCTTGGGGTAAAACATCCTCAATCTTTTCGGTTTTGCAAAGAACAGTTGCGCGTTTAGCGTTATAGATAGCAGTATAAATCTGGTTTTTATCCTGTTCACCCAATGCGAACGATAAAAGCATCGCTATTCCACAGCATACCGCCTCACCAACCACCGCACTGCATTTAACCTCCTCAGACAATTCTTCAATCGGGCTTAATTTTAAATCGGTTAAAATCTGATTTATAAATTCTAAATCTCTTTTTGATGTACCATCTAACAGTTCAGTATCGTTATTTATCCCAAGCCTTAAAAAAGCTCCTTTTAAAAGTTCATATCCTTTCATCATTTTTCACCTCTTCGCCTTCTTTTATAAGCGCACTTATGTCTTTAACCAAACCGTCAGGGATACGCAAAAGCAACTGCTCACGGTTAATAATACCCTTGTCGTAAAGACTTAAAAGGGTTTCGGTTATTTCCCTGTCGGTAAATGAAACATTTTCCGAAACCTCAACATTAGCGCAAAGCATTAAAGCTTTATATCGCTTTGCATCAAAAGGAATATATTTAATCCCTGCCTTGCTCGATTGCTTTAAGCTTCGGTTTCCGTAATAAGCAACCCAGAAATCCGCCCAGATGCGCGCAGTATCCTCAATAAAGGTATAATAACGGCTTTTAACTATTTTAAGAGGCATAAGCGCCGCATCACGCATCGCAATAAGCGCGGTTGCATTGTCGGCTTTACTGTCTCCAAGCGCCACCTCATTAGCACCGCTTTGAGTTAAGGTGTTATCGATAAGAGTATTTATGCTCGCATCAAAATCCTTAGTAAAAACAGGCGGATTTATATATTTAACCGCGCCCGCAACATCCTCGTTGCTTCCAAAAACCTTAATTATTTGTCCTGGGTCATTGGTTATTTTATCGGTAACCGTATCACCGTTTACAACCATTATAGGCATACCCGTAGTCATAGCCGACCACACATTTGCGGTTATCATTCTGTTTATTGCGATTTGGTTTGGAATTAAATATGTAACCTCGCTCTCGCCATAAATAGAATCGGTTTTTCTCTCCCATGTAAAAATAGAAATCGGATAAAGCTTAAGACCTGTTTCAAAAGGTTCTCTTATGGTAAACTTTTCAGTAGTTTTGATGCATTTAATGGTATATTCATAAGCATTTTTATATTCCTTGTAAAGCTTGGTAAATTGAGTAACCTTGCCGTCTATTGCTTCTTCGGCTATTCCCTTTAAAACCGAAGTATCCGCACCTGAAAGTCTTGCCTCTCTTAAAACCTCTTCTACATCCTTTTTGCTCGAAAGTATAATATAGCCCTGCTTTTGAACCTCCTGTATATAAGGGTCTCCAAAAACCACATCATCAATACTTAAAACCTCGCAAGCTATATCCCCGTTTATCCTTACCTTTTTTTCATAATCGGCAAAAAGTCCGGTGTAAATTCCGTTATCCCAATAAGTATATAAAACCGCTGTGCCGCATATATACGCATTTCTGAGAATTTTTTCGCTAATTTCCGCAAATTTAAGTCTTTCGGCAGTAACCTTATAATAATTATCAAAAGCATTCATTACGAAATTGATTTCATTATCGGTAAGTTTGCCTGAGAAACTTTGTGTTGAATCCGAAAGCTCAATACTTTCGTTGGAAGTTGGTATACCCTCGGCAGAAAATCTTACCGCAGGATTATAGCTTAAAATCTGAGAAATTTTATAGTCGCCTATTCTTTTTATAACATTATGACGAACAAGAGGTCGGTCGTTACCGCATTTAGCACCATGCCACTGGTCGCCAACATAAAACCGCTCGTTTAAGCGCGACTGCTCATATATCCCCTTGCTTCCTACCGATGCTTTAAACTCAGTACCCTTTTTATATTGTTCAAATATCTCCTTTGGTGAGTAGTCCATAGTTTTCCTCCTATTGTTAAAACACACGTTTATAAGATTAAAGCCCGACCCGACGGGCCGAGCCTTAATTTATTTTAATTATTCTACTGTAACGGTGTAAACATCTGAATCTGTGCTTGCAACTGAATCAACAGTAACACGAACAAAGTAGTAATAAACACCTGCTTCAAGCTCATCATCGGTAGTAAAGCTTTCATCATTTGCGCCTGCTATTTTAACTGCACCGCGCTTGTTTTCATTATCGCATTTATACCATTGATAAGTAAGCTCGCCCTCGCTTGTTGCTGTAACAGCTAAGGTTGCGGATGTACCCTCGTAGGTTGTTATTTCGGTATCAACAGCCTCAATCTCAACCTCAGGAGATACCCAAGCCCAGATAGAATCAAGACCGCTGTTCTTAACAAATACATCATAATAAATTCTGTAATCAAATTTGTAAGCATCAGCATCAATATTCTGCTCAGGAGTGAAAATTCTCATTTGCTCGGTTTTCTTCACAAGATGAGCTGCACTCTTAGGACATACAAGCATATAGGTTTCTCTTGTAATATCAGCTGGTTTAAAGCCCGAAGAACCAAAATCATAAGCGGTTTTCATTCTCTCGGAAACCACGGGAATGATAGCCACTCCGTTAATAGATTTAACCTTCATATCAATGTTACCCTGCTTGAAATCGCTTACGGTAATCATCTTTGAAATTTCGGAAGAATTAAGTAAAGAAGCGTAAATATGACTGTCAACAAAAGCCACAATTTCCTCATCATAGCCGACACCGGCCTGAACCTCACCTATAAGATTGCAAAGAGCCTCAAAGGGAGCTTTGATGTCGCCGTCGATTGTGTTAGCGCGAGAAATTGCCAAGCCTGCAAGCTTAGAAAGAACATAAGCATCACATTCAGGAACAACCTTTGTTCTGACATATTCGCCTAAAATCTTTCCTGCAAGATTTGCAATGCCTGTTTCGCTCATATCCTCGCGGTCAATCTGCAAGGAACGGGCGCGGTCCATCTGCATTGTGTAAGAGCCGTTAGAAACAGTAATAGCTCCGCGCGCAAAACCTGCCTCTCGGTCATAATCTGCAAGACCTTGAAAATCAATGTCAGGGATTATAACAGTTTTAGCGCCAACAAACTTTGTTGCCATTGCATTGTCAGCAAAAAAGCCAACCGCGCTCTTTTGTTCAAACATCTTATCTAGTTCATCCGAATAACGAACTGCATTTTCAATAGAATTTATTGCCATTTTAATTTCTCCTTAAAGTTTATTTCCATAAGCCCTTTAAAAACTCAACCGCTTCGGGATTATCTCTGCCGTCTCGGTTTATTTGCGAGCCTATGCATACATTTTCTGTTAATTTTTTATTCTTATTTGCCTGCTTTAAAGCGCGCTCTTTAAATAGTAAATATCTTAAATATTCATCGGTTAAAGCTCTTCCGCTGAGTTCTGCCTTTTCTATAACCTCTTCGGGCAAATCGGTCTCTTTTTTTATCTCAGGAAAAATTTCCTGTAATTCATTAAAACCTCTTAATGCAGATACCTCTTTACCGCATTCAAGCTCTGCCACCTTTTGAGCAAACTCGCGGTCGCCCGAACATTTTTCGGTAAGCTCCGCTATTCTTTTTTCTAAGATTTTTCCATTTATATCACTTAAAAATTCTTCAACCGATTTATCGTTTTGAGCGCTTAAATTTTTAAGTGTTTCATAATCCTTATAAATAAGGTCATATTTCATTCCCTTTTGAATAAGTGTTGTCGCATCCTCTAAGGGAATCTCCTTAAATTCCTTGTTGAATTTTACCCTGATGGTATCTGTATTTGGTGTGGTATCCTCAACAGCTTCCATTTTATTTTCATTTTCGGGTGTTATAATTTCGGAATTTTCTGCCATTTTAACTCTCCTTTAAATTTGTTCACTGCCGTCATAACTTAAAAAGTTTCGGTATTCCTCTGTAAGACTTGTATCACCATAAAATCTCGCTTTTTTGCTTGAACTTAAATTTTTATGGTTTCTTCTCTCGGCTATCAAATATCCGGAAATAAAACTGGATACGCCTAAAAGTATATAAAGCACTATCATTAAAAATCCCATCCTCCGTTTAAATCCTCTGCCGAAATAAAGCTGTCTGTTTCTTCGAAAACCTTTTCTTTTTTAGGTCTGAAAAACTTAACATCATAAAAGGCATACCTTAAAGCATCGCAAAGATGATTTTCAGTATCTCTCGGCAGCCTTTGACCGCGTTCGTTGTATTTGTCGGAATAAGCATAGCTCGATAACTCTCTAACTGTGTTAACGCAGGCAGGGTCAACCGTTATCTTATATTCGCTAATCGTTGCTATGCCGTTTAAAATGCTGTCTTTACCCTTAACCGATGGCATAATTCTGCCAAGTCCCAACCGCCTTAAATCGTCATTCGATTTAGGCTCTGCCGCATCAGCGCGAATTCTCTCTTTCGAAAACCCCATAGCTTTTATCTTTTCTGCAATATCACAGTTTAACATCCGCTTGATATAAAATTCATTAAATATATAAATTTTCTTATCTATCGGATTGGCTTTAAACGCTATAAAAGCAGTAGGGTCATTTGTATAGCCATAATCAAGCCCGAAAAAGCTTTTCCATTTGTACTTCTCGCTTTCAGGTATTTCCTCTTTTCCAACTGTCCAATTTTCGTAAACTAGTCCCTCGGCAATACCCCAGTTTCCAAGCCCCGCAACCTCATATTTGCGAGGATTTTGCTTTTTCATCCGCTCGAAAACCACGCGGTCAGTACTGTCTAAAAATTCGTTTATTAAATAATTGGTTGAAAAGGTTGCCACCTGAGACGAAGAATTGTCAAAAAAGCGTTTTTTGAGCCAATGTGCCTCACTCCAAGGGTTAAAGGTTATAGTGGTTTGTTTGTATAATGGTTCGGGAACTCTGCCTCTCGGCACAGATAAATCGAGTTTATCAAAATCAGCCTCTCTGCCTATTTCAAAGGCTTCCTCAATCCAAACAAAATTCAAATACCCCTTTGGCACTGTGGTTGATGCCAGCTTCAAAACATCATCAAACCCGCGAAAAATAATCCTCTGCCCCGTTGGCTTGTATACCATTTCCATAGGAGACACGGTATTGTTCCAAAGGTCTGATACACCAAGCCTCTCCTGAGCCCATTTAAGCTGAGCAAAGGTTGAATCGCGATGGGTGTTGGCAACCTGCCTCACCACCAAAAGATTACTGTCTTTAAGCTTCATAAGTCGGTATATGAAATTGAGTGCGGTTGTTGCCGATTTTTTAGAACCTTTACCGCCTTTAAGAACACGGTATCGCTTCTCGCAGTTCCAAAATTCGTCATATCCCTGACCCACTATCTGCGACATCTTAATTTCCGATGTCGTCAACAATCATCACCGCCTTGGCCTGACTGGACCTGCTGTCGTCATTTTTTTCGCTTACTATCGAACGCAACTCCTTTATAGCCGAAAGCTCCCCGCTCGACGCCTTTTCATAAAGTGCTATCATCACCGCAGTCGTTCTGGTTGGATTTTTAACCTCATATCCCTTAGACCTAAGTGTCTCTACCTCTGCTTCGGATAACTTCTCGTTTAAAAGCGTTTTAAGGGTTTTATAAAGCAGTTTATCGTTTTCTTTCATAAGCCATTCCTCCCGGCGTCTAAAAGCATACACTCAAACCTTAGGGACATTCACCGACATAAAAAAATAAAGCCTAAGCACCAATGATATGCACCCCAAAAGTTAGACACTTTTGGAGGTGCATATTTTCATGCGTAAAAAAGGAGTAAAGAATAAAGTTTATAGTGCAGAATTTAAAATAGGTGTTATAATGGATATGCGAGAACACCATTTAAGTTATCACGA
>JAFYKZ010000009.1 GCA_017537365.1 Clostridia bacterium
AGTTCTGCTTCTGCTTCCTCTTTGGTGAGGAATACATCACCCTTTAACCAACTATCCATTAACAACCAATCAAACTGTGCTTTTTCAAGCATAAGATTTGTTTTGCAATTAGGTCTTTCTACAACTTTTATGATACGTGAAAAGTCTATCTCATCTTCTTTTGCTTTCATATATTCGTTATCATAAAAAGTTTCGTGGATATAATACACCACATCCCCAACCTTACAAGGTGGTACTATAACACCGTTTGCTAAAAGGTAGTCAACTATTCTCTCCAACTTTGTAGTAAAATCAAACCAATGGTCACTATTTAGAAATTTCATCGTGCGTATTTTTTCTTTGCACAACCCTGCCAACCTATCTTTATTGCTCATCCCCTACACCTCACGCTTGTTGGTAAGAGCAACTGAACGCTTGAGGGAAATCTTCCCCCCCGCACCTGCTTTTATATCGACCGTGCCGCCCGAAGAAAGACCGATAGTAATTTTATAAATCTTATCCTCAGCAATTAAATCGACCGCGTTAATAAGGAAATCAAAAACAGCTTGGTCAACCGCTTTAACGTTATGTATTTCATCATCCTTTAAAAGCATATCTCGAAGCTCGACCTTGGCAACTTCGGCACGTTCTTTCAGTTGCTGATACGCACGGGCTTGAGCACAACTACAAGCCATTGTGCCTTCCTCTATTGCCTGCTCCTGTGTTTCGTATTCTTCGGCTATTGTCTGACCGCAGAATTTACATACTGCTAAAACCATAATAAAACCTCCACTTTTTCTATTTTTAAAATATATCCTTCCCACCCGGGAGCTGCGCCCCACTCTTCTCGACCTGGACCTTCGTGAAGAGTGCAAACGCATACCATAAGCGGCGAAGTTCTTTTATAACCCGCCCGAAAACGAATTCTAAACGGTTTCCCGTCGGAATATTTACCTAAACGAGCAATATAATACGGTGACTTGTCCCGGTATTCTTCCGGTTTAACCTTTGTGGCTATCATCTCAAACCACTTTGTTTTAATCGGTAAAGTTAGCATATTTGCACCTCCTTATCGGTAAAGAAAAACTTTATCCGCACACTCAGCTTCTTCAACTTCAACAATTTTAGTTCTTAGCTCGTAATAAACTTTATCCCCATGGGCATCCGCAACCCCACCACTTGTCAATTCGGGAATAGTTAAGATAGTCGAAAATTCGACATCCGCACCTGCTGGCATTTTAGAAAGCTCCGCCATTAATTCAAATACTTTCATAAGCTAATCCTCCAACGGAAAACCGATATCGGCAAACTTTGTCTTTATAATACCGTGATATTTCTTCATAGCCGCACCGTATTTTGCCGCAACATCGGGATTTTCTTTTTTAAGTGTTTCAAGTGATGCAAGAAGCTTATCATAATCAGCAGCCAATGCTTCAAAGAAGAAAGTAAACTTTGTGGCTTCGGGTGAAGAACTAACCGATAACTGCTTTTGAAGTTCTTCGGCCTGCTTAACTGCTGCCGCAACTTGTCCCTCGGCAATAGCGACTTTATTTTTATAGTCTTCAATTTCTTTAATCGCCTTAGCGTTTGCTTCATTTACTGCGGCATCACGCTCGGCTTCAAGTTTTTTCTTAAGCTCGGCTTTTTCTGACTTAGCGGTCTTTTCGTATTCCTTCTTGGCTTTTATTCTTTCGGCTTCACGAATTCTTAAAAGTTCTTCAGCGCTCGGCTCTCTGACCGCCACCTCAGTCGGCTTGTTTTGCGCCACTTCTAATTCTGCCTCAAGCTCACGGATGCGCTCTTCGGCTTCTGTCAATTCATCATCCTTATCAGCGATTTCCTCCTGAAGCATACCTATTTGCTCGCCCTTTTGGTCATTGGCGGCAACAAGTTCCTTAACCTGTTCAACCGTCATACCGGCAAGGTCATGACTTTCTACAAAATCCTGCCTGTCCGGTGCGGGTATATTGCTTATAAGTGCAAGCTTTGTAATGCCGAGGTTTGCATTCAACTGCAAAAACGCTTCGCCGTGGGCTTCCATTGTGGAAATGTATGTATACGCCTGGCGTTCTTTAATATTAAGCGACGCTTCGGTATATTCGCCGAAGGTCGAATAACCCAGTTTTTCATAAAGCTTTGTATCTCGCATACGCTTTAGGCATTTACATGCCTCAACCAAATTTATCCAGGCCGCATTAGCGTAAAGCTTAATTTGGTTATCTAATTCCTGCGCCTGCTGTTCGGCGGCAAGTGTTGTGCTTTCAAAAACTGTCATTTCTTTATTTTCCATTTTTTACTCCTTATGCTGTTTTACTTTGTAATATTTTCGGGTTGCCGTGGCGGTCACGCTTACTGCCATCTTTAACCCATTTAAGCCAGGTGTCAAAAAATTCCTTTGCTTCGGGCGTAAGCGGCGTGCTATTGCCACGCCCTTGAACCTGCCTTAAATCAGAGCTGTGCATTTCAATGGTATATAATGCCTTATCGGGCTCTGCAGTTGACCGCAAAAAGCAAATCGCCAGTTTACCTTCTAAATGGCGCGCTGCATAACCGCCTACACAGTGGTGCTGATTTTTACCTTCAAGAATTATTTCGGCCGTAGTTTCGGGCACCATAATCAAATACTTATCGTCGCTAAAGCAATAAAGCTTTTTATATTTTGCAATATATTTCTTGGCCGCTTTTTCCTTTTCGGCAAACTTCTTGGCTTCTTCTTCGGCTTGCTTTGCGTTATATACCTCAACTGCCAAATCGTGATGCCGTTTTAAATGCTTCGGAAATATAACAACGGGGTCAGTTAAATCGTATTTAAGTTTTTTTGCCATACTTAGATAATCAAACCACTCAATTTTAATCGACACCACATTAACGTTGCGCTTGCAAGCTTGCTTATAAATGTATTCAAGCTTATCCAAAAGCGATATTTCAATAGGACAGTTTTCAATAACACTCATTAAATAACCGTGCTTTAGTTTCGCATCAACCATACCACCGTATTTAAGAGCAAACTGCATACTATCATTACCTGTAACCTTGGCAAGTTCCCGTTTCATCTTTAAAAAATCCAGGTCATCACCGAGCTCTCTGAACGCTTTGAAGTCCTGCTTTGACATTTTGAAGAATTCGGGCAAGCTCTTCGCCTTCCAGTTTACGTAAGGGTGCGACTTAAGGCCTACCTCTACAAGATTTTTAATTACCGAATAATACCCCATCTTTTGCAATATCTCAATTTGCGGGTATTCACAAAATCGGCTGAGGTATTTCATATATGGCACTTCTATAACCGAATAACCCCTGCGCTGTGCAAGTTCTTCATAATGGTCGGCATACTCGGCAAGCATATTGTATTTTAAAAAAGTGTCTTTTAAGTTATTAAGACCAATTACCGTATACGAATTATCAGGAATATTGTAATACCACGAGGTTGATTTGTTAAATGGTTCAGCAGCAACCTTTCTTTCATAAAACCCACCGTAATAATCCTTATGGTACTGCACCGCTTTACCGGGGCGAAAAACATACAAGCTTTGATTATATTTTAAAAATTCCACTTTAGGTCTATGGTTATATTCGCTGTACGATTTTGCCGCTATCTTGGCCTGAGCATATACAAGATTTTCATTAACCTTATGAATAACAACCACACGCTGCTGTTCGTAAAGGTTTTTACAGCTTTTAGATTTTCCAATGTTTTTGACCTGCGCTGTTTTATGGCAATGCGGGCACACCGCATAATCGTTATGCCTTGCCCGCCACAGCTCGTCCTCTTCGGCGGTCATTGTGCGGTTAAAGCCCACAATAAAATCCTTGTTACAGTTGGTACACTCAACGTGCCGTTTTCCTGAAGGTAAGGTTTCATAAAACAAATATCTTGAAAACAAGCTTTCAATTTCTTTCATTTCGGCTTTGCTAAAAAGCCGAGGTTTTGGCATATCACTCATACTTGCACCCCACTACATAAGGTCCATAAGTGATATCTTGATATCATTTTTATGACCGCTACCGTTAACTGAAGCGCATAAATCAATTCTCATTTGAAATTCTACGTCAGCGCCCGGGAAATAAAACTTAACCGCTTGCTTATATACCTCAAGGTCGCTGATAGCACTACCGGCATTTTTGGCAATTTCTTTGCAACAAGTCGCTACTGTTTTATCATTTTCGATAATCGCCTGTGCAAATTCATCCTCTTGGCGGCAAAATTCTAAAAGTGCCGCTATCGTTGGCTTTAAAATCACATCTGCAGCACCCGAAAGCTTTGAAGCATTTACTTCTTTTTCTAACTTTTCTTTTGCCTTGTTAAATAAAATTTCATTCATTTCACTTTGCTCCTTTTGATACTTTAAATTACTTTAAAATTTATGTGCTAAATCTATTCCGTCAGCCAGTCACCTACCTTCCACTCAGGTAAAACGGCTTGGTCGCTTCGATACATTATGACCGACAAATACCAATGGCCGTTATATTCGTTATATCGCGCGAAGGTACGCACAAATTTAAAGCCCTTATACCGCCTTTCCCAATAAGCCGCATCATCCGCTCGACGTTTGGCAAGAAGCTCAACACCACGGCGGCTAAACGATGCATCCTTTGTTTTAATAACCGGCTTTTCAAGATTTCGGCTGTGCTTGATTCTTCGGCGGCCTTGTGCATCCTTTGTAAAGTATCGCGCCGCCGCTTCAGGCCCAAACCGTTCGGGCTGAAACCTGTCAGCATTAACACGCACGCCCTTTGGCCAACAGTCCTCATACGCTTCACGTGGAAGGCCACCCGTTAAAAACATGTGAAAGTGCCAATTACTACGCCCTGCGTATCTGCCCGTTTTATATTTAACCTCTTCTATCGAATAATAATACTTAAACGGTGCTTCAAGTTTCCTTTTAGTTTTTATAAGTCGCTCATCCGCAACACCACTCGCCAAAAGTTTGTTAATTCTTTTAAGCTCAGCCGCACGGCGCCGTTTTATTCGGCGGAAGTAATTATCCACATCGGCTAAAGCGTCATCATAACTTTGCGGTGCTTTGCTTTGCTCGTATGTAGGGCACATAAAAATATCACTGTTATCGAAATTGGCATTGATATCTCTTATCGCCTTTTTTCGCATTTGTGTATCGTTATATTTCTTTTGTGCCGCCCTGGATGCCTTGCTCTTGGGCTCCCTTGTCGGCATCCGTCGGCCATCTGCCCAAACAGGGAAAAAATCAACCTCTAAAAGCGGGCCGGATATTATTTTCTTTTCTCTTTCCATACCCTACCGCCTTATAAACCTGCTCAAAAAATTCTCACTGTCTGCTTCAGACTCAAAGTAAGAATTATAAAGCGCCGTGCGAATATATGTTTTAAGGCGTTTGATTTTATATTCCGCTTGCCTGAAACGAGATATAACACCCTCTACATGCTCGTGTTTAATATTTAAATATATCAGCGCAACATTCTTGGCCAAATGCTCTGCGCCCGAAATTCTAACAGGCGCATCATCAGGTAATATCAAAACCTCGGTGATTATATTTGCTATTGTTTCGGCGAACGGCCTGTCCGTTTCCGAAAAGCAGTCAGTTTCTATTTGCACGCAAACATAATCAAATACTGTATAAAACGAATATTGCTTAATGTGTTGCAGAAGCTTTTCCTGGACCTGACTTGACTTTGACTGTGACTCGCACACTGTATTTGAAATTGTTTTATTTTCCCTCATCATTTCACTCTGCATTCCTTTTTTAAGTTTTCTTTATTTTTGCGGTTTCGAAGTTATCAAATGGCGGAATTAATAATATAGAATACAAGGCCGAATTAGAGTCCTTTTCCGACTCTTCAAAATAAAATCAAAACCCGCTTTTCAAAGAACATTTTGGACTGACGTTTCCGTCAGTCCGTTAATTTTAGTTTTTATTTTGAATACACACATAAGCGTTCTGCCTGTCCTGTATTTCGAGATATATCGCCGCCAAATGCACCCTATACGCCGCGCGGTGTGTTGCATCATCAGAAGCAAGATAACTGTTGTGTATTGCATTAAAACGCGCTTTTAGTTGCTCAGGCGTATAATTCTTATATGTAAGCCGCGCGGCGGCAACCTCATCACGATTTGCTGTAAAAACAAATATCTGGCGGTTATCGGTATTGTGCTTTAATTTGCAGTCTGCACCACTCATAAAACAGTTACCGTCATAATGTTCGCACTTACTGTGACAGTCAAAGCATATAAAATCGTGCTCTTTATCACACCAAATATATTTTTCGGCATCAGTATCACGGCACTTAACACATCTATTCTTTGCTTCTATCGCCATTTGCTTTCCACCTCTTAACATCATCGTCTATTGCATTCAACTGCAAAATGCTTAATTCTCTGCACAGCTTGTGGCAGCGTTCTTTATAATATTGGTTTTCTCGACGTTCCTTAATATAAGAACATCCCAAAATTACAAAACATATAAAAAAGATAATTCCTATTCCCAAAAACACCCACAACGGTGCGCCACTGATAAATATGTAATTATCCATTGACATTTGAACCTCTTTCGTTTATAATATAAGTACATCATTTTACTTTGCACCTTTTGAAGTTCCCGCTTCGAAGGTGCATTTTTTATTGCCCTTTCATTGCTTTAATAAACGGGGCTTTGGGAATCCGAACACGAGTCCCCATTAAAATCACTGGAAATGGAAAAGGATTTTCACCGTTCCTTACGCAAACATTAATACTATATGGATTACAACCCAATATTGGTGCAATATCCTTTGGGATTAACATTTCTTTGGGCATTGCCTCAATCTCTTCAAGTTTTACTTTCTTTACCACGATTTATATCGCCCTTTCTTAAAATATTGGAATGAAACATTTTAAGGTGAAACCAAATGCGGTCAATACCGCCAAGCCGAAGCTCAGAACGCTTACTGTGTTCGGCTTCCTCAAATGCCTTGGTTATCGAATCCGCTACCACAAGCCATTCTTCATAACTAAGCTCAGCCGCAGCTTTCATAACCGCTTCCATTTTCGCCTTATCCAAACTATCACCTACTTTTACCCTTCTTACCCCTTCACTATTACTTCTTGACACGAATTTATAATTGTAAATTTTTAAGGATGTTTCAAAAAAGCCATTTTATTTTGGAAGTGATTTGTTACCGCTTAACTATCGGTGGAAGAAAAAAGCACCGCACCAAGAAGTAATAGTGAAGAGATAAGAAGTTATTGTTTTTAATCTCACCAACCGTTATAATTCAAAATAGAAA
This sequence comes from Clostridia bacterium, assembly GCA_017537365.1. GTDB lineage: Bacteria > Bacillota > Clostridia > Oscillospirales > Acutalibacteraceae > UBA737. The sequence continues at coordinate 7,216 of JAFYKZ010000009.1, forward strand.
GGTGGTGATTTAATGAATAATTTTTGTCCTTTTGTTAATGGCCCTTGCAACTCGCTTTGCAAATTTCTAAAAGCTGAGCCAAGTTTCGGTATATTTGGCGTATCAAAATTTTGCGCAATAGAAAGGTCTATAGAACAAATAAATGATTTATCAAATGCAGTCGCCAAATTAGAAAAGCGATAGTAAATCTTCCGTTTTAAAAATTTCACTTGTATTTAGCACCGTTGCAGACTCTGAAACTGCTGTAATATGTTCCGACACATAATGCAGTATTTCTCGAGCTTCTTTAGCGGTGCATTTTTTTGCCGATAAAATTGAAATGATTTCTTTAAATGTTCCCGCACAAAGCTCTTTTCTTTCATCTGCAGGAAAAAGCCGAACTTTTCCATCTGATTCAATGACCGAAATTAATGCTTCGTTAATTTCATTTCCCATTCTCTCATCCACCTTTCAAATTAAATTCGACACTCGCGGTCGATACGCTTGGTTTTAGTATTGGGACAACCCTTGTTGAACTCGTAGCATCTTTTGCAAAACATACTGTGCGCATCGGGGTAAAAATTCGTTGTTCTTTTTTTCTTCGCCGTATCTTCAGCCAAAACCGTTTTATTTTTCTTCATCGTCTCACCCACCTTTTAATTTTATTGCACATTTCGTGCAATTATTTCGCAAAAAAAATTTCTTCAACTGTGCGACCGTAATGTTGTGCTAGTTTTATTTTGATTTCGTCGCGCGGTATTCTATTACCGGTTTCATACATTGACAACGCCGTTACACTAATACCAACAGCTGCAGCAACATCTTTTTGAGGAACATTTCCCCTAAGTAATGTTAATCTCTTGCCAATTGTTATAGAATTCATTTATTTCACCTCGCCTTTTAAATTGCACATTTCGTGTAATTGAATATTAGCATACATTTTTTGTTTTGTCAAGCATAAATTTCACAAATTGTAAAATTATTTCTTGACTATTCCACAAAGCGTGGATATAATAACAATATAAGGAAGTGATTATATGAAACAATTCAGTAATATTTTACGCCAGTTGCGTATATCAGATAATTTAACACAAAAACAATTAGCAGACGCTTTAGGTTTGGCATTCAGTACAATTAGTATGTATGAACGTGGAGAACGCGAACCTGATTTTGAAACGATGGAAGCCATTGCAGATTATTTTAATGTCACAATGGACTACCTTCACGGCAAAACCAATAATATTTCCTTTGAAAATATTATTCCGCTACCGAATATGAATAAAATCCCATTGCTGGGTACTATTGCTTGCGGCGAACCTATCCTCGCTGAAGAGAATATTGAAAGTGAAATAAATATCCCTGAAGACATACGCGCCGATTTTGCTCTTCGTTGTAAAGGTGACAGTATGGTGGATGCACGTATAATGGATGGCGATATTGTTTATATTCGTCAACAACCTACAGTAAACAATGGCGAAATTGCGGCCGTACTAATCGGTGACGAAGCTACACTCAAGCGTGTTTATCTTTCTGCCAACACCGTAACACTAATGCCCTGCAACCCGAAATACCAGCCATACGTATATACCAATGAGCAATTAAACGAAATTCGAATCCTCGGCAAAGCCATCGGATTTACAAGCACTGTTTTTTAGGAGTAATATTATGTTTGATATTTTAATTTATCTCCTTACACTTTTAAATCTGTATTCCATTAAAGAGGTTGTATTCACTTCTTCAGCTGGGTGGTTTTTCAAAGCTTTTATAATTGCCTTCTCTATAATAACTGCAATTGCTATATATGTTATAAAATCCGGCAATGAAAACCGTATCGAATATACTGAAGAAGTACGCCAAGCGCTTAACCTCTACCGCCAAGATATAGAACGAAATGAAGAATTCAAAAAAACATATTCAGGTTTTAATGAATTTTATAAATTATTTGAAAGCGGTATAGAAGGCAGAGAATTTTTGTTTTGCAAACTTCCAAACGAATATCGTTATCTTTTGTCTAATAAATTAATTGAAGAAAAAAACACACAAGAATTTAACGAGCGTTTTTCAAGTTTTGACGAATTTTATCGTTGGTACAATACTACTGAGGGAAAAGAATATGACCTCTTAAATTTACCACCCGAAATTTTTCACCAATTAATAGACAAGGAAAATAAAAATGCAATAAATTAGTTTGCACTCAACTGCAAAACCGCAATAAAATAAAAACTCCGCCCCGGTGCTACCAACACCAAGACGGAACTGCGATAGAAAGGAGGGTGTTTTATGCTTTGCCGCAAATGTAAAAAAGAAATACCGGAAAGTTCTTTATACTGCAATTTTTGCGGTGCCAAACAAACAACAAAAACCACGGCCGCGAAATCACGAGGCAACGGGCAAGGTTGTGTTTATAAAAATAAACGAGGATTATGGGTTGCCGAAATCACACGCGGTTATGACACCCAAACCTTGCCGAACGGTAATATAAAGCTTTTGCGACGGAAAGCCACAAAATCGGGATTTTCAACCAAACGTGCCGCTTTAGAATATTTGCCATATCTTAAACAAACAATTACCACCACTGACTTAAATATTAAATTCAAAGACCTTTATGAAAAATGGCTACAACTTCACGAGCAAAAGGTCACACACGACACCATAAACTGCTACAAGGCAGCATTTAAATATTTTTCACCGCTTTATTATGTTGAAATTTCAAAAATAAAAACCGAACATTTACAAAAATGTGTTGATGCCTGTCCTAAAAAGAGACAAACAAAAAAGAATATGAAATCACTGTGTACAGCATTATGGAAATATGCCACGCAGCTTGATATTGTTGACCGCAATTACGCAGAATTTATTTATATTGCGCCCGAAGAAAAAACCGAAAAAAACGCTTTTTCAAAAAAAGAATTGCAACTGATGTGGGATAAGGTCGATATTTTCCCAAATCTTAAATATGTCCTTATTCTTTGCTACACCGGTATGCGCATTGGCGAAATGCTTAACGCCAAAACCAGTAACTATAACCTTGAAGAAAACTATTTTATTACAGGTTCAAAAACCGAAGCGGGCAAAGACCGAATAATAACCATTTCACCACGTCTTTTACCCTTCTTTGAAAATTTCGGCAAAAGCGAATACCTTTTCTTTGAGGAAGCGCAAAAGCCTTCCGATAAAAAATTCCGTTACGATATATATTACCCAGCACTTTCCGCTATCGGACTCGATATTATTGAAGAGGACGGAAGCCATAGATACAACCCACACTGCTGCCGCCACACTTTTGCGACCATGATGAAAAATGTGGATGCGCCTGCAACCGATAAACAAAAGCTTATTGGTCATAGCAAATTCGAAATGACGGCATATTATACCCATACAGATATTGAATCTCTGCGTCAAATCACGAACAATTTGTGAATTTTTATTTCACCGCCATTTCACCATCAATTGCCGCAAACCCTTTGTTTATGCGGTTTTCAAAGTGACTGGGGGTCAAGAGGCCGCAGGTTCAAGTCCTGTCACTCGGACCAAAAAGCAGTTTCAACCATTTGGTTGGGACTGCTTTTTCTTTTTAAGTTTGTGTGACAGGACTTGAACCTTAAGAAGGCACGAACCGTTAAGAA
>JAFYKZ010000010.1 GCA_017537365.1 Clostridia bacterium
ACAATCTTGGCACGATGCAACAGAACAAAGACCGATTTATCGGTGCTATCCGAAGATTTATGGAAATGCAAAAACTGACTGCACCGCTTCTTCGGGAACTGATAGATGAGATAACGGTTTATGAAACCGAAGGTATTGGTAAAAACCGCAGTCAGAGGATTATGATCCATTACAAATTCATTGGGTATATTGAAATACCCGAATGCGGAAGTAATTACAAGGCAGACACACGAAAAGGTGTAGCAGTAGAGTATATCACCAAATCCGCATAAAACAAAAGAGCAGGCTTAAAACCTGCTCCATACATAACGAAGAAACTCGAAATTACAAAAAATCGAGTGTCCATAACTCAAATCCGTTATGAACACTCGATATGGTCGAGGTGACAGGACTCGAACCTGCGGCATCTAGTTCCCAAAACTAGCGCCCTACCAACTGGGCGACACCTCGATATTAAGTTGTTTTTTGCGTCCAAAAACTGAAAAAATTTTCAATTGTGGGACAAACTGTGGTCAAATTTAATTTTGACCGCTTTTTTGATTTTTGTGAAGTCTCGAAAACTGCATAAATAAAGGGTTTTCGGGGTGGTGTATAATTTTTTGGGTTTTCGTTACTCACGGCTCCCAAAACTAGCGCCCTACCAACTGGGCGACACCTCGATATTAAATTTTTGCTATCTCGAAAACAATATTTTTCAAGGCAACATGACTATTATAAATCAAAGAATGCAATTTGTCAACTAAAAAAACAAAAAAGCAGTAAATTTACTGCTTTTTGTTTTTTCTGAAATTCAAATAATCCTCTAAAATTATAACTGCGGCAACGGCGTCTACCACTTCTTTTCGCTTTTTGCCTCTTGTATCGGTGAAATTAAGGGCGGTATGTGCTGAAACTGTGGTACACCGCTCGTCCCACATCACAACTTCCCTTTTCGAAACCTCTTTGATTTTCTCTGCAAGTTCACTGCATTCCTGCGCTCTAAAACCGAGCGAGCCATCCATATTCTTCGGAAGTCCCACAACTATAAGCTCAGCCTGATAAATTTCTGCGGCGGCAGAAATTTTTTGCACTAATTTTTCGCTGTTATACTCATGAATTACCTCTTTTGGAAAAGCAAAGCTTTCGCCCGAATCCGATACTGCTATACCTGTTCTGGCTTTACCTAAATCGACCGACATTATAATCATTTTGCATTCCCCCTCATAAAAGAAGCGAGCCTGGTTTTTCGGTTAACAAACTCCTCAGGCAAATGCGAATAATCATTAAAGTAAACCAAATTAGCCTTAAAATCATCATCAAACTCAATGAGCATAACCGCCGTATTTTCACTCCAACTTATATCTTTAAGTTTGTTTATATCATTTTCAATTAAACGGCAAACAAGACAACGAATAACACCGCCATGAGAGGAAGCGGCAATAGTTTTACCTTTATTATCTCGAGCTATTTTGCATACAGTTTCCCAAATGCGCTCATAAGCATGACGCATAGGCTCGCCGCCCTCTGGAGCAAAATCTTGAGGGTGATTATCCCAAGCATCTGCCAAACCTTCTATTGAATTAAATGCTTCTGCAAAAGGTTTACCCTCAACAACTCCTCCATGAAGCTCGATTAACCCATCACAAGTTTCAACCTCTAAATTCCTGTCGCCAACAACTGCTACAGCAGTTTTAACCGCGCGGATTAAAGGACTTGAATAAACCTTATCAATATGAACTTCTGAAAATCTTTTCTTTAAAAATTCTAATTGCTTAGCGCCTAATTCACTAACATCAAGGTCGGTTGACCCCTGAAAAATACGCATCACATTCCCCATCGCTTCACAATGGCGAATTAAATAAAATCTTGTCATAAAACCACCGAGAAACATTATACCATTTAAAGTCCGAAAAAGCAAGGCGATTTAATCAGACTGAAATTTCATTTTTTAGTTCTTTACCCTCAAAAAAGCTTTCTAAATTTTCCATTGTTGTTTCCGCAATTTTATTCAAAGCCTCACGTGTTAAAAATGCTTGGTGAGAAGTTACAATAACATTAGGCATTGAAATGAGGGTTGATAATGTATCATCCTTTATAATTTCATCCGAAAAATCTTCAAAGAAAACCTCGGTCTCCTCCTCATAAACATCAAGACCTGCCGCACCTATTTTACCTGATTTCAACCCCGCAATAACATCGGCAGTATCAACCAATTTGCCACGTGAAGTATTAATTATAAAGACACCGTTTTTACATTTTTCAATAGTATTTTTATTTATAAGTTTATAATTTTCCTTAGATAACGGACAATGAAGCGATATTATATCACTCTTTTTGAAAAGCTCGTCTAAATCAACATTTTTTCCGCAAAAATTCGAGTTTTTAAAAGGGTCATACCCCAAAATTTCCATACCGAAACCTCGGCATATTTCCGCCATAGCACATCCGATTTTTCCAGTTCCTATAATTCCTACTGTTTTACCATGCAAATCAAATCCTATCAGGCTTTCAAGTGAAAAATTATGGTCTCTGGTTCTGATATATGCTCTGTGAAGCTTGCGGTTCAAGGTTAAAATCATACCCATTGTATGCTCGGCTATAGCATAAGGCGAGTACGCCGGCACATGACTTACTTTAACCTTACCCTTTGCCGCCTTTAAATCAACATTGTTATAACCTGAGCATCTGAGCGCAATATGACCGACGCCTAGCTCTGATAATTCGTTTATAACCTCTTTATCAATACTGTCATTAACAAACACACAAACTGCATCCGCGCCCCGCGCCATACTAACTGTATCAATATTTAATTTATTCTCAAAAAACCTGATTTTTATATTTTCATTTTCAAATTTATTAAAGCTTTCTTTATCATAGGATTTGGTATCAAAAAAAGCAACTTTATTCAAAAAAAACACCCTTTTTAAACTTAAATACTAAATTATTATTAGTATTAACCTTTATTATTAGTAGATATACCATTGAAAAAATAATTTTTTTAAATTATAATAAATATAATTTAATTTTTTCTTTTGAAAGGATGTTTAATATGGTAAAGAAGTATTTAAACCGTCTTTTTATTGACGGTCTGTCAGGCATGGCTTACGGACTTTTTTCAACACTTATTATCGGCACTATCATTTGCCAGATAGCAAGTATCGTTGGAAACAATATTGCAGGCGACTATTTGAATGCTATCGGCAATTTCGCAAAAACCATTACGGGTGCCGGAATTGGCGTTGGTGTTGCTTGTAAATTAAAGTCCTCTCCCCTAACAACCGTTTCTGCGGCAGTTTGCGGTATGATTGGAGCTTTCCCAAGCATAGCAACCGAAAACTTTGCCATAGGAAAACCGGGCGAGCCTTTGGGCGCTTTTATCGCGGCTTATATTGCTATTGAAATCGGCGCGCTTATTGCAGGTAAAACTAAGGTTGACATAATACTCACTCCTCTTTCCTGTATTTTGGGCGGTTCAGCCGCAGGATTATTCGTAGGTCCTTATATTTCAACCGCTATGAAATGGTTAGGCGAGCTTGTTAACATTAATGTTGAAGCATATCCTTTCTTTGGTGGTATGGCAATTTCAATTCTTATGGGTATAATCTTAACCCTACCTATTTCCTCTGCGGCAATCGGTGTTTCAATGGGAATCACAGGCTTGGCAGCGGGTGCTGCAACGGTTGGTTGTTGCGCAAATATGGTAGGCTTTGCGGTTATCAGCTACCGCGAAAACAAGGTTAGCGGACTTATCGCTCAGGGTGTTGGAACATCTATGCTTCAAGTTCCAAACCTAATGAAAAAACCTATTTTATGGTTGCCTCCTGTTATAACAAGTGCTATTTTAGGACCTGTTTCCTCGTGTCTTCTTAAAATGGTCAGCAACCCCGTAGGCTCAGGTATGGGCTCGGCAGGTCTTGTTGGTCAGTTTATGGCATACGAAAGCATGATGGCGACAGGAAAGCTCACCTCGGTTGTTGTTTTGCTTGAAATAATATTAATGCATTTCGTTCTCCCTGCTGTTATTTCATTAGCTATCGCAGAGGGTATGCGCAAATTAAAGCTTATCAAACCGGGCGACTTAAAGTTGGAGAGCGCTAATGCGTAAAAAAGAACGCGCCGCCGAAGCGGTTTCAAGGCTCGAAAAGCTTTATCCCGATGCTATATGTTCGCTTGAATACACCGATGCGTTTGAGCTTCTTATCGCAACAAGACTTTCAGCGCAATGCACCGATAAGCGAGTTAATATGGTAACTCCCAATCTTTTCAAAGAGTTTCCAAACGCTGAAAGTATGGCAAAAGCGGATTTAAAAAGGGTTGAAGAATTAATTAAAACCTGCGGTCTTTATAAAACCAAAGCAAAGGATTTAATCGGTATTGCAAAGGGAATTATAGATAATTTTGGCGGTAAAGTTCCTGATACTATTGAAGAGCTTACCACCCTCCCCGGTGTTGGCAGAAAAACCGCCAATTTAGTTTGCGGAGATATTTATAAAAAGCCTGCCGTTGTTACCGATACTCATTTTATAAGAATCTGCAACCGATTAGGTTTTGTTGAAACAACCAATCCTTTAAAGGTTGAAAACGAAATGCGAAAGCTCTTAGACCCTCAAAAATCAAATGATTTTTGCCATAGAACAGTGCTTTTTGGAAGAGACATTTGCAAAGCGCCAACTCCAAAATGTGAAAACTGCATTTTGGCGGACATTTGTCCTTCAGCTAAAAAATTAAAGAAACGAGAAAAATAAATGAAAATATTATTAATTATAAAGGATTTTATTATAACCCATAAAATAGTAACCTCTGTTGTGGCTTCGGTTTTAGCTTTAACCATTGGCACAACCTCGGCGGTTATCGTAATTAACACTAACAAAAATGAAAATAAAGACGATACCTCTTCGAAAACCTCTTCTGTAAGCAGTGTTGTGTCCGAGGTTGAAAGTGAGGAAGAAAGCGAGCCCGAAGAGTCCTCCGAGCCTGTATCCTCAGAGCAGAAACCTGCAACCTCTAAGCCTGTAACCTCAAAACCTGCGGTTCCTGCAACCACTCCCTCAAATAATTCTTATTCATACAGCACTAATACCGATATGGATATAGATAATAATGTGTTTATGGATTCCCTTATTTATACAGGCTATAATATTAATAAACACCGCTCGGACGGTTTAATGTGGCAATATGTTTTGGCTTCTCAAAAGCGCGGCAAGGGTTGGCTTTCTAAGATAAGCTATGCCGGAGGAAGCACAGGATACGAAACCGCAAACGGCAAACCGAATATTGCTCATTTTGAGCGCGGAGGTTTAGTTTGCGCTTCCTATGTAACCTATGTTTATTTCAATTATCTGCCGAATGTTGCAGGAATTGATACCTCCTCGCTAACCAGACCTGCCGACCCCAAACTTGCAAACTCATGGTATATCGCGGCTCAAGACTGGGTTAAAAAAGGTTATTCAAAATATATTGATTTCACCTATAATGTAACCGGTTCAGGCTTTATTAACTTCAAAGCAAAGGAATCTATCCCGATTGGCTCTATTATTTGTATGAGCGATGCCAGAAGACCCGGCAGTACCGCTTGCAGCCATGTATCAATTTATGCCGGCTATAAAAACGGTTATAACTGGGTTTACCATGTTGGCAACGAAAATGGACCTGAATTTTGCGCTATTGAGCGTATGCACTTCGGTCCTGACCCGCAATTGCCTTTAAAGGTTATAACAACCCCTGCAAATATCAGAATGTCTGCTTTATTAGAGATTTCGGTTACTGATGATAGCGGAAAACCTATGAGCAATGTTAAATTAAGCCTTAAAAATACTAAAAGCGGTAAAATCAAGGATTTAGGAAGCACAAATGCCAGCGGTAAGGTTACAGTTTCTAACCTGATTTACGGAAGCTATACCCTAACCCAGACAACACCCACAGGTTATACCTGCTCTGCTCCATCGCAAAATATAACCCTAACCGCTAAGAATAATAGCTATAATAAATATTCTTTTAAAAATACTAAGATAGTGGTTGAAGAATCAAAACCCGAATCAGAATCGGAAATCACTTCCGAAACTCCTTTGACGGAATAAACTTAAACGGTGCCAATTGGCACCGTTTTTTTAAATTTATTGACATATTAAATCGTTAATGATAAAATAGTATCAAAGATAAATTTTGAAAGGTGTGTCTTTAAAAATGAATAAATTTATGTTAAACGAAACCTCTTACCATGGTGCAGGCGCTATTAATGCAATCCCCGATGAAATCAAAAATCGCGGATTTAAAAAGGCATTTGTAACTTCTGACCCCGACCTCGTAAAGTTCGGTATTGTTAAAAAGGTTACCGATTTGCTTGATGCTGCTAATATCGAGTATTCTCTTTATACCGATATTAAAGCCAACCCAACAATCGAGAATGTTCAACACGGTGTTGAAGAATTCAAGGCTTCGGGTGCTGATTGTATCGTAGCTATCGGCGGCGGTTCTGCTATGGATACCTCTAAGGCTATCGGTATTATTATAACCAACCCCGAATTTGCTGATGTTCGCTCATTAGAGGGCGTTGCTCCAACCAAAAATCCTTGCGTTCCGATTATCGCAGTTCCAACTACCGCAGGTACCGCAGCAGAGGTTACTATTAACTATGTTATCACCGATGTTGAGAAAAAGCGCAAATTCGTTTGTGTTGACGGTCATGATATTCCTGTTGTTGCAGTTGTTGACCCTGATATGATGAACTCTATGCCTGCTGCTTTAACCGCTGCTACCGGTATGGACGCTTTAACTCACGCTATTGAAGGCTATATCACCAAGGGTGCTTGGGAATTATCTGATATGTTCCATATCAAAGCTATCGAGATTATCGCTCGTTCTCTTCGCGGCGCAGTTGCTAACACCGCAGAAGGCAGAGAGGGTATGGCTCTCGGTCAATATGTTGCAGGTATGGGCTTCTCTAATGTAGGCCTCGGTGTTGACCACTCTATGGCTCACACTCTTTCCGCTTATTACGATACTCCTCACGGTAAGGCTTGCGCTATCTTGCTTCCCACCATTATGGCTTTCAATGCTGATTACACAGGCGAAAAATATAAGGATATCGCAATCGCCATGGGTGTTGAGGGCGTTGAGAATATGACTCAGGCTGAGTACCGCAACGCTGCTGTTGAAGCTGTTCGCAAGCTCGCAGAGGATGTTGGTATCCCCACAACCTTAAAGGGTATTGTTGATGAAAAAGATATTCCTCAGCTTGCTGCTGATGCTTATGCAGACGCTTGCCGTCCAGGTAACCCAAGAGAAGTTAGCGAAGCAGAAATTGCAGACCTTTACAGAAGTCTTATGTAATTAATATTTAATATTTAACATATTAAAACAGGCGCACCCACGGGTGCGCCTGTTTTTGCTAAAATTAACGGGAGGGCACAGAGACCCTCCCCTACAATATAATAAATTATTTTTCCCCATAAAAAATACTTTCAAAACTTGTATTCAATATTTCCTTTATTAAAATAATCTCATCAGGATATAAATGCCTTTGACCAACTTCGATTTTTGCAATAGCACTTCTTGTTATATCGCAACCGCCCAGTTGCAATTTTGCAGCAAGTGTTTCCTGAGTCATATTCTGCTTTTCTCTAATACTACGAATGTTTTGTCCTATTTTCAATTCAATTTCAGAGTTCATACGTCGATTCTCTTTTGCACTTATTTAAGAACAAAGTTCTTGACATTATTATAATCGCGTGTTATTATATTATTGCACCTATATAAGTGCAATATATTTTACTTTTTTATATGGGAGGCGAGAAAATGGGTAAAATGTATGATAGATATTGGAATATGTTGGAAAGAGGAGAATATGATTCAGTAGATGAATTATGTAATGATTTACAGTTAAATTGGGATGACCTCTATGAAGACGATGATGAGGAAGATGATTAGATAAACACATAGACAGTTCTGCTATGTTATTCTAAAATTTAGACGGCGCTTGATAGCGCCGTCTTTTAACGTTTATAGGGTGAGGCTTGCTCTCACCACAAATTCGTAATTAAAACGGCAGGAGTAAACCCCTGCCCTACAATTATTCATCTTTAATTCTACACTGCGTTCCGTCGTGGATTATTTGGTAATTATCTTTATAAATTAAATCGCTTATAAACACAAACTCATACCCATCATCTTTTAAACATTTTAATATATTTGGTAGCGCGGCAGGGGTGTGATCGGCATCATTGTGGAAAAGCACGATACTGCCGTTTTTAACCTTGCTTGTTACTCGCTTGCAAATACTGTCAGGCGTGGCATTGTCTTTCCAATCAAGCGAATCACCACTGGCAATGTTTGGAAACCTCTATTTCACTCCTATTATTGCACATTAATATACACAAAAACCGCTTCTTTGTCAAGCGGTTTTTTCTTGTGGTTAAATTTAAAATTTTTAACTAATTACTTCACCGGTTTTATTATCTACAGTTTCTTTTACGTTCCTAGTGTCAAGACTTACATCTTTAAAAGTTTCTTTAACTAAATTATTAAGCATAACTTCAAATTTTTCTTTTTCTGTTTCTTCTCTCATTTGTACAGGTTCATCCTTGTATAATTCAGAATAATTTTCTTTAAGTCCCATGCCTATAAAGTGGTCTAAATATGGTTTATCTCTGCCATCGTGTATACGTCGTACTATCACACGGTCATATTTTAATTCTTTAACTATTCTAGATAGTGTGCCTTGGGTCAATACTTTTTCATCGGGATAACAGTGATTTAAATATTTCTCAAATGCTTTATGCAGATCTCGTTTGGTACAATCTTTTCCTTCCCCAAAAGTGCAACATATTTTAAGAAACTTCTTGACTACTTCTTTTTCGTCTACCGCATAAATATCTGTTATTTTTTTATTTATCTTAACTTCTTTTTTGCCTATGTATAAAAATTCATTTCTTAACCAATCGGCAGATTTAGATGATTTTTCAATTATATTAAGTTCTTTAGAAAAAAGTTTAATATCCATAGATTTATACATGTTTCGCATTGTATTATATTTTCCTTCATCGGATGTAATATAAATTATTGGAAGAGTATTTTTTATAATTAATTCATCACCAAAAAATGGGCTATCAATACGAATTTTTTTGCCAGTCAACAATCTTCTAAAATATGAATATGCTTCTCCCATTTTATAAATAGTTTTTTCTTTAATAAGAACTAACGGCGGATTTCTTTTAAACTCAAGTTCTAAGAAATTCGCACGAACTTCCTTTAGACGTAAAGTATTAAAATCTGTCCAAACCAATTCTTCATGCCAATTTGTAAAGTGTATGTACGCTAAAAGATCAAAATACTTTCTCAAAGGTTCATGAATTTTTTCATCAGCTAAGATCACAGTTGACAATGATTCTTTTGGGTTATATATAAGTCTATACGATATCTCTGCTAAAGTTTTAAGTTGATTAATGTCACCATAACATAATTGATATAAAAAATCCACTATTTCTTTTGGAGGACATTGAGGTGCAAAGTTTTGATTAAATTGGGGGAATTGCCTCGGTTGACAAGGCGGTGGTGTTAAAGCTTTAAAAGTGGTCAATAGATATTGATGCTGATATAACAATTGGAATCTTTGAGAATCAGAGGGCAAAGGTTCTTCTTTATAAAAATTTTCGTTAACAAAGTCAAGACTTTCTTTCCACTCGTTTAGAATGCGTTCGCCCCTTGAAACAGCCGTTGTAAATTTCTTGATTTTGCTATAATAATATTCTTTTTCATCATCATTTAAGCTGTCTTGAAAATGATCTTTTTTCATATAGCTTGTTTGATTATTTGCGATATTCATTACGCATATATTTTCATTATAAGTGTATAGGAATTTATAGTCGTCTTTCAATTTTAGAAAAGCATCTTGATAATCTTTTAATCGTTTAGTCAAGTTAAGCTCTTTAAATTTATCACTATAATATACATTATGTTCCTTCATCAAATTTATTTTTTGGATTACGTCAAAAAGCTCCATAAAACGCGCCTCTTTCCCTTAAAATCAGGTGGACCGTAATGTAGTGGTGCACCGTAATTTATATTAACATATAGCCTATATCCCGTCAATACTGTCATATCTAAGATATATAATTATTAAACATTAACAGTTATTATTAAATACTTTATTATACTTTTACACAGTAACGAACTTCTAAGTAAATGCATTTGTTATAACCCATAAAAACGATTGCATATTATAGAAATGAAACTATACTTGGAGGTTTTAAATTATGAATGTAACTAATACTTATTTAAATACTGAGCCTAATAAGCGTTTGGAAAAACAAACCGAGCTACACAGAAAATGTATATTGTTATTACAATCCTCAGACGAGAGGAGGTAATGCTATGAATGCAATATATGTGCGTCAATCTATTGATAAAAAGAACAGTTTGTCTATCGAGGGGCAGATAGACATTTGTAAGAAATTAGCGGGAGAGGATGCGGTAGTATATTCTGATAAAGGCTTTTCGGGCAAAAACACAAACCGCCCTGCTTTTACGGAACTTATAAATGCAGTGAAATCAGGACAGGTCGAAAAAATCTATGTTTATAGATTAGACAGATTCAGCCGAAGCATTGCCGACTTCAGCAGAATATGGGAACTGCTGTCAAAACACAATGTAGAGTTTGTTTCTGCCACCGAAAACTTTGATACTAGCTCACCTATGGGCAGAGCGATGCTTAATATAGTTCAGGTGTTCGCACAGCTTGAAAGAGAAACAACAGCCGAGCGTGTAAAGGACAATTACATACACCGTTTTAAATTAGGTGCTTGGCCGGGTGGTCCTGCACCGTACGGATTTGATTTAATCAAAACTTTTGACAAAGATAAGAAAATATCTTCCCTCATAAAAAACGAAAAATCCGAAACGGTTAAATTTATCTTCGAAGAATATGCCAAGCCTAAAACTTCACTCGGTAGCATAGCTAAAGAACTCGCCCAGAAAGGAATCCACGGTCCAAAACGTGAAGTTTGGGATAACGTAACACTCTCTCGCATTCTACATTCGCCTGTATATGTAAAAGCAAATCAAGATGTATATTTCTACTACCTTGCGCTCGGAATGCAAATAGAACATCCGCCAGAGGCTTTCAATAGCATACAAGGTTGCAATATAATTGGCCGCCGTAACCGAACAAAGAACAAATATAATGATTTACATGGTCAGATGCTTACCGTTTCAGAACACGAAGGATTTATCGAGCCTGATTTATGGTTAAAAGTTCAGTATAAATTATCCAACAATAAGCAAATAGCTAGGGCAAATGCCGGTAAGTACTCTTGGCTTACGGGGCTTCTAAAATGCGCCAAATGTGGTTATTCGCTTAAAATAAATTATTCAAAATCCGAAAATAGATTTTACTTGATTTGCTCAGGTAAATCTAACTTTGCAATTTGCGATTGTCGTGTTTCGGTGGATTTGCGTGAGCTTGAAGATTATATAGCAAACGAAATATCGCTAATGCTCAAAGAATCCCCGCCCGATGAAATTCCTATATCAAAATCATTTTCAGATAAAATGCTTAGCATCGAGCAAAAAATCGAGCGGCTTATAAGTGCACTCGCTGAGAGTAGCGATGTAGTAGTTTCTTATATAAACCATCAAATAGAACTACTGCACAAAGAGCGTGAAGAACTAATAAAACAAAGCCACAGCAGTCCTACAAAAATTAAAGCCTTGGATTTTAAAACACTTGACTTTGATAAAAAGAAACTTATCGCAGCCGAATTTATAGAAAGAATTTTAATAGAAGGCAAAAACGTAAATATAATCTGGAAAATATAACCCTGCTAGATTCTAACTGAAATCGGGCAGGGCTATTTTTTTATAGCAAAAGTTAAGTTTTAATAAATATTTAAAAACTAAAACAACATGTAAATAAAATCAGGGGCCCCTTGGAAGAGTTAATTCTCTTCCCCTTGCGAATATATAGGATATGTGTTTAAAGCCGTGATAGAGACTTCTTATAGCATTATAATACATATCCTTGTATTTAATATAACATATATAAAGGAGATATATAGTATGGCTATATATTACACAGTAAACAAACGAGAAAAATATCATGATTATGAATCAAAAGAGGATGTTGTGAATTATATATTGAATCCTTTTAAAATTCATAATGGATATGTAGGATTTATGAATGTAGATCCTAGAAATCCAGCCCTTAGTATGCACCAATGCTCTGCTGCTTATGGAAAGGATAAAGGAATTCAGATAAGGCATTTTGTGGTTTCTTTTGGTGTGGGAGAAATAAAAGACTCTGCCACCGCAAATGCAATAGCACAAGAATTACTGCTTTATATTGGAAGCCTCTACCCCACGTTTTATGCCGTTCACGAAGACAAAGAAAACATACATTTTCATATGGCATTTAACAACATCGGTTTAACGGGTCAGCGTTACCATGGCACCAAGGCAGAATATTATGCAATAATCAACGCGCTCAAATCAATCCTCAGAAAATATGGTATTTATGTTTTACAACTCAAGTATTATAAGTAACCGTTAGAAAATAACATATTATTACTGATATTTATAATTTTAAAAATATTCTTCTATGCAATATATAATTATTGCCAATCCCCCGATTTTCAATTATATATTATACCTATGAATCCCAAGCAGAAATGCTTGGGATATCTTATTTTTAGAAAGGTATATATTTATGAAAGAAAGTAAAACAAAATGCGAATCTTGTAGTATTTGCGGTTCGGTGCATACAGAAGATTTGCTAACCAAATTTGAGGGTGAACAACTTTGTCCTGAATGTTTGGCAAGAGAAACTTTAGTATGTTCCTGTTGCGGAAAAAGAATATGGTTCGTAAATAATTCAGGCACTTTTAGTTTACCGCTTTGTAGCAGTTGTTATGATGAGTATTACACTAGTTGTGTTGAATGCGGTAGAATCATACATCGTGAAGATGCTTATTACGATGACGGTAGCGATGAACCTTTATGCTACCGTTGCCATGAAAACAACCGCGGTCATGATTACATTGAAGATTATTACTATAAACCCGAACCAATATTTTATGGAATCGGAAAACGTTTCTTTGGAGTTGAACTTGAAGTTGATTGCGGTGGTGAATGCGACGATAATGCAGCTGCAGTTATGAGGATTGGTAATGGCAGCGGTCTAGAACATATTTATTGCAAACATGATGGTAGTTTAGATGAGGGTTTTGAAATAGTAACACATCCTATGACTATCGATTACCATCTAAAAGAAATGCCGTGGAAGAATGTTCTAACCAGATTGAAGACATTGCATTATTTATCTCATCAAGCGGGAACTTGCGGTTTACATATTCATGTAAACCGAACATCACTAGGTGAGACCTATGAGGATCAAGAAGAAACTATTGCAAGAATACTGTATTTCTTCGAGAAAAATTGGGATGAATTACTTAAATTTTCGCGTAGAACTAACCATCAGTTACAACAGTGGGCAGCAAGATATGGTTATAAGGATAAACCAAAGGAAATTCTCGACCATGCTAAAAACGGTGGTAACAACGGCAGATACTCATGTATAAACCTATATAACAGTAACACCATTGAATTCAGAATGTTTAGAGGCACTTTAAAACTAAATACAATAATAGCCACATTACAGCTTGTAAATAAAATCTGTGATGTGGCTTATTCTTTATCCGATGAAGAAATAAAGAATATGTCGTGGACAACATTTGTTTCAGGATGTGAAGAACCTGAACTAATTGAATATTTAAAGGAAAGAAGAATCTATGTTAACGAACCCATAGATACCGAGGAGGAAATTTAAGTTATGTGTTGTTTATTTGGAATATTAGATTATAATCAAAGCCTTAATTCAAAGCAATTAAATAAGATGGTTGCCATACTTTCAAAAGCCTGTGAAGCAAGAGGAACCGATGCTACGGGTATAGCTTATAACTTCAACGATAAACTATGTATTTATAAAAGACCGCTCCCTGCACATAAGCTAAAATATAAAACACCTGATGGTGTTCATTATATTATGGGTCATACCCGTATGACGACACAGGGTAATGAGAAATTTAATTATAATAACCATCCATTCTTAGGGAAAACAGATAATACAAACTTCGCGCTTGCGCATAATGGAGTGCTTTACAATGATTACCAGTTGAAACTTATAGAGCATTTACCCGAAACAAATATAGAAACAGATAGCTACGTTGCGGTACAACTCATAGAGAAAAGAAGAACATTCAACACTGATAGTTTGAAATTTATCGCTGAACAGTTAGAGGGTTCATTTACAATTAGCACACTTGATGAATATAATAATCTTAATTTTATCAAAGGCGATAATCCTATGTGCATTTACCATTTTAAAGATTTAGGTATCTATATCTATGCTTCAACCGATGAAATACTTTTAAAATCACTTCAAAAAATGCCTATAAAATTAGGTAAAGGTGAAAAGGTAGATATTAAATGCGGTGAGATTTTAACCATAGATAAATACGGAAATAAAAGCCGAACTGAATTTGATACCAAAAATCTTGATGGATATAGTTTTGCTTCATACATTTGGCGTACTTCAACACCAATTAGTGAAACAAAACCAAAGGTATATTCATCATATAAAGAAGAATATTTAGATATGTTAAAAACCGAGGCAGAGTATTGTGGATACTCACCTGAACTTATCGATTCTCTTATAGCGGACGGATTTTCAACTGACGATATAGAAGAAATGCTATACTGCGGTGCTTACTAGCACCGCAAAGAAAGGAGAATTTATTTGAAAATATTAGTAGTTGAACCATTAAAAGAACCTTACGAAAAAGAAATAGATGGAACGCTAGAAACAATGCAAGAAATCGTTGGCGGGTTAATTCAAGCAATTTATCCTTTTGACCACCCTGAAATCGCGCTTATTTGCAATGATGACGGAAAGTTAATGAAATTGCCATTAAACCGAGCGTTATTTGATATGGATGGCAAAATTGTAGATATAATCGCAGGCACGTTTTTTCTTTGTTCAGCGCCAACCGATTCTGAAAATTTTGGAAGTCTTACTGATGAGCAAATTGAAGAATACAAAACAAGGTTTGAAGCGTTAGAAATATACATAACACGATAAAGGCAAACTAAATAGATATAACTGTATATTATATCTATGCTTAAGACCGGACTAGTGCCGTGACCGGAGCATAAAGGAACGTAAAAATATATCCCATTAGGGTACACTCTAATGAGATACCAAAATTATGTGCCAATAGGGTTGGTTTTAGCGCTTTGGGATATGCCAAAATAAAATCATACCCTATTGGGAATTGGAGTGATAATTTGAAGATTGGATATATACGCATAAGCACCACAGACCAAAACACAGAAAGGCAAGAAGTCCTAATGAAAGAACTTGGCGTAGAACAAGTTTATATTGACCGTATGAGCGGTAAGAATACAAACCGTCCTGAACTTAAACGAATGATGAATTATGTTCGCGAGGGGGATGTGGTAATAGTTGAGTCAATTTCACGATTTGCAAGGAACACCAAAGACCTACTGGATTTAGTTGAACAATTAACCGCCAAGCAGGTTGAATTTATTTCTAAAAAAGAAGCAATAGATACCACAACCCCAACTGGCAAGTTTATGCTTACGATATTTGGCGCAGTTGCTGAACTTGAAAGAGAATATACTTTACAGCGGCAAAAAGAAGGTATTGCCATTGCAAAAGAAAAAGGTGTCTATAAAGGCAGAAAACCAATAGAACACCCTAAGTTTAATGAGGTTGTATTTCTTTGGAAAAGTGGAGATATTACTGCTACCGAAGCTATGAAACGCCTTGATATGAAACCGAGTACGTTTTATAGGAAAGTTAAAAAACTTTAAAATATTTTTTAACTATTATACAAAAAGAGTGTGCTTTAATTTAAGCACTCTCTTTTTCAAAAAAACATATCTTTTTAATCAATCCGCATTGAAAATTTGAAATTTGTAAAATACTATACCTTGCAATTTGACAAAGGCTATACTCTCTTTAAATCCTTAGCCTTTTAGATATGAAAATTCCCTATTTAACTTTTACACTGGTTTGATAATTATTTTATTTTCTGCTTTTTCAAGATTGTTATATAATGCAATATCAACCGTCTTTAGATAAGACATAGCCGATATATATTTGCAGTATTTGCTCCAATATAAAATAATTAACTCCCAACAAGCCGCAACAGTATAATTAACCGCAACGTTATGGCTATATCCACTGCATTTTTATTAGCAACCATATTCTCTTCAAAAGGCAAGGCAAAAGCATCTATCATAGTCAACAATTGGCATTTCTGCCTCATAGTTATGAAAAGTTTCTTCGTAGTTTCGATTTTAAATAAAAAATCTTTAGTTGAAAATATAATTTTCCCTCGAATTACCTATATATGTAAAATCCGTTGCCTTGAATTTGTTGAGACTCTGAATACACAATAAAAGCATCTTTATCAATACTTAATATTTTGTCTTGAAAATTTGGAACCTCGTTTTCCTTCAAAGCACAAAACAAAATTCTTTTCTTTTCAGAACTGTATGCTCCAATTGCCTTAATAATTGTAACTCCTCGCGGAGAGGTTGAAACAAGATAATCCGATACCTCTCTGCCCTTTTCAGTAACAACAAAGGCTATTTTTGAAACGTTTAATTTTCTTATCAACCAGTCAATGCAAAATGTTGAAAAGAAAAGTGAAAATACTCCAAATAAAACAAGCTCAGTATCTTTAAATACAATAAGTGAAGCTATTATTACTAATCCATCAACCAACAAAAGCAATTTTCCGATTGGAAACTGCGGTAAAAAATATTGGATCAATCTGCTCAATATATCAGTTCCTCCTGTTGAAGCTCCGGAAGCAAAAGCTATACCGATACCGAGTCCATAAAGAGTTCCTCCAAAAAAAGCAGCTAAAAAAATATTATCAGTAACTGTAGGAAAATATGAAAACAACTGAACAAATAAAGAAAGCATCCCCGCTCCAAATAATGTTTTAACAGTAAAATTAACACCTAAAAATTTAATCCCAACAATCAAAAAAGCTATATTTATAACAGCAAAGGTTAAACCAGGAGCAATATTTAATGTTTGATACAATATTGTGGAAATTCCTGACACTCCGCCGCAGACAATCTTATTCGGTGTTAAAAAAGCACTTACTGCAAATCCGGTCAAAGCTGTACCAATCATCGTATATATTAGAGATTTAATTTTTTTCATACTTTATGCTCCTTGATTTAAAACACAGATAATAAATTAAAGTTAAAATAAACCGCAAAATTTGTTAATAAACTTTAAAGCTTACCTTTGAGTTTATCCTAAATTCACTAAATATAAATAACTATTTAATACTGTTTTTTGATTCTTTTTCAATTTAAAAATCACTTTAATTTTAAATTAAAAAACAGTAAACTCATTTTAATTATCATACAAAAAGAGTGCCCTTAAATTTAAGCACACTCTTTTTCAAAAACATATCTTTTTTCAATCCGCATTGAAAATTGAAAATTTGTAAAATACTATACTTTGCGAATTGAAAAAGGCTATACTCTCTCTAAATCCTAAGCCTTTTAGATATGTTAATTTTTTAAAACATATTAATAGCTACTATTGTATGTTTCAAGCAATCAACCATTATCAAGGTCTAATTCAAGCAATATACAAACAAGGATTTTTAACGAAGTTAATAAACCTTCTATGCTCAATTTTTCGTCAGGTTGATGCCATTCGCCGTGACCATTAGGTAAATCTATATACTCGTACGGCAAATCAACCACTGTACCTATTGAACACGAATTATTAAGCAATCTTGAATAAGTGCCACCGGCAGAAATAATAGGTTGTTTGTCTTTATTTCCTGTAACATAAGCATATGCACTAGAAACCGCCTTTGGAAGTTGCAAATTACCATCAACATAATATCCATCAGCTGCTCGTTTCAAATCTATATCCCAATTTTCTTGAGCAGCTTCAACTATTTGTTCATGTATTTTATTAATGCTTGTGTTTATTCCGCAACGTATATCAAGTCCTAATACAAGTTTACCATCCTTAGTACGAATCAACCCATTACCGCAGGTCAATTTGCCAAAAATTTCATCGCTATTTTCAATTCCAAAACCAGCACCATAACAATCACCGATAAACTGACCTATTTGTCTTATCATTTCACGTTCATTTTCAGGTATGCTATTGCATTTTATAAGAACTTTAGAAAGCGTTACCATAGCATTATGAGTATTCTCAATATGAGCAACATGCCCAGACTTACCCTTTGCCGTTACAATTATCAATTGGTCACGTTTCTCAAATACTACTTCTGAATTTTCCTTGCAGTTTTCTTTTAATTCCTCAAACAACTCCTCAGAAAACTCAATCTCGGCCGTAACTTCACCCAAAACGATTGTATAAGATTCGCCGCCATATATGCGCTTGATGGTTTTAAATTGATTTTTTGAAATCAAATCGAGCTTCATCGTACTCTTTTCGCCACCATAATACGGGTACTCAGCATCAAGCACTAAGCAAAAATCGGGCATTATCTCATTGTTTTTAAAACTCAAAAGATCGTCCATACCGGTTTCTTCATTACTTCCGGTCATCATTAGAAGCCGAGATTCAAAAGGCAGTTTCAAATCTCTTATAATTTTTGAAGCATAAAGTGACTCCACTATTCCCGATTTATCATCGTGGCAACCTCTACCAAATATATACCCATCTTTTATAATCGGTTCAAATGGTTCACAAACAAGCCAATCGTTGCCAACCGGCACCACATCTCCGTGAGCAAACAAACCTACCGTTTTATCTCCTTTTCCCCAAGAAGCTAAAACATATTTATTATCTGAACTGATTTGACTTTTAAATCCGTGACGTTCATACAATTTCTTTGTTTCTTCAAGAACTCGTTTGCATGCTTTTCCATAAGGTGCATCATTTTCAGCATCGGATTGCACCGAAGGAATACGGATAAGCTCCAAAAGATCTTTAACTATATCTTCCTTATTTTCACGAATATAGTTATCTATTTGATCTAAAATAACTTTATCTACCATTTTCATTATTTATTAACCAAATTAAATTCTAACTTTATTTCTCTTTCTTATGATAATAAATAAGAATACCGCAAGTGAGGTAGTAGCTAATACAACTACACCTGAAACAGATATCAAAATCCAAGCCCATAAAGATAATCCATCTTCTTCAACTTCGGTTTCGGGTTTATAATTATATCCATATTTTAATTTAAGTGTTATAGCGGTATTTTCTTGCAAATTCACTGTTTTTAATACATAGAAACCGCCCTTAACTTTTGTATAAATCTTATATTCAGCGGCGGCAAGTGAATTAAATTCAAAGTTTCCGTCTTTATCGGTAACAACGCTTTGACCATTATTAATAAACACTTCTAAATTTGGAACTGGTTTTCTATCAGGGGTATAAACAGTTCCTTTTATCTTACCATAATATACCGTTTCGACATTTTCTTCAAAAACTCCAGAATTATCAAGCGAATCAAGTGAAACATTTGATATATCACAAACAATATCAAAACTATATGATCCATCTTTAAGTAGAACTACATAAGAAACATAATAATCTTCACCATTTGAATCATATACGGATATATCATATTTGCCCGCAGGGATAGAATCAAAGCTGAAAGCTCCATTAAAATCCGTTTTACCTTTTACTTGATATTCATCCGATAAGAAAGCAAACTCAATATTTGATAACGCTTTTCCGTTGCTATCTTTAAAGGTTCCGCTAACTTTAGCATTCTCAGGTTCAAGTTCTCCTATATCTTTGTCTTCCCACCATTTGCCATCAACAAAATATCTATCGTCAAAATATGTAACAAGGTTTTTATAGTCATACTTTTTAAGGATGAGTTTTCCTGTATCGCCTTCCCATTTAACTAGACCTGTGCTATCAGCATCATGGTTAAACCAAATGGTCCATCCCCATATCCATTCATCTAATCCTTGACTAAAATCAGGATTAACAAACAAATTGGTTTTATTAGGATCATCAACTTCATATAATTTGAAATCAAAGATTGTTGCCGTTTGTCCCGAAGCAAATTCAAAACCAATAAATATCTGATCTTCCACTTCGTTAGGTATCTCGAACTCATAATAAGCATGCTTGTAATATACCTCACCTAGCTCTGTTTCAACTGCAACATCAACCACTTTTACAGGATCCAACTTATGAATTGCAACTCTATTACCAGTTGCTCTAACCTGGAGTTGATAATTAACATCAGCAGCCAATGAACACTCAAATGCATATTTTGTATCAGGCTTAATGATTTTATATAAACGCTGTAAAAATGTTCTATAACCCGAAAAGTTTTCTATATATAGCATCTTTTCGGTACCTAACTCTTCGGTGGGTTCTTCTATAACCTTATAGAAATACTCATTTTTTCCAATATAATACTGCACCATAGCGGTGATTTTTGAGTTATCGTTAACATTGTTATATATATCTGCATTTTCCGGAGAATAACCATCAATTATCCAGTTATTCAAATGATTTTTGAAATCACCATTTTTAATCAGATTTGAATTAGTATTATCTGATTTTGTTACAGCAATATTTGAAACGGCAAATGAATAATCACCGCTTATGCTGAAACCAATATAATAATCTCCCGAATTACCGTTAAAACCAAACGAGTAAGTTCTATGGAAGTAATTTTCATCTTCTGAAACTAAAGAAATTTCGCCATTATCTGCAGAGCAAACCTTATTGCCTTGCGCATCAAAAACGCCTAAAATTATACCTTGATCTAATTGACCATAACCATCAATATAATCAAAAGATACGTTATATTTTTTACCTTTCACCAAGGAGACTTTTTGAAGAATGCGCGAGGTGTTTTCACCCTTATGAGATAAAACAAGTAAATTGTCCGTAGGTTGAGAGTTTGTGTATGTTACTTCATAAACACCCTCAGGAACAACAAGTTTGTTATTATAGGAATAGTATGTAATTTTGGATGTGCGTTCCTTTGCAATGGCTGTAAACCCACCGGAAACCTCAAATGTTCCCGGAACATCAGTTGCCGAAAGCATACCGCCGGATTTATCAGAATACATAAACCAACTGCCTTTAGCCGCATTGATTTCCCTTACTGTATTGCTCACCTTTGAGGATGCAAATCCGTTATTCAAAATCAATTGATAAGCTCCATTATAGGTGGTAGTATAATCCAAATAAGGATCCAAGAAAGGATCTCCACCATAAACAACACCACCATTAAATGTGAAGCTTACATCCCCATTATAAGTGCCTTCAAATACCCAAAATTGATTAAAATATCCGTTGTTCACAACTACATTTATATCACTATTTACAATTCCTTGTCTATTTCTGGGTCCTATACGAACATTTGCGCCTTTCCAAGAGTCTTGTCCTAATCCATTTATAGTGATATTGT
Organism: Clostridia bacterium; assembly: GCA_017537365.1. Classification (GTDB taxonomy): domain Bacteria; phylum Bacillota; class Clostridia; order Oscillospirales; family Acutalibacteraceae; genus UBA737. The sequence goes on from JAFYKZ010000010.1 coordinate 21,459, forward strand.
TATCACTAACTACGCCACTGTCCATATTACCGAAATAAATTGTTCCGTATGAACCTGACATAGTAATGTTTTCATAGATAACTTCGTTACCATTTGAAATATGACTTACTGTATCATTTATATTAAAGTTCTTAAATGTTGTGGGGCCTCCCACAGATATTACACTATGAGGTTGAGTAAGGTTTTCTTCACCTGTATTACCTCTAATAGTTATCATTTTAGTATGTGTTGCTGTTGTTAATACCATATCAGTAAGTAAAACAATTTCGCCGGATTCCACACTTGAAGCCTCAATTACTTGTTCAGCCTTTGCGATTGTAGCATAAGGTTTTAACTGTGTTCCTTTACCGGTACTATCATTACCGGAAGAAGATACATAAATTGTTTTACCCGTATCCGCTGTGATAATTTCAGAAATATTATACTCACCGGGTTTATCGGAAAGATCAAGATATTTCTCGCCATCAACAGTGGATTCTTCCGAATGGTATATTTCGCTAGGATTTTGAGTGTTTGTTGCTTGAAGATTCAACTCCCCGATCACTTTAAATTTACCGGGCAAATCAGTTGCTTCAAGATAACTATACTCTTTATTGCCTAACATTATCCATTTTCCGCCTTCGGCAGTAGCGTTTCTCACGCTATCATCAATATTACTGCTTACGGCACCATTATTCATTATAATTTGTAAAGATTTCTTAAAAGTAGAATTATTTTCACCATCAAATGTGATTACCTTTTGGTCATTAGATTTTATATCTGCAAACCATGAGATTATCACATCATCACCATATAAAGTATTAGTATCTAAAAATGATACTTTTTTAACATCACCCGAATTGATGTTAATTTCAATTTTTCCGAGCGCGTTTCCGCAATCTGCGGTATTCTTTTTAGGCAAAACGCCCACTGCAATATCAAGACCTGAAGCCGAATTAACTTCACCGCTTAATTCAGCCGCATTAACATTAATTATCTGATCTGAAGTTGCAGTTCCATATTCATTAGCTCTTCCGGCAAGGATTCCAAACGAATTTTGATCAAAGGAAGTTCCTTCGCCGAATAAAATAGATTTTCCTTGTGTTATAATTGAATATTTAAGTGGAGAATCTTGTTCATCCAAAGCTGAAAGTATTTTTATATTACTAAAGGTTATATTAGACTTAAGTAAGCATGTTTTTGAACCGTTAGCCTCAAGAGTTCTATCTGAAACCATTTGCAATTCAACATTATCTTCTGTTCCCTCGATAACAAGGTTACCATCAAATTCAGATTCAAAATCAAATTCTGCATAATCTTTAACTTTTAAGTTGATTATATCAGGATTAGATGATTTTGCTCTTGTTATTGCATATTCTATCGTTTTATAAGGTCTTGCATTGGTGCCGTTTCGGGTTGAATCGGCACCGTTTTCAGAAACATAAACAGTTTTTGTTACATTCTCTGCTGCAAGCTTATAAAGCCCTATTTGCGCCATACACATTGTGATGCAAATAACGAGAATTAAAGATAATACTTTTTTACTTTTCATATTGATAAACACCTATCCTTTATTACCGGCATTTAACCGATATATTATTTTAAATATATGAAAATTTCTTTTTTGGGAATTATCCGCTTGCAGCATTTACTAACTTAAAACTAAATTAAATTATACTATTATCTGGTGATCCAATTAACTGTTGCAGTAGTATCTACCGTCTGAATAGCAGTAGTAAACTGCGATAGATTGGTTGGAATAACATCATCTGTTGTGTCAAGATCATTGCGTATTATTGGATATGCGCAATCGGTAGACTGATAATAAGTATTATTTGAGAAAGTAAAGTCATCATATGCGTTATACGCACTGAAATAATAACTGCGAGCGCAATCGAAAATATTATTGCTGATACTTACATTGAAAGTCCAAATGTTATCAGGTTCAAAACCATAACAAAGAATATAAGCCTGACTGTAAGTAGCACTGCGTTGTTTTCCAAAGCCATAACCTGAATAACGCCAGATATTGTTGCTAACTGTTATATTATTCATAACAGCAGTTTTATCATATCCATCGCCATCACCCTCTAAATTATAGCACCATAATTCAAGGTTATATGAAGAATATTCAACAAGGTTATTGCTGAAGGTTACATTGCGATAGCTATTGCTATCACTATGACCTTGTAGAGTAAATGCAGCATCATAAATCTGATAAATATGACAATTAGTAACCGAAGCTGTTTCAATTGAGTTCCAGAACTGAATAGCATTACCATATCTCACTCCGTCAGCATTGGTAGCGCCACCGATCCAACTTAATTTACAACCTGTTATTGTAATATTGCTGCACTCATGGAAATCAACTGCAGTAAGAGATGCCTGTGTAAATTCAATATTTTCTATCTTTATATTTGAAACCTTAGTAAATTTAGTTTCATAAATAAGATGTGGAGTTGTTGAAACTTCAATCGAAGTGAAATAAGCACTAGGTTTATATTGATCTAAGAAAAGATATAAGATACCGTCTTCATAGTAGTAATCACCGTTTGAAACAAGTAATTTAATATCATTCTTGCGATTTCCAATATATGCGCCGTTATCAAACACAACGCCACCAAGATTATCTTTGTTTATTTCAGTTTGCCAAATAGTACCATCATCAGAGGTCCATACTGTTGATTCAGCATAGTTCTTAATTGAACCTGAAATTATCGGTTTAGCACCTGTTCCGTAAGCACCAACTTTAACATTATCTTTAAGATCTAACGGTTCTTCTGTTCTATAAATACCGCCTCTCTCAAAAAGAACGATGCTACCGGACTTTGTAAGTGTATTAACTTTTGCTATTGTTTTAACAGGAGCGTCGCTTGAAGTACCTGAATTGCTATCGTCTCCGTTTTCTGAAACATAGTATTTTGTTCCGGATTGAGATTTAACCGTATCAGCTAAACTATCAATTGTTGCTTTCATGGCAGCGGCTTCACTTTCAGCGCCACCAAAGGTTAAATCAGAACCATCAATCAAGGAAATAGCGTTGCTAGACTGCCAAACAATATTCTCAACGCCGAGCAAATGTTTTTTAATTATGGTAAGATCAAGTGAGTTAATCTCCAAATCTTCGTCCACATCAGCTGCCCAGAAATAATCTGCATAATCAGCCATTGTAAGTTTCTTAATTGCGATTAAGTCGATTATACTTATAGCGCCATCGCCATTAATATCACCGAAATGAATGCTATCATAAAGTGTAACATCATAGATTCCATCTTCAGCTGACAAATCTAATTCGCCTTCATAAGAGTAAAATACTTCGCCGGTTTCTCTATTAACTGCACGAGCATAATTTGCTCCATCAAATGCATAAAGTCCTGCAATATCAGTAGCAACTAAACCGCCATCTGCAGTATCGTTGCAGTAAATATACCAAACGCCTTCAGCGGCATCAATATCAGTGAATGCTTCTCCTAATACCTCTTCGCTGATACCTTTGTTCATAATAAACTGAACCGCACCGTTGAATACTGTATTATCATGAACGGAAGTGGAATATTCAGATCCTTCTGTTTTTGAAATAGTACCACCATTCCAAACAATGCTAACATTACCGTTTATAACTGCTTGCCAGAATTGAAGTTGTCTAAATCTACCACCGTTGATAGTAAGGTTAACATCGCCCATTGCTCTGTCTGAATTATTTCCAAATGCACCGATTCTAACAAATGCACCTTTCCAGAGGTTGGAAGCAAATGAATTTATAGTTACATTCTCGGCTTTTTCAGAACTGCTGCTGTTATCTTTATTACCAACGTAATAATAACTATCTTTACCTTCAAGTGGAGTAATATCATCGCCAAGTACCATCTCATTACCATTGGTTAGCAACTTAGTTTCATCTAACGCAATGTTAGCAAAGGTTGTTGGACCTTGGAGCGCGATATGACCATAAATTTGAGAATCATACTGTCCTGTTGTATCATAAATAAGGGAAGCTGTTCCATCGCCCTTAATTGTGATCATATCTTCATGAGCTTGACCGCCATCAAACCCAACTTCACCGCTAACGATTATAGTTTTATCAGTTGCAGTGCTATAATTAAGCCAAGCTTGAGCATGATCGATAGTAGCAAATGCAGTTTCCGGAGTTAAACCATCATTAGAATCGTTTCCGTTTGCTGAAACATAAAAGGTTGAAACATCATTAGCTGCATAACCAAAAGATACATTATATTTACCCGCAGGAACGGTAAGAACGCCTTTCGATGAAGAATAACTTACTCCTGTTGAAACATTGGTTGCGATTGCAGAAAAAGTACCGTTAACATTGAATGTTCCGGGTATATCGGTTGTAGAAAGCATACCACCGGAATCATCGCAATACATAAGCCATTTTCCGCCTGCTGCGGTTATATTATCAACACTTGGGCTGATTTTTGAGGAAGAAAATCCATTATTGAGAATTACTTGATATGCACCATTATAGGTAGTAGTATAATTTGTATATGGATCTAAGAAAGGATCAGTACCGTAAACTGTTCCGCCATTAAATGTGAAGCTCACATTACCGTTATAAGTGCCTTCATGTACCCAGAACTGATAAAAATATCCTTTATTTACAACAACATTCAAGTCGCTGTTCATAACGCCCTGTCTGGTAGCCGGACCTATACGAACATTTGCGCCTTTATTAACATTCAATCCTAATCCATTAAGTGTGATATTGTTAGGAGTTGTAACACTGCTATCAATATTACCAAAATAGAACATACCTTTAGTACCTGTAAAGGTTATATTTTCATATATAACTTCATTACCATCAGTAGCTATCTTGAAGGTATCGTTTATACTAAAATCCTTAAATGTTGTGGGTCCTGCCGCAGACATTATATTTCCGGATGGTTTAGTAAGATTTTCTGCGCCGGTTGCACCCTTAATCGTAATCATTTTAGTATGTGGTGCAGAAGTGAAGGTCATATCTGTAAGCATAATGATTTGACCAGACTCAGCATTTGATGCCTCGATCACAGTTTCAGCCTGCGCGATAGTTGCAAATGGTGTTTCAGCAGTTAAACCATTGTCAGAATCATTTCCGTTTGCTGAAACATAGAAAACAACTTCTTTTAAATCATCATCTTCTTCTGATGATGCCACTTCATAAGTTACCTCGTATTTTCCAGCAGGAACAGTTAAAGTTCTTTTAGCAGATTTATACTTTGCGCCGGTTGAAGTATTTGTTGCAATAGCATTATAGCCTTCATTTACCGCGAATGTTCCGGGTGTATTGGTTGTAGAAAGCATACCACCGGAATTATCGCAATACATAAACCAACTACCCTCTGCCGCATTGATTTTTTCCACTTCTGAAACATATACATTCGAAGTTGCGAAGCCATTATTGAGCAACAATTGGAACGCGCCATTATAGGTTGATTTGTTAACACCATAGAAGTCAAATTGACAGTTATTATACATCTTAGCGCCATTTAATGTAACATTAAGGTCACCATTATAAGTACCGTTAAGCATCCAAAACTGATTAAAATAACCGCTATTTACTACGATATTAATATCACTGTTTATTGTACCGTTTGTAGCGTTTGTGCTTGCACTTGCGCCAGAAGTAAGTGGTCCTATACGAACATTTGCGCCTAAATTAACTTTCTTTCCAAATCCGTTAAGTGTGATATTGTTAGGTGTTGTAACACTGCTATCAATATTACCAAAATAGAAAGTACCTTTAGAACCTGTAAAGGTTATATTTTCATATATAACATCATTACCATTGGTGGCAATATTAGTTGTATCGTTTATAGTAAAATCCTTAAATGTTGTAGGTCCTGCCACAGATTTTACTTTACCGGTCTGATTAAGATTTTCAGCACCGGTTGCGCCTTTAATCGTAATCATTTTTGTGTGAGTTGCAGAAGTGAAGGTCATATCTGTAAGCATAATGATCTCACCTGCATTAGCAGAAGAATTTGCTTCTATTATCTCCTCTGCCTTAGAAATACTTGCATAGGGGTTTGCTTGTGTGCCGTCACCAGTACTGTCATTACCTGCAGAAGAAACATAAACAGTTGCCACGCCGGTATCAGCCGCGCTAACCGTAAACAACGCGAATGTTGGAAATGCTGATAAAACCAGCAAAACCGATAACAATACTGCAAATAGTTTTTTTGCTTTCATAATTTTTCTCCTTTTACTAAATTTTTTGTTTTTATTGCCCAACTAAACCTCAATCATAGATTCACCTCTTATTCCGTTTTTATAGTCGTTGTTTAAAAACAATAAATATATAACCGTTCAAAAAAAGTGTTATTCCCACTTCTTTTTACTAAACCTATTAAAGAGAACAAAAACTGTTCCAATAACTGAGATTACAATAACGAAATAGAACCAAAGCATTGCAGAACTTTCTCCAAATTTTTGAGATACCATAAGACTGTAAGCATTGGTTACAACCACATTTTCAGATGAAGTGAATAGCTCAATCATTGTAAATACAATTACAAGGGAAATAATATTACGCAAACAAGGAATAGTTATCATCCAAAATTCTTCCCATTTATTAGCACCCTCGATTTTTGAAACCTCATAAAGAGAATCGGGTATGCTTTGAAGTCCGGCCAAGAATAGAATTATCTGAACACCACAATTCCAAACCAAACTCATAACGCTACTTAACATAAATGTTAAAAACGGAGTTATCATTGAAGGAACATCAAGATTAGTGATAATACTTTCATAATCAATCATGCCTTCACCCGAAGTAAGATTCATATATATAGGAGAATCGGTAAGTATCCTAATAACTGCCGATGATGAAATAAGAACTGGAAGGAAAAATATTGAACGAAATATTGCTCTGCCTCGAAATTTTTTATTAAGAAGAACTGCCAAAACCAAACTTAAGGCAATTATTATTGGCAATGAATACAGTAATTGAACCACCGAATCTCTCAAGTTATCTAAATAATTCGGATCCTCAATTAAAATTTTCTTAAAATAAACAAGTCCAACAAATTCTTTGTCTATCGTTCCGCTGCCAATTGTTACATCATTAAAAGCATAAATAATAGATGAAAAAAGCGGATAGGCGAAAAATAGTATAAGGCCCAATGCCCAATGGGTTACGAAAATATAACCATAACGCCTTCTCTTTGTTTCAAGACCTACGGGTTTTTTATTTTTCTTCATTATTCCGCCTCCCCTATATTAAATTCATATGCAGAAAGCATACCTATTGGAGATTCGCAAGATTTCTCAGTATGATTGGCATAAACTTTTACGCCATTTGAGAAGACCGATAAGCTAACGCCATTTTCCAAAATTTCATAACGCTCAAGCGAAGCATTACTTATTTTTGAGAAATAATCAATATAACCATCTGCATTTAAAATGTTTTCAATTTTATTTTCATTGTATTCTCGCGGAGTGGCATATAGTTTATATGTATCAAAATCATTACTTTGAGAGTTATATTTACCTGTAAGCGTAAACCCAAGACCAATACCGCTTGAAGCTGCCATTGCTAACGCTTTATCAGAATTTGGCGCGAAATTTATGCTTTGGCTATACATTGGAACATAACCGCTAAAAATCATTTGATAAAAAGGAATGGTATTGCTAAAACAAAGCGCATCATCATTTTCGCAAGAAACCTCAAAAATAACATCAGATATACCGGCACAAAAAGCATTTGCATCAGAAGATGCAACCGCTTTTTCCTTTTTAGCTTTCAAAATCAGGTCGGCAACCTGCTTTTCCATACTTGTTCTTGAAGAATTTTCATAACCGTAATCGGAATAAAGAGAGTTTGAAATTGTTGCCAAACTCAAAGCATCAAGATTAAATTTATCAGCTTTCTTAAGAGTTTTTTCAAGACCTGAACTTAACTCGTTGCGAGAAATAACATAGTATTTCGCTTTTTCATCAAAAATTCTATTTGGAGAACTCTCTTTTTTCTCGGAATCATATTTGATAGCGGTTTTAGCAGAATCAGCGCTAATCTTAACTCCATTACCACTTTTACCGAAATATACCAAATCAAAATCAAAGAAAAGTTTTGTTTTATTATTCTTAATAAGATCAAGCAATTCTGATAGATCAGAAGATTTACCATAAACGGATTTGATGTTTTTTCCGCCAAGATATGTACTAGGAGTAAGTCCGCCATCGCCGAAATTAAGCAATCTAACATAAGGCGCGGCACCAACCGAGCTTGTTATTTTTTCTACGCTGTCTTTGGCATCATTAAAGGTTGTTAAAGCAACAAGTTCGGTAGTTGGAATACCTAATATAGAATTATTTACATTTGTTCCACCGATATACGATATAGCATACGGCGAATAATCAAGGTTAGATTTAACAAGTTTATTATTTGTTTTCAAATAATCGCGATAAAGCTTTGCCATACCGTTATAATCGGCACTTTCGCCATCTAAGAAATAATATCTAATCTTAGCGGTATATTTATCAATATCTTTTGAATGCTGAGTTAAAATAGATTGTCCATAAATTTGAGAACCATGCCAATAAGAATCATGACCACGAACAAAGAACTCGGGATAAACGGCAGAACGTCCCATCTTATGATTACCCGCCTCAGCCACAATAGCTGAATTTCCGGCAGCAGATTCAATTATTCCGAAAATTCCATTATTGCCATCCTTAGCTCCAAAAACCGGAAGACGAACGCCAACAGTGTTAGTCATCGTTTCGGTTCTAAGCATTGAAACATCATCACCGTAAACCTCACCGCTCCATTTTCGTGCACCATCAGGGGTAATATCCGTATTCATTAGCGCGCCTTGCCCTGATGGAACGAACAAATATCCATCTTGATTATCGTTAGCTGATGAACAAAGCAACGGTGTTGGAGCAAACTCAGCAAGAATAAAGCCGCTATCACCCTCTCGTATCATTTCGGTTTTAACAGTCACGGTCAAAGAATCTTCTTCTAATATATAATCAACAGGAATAGAAATCTTTTGCACATCAAAATAATAGATAACTCTAACACCATTGTCGAGTTTTTGAGCAATAATTTGCCCACCATCCATAAGTGCAGCATAAGAAGTTATAGTGTCTTCCACAAGCAATGTAGAATCAACAACCTTAATTATCATAGAAGAATTCGCATAAACACTTGTGCTTCCTTCTTGATACATTTCATAAGAAATATTCGACCAAACTTTACCTGTTTTGAGGCATTTGATTTGAACACTCTTTGCCTCATCATCCCATGAAAGCGAATAATTATCATTAGTATAAACTTCGCCACTTTGAAGGAAAGCACCTGCAGGCGGCAATCTATATTTATTTGTTACAACCTCGGAATTACATCCGGAAAGCAAAGATATAATTATTGCCATAACAATCAAAGCGGCAACCGTTCTATTATGTCCCCACTTAAATATGTCATTTAAACTCTTTGCCATTTTTACGGTCATAAACACAACCTCCGAACAATTTGAGAAAATACCATTAAAATTCTACCTATAACCCATTTCAGTATAAATAGATTTTAAGAACACCCAAGTCTGCTTTAACATAAGTGCGCAGACAAAAATTAAAAATACTACTAAAAGCATGAGAAGGAAGGTTACTACCGCTGTCCATGCGAACTTAAAAAAGTCATATTCATGAACAACCATCATTCCAACTATCAGCAAAAATCCTGTTAATATCCAAATAGCAATATCCACGCCTGAAACTAATCCTGATGCCGAAAGTGGCAAGAAATTAGCAAAAATAACACGGATAAAGTTATAAATTATAAGCGGTATAAGAGAATAAGATGTTGCCACAAACACTTCTTTTAATGTTCCCTTACCCGAAGCTAACGAACACACAAGCCAATTACATATACACCATAAAACCAACAAACCGATAGTTTTAAATATCGTATAAATTGAATTATAGTTTCGCATATCAACCGTTGAATACAAAAATCCTGAAGCTACATCTCTTAAGAAGAATGAAATATACAATAAAACTGTAACTACTGATACAATTACCATAGATCCCATTTTTTTATATTTAATATCGTTAAATGAATCAAACGGATGAATCATTACCTTAAATGCCACTTTAACATTAGGATTTTTAAGCAAAACTATGTTATTTTTCTTGATTTTAAAAACCGCAAATGCTATAAGACCTATAACAATAAATAACATTAACAATATCCAAACAAAGTTATCTGCAAGGTTTTTCTTAAACACCTCTTGATGTGCAAGGTCATAAACAGAATAATCGGCAGCATTTTTTGCAAATTCCATTGCTTTTTTATATTCGCCTTTATTGTAATAAACCATTGCAAGTCCTCTATAAGCTAGTTGATTGTCAGCATCATAGGTTAAAACTTGATTCCACAAAGGTTCAGCATCATCATAGTTGCCTCGCAAATACTGAGTTTGCGCCATCTTCAACAATTTACCATATTCTGTTACGGAAAATATTGTTATTGAATTATTCACGGTATCTGCAACTAAAATATTATCACCATTTAATTCAATAACGCTAGGATTAGAAAATGTTCCTAACTGAGTTCCCTGTTTATAACCACCACCAAAGGCATTAAGAAGATTTGATTCATTATCATATACATAAATGTAACCATTCACTTGATCAAGCGCATAAATAAAATTATCATCATCTACTGCAATAGATACCATATTTTGCGAAACGGAATTACCTGTACGCTCTTCTTTTAAAAGAAGCTTATCTTCAAGATAGTTAACATCCTGCGATGAAGCATAATCTCCATAAACCGTACGCTTAAAAAGAATATTAGTGCCGTTATAGCTGATTTTTCTTATTTGACCCTGACCGTTCTTCTTAGTATCAGTTTGACCGGTGCAAGTTACAAGATAATCTTCGAAATCAAAATCAAAATCAACAAAAGAATAAGGAAGAGTCTTTACTGAAGCTCTTTTCTTGGTTTCATTACTCGTAAGTTTTTCCCATAAATACTGAAGTGTATCTAAAGCGTTTGCCTCAACAGTATTCGAACCGTAAAATCCAACAAATTCACCTTTAGGATTATACATTAGAGCACCATAATATGATCCTAAACTTAAAATGTATAAATAATCATTACTATCTTTTGCTAATTTAGTTGGCTGATAGAGAAAATCTTCAGGTATCAATTCCGATTCAGGTTTATTCATCATTTTAATAACATTACCATTATTATCGGTAACTATAACTCGGAAATTCTTTGTATCAGCGATATAAAGTGTACCATCTTTATCACAAAAAACACCCTTAGCACCCTCAATACTAATTTCAGAGCCATCAGTATCTCTAACAGTGATCTGTTTTAAAAGCTTATAGTCAGCATCTAAAACAATTATCTTAGGGTAAACTTCGGAAATAACATAAGTTTTACCATCGCCCGGACAAAAAATATCTGAAATACCTTCAAGACTTTCATCCAATCCGAGAGAATTTGCATCGATATATTTTATTGCGTGGTACATTTCACGCGATAAATGCAATGCGTTAGTTCCGTCATATAAATCAACACGAGTATATGCATCTGTTGGCGCAGCCAAAACAGATGTGCTCAAAGATAAACACAATATAAGGATTGTAAACAATGCTGTTAATTTCTTTAGCAACTCTTATCTTCCCTTCATCATTTTATCCCTGAACTGCTCATAGTTTCCATAACATTGCTCTGAGTTACAAGGAATACCACAACAGGTGGAATGAGCAAAATAACCGTTATCGCCATCGCACTTCCGGAACGAGCAATACCTCCGGCAGCAACCGAACTCATTACATAAGGTAATGTTTTTAATTTTTCACTAAAAATTGTACCGCCAGGAACGGTGGACCACATTGATTGGAAGGAGAAAAGCAAAACTGTCATCCATGCCGGTTTAAGTATCGGCATTACTATCTTCCAATACATCGTAACAACTCCCGCTCCATCAATCCGCGCTGCTTCAAGCAAAGCATCGGGAACACTTCCATCAAGAAACTGCTTCATAAGAAAACAGTTAACCGCTGATGGAATAGCGGGTAAAATATAAACCCAATATGTATCAATCATATGCGTTTTACTGAAAATAAGGTATTGCGGTACAGCCAATGTAACAACGTTATATAAAAGCATTACCTGCACAACTGTAAAAAGCAAATTTCTTGATTTTAAATGCGATTTCGAAAATACAAAAGCTGCCATTGAACCTGCTAAAATAGATAATGTAGTGGAAGCAGCCGTAATTAGAAGGGTATTAAATAAATACCTCGAAATCGGAACATTTAAATTACTAAGAAGTGATGGTATTACCAAAAAGTTTTTAAAAGTCGGTCTTTTTACATAAAATCGCGGAGGGAAAATCAGTAACTCATCAAGCGGCTTAAAAGCAGTGACGATACAGTAAACCAGCGGTAATAGCATAAATGCACCCGCTAAGATCAAAATCGTAAAATATGTAATGTTTCCGATTTTAGAACGCGTAAAGCGTTTATATTGTGCCTTTTTCTTTATCATTACTTTCTTCTCCTAAAGCCTATGTTAAACATTATATATGCAACTATTGCGAATGATTTTATTCGTTTTTCCCAACTATTTTTAACACAACACCAACGATATAACGAATAAACAAAATTATCATAAACAAGATTACCGATAGCGAACAAGCATATCCCATCTCGTATCTAGTTGTACCAACATCTGAAATATATGATACTATTGTATCAACCGAATTATCTACACTTGGATAACCTACCAATGTAGTTATCAATGTACTCACTGAGAAAACAGACTGTATTTGCATTACCGCACTGAAAAGCAAAATATTTTTCATAGAGGGTAATGTGATATACCAAAGTTCATGCCAACGAGTTCTCACACCATCAATAGCACCCGCTTCATAAAGTTCAACATTCACATTTTGCAAACCGGCTATATTTGCAAGGAAACAAATACCCATACTCATCCAAAGTTGTACTAACAAGATAAGCAACATATTATAGTCAGTGTTTTGAAACCATTGAATCGGCTCATTTATAAAACCAAAACTTATTAAAAAGCTGTTGATATATCCATAGCTATCGCTTGAAAACATTATCTGCCAAATATAAAGAGCATTTGTTGAAAGCGAAGGAACGAAAAATATAAATGTAAGTATAATCCTCACAATTGGTCCAAAATCATTTATCATCCAAGCCAAAAGGAAAGCAAATATGTAACCTAGCGGTCCTGCAATGATTGCAAATTTTAAGGTTGTTCCTATTGTTTTCAAAAATACCGCATCAGCTGTAAACATTCTGATATAGTTATCAACTCCTATAAAAATTGGACTTGAAACCATATCATAATCAAACAAGCTAAGACCCATTGAAGATAAAATAGGGAGAATACTAAAGAAAAAGAATGTTACCATAAACGGTAAAAGCAAAATAGCAAATACCTTATCTTCCTTCTTATATATACCATCTTTTTCTTTGAACATTTTTGGTAGTTGCATCTTTTCACCCCATCTTAAACAAATTATCTATTATAATATTGTTCCCATTTTCTTGCTATCTCGTCATCGGCTTCCTTGCCATACTTAGCTAACATTTCTTTGGGATTCTTATTTTTTTGAACTACATTCCAAAACGCTTGATAAACCGAACGAGAAACATAATAACTACCAGGATACTCCGGTATTTCTTTTACATTTTCCCAAGCATTTAATAATTCTTCAATTGTACCATCAGACCACGAAAGCGATTTGATAGCATTCACATTTGATAAAGCTACTCGACCTGAAGGTCCCAATATTGATTCAACATCTATCGAAAAAGTAAGTTGAGTATCTTCATCAGTCCACCACTTAAGGAATTCCCATGCCAATTCAGGATGCTTGGAATCTTTCATAATACAACAACCTGTTCCGCCGCCCGAAGAAGTATGATCAATTGTTCCATCCTCTTTTTCAGTTCCGGGTATAGTAGTCATAGCCCATTGACCTGAAATTTCAGGAGCAGCAACCTGCAAAGTTGTATATAAAGTATAAGGTGCTATTCCAAGTGGTGTAGTTCCTGTTCTAAATCTATTATAAAAATCAAGTGATTTCGGGAATTTCATCTTATTGTAATATCCCGTCCATTCACTGAAAATATCAGAAGTTTCAGCGGAAGTTAGATTTGTTGCTTTTCCATCACTTGAATATATATCAATATCTTTTTGCATAAGAAGTGATGGGAAAATATTAACGCTTCCTATTCCGTGATTTATCTGAGTATTATCTATAATCGTGTTATTTGGGAACCAAACGTTCATATTATTTCTTGAAAGCAATTTTGTAACAATTTTGAGTTCATTCCATGTTTTAGGAACAGAAAGCTCTAATTCCTCAAAAACATCTTTTCTATAAAACATCATAAAATATGTTTGCGTATCAGGCAAAGCATATAATGAATCTTTATACACATACGGTATTTCAGCACCGTTTTGAAATCTTTTTAATACTTCGTCGCAATCATCAAAACTTGACAAATCGTAAAGCACTCCACGCATTGCAAGGTTAACAGGCTCGGAGCGTGTTCGCTGCAATATACAGTCAGGTCCTGTACCGGAAACCACAGCTTGAACAACACTTGCATTTGTGAGTTTAATATCAACATTTATACCGGTCTTTGCCGTAAATGAACGCTTTACTAATGAATCAAGCACCTGTGCTTGATCACGACCCCAGTTAACCCAAACGGTTAAACTATCTTCACCATTATCCATTTGATTATAGTCTTCCACAAATGAATAAACAAATCTCTTAGCAGAAAAAACTATCGAATCTATAACCGATGTTTCACCCAATGCATCTTTATCATTTTCTGAAAAAAGAACGATTTTATCGAGACTGAGCGGCATCTCTTTCATATCCTGAAGAACCGAAGAAACCGAACAGTAATTACTATAAAAATAACTCTTATATTTATGTGCCTCATACTTATTATCAAGCATCTGATCAACAACTTCGAGCAAATTCATGATAACAGAATAGTTTGAGCCACTTGTTGTGCCGGTTACTTCTAATAGATCATCGGCAGATTTTTTTAAATATTTTCTTATTTTCTTTAATCGCGTTTCCATATCCTTAATTTGCGAAAAAAGATCATAATCACGATAAATATCAACATTTTCGCCGGTTATCATATTAATATCTAGATATAATCTATTAATCATCGTAATCGCTTCAGATAATTCCGAGCGAATTGCCGCCATATTACCCGCTGTTACGGAAAGAGATATCACATGTTCTCCTTCAGAAAAGTAAACATAGTAAGGCTTTCCTTCTTCATTGGAATAAGTTTTCTTCTGCCAATTATCATCATAAGAAAAACCAATATTTTCAGCTTCTGAAAATGGTATTTCTCCATCTATTTTCAAAGTACGATATGTTTTTGCACCGATCTGAGAATTTTGTTTATATGAAAAACCTATACAATAATACCCTGCTTTAAGATAAGGTGTTTTCCAATAAATAGTGTCTCCCATGCTACTCCAGTTGCCGCCACCTATGTAATTAAGCACAGAACTTGTGGCATTATAAGGTGTAACATCGGTAGTTGAATTATCGTTTCTAGCAACTAAGAAATAGTTTGATTTAAGATTTGCTTTCTCCGCCTCAATAGTTATAGATTCACCTTTATATAACTGGCTATTATCAGGTTCTGAATATTTTTCAGTCTCTTTGGTATAATCAAATTTAACATAATCCACATCCATCACACCATTTGTAACGCTGATAGATATATTATGCTTACCGGAACTTAGATAAAAACGAAGAGGCAAATTAAACTCGGAATCCGAATCAGTTGTAACATTATAGCAATACTCCTCTGCTTGAATCTGAGTAGGAGAAAATTGATTTCCGTTATTATCAGTACGGATTGTATGCTCATCTTGCCACATACGCGGAAAAACTAATTTTTCAGAAAGCTCATACGGATATTGACCATCTATCATAAGGGCAACTTTAAAAGAATCAATGCCGTTATCTGCCGCCTTATATAGCATACCGAAAGTATATAGACCATCATTTGCAACATCAATAATAAATTCCTTTTTATCGGAACCCACAACGCTATTTACTTTAATCTCAACGCTTTCGGTAGATAGCGGAGCATTCCCATAAGCCTCCATATACGCCGCATAGTTTTCATTTTTAATAGCTGATTCTATTGAACTATATTTGCTATAGGCAGCTGTTTCAGCAGCGAAAGTAGGAATTGAAATAGTATTCAACAATATTGAACATACTATAATAAATGCTACCGCATATTTTTTAAACATTGATCTAAGTCACCCTTTTCTCTATTGCATCCATTTAATTACATTAGGTTTTGAATCAAATAGTCTTATCGCATCTTCAAACTCGGTTTGATTATGCGCATTTATATCTAGAACGCGAATGATTTGATTATGAGTATTTTTACCAGTCGGTTCTCTTTGGAAATAACTGTTATGCGTTACATATAGTCCTTTTTGCATACTAGGAGGAATAGCATAAATCATACTGCAATCTGCAGTATCGAATATGTTGTCCATAATGTAAAAGTCCTTCATAACATCTTCACGAAAAACAGTATTCCAACATAGCAAAAATGCCTGATCAGGTTTAACAAGTCGTTGAATTCCACCCCAACCGTAACCGGCACATCGCAGAATATTATCGCAAAATCTTATGCCGTGCATAAAGCCAATTTGCATCTTTTCTCTTTTCTCATTAAAAAATCGAACCCAATATTCAAAATTCATTGAGCAATATTCAATCAAATTATTTTCAAAATGAATATTTTTAAATGTAGTAATACCGGGTCCATCACCCTGAAATGTTAATGCAGCATCAAAAGCTTGATATATCCAGCAATTCTCAACAATTATATTTTCGGCCCTATACCAAAACTCTATCGCATTACCATAGCGGTTTTCAAGGGAATCTTTTACAAATATTCCGCCTACCCAACCTATCTCGCAATTTCTTATGGTAATATCATTAACATCTGCGCAGATTATTCCGTGACATGCAGCATATTTCATACAAAGATTTTCTATAGTAACATTATTCGTATTATTCGTTTTGAAAATATAAGAAGTTGTTGCTATCTCGATATTATCAAACACACTACCCGGATTTCCAAGCGAACATTTAAGATACAAAACACCCTCATCAGTATCATGGTAAAAATCGCCGTTGTCTACTACCTCGGAATAAAGTGCCTTTTTCACACCAAGATATGTATCATTATTAAAATTCATCATACTTGCAGATGATAATGGAAGTTTTAAAACCCAAATATCTTTTTCTTTCTCAGACCAAATATTTGGATCGGCATAATCTCTTATTGAACCTAATAGTTTTGGTTTTTCACCCGAACCATAAGCACCGTAAAATAATCCGCCATTTGCAATAATGGTTTTAGGAATACGAAATGTTCCACCGCGTTCAAAAAGAATTGCATGACCGTGAAGAATATCTCCAATTTTAAGTCCATATACAGTTTTAAGTGGTTTTTCAGGACTTAAACCATCATTGTTATCATCGCCATTTTCAGATATATAGTGTTTTATTTTCCAACTAATATCTGAATCTGATGTTGTTAATACCTGATTTTTTAATTCTGCCGCTTCACAAACAGCACCCGTATTATCAAGAGATAAAACTTTTTGAAAATCGATATATTCGTTCACTTTTACAAACCCTTTCAATCTAACCACTTAATTACTAAAGGATCGCTATCAAACGCTTTCCAAGCTGCTTCAAGTCCAATTTGATCAGTAACAAAATACTCTTTTTGGTCAAAAATAATGTCTGCATATACTGTGTAATGTTTTGAACTTTGGTATATACTATTACCCTTAACTTGAACCCTTCCAGTGCTCATTATTGCATTTGGCCATTTAACATTCGAGCAATATGAAGTTTCGAATATGTTTTTCAAAATATAAATACCGTTTTTGCCTAATGTATTTGCAGGCACATCAAATCTTATATGTCCCTCAATACCACGAATACCATCATCATAAGAACGATTGCCAAATCCATAGGCTGATGCGCGCATTATATTATTCTCAATTCGAATATTATCAAAGGTTACCGGATTATTCTTTGCATAGTCCCACATTTCAAAACTACAGCAACTATACTCAATAAGATTATTTATAAAATCAAAATTATAATAATCTCCGCCTAATTCACCTTGAGGACTTATAGCACTATCAAATATTTGATATAACCAACAGTTATCCACTAAATTGTCATGAGAAGCATTCCACCATTGTATTCCGTTTCCATGTCTTGTTGGATTTCCTCTACCGCCTATCCAAGCGATTATACAATTTGTAACCTCAACATAATTATTAGCATTCAAACATGAAATACCATGTGAAGCCGAGTATTTAAGGGTTAAATTATCAATCTTCACACCCGAAACACCGGAACTTAAAACAAATATACTTACATCAGGACAAATCTCTATATCATTGTAATAATCTCCGGGATTTCCTTTATCAAAATATAAATATAAATACGCATCATCGGAATTATGATAGAAATAACCGTTAGTGGTTAGCTGATGTATTCCGGCCTGCTTTTTAACTCCGGCATCTTCTCCGTGATTGAAAACTATATTTCCTGCATCACCATACGGGAAATCCGTACGCCAAACATTTTTCTTATTTGTTGGGGTCCACAAAGATTTTTTAGCATAATTTTTTGGTGAAGCGTATATTTCAGGCTTATCGCCTGTTCCGTAAGCACCATATGTAACATACGGAACAGCAGATATTGCTTCAGTAATTCTAAATACCGAATTACGTTCAAATAAAACTGCATCACCTTGTTCCAAATATAAATCATCAAGTGTACGCTTAGCGGTTTCAGGAGATAAACCATCGTTATTATCATCACCGCCGGGAGAAATATAATAAGTAACACCTTTGACATCATACTTAGGACTCTTAGTATTCATTACCGCATTTCTTTTAGAAATAACTGTGCTATTTATCTCGCTAGGTTGAACAACACCAGTTTTAGAATTACAAATAAGATTATCTGCATATTTGAACCTAAATTCATCTTTATCACTTCGCGGTAATGTGCTATTTGCATCTACGTTATATGTGCCATTTTGTATTTTATCATCCATTGTTAACGCATTTTTAGAAGATTCAATTTCTTCCTCTTCCACCTGCGAAGTTGTTCCTGTTGGACTAGAAGATGTTTCAGGTTTTTTGTTATTACCTCGTTCTTCTTTTTCTGCTGAACATCCGGAAAGCATAATAAGCATTAACGATAATAAAATTGCTAAAACTTTTGTTATACTTTTACCGTCAATTTTGTTTTTAAAACGAATTGACATTCTTGTGTCTCCTTAAACTAATTTTCTATTTAAGTTTTGCCAAAATATCATTCAAATTCTTAACACGGTTATCAACCAACGGTTTAATTTGGTCAATTACAGACTTAGCTTGTTCACTTGTTGCATTTTGAATTGCTTTACCAATGCCAGGATCGGTTATCTTAGTAAATTTCTCATGGTCAGCTTCGCCTGCACTCCAAACTTTATTGTTGCTTGACATTAAAGACTCATATACTTCTTTTGCTTGAGCATTTGCAAAGAAAGCTGTTGTATCATAGTTTGCACTATCTAGGAAGAATCTTAAGAAATATGGAGCAGCCTTTGGATTCTTCGCACCTTTAGCCAATCCGTATGCTTCAAGTTCGCCAAACATAGTTGTGTTTTTTGTGCCACTAACAGGAGGAAGCGGAACAACGCCTAAAGAGTTTGAACTCTTTAAATTTTGGAAATAAGAATTCATTCTTCTTATATGAATTCCGCTGCATATAAACATAAGCACCTTATTGGCATCAAATCCCTCGGTATCATAAGTTGGAGCGTAAATCTTTTTGTTATTTGATAAATCACAGTAATTTTGCAAACCGGTGAGCATATCTGCATCGTTCATAGCGCTTACGAACTTTTTGCCATCATATTTTACAGTGCCGGCAATTCCTACAAGAGCAATTTCAGCTGATGATCCAGTTATAGCATAATCACTTCCAGCCTCTTTCTTATACTCTTGGCAAAGATTTATCATAGCATCATATGTCCACTTATTTGATTTCCATAACTGATATGGATCACTTAAATCATATTTTCTAATCAATGATTTGTTATATGACAACATAATTGGTGAAGAAATATGAGTTCCCGATAATGATACACCAAAGGTCTTACCGTTGAAGGTATAAGAATCCATAACCCATTTATCCCATGCTCCATCTGAGAAATCAAATTTCATAGCATCAATTGGCTGAATTGAAGTGAGCGAAGTGGGCATTGGATTGCGAAGTCTTACAAGGTCAGGAGAATTGCCCGCTGCAACACGGCTTGCTAATTTATTGAGATAATTATCAAAGTTTTCAGTTGTCCATTTAACTTTAATACCTGTTTGCTTTGTGAATTCTTGAATAACCTTTGGAGCTCCTGTATATTCATTTGCAGGGTTCCAGTTGAAAATTTCTATTGTTGTATTACTTAAATCTGACGGCATAGAAGCAAGAATATCTTTCCACTTCTTTTCACCGCTTCCGGTATTACTTCCCGAACCATTTCCAGAAGAGCCGGTATTAGAATTGCTATTTGTTCCGGTTGAAGAATCACCCAAAACTTCTATACTTTCAATTGTTTCGGTAAAGTAATCGTCGTCATCTTCAACATTAGTAGGTTTACTCTCGGTCTTTCCACAACCTACAACGCTGAAAAGCATTGCGATCGACAATAAAATTGCCAATGTTTTTAATAGTTTTTTCATTATAATCGTTCCTTTCATTATTAAATCTTGAAAAACAAGATAAAAATACAAATAATTTTTATCCTACTATTCCACTGTTAGCAACACTTGCTATAAACTTTCGTTGTATCAACAAATAGAATATCAGCATTGGGATAAGAAAAATCACACAAACAGACAATGTAATTGATACATAGTTTAGATTTGCTTGAGTGAGACCATCGCCACCTAAAACCTGAACTATTTCATTTAAATTAAAATTATTTAATTCTACACTGATGGTTGGTGTTGTTGAGGTGTACATTTGCGCTAAATAATAATCATTCCAATGCCAAACAATAGAAAACAGCAAAACTGTTATTGCGGCAGGTCCTGAAGAAGGAGCAACAATTCTTACAAATGTTTTAATTGGTCCCGCACCGTCAACCCAAGCTGCTTCCTCAAGTTCTTTTGGAATACTCTTATAAAACTGTGAGAATATGTAAATAAATAAACCGCCTTTAAGTCCCACTCCTAAAAAGGAAGGTAAATAAAATACGCCTGGTGTATCAATAAGACTCGGTCTTATATCGTGACCTACAATTTTTGATATAAGAGACAGTATTCCCAAAATATCCATACGACTAAAATTTACATACGATGGTATTATTATCATAGTTACGGGAACCAAAATATTCAGTATCATAGCAAAATACATTATTTTTCTACCCTTAAAATTAAACCTTGATAAACCATAACCTGCAACAGCACATGAAATAAACTGAAGAATTGCAGCTACAATCTCAAGATAAAATGTATTCCAAATAGAATTCTTAAGGTCAAGAACTTTAACTGCATAAGCAAAGTTGCTAAAATCAATATTCTTAGGTAGCCATTCAACTGTTGGATCAAAAATATCCGTTGGGCTTTTTATCGCACCTACAACCATATAAATAAACGGATATAGCAATACATAACTAAATGATATAAAAAATACATAACGCAATACGCTCAAAAATATTTCGGTTGTTTTCTTACGGATTTTCAAAGTGCTATATTTCAAGAAATACCATCCCCCCTACATATAAAAATCATTTTTTAACACTAAAAATTGCATATAAAAATATCATAATTTAATAATATACTATTGATAATTTTTTTCAATATCATTTTGTTGCCAATGTATTCTCATTTGCGACTAATTTTGTGCACTTTGTTATAAGAATATATAAAATCAACTGTTTTTTTAATAATTTGTATCAAAAAAGTTCTCTTTTATATCCCCTGTATTTCAAAACTGCAAACCTTATTCAACGCTATCTTCATTCAGTAAATCCCTGTACTCTCCGGGCGCTTTTCCTGTATAAATCTTAAATATCCTTAAAAATGTAGGATAATTCAAAAAGCCAAGATGTCTAGAAATTTTTGAAAAAGACATATCAGTATTTAAAATCATTTGTTTCGCCTTTTCTACTTTTAACATCATAATATACGACTTTATGCTCACACCGTGTTTTTTCTTAAACATACGGAAAAGATGATTTCGATTTATGTTATAATGATCTGCAATTTCTCCTACTTGGATACTCTCGGTATAATGCTCCAAAATATATTCCTCAACCTGAGATAATAAAGCATTATCAACAACATAGTCTATATATTCATTATCGCTAACAAACTCAGATAAAAGCCTAAAAAGACATTCAAGTGAAAAAACTCTTACAGATTTACATTTATCTATTTTTGATACAAATTCTTCAATAATACGAAAAACTGCATCTTCCTCCATACTATAAATGGGAGAATTATTAAAAACCAAATCCTTCAAAATCATTTCCATAAGGACACCGGAAAAGGAAAAATAAGCATAATCACAAGTATCATTACTATCCGCTATATAGTTTGCTTTTTGATTAGGTTTTATTAAAAAAGCATCATTATTTTTCAAATTGTACATTTGATTATCTATTGTAAGAATGCCCTTGCCACGATTGATAACATATATAGTATAATAACTATCAAATAAATCAGAATCGGAATGAGAAATCAATGTATTACCTTCTACCCAGCCCACCTCAATTAAAGAAATATACGGATTTTTATATTTCAAAAACGAGCGTTGCTCATGCATATGGTTTTTCAACAATCTCACTCCTCAAAATAACAATTCTTTCAAAAATAAATCGTCATTATAATCAAAAAACAAATAACAAATAAAACTTACACTTAGAATTTAACAAATTTTCCTGTTTGGATGCTTTCATATACCGCATTCATAGCCTCAATAGTTCTTCTATGCCAACGAAGGTTAATGAGAGGGGTCTTGTTATTGCGAATATTATCAACAAATTCATCGATTAGACCTATCCACTCATCAAAATATGTGTATTGAACGGTGTAACGGTCGTTTGGCAGTCCATTATGATAAACATTAGGTCCAAAACAATCTGCCATAAGAGTTCCCTTTTCACCATTTAAAGTGATATTAACTTCCATTCGTTTCGGGAAAACCTCCCAACCTGGACCCGGAACTTTAAGACGTTCTTCCATTTTAGACCAAGATGGGTCAAGAGAAAAAATAGTTCCATCTTTCATTTTGCCAATAACGGAAAGCATATCTTCTTCCTCTATGTCAGGACGGATATTAGGCGCTACCTCAGCGTAAACACTTTCAAAATCACTACCTGTCATATGGCGAATCATATCAAAAATATGCGGATGGTCGCAAAGCGCGCCGCCTCTAAAACGATGATCGCCGTCTTTAATAGAAACTCGCTTACCATAGCTCTTTTCAGGAACACCCTGCCAAGGGAATGCCCAAACAGGTGAAAGAGTGATATTAGTAGCGTTAAAAGACTTTATTTTACCAATTTCACCATTTGCAATCATTTCCTTCATTCGAACGATTACAGGATTATAATGCATTTCAAGTTCGATTTGGCAAACTAAATTATTCTTTTCAACAATATCAATCATCTCATCATATTCTTCCATATCGAAAGTAGGAATTTTCATAGAAAGAATATGTATTCCGCGTTCTGCGCAAAGTTTCATTTGGCGAAGATGTTCGCTATTTTCACTTGCAAGTACAACCGCTTCAATTTCAGGATGAGCATCGAGCATTTCAATTTCGCTATCATAGCAAGGAATACCCTTTACGCTATTAAGAAAAATTTCTTTAACTTCATCATTAGCAGTAGCAACCGCAACCCAATCAAGTTTTGGATTATCCATTAATGTTTGATAATATTTTCTTGTATGACCATGAGTCATACTCATCATAGCAATTTTTAATGGTTTCATTTTAGATTACCTGCCTTTCACCTGTTTTAACAGATTCTTTTGCTTTTTCAACCATCAATTTAAGTTCTTTATCAAAAGTTAACATTAAGTCTGCACTTTTGTTTTGAGCAATTTGGAAAGCTGAACGAACAACCGCAATATCTTCAACCGAAAGACCGTATAATTCAAAGTCAACATCGGTGAATTTTTTATTCTCTTCACCAAAGAAATAAATTGAATCTTGCTTTAATTGAGTATCTACAACAACATCACAAGCAATACCTCTTTGCGATATTATTTCATGTTTATCTTTTGGTTTTTCTCCATCAGATAAGGTTGCAGAGATTTCTATTGTGCAAACAATTCCTGTTTCAGCAGTAGCAATAACATTAAGAGTATTTTCGTTCTGAACAGCGGTAATTGCTACTATTTCTTTTCCAAGTATAAAACGGCATAAATCAAGTTCTCTATATAACTCATCAAATATATTTGCATTCTTATTCACTATACGAGCCACACGCATTACGCTAACACCAAAAAGTGTGCCGCCCTGAACAATGTTTTTAAGTTCAATAAATCTTCTCTCTAATCTATGAGAAAGAATAGGTGTAACAACACCGTCAATCACTGCAGTTTTGCAGTCCTTGAGTTCTGCTTTTGTATCGACAGAATACTTATCAAGCAAAAAATCTAATTTTTCTTGCAAATAAATCATTTTTCTATCCTCCGTAATTTGCTAACTTATAATTTTTAAAGTGATGTCTAAAAAAACAACACTTATTAACTTTATCAATAAATAACCAAAATATTGCAAGTTTCATCATTGGACTTAACAATATTTCCATCTATCTTTTTACCATCAACGAAAATACCTTTATCTTCACCTTTTTGGAATTTAATAGAATAACTTGTTCCCTGAACAACTCTTTTAACAGTATATTCATTCCAATCGGCGATATTATGTGGCTCAATCTTTATGCCATCATAATCCGCTTTCACGCCTAAAAGATAATCAAATCCGCAATGAATAAGCCAAGAAGGAGTTGCTGTAAACCAAGTGTATAAATTCATACCATGGCACGGATGCTCCACGCCAAAATAAACATTACCTATACTATATGGTTCGCTTGTTCTTCTGGAATCATTATTATCATAATGCCCCGGCAAAATACGACTTAACAAATCATAAGCACCATCATAATTACCAACCGCACAATCCGCCGCCACCTTAAACGATGCTGCATGCAAATATATTGCAGAATTTGCAAAAGTACCCGGCCTTTGCCTTTGAATTCTTCCACATTTTTCACCGTATTTGGTATATGCAGGAGCTAAAAGCATAGGACCATACATTGTATCAAGATAGATACTTATAGATCGGTATATCTTCTTTATTTTTTCTTCATCATCGCATATACCCGAAAGCAATGCCCAAGACTGTGGATTTATATAAATTTTACCCTCATGGCACTTATGAGAGCCTATTGGCTCATCATCAATAAATGCACGTGCATACCAATTACCATCCCAGCCAACCGTATTAACGATTTGCTTATATTCCGCAGAACGTTTACGCAACATATCTGCTATTTCGGTTTTACCTATTTTTTCACATAACTCAATAATGATATTTTGCGCATTAAACGCGGCAATAGTACCCCAAACGGTAGTAGCTTCTCCAAATTTATTGATACCCGTAAGACCATCTAGCCAATCACCGCTACGCATAAGTATAAGACCATTTTTACCTCTTGAATTATATAAGTAATCCAATGATACTAGGATATGGTCAAGCACCGTATCTTTTTTCTGGCTATTATAATATCCAACTTCTGTATCAATTAAACCGAAATCACCGGTTTCTTTAATATAATCGCAAACAGCGTATGGAATCCATAAAGGACTGTCCATAAAATCATTTTCATCAAGTATTCCTGAAAATTTATCATATTGACGCGGACATCTTCCATCCTCATACATATAAGAAAGCGCTTCAAGAAAATATTTTTTAGAATCGTTAGGGTCAACAAATAAATGTCCCCAAGAATCTTGCAATACATCACGATAGCCAAAAATATGAAATCTGTTATACCTCAAAGTTAACTTAATTTGATTTTTAAGCCATACATTTAAAAAACTTTGCAATCGCTTATCCGGAAGTTCACAACTGTTACGCTCAATAATTGTTTTCCATTTTTCAGATACCCCTTTTTTTTCGGCATCTATGTTTCTTGCATTAGAAAAATAATCATTTAGTTTTTTTGCATCTTCTAAAGTATCGGCGGCGCCAAATATAACATAGGATTTATTTGTGCTTTCCAATGAAACTTTTTTAGAGACATCAACTTCAATATGCGGTTTAATTTCGCCGTCACGACCCTCTTCAGTAACATTGGTATGTCCAACTTTTCCTCCCTGCATTGAAAAAAATGCCGCAAGGCTTTTACCTTCTAAAAATTTCTTGCATGTGGCAAAAAAAGCCCCATCTTCAATTGATATTTCACATTCGGGATGAAGTGGAATATTCCAAGGTTCCTGATAAGCTAAGGCTATATCTTGTCCAACCTTAAGTTCATACTCCTTGCTGTTTCCGTTTTTAAGCTCTATAACCCAAAACTCACAAGATTTTTCATTTGGAACAAAGAGATTAACTGAAAAATCTACACCGTCCATTACACCACTATATATTACTTCACCTGCTTTAACGGTAAACTGCATGTTTTCACAATCACGAAGAAGATCAAATTCTTTATTAGTTGAAAGATTTTTAATTATAATTTTTCTTCTTCCATTCAAATCTCGAAGGAGATAATCACCGGGAGCATTACTGTATTTAGTGAGCCTTGCATCAAATGTTTTGTAAGCGGAAAGTCCTGCACCGTTATTTGCCGCAACACAAGCATAATTATCATTAACCATAAAGTTAAACCATTGTCGCGGAGTATTTCTATCTGTTACTGTGTAAGTTTCATAATCTTCACTAAACTCACCAAAAATCTTTTCAAAGTTAGTATATTGTTCATAATTAACATTGTGTCGTGAAAGATCAATACCATATACTGCATTTGGATTTTCCATAAAAATCACCCTTACTTAATTCTCACTTTATAAATAAGCTATACTTATCCAAAAGAAGCACTACCATGATAATTATCCGTAGTAGTATTCTTTTCTTTTTTATTAGTAGTATTTCTTAATAACCATGAATACACTTGGTTGTTTGCATAGGTATCACTCCAAGCATCATGGCCGTTTTCAGGATATATTGTAATTTTAGCATTTCCGCCGTTTTCATTTACTGCATCCACCATTTTTTGCGATTCTTCAGGAAGAACGCAACCATCTTTGCCACCATGAAAAGCCCATATCGGTATATTCACAAGACGACCTGCATTCCAATACATTCCGCCACCACAAATAGGTACTATTGCCGAAAAACAATCTGGTATAGTCATCGCCAACTGCCAAGTGGCATATCCACCCATGCTCGCACCCATCAAATAAAATCTATCCGTATCAACAAATTCAAACTTTCTACAATGAAAAACAAAATTTTGCAACTTTTCAAAAACATCATACCAAGTGTTTTTATTGCATAACGGAGCAATAGTTATAAATGGAAATTCAACCATTTTCTCTGTAATAACAAAATACGGATTGCCTTCAAGTAACTGTAAATTATCTCCCCTTGAACCTGCTCCATGAAGAAAAAATATTACAGGATATTTTTTATCTTTATCGTAATTATTCGGATAGCTAATTATATATTTCATTCCTTCAAATAAACAATATTCTTTTTTCATATAATCCCTACCCTTTCTAAAACGATATAATTAAAGCATTTTTATACGCGGTCTATACTTTTCTAAATATGCCGCATTTTTCTCATCGCCGCCCGGAGTATTAGCGCTTGACCAAACAGGTGGTGTTATACCTCTATCAATACACTGCTTAACACACTCGATTTCAAGCAAATGAGCAATATAAAAATCAATAACATTTGATACCGGTGCAATAGGTGTATCAAGACCGGGCACATTAACAACTGCATCACCAACAGGATTAAAGTCATCAATGCAAACATCAGCATAATCAAAGAGATTAGTTTTATTTGGATGACGAATAAAGTGATCCTCGGGCATTTCATTTTGCCAATAGCTACTTGAAACCGCAATAATTTTAACACCATTTTTCTTAGCTTCCATAACCGCATCAATAGTTGCAGGGTTAATACCAATATTATGGAAAACAATCAAAAGGTCATCTTTTTTAAGGTCATAATATTTCATAATAGCGCTGCCGTAATTAACAGTTCTTTCAAGTTCCAAATACTTAAGAGCTTGATTAAATACCGAAAGACCTGTTTCCATAATAGGATTTATACAAGAAAGTCCACCTGCTCTAAAGAACATTTCACCCATACAAAGTGTGGTATGTCCTCCACCGCCGTAAACATTTATAAGGCGGTCATTCTCAATCGCATCTGCCATTAAAGATGCGGCTTTTTTAATGTTTTCACCCTGTGTTTCGTTTACAACTTTAAAGTTTTCCATTAGACTTTCAAAATAACCGAAATCATTCATTTCCCATTTTCCTTTCAATTTCTTCTCTTGTTGGTATTGCGGTTAATACACCTTTTTTAGTTACACTTATTCCCGATGCACAAACCGCGTATTTACAAGCCGTTTCAATATCCATACCCTCTGCTAAACATACCGCAAACACACCATTAAAAGTATCTCCTGCGCCTGTTGTGTCGATCGGGTTTACCTTAATTGCTTTTATAAAGTTTTTATCGTTTATGCTGCAACCGTTTTTGCCAAGAGTTGTTATAACATTTTTAAATTGATTTATATTTATCGCTTGTCTTTCTTGTTCGTTAGGTGTAACAGCAAAGATAACCTCAGCATTTTTATCAGCTATCGGTCTTATAGGTGCGGGATTTAAAATAACCTTCACATTATGTTTTTTAGCTATTTCTATTGCGCATTCATTAACTTCTTCGGGAACTTCGTGTTGCAAAAGCAAGATATCACTGTTTGCAATTTCATCCTCAAAATCTAAAACATCTTTTGCTTCAAGTTCGGCGCTTCTAAAACCCGTAACCTGATTTTCGCCATTTTTATCGGTTAAAATCACCGCAAAGGTAGTTCTCATTTTGTTTTTTTGCGCAAAAAATCCATTTATACCATATTCTTTTGCGGTTTGACGGCATTTTTCACCGTCGCCATCATCACCAATAGCGCCAAGAAAAGATACATTCGCACCCATTTTAGCAGCTGCTACCGCTTGGTTAATGCCTTTGCCGCCTATTTCTTCAAATACGCTATTGGCAGCAATAGTTTCACCTTTTTGATGAAAATGGTCCACATTCATAAAAATAGAGTTTCCGCAAATTCCAATAACCGCAATTTTAACCATTTCACTTTCCTCACAGGTGTTTTATTCGAGGGAGATATTTCTTGATAAGCGCCTTATTAAACTCAGCTCCGCCATCAACATTTCCGCTTTTATAAATTGGAAGCTCTGCGCCATTTTTTGCCGCTTTTTCTGCCGCTTCTATCAAAACGGATTGCAATATAAAGGAACTAGCCGCAGTTGAAACGCTACCCATTTTAACATCAGTTCCGGTAATATCCATAACTGCATCACCATGCGGAACACAGTTATCAATATACATATCACTACACTGATAAAGTTTTGGCATATCGGTTTTATCATTAAAATAAGCACTCGATACAACCGAAATATTAGGAACACCGTTTTTAGTGGCAACAGCCGCCATTTCGCAAGGTACGGCATTTTTGCCACTTGTTGAAACAGTAATCAAAATATCTTTTTCGGTTATGCAGTATCGCTCAAAAATGCTTTCAGCGATACCGCTCATTTTTTCCATTTTACTGCTTTTTGCTGCACCATTATGTAACATCAAATCGGTATCAAGCATAGCGCTAACATTAACAAGTCCTCCTGCTCTATAAAAACAGTCTAGTCCTATTAAATGGGAATGTCCGCAACCAAAAATGTAGATTATACCATCATTTTCAATTACCTTTGATACCATATTTGCAGCAGTTTCAATTTTTTCTTTTTGAGTGTTTTTAATTTTTTCTAAAACATTTAATATTTCAGAATAATACTTTTCAAAAATCATTTTTTAAGCACTCTTTTATAGTTTCTACCAATGTTATCCCAAAGTTCAAGCGGATCTTTTGCAGCAACTATAGTTCCGTAACCGCCGCGATATGTCCAAGTAGCAAGACGGTCAACGCCTAATTCTTCATACATATCAACAACCTTGTCAATTTGAGCAAAGTCATCAGGGCGCTTATTATAACCCATAAGCCAACGTTCACTTTGTTTACCGTATTTCTTAGCCATTTCAACAGTACGCTCTGTAATCTCACGGAAGAAACTTTCAGGCAATGTCCAGTTGATAATGGTGGTTGAGAATACATCGAAATAAGGGCAAGAAGCCACCATATCCCAATTATCATAACCACGAAGCTCGGTTACATAGTAGCTGTTAAGTGTTGCGTGAACACAGCAAGTGATTTCAAGGTTAGGATTATATTCCTTAAGTGCTTTTGATGTATCAGATAGAGTAAAGAGAGCCTCACGCCATCTAAACTGCTTAACATCATCATTCATAAATTTAGGCATTTCATAGCCATAATATTCTTCAAATTTCTTCATACATTCAGGACAACGACAAGCCCAATCATCTCCTGCGCCACCTGTTATAGATGCATAAGATTTTGGATATGCATAGTGTGGTTCATCCCAGAAGAAACCGTCAACTTCGGTATTCTTTGCTATTTTAAGGCAAATGTTTTTAAAATAATCGCGGAAAGAATTTGTATTAAAACAAGCAGCATTTAAAACCTCGCCTGTGTATGCAGATACTTGACGATGGTGAATATTATTCTGCAAGAATAAACTTACTTGCTCACCACCGAAGTATTTACCAATACCCCAAGGGTCTGCAATAACGCGAAGACCTAAATCGTGAGCTGCTTTAACAATATTGTTTAGGTTTGGGAACCAGAAGTCCATATCAAATTCTGTGATAGCCAAAATAACTGTATCACATCCATGGTCCTTCATTTCCTTAAAATCTTCGATTGCATGTTCTACATAGTTCATTCCGTAGTAACTAACAGCAGTATGTTTAATTGACATAATTATTTCTCCTTTTAAAAAGTCTTGTTTCCTATTTCATAAGGCGCCCAACCTGATCTCTCATAATCACCATGAAGATTACTTGTTTTCCTGATTAGGTTCGCTGTTTTTGTTCTAATTTCAGCATAAACAGGTATGTTTTCATTACTAGTCCAACACAAATCAGCTGCTCTTGTAACATCAGGCATACCTGAAGAAAGTGTATGCCAAGTTGTATGCAATAATCCAAAAAGTGAGTAATCGCTAACCGTTTTTGCACACGGCACTAATGAATCGTCGCCATACACTATATCCCATGGACAAAGCATAACATCGAAACCTGCTTCTTTAAAAACAATAGCTGTTTCTACCGGTGCGGTTTTTACATTATATTGCCAATCGGCAATTACAATGTTTTTATCAAGATTTAGTAAAATCTCTTTTTGTACCGCTTCATCAGGGCAAGACATAATATAGCAATTATCTTTATTAAATTCCGGTTTTTCTGCAATAAACATATCTCCCCAAACTATTGCACGCCTACCATCCATTTTAAGTTCATCGCTGATTTCATTTAAAAATTCTGTTACTATATGTGCAGTTTCAAGATTTAAATCAAAATTATAGGACTCATCGCAGCCCAGATGGAAATATTCACCATCACCGCAAAGTTCCATAAGTTCATTACGAATTTGGCGCATAAGATTGCGAACAGCATCAGTTTCAATTCTCCATGTCCAACCGTCATCACTGAAAAGCGGTTGCAATTTCAAATTTTGATCCAAAACAACATGTTTACCGTGAACAACACGAGAAGCCGATGCGTGTCCCCAATGGTTAAACATCGGAATTATCTCAATTCCCATATCGTTTGCTTCATCAATCAACGGCTTTATTTCGTCTTTTGTAAAAGCGTGAGGCCATGCAAGTTCTTTCAAAGCATCGAATTTAAGCATTCCCCAAAATTCAATTACGATATGTGTATATCTTAATGCGCCGCAAAGTCGAATAAATTTTTGAATCTCATATAACTTCGTATCAGGGAAAACACAAAAATGCACCATTCTGTTACGAATAAGCGGAGAAAATGCCTTAGAGCAATACTCTATTCCAAATAATTCCTGTCCTTCGTCAGTTGATATAACTTTTATTCGTTGAAGCAAATCCATATATCCGCAAATAAGACCTTTTTCATCATTTGCATATACCGCAACACCATTAGCATCTACTTGTATGTAATAAAGTTCTTTATTGATTTTTACTATCTCCGGTTCTCCAATAACGAACTGATAGCACTCAATATTCTCGACACTAATATTAGAAGAATGACAAGTAAAACCATCCCAAAATTCCTTAAAAACGGTTTTGTTTAAGCAAGAGTTTGCCTTAGCTTGAATTTGCTTTTTAAAATAATAGATATTTTCCAACTGTACTCACCCCCTTTTCAATTACAAGTATAATGTATTTTTCAAATAAAGTAAACTCACAAAACGACAGTAAAAGTGGATATTTCAACACTTGAATTTTTTTCCATTTTAATATATAATAGTGTGGTATCAAATGTGTTATGCTAACCACTAAGTGTAAAAAACATTACAAATAATATTTTTTAGAAATCTAGGTGATTTTTGTGTTTTTAAATTTTGACAATTATGTTATTGATATAACTAACATAACTCATGTTTCTTGGAAAAAACAAAAGGTTACCATTCCTCCAAGAGAGTTTTGCGCCCTTGCTTTTAGAATAAAAGGAAGCGGAAACATTAGTTTCAACCAAAACAAGATATCTTTATCAACAAACGATGTATTATATTTACCGCAAAATATAGGCTACACCGCCAAATACAGTGATACCGAAATTATTGCGATTCATTTCAAAACCGCAAATTCAGACAGTTTTGCTAAAGTTTTCTCACCAAAAAACTCCGAAAAAATCTACAAACTTTTCTTAGAAGCACTTTATATTTGGCAAGCAAAAGAAGTAGGTTATCAAGAACTTGCTATATCCGTTTTATATAAAATACTCGGAACCCTCAGCAAAGACAATCAAGAACAAACTTTGCAAAACAATTTCATAAATGCGCAATCTATAATCAATTCAAGATTCAGAGATAGCTCATTATCTATTAAAGACGTTTGTCGCGAAGCAAAAATCTCCGAAACTTATTTTAGAAAACTGTTTTCAGAACATTTCGGCAAAACTCCAACCGCCTATATTACACAACTAAGAATCGAACACGCCCAAAACTTAATCTCTAACGGCACCAGTATCAATGATGCTGCATACTCTAGCGGTTTTAATGATCCTAAATATTTTTCACGGGTAGTAAAAAAGCACTTAAACTGCACGCCAAAAGAGTTCAAATCATACGGAAAATAACTAAAAACGAAATCTCTATTCTCACAAGTTCTTACGATATGATAGCCTTGACTCGTTTTAAATTTTATGCTATAATGCGCTCGTATTAATGAAAAATAGGAGGTAAATTTCTATGTATAAGTATGAAACACATTCACACACTTCCCCTGTCAGCAGATGTGCAGGAGCATCTGTTGAAGATACCGTAAAGTTCTACAAAGAAATGAACTACGACGGTATTTTTATCACTAATCATTTTCTTGGCGGTAATATAAATATTGATTCTTCTCGTCCCTATGAAGAAAAAATAGAATATTATTTTTCAGATTATGAAAAAGCTCTTGAACTAAGCAAAGAAATTGGTATAAAAGTTTTTTGCGCTCTGGAAATGCCACATGATGGTAGTGATTTTTTGATATATGGCCTAGATAAGAAATGGTTCCTTAAGCATCCTGAAATTATGGATATTGAAAAAGATAAAAAACTAAATTATCTAAGAGAAAACGGCGCTTTTATCGTTCATGCGCATCCATTCCGTAATGCCGTTCAGTATGATGATGTTAAACTATTCCAAAACAATGTAGATGGCGTAGAAATCATAAACGCTTCAATGGATGATTATAAAAACGATTTTGCTAAAATCTATGCCGAAAAGAATAATCTTATTATGTCCGCAGGTTCTGATAATCATTTCGCTGAACACAAAAAAGATTTAGCAGGTGTGAGTTTTGATAAACCAATTTTAGATGAACAAGATTTTATAAATCAGCTAAAAGCCGGAAAAGCAAAAATTTTTACAATTAGCCGCTAATTTTTCAAATAAATATAAAACCATTTGAAAAATAATCAAATAGTTAAAAAAGCCGCCAAACAACAAATTTTTAGATGTTGTTTGACGGCTTTATATTTTGTTTGTAACAAAATTGAAAAAATGTCAAGTAAAAATAGATTTTACTTGACATTTAAAGGTTGATTTTTTGTTTATAAAGTTTTTTCATAATAAATTTCTACTGAATTTGTTTTATTTTACTTATTAAACTTTTGTCTTGTTTTTATGCACTCAACAACTCGGTCTGTTATTGTTCCTCTATCACGTTCTGAGTAGTAATCAAGCAAAGGTTTAAGTTCGAATACAATCTCTTGAGTAGTAAGTTGGGGCATAATAAGTTGTCTGCCGTAAAGTTCACAAGCAGTATTCATTTGCCTTGTAAAACTTGTATTAAACGGACGAGCTACAATATCCTTAATTAACCCCTTAGGTTGAATGTCCATTGGAGAATATTGGACGTTTGAAAGCAAAGCGGCACCGTTGTCAAAAATGGGGCAGTAACTGTACTTTCCGTTCTTTTCAATAACCGCAATGTTGTTAAGGTGTCGGTCATCGTTTAGGAACAATGCATCTATTTCAAAAAGCAATGTTAAATATTGTGGGAATTCTTTTAGTCCTGTGATTTTGGCTGTTTCCTCGGCGATATACAGAATACGTTTTTTGTCGCTTGAAAGTTTTTCAAGAGTTGTTTTTAACGAACCACCGAGATTGCGAGAGAATAGGTGACTAATGGTAATAATAGACTCACCCGATTTTAAGAAATTTTCGCTTGAACAACCGGTGCGCTCCCTACCGTGAACCTTTAGCTTTTCCATCTCATATTTAACAAAATCAAAAGGCGTATCTTTTTTAACATTGCTTTTTTCTAGCAGTTTGGAAATTAAGGCTTCGGCAAGTGCTTCATAGCCAAATTGGTCCAATTTATACCACTTGTTTGTATCTTTTTCATACCATTTTTCCTGGTTGCCTTTTGATGAAGTTTCGGCAACTTTATCGTTTGTAAAAAGTTTAACCGTCATTATATCTCCTCCAATCTAATCCATTGGTCATCTTCAGCCATTCTTCCTTGTGTCTTTTTAATAATCTCTAAGGGATCATATTCTTCAACACCGATTGTTTCAAGATACTCTCGTAGTCCACTGCGACTACGAGGTATGCAACGCTCTTCTAAAAAGTTTTCAAAGTCTTGCCAAGTTGGAACTTCGTTTTTACCAAAAGCTGTTTTAACAAGATGGTCAGTATAATTTTCCACGGCTAAATTTTGCTCGGTGTAGTCGGCACAAATTTTAGTGCAACTGATATCACCATTAAAAAATTCTATCAATAACAATTTGTGACTTGCATCTTTTTTAGCTTTAATAAAAGAATCTAAAGGCAAGTGGGGTGTTATAATAATCTTATCACCATCAAAACATAAATCAATTTTATGCTCGGTTAGATGCATTTTGTTTATCCATTTAGAAGGTAATGAGATTTTATAAGTTTTACTTCCTTTACCAGCTGTTCCTCCTGCGGAACTCGTTATAACTTTACTAATTCTTTTCTCCACAGTATCACCAATTAAAATATATCATATTCGATACGAATAGTCAAGAATTTAAAAGAAGTAGTAAAAATACCACTCCTTTTAGCAATAAACATTAATTTCAATAGTGTAAAATATTTATATTAGAGTTTAACCGACCTGCTTTTTAGACGTCGGCTGAGGATTTTTCATCAGCAGAGTTTCGGCAAACCTTCTATTTTTGGGGGGAATTTTGACTCCTCACAGCCCCAGTATTCATGCACCTTTCCAACTATTGCGTACGGTTCAACATCCCATTGAATTGTATCCATTTTAAGCTCTTTTGTTGTTTCTAAAACGACATTATCATAATCGCCATACGGGGCGCGCAAAAGTGTTGGTGTTTTGCCGGTTATATCGGCAATTTTTTTATTGCAGCTTTCTAATTCATCAATAATTTGTGTTTTTGATAGTTGCGTCATGTGAGGATGTGTGTTAGAATGGTTTTGTATCTGATGCCCTGCATCTGATAAAGCTTTAACCGATTCGGGATATTTATCCACCCACGCACCGACCACGAAGAAGGTTGCCGGAACATCATATTCCTTCAAAATTTTTATAAGCTGCTCGGTATCGTCATTCCCCCAGGCCGCGTCGAAAGAAATTGCAACTTGTTTTTTATCGGTTTCTACGCAGTATATAGGCAATTTTCGGTCTGTGTTTGCGAAAACACTAACCGAGCCCACCACCGTAACCGTTATGCCTAAAACCAAGCATATCATTAGCATTATTTGCTTTTTTGTTACAATAAAAAGCTTCATATTTTTCACCCTTTTAAATTTGTTTAGTAATCAATATGAGCATTAGCTTGTATTATATTACGCAAAGTTTACCGAAAATTCACATATTTTATTAAGAAATGAAATAAAATAAATGTAAAATAAATCAATCTTTAAAAACGGAGGATATTATGGAAGAATATAACAATTTCCCTAATACGAATGATACACCCAATTATAGCTACCAAAAGCCCCAGAAACCTAAAAAAAGCAAAAAAAATATCGGGTTTGGGATAGGCGTTGTTGTTATAGCCTGCGTACTTTCTCTTATAATAGGAACTGTAAGCGGCGGTATAATTTCATTTGTTGTTAGCAGTATCGTTTCGGATTCTGATTCAACCCAAATAGCCGATATCGGAACAACAACCAATAAAAATGTAAACATAAATGTTGACGAAACTGCTGAAACTGTTGTTGAAGCGGTTGCTAAAAAGGTTACACCAAGTGTTGTTGGTATCAGAACAACCACCTCAGTTATGAACTTCTTTGGCGGCACCAGTGAAGCCAGCGGTAATGGTAGCGGTGTTGTTTACTCTAAGGATGGATATATTATAACAAACTACCATGTTATAAGCTCAACCCTAGGCAACAGCTCTTCCAAAATAGAAATTTTTATGGATAGCGATAGCGAAACTGCATACAGCGCAACACTTGTTGGCTATAATATTTCTTCCGACCTAGCCGTTCTTAAAATAAATGCAAAAAATCTTACTCCAATCGAATTTGCCGATTCCGACTCGCTTAAAGTTGGTCAATATGTGATAACGGTTGGAAGTCCCGGTGGACTTGAATTTATGGATAGCGTTACCTATGGCGTTATAAGCGGACTCAACCGCGTTGTTTCTTCTGACAGCGATATTAAACTTATTCAAACCGATGCCGCAATAAACCCCGGAAACTCAGGTGGTGCATTAGTTAACTCAAAGGGACGCCTCGTTGGTATAAACAGTTCTAAAATAGTAGCAGAAGAATTTGAGGGTATGGGTTTTGCAATCCCCTCTAATACGGTTAAAAAAAACTGCGATAACATTATTTCAAAAGAAAACTCACCCGAACCTTATATCGGAATTTCAATAAGCGAAAAATACACTGCCGAGGTGCTTGAATATTACGGTTATCCCGCAGGCGCGGTTGTTCTTACAGTTGCTGAGAATAGTCCGGCTAAGGAAGCGGGACTTTTAAAGGGCGATATTATAACCGAATTTAACGGTGTTGAAATAAAGGAATATACTAAGCTCGAAGATGCAGTTAGAGATTGTGTTCCCGGTCAAACAGTTAAATTAAAGGTTTACCGAGACGGTAAATTATACAGCGCAAAAATAACCGTTAGCTCAAATAACGAAGTAAATTAAATCCAAATAGAAAACGGAGATGCAATGCATCTCCGTTTTGTTTAATATTTAAGTTTTTTAAGCTCAGTTACGCCCTCTTGCATAATCTTATGTATCATATCCCCGATTTCTACTGTGGACATCCCCTCGTATTGCTCGGGATAAATAACCTCCAAAAGTCTGAACTCTATTCTGGTTGTTCTTCTGAACGCGTTTTTAACAATACTCTTTGTATTATTAATCGCGCAAACCGCAATAGGCACCTGAGTTTTGGTTGCTATTTTAAAGCTTCCGTTTCTAAACGGTAACAAGGTATCATCGTTATAATTTGTATACCCTTCAGGGAAAAGCGCTATTGAAGCAACCTTATTTTTAATAGTTTTGATAGCTTTTATTATAGTCTTTGCCGCCTCGCGGTCGTTTTCCCTGTCAATTGGAAAAGAGTTTAAATTATGCATTGCCTTGCCTATAAAAGGCATTTCTTTATAAATTTCCTTTTTACCAATAAATCCGATTCTGGAATCAGGGAATACCATTAGCATAACCGCAGGGTCAAAATTATGCTGATGATTGCAAACAAAGAGCATTTCGGTATCTTGCGGAAGCTTTTCTACCCCTTCGCTTACTATTTTAACTCTCGCCGCACCCGCTATAATCGGCAAGGTTATTTTTGCCATATAGCGAAAGAACTTCGTATTCTCGCGAGGCTCTTTTTTAGTATCTGTAAAAACTATCATACTTACAAACAAAGCAAAATGAAGCACCATAAATACCAAGAAAAAACCAACCAACATTAACGGCACAAGCCACCATGAATAGCTTTGCTTTAAAATATCGAAAAAGTTATTAAGAACCAGAACAATAACTGCGCTGAGCACAACATACGCGTAATACATAAAACACCTCTAATTTTGTTTTCTGACAATACTATATTCATCATAAAAGCTGAAATACGGACAAGATTTATTATCACCCTTTAAAAAGCGATACATTTCGTCCTCATCAAGCATTGCATCACAGCAATAGCTTTCAGATTCATCATCATAAATATAGTTGGAACAATTTTCGCAAATAGTTTTCATTATATTCTTCTTTTCTTTTTTATCTTTTTAATCTTTATCCAAGCCGATGGAGCAAAAAGCAAAATCATAGGTAAAATTTCAAGTCTGCCTAAAAGCATAGCAGCCGATAGAATCCATTTTGAAATTTCCGAATAACAAGAATAATTACTTGCAGGACCTATCTTATCAAAGCCGGGACCTATATTATTAAAGCAAGCTGCTGCCGCCGAAACATTGGTTTCTATTGAAAAGTTATCTATTATACTTATACTGAAAAAGATAACTATAAAACAAAGACAATATAGACATAAATATGAGGTTACATTTATAACAGTAGCCGAATCAACCGTTTTACCCTCGAATTTAACCGAAGAAATAGAACGGGTATGAATCATTTGCCTTAAATTTGCCTTAATTTGCTTATATAGAATTATAACGCGAGAGACCTTAATGCCACCCGCAGTTGAACCTGCGCAAGCTCCTATAAACATAATTAATAATAAAACCGCTTTTGCTGCCGAAGGCCATAGGTTAAAGTCTGCCGTTGTAAATCCTGTTGTTGAAATAATTGATGCCACCTGAAAAGAAGAACTTCTGAATGCATCGGCAAGATTATCAAATCTAGGATAAATATATGCAGTTATAACTCCTATCGAAACTGCTACTATTCCAAAATAAGTCCACATTTCTTCGCTTTTAAATATCGACTTAAATTTACGCATAAGCATTAAATAATAAATATTAAAGTTTATACCAAAAAGAACCATAAATATAGCAATAACCCATTGGCAAAACGGCGAATATCCTGCAAGTCCATCTGATTTCATACCGAAACCGCCCGTACCCGCAGTACCGAAAGCGTGGAAAACGCTATCAAACAAAGGCATACCGCCTATTAAAAGCAACACCATTTCAATTAGTGTCATAAACACATAAATAAGATAAAGTATTTTTGCCGTTGTTGTTATTCTCGGAACCAATTTTCCAATAATAGGACCAGGCATCTCCGCTCTCATTATATGCATAGAACGCCCTGTATCATTAGGAACTATCGCCATAACGAGCACCAAAACTCCCATACCGCCAACCCAATGGGTAAAGCTTCGCCACAAATGGATACTATAAGGAACAACCTCAACATCCTTTATAACAGAAGCGCCCGTTGTTGTAAAACCGCTGACAGTTTCGAAAAATGCCTCAGTATAATTTGGCAAAACACCGCTAAATACAAACGGCAATGCGCCGATAGCAGACATTGCTATCCAAGCAAGCGCTACAATAGCAAAACCCTCGCGAGCAAAAATTGTTTTTTCTCTGGGTCTGCTTATTAGGGTTAATAACCCGCCTGAAAAGGCAGAAATCGCAATAGTATATGCAAATTCGATAGCAGTATCTCTATAAATCAAACCGCACACAAAAGGCAAAATCAAAAGAACTGATTCAAGCAACATAATTTTGCCGAGCATATAAAAAACCATTCTTCTGTTCATTTATATTACCTCATTTAAGTATATCACTTAAAGTATTTATACGCTGATTAGCGGCTAAAATTATAACTCTATCCCCTGCCAAAAGCATATCATCACCTGCAGGAATTATTGATTCTCTATCTCTCATAATACCTGCTATTAGCACATTCTTTTTAAGTTTAAGCTCTTTAAAAGGTACTTTAAGCATTGGAAAATCTGCCTTAACCTTAAATTCCAAAGCCTCAACCTTATCATCCATAAGCTTATAAAGGGTTTCCATACTGCTTCCCGCCGAGTTTTCGAGCGCTCTAGCATATTTAACAACCGAATCGGCAACTGTTTTTTTAGGGGTTACAATACAGTCTAATCCCCAATGGTCTGCAAGAGATATGAGTTCTTCTCGGTTGACCTTTGTTATAACCTTTGGAACATTTTTAGACTGAGCAAAAGCAGAAACCAAAATATTTTCTTCGTCCATACCCGTAAGACTTACAAAGGCATCAACCGATAAAAGACCTTCTTCTAATAAAATCTCCTGTTCGGCTCCATCTCCATTAATAATAACTGCCTTAGGTAATGCCTCGCAAAGTTCCTCGCAAACCTCACGGTCGCGTTCTATAATCGTTATAGAAATTCCGGCATTGATAAGCATTTTTGCAAGATAATATGCAATTCTGCCTCCGCCGAGTATCATAATATTACGCGCTTTCTTTTGACCTACACCAAGCTCTTTTATAAATTTAGTGATTTCGGTATGCTTAGCGCTAAGACCTATCCTGTCTCCGCTTTTTAAAACAAATTCACCGTCAGGAATATATGCCTCGTCCCCTCTTTTAACGGCGCAAATAAGCACTTTTGCTTTAAATTTATTTCTAAGGTCTGATATTTTAACACCGTCAAGCAATGAATCTGCTCTGAGCTTAAATTCTATAACTTCAAAATTTCTTCCTGAAAATGTTTCAATTTTATCGGCAGAAGGCAATTTCAATATATTAAATAGCTCGCGCGCCGCCAAAAGCTCAGGATTTATAGCAATAGAAATATCCAATTGCTTACGCATAAATATAAGACTGTTATCGTTATATTCAGGGTTTCTGATGCGCGCTATAGTATATTTCGCACCCATACGCTTTGCAATATAACAGCTAAGCATATTAACCTCATCAGAATTAGTGCAAGCAACCACCAAATCAGCTTTGCTTACCCCTGCTTCCTCTAAGGTTTCGCAATCTGCACCGTTACTGCAAACACCCATAACATCATAAATATTATTGGTTTCCTCAATAACCTCAGGATTAGTATCAACCGCCATAACATTATGGCCCTCTGCTACTAAATTAGAAAGAATCGTTAAACCTATCTTGCCGCAACCCACAACAATAATATTCATTTAAATCCTCCACAATTTAAAAAAACTGTATAGATATCAATATTAATACCTATACAGTTTAACACCAAATTATAAAATTTACAACATTAATCTATAAATTAGATTAAATTTTAAGCTTTTTGCGCTAAGTTTTCCATCTTTCTTGCACTAGTTTTGCCATCAGGTTTAATTTCACCTGCTTTAAGCAACGAAATTTTAGTGAGATAAGGACCCACTAATTCATAAACCAATACCGAGAACAAGGTTATGTTAGCAACAACCGTTCCAAGCTCACCCAACGCTTCTGCCTTCATGGCCATACCGAGAGCAACTCCTGCTTGAGGGAAAAGGGTTACACCTAGATATTTAACGATATTTTTATCGCATTTAACAGCAGAAGAGCTTGTAAATGCACCGAAATACTTACCTATACAACGAGAAATAATATATACTCCGCCTATCAGCACAATTATCGGGTCTTTAAACAACGAAAGCTTTAATTCTGCACCGCTTAAAACAAAGAAAAGAATAAAAATCGGCGCAGTCCAACGGTCTATTCTATCCATAAGTTCTTCCGAGAAATCGCAGATATTGCAAAAAACTGTGCCCAACATCATGCAAACTAAAAGTGAAGAAAATGCAATATGTATACCAAATACTTTGAATTCAAGCATTGATAGCGCAACGGTTAAAAGCACGAAGGTTACACTCATTGCTAGTCGCTTTGAACGGGAATGGAAAAATCTTTCGAAAAAGCTGAATAAAAGCCCCATAACAAAGCCTAAGCCTAAGGATAACACAACCTCTAACACAGGCTCTAAAATAACCGAAATCAAATCAACCTTGCCCGAAATCATTGCCTTTGCAACACCAAAGGATACTGCGAACAACACAAGACCTACCGCATCGTCAAGAGCTACAATCGGAAGCAAAATATCGGTTAAAGGACCTTTTGCTTTATACTGGCGAACTACCATTAAAGTAGCCGCAGGCGCGGTTGCAGATGCAACTGCACCCAAAATTATAGCCGAAGGCAAAGGTAATTTATCAGGGATAATAAAATGAAGCCCTATTAAAGCGGCGTCAACTATAATTGTTGTAAAAACCGCTTGAATAATACCTATTACGGTTGCTTGTTTTCCGATTTTTTTAAGCTGAGCCAAACGAAATTCGTTGCCGATTGAAAAAGCGATAAAGCCAAGCGCCACATCAGAAATTATACCTAAATTTTCAATTTCCTTAAAGTTTGTAAACCCTAGTCCCGAAAGATTGAAAGCTCCTAAAAGATAAGGACCTACTAAAATTCCTGCAACCAAATAAGCGGTTACAGCAGGCAGTTTTAAAAGCTTAGCTAATCGCGATAGCATTAGTCCGCCAAAAAGAGCTACTGATAAACACATTAAAATTTGCATATTTTTCACCTTGAAGCTATTTTATTACCAATAAATTTTACTCCTATTTAATATGAAAATCAATAGTTATTTTGACAATTTTTTAACTTTTTTTGAACTTTATTATAAGTAAAAATGACACCCTCTATATTTGAAGGTGTCATTTAATATACTATCCCAATCCAAAACTCACACTAAGTGCTTTATCAACCATACCCATTGAAGCACCGTCAAGCGTTCCCATTTTTTCTTTAAGTCTCTGCTTATCTATGGTTCTCACCTGTTCGAGCAAAACTATCGAGTCTTTTGCAAGTCCGCAATCGCTCGCTTCAACCGAAATATGCGTTGGTAGCTTGGTTTTATCGCGTTGACTTGTTATTGCCGCCGCTATAACTGTAGGGCTATAACGATTGCCGACATTATTTTGTATTATAAGTACCGGTCTGACTCCGCCTTGTTCAGAGCCGACTACAGGACTTAAATCTGCGTAGTAAATTTCACCGCGTTTTATATTCATTACTATTTCACACTCTCAAAACTAAACTTGTAACTATATTGTTGCCGATTAGCTTCCAAAATAATCAAAGTTTAACAGATTTTTTCTTTCCATACTATGAAAAAATCTTTATTAATGTGAAAAGAGGGATGCTCTACTAAATAGAACATCCCTGAATTTTACTGTATTTTATTGATATCGTATGGTGTTGTTTGATAAACAAAATAATTAAGCCAGTTTGAATAGAGCAAATTAGCATGAGAGCGCCAAGAAACCACAGGAGTTTTCTTGGGGTTATCATCGGGAAAATAATTCTTAGGTATTGTTATCGGTTTATTTTCATTAACATCTCTGAAATATTCATTTGCCAAAGTATCTCTATCATATTCAGAATGGCCTGTTATAAAAATTTGTTTGCCTTTTTTAGTTGAAACAGCATAAACCCCGCCCTCTTTTGAGGAAGACAAAATTTTAAGCTCTTTCACAAGCTTAATATCCTCTGCTTTAACGGTTGTATGCCTTGATTGAGGCACCATAAACACATCATCAAAGCCTCTGAAAAGAATGGATTTTTTATAATCAACCGTATGAGGAAAAACTCCGAAAAGCTTGCTTTCAAGCGGATATTTTTTTATACCGTAATGATAATAAAGCCCTGCCTGAGCGCCCCAACAAATATGAAAAGTGCTATGAACATGAGTTTTAGTCCACTCCATTATCTCGCAAAGTTCTTCCCAATATTCAACCTCTTCAAATTCCATTTGCTCAACAG
Organism: Clostridia bacterium; assembly: GCA_017537365.1. Lineage (GTDB taxonomy): Bacteria > Bacillota > Clostridia > Oscillospirales > Acutalibacteraceae > UBA737. The sequence goes on from JAFYKZ010000010.1 coordinate 66,086, forward strand.
GAGCGCCTGTTATAATCATACCGTCAAAAGTGCGGTCTTTAACATCATCAAAGGTTTTATAAAATGTAAAAAGATGCTCTGCCGAAGTGTTTTTTGATTTATGGCTTTTAGTATGAATAAATTCTAAATCAACCTGCAAAGGAGAGTTGCCGAGAAGCCTCGATAGCTGAGTTTCGGTTTCAATCTTTTTAGGCATTAAATTTAAAAGCAATATTTTTAAAGGACGAATATCCTGAGTTATGGCTCTGGTTTCGGTCATAACAAATATATTCTCATCGTTTAAAGTTTTTACTGCCGGTAAATCATTAGGGATTTTAATAGGCATTTTTTTACCTACCTTTTCTTAAAATATACATTTATAATAAACCAAAATCCCCTTTTTGTAAAGGGGATTTTAATGTTATTTAGAAATTAACCTTATCAAGTGCCTGCTTAATATCGGCAATTAAATCATCTGCATCCTCAATACCGCAAGAGAAACGGATTAAATCAGGAGAAATTCCGCAAGCCGCAAGCTCTTCGTCATTCATTTGACGGTGGGTTGCATTTGCAGGATGCAAGCAACAGCTTCTCGCATCAGCAACATGAGTTTCTATAGCTGCCATTTTAAGCTCCTTCATAAATGCCTCAGCAGCCTTTCTGCCGCCCTTAACACCAAAAGAAACAACACCACAAGAGCCGTTTGGTAAATATTTCTGAGCTAACTCATAATATTTATCACCCTCTAAGCTAGGATAGATAACCCAAGCAATACGGTCATCCTCTTTTAATGCTTTTGCAACTGCAAGACCGTTTTCGCAATGCTTTCTCATTCTTAAATGAAGGCTCTCTAAGCCAAGATTTAAAAGAAATGCATTTTGCGGAGACTGAATTGAGCCCAAATCACGCATAAGCTGAGCAGTTGCCTTGGTTATAAAAGCACCCTCTAATCCAAAACGCTCGGTATAGGTAACACCGTGATAACTATCATCAGGAGTGCAAAGTCCCGGGAATTTATCGGGATATTTTGTCCAATCAAATTTACCCGAATCAACAATACATCCGCCAACGCCTGCGCCGTGTCCATCCATATATTTTGTTGTTGAATGAATAACTATATCTGCGCCCCATTCAAATGGACGGCAGTTCACAGGTGTTGCAAAGGTATTATCAATAATTAGCGGAACACCGTGATTATGAGCCGCTTTTGCAAAACGCTCAATATCCAAAACAGCAAGAGCGGGGTTTGCGATAGTTTCACCGAATACCGCCTTTGTATTTTCCTTAAATGCCGCATTTAATTCTTCATCAGAGCAATCGGGTGAAACAAAGGTGAATTCAACACCCATTCTCTTCATTGTAACCGCAAAGAGATTATAAGTTCCGCCATAAATTGCAGAAGAACAAACAACATGGTCGCCGTTTGAAGCAATATTAAACACCGAGAAGAAAGAAGCCGCCTGACCAGAAGAGGTTAGCATTGCGGCTGTACCGCCTTCAAGCTCGCAGATTTTTGCAGCAACACTATCGTTAGTTGGGTTTTGAAGACGGGTATAGAAATAACCGCTCGCCTCTAAATCAAAAAGCTTACCCATATCTTCACTGGTTGCATACTTAAAGGTTGTGCTCTGAACAATCGGGATTTGACGGGGCTCGCCGTTTCCGGGGGTATAACCGCCTTGAACACATTTAGTATCTATTTTATAGTTTTTCATTTATTTCACTCCAAAAACTTTCTTAGCATTTATATTTAGTATACTCATATTTTCGCTTTCGTCAAGTTCAAGCGAGAAAAAATATTCTAGTTCTTTCTTATGGTCCCACATAGGATAATCGGTTGCAAAAAGAACTTTATCAGCACCATAAGCTCTTATAATCCGTTTTGCAGTTTCACGGTCTATATAATTAAAGCTTGAAGAACAGTCAACATAAAAGTTCTCTATACCTTTATATTTTTCGCAAGCTTCCTCCCATATAGACCAACCGCCCAAATGCGCGCCTATAACGGTTAAATTTTTATAGGTTTCTAAAATCGGCAAAAGTCTGTTAGGGTTAGAATAATCGTATCGGTTATCACCTGTATGCATTAAAACAGGTAAACCTTTTTTCTCGCAAAGCTCATATATTTTAAGAAGCCTGTAATCATCAATTTTAAAAGCTTGAATATCGGGGTGAAGCTTTACTCCCTTTAACCCCAACTCTATCAAATGTTCAATATCTCCCTTAATATCCTCGCTATCGGGATGGAGAGTTCCGAGTCCCAAAAGCTTTTCGGGATTATTTTTCACACTTTCTGCAATAAATTCATTTATGCTTTTAACCTGATGAGGAGTTGTTGCAACCGATTGAACTATAAAAAAGTCAACCCCTGCTTTTTCTCCTCTATCAAGCAAATCATTTACTGTTCCCTCGCCTACTGATTTTTCATCATAAAATCTATCGGTTCCCATAACCGCCTTAGAGGCAATTTTTTCGGGATAAATATGGCAATGAGAATCTATAACATAATATCCGTTTATCATTAAACTTCAATTCCTAACTTTTTCGCCGCATCCTCGCGCATTTTATATTTCAAAATTTTACCTGCCGCATTCATCGGGAATTTATCAACGAAATCAATATAACGCGGCACCTTATGTCTTGCCATATGAGAAGCGATATAAGACTTCATTTCTTCCTCGGTCATAGTTTCTCCCTTTTTAAGAATAATACAAGCCATAATTTCCTCGCCGTATTGCTTATCGGGAACACCTATAACCTGAACATCGCTAACCTTATCGCAAGTATAAATAAATTCCTCTATTTCCTTAGGATAGATATTTTCGCCGCCGCGAATAATCATATCTTTAAGTCTGCCTGTTATGCGGTAGTTACCGTCAGCATCGCGGCAAGCCAAGTCGCCTGTATGAAGCCAACCGTCTTTATCAATGGTTTCGGCAGTAGCAGTGGGCATTTTATAATAACCCTTCATAATGTTATATCCGCGAGCTACAAATTCGCCGTTTTCACCGTCAGGCAAATCAAGACCTGTTTCAGGGTCGATAACCTTACACTCAACATTTGCAAACGCAGAGCCAACAGTTTCGGTTCTAACATCAATATTATCATAATAACTACTCATAGTGCATCCGGGGCTTGCCTCGGTTTGACCGTAAACCGAAACGATTTCCTTCATATTCATAACCTCGGTAGCCTTTTTCATAAGGTCTGCCGGACAGTTAGAGCCTGCCATAATACCAACCCTGACATAAGAGAAATCGGTTTTTGCGAAATCGGGGTGATTCATCATAGCTATAAACATAGTCGGCACGCCGTTAAAGGCGGTTATATGCTCATTATGAACGCAAGCCAAAGCAGGCTTCGGAGAGAAATACGGAAGCGGATACATAGTTGTTCCATGAGTCATAGACGCAGTCATCGAAAGCACCATACCAAAACAATGGAACATAGGTACCTGAATCATCATTCTGTCCGCAGTTGAAAGCTCCATATGGTCGCCGATATATTTTCCGTTGTTAACAACATTATAATGAGTAAGCATAACACCTTTCGGGAAACCTGTTGTTCCTGAGGTATACTGCATATTGCAAACATCGTCTTTATCAACCAAGGCCGCTAATCTGTAAACCTCGCTCAAAGGCACTCTTTCGGCTCTGTCTACCGCTTCCTCCCATGTGAGACAGCCTGCCTGCTTAAATCCTACTGTTACACAGTTTCTGAGCATCGGCAAGCGTTTAGCATGAAGCGGTTTGCCTGATTTAAGCTTAGAAAGCTCAGGGCAAAGCTCGGCTATTATATCACCGTAAACTATCTCCTTATTACCCTCGGTCATAATAAGAGTATGGGTATCAGACTGCTTTAAAAGATACTCAATTTCGTGGATTTTATAAGCGGTGTTAACCGTTACCAAAACCGCACCGATTTTAACGGTTGCCCAGAACGCTATATACCATTGCGGAACGTTTGAAGCCCAAACAGCAACATGAGTTCCTGCCTTTACGCCCATAGAAATCAAACTGCGGGCAAAGGTATCAACATCGTCTCTGAACTCGCTGTAAGTACGTGTATAATCAAGAGTTGTATATTTAAAAGCATATTGGTCAGGAAATTCCTCAACCATTCGGTCTAACACATCAGAAAAGGTTGCATCTATAAGCAAATCCTTTTCCCAAACATATTTACCTGTATGAGCGCGGTTATAATAAAGCGCTTTTTCATTTTTAGAGGTATCGCCGAACTGCTTCATATAGTTTACGAACTGCGAGAAAATAATCTCCATATCATCAAGCTCAGCGCACCATTCGGGATGCCATTCGAGAGACACAAAGCCATCGTAATTTACCGAGCGCAAGGCTAACATCATATCCTTAACAGGCATACTTCCCTCGCCCATCAGGCAAAATTCAATATTACCGTCTTTTTCCTCAGCATCCTTAATATGAACATGCTTAACATAAGCGCCCAGATTTTTAATGGTTGTTTCGGCAGATTCATGACCTATAAAGTAGGTCGAAGTCATATCCCATAAAGCCGCTAAATTGTCGCAAGCAAAGGTGTTTAAAAGCTCTAACAATAAAGCAGTATCACAGAAAATACCTGAGGTTTCAACGAGCAAGGTTATGCCGTTTGATTCTGCCTCAGAAATAACTGTTTCGATTATATTTTTAATATTTTCAAATGCTTTTTCGGTATTTTCATTCGCTTTCGCCCTGATTCTCACTGCGGGGATTTTAAGGTTTTTAGCAATATTCATACAAGCCTTAATTTCCTGAATAGTATCGCCATACTCTTCAGGTTTTGCGCAATCACAAATAGAATCAACGCAAGGAATAGAAAGCTTTAATTCATATAATTTTCTAAGGGTTTGAGCGGCTGTATAATCATGAAACGCGCCATCCTTATCAGTAAAAAGGCGGTTATGGATATTATGAAGCTCAATTCCTTCAAATTTTAAATCCACAGCGGTGGCACAAAATTCTTCAAAACTGCTGTTATGCCAACCCTTAGTTGAAAAGGATAACTTCATTATGCATTCTCCTCCTCATAAACTATTTTATTAAGCGCGTTTATATAAGCCTTTATACTGGCGCCCAAAATATCGGTAGAAATACCTGTTCCTGAATAGAGTTTACCATCTTCTCTAAGCTTTACAACAGCGCTACCCATAGAATCTTTACCCTCGGTAACGGTTTGAATCTGGAAATCATCAAGCTCATAATGTCTACCAATTATTTGCTCAATAGCTCTGAAAGCGGCATCAACAGGACCGTCTCCAATACAGATACCTTCAAGCTCCTCATCGCCCTTTGAAAGTCTGATTTGAGCAGAGGAAGAAATAATATTTCCGTTATTTATAACATAGCTTACAAGCTTATAGGTAGGGGGAACCTGCAAAGCAACCGATGCTATTATTGCGTCTAGCTCTTTTGCGCTTACTCGCTTTTTAGCGGCAATTCTTAAAAATTCCTCATAAACCTTTGCCATATCTTCCTCGGATAAATCATATCCCAAGGAAACAACTGCCGATTCAAGAGTTTCTCTATTATCATTAGCATCAAAAACAACAACCGAATTTTCTTCCGATTTAACGGCAGTTTCTTTATAACTTTCATTAGAAACTATACGCTTAATCTGATTTATAATTCTTCCGGTTTCGGTATGCTTAATATCACATTTTATATCGCAGGAATTTCCGCAGTTTTTAATAAATACTGCAAACGCTTCAAGGTCGGTTATATCTCCTGCAACCGCGGTTACAACACTATCAGCACAAGCTTTAACAGCCAAAGCGGAGGTTGCATTAGCCATAGAATTTTTATTATCAACGCAAACTCCAAGGCTAACATTTTTATTTTCTATTTTTTCTCTGATATTTAAAATAAAGCTTGCAAATTCATCAGGAAGCATTTCAGCGGCAGTATCGCATACTGTAACACTGCAAGCACCTGCGTTAACGGCAGTATTAATAGCATCTATTAAAAAGCCCTCTTCCGCTCTTGTTGCATCGGTAGCCGAAAACTGAACCTTAAAGCCATTATTCTTTGCAGTTGATACAAGCTTTTCTATAAGTTCTAACATAGCAGGAGCTTTTTTATGGCAAATATATTCCATACCAACAGGGCTTACAGGAAGCTCTACCCTGATTTCAGGATTTTCAGCATTATTTAAAGCAGAAATTGCAAGCTTCAAGCTATCTGCCGTATATCCTGCATTTACAGAAAGAATACTCTTTTTAACAAAAGAAGCTATTGTTCTTATAAGCAAGGTATCAGACTTAACATTTTTAATTTCGGGAAGCTCAATAGAATTAACATTTAGCCTTTCGAGTAAACGCGCGATTTCAATACGCTCCTTAAAGCTTAAAGAAGAGGCGGTGCAAAGTGTTCTGTCAACAATGTTAATTTTTTTCATTTTTCATTTTCCTTTCGGTTAAACAAAGCATTTATAATCAAATGAGCTTGAATACAAAAAAGCCCTGAGATTGCAAAAACACAATCTCAGGGACGAAAATACATTCGCGGTACCACCCTGATTACCGATAAAACACGGTCGCTCAGATAAGCTCCAACAAGCTCGATGCTAAGATAACGGGGCATTTCCGTAACAGCTTACTGAAATTTCAGCCATTCTGCTCAGGAATGAGACTTAACCTGCCGCACCGTATCGGTTTTCACCAACCACCGACTCTCTAAAACAGACGCCTTGCAAGATAATAATTCCTTCAACGCATTTATAAAAGGATTATACCACCGAAACTTAATATTGTCAAGCATTTTATTATCGGTCTCTAATAGCATCAATAGGTCGTTTAGATGCTATTTTCTTAACAGGTATATAGCTTGCAACAAAAGCAACAATAAGACTCACACCAAGCAATAATAAAATCTGCCTTAAATCAAAGGTTAAAACGGTTATAAGTATTCCTAAATTGTTCCTGAAAAAGCCGTTTATAAAATAGGTTGCAATAAATACCCCTACCGCAGATAATACAAAGTTTATCATAGCTATAATAAAGCTTTCCGAGAAGAAAATTCTGAATACATCGTTGCTTCTTGAACCAATAGCCCTTAAAATGCCTATTTCCTGCTTTTTATAGGAAATACTTGTGCTTATAAAATTAGCAAGCATCAAAGCCGCAAATATTGCAAACCCTAAGCCGATATAAAGGAAGACCTTTGAAAGTGTTTTTAAGATTTCGTTTAAAGAATCAAGTTCAAAGGTTACCGAATTTTGTATCGGATAGCGAACACTCGTATCTTCATTATAGAAGAAGCTAACAGCCTTTTTGAGCTCTTTTTTATCGGTTGGAGCAGAGCCAACACAGAAGCTATAATAATTGTCCTTACCCTCTGTGAACTGATTATATAATTTTTCATTGCAAATTAAAGTGTATTTCAGTTTGGATTTTTCTTGCACTTTTTCCTCTGGCTTTTCGGGTATAACTTCATCTGTTTCTTCGGTTTCTTCCTCAACCTCAATAATACCAACCACCTTATATCCGTCTTCGATAGTAATTTTATCGTCAACAAACTTATCAAAGGTTGCGGTTAGCTCTTTGCCCTTTAAAATTTTAGGATAAGATTCCGAAGTTTCGGTTTTTTCTTCATCCCAAGCGTTTATAACATCAGAGGTTACTATTATTTCTTTTTCACCGAGACTCGTTTTCTCGCCGTCTATCCAAATGATTTTTTCATTTTTAACATCTTCTAATTTAGCCATATAGTTAGCAGATATATCTATATGCAGTTTATCTTCATTCATAAAGTAAAGATAACCTTCAGACATATAAGCCATAGGAGGACGCTTTTCAATAAGACGCTCTATAAAACCGTCTCCAACCATAATTAAACCCGTATAAGCATACTCGGTTGCATTGTTAAATTCCGCTGAAAGAACTATATTTAAAAGTGCATCCGAATTAGAATTATAATCCTTTTTTTTAATTAACGGCATATAACGCTCAATATCAAAACCTGTGTTAATTATAGCGGTTATAGTATATTTTTCAGAATCCAAAACAACAGTTTTTCCTATAAGGTCGGTAAACATTTTTATTTCGGTATATTTAAGCGAATATTCACCGTTTTTATCCTTATATAAAACACCATCGGTATATCCGCATCTTTTAAAGGTTTCAAAAGCAAGCTCGCTAATTGCAATTTCGTTTTTGCTTCCATCAGGCATAACACCCGATAAAATCTCAAAACCCATTTCTTTCATTATTTCATCATTTATTTGAGCAAAGCCCTCAAAACTCGTTTTATAAATGCTAAATCCTGTTTCGGTATCTAATTTTTCCGTGTCTATATTATTATGAAGATCAAGCGAAGCTTCTAACGGTTCATAAACCCCATGCATTTTAATATTGGTCTTTTTTTCTATTTGAGCCAAATCCTCATTTGAAAGCGAATAACCTCCGTCATTCCAATAAAATGAAGAAGCAGATTTCACCTTCTTCGACTTTGCAGTTGCAATATATTTAACACCGCTATCTGCCAAAGAATTAGTACAGGTTTCAACAAGATTATAAGAGCCAAAGGTATCAGCAAGACCGAAAAGTCCAAAAGAAACACAGCAAAGCAAAATAGTAACAACTAGTCTTATTTTCTTATGTTTAAGACCGCTCGCGCCGATTTTAAAGGCACTTTTAATCGGTAATTTTGATTTTATAAGCTTAAAAGGTTCTTGGTTTTCAAAACTGATTTTTGCTTCATCGGTCTTTTTAAAATTTTTGCTACTGCAAGAAGCAGACGCAATATTTAATTTCAAGCTTCCGCTTTTAAGCTTTTCTAAATAATCATTTATAGCAATTCTGTCTTCCTCGGTCAGACGGTAATCAGATGCTATTTCTACCGAGTTTCCCTCAAAGTTAAGCTTTCTATTCTCGGTTTCTTTTTCATCGTCCGGTTTTGCGCGTTCAATATCGCTTATAACCTTACCGTCGGCAAGCTCAATAATTCTATCGGCATAGTTTTCAGCAAACTCGCGGTCATGAGAAACCACGATAACAAGCTTATCCTTTGATAGCTCTTTTAAGGTTTGCAAAACCTGTCTTCCCGTGTTAGAATCAAGTGCTCCTGTTGGCTCATCCGCCATAATAATCTGGGGATTTTTAACAAGTGCTCTCGCTATTGCAACCCTCTGCTTCTGACCGCCCGAAAGCTCATTCGGTTTTCTCGCGCCATAGCCTTTAAGGTCTACCTTTTCTAATATTTCGGATATTTCTTTGCTTGATGCTTTTCTGCCTTGAAGCTCGATAGCCAAAGCGATATTAGCTCCAACCGTAAACTCATCTAAAATATTATACTCTTGGAAAATAAAGCCCAGATATGTATTGCGGTATGAATCAAAATGCTTTTGACGAAAGCTCTTAGAAGAAACTTCTTTAATGATAATTTCTCCCGAATTAAGCCTATCTAAACCGCCCAAAACATTAAGAAGAGTTGATTTTCCGCTACCTGATTTTCCAAGCAGAAAAACCATACCTTTATCAGCAAATTTAATGTTTACATTATCAAGTGCTTTAACAGGCACTCCCCGTTTAGGCTTATAAATTTTAACTAAGTTTTTTGCTTCCAGCATAAACCTTACTCCTTACCGTTTTTTACTCCGTTTTCTGCTTATTACAGTATAAATCATATAGCCTATAAGACTTAACACTATCGCAACCGCGAAAACTATTACCGCAAAAATGTAATTTCCAAGTCCCAAGGCATCTCCGCCAACCGTTGAGGTTATTATAGATGGAAGTCTCGCAAAGGAGGCAAGCAACAAGAAATTTGCCATTTTTATCTCGGTTAACCCAACAAAATAGGTTATTAAATCTTTTGGGGTTCCGGGCAAGAAAAATATTAAAAAGGTTATAATTTTTCGGCTTTTTTCACTTTTTAAAAACCTGAGAGAACGAATTTTCTCTCGGCTAAAAAAAACCTCAACCAACTTAACACCAAATTTTCTAACAAGCAGAAAAACTAGCATACTACCTATCGTTATTCCGATAACGCAAAGCAAAGTACCCTCTATCGCGCCGAAAGCATAACCTGCAACTATTTCCAAAGGCTCACCCGGAACAAATGCAATTAAAACCTGAAAAACAACCATACCTATGAAAGCGAGTTTCCCAAAAAAACCGTGAGAATCAACCCAAATTCTGAACTGCTCAGGCTGTTCAACGAATTTTATCATCGGAACGCCGATATACCAAGTAACAAGCGCCGAAAATATAAGAAAACTCAAAAAGCATAATAAGGCTATAATTTTCTTTTGTTTTTCGGTTAAAGTTTCTTTCAACTTACTCATTCATAACTTCTTCCACATCTTCTAAAAATTTATCCCATTCATCAGGATTTTCAACATAATATTTGGGACATTGTTTCCCTGTAATATCATAATGCCTTAAAATAGAAGAATAGTCAAGTGAAAATTCATTGCAAAGCCAAGCAGTTAGTTTAACTAACGACTTGTATGTTTCCTCATTAAACTTGCCTGTACTGTCAGGGTGGCAAACCTCAATGGATATAGAATCCTTATTTCTCTCATTACTTGCAGCCGATTTTTCATATAAAGGCACGCACTGAATAATCTCTCCGTCAAGCCCTACCACAAAATGCGAGCTGACATCGGTTGTCAGCTTATTAAAATAATCGCGGTTATTTTGAGCAGAGGTATCAGGGTTACCAACATAATGAACCACAACATACTTTATATCCGAAAGCAATATACCAGTTCTTGCAGTTGAATGTTTTTGAATAAGGTCCTCTTCTATAAAATCGGGTATCTCGGTTTCTTTTGCCTGTTTCACCTTTTTCGACTGATTTGAGCCGTAAGGCGCAGGGGTGAACCCCTCGTCGTAAACTATGCCTTTAAAGAAACTCACTATGCCGACAACCGAGCTTACAAACCCTATTGTTACAATAACAGTTAACAATAAAACAACCGCTCGTCTTATCATAATTTTCCGTCTCCTCGCCCTTTGGCGAGGAGTATATTTTTTATTAGCCATTTTATTTTACCTATTCTATTATAATATCAAAAGTTATTTCGGCTTTAAAAAGGTCTCCGTCAATAAAAAGCTCCATATTTCCGTTTTGAAGCTCAACTAAGCTTTTTGCTATTGACAGTCCCAATCCGCTTCCCTCGGTGTTTCTTGAAGTATCGCCCCTTACAAAGCGTTCCATTAAATCCTCTGCCGTAACATTAAGCTCATATCTGGATATATTTCTAAACAGAATAACCGCTTTTTTATCTATAACCTTTAAATCTATATAAGCCCGTGTGTTTTCGAGGGCATATTTGCAGATGTTATTAAGCAGATTATCAAAAACCCGCCATAAATGTCTTCCGTCGGCTAAGATTTTAACGCTTTGCTCAGGCATAACAACAACTGTTTTAATACTTGCCTTATTAAGTTTTTCCTCAAATTCGGCTAATGCCTGATTTAAAAGAACTCCTGCATCGCATTTAGTGAGTTCCACCGAAACATTACCCGTTGATACCTTTGAGGCATCCATTAAATCCTCAACCAATTTTTTAAGTCTTATCGACTGTCTATCTAAAACATCAATATATTTTTTGGCTTCTTCGCTTTCTATTTCCTCTTTTTTAAGTAAATCAACATAATTAACTATCGAGGTTAACGGTGTTTTTATATCGTGAGAAACATTAGTTATAAGCTCGGTTTTAAACCGCTCGCTTTTAATTTTCTCATTAATAGCAGACTGCAAGCCCTCATTGATATTATTAAGCGACATTGCAAATCTCTTAAAATCGCTAAACATAAATCTTGTGTCTATTTTATAGTCGAGGTCGCCTTTCGCAATTCTTTCTCCGCCCGATTTTATATTCTGCAATATAACAGCAATATATAAAACAAGCAAAAAAACAACTGCATTAGCTAAAATCAAGCCGAATATAACCGCATAAGTAAGATAATATTCTGAGAATATAAACGAAACTATAAATCCTATAACAAAGCAGAATAAAAATTCAACAAAGAAAACAGCTATAACCGCTATGATAGTTTTATAAACCAACGCTAAATTAGAAAAAATATACCACAATCTTTCAAATATGATTTTTAAATACTTTTTGATTATTTTCAGAAAGACATACGAAATATTATTTTTTAAAAGGGTTTTGGTTTTTATTCTTGTTGCAATGCTAAGACAATATCCAAGCACCGCAAAATAGAGTGCAGAGCAAGGCACAAACATTATCATAGCTAATCCTATTTCATCAAAATTATAAGAATACTCTATAATAATTGCAAAAACTGCTAAGAAAATACCTGTTAGCAAAGCGGTTAAGATATCCAGCGGTATTCTATCTATAAAATTGCGTTTGATTTTGCCAAATTTGATATGCCCTGCGGCACAGAAAAGATAACAAACCGTATATATAAACACCGCAAGCGATATAAGAGCTATAAACACCAAATAATACCTGAGCGTATAACCTACCGAAATTATTTTTTTAGCTACTGAGAACAAATCACTTTTGGTCATATTTTTAGCAACATAAACATCAACCTGGTATTCATTAATAAGCTTGTCTCTATACGCATTATAACCTTCCTCGGTTATGTATTCTTCTTCAATATACTCTCCGTAAACGGTTGAAGCCTCGGCAATATAAGGCTGACCTTCATAATTGGTTTCTAAAACCTTGCCTGTTTTTAAATCGGTAACAGAAAAATAAATATTTTTATCCTTATAATAATGTGTTATTTCTCTGCCGTCATCTAAAAAATTATGGATATAATAGCTTTCCTTCTCAGCCATATCGGTTAAAATTTCTTCGGTTACGATTTTCTCGCTGCTGAAATAAAACTTATAATAACCCATAACACCTACCGATAAAAGACTTATAACCAAAATAAGAACCGAAATATAAGAAAAAACAACTGCGGTTATTTTAAGCCCTAAAACTTCTCTTAATTTCATTTTGCTCCATCCTTTTCCATTTTATATCCATGTGCCCAAACCACCTTTAAATAACGGGGTTCGGCGGGGTTGATTTCTATTTTTTCGCGTATATGTCTAATATGTACCGCAACGGTACCCTCGCCCCCGTAAGCCTCGTCATTCCAGACTCTGCGATATATCTCAGAGGGCGATAAAACCGTTCCTGAGTTTTGCATTAAAAGTTTAAGTATTTCAAATTCGGTTGGAGTCAGGCTTATAATTTCCCCGTCAACCATAACCTGTTTTGAGTTATCGTTAAGTTCTATATTTCCGATTATATAGCTATCGGACTTTTCGGTTTTGCTTCCGCCCAGTTTTGTATATCTTCTTAACTGCGAGCGAACACGTGCCATCAATTCAACAGGATTAAACGGTTTAGTTACATAATCATCCGCGCCGACATTAAGTCCTAAAATTTTATCGGTATTTTCACTCTTTGCGGTTAGTAAAATAATAGGAATATTTGAAAATTCGCGGATTTTTGCCATAGCTGTTATCCCATCGCACAAAGGCATCATAATATCCATCAAACAAAGCTCTATATTATTCTCTCTAACCTTTTCTACAGCTTCCAATCCGTTATATGCCAAAACGGTATTATAGCCCTCTGCTTCAAGATAGATTTTAAGAGCATTAACTATATCCTTTTCATCATCGCAAATTAAAATAGTGTTCATATTAAACGACCTCCCCAACCCTAATTTCGACTTATATAACTATTATACATAAAAAATTTTTAAAAAGAAAGGATATAAATCTTTAAGAATTTATTAAGATTGATTTTTGTATTTAAAAGTGATATTATTAATATGCGATAAAATTTGTTTGAGGTTTAATTTATGAAACGTGAAATTTTGCAAAATTCGCCCCCCGTTATAAGAGATTTTTTAACCTATAACGAAGCTATTAAAGGAAAATCCACCCTTTCGGTTAATGAATACTATTGCGACCTTTTAATCTTTTTCCGTTATATTCTAATGCAAAGAGGCATGGTGCCTAAGGATACTCCTTTTGAAGAAATTGATATAAGCTCGGTTAATATTGAGCTTATTAAAACCATAACCACTTCAGACCTTTATTCTTTTTTAGTGTTTTGCAAAAACGAACGAGATAACAATACAGCAACGAGAGCCAGAAAAACCTCAACCCTTAGAATATTTTTTAAATATCTTTCTGCTAATACCCATCAAATAGACCAAAACCCCGCTCTTATGCTAGAAGCTCCAAAGGTTAAACAAAGTTTACCTAAGCATTTAACCCTCGAAGATTCTATCGAGCTTTTAAATTCGGTTGAAGGAAACAATGCAAAACGCGATTTTTGCATTTTAACCCTCTTTTTGAACTGCGGGTTGCGTCTTTCAGAGCTGTGCTCTTTAAATTTAAACGATATAAAAAGCGATAACACTATGGTGGTTACGGGCAAAGGAAACAAAGAACGACTGGTTTATTTAAACGAGGCTTGTATTAATGCAATAAATGATTATCTTGCCGTAAGACCTCACGATAGTCTTCCGATAACCGAAAAAAACGCTCTGTTTATTAGCCGAAATCATAGAAGAATAAGTAATAAAACCGTTCAGCATATTGTTAAAACCTATCTCGAAAAATCGGGACTCGGAGGTATGGGCTATTCAACCCACAAGCTTCGTCATACCGCCGCCACTTTAATGTATCAACACGGAAATGTTGATATTCGCGTTTTGCAGGATATTTTAGGTCATGCAAACTTAGGTACAACCCAGATTTACACCCATGTTTCCGATAAACAGATAAAACACGCAGTTGATGCTAACCCTCTTTCCAATATAAAACAAAAAAAACAGCAATAATTTCAATATTTTACTTGAAATACTGTAATTTTGTGTTAATATTATTATATATGATTTAAAAGGAGATTTTTTAAAATGAAAAAGGAAGTTTTAGTTGAAATTTCAGCTCGTCATATTCATGTATCCAGAAAAGACCTCGATGTTCTTTTCGGCGAAGGCTATGAGCTAACAAACAAAAAAGATTTATCTCAACCCGGTCAATTCGCTTGTGAAGAAAAGGTTACTATCGTAGGTCCTAAGGGCTCTATCAAGGCTTCTATTTTAGGTCCTGTTCGTCCTGATACTCAGGTTGAATTATCCTTAACAGATGCTCGCTCTATCGGTGTTACCGCTCCTATCAGAGAATCAGGCGATATCAAAGAAAGCGGAACCTGCAAAATCGTAGGACCTAACGGCGAAATCGAAATTTCTGAGGGTGTTATTGCTGCTAAACGTCATATACATATGACTACTGCTGATGCCGCTAAATACGGTATTGCTGACAAACAAATCGTTGAAGTTAAGATTTCTACCGAAGGCAGAGCTCTTGTTTTTGCTGATGTTATAGCTCGTGTTAGCGATAGCTATGCTCTTGCTATGCATATTGATACTGATGAAGCTAATGCCGCTTGTGTTCCAGGCAGCTGCACCGGTGAAATCCTTGCATAATAACGCAGGTCTTTATATTAATGTTCCGTTTTGCGTTAAAAAATGTAAATATTGCGACTTTTATTCCTCATTTATAACTGATGAACTTTTGGATAGTTATAAGGATGCTTTAATAAGGTCAATAAAACAATGGGGCGGCAAGTTTGACCGCCCCATTGATACTATTTATTTCGGCGGCGGAACTCCGAGTCTTTTATCACACCGTTTGCCAGAAATAATGAACGCCATAAACGAGAGCTTTAACATTCTGCCTGATAGCGAAATAACCTTAGAGTTAAATCCCTCGGGCGATATTAAAGATATTTTAAAGTATGCCAAAAAATCAGGATTTAACAGGCTTTCTATCGGTATGCAAAGCGGAATTGATAATGAGCTTAAAGTTTTAGGCAGAACTCATACTGTTTTGGATACTGTAAATTCTGTCAAGCTTGCAAGAAAATCAGGCTTCAATAATATTTCGCTCGATATTATGATAGGGCTTCCCGATTCCGATATATCTTCTCTTAAAAAAAGTCTTGATTTATTATTAAGCTTAAAGCCTGAGCATATATCGGCTTATATTTTAAAAATCGAAGAAAAAACTGTTTTTCATAAGATAAAAGAAAGCTTGAATTTACCTGATGACGATTCGGTTTCAGAGCAATATCTGTTTATGAGCGAATATTTAGAGCAAAACGGATATGAGCATTATGAAATATCAAATTTTTGCAAAACAGGTTTTCAAAGCCGCCACAACACTAAATACTGGAAGCTTTACGAATATTTAGGTATCGGCGCGGCGGCTCATTCGTTTATAGATAACAAGCGTTTTTTCTACCCCAAAGACCTTAAAGGCTTTATAAAAGGAAACGAGCCCGAGTTTGACGGTGAGGGTGGAAAGCAAGACGAATACATTATGCTTGGATTAAGACTTTCTGACGGAATAAGCGGAGATTTCCCTCAAAGCTTTATGGAAAAATGCAAAATTTTTGAGAAAAACGGACTTATGAAAATTGATAAAGATAAAATAAGGCTAACAAATAACGGTATGCTTGTATCAAACGCTATTATTTCCGAACTTTTGGAGTGTTTAGAATGAAAACATTAAAAATACATCTTATAAGGCACGGTGCTACCGACGCCAATATTTTAGGGCAATATATCGGTTCAAAAACCGATATGCCGCTATCACCTGAGGGTTTAAATGAGCTCAGACTTTTAAAAAGTGATATTGAATACCCTTTTGTTGATGCAGTGTATTCAAGTCCTCTGCTCAGATGCCGCCAAACCGCTTCGGTGCTATACCCTGATATGCCGATAATTCCTGTTGATAATTTAAAGGAATATGATTTTGGCGATTTTGAGGGTAAAACCGCCTCAGAGCTTGAAATCAATCCCGATTTTACGGCTTGGGCATCAGGCAAAATTGATACAACTCCAAACGGCGAAAGCAACTCCGATTTTATTAAAAGGCTTTGTTTAGGTCTTAATGAAATTGTTATAGATATGCTGAATAAAGGCATTTCAGAATCGACAGTTATAATGCATGGCGGCGCTATTATGATGCTTTTAGGTGCTACCGCTGTTCCTCAGCATAAACCTGTTGAATGGACTGCCGACTGCGGCAGAGGTTATTCAATTTTAATAACCCCCTCCTTTTACCACAAAACAGGCATAGTTGAAGCTTATGATATAGTTTGACAAAATATCCTTGCTATGCTATACTAAATTGATGTAAAAATTTCCTTTGAGGAGAGTTAAAATGTTAGATATTAAATTTATATGCGAGAACCCCGAAATAGTTAAAGAAAACATTAAACGCAAGTTTAAAGATAATAAATTACCGTTAGTTGACGAAATTATTGAATTATACGGTGAAAAATGTGCCGCTAACAACCGCGCAAACGAGCTCAGAGCTAACCGCAACAAAGTTAGTAAACAAATCGGTTTCTTAATGGCTCAGGGCAAACGCGATGAGGCAGAAGAAATGAAAAAGCTCGTAAATGAGCAGGCGGCTGAGCTTAAAGCATTAGAAGAAAAAGAAACCGAGCTTTCTAAAAAGGTTTTAGAAATTCAAATGAAGATACCGAACATTGTTGATGAGAGCGTTCCCGTAGGTAAAGACGATAGCGAGAATGTTGAAGTTATGCAATACGGCGAGAAAACTAAGGTAGATTTTGAAATCCCTTATCATACCGATATTATGCAAATATTCAACGGTATTGATAAAGAGGCAGCAGGCAGAGTTGCAGGCGAAGGTTTTTATTATCTTATGGGCGATATTGCAAGACTTCATTCTGCTGTTACCGCTTATGCGCGCGACTTTATGATAGACAAAGGCTTCACCTATTGTATTCCTCCTTTTATGATTAGAAGCAATGTTGTAACAGGTGTTATGAGCTTCGAAGAAATGGATGCTATGATGTATAAAATTGAGGGCGAGGACCTCTATCTTATCGGAACCTCTGAGCATTCTATGATAGGCAAATTTATTGATACCATAACCCCTGAGGAAACCCTTCCTCTAACTTTAACCAGCTATTCACCTTGCTTCCGCAAGGAAAAAGGCGCTCACGGTATTGAAGAACGCGGTATTTACCGTATTCACCAATTCGAAAAGCAAGAAATGATAGTTATTTGCAAGCCTGAGGAAAGTATGGAATGGTTTAACAAAATGTGGAGCTATTCGGTTGAGCTTTTCAGAAGCTTGGATATTCCTGTTAGAACTCTCGAATGTTGCACAGGCGACCTTGCAGACTTAAAGGTTAAATCCTATGATGTTGAGGCTTGGAGTCCGAAGCAACAAAAATATTTTGAGGTTTGCTCCTGCTCTAATCTGGGTGATGCTCAGGCTCGCCGTTTGGGCATCAGAGTAAAGGGTGCAGACGGTAAAAAATATTTGGCTCACACCCTTAATAACACCGTTGTTGCTCCTCCCCGTATGCTTATCGCTTTCTTAGAGAATAACCTCCGTTTTGACGGTGAAAAATATTCTGTTTTAATTCCTGAGGCTTTAAGACCTTATATGGGTGGAAAAGAAATTATTGAATAATCAACTTAAAATTTTAAAAGCTCTTGATGAAATTCATCAAGAGCTTTTTGTTATACAACAAACAACGGACACCAATGGTCGTCCTTACGGTATACCAATTTGATTTTTATTCCGAAAATGTAAAATGTTTTTGCAGGTAAGTTATTTATGCTTTCCGTTTTCGGTACGGATAAATCCGTACCCTACATAATAAAAATTGTTTTTTAAAAGGTCAAGGGCAACGCCCTTGTCGTTTAAGGGGGTGGTGTTGTCGGCGAATAAACTTCAAAACAGTACAAATGGTCGTCCCCTACTATACTTTATTGTTAATACCTAAAATATAATCCACAGACACCTTATAAAATTCGCATAACTCTATCAATTTATGAACAGGTATCTCGGTTTCGCCTAGTTCCCATCTTCTATACTGGGTTAAATGAACATCGAGCAATTTTGCAATATCCGCTTGTGTTTTATCATTATCCTCGCGCAAATCTCTAATTCTTTGATAACAGTAGTTCATAAAAATCACCTCTGCCACCATTTTACAACAAAACACAATTTTGTGTTGACAATGACACATTTTTGTGTTATTATAAATTTGCAAACTCCGATTGTTGCTACACAAAAATCAAAATACTGCTTGGCATTAAAATTACCAAGCAGTATTTTGTTAATTATGATAAAGTTTTTTGGTTTGATAGGTTGGCTCAAAGGTTATATTAACTCCAAGCTTTCTGAAAACATTTTCATCAACGCGAGATAAAATAACGGTTGAATGAGCCTCTGTTCCTTTTAACTTATATGCATTATCGAGTGCCGCTTTTGCAACATCGCTTGTTGCCGCGCAAATAGATAAAGCAATTAATATTTCATCGGTATGAAGTCTTGGATTATGGTTGCCCATAATATCGGTCTTCAACTTCTGAATAGGCTCGATAATGGTTGGAGAAATTAAATCTATTTCATCAGGTATGCCCGCTAAAACCTTTAAGCAGTTTAAAAGCAAAGACGAGGACGCGCCCAAAAGACTTGAAGTTTTACCGGTTATAATAGTACCGTCATTAAGTTCTAACGCAACTGCGGGGGCTTTTGTTTTCTCTGCCTTATCAAGCGCCGCAGAAACCACTAACCTATCCTCAACACTAACTCCTGCTTGCTTCATTAAAAGCTCAATTTTAGCAACATCTCCCGATTCGCCCATACCCTGACGGAGATTAACAAGCGCCGAAAAATATCTTCTGATAATTTCTTGCTTTGCCGCATCGCGCACTATCTCGTCATCACTAATAGCAAAACCCGCCATATTAACGCCCATATCGGTAGGACTATTATAAGGCGACTTTCCTAAAATACCTTCAAGCATAGCATTGAGCACAGGAAAAATCTCGATATCGCGATTATAGTTTACGGTGGTTTCACCATAGGCTTCCAAATGGAATGGGTCTATCATATTAACATCATTAAGGTCGGCAGTTGCCGCCTCATAAGCAATATTAACAGGATGTTTTAGAGGAATACTCCATATAGGAAAAGTCTCAAACTTAGCATATCCCGCTTTAATTCCTCTTTTGTTTTCATGATAAAGCTGAGAAAGGCAGGTTGCCATTTTTCCGCTTCCTGGACCCGGCGCGGTTACAACAACCAAGCCTCTTGAAGTTTCAATAAAATCGTTTTTACCGAAACCTTCTTCACTAACGATGTATGGTATATTAGATGGATAATCTTTTATAGGATAATGTCTATAAGTCTTAATACCAAGCGAGGTTAATCTCTTTTCAAATGCCTGAGCCAAGGGTTGACCTGTATAACAAGTAATTACAACACTTCCAACATATAAACCTATTTCTCTGAATGCATCTATAAGTCTTAAAGTATCGAGGTCATAAGTAATACCCAAATCGCCTCGGCGCTTATTCTTCTCAATGGCATCAGCATTTATAACGATTACAATTTCTGCCTCGTCTTTAAGTTCCAAAAGCATTTTAACCTTTGCATCGGGCATAAAGCCAGGCAAAACTCTTGCCGCATGGTAATCATCAAATAGTTTGCCGCCAAACTCCATATAAAGCTTACCGCCAAACTGAGTTATTCTATCTCTAATTTTTTGAGATTGAAGTTTAATATATTTATCGTTATCAAATCCTGTTTTTTTCATAATTTCCCCTTAATTTTTATCCTCTAAATACTCAATATATTCTTCTAAGCATAACCCTAATTTATTCATTTCTTTTGCGCGGTTTATACCCACAAAACGCCAATGCCAAGACTCATAAATAACTCCTGTAATCTCGGTTTTATCCTTAGGATATCTTAAAACAAAACCGTAATCCTCGGCGTTTTCCATCATCCAGTTATACATTTCAGTAGCTTCAAATTTATCATCCGCCATATTAAAATCGGCGCAAAGGCCTGTATTATGCTCGCTGGTGCCGGGTCTCGCTACAACGGTTGCCGCCTTATCCTCGTCTCCGCCTACACGCTCTACCTGTTTTTCAAAAAGTATTTTTTGAATAGCATAAGAACGAAACGGCGACCAAACCTTTAAATTAACTCCATCTTCATTTGCTTTTTTAACCATTGCAGTTATAAACGGATATACCGTTTCTTCAATATCGGTAACATTATTATTGTTGCGATATATTTCATCAATAGTTACAAGCTTTAAAGTATCTTCATAATTTTCAGGCAAAGGATTTTTTCCGTTTATAAGCATTAAATTCTCAAAGTCGGGATTAAGAATACCGTCAATCAACGGGTCGGTAGTGTTTTTCTTTTCAACGGTCTCTTCTGTTTTGCTAGTCTGAGAAGATATAACACTATCGTTCTTCTCATCGTTATCGCCTAAATTTGAAACGATAGAAGATATAACAAAAACCGAAAGTGCTATAACCAAAACAAGTATCAAAGCACAAATTGAAAGAAATATATTTCTCCTTATAATCGCCTTTTGCCTAGCTGTTTTTTTACCCATTTTATTGCTCCTTAGGGTGATAAGAGTAGTTAATCTATTCATCAAGTTTAAGCACAGCCATAAATGCTTCTTGCGGAACCTCAACCGAGCCTAAGCGGCGCATACGCTTTTTACCTTCTTTTTGCTTTTCAAGAAGCTTTTTCTTACGGGTTATATCACCGCCATAGCATTTAGCAAGCACATCTTTTCGCATAGCTTTAACTGTTTCTCTTGCTATAATTTTGCCCGAAACTGCAACCTGAATCGGAACCTCAAATAACTGACGCGGAATATAATCCTTTAATTTCTCAGCGATTTTGCGAGCTCTCGCATAAGCATTATCGGTATGAACAATGAAAGATAATGCATCAACTATATCGCCTGCTAACATAACATCAAGCTTAACAAGCTTAGATTTTTCATAACCCTTAGTTTCATAATCGTAGCTTGCATATCCTTTGGTGCGAGACTTTAAAGCATCAAAAAAGTCATAAACTATCTCACCCATCGGCATAACATAATGAATATCAACACGGTCGCCCATATATTTCATATCGGTATAAACTCCGCGTCTTTCCTCGCAAAGCTGCATTATAGTTCCAACAAAATCACTTGGACTATATATATGAACATCCGCAACCGGCTCTAATGCCTCGGTGATAATTGCGGGGTCGGGATAATTAGTTGGATTATCAACCGTTATGGTTTCGCCTGTTGATAAAACAAATTTATATTCAACGCTCGGCGCGGTTGTTACAAGGTCTAAATTATATTCGCGCTCTAATCTTTCCTGAATAATCTCCATATGAAGAAGACCCAAGAAACCGCAACGGAAACCAAAACCCAATGCATTCGAGCTTTCAGGTTCAAACAAAAGAGAAGCATCGTTTAATTGAAGCTTGTCAAGCGCGTCGCGAAGGTCAGGATATTTTGCGCCATCTGCCGGATAAATACCGCAGAAAACAACAGGATTCACCTTTCTATATCCTGCCAATGCCTCACTAACAGGCTCTGATACCAATGTGATAGTATCACCAACTCTGGCTTCACTAACAGTTTTAATTGAAGCAGATAAATATCCAACCTCGCCCGCCTCCAAAACATCACAAGGCTCTAATGAAGTTGCTCTTTTTCTACCGATTTCAACAATATCAAACTCAGCGCCTGTTGCCATCATTTTAATGCGGTCGCCACTTTTAATACTTCCGCCCATAACTCTGAAATATACAACAACACCTTTATATGGGTCATAATAAGAATCAAATATCAAAGCCGAAAGAGGCGCATTTCTGTCTCCCTTTGGTGCCGGAATTTCGGTTACTATTTTTTCTAAAACCTCTTCAATATTAACACCTGTTTTAGCCGAAATTAAAGGCGCTTCGTCAGCCGGTATTCCTATAATATCCTCTATTTCTGCCTTAATACGCTCAGGCTCGGCAGAGGGCAAATCAATTTTATTGATAACAGGCAAAATTTCAAGACCATGGTCAACCGCCAAATAGGTGTTTGCCAAGGTTTGAGCCTCTATTCCCTGAGAAGCATCAACTATAAGCACCGCCCCCTCGCAAGCCGCAAGCGAACGCGAAACCTCATAGTTAAAGTCAACATGTCCAGGGGTATCTATTAAATTGAGCTCGTATTCCAAACCGTCTTTCGCGGTATGATATAATGTAACCGCGTGCGCCTTAATGGTTATACCTCTCTCGCGCTCTAAATCCATACTATCAAGTATCTGCTCCTCCATATCGCGCTGAGCTACCGAATTAGTAAGCTCTAAAAGGCGGTCTGCAAGGGTGGATTTACCATGGTCTATATGAGCTACAATACAAAAATTTCTTATTCTTTCAAGTGGGAAGGACATTTCTTTCTCCTTAAAGCAAAAAATCAATAAAATTACATTTTATTCTAACACAAAACGACCTAAAATGTAAACAATAAATTTAAAATATTAATTATTTAAGCTTTATTAACAATTTTTTATTATTAAAGTTATATAATATTTAATATATTATTGAACGAAAGGTTTTTAAAATGAATTTTAGATATAAGCTTATGCAATTTATGGCGGGACGATACGGACCTGATAAGTTATCATATTTTTTAGTTATTTGCTCTCTTGGTATTTCTTTTTTTAATATATTGCTTAGATTTATCGCTATTTATATTTCAAGCCCTGTTCTGCTCATTTTGGGTTATGTTTTTCAGCTTTTAGGTTACGGTATCTTAGGATATGCTTTTTTCAGAATTCTATCAAGAAACATTTATGCCCGACAGAAAGAAAACACTTGGTTTTTAAATAAAACAAGCTTTATTAAAAAACGCAAAGATTTTATAAATCAAAAGAAAGCTGATAAATCTCATGTTTACAGAAAATGTCCAAATTGCAAGGCGGTTTTGCGTCTGCCCCACCGAATAGGCACTCACCGTACAGTGTGTCCGAGATGCAGTAGAGAATTTAAGGTTAAGGTTAAAAAATAAACCTTTTACTCTAAATTTCAAAAAATTTAAAAAAAATGTTGACAAATGCTTGTCTCTTGGATATAATATACAAGTCGCGCAATAAAAAGCGATATTTGGCTGTATAGCTCAGTTGGCTAGAGCATGCGGTTCATACCCGCAGTGTCGCCGGTTCGAATCCAGCTACAGCCACCATAATGGCCCGGTGGTCAAGAGGCCTAAGACACCGCCCTTTCACGGCGGTAACACGGGTTCGAATCCCGTCCGGGTCACCAAAAATCCCGTTCTCGCAAGAGGACGGGATTTTTACTTTTTCACTCTTCACTTTTCACTCTTCTCTTTTCTCTTGAATACAAAACTCAATTATCTCCTCCCACAGCCATTCCAGATCTATTCTGTTATGGCTTTTTTGATATTGCAATTTACAAAAACTTATGATAGAATAGTATTGCCAAACCAATTAAATATAAGTATAGGGGCAATTTATCTTTTTATAAGGGTAATTTTGCTTTTTTTGAACATACTTTCTTTGTGGATTTGATAAAAATGCAAATTCCATCAATAAGAGAGTATGTTATTGCCCTTTATATTGAATTGGTTTGGCGACTATCGGAGTTTGCGTTTTTTGTGCGGTCACTTCGGTAGCCGCACTTTTTATTTTTTGGAGGAATTTTTATGAAAAATTTAAAATCAGTCATTTCTTTTTTGTTAATAGTTTTAGTTTTACTTAATTTTATTATTTTTCCACATAGTGAAATTAAAACAAATGCTGCCGCCATCAATTTAACAACATTTAATCAAAAATTAACAAATTTCAAAACACTATACCCTAACAACTCTATATTTGATGATGAGGGCGGTAAATATGGAGGTTATGAATGCTTTGGTTTTGCAAACTGTATAGCAAAGTATATGTTTGGTTCTTATCCTACTTCCTCAGGTTCTGCCATAAGCAATGTTGACAGTAATTGGAAAATTACATACGGTAAAACAGCTGTCGATGAATTAACCATAGGCGATGTTGTGCGATTTGCTTACGGAAGTTATGACCACTCAATATTTATAACCTCAATTAATGGTAGCAATATTTATTATTGTCAAGCAAATGTCCCTGCCAACACTAACAAAATAACATATTCGAATTCAATCACCTCAACTAAACTCAAAGAATATTTATCCAAAAAACTTAACGGCAATAATGAAAAATATGGTTGGGTAGCGCACTATAAAACTTCAATATTAGGCACCAATACTTCTAATACCCTCACAGTAAAATGGCACGCTAACGGAGGTACTATCGATTCACAAATAACTTCTTTGGAATATAATGTTACCGAAAGTGCCGGTTTAAACATGAGAAGTAATGCCGGAACAAATTATTCTGTAATAACAACAATACCTGCAAATTCAACTTTCACCGTTAAATACGGCGAAACCAAAACTGCAAATGGTTACACATGGGGGAAAACTACCTACGCAGGTAAAACAGGTTGGGTTGTTGTATCCGATTTTGTAAAGAGAACTGCAATAAATAGAAATACAGATTATTATTTATATTCTTCTTTGGTTTACAGAACTTCAACTTCTTCGGTATTAGCATATGAAATGTCTTATGGACAGAATTTAAAAAGCGGATTATATAATGCTGAATCATTTGGTTTAAAACGAGATGGATATAGCTTTGTTGGCTGGTGTACCAAAGCGGACGGTAGCGCAACTGTTTTCGACCAAGATGATACTACCGTGAAACCCGAAACAATATACCCAAACTTAAAAAACCAAAGTGCTACCATAACTCTCTACGCAATATGGAAATGTGAACACAGTTATTCTAATAATTGCGATACCGAATGTAATGTTTGTGGTGAAGTTCGTAATATAGAACACGCTTTTGGAGGCGACCATATATGTGATATTTGCAGGTTTAAAAAATGTCCGTCAGGCGATACTAACGGCGACGGCGAAGTAGATGTAATGGATTTTATAAGGCTAAAAAAGATTTTAATAGGAAGTGCTGAAAGCGACG
The DNA here is from genome assembly GCA_017537365.1 of Clostridia bacterium. Lineage (GTDB taxonomy): Bacteria > Bacillota > Clostridia > Oscillospirales > Acutalibacteraceae > UBA737. The sequence continues at coordinate 91,950 of JAFYKZ010000010.1, forward strand.
GTTCTTCCCCTGACTTTGACGAAAATGGAGTATCCAACGCCGAGGACCTAATAATTTTAAAAAAATTCTTATTAGGTGTTATAAAAAGTATATAATTAGAAAACACTCATTTAAAAGCAGATGCTAAAAAACGCATCTGCTTTTTTTATGCAAACCATCTGTTTTAAACCTGCAAACTTATATTGCCAATTATATCAATTCCCACTTGCTATAATGGTTTATTTATGTTATACTATAATAGATTATAAAATAAACTGTATTTCTAAATAAAGGACGGTTTGAGAAAAGTGTTTAACAATATAAAATATGTTTGCAAAAAATACAACTTTTTGCTTCGCCAACTTGTTGCAAGAGATTTCAAGGTTAAATATAAACGCAGTGTTTTGGGTGTTTTATGGAGTCTTTTATATCCTCTGCTGACCATGGCGGTTATGGCAATAGTTTTTTCACAGTTTTTTAGATTTAAAGTACCAGATGTTGATTACCTCTCTTATCTCATGAGCGGTCTTGTTATTTTTAACTATTTCAGTGAAGCCTCTAACCTTGCTATGAGTAGTGTTGTTGCAAATTTCAGCCTCATTAACAAAGTTTATATGCCTAAATATATATTCCCTCTTTCAAAATGCGTATTTGTTGGCATTAACTTTTTACTTTCGCAAATTCCTCTTTATGCAATTCTCTTCATAAGCGGACCTGGTGTTAATATTTACCATCTTTTATTACCTTATATGTATCTCTGCTTATTCCTTTTCACATTAGGTTTCGGTCTCATACTTTCCACTGTTTCGGTATTTTTACGAGATATGTTCTATATTTACGGAGTTGTTTTAAATCTTTGGACCTATTTAACACCTATTATGTGGGATATAAATATGGTTTCAGACCGTCCTCTTATAACCTTAGCATTAAAGCTAAATCCGTTATATTGGTTCACTTATTTTTCAAGAAAAATTATACTCTATAATGCCGTTCCTGAAATCAACAGTTGGATATACTGTATGGTTTTCGGTTTGGGATTCTTGTTAATAGGTATTTTGGTATTCAAGAAAAATCAAGACAAATTTATATACTATGTATAACGGAGGCAAAATATGGAAGCTAATAATTATATGATTGAAGTTAATAACGTTTCTATGCGTTTTAACTTAGGTATAGAAAAAGGGTTTTCCTTAAAGCAGGGGTTTGTTGATTTTTTCAGCGGTAAGAAAAAACCTCCCAAAAAAGATTTTTGGGCTTTAACTGATGTTGATTTCAAGGTTAAAAAGGGTGAAGTTATAGGCTTTATAGGTTCTAACGGTGCCGGAAAATCAACCCTATTAAAAGTTGTTGCCGGTGTTATGAAACCAACCAAAGGAAATGTTAAAGCTTATGGTAATATATGCCCTATGATAGAGCTTGGCGCAGGCTTTGACCCTCAACTTACAGCTAGAGAAAATATTTATCTCAACGGTTCTATAATGGGATATTCAAAAGAATTAATAGATTCTAAATTTCAAGAAATAGTTGATTTTTCAGAGCTTCATGATTTTCTCGATGTGCCCGTTCAAAATTTTTCTTCCGGTATGGTGGCAAGACTTGCTTTCAGCGTTGCTACAATAGTTGACCCGGAAATACTTATTGTTGACGAAATATTATCAGTTGGCGATATTGCATTCCAAGCAAAAAGTGAACAAAAAATGCTTTCTATGATAGGCGGAGGTACTACTGTTTTATTCGTATCTCACTCAATAGAGCAAATAAAAAAAATGTGCGATACGGTTGTTTGGATTGAACATGGTGTTGTTCAAAAAATAGGCGGCAAAGAAATTTGCGATGAATATAAAGATTTTATATTTAATAAATGAGGTAAAAAAATGGTTAACAAAATTTTAAATCACTTTAAAAATCATGGTTTATTTTCAACTATAGCTTGGCTATATAACTGCATACTATTTAAATTCAGAATGCGTAATGTTAAAAGTGTTGATTTCGAAGAAATAGAGATTGATAAATCCGAAAAGAAATTTTTAACTCCTAAATCAAAGCCGAATATCTTCATTGTTGCCAGTATTCCTTATTACGATATCGGCGGTGGACAGAGATGTTCTCAATTAGCAAAAACCTTCAATATAATGGGATATAATGTTATCTATTTATATGCATTTAAATCCTCTGAAAGTGTTCGCTTTGATTTATCTATGCCAATGGCAAAACACATTTTTATAGACGAAAACACCTGCAAAAAGATAAAATCCGATGTAACCAAAAACGATTTATTTATCTTTGAGTCTCCATCACCTAAATTTAAAGATATTTTAGATTTAGCAATTGAAAGAGAATGCAAAATTTGCTACGAAAATATTGATAACTGGGAAACATCGTTAGGCAGTACCGTTTATAATGAAGATATGTTAAAACGCTTATTGCTTCATTCAGATGTATTAGTAGGAACTGCTAAGCCGTTAGTTAAACAATTAGAGGATTATCTTGTTAAATATAATATTCCATCAAAACCGGTTCTTTATCTTGCAAATGCTGTTGATGATGAACTTTTCTGCGGTAATAAAGAATTAGTTAAACCCGATGATTTAAAAACCGATAAGGTTACCTTATTGTACTATGGTTCTCTATGGGGCGAATGGTTTGATTGGGATTTGCTCATCAACTTAGCAAAAAAACACCCACATTATTGCTTTAATATAATAGGCGACTATTCAAACATAAAAAGCATTACTGATGCAGCTCCAAATAATATTCATTTTTTAGGATTAAAGAAACAATGCGACCTTCCTGCTTATCTTAAATATGTTGATTACTCATTGATACCATTTAAACCGGGTGAAATTTCAGATTATGTTTCTCCTTTAAAAATATTTGAATATATTTCAATGTATACAAAGGTTCTTTGTACTGAATTGCCCGATGTTAAAGGATATCCAAATGTATATTGCGGAAACACTGTAGAAGCTTGGGAATCTATAATAGAATCAAATCCAAAATTAGATAAAACTGCTGCCGATGAATTTATCTTAAATAATACTTGGCGAGCACGAATCACCGAGATACTTAATATTGTTCATCCTGAAAATAACACATCTATTCTTAAAGATAAACTCTCGGTTATTATCCTAAACTATAATAACAAAAATGTTATTTTCAAATGCGTAAATACTCTTTTGAAATATAATGAAATCTATAAATATAAAATTATAGTTGTTGATAACGGAAGTGTTGACGGCTCTTATGAAGAACTTCAAAACCGCTATCAAAACAATGAAATAATACTTCTTCAAAACGAGAAAAACGGTTGTTCCAGTGGTAGAAATCTTGGTGTTGCTAATTCTGATAGTGAATATATAATGTTCTTAGACTCAGACCAATGGGTAACAAATAAATATTGGTTGCAACCCTATGAGAATATTATTCAAACCCATTCCGATTTTGGACTTATCGGTTGGGCAGCAGGTTTCTATAACAATAAAAATCGTGCTTATCATGTTGTTGACAGTTTCCCATATAGATATATGCCTTGCAATATGCTTTGCAGATATGATATAGGTTATTTAGGAAGCGGCGGTATGATTACTAAAAGAGAAACCTTTGATAATATTGAAGGTTTTGATGTGTTCTATGATCCCACCTGCTATGAAGATACTGACTTTTCTATGAAAGTTAGAAATCTTGGCAAAGAAATTTATTATTGTCCTTATCTGGGTGTAATCCATTTACCTCATCAAACCACAAAGAGTGGCAGCAAGGAACACCAGGAATTGACCGCTAAAAAGCAGGAATACTTTACTAGAAAATGGTTGAAAACCAATCCTTCTCTTTTCAAATACAAAAAATAAGGTGTTGTTATAGGCACTGAGAGTAAGCAGATTGTTAACGCTTTTATTAAAGATTTCAACAAATGATTTTTTCGGTTTAAGATAAAATAAAATCCGGGTGTTAAAATGAAAGATATTGCAGTTGTAATTTTAAACCATATCCAATACGATAATATTGTTTCAGGTCTTGAAGAACTTAAAAAATGCGGTTATTCAATTGATATATATTGTTCTCATTGGGATGATGATTCTTCGGGTATGAACAGTATGTTTAACGATATGACTGATTACTGTAAAAAAAATAATTTTAATGTTTATCGCAAACCTGATGCCAATAAAAATTATAAGGTTCTACTCGAACCATATCCATGTCTTGATATTTCGGCAAAATATAAAATCAAATACAGATACAGCAATGTTTCTGCCAAGCCTAATATCGTTTACAAGCCTGAGAACTATATAATGTATGATGCTATTCTTTGCTCAGGAGATTATGATTCTAATTATTTATCCGTTTTTTCAAAAACCTACAAAACAGCTAATTTAAAATATGAGAATTTTAAAAAGTCCGAGGTTAGAAAATCAGATAAAAAGCAATTGCTTTATCTCCCAACTTACGGTAGCGAATCTTCAATCGAACAGATTTTTGATGTTTTAGACGAACTTAAAAATCATTATTATATAGTTGCAAAAATACATCATGGCACTAACTATTTAGTTAATGAACATAACAGAATTGATTTGCTGAAAGATAAAGTGGATGAGCTTTATGACTCCCATACGCCTCTAACAACTCTTCTTGAAACAACTGATGTTATTTTGACCGACAATTCAGGTTCTATATTTGAAGGGATTTTTACAGAAATTCCCGTTGCAGTTTTTTGCGATGATATAAATAAGAATAAAACCGGTGATTTCAATACAACACAGTATGAGTTATATAAGGACGGCATTTTACCTTTTACAAATAATCCAAACGAAATAGTTAATATTTTAGAAGAAGCTCAATCAGAAAGTGTTATTGAAAAACAACGCGAATGGAATCAAACAAATTTTTATCATCCTGAAAATTTCACAGCTGATTTTGTAAATGTGATAAAGATGTATCTTAATGAGGATTTTGATAAAAGATATTTTCAGATGCACCGTGTATTAAAAGACTCTTTTTATAATTATCTTCACAAATATCAAGAAGAACTTCCTAGTTTGAGAGCCCAAGTTGCCGAGCTGCAAAACGCTCTTGCTGTTCAAAAAAGCATTAACAGTAATTTAGAAAGTAATATTGCTGACCTTAATTCACAAGTGGATAATTTATCCCGTCAAGTAGATTATTACAATACCGGTACATTGTATAAATTCGCGAAGAAAATATACAAATTAAAAAATGGAGATTAAAATGAAAAAGAAACAAATTATAGGCTATACTGCCGGAGTTTATGACTTATTTCATATAGGCCATTTAAATTTATTAAGAAATGCCAAAAGCATGTGCGACAAATTAGTAGTCGGTGTTACGGTGGACGAGCTTGTTAATTATAAAAACAAAAATGCTATAATACCTTTTGAAGAAAGAATTGAAATTGTACGAAGCATTAAATATGTGGATGTTGCATTACCGCAACAAGATATGGACAAGGTTAAGATTTGTAAAAAATTAAAAGCCCGCTATCTCTTTGTTGGCGATGATTGGTATGAAACAGATAAATGGAAAGAATATGAAGAGGAATTAGCCAAAATCGGAACCGAAGTAATATATTTCCCTTATACTAAAAACATTTCTTCTAGCAAAATTAAAGATATTCTTTCACAAACTCTTTAATTTATATTTTTCATTTTTTGCAATTAAGGAGATAACCTAATGAAAGAAAAATTTTCTAAACTTATAAACGTTTATAAAAAATATGGGTTTTTAGGCTTTATAAAAAAGCTTTATGCCTATATTGTTGCAAATTATCTTAATAAAATCAGTTTTGCGGTGTTTTTTAATCCCAAGAAATACCGCAAACAACTAGCTGAAATTTTAAACAGCCCTGATATAGAGCGTATTGTTTTATGGAGGAGCAGTTTCGGTTATAATGTACCGCTATTCCAAAGACCTCAGCATATCGCCAACAATTTAGCCAAGAACAAATGTCTTGTTCTTTATGAGGTTACAACTATGACCGACAAGGTTAAAACGGTTAAGAAATTCAGCGATAATTTGTTTTTAATAAACTATAATAATATCCTTTTAAATCGCATTTTAGAAAGCGAGCTTAAAAAGATAGATAAACCTAAATATATCCAGCTTTATTCAACTGACTGGAAGTTATCGGTCGAAAACATTAAAAACTATATAGCATCAGGCTTTGGATTTATTTATGAATATATTGACGATATTTCCCCCGAACTTGCAGGAACAAAGGAAATCCCTCAGAATATAGTTGATAAATACGAATATGCTATGGCAAACACCGATGTTTTCGTTGTTGTTACTGCCGACCTTTTAAAACAAGATGTTATCTCCCACAGAGGCGAGAAAAATCTTATTTTCTCCTCAAACGGAGTTGACTATTCCTTTTTCCAAAGCTTTGATGAGAATTTTGAGTTTGAAAAAGAATTCACCGATATTTTAAATATAGGCAAACCCATAGTTTGTTATTACGGTGCGCTCGCTAAATGGTTTGATTATGACCTTATTAAAAAAATTGCCGAAACCGATAAGTATTCGGTGGTATTATTCGGCATCAAGTATGACGAATCGTTTGACGAAAACTTAAAAGACGAAAAAAACATATATTTCTTAGGTCCGAGAGATTATAAAATACTTAAAAATTACGCTAAAAAATGCGATATTTTAACCATACCCTTTAAAATCAACAGTATAACAAGGGCAACGAGTCCGGTTAAAGTTTTCGAATATATGGCGCTTAATAAACCTATCGTTACCACCGATATGAACGAATGCAGAAAATATAAGAGCATTTTAATCGGTGAAACCCACGAGGACTTTATAGAAAAACTTGATAAAGCTCTCGCTTTAAAAGAGGATACCGATTATATCGAATTGCTTGACCGCGAGGCAAAAGAGAACGACTGGTCTATGAAAGCCAAAGCTATTATAGACGGTGTTTCTGCTTTCGAAAAATAGGAAATACATTATGAAAAGATTTATTGATAAGCTTTATAAAGGCTCTAAAAAAGACTTTTTCTCTCTTGTTGAGAAAAATCTCAAAAACGAAGAAAGGCAGTTTATCGTAACCGCAAATCCCGAAGCCTTTATGTATGGCAATAGAACTGGAAATTTTAAAAACCTGCTTTTAAGCGAGGATACAACAGTTATTGCTGACGGTATCGGTATTGTTAAAGCCGCAAAAAAGGTGGATATGCCTGTATCTGAGAGAATACCTGGTGTTGAACTTGCAGAGCATTTGTTTTCGCTCGGGGATAAATATAATAAAAACATTTATCTGTTTGGAGCAAAGCCTGAGGTTTTAGAGGCTCTTTGCAAAAAGCTAGAAAATGAATATAAAAACCTTAAAATTGCAGGCTTTTGCGACGGATATAAAGCGGACAAGGATAAAACCTTTGAGGAAATTAAAGCTTTATCCCCCGATATTATCCTTGTGGCGCTTGGAATACCTGCCCAAGAAGAGCTTATATTTAAACACCTGAGCGGTTTTGAAAAAGGAATTTTCGTAGGTGTTGGCGGAAGCTTTGATGTTTTGAGCGGTCTCAAAAAAAGAGCTCCGAAATTCTTTATAAAATGCAATTTGGAATGGTTTTATAGAATTATAACCGAGCCTAAAAGAATTAAGCGCTTTTATAATAATAATGTTAAGTTTTTGCTTAAAGTTAAAAAATAAACTTAGTGTCTTCCTATTGGAAGGCACTAAAATTTTGTATAAAATTGAATTTAATTTATTGTAGGGGATGGCGCCTCAACATCCCGTTAAGTTTAATTTCCGTTACGGTAGGCATAAATGCCTACCCTACAAATAAAATCCTTATAAATATATTTTAAAACCGAAAAAATACCTTAAAAATTTAAAAATCATAATTGAGCAAATAAGAGAAAATAAGAGAAAACGCGAGAAAAAACGAGTTTTAAAACTTTAAACTAAAATTTTGAAAAAATAGTGTTGACAATGAGATTTTATTATGGTATTATATTCAAGCTGACTACGGAAAAGCCCGTAGTATACTAAACTATACGGAGGTTAATGTTATGAATACATTTATGGCAAAACCTGCTGAAATTCAGCGTAAATGGTATATAATTGATGCTGCTGACAGACCGCTCGGCCGCACCGCTGCAAAAGTTGCGGATATTCTTAGAGGCAAAATTAAGCCCGAGTTTACTCCTCATGTTGACTGTGGCGACCATGTTGTTGTTATCAACGCTGATAAAGCAGTTCTCACAGGCAAGAAATTAGAAAAGAAGTATTATCGTCGTCATACCGGTTATATCGGCGGTCTTAAAGAGGTTCAATATTCAACCCTTATGAAGACCCGTCCTGAGCTCGCTATGGAATTAGCAGTTAAAGGTATGGTTCCTGATACTACTATCGGTCGTAAAGCTCTCACCAGACTTCATGTTTACAGTGGCACCGAGTATGCCCAAGTAGCTCAGAAGCCTGAGAAGTTTGAATTTTAAGAAAGGAGCATGTAATAATGTTTGAAGCTAAACCTTATTTTTACGGAACAGGCAGAAGAAAAAGCTCCGTTGCTCGCGTTCGCATTTACAACGGTACAGGCAAAATCACTATCAACGATAGAGATATTGATGATTACTTCGGTCTTGAAACTTTAAAACTTATCGTTCGTCAGCCCCTTAACCTTACCGGAACTACTGATAAGTATGATATCGTTTGCCGCGTTGCAGGCGGTGGTGTTACCGGTCAAGCAGGTGCTATCCGTCACGGTATTTCACGTGCTCTTCTTCAATCTGATGCAGAGCTCAGACCAGAACTCAAAAAGGCTGGATTCCTCACTCGCGATCCTCGTATGAAGGAAAGAAAGAAATACGGTCTCAAAGGCGCTCGTCGTGCACCTCAGTTCTCAAAGAGATAATATTTTTATCTACAAAACCCCGAAAACATCAGGTTTTCGGGGTTTTGCTTTTGCCTTAATTTTTGATTTGGTGCAAAACACAAAAATTAAATTCACCATATTTTATCATAGCACAAATTATTCCAACGATATTCAATTTTACACGCAGGGATTTCGAGTTCACACTCATAACAATATGGAGCTTTATCAAAACGAAGATAACCTTTTAATAATTGCTCATCCTGACTTTTATATTGATATAAAAACTCTAAACTTGAATTACTATTATTTATAAAATTAATTAATTGTTCAAGTGTCCATTCGGTACGGATTATTTTTCTAAAAATATTTTTTCTGAAAACATAAATATAAACTTTACCATTAATCTGGTAGTCAACCTGCGAAAAATCAGTTCGTACTACATTGGACGAATTGTTTGCATAATGTAAAGGTGTAATCCAAAAACCATTTTGAAAATAAAAAGAAAGTATACCATTCTCTAATTGAATTTTATTAGCAATACAATCATGCAATGTTAATACTGTATCGTCAGTATCTATATGATTATATACTCTTTTTTCTTCCAATTACCTCATCCCTTCTATTTCCAAAAGTTCTTTTATAGAGTAAGTTTTATCACATTGTTGCACCGAAAAGCAATCATTATATATTTTTTCTTTATAACCATGTTTTTTGTTTTTATTATTATAACATAAAGATATAAAATTTACAATATCCTACTATCTTAATAAGTATTGACTATTATTCATATAATCCTATAAACAATCTCGAAATTTCTAATATTTCCCCTTAAAAAAGTTGAATTTTTTAGTAAATTATTGTATAATAAATTGATTATGCTTTTATTAATAATTTACAGGAGAAATTATGGATATTATAAAGACTTTAACAGAGGAATTTTCCCTTAAACCTTTTCAGGTTGAAAATACCGTAAAGCTAATAGACGAGGGCAATACCATACCCTTTATTGCGCGTTACCGCAAGGAAGCTCACGGCTCGCTTGACGACCAAACCTTGCGCGAATTATCCGATAGACTTACCTATCTTCGCAATTTAGATGAAACTCGCGAGAAATACAAGAAATCCATTGAGGAGCAGGGTGCTTTGACCGAGGAGCTTATTTTAGCTATCGACTCTGCCGCAACCCTCACCGAGCTTGACGATATTTACAGACCATACAAGAAAAAACGCAAAACAAGAGCAAGTGTTGCAAAAGAAAAAGGTCTCTCCCCTCTTGCCGAGATTTTATACGAGCAATCTCCTGATTGCGAAAACCCCGAAGTTTTAGCTGAGGATTATGTAAACCTAGAACTTGGCGTTGAAACCGTTAAAGATGCCTTAAACGGCGCTATGGATATTATCGCAGAAATTATATCCGATGATGCGGATATCAGAAAGCGTATGCGTTTTGTAGCCTCGGCTCACGCTGTTTTGCGAGTATCGGGCGACAAAGAGGATTTAGATGTTTATGAAATGTATCGCGAATATAGTGAGGCGGTTTCTAAAATTGCCGACCATAGAGTTTTGGCAATTAACCGCGGCGAAAAGGAAGGCTTTTTAAAGGTTAGCCTCGATTTTGATACGGACAAGGCTATGTTTATAATCTCTAAAAATCATATTAAAGAGGGTTCGGCGGCAACCCCTTATGTTAAAGCCGCCGCAGAGGATGCTTATAGTCGCCTTATATTCCCCTCTATCGAAAGAGAAATCCGCTCTGCTTTAACCGAAAAAGCAAGCGTTTCTGCAATAAAGGTTTTCTCAACAAATCTAAAACAACTTCTTATGCAACCTCCCGTTAAGGATAAAATCACCATCGGTTTAGACCCAGGTTACAGAACAGGCTGCAAGGTTGCAGTAGTAGACGGAACAGGCAAGCTTTTAGACACAGGAGTTATCTACCCTGTTCCCCCTAAAAATCAGCTTGAAGAAGCTAAGGTTATAATAAAAAATCTTGTTAAAAAGTATAATGTTTCTTGCTTTGCAATAGGCAACGGAACTGCAAGCCATGAAACCGAATGCTTTGCCGCCGAGGTTATAAAAGAACTCGGCACGGGACTTTCTTATATGGTTGTAAGCGAGGCGGGTGCCAGTGTTTATTCCGCTTCAAAGCTCGCGGCTGAGGAGTTTCCTGATTATGACGTATCTTTAAGAAGTGCGGTATCTATCGCCCGCAGAATGCAAGACCCGTTAGCAGAGCTTGTTAAAATAGACCCCAAAGCTATCGGTGTTGGTCAGTATCAACACGATATGCCTGCAAATCAGCTTAACAGCGCACTTGACGGTGTTGTTGAGGACTGCGTTAACAGTGTTGGTGTTGATTTAAACACCGCTTCTCCTCAACTTTTGGCTCGCGTTTCAGGTTTAGGACCTGCTATTGCTAAAAATGTTGTGGCCTACCGCGAGGAAAACGGCAAATTTAAAAGCCGCTCTGAGCTTAAAAAGGTTTCAAAACTTGGTCCTAAGGCTTTCGAGCAGTCAGCAGGATTTCTTAGAATTATTGATGGCAAAAATCCGCTCGACAATACCTCAGTTCATCCCGAAAGCTACCCTGCTACCGAAAAGCTACTTAAAATTTGCAACTTTACCGATGCGGATATTAAAAACGGCGGTATTGCTAATATATCAGAGCAGGTTAATATAAAAGGAATTGAAAATATCGCAAACGAAATAGGTGTTGGCGTTCCAACCCTAACCGATATAATAAAAGAGCTTGAAAGACCTGGGCGCGACCCCCGTGATGAGCTTCCCCCTCCTCTTCTTCGTCAGGATATAATGTCTATGGAAGACCTTAAACCGAATATGAAGCTCAAAGGCACGGTTAGAAATGTTATAGATTTCGGTGCATTTGTTGATATTGGTGTCCATCAGGACGGATTAGTTCACATTTCTCGCATAACCGATAGATTTATCAAGCATCCGTCTGAAGTGTTAAAGGTTGGCGATATTGTTGATGTTTATGTTTTATCGGTTGATGTTGACAAAAAACGAATTTCTTTAAGCATCAAGCCGATTTAGAGGAAAATTTATGAAATATAAAAATTTAAAAGGAAGTTTAATTCTTTTAACTGCCGCGCTTATATGGGGGTTGGCTTTTGTGGCTCAAAGCTCTGCGGCAGATAAAGCCCCTTCCTTCACCATTAACGCTCTGCGTTCATTTATAGGTGCATTCGCGCTTTATATTTTCTATTTAATAACCAACATTAAACAGAAAAAAGCATTTTTTCCAAAAGAGAAAAAAGACAAGAAAACCTATCTTTTAGCCGCTTTAATATGCGGAAGCTGTCTTGCAGTTTCGGCTAATCTGCAACAGTTTGGCATAACAGCTTTAAAAAGCGCAAATGCCGAGGCTATTGATGCCCGTTCGGGCTTTTTAACCGCTCTCTATGTTATATTAGTTCCGATTCTTTCGGTTTTTGCTCGCAAAAAGGTGCACTTGGTTATCTGGGGCTCGGTTTTAGTTGCAATAATCGGTGTTTATCTGCTCTGCTTTTCTGAGGGTGTTGAGAAGCTTTATTTGGGCGATGCATTGCTTTTCCTTTGCGCTATAAGCTTTTCTGTTCACATAATGGCGGTTGATAAATATGTTGAGTTCACAGGCGGAATTAAGCTTTCTATAATGCAATTTATAGTTTGCGGTATTTTATCGCTTATTTTAGCTTTGATTTTCGATTTAAAAACTATCGACTTTAAAGCAGTTTTATCGGTTATGCCTCAAATTTTATATTTAGGTATAATGTCAAGTGGTATCGCTTACACGCTTCAGGTTATTGGCCAGAAATTTGCCGAGCCTGCGGTTGCCTCAATCTCTATGAGCTTTGAAAGTGTTTTCGCCGCTTTGGGCGGTTGGGTTATTTTAGGCGACGGCTTGAGCACACCTAAGCTTTTCGGTTGCGCTCTGGTTTTCATAGCTATCATAATCGCTCAACTACCGCAATTTTTCGCAAAAAATAAGATTCAATCTTAACAATTTGTTTATTGATTTATATTTTTAATTTGATATAATTAATTTCAGTAATTAATAATACTTTTTTGTATTTGGAGGAATAAAAATGATTAAAGTTACCGGTCTTAGCAAAAGGTACGGTACTCACCTTGCGGTTAATAATGTTAGTTTTGAAATCGCAAAGGGCGAGGTTGTTGGTTTCTTAGGACCTAACGGAGCCGGCAAATCCACCATTATGAACATACTAACGGGTTATCTTTCAACAACCCAAGGCTCTGCCGAAATAGACGGTTTTAACATAGCCGAATTTCCTGAGCAGGCAAAACGCCGCATAGGCTATTTGCCTGAAATTCCGCCCCTTTATACCGATATGAAGGTTCGAGAATATTTAAACTTTATTTATGACCTTAAAAAAGTTAAGTTCCCTAAAAAGCCTCATATTGATGAGATTTTAAAGCTTGTTAAAATAGATCATGTTGAAAACCGTCTTATCAAAAATCTTTCAAAGGGTTACCGCCAAAGAGTAGGCTTTGCTCAGGCACTTGTTGGAAACCCTGATGTTCTTATTTTGGACGAGCCAACCGTTGGTCTTGACCCCAAACAGATTATTGAAATAAGAAACTTAATTGCAAGACTCGGCAAAAACCATACTATTATTTTATCCTCGCATATTTTGTCTGAAATTCAGGCGGTTTGCAAACGTGTAATTATTATTAACCGCGGTCAGTTAATAGCAGACGATACCGCGCAAAACCTTGCCAATAAGCTATCTAGCGACCATACCTTAGTTGCAAGAATTATATGTTCTGAAAACGATATGCTCGAAGCATTGCAAACAATAAAGGGTGTTAAATCGGTTACAAGCCTCGGCAGAAAAGAGGAAGGAAGCTTTGATTTCCTTATTGAGCCTGAAATGGATGTTGATATCAGAGCGGCTGTTTTCGACCGCGTTGTATCAAGAGGTAAAACCTTGTTATCGTTAACCAATAACTCGGCTTCGTTAGAGCAGGTATTCCTGCGTCTTACCGAGACCGCCGATAACGACGAGGCTCGCCGTTTATTAGGTACAATAGAAGAGTCTCCTGAAATTGAAACTGAAACCGAAGAAGAAAAGGAGGAAAATTAAATGACTGCTATATTTAAAAGAGAATTTAAGTCTTATTTTGCAACCCCGATAGGTTATACCGTTTTAGCTGCATTCTATTTCTTCCTAAGCGTTTTCTTTGTTCAGATTTATTCGGCAGGTGTTCCCCAGATTTCTTGGGTTATTATGTCTATGTCAACCGTTGCTATTTTTGTTTTACCTGTGCTTACTATGAGAATTATAAGTGAAGACCGCAAGCAAAAGGTTGACCAAGCCTTATTTACCGCCCCTGTTTCCTTAACAAGTGTGGTTTTAGGCAAATTCCTTGCCGCCTTTGCAGTTTATGCAATCGGTTTCTTGCCAACTGTTATTTTTGAGGCTATTTTAATGAGCAATATAACAGTTAACTTTATGTCATATATCTATTCGCTTCTCGGTATTTTATTGCTGGGTGCTTGTCTTATCGCTATCGGTATGTTCATTTCTTCGCTTACCGAAAGCTCGGTTATTTCGGCAATAATTACCCTTTTAATCAATATTGTTATACTCTTTGATTTTGCAAAGCTTATAACTGTTCCAACCGCAGAAAATGCATTTGGAAAAATTTGGGCAAAGCTTGTTGAATGGTTTGTTTGGCTACTCGAAAAGCTTTCATTTATGACCGTATTCCAAAATTTCGGCGAAAATGTATTTTCTATTGCAGATATAGTTTACTTTTTAAGCATCACCGCAGTGTTTATATTCCTCTGCGTTCGTTCGCTTGAAAGAAAAAGATGGGCTTAAAGGAGGTTTTAAAAATGGAAAATAAAAATTTAGAAACAGAAGTTATAAAAACCGAAAACCTAAAAAAAGCCAAAAAATCTCCTAAACAAAAACTTATTAAAAATCAGGCTTTTTTGAAAAGAGGTAGCTTTTCATTAGCAATAACCGCCACAGTTATTATAGGTGCTATTGTGCTTAATATTTTGGTTGGAGCATTAGCTAACCGCTTTAACCTTGAATTTGATATGACCTCCGATAAGGTTAACACTATAAGTGATGATAATATTGATTTTATTAAGAACAAGGTTAAGGATGAAATTACTATCACTATGTGTGCCACTGAGGACGATTATGTTGGTGGCTATATGGCATACTATGCTCAGCAATACAATGTAACCGAAAGCCAGACCGACGCTGAATATTATAAGCAAACCATTAGTCTTATAGAAAAATACCGCGATTATAACCGCAAAATCAAGGTTCAGTTTTTAGATACTCAGTCCACCGAGTTTGCTGATATAAGCGCTAAATATTCTGATATAACCTTAAACTATGGCGATATTTTAGTATCAGCAAAAATAAACGACACCGAGCGTTTCAGAAAAATAGGCTTTACCGATATTTACGAGCTTTATGAGGACCAGTCCTACGCGGCTTACGGATATACCGTATCTTCAATATCAGGTAACAATATCGAAACCTCGCTCACCAGCGCTATTTCCTATGTTATCAGTAACGAGGATAAATATATCGCATTGCTTACCGGTCATTCCGCTAAGGATTATACCGAAAATTACAAAAAGCTTTTAGAGCAAAACAACTATAATGTTGAGGTTATTGACGATAATATTATAAACTCAATAAACAACAAATACGATGCAGTTGTTATTGCCGCTCCAAATGAGGACTTTTTAGGTAACGAAATTGTTGCTTTAAACAACTTCTTAAACAATTCAGGCAAGTTAGATAAAGGTCTTATATACTTTGCAAATGCTTCTAACCCCTATTTGCCAAACTTCTCGGATTTCTTAGCAGAATGGGGTATCGGTGTTGAAGAAGGAATATTGTTCGAGCCTGATGCCAACAACCATATTCCTGAGAAAAACACCTGTTTAGCATCTGCTTCATCAGGAAATGATGATATAACAAGCGACCTCAACTTCTGTATAACAGGTTATAATGTTCCTCTTACTCCTTTGTTTGAGTCAAAACGCGATATAACCGTTACAAGTCTGGTTGAAACCTCAGATACAGTTGTTGCCGCTCCTCTTGGAACAAAAGAAGGCTGGAACGGACACGACCAGTATACAGGCAAAACCTATTCAACCGTTATTCAGTCGGTTTACTCTGATTATGACAACAGCGGCGATGTTAGTGTTGCAATCCAAAGCTATGTTATGGCATTCAGCAGTACCGAATTTATAAATTCTGAATATCTCGAATATTCCGATGTTTCTAATAAAAACATTTCTTTGGCAGTAACCGAACGCGCAGCTCTCGCTGAGGACACCGGCATTTCATTTGCAACCAAGCAAATAACTACCGAAAGCTTTGCCGATAAGGTAACCGAATCCGCAGTTAGCGTTATTAAATGGATTTTTGTTATCATTATCCCGATAGGTATTATCGCTGCCGCCATTTTCGTTTATATTAAGAGAAGGAACGCATAATTTATGAATAATATTCCCGAAAAGGATAATTTGCCGTTAGAAGAGGAATCTACCGTTTTTTCGGCTCCTACTACAAACGACAAAGATAAAAAGAAATTAAACAAATCAAAAAAAAGGCTTCCCATAGCAATAATTAGTATCTGCCTTGTTGCCGCCTTAATCGGCGGCACTGTGGCTGTTATAAAACTAATTCCTGAAAAGACGGATGACACAACCTCAACCCCTGCCGTTAGCGATATTGAGGTTTTAAAGCTTTCAAGCGATAATTTTAAAACCGTTTCGGTTAAAAACAGTAACGGTCTTTTCAAGCTATATTCCAAAACCGAAAAAAATGAGAGTGATGAAACCTCGTCTGTTAGTTGGTTTATGGATGGATATAAAGAAGGTCTTTTAAGCAGTCAGAGTATTCAGTCGGTAGCTGATGCGGTTTCAACCATTTCAGCTTCCCGCGAAATAACAACTAAATCTGCTACCGCTTGCGGACTTGATAAGCCTATCATAAAAGCCGATGTTACTGATAATAAAGATAATCAGTTCTCAGTTTTAATAGGTAATGAATCACCCGACAAAAGCGGATATTATCTAAAACTTTCAAATAAAGAAAAGATTTATGTTGTTGATAGCTCTGTTAAGGAAAGCCTTGATTTTACTCCTGTTTCCTTAGCAAATACCGATATTATACCCGCTTTTGATACTCAAAGTGTTTCCTCTGAGTATAAGAGCGAAGATGGAACTCTTTTCCTTTGTGATAAATTAACCCTAACCGGTAAAAACTTCTCAAAGCCCTTGGTTTTAGAGAAATATGATGACGAGGTTTTAGCTCAATATGTATCCTTTAAGATAACCTCGCCTTCAAATAGAATTGCCGATAATACAGAGGATATAATAACCGCATTTTCAGGCGGTATTTCGGTTATAGGTGCTTATTCGTTAGATGTTAACCCCTCAACCATTAAGGCTTTGGGACTTGATAATCCCGATTTAACCGCAAAAATGGAGATAGCAGGAAAATCGCTGACCTATAAATTCAAGCTTCAACCCGATGGTAATTATGCCGCTATTTACGATGGCGCAGAGCTTGTTAAACAGGTGCTTCCCGATTCTATTCCATTTATAAAACACCAAACCTCTGATTATTATGCCGATTTTGTTTGCTTTAACAATATCAATGATTTAGAAGGCTTTACCTTTAAATCAGGCGATACCACTCACTTCTTCTCAATAAAAGCTAATCCCGACGAAGATGCTGAGGATAGCTATATTATAAATTATAATGGTAAAACTCTTAAATCGCTTCCTTTCCAGGATTTCTACGAAAAATGCATTTTGCTTTCTTGCTCAGATTACACTATTGATAATGTAAAGGGCGATGCAGAATATAGCATTATATTCCATTTTAAAGATGAAATCGGAAACGACCAAAAAATAGAGTTTATTAAATATAGCGCAACAAAGTATCAATATTTCGTTGACGGCGAGGCTATGGGCAAAATTTCTGTATCTTCTTTAAAGAGTCTCGAAAACAATTTAAATGATATGCTTAAAAACCAAAAAGCAAAATAAATTATAATTGACTTAATTAAACTTTTAGTGTATAATTATAAAGCAGTAGGGACTGCATTTTCCGAATTGAAAATGCAGTCCTATTTTTGCGCGTTTAAAAATAAAAAAAGGATGATTTGTATGGCTGATTTAAGAAAATACGATGTTGCCATAATTGGTGGCGGTATAGGCGGCTTAATGGCGGCTTACAGACTAAAAGAAAATTCTCCCGAATTAAAAATTGTTATAACCGAGCGAGGCAACACCTTAGAAAAACGTTTTTGCCCCGCAGGAAGAAACAAAACCTGTATTCACTGTAAGCATTGTAGTATAACAAGCGGTTTTGCAGGTGCAGGTGCTTTTTCAGACGGTAAATTCAATTTAGGAACTGCCTATGGCGGAACATTGGGAGAAGAACTCGGCGATACTCTTGCTAATAAGTATATCGACGAGGTTGATGAAATCCTTAAAAAATACTGTACCTCAGGCGAACCTAAGGTATATAAATCAAACGACGAGTTAAAGCTTAAATGTCTTCAAAACAATCTCAGACTACTTGATATGAACGTTAAACATTTAGGCACTGATAAAAACTTTATAACTATGCAAAACCTCATAAAAGCCATAGAAGAATCAGGGGTTGATACTTTAAGCTTTTATGACTGCGAAACGGTAGAAAAATCGGGCGAAAATTATATATTGAATTATACAAACGGCGAAAAAATCGAAGCTTCTAAAATCATTATCGCAACAGGTAGAGGCGGCTCTAATTTCGTTGCAAACTTCTGCCGCGACTTTAATGTTAAAATGAGTTCTAACCATATTGATATCGGCGTCAGAGTTGAGATGAAGGATATTATTTGGAAAGAGTTTTCGGATAAAATTTATGAGCCTAAAATTCTTTATAAAACCAAAACCTTTGAAGACCGTTGCCGTATGTTCTGTTTTAACAAGGGCGGTCTTGTTTCTGCCGAGAATAACCACGGAATTATAACCGCTAACGGTCATTCTTATGCTGACGACGATAAGAAAACCGATAACTGCAACTTTGCAATTCTTTCGAGCATTCGTTTCACCGAGCCTTTTAATCAACCAACCGAATATGCCGAAAATATTTCAAGACTCGCTAATATGATAGGCAACGGAAATGTTATAGTTCAGCGTTTCGGTGATTTGGTAAGAGGCAGAAGAACAAACGAACACCGCTTAGGTCAAAACACCGTTGAGCCAACCTTAAAGGCAACCGCAGGTGATATTTCGCTCGTTCTTCCCCACCGAATTTTAACCAATATTATCGAAACCATATATGCTCTTGATAAGGTGGCGCCAGGTACCGCTAATGACGATACCTTGCTCTACGGATGCGAAAGTAAATATTACTCTATCCGTCCTCACTTTATGAATAATGAATTTGAGCTTACCGACGGAGTTTATATTATCGGAGACGGTTCAGGTATCTGCCGAGGTCTTTCTCAGTCGGGTGCTATGGGTATCTATGTTGCAGATTGCATAACAAAATAAGGTGAACTTTTATGAATAATAAAACCAGAAAAATAGTTATGACCGCATTGATAGCTTCTCTTACCTGCGTGGCAACAATGGTTATTAAAATCCCATCTCATAACGGATATATAAATCTTGGCGACAGTATCGTATTAATCGCAGGTTGGATGCTTTCTGCTTCATACGGTTTTCTCGCCGCAGGTCTAGGCTCCGCGCTTGCCGATTTACTTGCAGGATATATAACCTATGCGCCGGCAACATTTATAATCAAAGGTCTTATGGCGCTTATCGCGTTTTACGGTTTCAAGCTTATAAACAAAAAGCTTGGAACCTTAAGTTCCAGAATTATAAGCGGTATTTTAGCCGAGTTTATTATGATAACAGGTTATTTTGTTTTTGACGGATGTTTGTACGGATTTATACCAACAATCGCAACTATTCCTGCAAGCTGTGTTCAAGGTGCTGCCGGTTTAATCGTCGGAGTTATACTAATCAAAATATTTGAAAAAAGCAAAATATCATTAGATTGAAATTAAATTGATTGTTTTGTAGGGGATGGCGTTTATCGACATCCCGTTTAGTACGATATTAGCTTGCGGTGCGTAGAGGGCCTCGGCACCCCTCCCCTACTATAAAACTAAAAATATATACAAAAAGCGGAGTGAAATCACTCCGCTTTTGCATTCGATAATATCCATTTTAATGTTTGCTCTGAAAATGCCAGATTCCACGAATCGTGCCCCACACCCTCATACAAATCATATTTAAAGTTTGGATTTATTTCCTTTAATTTTTCTATCATCTCAATGGTTTGATGAGGAGAAACAACATCATCCGCTAAACCGTGAAAAGTCCAGATAGGCATTTTAAGAGTTTGGGCATTCCATGCCATACCGCCACCGCAACAAGGTGCAATCGCCGCAAACAAATCAGGATATGCCATAGCGGTATACCAAGTTCCAAATCCACCCATACTTAAACCGCAAAGGTAAATTCTATTAGTATCACCCGAAAATTTAACAATCATTTCATCAATAAATTTTTTGATGCTTTCTATTTTGGCAACCCAAAAAGAATTCAAAGGACATTGCGGCATTATAAGAATAGCATCCTCAAAATTTGTATCATTTACGATTTTAGAAAAACCGTGAACCATAACCTTTTCTAATTCTTCGCCGCCGTTTCCGCGTTCACCTGCACCATGAAGTTGAATTAACAATGCAGGATTTGAGCTTATATTATCAGGAATAAACGCAATAAATGGAAAAACGTTTTCGTTTCCCGCTTGTTTTATAATTTTCATAATAATCACCATATCCTTTCTTAAACACGAAATGAAAGTGGCACGCTTTCTATATTTTATCAGCTAGTTTTTAAACCAAATACTTCTTTCATATTATAACTCGGCCAAACAAAAAAGTAAATACAAAAATACTAATAACTATCAAGATTATCAAATCAACTATACTTGACGGGATGAATAAATTATGTTATAATTTAGAAAAATATAGTAATATTAAAAGGAGCTAGCTGTCTGTAGAGAAAAAGGGCTCCTTTTGTTTTATAGTAAAAAAATGGGATGATTGAAATCTATGAAAAAGCAACGGCACTTAATATCAACAACGCATATTATATTGCTAAGCTTCTTAATCGCAATACTAATAGGCTCTATATTGCTTTGCCTGCCGATAAGCTCGGCTGACGGAAAATTCACTCCGTTTTTAGATGCTCTTTTTACCGCAACAACCTCAACCTGTGTTACAGGGTTGGTTGTAACTCCAACCGTTTCTTCCTGGAGTGTTTTCGGGCAGGTTGTTATTCTTCTGTTAATTCAAATCGGCGGTCTCGGAGTTATAACAATAATGTCGGGCTTGATGATACTTCTTCATAAAAAAATGGGTATCGGGGACCGACTTCTTTTGCAAGACGCTTTTAACCTTAATTCCCTTTCGGGACTGGTTAGATTTGTTAAAAGAGTTGTGTTGGGAACTTTTATAATTGAAGGTCTGGGCGCGCTGTTTTATATGACGGTATTTGTTCCCGATTTTGGCGCAAAGGGAATTTGGATTTCGGTATTCACCTCGGTTTCGGCTTTTTGCAACGCAGGAATTGATATTATCGCCGAAAACAGTCTTTGTGATTACGCTTTAAATCCTATTGTTAATATCGTTACTTGTTTTCTTATAATTATGGGCGGTATCGGTTATATCGTTTGGTGGGATGTTTGGCTCACATTGAAAAAAGCTCCAACAAAAAAAGTTAAATTTCTACGGGACCTTTCGTTGCACAGTAAAATAGCAATAACTGCAACTCTATTTTTAATATTTATAGGCGCGGCTTTAATTTTCATTTTTGAATACAACAATTCAAAAACAATGAGCAGTTATACCTTATTTGAAAAAATCCAAGCCTCTATATTCCAATCGGTTACAACAAGAACCGCAGGTTTCGCAACTCTACCCCAAGAAAACCTTACAAACGCTTCTTCTATCGTTTGTTTATTGCTAATGTTCATCGGCGGTTCTCCCGTTGGAACAGCAGGCGGTATAAAAACAGTTACATTTATTGTAATTATCGTGGCGGCGCTTTCCTCTATTCGCAATAAGGAAGATACCGTATTATTTGGCAGACGCATTACAAAGCAAGCTGTTAGCAAAGCAGTAGCTGTAACCTTTATGTCCTTTTTCATTATGTTTGTTTCAACCATTTTGCTTTCTGCGGTTACAAATGCCTCAGCATTAGATGTTCTTTACGAAACCGTAAGCGCAACCGCAACGGTTGGACTAACAAGAAATTTAACCGCTTCACTAGATAACATCGGCAAATTAATCATTATTTTTACAATGTATCTGGGCCGCGTTGGTCCTATATCGCTTGCTATTGCTTTTAGCAGCAAAAAACAAAATCAGAATATTATTAGAAATCCGGTAGAGGAAATTTGTGTTGGATAGGGAGATTTATTATGGGTATTAACAAATCTTATGCAGTTTTAGGTCTTGGCAGATACGGAAGAGCTGTTGCAGAAGAGCTTATAAACAACGGAGCGGAGGTTTTGGCGGTTGATATCGACCAAAACAATGTTAACAATGCTATTGAAACCTTACCTGTTTGCAAATGCGCCGATATCACCGAGCCCGAAACAATTAAGCGACTCGGTATTTCAAATATTGATGTTGTAATTATTGCAATGGCAAGCAACCTTGAAGCAAGTGTTATGGCGGTAACTCTTTGCAAGGAGGCGGGAGTTAAAACCGTTATTGTTAAATGCGGAAATGAAATGCATCAAAAGATTTTGAGCCGCGTTGGTGCGGATAAGGTGATTTTCCCCGAAAAAGAATCAGGAACACGACTTGCGAAAAATTTAATAACCTCAGGTTTTTCAGAAATGATTGAGCTGTCTGACGATGTTTCTATGGTGGAAATAAATATAAAGGATGAATGGGTTGGAAAAACCTTAATTGAATTAAGCTTGCGCAAAAAATATTCTGTTAATGTGGTTGCAGTTAAAAAAGGTGATGAAATAACTACAACTATTGACCCTGCCCTACCGCTTGAAAAGGGTATGGAGCTTATAGTTATTGCAAACACCTCTAAATTACAAAAGTTAAAATAAAGAAAGGTGAAGAAGATGCTCTTAGTAAATACTGATTATATCACTGGTAAAGAATTTGAAATGTTAGGTCTTGTAAAGGGTAGCACTATACAATCAAAACATATTGGCAAAGATATTACCCAAAGCTTTAAAACCTTAGTTGGCGGTGAACTTAAAGCTTATAACGAAATGATGAGTGAAGCGCGCGCCCTTGCAACCAAAAGAATGGTTGCCGAAGCAGAAGCTATGGGTGCTGATGCTATTGTTAATATCAGATATGCCTCCTCGGCTGTTATGCAAGGTGCCGCCGAGGTTATTGCATACGGAACCGCAGTTAAATTTATTTAAAAAATATTCGGTTTAAAATTTAATGCCAAAAGGCGAGGGATTCCCCCTCGCTTTTATTGTTTTCAACATTTATTGACTTTATAATTTATTTATACTATAATGAACGGGTTGTAAAATTTTTATCTGTTGGTGATATTTTGAAAGCTTTAAGATTTATGAAGAAAAATATCGTTTTTTGTATTGCTTTTTTATTGGCGGCAGTTACCTGTTTTTTAGTGCCTCCCGATAAAGCATATTTGGGTTATTTCGATTTTAAAACCCTTTCCTGTTTGTTTATAACATTAGCGGTTGTATGCGCTTTAAGAAACATTAAGTTTTTCACAATTTTAGCAAGAAAGCTTGTAACCATGGCGGGTAACCTCCGTTCGCTTTTTATTATGCTTATAATTATCACCTTTATAGGCTCTATGATTATTGCAAACGATATGGCTCTTATAACCTTTTTGCCGCTCGGATATTTCGCCCTTTCGGTAACCAAAAAGGAAAAATATATGGCATATCTTTTCGTGCTTCAAAATATTTCCGCAAATTTAGGCGGTATGCTAACACCGTTTGGAAATCCGCAAAATCTCTATCTCTATTCATATTTTAATATACCAACAGGCGAGTTTTGCAAAATTATGCTCCCCTCGTTTTTGCTTGCCGTTTCGCTTTTAATAGTCGCCTGTATTCCCATAAAACCGATAAAATTTGTTTTGGAAGAAGATTTTAACGAAAAACTTAATATACCCAAAACTTTGCTTTATAGCATTTTATTCCTTTTATCTATTCTCATTGTTTTCAGAGTAATACCATTTATGGTTGGATTAATATTAATACCTGTTATTCTATTTTATATTGACCGCGATTCGCTTAAAATGGTTGATTATTCCTTGCTCGGTACTTTCTTCTGCTTCTTTATATTTTCAGGCAATCTAGCTAGGTTAGATGCGGTAAATCAACTTATTTCTTCTCTCTTAGAAAAGGATACTTTAATAGTATCCATACTTTCTTGCCAATTCATAAGCAATGTTCCGTCTGCTATTTTGCTATCTCGGTTTACAACCGATTATCCCGCCTTGCTTTTAGGGGTTAATATCGGCGGAACGGGTACCCTTATCGCCTCGCTTGCAAGCCTTATAACATTCAGCGAATTCAGACTGTTGCACCCAGAACAAACCAAAAAGTATTTATGCATTTTTACTGTGGCAAATGTAGTATTCCTTGTTATTCTAACCGCTTCGGCTAAACTGTTAGGGACATAATTACTTTATTATAAAACACTAATAATATACATAACAAAAGCGAGGTGAAATTCACCTCGCTTGTTTCAAATTGTTAGCTTTTATAATCCGAAAGTAATGTATATTCTATTTCTAACTCTTTGTTTGCTTTTTGGTATGCTTCTATTTTTTTAATTGCTTCGTTGGAATTGACCAATTTATAATCTTCAAACTGATCGGTAGGAGATACAAAGAAGAAACTATTATCATTGGCTTCGGTTAGTTCTTTTATTATCCCAATATTTAGTGCATAGTAAGCATCCAATGAAATTCTTTCAACGAAATCAAGTTTTCCACCATTTAATTTGTAAAAATCGTGTCCACTCGTGGCAGCGGAACCAGACCATGACTTTTCTATCACTCCATTTTCACGCAAGATATAGCAACTTCTTTCGCCGCTATCAAAAAGATGCACAGTTTTCCCATTGGATATTGTGTATAAGTCATACACAAATTTACTTGGGTCTGCTATTATAAGTTCTTCCTGAGCATTTCCATCCAAATCAATTAAGGCAAAACCAATCTCCAAAAGTTCAGAATTTCGGCGATACATATAACTTAATTCGGGATTTTCAGGAACCATATTCATGTCGTCATCGTTCCACGGATATGCATTTATAATGTTGTTGATTATCGTTGCATATTCATTAGGGAACGTAGACAGATTTGTTGATTTTTGATTAGATATGGTGCTGTTGCTGTCCGGTACAGAATCGTTAGATGAGATGTTATCAATACACGCTGAAAGAGAAACAATTAAAATTAAACATAACAATATACATAGTGTTTTTTTCATATACTCACCGCCTTTAATTCATTATATCACAACAGAATTAAAAAGTAAATCTTGCGGTATATTTCTCCCCGAATTACAGATAATAACAACACAATTTGAAAATGTAGGGAACGGATTTATCCGTTCCGTTATTGCGGAAGGCATAAATGCCTTCCCTACGAAATGTGATAAAGGAAAAATGTATATATGAAAGCAACAGGAATTGTGAGAAGAATTGAGGGATGTGTTATAATAGGGCAAACCGCCTGAAACCCGCATAAACACTGGGGTTCGGAGCGATTTTTCAAGAAAATTTTTGACGAAAAACAGCATATTTAGACCGATACATAGCAAAAGCGAGGTAAATTTACCTCGCTTTTCATATGTTCGAACAAGTAATTATAACTTCTGAAAGTTTTTGATTTCCTTTACCTTGTGTAGAATGATTATAAGCTATGTCTTGCCTATTAACACATTTGAAATATTGTTTACATAAGTCTTCAAGTTTGTTTATTGGTAAAACTGCTTTATTTGAGTAACTTATAACCAAATTAACATTGTTTGATTTGCAAAAATCCAAAATATTTACAAATTCTTTTTCTACTTTACTTTTATAGCAAAATCCACTCATAAAACGATTTTCTCTGTATTTTGCCTTGAAATTAACGACAGGGTTATCGTATTTTACAACAGTTTCTAATATATGATAAAATCTAGAGTATTGTTCTTGCGAATATGGCGAATCTAGGTAAATCGTATTTACATTTTTTAATGCTTCTGATTTAAATAATTCCTTATAGTCTTTACAAAAAGCTTTGTTTTGGGTATGTGATAGATAAATGTCGGAGTATTTATCACACTTTTTAAGGAATTCTTGACACAAATCCATTTTTTGCAAAGGTATAATTCTTTTGTGTTCACTTGGCATAAATTGCGCAAAATGTCCGGGGGTAGACTGAACAATACACATTGCGTTCATAAGAGCCAAAAGGTATAATGACCGTCTATACTGGTTATCCACTTTGCTTATGGCATACCGTATTGAATCAATATCACAACATTGTTTTAAAGAAAAATATGTCTTAGCGTATGTTTTTTCAAAGAAAGAAAAGAATTTATTTTTGTTGTTATCGATAATGTCGCTTTGTAAATCACTTATTGCAGATTTAGAATTGATTGTTTCGGTTTGGTTTACAATTACTGCATCGCTGATGGTATAGCTGTATTCTTGAATATCATTTGTATATACAGTAAAGAATTCTTTTAGTGCATAACTTACAACATTTGAACCTGCCATTAAGTCGCAAACGATGCCGTTTTTTGGCGTAACCTTTTTTATTTCAGGGATAATAAATTCCAACAATTTGCTTTTATTCCCCATATAACGAATAGTATCTAATTGCAGCATTATTTTTTCTCCCAAATGATAATATAGTCATTTGTTATAATGTCGCTATAGGTATTTCTTGCAGTTGTGAGTGAGCGACTATTATTATTTATTTCATCAAGAAAAACATCGTGCAATACAAACCCATAATTTTCAGCAATCAAAGTCATAAACTTTCCTGTTTCAATTTTAACTTTCTTCATTTTGCTATCCGATATTTTTATAACAACCTTGCCACCGGATTTTAAAACCAAACTCATATTCTCGATGACTTTTTCTATTGATAAAAAGAATTCGCTAATGATTTTAGCGGATTTTTTATCTATGGTTTCCATATTGCTAATGACAGAATTGATTTCGGCATAAGGAGTAAGTTCGATAGTTTCATATTCTTTCTTTTGAAGACGGTCATTTCCCAGCATTTGATGAGCAAGACAAGAATACTCGTCAGAACTTTTGATATATTCCATCCAATACATTTCAAGCTTTAGTGTTTCAATGTATCTTACAGATGAAATATAAGGCGGATTTGTAACTATTAAATCAACTTGATCCTTATATTGCGATAAATCAATTTTTGTGCTATCTCCCAGAAGAATATTTGCTTTGCAACAATGGTTTGTATAATTATAGTAAGTTGCTCTCTTTTTTATAGCACGCTCGAAAGAAGCGATGACATCTATATGTATTTTGCCCTCTTCTTCTAAGCGACGCATTCTTTTACTGATACCAGGGAATACATGCATGGTATCGGCATTACTTACATTGCGAAGTATTGCCGATATCACCATAAGATAAAAATCTTTATACTGTTCTTTGTTTTCTATATTTTCTCCAATATCGTTATCGAATAAATAATCAATGCATTTTTTTAATAGAATTAAATCCTTCTGAACAAAATCTTTAAACCAATGGTCTCTGTTTTGAACATAGGGGAAATCGGTTTCACAGATTTCAAAATCATTGTTCTTAATGATTTCTAAAAGGCGATCATTAAGGATGATTAGGGTTTCTTTTTTTAACGGACTTGTTTTTACAGTTGCGATTTTTTGCGCAATAGGATTAATTTCCACTCCCAAAAAATTACGATTTAACTTTAAGCTTTCAACAGCTGTCGTACCCGAACCTGAAAAAGGATCAAAAATTAAATCACCTTCGTTGGTGTATTTTTTTATAAAAGCAGAAGGAATAGCAGGTATTAGTTTTCCATAATACCTGTGAAAAGAATGTATTGCAAGACGTGGTTCCTTTTTTTCATTATCTAAAAGGCTTTTGTTCTCACTATTATTGTTTATTTGAAAATCCATGTTCTAATGCCTCCGAAACTTCAGACACCATCTCGGTTGTTTTTTGTTGTATTATTTCTTTGATTTTTAGTGCATTTAATTCGTTGCTTTTTATTTTAAATTTGTCTTGAAAAATATTTTTAATTAAGAAATTATAAAAAGATAATAGTTTATCCTCACTTAATCGATTAGGCGCAGTGCTATTTATTACGTTTCTTAAGTTGTTGTAATCGATTATGTTTTCGGGATATGTAACATTATACTCTTTACATATTTCAGACAGTTTAATGTACGGCCATATATCATTCAAGTATTTTACTATCATTTGTTTACTCAAAAGAATCACCCTGTATAATATTACATTATTTTCAATCATTTGTCAACCATAAATTACACTAAAAACAATCATATATGCTTTTTTATATTTAAAATAGTTTCTTTTTACACAATATTATGGTAAAATTTATAACAAAGGAGAGTGAACAAACATGAAAAAATATGATATAAAAACTGCAAATCTTGAATTTAAGAACTTGCTTTCCGGACCAGCTCCTGTTGGTAGAATATTAAATTATATTTATTTAGTAGGGACAATAGGCCTTAAACATAAGAACGGAAATAGAACAACAAATTTACAAAACGGTGTGGGATATGCGTGGACAACTGAGTTTATGATAGGGCTCGGATTGGTATCGTTAGGTTCACCAGTAGGAAATGCATTTAAACTAGAGCTTACGGATGTAGGAACAGAATTATTTGCTTTAATGGAGAAAAATTATAAAAGTTTTGATGAAGGATCAACGAATGCAAGTATTGATAGAGTAAGAAAACAAATACAATCTTGTAACCCAAGATTGTTTGATTCTTTTAAAAATGCCTTTATAAACTCATATCCTTTTAAAATATTGAGAGAGTTTTTGTTAGAAAATGGTTTCTACTATAAAAATAGCCGAGAATTTATAAACAATTTGTTTGAAATTGTCAAAAATCAGTACGATAGTGATACTAAACCATATATACAAGAATCAAGAACCACTACCGGAGAAAATAGAGTTCCAAGTTTGTTGCAACTTTGTAAGGTTTTTAATTTATTAACTGAAAATGGCTATTTGCAGTTTGATGAATTTGAAATAGTAAAAATAGACTTTCAAGAAATTGATAGAGAATATAATAAAAAAGAATTGATAGCTGCCGAAGCTGAGGAAAGAGCGCTAATAATAAATTCGACTAAAGATTTAATTTCTATGTATGGCGAAGACGGAAATGTTATTGTTTCTGCTATAGTTCGAAACAGTTCTCTTCAAACCAAATTCAAACACAATTTAACTATACAACAGAAAGGAAAGTGTGTTGTTTGTGGTATGGAGCATAAAGAATTGCTTATTGGTAGTCATATAAAGTCGTCAGCTACAAGCGATGTAGTAGAAAAGATAGACCACAATAATGGACTTTTGCTATGTTGTAATCATGATAAATTGTTTGATAGATATTTGATAACTTTTGATGCTGATACAGGAAGAATAAAGATTTCAAAAGATTTAACAGTAGCAGATATAAAGAGGTTGAATTTATCAGAGAACTTTTCATTGTCTGAAGAATTATTAACTAAAGAACGTCAAGATTATCTTAGACTGCATAACACCAAATACGAGGAATTGGAAAAGAGCCGAAAACACAAATAATGAAAGTATAAAACTACTTTGTTGACAGATAATAACAGTGTTATCAAATCAACAAAGGAGTTTTTATATATGAAAGCAACTGGAATAGTTCGTAGAATAGACGACCTTGGTCGTGTGGTTATACCGAAAGAGATTAGAAGAACAATGAGAATCCGTGAAGGAGACCCATTGGAAATATATACCAACGCGGGCGGTGAGGTCATTTTTAAAAAGTATTCGCCTATGGGTGAGCTTACCTCATTTGCGGCTCAGTATGCCGAGTCGCTATCACAAAGCGCAAAAATGCCAATTATCATTTGCGACCGCGACCACTGTATCGCATCGGCAGGCATATCTAAAAAAGAGGTTATGGAAAGACGAATTACTGATACATTAGAAAATATTATGGAAGAACGCAGAAGTATCCTCTTTGGCAAGGATGATGAATTTACGGCGCTCGAAGGGGTTAACCGAAGTATTCGCATCGGTGTGCCGATTATAAATTCAGGTGATATTTGCGGCGCGATAGCCTTTTTGGAGGGTGATAGCAAAGACGTTTGCGATGAAAGCGATATGAAGTTAGCCACCGTTGCGGCTAATTTCTTAGCAAAACAGGTTGAATAAGTTTAAAATCTTTTCATATCAGGCTCCCTCTGACGAGGGAGCTGTCAAAACATGCAGTTTTGACTGAGGGAGAGAAATTATAACTGCATATTTTCTCTCCACTTACCATCAGTATTATATACATAAAATTAATTTTAAAAAATGCTTGACAAACTATTTCTTATAGTGTATAATCCTAATGTTGCATTCCGTAGACAGTAGGTGGTCTTTGGACCGTAAGTTTATCGCCTGCCGAGGTTAGCGCTTAAATATTTGATATATTATGTCTTTATTTATGCCTATTTCGAGTCTTCGGAATAGGCATTTATTGTTTTTTGTCGGAGGTGAACAAATTGCCAAACGCATCAGTTTTAGAAATGAAACAACAGCAGGTTGCATCTTTATCTGAAAAGATTTCCACAGCAGTTACAGGCGTTCTCGTTGATTACAGCGGTATCACCGTTGCTGACGATACTGCTCTCCGTAAAGAATTGCGTGAAAATGGCGTTGAATACACCGTTATCAAGAATTCTATCATTCGCAGAGCCGTTGAAGGTACTTCCATCGAAGGCATTTCAGAAGTTCTCGAAGGAAATACTGCTATCGCTCTTTCAAATGAGGATTATACAGCAGCTGCAAGAATTCTCTGCAAATATGCAGAAGGTCATGAAAACTTCAAAATTAAAGCAGGTTTTCTTGACGGAAATGTAGTTGATGTTGCAACTATTGATTCACTTGCAAAGTTACCTTCCAAAGAGGTTCTTCTTGCAACAGTTTGCAGTGCTTTCCAAGCACCTATCGCGGCATTTGCCCGTGCTGTTCAAGCTATCGTAGATAAAGACAGCGAAGCAGCAGAATAATTAAAAATTTTAAAAAACATTTTATGGAGGAAACAAAAATGGCATCAGAGAAAATTACAGCTATGATTGAAGAGTTAAAAACTCTTACCGTTCTTGAGCTTTCAGAGCTCGTTAAAGCAGTTGAAGAGGAATTCGGCGTATCCGCTGCAGCAGCAGTTGCAGTAGCAGCTCCCGCAGCAGGCGGCGCAGCAGCAGCTGAGGAGAAAACCGAGTTTGACGTTGTTCTTAAAGAAGCAGGCGCAGAGAAGATCAAGGTTATTAAGGTTGTTCGCGAAATCACCGGCTTAGGTCTTGCAGAGGCTAAGGCTTTAGTTGATGGCGCTCCTAAAACTCTTAAAGAAGCTGCATCTAAGGAAGAAGCTGAAGAAATCAAAACTAAGCTTTCCGAAGTTGGCGCAACTGTTGAGCTTCAGTAATTTTAATTACATTTTCATCTGCCTCGCAATAGCGAGGCAGATATTAATTTTTTTAATAAAACTGCTTGACTATTTTAAACTTTTGTGGTATTATATTTTTTGTTCAAATGCGGGTGTAGTTCAATGGCTAGAATCCCAGCCTTCCAAGCTGGTCGTGTGGGTTCGATTCCCATCACCCGCTCCAAAAATCCCTTGGACGATAAGTCTGAGGGATTTTTACTTCTTACCTATTAACTATTCACTTTTCACTATTCACTATAAAATGGGATTTTTGGAAAGTAATAAGTAATATGTACTAGTAAATAATTTCGGTGTTGGCTTTGCCGACCAATATAAAAATCAAAAAATCGAAAAAAGTGCACACAAAAATGCACACGAATTTAAAACTTAAACCCCAATCACCCGCCTAAACATCGGTGATTGGGGTTTTATTATTTTCTACCAAAAATCTGGTTAAACTAAATCATGGTGATATTATGAAAAATTTTGAAATTAAACGCTTTTTAAAAGATTTAATATTTTATTTAATCGGTGGCTTTATTTTTTCGGCGGCGGTTACTATGTTTATCTCCGCAAACGAAATCTCACCCGGCGGTTTTGCAGGTATTGCAACCATTATAAATTTTCTAACCCGTATACCTAGCGGTATCACTCTTTTTATTTTAAATATTCCTATACTTATTTTAGGTTTTCTTAAATTCGGCGGTTTCTTTATAATCAAAACTGCACTTGCAACCTCTATCGCCTCTTTTATGCTCACTGTTTCTGATTTAATACTTCCCTCAGTAAAACTCGACCGCGTTTTAGCGGCGGTTTTCGGTGGTATTTTAATGGGACTGGGTCTTAGCCTCGTTATGCTCAGAGGCGCTACAACAGGCGGTGTTGATATTATCGCAAAGCTCATAAACAAAAAATTCAGACATTTAACGGTTGGCAGAATTATTTTAATTATTGATGCGGGTGTTATAGCAATCGCCTCTATAATTTACCGAAACTTTGAAACCGCGCTATATTCAATTATTGCGATGTTTTTATCCTCTTTTGTTATGGATAAAATGCTTTACGGTGCAGACAAAGGCAAGCTTGTTTATATTATAACCGCCTCACCTGACGAAATTTGCAAAGAAATCATAACAACATTACGCCGCGGTGTTACAAGACTATCGGTTAAAGGCGGTTATACCTCAGAAGAAAGAACTATGCTGATGTGCATCGTAAGACGCTACGAGGTTTCGGGAATTTACGATATAATCAACCGCACCGATAATAATGCTTTTATAGTTATCGGTGATGTTGGCGAAATTATCGGTGAGGGATTTAAACCGTTTTCTTGAAACACAGTATTATGTAAACCAAAATATAAAAATTAATTGACTTTATACGCCATATAAAATATAATAATTGTGTATGAATATAAAAAGGTGGTGGGTTTATGCGTTTGCTTGCAATAGGTGATGTTTGCGGTCCTTTCGGCTGCGAATACATACGCCGTGCCCTACCCTCTTTAAAGCGCGAAAAAGGCATTGATGTTACGATAATAAACGGCGAAAACTCTGCCGACGGGAATGGTATAACCCCTTATAGCGCCGAGTTTTTATTCAACTGCGGCGCGGATATTATAACGGGTGGCAATCATTCGTTAAGGCGCGCCGAAATTAACGATATGCTGGATAATAACCCGTTTTTACTTCGCCCCCATAATTTAAGTGAGGCAGAGTATGGCTCGGGATACTGCCTTGCGGATTTTGGAAGTTTCAGTATGGCGGTTATAAATCTTTCAGGGGTTATTTATCTCGAAAGGTCGGCTGCAACTAATCCGTTTGCCGCCGCAGATGAGCTTATAGAAAAAGCAAAGGCGGACTGTGCTTCGGTAATCGCGGTTGATTTTCACGCTGAAGCTACAAGTGAAAAACGCGCGTTAGGTCTTTATTTAGACGGAAAGATTTCCGCCTTTTTCGGCACTCATACCCACATCCAAACTGCCGACGAGCAAATTTTAGAAAATGGCACAGGATATATCACCGACCTCGGTATGACAGGGGTTAAAAACTCTGTTTTAGGGGTTAAATCCGATATAATTATAAACAGATTAAAGGATAACGATATGTCTAAATTCGTATTTGCCGAGGGCAAATGTTTTTTAAACGGTTGTATATTTGACATAGACCTCAAAACCGGGAAAACAACACATATAGAAAGAGTAACTTTAAATGAAATATAAAAAAATACTAGCCTTAATTTTGGCATCGGTTTTATTATTTTCAGTTTGCGGTTGCAAGGATAAACCTGAAAACTCAGGTTCTACTAATGAGAGTGGACAAGTCTCCTCAAAAAGCCGAGATTACCTGAAGTTTGCTTTATTCTGCGGCAGATAGCTTTAATCCTTATACCGCAAAAACCGATATTAACCGCCAGCTTTGCCAATTAATATTCGAGCCTCTTTTAGTGCTTGATAATGAATTTAAACCTGAATATAAAATAGCTTCATCGGTAGAAATTAAAGATACCACCTGTACTGTTAAAATTAAAAGCACCAGATTTTCGGATGGTAGCATCTTAACCGCCGAGGATGTTGTTTATTCTTGCAATTTAGCTCGAAATACGGCAGGAAAATATGCCGCTTCGCTATACGAGGTAGCCTCAGTATCGGCGGCAGATTCGAATACGGTTATATTTAAAATGACCAAGCAGGACCCCTATTTTGCAAACCTTTTAACCTTCCCTATTTTAAAAAAAGGAAGCGAAAAAATTACCGACTCAGACAGTGTTGCCAAGCCGCCTATCGGTAGCGGAAGATATAAGGTGAGTAAAGACGAGACAAGTCTTGAATTAAATGAAAATTTTGGCGGTAAAGTTGGAAGTATTAAAAAAATCAATCTTATAAATGCTCCCGATACCGATTCGGTTTCTCATTATTTGGAAATCGGTGCGGCAGACATATATTTCAGCCGCATATCCGACGGTAATATTCACCGAATGAGCGGTAAAAAGCTTGATGTTAATTTAAACAGTATTATTTATATCGGTATTAATCATAATAACTCTCTTTTAGCTCAAAATGAGCTAAGGCAAGCATTAAGCTCTGCGATAAGCCGCAAAAAAATCGTTGAATCAGCTTATTATAACAATGCTTTATCGGCAACTGGCTTCTTTAACCCCCTATGGAACGAAACAAAATCTGTTCAAAACATACAAATTGAGTCGAAATCAGAAATAACAGTTGAGAATTTAGAAAAAATAGGTTATAATAGATTAGATAATAAAAACAATCGTATCAATGCATCCGGGTTTAAACTTGAACTTAGTCTTCTTGTAAACTCTGATAACCGTCTTAAAGTTTCGGCAGCTCGAATGATTGCTTCCGAGCTTAAAGAACATGGCATTAATATTAATGTTGTTGAAAAAAGCTATGCAGCTTATACGGATGCTCTCAAAAAAGGAAACTTCCAGCTTTATTTAGGCGAGGTTTTGCTTACTGATAATATGGATATTTCCTGTATGATAGAGCCGGGCGGTTCAGCGGCTTACGGCATTAAAAAACCTGCCGAAACCAATGATAAAAAGCCTGAAACCGAAAAGGAAAACAAAGAACAAGGCGAGGCTTCAAAAGAACAGGCAGTAACCAATACCTCTGCCGAGGTTTTAAATGGTTTTTATTCGGGCAAAAACACCTTGTCTGATTTGGCAACCGTGCTTCAAACAGAAATGCCATTTATACCGATTTGTTATCGAACAGGCGTATTATTTTATAATGAAAAAATCGAAAATTTAAGTAACAGCTCAGCTTCTGATATTTATACTTCGATTGAATCATATATTTTTAATAATTAAACAGGAGGATTATTTTTATGATAGCTTATGAAACCAGACTTGGAAAAATAGAATTATCCCAACAATATCTCTCAAAGCTTATAGGTCATGAGGTGACCTCCTGCTTTGGCGTTGTTGGAATGGTACCGAAGGACAGTCGCCAGAAGATTTTTAAGAAGTTTTCAAAGAATGACCCGCTTGATACAGGTATCAAAGTTATCGGAAATGCCGATAGCATAGTTGTTGAACTTCATATTATGGTTACCTACGGTATGAATATTAATGCAATAGCTGCAAGTATTACCGAAAAGGTTAAATATATAGTTGAAGAAGCAACTAAAATTAAGGTTGAAAAGGTTATCGTTAAGATAGACGGTATTACCGAATAACTCATTTAACTTGAATTAAGGAGTGTTTTTAATTGATAAACGGCGATATATTGCGCGACGCTTTGATTTCTGCCGCGAATAATCTAGCTAATAATCGTAAACAGTGCGATGATTTGAACGTATTCCCCGTACCAGACGGTGATACAGGTACAAATATGTCTATGACTCTTGCTAATTCCGTAAGAGAGCTTGAAAAGCTAAGCGGCGAAACCGCAGGCAAAATTGCAAGTGTTAACGCTTCTGCTTTGCTTAGAGGAGCGAGAGGAAACTCAGGTGTTATCACCTCCCTTTTATTCCGCGGTTTTGCAAAAGGTATCGGTAAAGACGAATATGTTACCTCTCAAAATTTAGCTGACGCTTTCACCTTAGGTGTTGAAGCGGCTTACAAGGCTGTTATGAAGCCGACCGAGGGTACTATTCTTACCGTTTCGAGAGTTGCAAGCGAATATGCAGTTAAGGCAAACCGCCAAGGTCTTGATGAAATCGGAGTATTTGAGGCTGCTATTGAGGGTGCTGAAAAAGCACTTGCAGAAACCCCTGAGCTTTTGCCTCAGCTTAAAAAAGCAGGCGTTGTTGACGCGGGTGGTTACGGCTTCGTTCTTATACTCAAAGGTATGCTTTCAGTATTTAAAGACGGTGTTATGATAAAATCAACCTCTGCTTCAGAAAATATTGAGGAAGAGGAAGAATCGAGCCGCAGTGCCGCAGGTGAATTCGAAACCGAAATCACCTTCACTTACTGCACTGAGTTTATAGTTAACCGCGCAGAAGAATGTGAAAAAGAGCCCAGTGAGCTCAGAGGCTATCTCGAAACCATCGGAGACTGCGTTGTTGTTGTTGACGATGAGGAAATCATAAAGGTTCATGTTCATACCGACCATCCAGGTAACGCTATTGAAAACGCCCTTACCTTTGGTCAGTTAGTTCACCTTAAAATAGAAAATATGCGCGACCAACACGAGCGCGCTAAGCACGATGCTCAAAAGGCAAAGAAAAAGCCCGCTAAGAGCGCCGACCTTTCAGAAACCTTTACCCCTGTTGAACCCACCAAGCCTGTTGGCTTTGTATCGGTTTGCGCAGGTGATGGTTTAGCAGAATTATTCAAGGATTTAGGTGTTGATACCGTTGTTAGCGGCGGTCAGACAATGAACCCCTCAACCGATAACATTTTAAAGGCTATTGAAGCAACACCTGCTGAAACAGTGTTTGTTTTGCCGAACAATAAAAACATTATTATGGCTGCCGAGCAGGCTATCAAGATAAGCACCAGAAAGGTTATCGTTCTTCACACAAGAACTATCCCTCAGGGTATTACCGCTATGCTTAATTTCGACCCTGATGCAGATAATGAAACCAATGCTATTGAAATGCAAAAAGCGGCTGAAAAAATAGCAACAGGTCAAATAACCTTTGCCGCTCGCGATTCTGAGTTTGACGGTCATTCCATCAAGAAGGGCGAGCTTATGGCTATCACAGGCGGTAAAATCACCTATGTTGATACCGACCTTTCAAAAACTGTTATGAAGCTTTTAAAGCAAATGGTTAAGAAAGATAGCGAGTTTATCACCGTTATAACAGGTGCTGATGTTGAACGCAGTCAAGCCAGAGTAATCGAAGAACAGATTATGGCTAAATACGGCTCAAAAGCAGAGGTTACTATGATTAACGGCGGTCAACCGGTTTACTATTATATTATTTCTGTTGAGTAATTCAAAGGAGTGTTTTTAATGCTTACTGCCTCCACCGATATCAGATATCTTAAAGGTGTTGGTGAAAAAAGAGGAGAAGTTTTGAAAAATAAGGGCATCGATACTGTCGGTGCCCTTTTGCGTTTTTATCCTAGAGCCTATCTTGATTGGACCGATATAACACCTATCATAGATGCTCACTTTTATGAAAATGTTTGCATAAAAGCTAGAATAACAACCCCGATAGAAACCCTGAAAAAGCGAAAGGATATGACGATATATCGCTTTCTGATTGAAGATAATACAGCCTCATTAGAGGTTACTTTATTCAATCAAACCTATTTGGCAAACAAATTAAGAACGGGGCGCGAATATCTTTTCTACGGTAAAATAGATGGTGGCTTTATTTATAAAAACTTAAAATCCCCTATCATTATGGAATCAGGCTTTATGGGAATAGAGCCTATTTATCCCGCTTCAAGCAAGCTTTCCTCAAAGACGATAGAAAAGCTTACTAAAACCGCGCTTTCTATGGTACAATTACCCGAAACCTTACCTGAGGAAATAAGAAAACGAAACAACCTTTGCGATATAAATTTCGCTATCCAAAATATACATTTTCCGAAAACCCGTGATAACCTTAACCGCGCAATAAAAAGACTTGTTTTTGAGGAGCTTTTTATATTGCAGGCAGGTCTTACTTTCTTAAAACGGCAAAATCGCGGAAAAAGCGGTTGTGTTATAATAGACAGTTATTTT
Organism: Clostridia bacterium; assembly: GCA_017537365.1. GTDB lineage: Bacteria > Bacillota > Clostridia > Oscillospirales > Acutalibacteraceae > UBA737. Next base: position 130,148 of record JAFYKZ010000010.1, read on the forward strand.
GATAAATTCAAAGCTTCTCTGCCCTTTGAGCTTACAAACGCTCAAACCAGAGTTTGCAAGGAATGTTTTGCAGATATGAGCTCAGGCAGACCTATGAACAGACTGGTTCAGGGTGATGTTGGAAGCGGAAAAACTGCCGTTTCGGCGGCGCTTATATTCGCAACCGCTAAAAACGGTTTTCAGTCTGCCTTAATGGCGCCAACCGAAATTTTGGCAGAGCAACATTTCAATACCCTTTCCTCTATTCTTAAAAACCGAAATATCAATATAGGGCTTCTTACAGGCTCACTCACTAAAAAACAAAAAGAAAAGGTTAAATTAGAGCTTAAAGAGGGTAAAATTGATATTATTATCGGAACTCATGCTCTGCTTACCGATGATGTTGAATTTAATAATTTAGGACTTGTTGTAACCGATGAGCAACACCGATTTGGTGTTAATCAACGCGGAAAACTGTCATCCAAAGGAGAAAATGTGCATACACTTGTTATGTCGGCAACGCCAATTCCCAGAACATTAGGGCTTATTCTCTACGGTGATTTGGATATCAGTATTATTGACGAGTATCCAAAAGGCAGACAAAAGATAGATACCTATTTTGTTAATTCCTCTTACCGCGAAAGAATTTATAATTTTATAAAGAAATTTTTGAACGACGGACTTCAAGGCTACATAGTTTGTCCCTTAGTTGAGGAGAACGAGGCATTAGATATAACCTCCGCCACCGAGTATTACGAAAAACTCAAAGAAAACGAGTTTAAAGATTATAATATAGGTCTGCTTCACGGTAAAATGAAACCAAAAGAAAAAGACGCTATAATGCGAAAATTTGCAAGCGGTGAAATTAAGCTTTTAATTTCCACCACCGTTATAGAGGTTGGAATTGATGTTCCAAATTCGGTTGTTATGCTAATAGAAAATGCCGAGCGCTTCGGTCTTTCTCAGCTTCATCAGTTAAGAGGCAGAATTGGCAGAGGAACCAAAAAATCAACCTGCGTGCTTATTTCGGACAGCAAATCTCAGGATACTAAAAAAAGACTGAATATTATTTCTAAAACCACCGATGGTTTTAAAATTGCCGATGCAGATTTAGAACTCAGAGGACCGGGAGACTTTTTAGGAAATCGTCAACACGGTTTGCCCGAAATGAAAATAGCCGACCTTTTTGCCGATCGTGATGTTTTAAAAACCGCAGGACGCGAGGTTGAAAATCTGATTAAAACAGACCCAGAACTTAAAAATCCTGAAAATTCAGGTCTTAAAGCCGAAATAATTGAGCTTTATAAAAAAATTAATAATAATTGAGGCGATAATATGTTTAAAGAAATCAGTGCAAAAGAAATTGATGGCAACCTAATAAAAGCAATAGCAGATGAATGGATGCTTATTTCCGCAGGAAACGAGCAAGGCTATAATATGATGACTGCTTCTTGGGGCTTCGCAGGTGAGGTATGGGGTAACGATAGCGTTATGGCGCTTATTCGTCCACAAAGGTATACTATGGATTATGTAAACCAAAACGAATATTTTACCCTTAGCTTTTATGGAGACAGAAAGGATATCCACTCGGTTTGCGGAAGTAAATCGGGCAGAGATGTTGATAAAACCGCTCTTACCGGTTTAACCCCTGTTTTCAGCGATAATACAGTATATTTCGATGAAGCGAGACTTGTTATTATATGCAAAAAACAGTATGTTGATATTATGAAAAAAGAGTGTTTTATAGATAAAACACCGCTCGACTGCTATAAAGAAAACGACTTTCATTATATGATAATAGGCAAAATCGAAAAAGTGCTTGTCGCGGCATGAACGACAATATAAAATCTTTAATTTTATTTATATTATAATCATCCGGAAATCGTTCATCGGTTAATCTTTATAGAACTCATTCAACTATCGCGTGTTTTCCTTAAAAATTAAAGCGTGAGTTTAAAACTCACGCTTTTTTTAATTCCAATATTTCCTATCTAAGCTTCTGAATGAAATTGCAGTAAAAATATGCTCTTTTTCAATTATTTCACTGCCTGCAAGGTCGGCAACCGTTCTTGCTACCTTTAAAATCCTATCATAAGCTCTGGCAGACATTCCAAGTCTATCAAAGGATAAACCTAAATACTTTTCTGCCTCCTCGGTCATAACACAGTATTTTTTAAGAAGCGCAGGAGTTAGCCTTGCGTTACAGGTAACACCTGTTCCCTTATATCGCTCGGTTTGAATTTTTCTTGCTTTGTTTACCCTTTCTCTGATAACCGCAGAGCTTTCTTCCTTCATATCTCCGCTTAAAGATTTATGATCAACAGGCGGCACCTCAACATGCAAATCCAAACGATCCAGCATTGGTCCTGATATGCGGTTTAAATATTTATGAACCGCATTTTGCGAACAGGTACATTCCTTTGTTGGATGACCGAAAAATCCGCAAGGACAAGGATTCATAGCCGCAACCATCATAATTGAGCTAGGATATGTAAGCGAGCCTGCAACACGCGAAATAGTAACCTTACCATCCTCCAAAGGTTGACGCAAAGCCTCCATAACATCGCGCTTAAATTCGGGAAGCTCATCTAAAAATAAAACTCCGTTATGCGCTAAGGATATTTCACCCGGCTTTGGCACAGTTCCTCCGCCAGCAACACCCGCAACCGATATGGTATGGTGAGGTGAGCGGAAAGGTCTTTCGGTTATAAAAGGATTATTTTTATTCAAATTTCCTGCAACCGAATGAATTTTAGTAGTCTCAATTGACTCATCAAAGGTCATTTCAGGCAAAATACCGGGAAGCCTTTTTGCAAGCATACTTTTTCCTGAGCCAGGAGGACCTATAAGCAAAATATTATGACCTCCTGCGGCGGCAACCTCTAAGGCTTTTTTAGCCGCAATCTGACCTTTAACATCGCTGAAATCAGGAATATTTACAAGGTTTTTAGAGGAAATCTCAATCTTTTCTGCTTTTTCGATTAATTTTTCGCCTTTTAAATGTTCCAAAAGTTCGGGCAAGGTTTCAACACCATAAACATTTATACCCTCAATAACCGCCGCCTCAGACTCATTTTCCTTTGGAACAAATATATTTTTTATTCCATTTTGGCGGGCGGTAATCGTTATTGCCAAAACTCCGTTTACGCTTCTGATTTTACCGTCAAGCGCTACTTCTCCTATAATAATACTATCCTCAAACTCAGCTTTCAACTGACCTGATGCCTTTAAAATCGCAAGTAAAACAGGTAAATCATAAACCGAGCCTTCTTTTTTGCGGTCGGCAGGGGCTAAATTCACGGTTATTCTACCGATAGGAAATTTATATCCGCAGTTTTTTATTGCCGAACGAACGCGGTCGCGCGATTCTTTAACGGCAGTATCGGGAAGACCTACTATATCAAAAGCAGGAAGTCCCCCTGAAACATCCGCTTCTATTTCTATCATATATGAATCTATTCCAAAAAGACCGATACCTCTAACTCTTGAAAACATAGTCTTCCCTCCTTTTATTTCGCTAAATTATTAACTTCTTCTCCGTTTAAAAATTTTTCTAAAATTTCATAAACCAGTTTTACCAAACGCTCTCTCGTTGCTCTTGGTGCCCAAGCGATATGGGGTGTTATGGTAAGATTTTCTATTTTTTCTAAATCGCTAGCCTTATCCATGGGCTCCATTTTTAAAACATCTACCGCCGCGCCCGATAGTTTACCTATTTCAAGCGCATTTTTTAAAGCGTTTTCATCAACAACGCCGCCGCGAGAAGTATTTATGAAAAAAGCACCATCTTTCATTTTTGAAAATGCTTTTTCATTCATTAAATCGGCAGTTTGCTCGGTTAGAGGACAATGAACGGTTACAATATCGCTTTTTTGCAAAAGTTCATCTAACGAAACAAAAACCGTATTTTCATAAGGTCTCGGCGTTCTGGTATGCACTATAACATTTAAACCAAATCCCTCAGCCGCTTTTTTAACCGCTTTACCAATACTACCAAAGCCTATAATTCCTAAGGTTTTACCATAAATTTCATCGGCATCAAAATTCAAAGCCGCAAATATAGGAGAGTTTTTCCAGCCGCCCTCTTTAACAAATGAATTATACTCAGCAGTTTTGGTATAATGCATTAAAATATAAGCCATAACCTGCTGGCAAACGGCATTGGTTGAATAACCACTGGCATTGCAAACAGTTATTCCTCGCTTTTTAGCCTCTATGATATCGACATTGTTATATCCTGTGGCGCAAGTACCAATATATTTAAGCCGAGGCGCTTTATCCATAACCTCGGCATCAATTAAAACCTTATTGCAAAGTATAACATCAACATCTTCGACCTGATTTAAAAGCTCTTTCCTTGATATGTTTTCAAACTTTAAAAAATCTCCTAAATTCTCGAACAAATCAAGCGAAATATCATTTTTATAAACAAGCGCGCTAGCTTCTGTTAGAAGTATTTTCATCTTTTTGAGTTACCTTTCGTTTAGTACCATCAGGCTCAACAATATAGGTATTTTCAAGCTGAGAAACAAGACTTCGCTTAAAGCCATCAATATATTCTCTTCTTAAAACACTTTGTTCTTCAAGTTCTGCTTCGGTCAATCCTACTTCTTTTTTCTTTCGGGCGAGTTCATTTATTCTGTCTATCTTTTCCTGTGTCATAACTTAAATCTCATTTCTGCCCTCTAAGGCTCTTGCTAATGTATATTCATCAGCGTATTCAAGGTCGCTTCCAACCGGTATACCGTAAGCCAAGCGGGTAACTTTAATACCCATAGGCTTAACAAGACGGGAAATATAACTGGCAGTGGCTTCGCCCTCAACAGTTGGGTTAGTTGCCATTATAAGCTCGGTTACCTCTCCGCTCGAAAGCCTTGCCATAAGTTCTTTAATTTTAAGCTGGTCGGGTCCGATATTATCAAGAGGCGAAATAACCCCGTGAAGCACATGGTAAACTCCGCTATATTCCCTTGTTCTTTCAAACGCCATAACATCCTTAGGCTCTGCAACAACACATATTACCGAACGGTCTCGCGCACTATCCGAACAAATTCCGCAGGTTTCCATATCAGTAAACGCCTGACAAACCTTACAAAAATGAATTTTTCTGCGAGCATTAACAAGCGCCTCTGCAAACTTCTCAGCTCTTTCGGGCGGTTGCTCTAAAATATTATAAGCTAAACGCTGAGCGGTTTTTCTGCCAATACCCGGCAAACGCTCAAATTGAGAAATAAGCTCGGTTAAGGGTACAATATTATTGTTCATATCTTAAAAAAGTCCCGGTATATTAAGTCCGCCTGTTATGGCGCCCATTTCTTCCTCTGAGGTCTTAATAGCATTGGTTATAGCCTCGTTAACTGCAACCGTAATCAAATCCTCTAACATCTCAGGGTCTTCGGGGTCTACTGCATCAGGATTAATCTTAATATTCTTGATTAAATGCTTACCGTCAACCGTAACCTCTATCATACCGCCGCCAGAGGTTGCGGTATATTCACGCTCTTCGAGGTCTGCTTGCAAATTAGCCATATCCTCTTGCATTTTTTGAGCCTGCTTTAACATTTGATTCATATTTCCCGGACCACCGGAATTAGGTATTCTTACTTTCATTTTTCATTCTCCTTAGTTTATTTCAAGTGTTTTAAGCTTTGCCGCGAGTGCAGTTAACGGGTCAGCCTCGCTTATTTTCTCAGCCTTACTGTAAGGTCCTAATTTGTAAACCTTTCCGAGCACCTTTTCTGCGGCTTTTCTTATACTGTCCTTATGTCTTCCGTCGCCCGTATTTATAAGCGACCTGAACTGAGAGTTTGGCGCATCTATTAAAAGATATTCACCCTTAATATAAGCCTTAGAGCCTGCAAGCACTCCGCAAATAAGCGGATTTTCCACCCTTACAAGACTTAAAATATCATCCCATCTTTCAACCTGTCCGTCTGCATTTTCTGAAACCTCTTCCTCTGAAATTTCAGGTTCCGCAGGCGGCTCGTATTCGCTAATTGGAGGAGGAATTTCCTCTGGCTCCTCATTTTTAGTTTCGGCAATCGGTTGTTTTATAACCTCAGTTTTTAAGGTTCTATCAACCGCCGATTTAGGTTTTGACTGAACACCCGCTTCAAGCAAGCTAATTCTCTTTTCAAGAGAAGCTATATCAACCGAAAGCTCGGGGTTACACATCTTAATTACCGCCATTTCCATTTCGCAACGGCGGTTTCCTGACTGCATTGCAGGAGAAGCTGCTTGAAGCACCGACAAACAATACATTATATCCTTAATCGAATGTTCATTTGCCTGAGCCTTTAACATTTCAAGCTTTTTAGCCGAACAAACTATCGGAAGCTTGTTTCCTTTTATGGTTTTAACTATCATCAAATCGCGATAATGCTCGGTTAAGCCCGAAAGCAGTCTCTGCATATCAACCGAAGAATTATGAAGACTGTCTATCAAAAGCAATGCCTGTTCAGTATCCTGATTTTTAATAGCCTCACTCATTTCCAAAAGATAATCATTACCCGCCATAGCGCATACTGTTTCAACCACAGACTCATCAATATCTTTTGAATTTGAAGCGCATAAATCAAGAATAGAAAGAGCGTCTCTCATACCGCCGTCTGCCGCGGCAGCAATCAATGTTGCCGCATCGCTTGTTACAGTTAAGCCCTCTTTTTCAGCAATAAACTGAATTCTTTCGCAAATTTTTTCGTTATCTATTCTTCTGAAATCAAATCTTTGGCAACGCGAAAGAATAGTTGCGGGAAGCTTATGCACCTCGGTTGTAGCTAAAATGAAAATAACATGCTCGGGAGGCTCTTCTAAGGTTTTTAAAAGAGCATTAAATGCTCCTGAACTTAGCATATGAACCTCGTCTATAATATAAACTCTGTATTTTGAAGAAGCAGGAGTGAAATTTATAAGCTCTCTAAGCTCTCTTATATTATCAACACCGTTATTTGAAGCCGCGTCTATTTCAACTATATCGGTATTATCGCCTTCCAGTATCGCTTTGCAACTTTCACATTCTAAGCAAGGGTCTCCGGCTTTACTATCTAAACAGTTAACCGCATTAGCCAAAATCTTAGCACAACTGGTTTTACCGGTTCCCCTCGTTCCCGTAAAAAGATAAGCATGAACGGTTTTACCTTCCGAAAGCTCGTTTTTAAGGGTTTCGGTTATATGCTCTTGACCTATAACATCAGAAAAAGTTCTCGGTCTGTATTTACGGTAAAGCGCCTGATAAGCCATAAATTTTTCACCTCATTTTATCAGATAAATTTTTATATAAAATATTAATTGCGTGCCTAAGTGTACGAATGAACCGATTGACTGCGGCGCACAGGAAAAACCACTTAATGCTGCTCGGTTCCCCGCCTGACATGGTTCGTAGCATCCCGTCGCACAGGACCCGCTCATTCGCACACTTAGGCACGCACATTTCACTACTTTATAAGTTTACCACAAAACCATTTTTTTTACAATACCTAAATATAAAATATTGAAAAATTTTATATTTACTGATATAATAATAAAGAATACAATTTTACATTGGAGAATTATATTAAAATATGATAACAGAAAAATGGGATATTCTTGATGAAAACGGTACTCCAACCGGAAAAACCGCTTTTAGAGGCAGGCAGTTTTTAAAAAGCGGTGAATTTCATCTTGTTGTTCATATTTGGATTTTTTCGCCTGACGGGAAAATCTTAATACAGCGTCGCTCAGAAACCAAACCCTTAATGCCGGGTGAATGGGCGGCAACGGGAGGCGCGGCTATTTCGGGTGAAAACTCGTTTTCTGCCGCTTCCAGAGAACTTGCAGAAGAACTTGGCATTTTCTCAACCAGAAAAACCTTGAAAAAAGCTTTTCGCATTAAAAGGCGCAATTCCTTGCTTGATGTATGGCTTATTTGCTCCGATGTTCCTATTGATAAGCTAACTTTGCAGGAATCAGAGGTTGCCGAGGCTAAATGGGTTTCGTTGGAGGAACTTAAAAAAATGATAAGTAACGGCAACTTCCATAATTACGGAAGTGAATACTTTAAACGCGTTTTTGAAAAGATTGAAGAAAACAGAAAGGTAGCGTTTTATAAAAAATGAGTTTAGATATAAAAGGGCTTTCCTGTGTTCATTGCAAAGCCTATATCTTTGAAGAAGATGATATTGTATACTGTCCTGTTTGCGGTGCACCGCATCACAGGGAATGTTATAATCAGATAGGCCATTGCGCATTAGAAGAACTTCACGGAACTGAAAACGAATATTCAAAAGAAAAAATAGTTTCCTTAAATCAAGAAAAAGAAGAAAACGAAAAAATCGAAGAAACTAACAATCAGAAAATCGACTACCGTTGCAGAGTTTGCGGTGAGGTATATCCTATAACTGAACCTAAATGCCCCGAATGTAACTCCCCGAATTTATCCCGTATCCAAACAGTCGGCGGATTTTATGACCCTTTTGGCGGTGTTAATCCCGATAAGAATTTAGGAAAAGGTGTTACCGCCTCAGAGGCTGCAAGATTTGTTCTTTCAAATCCGCATAGATATATCCCTAAATTTGATAAGAACAAAAAGATTTCTTGGAACTGGATGGGATTTTTATTCCCTGCAAATTGGTTGTTTTCAAGAAAAATGTATAAAATAGCTATTCTTGTTGCTGTTTTATTAATTGTATGTCCGTTGCTCAGCTACCCATTAACATTAAATTTATTTAATCTTGGCGTTTTAGATTCGGAAAATTATTTAAAAATGATGCAATTAATGATAGAAATTATTCCTAAAATAAATCCTCTTGCAATTCTTGCATCATATATCGGTATAGCTATTCAGTTATCTGTAAGGCTTGTTTGTGGATTATTTGGAGACCGCTGGTATAGAAACTATACCATAAACACTATAAGCGAAATTAAAACCAAATCGGATAAAGATACCATAAATGAAGCTTTTCGCAAAAAAGGCGGTATAAACTTTTATGCATTTATGTTAAGCTTTTTTGCAATAAACTATCTCCCGCAAATAATTTTATCATTAATTTAACGAGGAAATTTTTATGAGAATAAAAAAAGCTATTATACCTGCGGCAGGTTTAGGCACCAGAGTTTTACCTGCAACCAAAGCAATGCCAAAGGAAATGCTTCCTATTGTTGATAAACCCGCTATTCAATACATAGTTGAAGAGGCGGTTAAAGCAGGTATAACTGACATTTTAATTATAACCAACCGCGGAAAAGGTGTTATTGAAGACCATTTCGACCATTCTATAGAAATTGAAGAAATGCTCAAAAAAAGAGGCAAAACAAAAGAGCTTGAAACCCTTGAAAACATTTCAAACCTTGCAAATATTTATTTTCTTCGCCAAAAAGAAACCAAGGGTTTGGGAGATGCTGTGCTCAGAGCCAAAAGCTTCGTTGGAGATGAGCCATTTGCCGTGCTTTACGGGGACGATGTTATAATCGGTGAAATCCCTGCAATTTCCGAGCTTTGCGAAGCTTATGAGAAATACGGTAAAAGTGTTGTTGGTATTAAAGAGGTTTCAGACGAGCTTATTAAGAAATACAGTTCTATGAAAATCGAGCCTTTAAGTGATAAAACCTTTAAAATTACCGATATGATAGAAAAGCCCCCGCTGGATAAAAAGTTTTCAAACTATTCAATTCTTGGCCGTTGTATTTTATCAAGCGAAATTTTTGATATTCTCGAAAAAACTCCGTTTGGTGTTGGCGGAGAGCTTCAGCTTACCGATGCTATGAAGCAGATTGCTATAAGCGAAGGTATGATAGGAATAGATTTTAGCGGCACTCGCTATGATATGGGCAACAAATTCGGAATTTTAAAAGCTAACATCGAGGTTGGCTTAAATCATCCCGAAACCAAAGACGAGCTTAAAGAATATATAAAGGAATTGGCTAAAACACTTTAATGTATACTTCTCTTTTCTTAGACCTTGATAACACCTTGCTTGATTTTCAAAAAGCAGAAGCCGTTGCGATAAAAAAGGTTTTAATATCACATAATTTGCCTCACAGCGAAAAGGATATTAAAACCTATTCCGCAATAAATTTAAGCTATTGGAAAAGATTTGAGCGAGGTGAAATACCAAAATCAGCTATTTTTGAGGGTAGGTTTGCTACCCTCTTAGAATATTTTGGGACAACAGGCGATATTGAATCTATTTCAAAACAATATTTTGAGGAATTATCCGAAGGGTATTTTAAGGTAGATTTTGCAGAAGATATATTATGCTATCTGAAATCTCGCGGATATAAGCTTTATGCAACAACAAACGGTATAGCTCAAACTCAGTTTAAAAGAATTAAAAATTCTAAAATTGAGCCTTTTTTTGATGCAGTTTTTGTATCAGAAAATGTAGGACATCAAAAACCCAAAAAAGAATATTTTGAATGTGTTATAAACAATATAGAAGAAAAAGACCGCTCTAAAATGCTAATTATTGGAGACAGCCAAAGCTCTGATATTTTAGGCGGATTAAATTCAGGCATTGATACTTGCTGGTACAATCCCGAAAATGAGACAGCAAAATATCCCTCAAAATACGAAATCAGTTCTCTTTTAGCTATAAAAACCTTGCTTTAAGCTAAAAATTGAAAAAATTTCATATTTTTTTAAAAATTTTTAATTTTTTTATTGACATTGGACAATGCTATTGATATAATATTAAAGCTGTCTATTTGATTCATTAGCTCAGTTGGCAGAGCACTTGACTTTTAATCAAGGTGTCCGGGGTTCGAATCCCCGATGGATCACCAAAAAGCCGAAGCATCCTTTTGGGTGGTTCGGCTTTTTATTTTTTAACAACGGGGATTCGAAGCCTGAGAAAGTTTAAAATCCATTAATCTCACTTGACATTATCTGTCCTTTGGCTTATTATTAATATATACTTAAAAATCAAGGAGTTTTTAATAATGGAAAAAAGAAATGCAACCATAAAAATCATAGCTATAATTGCAGCCATAGTTTTATTATTAGGCGCAACTATCGGCGGTGCAATATGGGGATTAAAATTATTGTTTGATGATTCTGCAAAGGATAACAACAGCGATACCTCTATTACCTCCTCTGAAACCGCTTCAACAAATAATGAAGCAAATTCATCTAATGGTAACGAAGAAGGCAATAACGGCGGTTCTTCAAACGGCGGTTCAGGTCAAACCAGTACCTCGAAAGGTAAAACCACCACTATTTCTATTGATGATATAAGCACTAAAAAAGGCAAAAAAATCAGTGTTCCTGTTAAAGTAAGCTCTAACCAGGGCTTTATGAGTGCTGTTGTTGAGGTTAATTATGATACCTCCGCATTAAAATACACCGGATATAAACAGGGTAAGCTATTCTCCGACTTTATGTTTAACAATACCGACGGAAAGGTTAAATTTATAGTTCTCGGAAACAAGGATGTTAAGAAAGACGGTGTGCTCGTTAATCTCGAATTTGAGGTTATTGCTAAAAACAAGACCACAAAGCTTGATGTTAATGTTGAGCCGAATATGATAGGAAACCAAAAGGAAGAAATCATTCCGGTTAAGCTTGTAGACGGTTCGGTTAAAATTAAATAACAACCATTATGGCAACTGTTAAATTTAATAAAAAACCGCTTTTAAAAATACTTGCTATAACCCTTTTAATTTTAAGTATAGGATTATTTTATGCATTTTTAGCAAAACAGGGATTTGCTATTCCTTGCATTTTCAGGCGGTTAACCGGTCTTTTATGTCCAGGTTGCGGAAACACCAGAGCAGTTTTAGCTTTGCTCAGGTTTGATTTTATAAAAGCCTTTAAATTCAATCCTCTTTTCCCTATTCAGTTTGGATACATTGGTTTTATTTATATCGTTTCCTCTTTAAACTACATAAAAGGAAAAAAATTCCGATACAGTGGAACACCTATTGCGATTGACATTATAGTTATCAGCATAGTTATTGTTGGTACAGTTATAAGAAATATTATATAGCAAAACCCTCGATGAAAATCGAGGGTTTTATTTTATAAGCTTTCAACATATTCTCTGAGTTCTTTAAAGCTTCCGTTCGGAAACTGAGAAATATCTGTATTATTTTTATTTATAAGACAATCGGTAAGTAAAAACACCTTCATACCCGCCTCAAATGCAGGCATATCATCCGAAACATCATTGCCAACCATTAAACATTCTTCGGGTTTCACTTTAAGCCTCGAAGCTATTTCTAAATAATATTTTTTATTCGGTTTGCAATAATTTATGTTTTCGTATGTAGTATAAAGCTCGAAATCGGAGGGTTTAAGCCCCGTCCAAGAAATGCGGGTTTCGGTTGCGATAGACGGAAAAATCGGATTAGTTGCAAGCGCTATTTTAAGACCATTTGATTTAAAATGCATAACCGTTTCATAAGCTTCGGGATTTTTGGAACAAACTGCGCTTATTTTGGAAAATTCATTTTCATAAAACTCATCGAAATAAGGCTTATCGGTATTTACTCTTTCGCCATAAATACTACCAAAAACTTCCCAAAACCTAGTTTCATTGGTTACTTCGCCGTTATTCTTAATCATAGCCTCAGTGCCTGCCCAAATAGATTTTATAAGGGCCTTACTCTCATATCCATAAGGAGCTAATTTTTTAGCTATACCGCCAAAATATGCTTTTACAAATTCATCTTGGTCCATTGGCAACAAAGTACCGTCAAGGTCGAATAAAACTGCTTTTATCATAATTTATCTTTCTTTCCCTATAAAAAATATTGCTATTGTTCCGGGGCCCGAATGAGCACCGATAACTGCGCCTGTATTAGTTATCATTTTAACATCTGCTTTATACTTTTCTTTTAGAGTTGCCTTTAATATTTTAGCATCCTCCATACAGTCTGCCTGACAAATAAAAATAGTGCCGTTTTTTGTATCTTTTGCTAACTCTCCATACTTATCTGCAAGAGCATTTAAAGCGGCTTTTCTGCCTCTTGCCTTTGAAACGCTTACGAGTTTACCCGCATCATCAACATGAAGCACAGGTTTTATACCCAAAACCGAGCCGACAAAAGCTAGTGTTGGACTAATTCTGCCGCCGCGCTTTAAATAAACCAAATCATCAACCGTAAACCAATGGCAAAGATTAAGCTTATTTCTCTCAACAAAAACTGCAACCTCTTCAATACTTTCGCCTTTATCTCTTTGCTTTGCGGCAAGGTAAACTAAAAGCCCTTGACCTGATGAAGCGCATAATGTATCTAAGGTTAAAATTTTTCTATCCTTATATTTCTCACCAAGCTCACTTGCAGCATATCTGGCCGAATTAAAGGTTGTGCTGAGTCCTGAGGAAAAGCCTAAATATAATATGTCTTTTCCCTCTTTTAAAATCTTTTCAAAGGCTTCCATAAACTGCTCAGGATTAGCCGCGGCAGTTTTGGCAGTTTCACCGTCTCTCATTCGGTTATAAAATTCTTTTATATCCATTTCATTATTAAGATATTCCCTATCCTCATTTTGAAAACGGAAGCTAAGCTCAATATGTTCAACTCCCCATTCCTTTAAAATTGCAGGCGCGATATCGCAAGCCGAATCTGTAAAAATAACATAATTACTCATATTTTTTCTCCTGTCTGTAAATCTAAAAACCTTTTAAAACAAAAAACAAAGCCTGAAAGGCCTTGCTTCTCGACGCTATTATTATACCCAAAATTTAGCATCCAAGTCAACCGTTTAAGCGGTATAATAGAGTGTTCTCTACTAATAGTAGAATAAGAAAAAATGATTCTACTACTTAATTCGACAGGATTTTACCGACTATTACAGGTCAATATTTATTTCATATTTATCGTTAATCAAAAGATAATCTATATCGTGTTTTTGCGCAAGTTTAAGCATCTTTTTATTATCCTCTAAAACCGAATCCACGCTGCAATCATCATCTAAACGATTTTCAATAACACTTGCATATTTCTTTATATCATCGAAATGATTTTTAATATAATTCTCACTCATTACAAGAAGATAATATTTGATATTTAAAAGATATTCCTCACTAAAATCTTTCGACCAATCAAAAGGAATGTAACATCCCTCAACTATTAAATTCTGATTATTCTCTATGGCAGTTTTAATCATTTCGCGAACAATCGGCCATAGGTAATCCGTAAGCTCAGAGTCCTCGCTCAAAGGAGTAAGTTTGGTATTAGAACTTCTAATTAGCCCCATCTTTAAATGGTCTATTGAAAGATACGGATATTTATATTTTTCTAATAATTTTTGAGCCAAAAGGGTTTTACCAGTATGCGAAGCACCTGTTATCAAAATAACCATTTTCCCACCGCCTGAATCAATTTATATATTATAGCTTTGGCTATGCGCGTGAAGATTGTATTCATCAATAACGGTTATCCTAAAATATCCGTCATTTTCCTTTAAAGTAAAGGTTGCTTTTTCAATGCCTTCACCTGTAATGGTATCACATCTTCTGCCTTTAGTTGAAAGGTTTATTCGCTTTGCCTTCGAACATTCAACAGTAACTGTATTGCCTTCTCTTATAATGGAATAAATCTCAGGTCCCTGACTTATATAAAATTCACCATTTCTAAGAGCAGAAAGTATGGTATTATATTCTAATTTTGAAGCATTTATCATTATAAATCCACCAAACATATGCTCTTTTTTATGACTATCATCCGCCATAAAAGCATATATTTTTTTGCCACTTCTTAGAAAATCATCAAAAGCTTTTATTTGATAACCCTCTCCGCCCTCAACAGAACAAGCATGATTATAAACTTCAACAAAATCAAGATTCTCATAGCCTAAATAATCACATGCGCTTTCAAGCGACCAGTCAGGATGATTATAACTTACTAAAAAGCCTTGCTTTTTAGCCTCGTTTATAATTGCATTTATGCCTTCCTTTGAATAAACACGATTATATTCACCGTTAAATTTGATTTTGTCTGCAATGCTTTCATTTATAAAATGATCACAAACCGAACTGTAACAAGGTGTTAAAACATTATGTTGGTCTAACGCGTAAAAATTCAGATGGGTTACCCTCATAGAAGTATTTTTCGAAGTAGACTGCTCGGGAAACTCCTTTATTGCAACCTCACAAGAGGTTATAGTTAAAAAGTTTTCATCATCTAAAAAAGAATTATCAATCAAATGCTCATGGTCTGTAAAAGCAACAACAGAATATCCCTCGGCTTTAAACAATTCTTTTTGCTCGCTAACCGTAAGCCTACCATCAGAATTTGTACTATGACTATGCATCGCCGCCTTAAAAAACGGTTTGTTTTTATTAAGCAAAATTTGCACAGCATATATCCCCCTTTTTAAAATTTCATCGCTTATATTATACTTAATCCTGCAAGTCATGGTATATATTATTCAACTTCATTTACCATTCTCCTTTGCGGTGTTGATAGAGGCGATTAATATTCGCACCAATACTTGTTCCTGAACGCAAAAACTGATTTATTAAAGCACTTTCACACTTTGCATTTCTTAATTCTTTGCACACTTTTATAACAGCAAGTGCAAATTCTTTTGATTTTATAATTAAAGGACTTTCGGTCATAATAAACCCACCTTTCACATTTATTATACTTTCTGTAAATTAAAAAAGCAAGGCAAAGCCTTGCAAAATACTTCTTCACTATTCACTATTACTTATTACTTGCCAAAATCGACTTAAAGAGAATAGTGAAAAGTGAAGAGTGAAGAGGTAAAAAGTAAATCGACAAACCCCTGTCGAGATTTGTCGATTTTGGCTGGGGAATAGGGATTCGAACCCCAACAAACAGAGTCAGAGTCTGTCGTGCTACCGTTACACAATTCCCCAATATTTTATTTGCAACAAAAATATTATACCCTAAAATCTAATTATGTCAAGTTTTTTTTAAACAAAAAAGGAAATTTCTATTAAATTCTTATAAAGTTTAGAATATTTCTTGAAAAAGAAAGGGTTAAGTGTTATAATATAGTGAATATTTATATAGAATTTCCCGTGAAATGAGAGATGAAAATGGAAAACAACAAAAACAATTACAGCGGTATAGTTTCACCGAAAATTGAGGAGTATGCAATTAAATGCCTTGAAAACTGCAAAATTGACCCTCAATTATATATCGACCATAAGGTTTACCGCGGTCTTCGTGATTTAGACGGTAAGGGTGTTTTAACCGGTCTTACCGAGATTTCGGATATTATATCTAAGATAGAAAAAGACAATGGAGAAATAACTTATATCCCAGGCGAGCTTTATTATCGCGGATATGATGTTAAAAAAATTGTTGACGGATTTATTTCGGGCGGAAGATTTGGATTTGAAGAGGTTGTTTATCTTTTAATATTCGGCGAATTGCCGACAAATGAACAACTTGAAGATTTTAAATCACTTTTATTCTCTTACCGACCTTTGCCGAATAATTTCGTTAGAGATATTATAATGAAAGCCCCCTCCTCCGATATGATGAACTCATTGGCTCGAAGTGTGTTAACCTTATATTCTTATGATGAAAACCCTGATGACACTACAATTCCTAATATTCTTCGCCAATGCTTGCAGCTTATAGCTCGTTTTCCGCAGTTATCGGTTTACGGTTATCACGCTTATAATTATGGAATCAAAAAAGCTAACAGCTTCTTTATTCACGAGCCCGACCCCAAACTTTCAACCGCAGAAAATCTGCTTTATATGCTAAGACCTGACGGTAAATATACCGAGCTTGAAGCTCGAGTGCTTGATATGGCTTTAGTGCTTCATGCTGAGCACGGTGGCGGTAACAACTCAACCTTTACAACTCATGTTGTTTCCTCCTCCGGTACAGATACTTATTCTGCTATCGCGGCAGCATTAGGCTCACTTAAAGGTCCAAAACACGGCGGTGCTAACATTAAAGTTTCAGCTATGTTTGAAAACATTAAAGAAAATGTTAAAGACTGGACCGACCGCGAGGAAATTGCCGAATATTTAGATAAAATTCTTCGCAAAGAAGCTTTTGACGGTGCAGGCTTGATTTACGGTATTGGCCACGCGGTTTACTCTATTTCAGACCCTAGAGCCGAAGTATTTAAAGGCTTTGTTGAAAGTCTTTCAAAGGAAAAAGGCTTAACCGCTGAATACGAGCTTTATTCTTTAATTGAGGAAATTGCTCCTCAGGTTATAAACAAAAAACGCAAAATGTATAAGGGTGTTAGCGCTAATGTTGACTTTTACAGCGGTTTTGTTTATGATATGCTCAATTTGCCTCACGAGCTTTATACCCCAATATTCGCAATAGCTCGTATTGCAGGTTGGTCGGCTCACAGAATCGAGGAAATCTTAAACGCAGGCAAAATTATCCGTCCTGCTTATATGAGTATTCAGCC
Organism: Clostridia bacterium; assembly: GCA_017537365.1. Taxonomy (GTDB): domain Bacteria; phylum Bacillota; class Clostridia; order Oscillospirales; family Acutalibacteraceae; genus UBA737. The sequence goes on from JAFYKZ010000010.1 coordinate 147,459, forward strand.
CCACAGAGATTACATTCCTCTCGAAAAAAGATAATTAAAGGTGATATTTATGAGAACAATAGTTTCAGTTATAGGAAAAGATTCAGTTGGTATTATTTCAAAGGTTAGCGGTATTTGTAATGAATGCAACGCTAATATTGTTGATATTACTCAATCAGTTTTGCAAGATATGTTTGTTATGGTTATGCTTACCGAAATCAAAGATATTAACTGCTCTTTTGCCGAGTTTTCGGATAAAATGGTTGATTTAGGCAAAAAAGAAAATTTAGATATTCGCGTTATGCACGAGGATATTTTTAATTCAATGCACAGAATCTAAGAGGTAACTAAATGATTAATATTAATGATATTATGGAAACCATAAATATGATTTCCGAGGAAAATTTAGATATCCGTACAGTTACTATGGGTATTTCTTTGTTAGACTGCGCCGATTCCGATGCAAAAAAAGCTTGCGATAAGATTTATGATAAAATTTGCCGCAAAGCAGGTAAATTAGTTGAAACAGGCGAAGCTATTGCAAATGAATATGGTATACCGATTATAAATAAGCGCATTTCGGTAACACCCATTTCAATGGTTGCCGCCGCATCAGGTGCAGACCCCGTTTTATATGCCAAGGCTTTGCAAAAAGCTGCTGATACAACAGGTGTTAATTTCATAGGCGGTTATTCCGCTTTGGTACATAAAGGTTTTGCCGCAGGCGATGAAGCGCTTATTCGTTCTATCCCCGAGGCTCTTTCGATTACAAATAACATCTGCTCTTCAGTAAATATCGGTTCAACCAAAGCCGGTATTAATATGGATGCCGTTAAGCTTATGGGCCAAATCGTTCGCGAAACCGCCGAGATTACTGCCGATCGCGACTGTATCGGTTGCGCTAAATTGGTTGTATTCTGCAATGCAGTTGAGGACAATCCCTTTATGGCAGGCGCTTTTCACGGTGTGGGTGAGCCTGATTCGGTAATCCATGTTGGTGTATCAGGTCCCGGTGTTGTTCAAGCGGCTCTTAAAAAATGTCCTGACGGTGATTTAGGCGAGCTTGCCGAAATCATTAAACGCACCGCCTTTAAAATCACCCGTATGGGTCAATTAGTTGGCTCTGAGGCATCAAAAAGACTAGATGTTCCTTTTGGAATAGTTGATTTATCCTTGGCTCCAACCCCCGCCGTTGGCGACTCGGTAGCTCATATTTTAGAAGAAATGGGTCTTGAAACCTGCGGAACTCACGGTACAACCGCCGCTCTTGCCATGCTAAACGATGCTGTTAAAAAAGGTGGAGTTATGGCGTCTTCCTATGTTGGCGGTCTTTCGGGCGCATTTATCCCCGTATCTGAGGATGCAGGTATGATAGCCGCCGCCAAATCGGGCGACTTGGAACTCTCCAAATTAGAAGCTATGACCGCCGTTTGCTCGGTTGGTCTTGATATGATTGCAATTCCGGGCGAAACCTCTGCCGAGGTTATTTCTGCTATAATTGCAGACGAAGCCGCTATCGGTATGGTTAATTCTAAAACCACTGCGGTTAGAGTTATCCCCGCTATCGGTAAAAAAGCAGGCGAAACCTTGGAATTCGGAGGCCTTTTAGGTTCAGGTCCTATAATGAAGGTTAACCTCACTAAATCCCCCAAAAAGTTTATCGACCGCGCAGGCAGAATCCCCGCTCCCCTTCAAAGTCTTAAAAACTAAATTTTTATTACAAAGCAACCCCCAAGCTTTCGGCTTGGGGGTTGCTCTACATAAATATGATATGGAATAAGAAATGTTTTTAATTATTTATCTACAGAATATATGTAGCCGCCCTTAACAGACTCTGATTTAATAACTCTAAAACGGCGACGGCGGATATAAGCCATTATACGCTTTTCAAAGGCTATAAACTTACTTTCGTTAAATACAGCCCAAAATACTAAACCTACTAAAATAACTTCAAATAAAGTTGCAAATCCTAATGCTTCAAACATAATTTTTACCTCCCGAACATTTGTTCGTTATGCTTATTATAGCCTATAATTTTATAATTGTCAAGAGTTTTTTTGAAAATTTCAAACTTTTTTCGACATCTTTATTCTACACCTTTTACTGTCCTAATAGTTGGACTTTAACTGCCGTTTTTTTTGCAGAAAATATAAATTTTTATGATTTTTTGTCTTAAAAATTTATAAATTAACCATAGACTTGTACAATTTATAAATGCTATAATATATATGTAATTAAACACAAGGAGATATACTTATGAAAAAAATCATCCGCGCAAAAGAATACGATACCGAGAAAGCCACATTAATTAAGAAAGCAACATTTAGTTATTTTGGCGACCCCGCAGGATATGAAGAAACTCTTTATCAAACTGAGGACGGTTTTTTCTTCCTTTATACTAACGGCGGTGAGGCTTCCCCTTATAAAACCGAAAACATTAAATCGGTTTCTAAGAAAAAAGCTGAGGAATGGATAGCAGAGCATTAATTAAAATCAGATTTTTAAGGCTCTAAAAAAATATTTTAAAATTTTTTAAAAAAATGCTTGACAAATAAGAACCATTGTGGTATTATAGCAAAGTCGCCTGAGGGCGACGCGCAGTTGGTGTTGATTGCGGCGAGGGTCCACCTGTTCCCATACCGAACACAGAAGTTAAGCTCGCTTGCGCTGAAAATACTTGGCGGGAGGCTGCCCGGGAAGATAAGTAGATGCCAACATTTAAGACACATAAGCTTTTAGCTTGTGTGTCTTTTTTTGTTTTTTATTCGAAATAAATAAAAAAATATCCTTTTTACTTATTATAAATAACAAAAATCATAAAAACGAATTTTTTTGCGATTTTTATATTTACAAACAAGCTTAAAAGTGTTATTATATTATCTGTATGAGGCTGTCCATAAAATTTAGGCTTATTCCTTATTTTGAACAGTTTCAAGAAAAAATTTTAGGAGGAATTTCAAGTGTCCAGAAAATTCAAGACTATGGACGGTAATAATGCCGCTGCTTATGTATCCTATGCATTTACTGAAGTTGCAGGTATTTATCCTATTACCCCGTCCAGCCCGATGGCTGACTATGTTGACCAATGGTCTGCTCAAGGCGTAAAAAATATTTTCGGAACAACCGTTAAGGTTTCCGAAATGCAATCCGAAGCAGGTGCTGCTGGTACTGTTCACGGCTCTTTAAATGCCGGTGCTCTTACCACAACTTATACCGCTTCTCAGGGTCTATTACTTATGATTCCGAATATGTATAAAATCGCCGGCGAATTATTGCCCAGCGTTTTTCACGTATCCGCTCGTTGCGTAGCTTCTCACGCACTTAATATTTTCGGCGACCATTCTGACGTTTACGCTTGCCGTCAAACCGGTTTTGCAATGCTCGCAGAAACAAACACTCAGGAAGTTATGGACCTTGGTGCAGTAGCTCACTTAGCATCTATCAAATCAAGAGTTCCTTTCATCAACTTCTTCGACGGTTTCCGTACTTCTCACGAAATCCAAAAGATTCAAGTTTGGGATTATGAAGACCTTAAAGAAATGTGCGATATGGATGCAGTTGATGCATTCCGCAAGCGCGCTCTTAACCCCGAGCATCCTGTAATGCGCGGTTCTCACGAGAACGGCGATATCTTCTTCCAACACAGAGAGGCTTGCAACAAGTATTATGATGCAACCCCCGCTATCGTTGAAGAATATATGGATAAGGTTAATGCTAAGCTCGGTACTGATTATAAGTTATTCAACTACTATGGTGCTCCCGATGCTGACCGCATTATGATCGCTATGGGTTCTATCTGCGACGTTGCAGAAGAAGTTATCGATTATATGATGGCTGCAGGCGAGAAGGTTGGTCTTGTTAAAGTTCGTCTTTATCGTCCTTTCTCTGCTGAGAAATTGGTTGCTGCTATCCCTGAGACAGTTAAGAAAATTGCTGTTCTTGACAGAACTAAGGAACCCGGTTCTTTGGGTGAACCTTTATTCTTAGATGTTGTAGCTGCTCTTGCTGCTACCGGCAGAAAGATTGATACTGTTACCGGCGGTCGTTACGGCTTAGGTTCTAAGGATACTCCTCCTTCAAGCATTTTCGCTGTATTCAACGAGTTAGCAAAAGATGCTCCTAAAGCTCAGTTCACTCTCGGTATCAATGACGACGTTACAGGTCTTTCTCTCCCAGAAGAGGCTGCTCCAAACACCGCAGCAGAAGGCACTATTGAATGTAAATTCTGGGGTCTCGGCGGCGACGGTACTGTTGGTGCTAATAAAGACTCTATCAAGATTATCGGCGACCATACCGACAAGTATGTTCAGGCATACTTCCAGTATGACTCTAAGAAAACCGGCGGTATCACCATTTCTCACTTGCGTTTTGGCGATAAGCCGATTAAGAGCCCTTACTATATTAATAAGGCAGACTTCGTTGCTTGCCATAACCCATCTTATGTTATCAAGGGTTACAAGATGGTTAACGATGTTAAACCCGGCGGTGTATTCCTTATCAACTGCCAGTGGACTGCTGAAGATTTAGATAAATATATGCCTGCTGAAGCTAAGCAATATATTGCTAAAAACAACATCCAACTTTACACTGTTAACGCTATCGACCTTGCTGCCGAAATCGGTCTTGGTAAGCGTACTAACACTGTATTGCAGTCTGCATTCTTCTCATTATCCAAGGTTCTTCCTGCTGAGGAAGCTATTGGCTATATGAAAGAAAAAGCTCAGAAGTTTATGAAGAAGGGTATCGAAATCGTTCAAATGAACGAGAAGGCTATCGATGCCGGTGCTTCAGCTTATGTTAAGATTGATGTTCCTAGCAGTTGGGCTAACGCAACTGATGATGCAGCTTGCGAGAGCAAAGCAGAAACCTCTAAGCTCGTTAAGATGGTTGACAATATTATGAAGCCCGTAGGTCTTATGGACGGTGATTCTCTCCCCGTTTCTGCATTTATCGACCATGCTGACGGTAGCTTCGAGCAGGGTGCTTCCGCATTCGAGAAGCGCGGTGTTGCTGTTATGGTTCCTGAGTGGAACTTTGAGACTTGTATCGGTTGTAACAAGTGCGCATTCGTTTGTCCTCATGCTACTATTCGTCCTTTTGCTTTATCTGATGAAGAAAAAGCAGCAGCTCCTGCTAATACCAAGATTGCAGTTAAAGAAAAGCTTGTTACAAACAAAGGCTTCTCTTATGTTATGACTGTATCTCCTCTCGATTGTATGGGTTGTGGTGTTTGCGTTGGCGAATGTCCTACCAACTCTCTCAAAATGGTTTCTCAAGCATCTCAACTTGCAGAGCAAGATGTATTCGATTACTGTGTAGCTAATGTAACCGAGAAAGAAGGCGTTGCATCTGATGCCAACCTCATTTCTTCTCAGTTCAAGAAGCCGTTGCTCGAGTTCTCAGGCTCATGCGCAGGTTGTGCTGAAACCGCTTATGCTCGCCTTGTAACTCAATTATTCGGCGACAAGATGTATATCTCTAATGCAACAGGTTGTTCTTCTATCTGGGGTGGTCCTGCTGCAACATCACCTTACACTGTTGACGCTAAGGGTCATGGTCCTGCTTGGGCTAACTCCTTGTTCGAGGATAATGCTGAGCATGGTTATGGTATGTATTTAGGTCAAAAAGCTATTCGCGATGGTCTTGCTGCTCAGGTTAAAGAAATGGCAGACAGCGACAAGGCTTCTGCTGAATTCAAGGCAGCTGCCGATGCTTACTTTGCTACCTATGAAGATACCAACAAGAACGATGCAGCTACTAAGGCTCTTA
>JAFYKZ010000011.1 GCA_017537365.1 Clostridia bacterium
ATGCTCATACATAACGGCTTTGAATTAATTCAAAAGACCATACTGTTTGTGTCGACTCAACTCCACCTTAAACAGTACAAAAAATTCACGGTGGCGAATCACGGCTTTTTCAAAAGAGATCACCGGCGGTATAGCGGACTGGTGCCTAACTATACCTCTACGAGGACATCATATTCAGTTGTAGTCCCTCTAAGAGGATATTTCAGTATACACGATAGAACATTCGTTTGTCAAGTGCTTTTTGAACTTGATGCTATATTTTTATAATTTTGCTTTGGTAAAACCTCAAACCATATTGACAATTGTATTAGTATGTGTTAGTATGTTAGTATGTAAACTAACATACTGATATGTAAAAGGTGGTGATTACTTGACTGTTGATGATTCTATAAAATTCTGCGATTTACTTGCGCGGATGATAAAAGAAGCAAATTTATCAAATGTCAAGTTTTATACCGCACTTGGCATAAAAAAACCTTATTTCTATGATATTTTAAGCGGAAAAGTCAACCCCCCTCCCCCTGAGCGTCAATTTGCAATGTTAAAATTGTTGAATCCAACAGAAGAGCAACGAGAATTATTCTTTGACTTAGCTGCACAAGAACGAAATGAAGTGCCTGCTGATATTGCGGAAACATTGAAAGATAAAAAATTGCGCAGAAAATTAAGAAAAGGTATAGATTACGAAATTTTATTAAAGAACGGAGAATGTAAAGATGAGTGATAATAAAAGAGAGCAAGAAAGAAGCGAACTTTATCGCACAATATGGGCGCTCGCTAATGAACTTAGAGGCAGCGTTGATGGCTGGGATTTTAAACAATATGTTTTAGGTATGTTGTTCTATAGATACATTTCTGAAAACATTGCGGATTACATAAATGAAGGGGAGTGGGAGTCTGGAAACAAAGACTTTGATTATGCTAAAATTGATGATGCTATAGCAATAAGTATCAAAAATGATATTGTGCAGGAAAAAGGATTTTTTATTCTACCAAGTGAATTATTTGGTAATTTATTAAACAGAATCAAAAAAGCAGATAAAGATGCTAGAGAGAAATCAGAAAAAGACGGAAAAGAAGTAGAAGTCGCTGAATTAGACGAAAACCTAAATGAAATATTACAGACTAACTTTAAAAACATTGAAGCGTCAGCTATTGGCACTCCAAGCGAAGATAATTTCAAAGGACTGTTTGACGACATAGATGTAAACAGCAATAAGCTTGGGCCTACTGTTATTAAGAGAAACAAACGACTTAAAAGGTTGATTACAGTTATTGGTGATATGGATCTTGGTAATTATCAAGATAATTCTATCGATGCTTTTGGCGATACATATGAGTATTTGATGGGTATGTATGCTTCCAACGCTGGAAAAAGTGGCGGCGAATTTTTCACTCCGCAAGAGGTATCTGAGCTGCTTACTAAAATTTCCCTTCTTGATAACAAGGGAAATATGAAAACAGAAGTCAATAAAGTGTATGATCCGGCTGTGGGCAGTGGTTCATTACTTTTGAAGTTTGCAAAAATTCTTGGCAAGGATAATGTTCGCAACGGTTTTTTCGGTCAGGAAATCAACATCACAACTTACAACCTTTGCCGTATCAATATGTTCCTGCATGACATTGGTTACGATAAATTTAGTATTGAACACGGAGATACTTTGATCGATCCCAAACATTGGGATGAAGAACCATTTGAAGCCATTGTTTCAAATCCCCCATACTCTATTAAATGGGAAGGCTCTGACAACGGAACACTCATCAATGATCCGCGTTTTTCTCCTGCCGGTGTATTGGCTCCTAAATCAAAAGCAGACTTTGCTTTTATAATGCATTGTCTCAGTTGGCTTGCAACTAATGGAACGGCTGCTATTGTTTGCTTTCCGGGTATTATGTATCGTGGTGGAGCAGAACAAAAAATCAGAAAATATCTGATTGATAATAACTACATTGAATGTATCATTCAGCTACCTGAAAATCTTTTTTACGGAACAAGTATTGCAACCTGTATTATGGTACTCAAAAAATCTAAAATAGATAACAACACTTTGTTTATTGACGCTTCAAAAGAGTTTGCCAAAGCTACAAATAGCAACAAATTAGCTCCGCAAAATATTGAAAACATTTTAAACGCTTATAAAAACAGAAAATCAAAAGATTATTTTACCGCACTTGTTAAACAGGAAGATATTGAAAAAACAAATTATAATCTTTCGGTATCAACCTACGTGGAAAACGAGGATATAAGAGAATTTATTGATATAGCTATTTTTAATGAGCAAATAGCTCAAATTGTTAAGCATGAAAATGCTTTGCGTGCCGAGATTGATGCAATTATTGCCGAAATTGAGGAGGCGTAATAAATGAGATTATCAGATGTGTTATCGAAACCGATAACAACAGATTATGTACAAGTAGAAGGCTTTTTAAGCAGTAGAAAGCTTAAAACCGGAAACTCTAAAAAAATTTCAGTCGGTAAAGTTGCATTAAACTTTTATTGCAACAATTGCAGTGATCAGCGAACATTTTATTCGGGTGAAGATTTATTTTGTATTGGAGTTAATGAAAAAATAGTCAGCATTGATTGTGTTCTTGAATGTCCTCGTTGCGGGGCTTCGGTACAAATGTGGTTTTTACTGGAATGTAGAGACGAAGATAATATACATAGTCAATATCCGTATGTTCGTATTTTAAAAAGAAGTGAAAAATTTTCCGAATCAGTTTCACTGATCACTGAAACATATGGCGATTTTACAGACGCTTTAGAAAAAGCTAAAAAGGCGGCTAGAGAAGGGCTTGGAGCAGGATCTATCGTTTATTTGAGAAAAGTTTTCGAAAGAATTATTACTCAAACTGCAGAGGCTGCTGTTCCTCCAATTGAAACAAGGAAAGCAAATGGTAATCTTAAACCATTCATTCAAATTCTTATACCAGTAAAAGATCAATGTAATATCATCCCTACGGAATTTGCTGAAGACGGCTACAAACTTTTTGGTGAACTTAGTGATGTAGTTCACGGAGACTATGATGAAGACGAGGCTTTACAAAAATTCGATGCCTTTTATCGATTAGTTACCGGTGTGCTGGAAAAAATAAAAACTAACCGAGAATTGATGGATGCGATAGGCACATTAGGCTGGCATACTGGAGGTGAAGAAAATGAGTAAATTAGAGCAACTTTTAAATAGCCTTTGTCCAGACGGTGTAGAATATGATTTTTTATACACAGTGATGGATTATGAGCAGCCTAACAAGTATATTGTAAAAGATACCAAATATGATAACGATTTTAAAACACCTGTATTGACGGCGGGGCAATCTTTCATTTTGGGTTATACTAATGAGACTACGGGTATATTCGAGGCATCAAAAGAAAATCCAGTTATTATTTTTGATGATTTTACTACTTCTTTTCATTGGGTCGATTTTAATTTCAAAGTTAAATCTTCTGCGATGAAGATGTTAAGGTTAAAAAAGGACAGATCTCACGATGCGTATTTCAGATATTTATATCATGTAATGAAAAATATTCATTATACTCCAGCAGACCATACTCGTCAGTGGATTGAGAAATATTCAAAATTCAAAATTCCTCTTCCACCTCTACCGGTACAAGCGGAGATTGTCCGTATATTAGATAAATTCACAGAACTAAATGCGGAACTAACTGCGGAACTAACCGCGGAACTAACTGCGAGAAAACAGCAGTATGAGTATTATAGAGATAGTGTTTTGAATTCGATTAAACATAGCAAATTTCATCCGATAAAAGAGGGTTGTGATACAATAACTAATTTTGCTGCAGCAGGTTCTTTTGCAGAAGTTGCTAAAAATGTCCCTTATTTATCAAAACCAGATTACGCACAACTAATTAGAACGGTTGACATAAAGTGTAATTATACACATGAATCTCCTATCTATATATCAAAGCATTCTTATAATTATTTATGGAGAGTTCAATTAAATGAACCTTGTATTGTTTTGCCGAGTGTAGGAAATTGCGGAGAAGTATATTATATTGATCCTAAAAAGCTACCCTATAAATTTAATGCTCTTGCTAAAAATGCTTTGTTAATTCGTAGCAGCAAGGTCAATTTGTTATATTTGAAATATATATTCGAGTCTTCTGATTTTCAAAAAAAATTAAAGAAGGTTACTTCAAATATGGGGCAAAGTAAATTTAACAAAACTGATTTTGAGAAATTAACAATTCCCATTCCATATCCAGAAGATAATGATAAATCTCTTGCGGAGCAGCAGCGCATTGTTGATATTCTTGACCGTTTCAATAAGCTTTACAACAAAATCAGTGAGGGATTGCCTGCCGAAATTGAAGCAAGACAAAAACAATATGAATATTACCGAGATAAGCTCTTAACTTTTAAGAAAAAGGAGGCGGCGGAAAATGAATAGCTTTGAAATTGTGGCAAGTTCTACGGAAAGTACGGTTGTGGCTGAGTACACTCCCGAAAAAAGAAAAAGCACCGACTATCAAAGCGAAACTGAGCTTGAACAGGATTTTATAAATCGTCTTGTGAGTCAGGGTTATGAATACATTACAATAAAAAGCGAACAGGATTTGATTGATAATCTCCGTACCCAGCTTGAAAGACTAAATAATTACACCTTTTTTGATAAAGAGTGGAACGACTTTTACAGCAGTGTTGTTTCAAACGGAAATGATGGAATTGTCGAAAAAACTCGCAAAATACAGGAAGATTATCTGCAAAACCTTACACTTGATAACGGTTATGTTAAAAACATTAAGCTGATAGACAAAACCAACATCCACAACAACCATTTGCAGGTGATAAATCAGTATGAAGAAGACGGTGGAAAACATGATACCCGTTACGATGTGACTATTTTGGTAAACGGATTGCCTTTAGTGCATGTTGAGCTTAAAAAGCGTGGTAATGCAATTCGTGAAGCTTTCAACCAAATCAATCGCTATCAGCGTGACAGCTTTTGGGCAGGCAGCGGATTGTATCAGTATGTACAGCTGTTTGTAATTTCCAACGGTACGCATACAAAGTATTATTCTAATACGACAAGATTTCAGCATATCAAAGACAATGCAGAGAAAAACACCGCAAAAAAGAAAAAAACTTCTAACAGCTTTGAATTTACAAGCTATTGGGCAGATGGAAAAAATCGTATAATTGCCGATCTTGTGGACTTTACAAAAACATTTTTTGCAAAGCATACGCTATTAAATATCTTAACCCGTTACTGTGTATTTACATCAGAGGAGTTATTACTGGTAATGCGTCCATATCAAATTGCCGCAACTGAAAAAATCCTAAACCGTATTACTGTTTCTACCAATCTAAAAAAGACCGGCAAAAAAGAGGCGGGCGGTTACATTTGGCATACCACAGGTAGCGGTAAAACTTTAACTAGCTTTAAAACAGCACAACTTGCTCAAGGATTGAATTTCATCGACAAAGTATTATTTGTAGTGGACAGAAAAGATCTTGACTATCAAACGATGAAAGAATATGACAGATTTGAAAAAGGTGCTGCTAACAGTAACACCTCTACAAAGATTCTGCAAAAACAAATGGAAGATGATAATGCAAAAACCATTATCACAACAATTCAGAAATTGGATAAATTTATATCCAAAAATAAAGAGCACGAAGTTTATAAAAAGCATGTTGTTATGATTTTTGATGAGTGCCACCGTTCGCAATTTGGGGATATGCATAAATCCATTACGAAACACTTCAAAAATTATCATATTTTCGGTTTTACTGGGACACCCATTTTTGCTTCGAACTCTAACAGTTCAAATGATCCGACCATGCGTACTACGGCACAAGTGTTTGGCGGAGAACCGGATGAACATGGAAACAAAGTAAAGCCTCTGCATGCTTATACTATTGTAGACGCAATTCACGATGGTAATGTATTGCCTTTTAGGATTGATTATATCAACACTATAAAAAACCCTGAGTTACTGTATGATAAACAAGTAAAAGCGATTGACCGTGAAAAAGCTTTGCTTGATTCTAAAAGAGTCTCTGAGATTGTGCAATATATTCTTGAGCATTTCGATCAAAAAACTTATCGTAATCAAAATCGTTCTTATTATGATCATAGAGTGATTACGAATGTTGAAAAAATGGCAAAATCCAAGAATAATACTGTGGAAGAGCAAAAAACAACCGCAAAAGTGAATGGCTTTAATTCTATTTTTGCAGTTGCTTCTATCCCTGCGGCGATCGCCTATTATAATGAATTTAAAAAGATAATGGCGGAATCAGCTTACAAATTAAATATTGCTACGATATTCAGCTTCAGTCCAAACGAGGAAGATCCGGATGATATATTACAGGATGAAAATTTCGACACAAGCGGTCTTGACCAAACTTCACGGGATTTCCTTGACAGTGCTATTGATGATTATAATAAGATGTTTAATGTTAGTTATGATACATCTGCTGATAAATTTCCCAACTATTATAAAGATGTTTCATTACGAATGAAAAATCGTGAGATTGATTTGCTCATCGTGGTTAATATGTTCTTGACAGGATTTGATGCAACCACTCTAAATACACTATGGGTAGATAAAAATTTAAAAGATCACGGTTTGATACAAGCATTCTCGAGGACTAATCGTATTTTAAATTCTGTAAAAACATTTGGAAATATTGTTTGTTTTAGAAATCTCGAAACCGCTACGAATAATGCGTTAGCTCTTTTTGGGGATAAAAATGCACGTGGTATGGTCATTTTAAAAACCTACAATGAATATATCAATGGCTACGACGATGAAAACGGAAAACATGTTGATGGCTATAACGAGCTTGTTGCCAGACTTGTAAATGAATTTCCGATAAGTAGTGAAATTATTGGTGAGGATAATGAAAAGGAGTTTATTAAACTATTTGGCCGTATTTTGAAATTAAGAAACATTTTAAGATGTTTTGACGATTTTGAAAATGACAATTCTGTATCTATCAGAGATTTACAAGATTACCAAAGCGTTTATATTGATCTTTATCAAGACTACTCTAAGAAAAGCGACATTGAAAAAGAGCGAATCAATGATGATATTGTCTTTGAAATTGAACTTATTAAGCAAGTTGAGGTCAATATAGATTACATCTTAATGCTTGTAGCCAAATATCACGAATCTAATTGTGAGGATAAAACCATTCTTGCCAATATTAACAAATCCATCGATGCAAGTGTTGAGTTGCGAAGCAAAAAAGCTCTTATTGAGGGATTTGTCGCCCAAATGACAGTAAAGACAGATGTTGACAAGGACTGGAAAGAGTTCGTAAAGAGCCAAAAAGAACAGGACTTAAAAACAATTATAAGTGATGAAAACTTAAAACAAGATGAGGCTAAAAAGTATATCGAGAACTCATTCAGAGACGGTGAGATCAAAACCACCGGAACAGATCTTGACAAAATACTGCCTCCAATTTCAAGATTTTCAGGTGGTTCAAACAGAGCGTTAAAAAAACAGATTGTTATAGATAAGTTAAAAGATTTTTTTGAAAAATATTTCGGCTTGATATAAGTTGAAACCGCTATCGGCTTTTAACCGTTAGCGGTTTTAACTACATAAAAATTAATTCTACTTTTATAATTTCTCTTGCTCTATTTTGAGATGTTCCGTAACCTTTTCGTTTTTCGTTTAAATTATGTTTTGGAAGTATTCATCTACTAAATCATCGTGTTTAAAATAGCATTTAAGCACAAATATTAAGAATGGTACCTTTTCTTCGACCATATCTTCTTTAGAATTGTTATTTAATACATTAACCTTGCGCACAACGACATAATCTAAAGGTATCATTGAATTATCAATTTTAAAAGACTTTAACCTTGTGTATTTTGTCCCTTTAATGTCTGAATTAGTTTTTCTATTATTATACTCGTTTTTATCATAAAAAACGAACTCATGATCAATATGTGTTATAATGATCGAAGCATTTTCTTCTCGAAACTGCAGGTGTATAACTTGAGTTACTATACTATTGTTCGTTTCTACATCTGATTTACAAAGTTCTTCAAATGTAATATCTGTTTCCGTTATTTTAATCCATAATGTATCAGCATATTCCTTTGAATAAAGTTTAGTAACGGGTATTGAAGCAAGATTCCTTATCGAAAAGAGTTGACCGTACTCTTTTGCTTCCATCAATGTTTGTCGTTCGTATCTTCCATTATAAATTTTAGCTTTTGAGTTTGATACTCGGATAGAAAGATCGCTCAATAAATTTGAGCTCTTTAAATCGCCAAAAACTGTTAGAAGTTCTTTTGGAACATTAGATACCAAAAATGTTTTATCAATTCTTTTATCATATACTCGTGTAGGATCAATGGCCATTATTTCACAATCACTCACAATATCTACTAAATTGTATTTGTGCAAGGAAGAATCTTTGGAATAATATTTCTCATATAGGTGCTTTAAATGATTATAATCTGTATTATAAATAGAATTGATTTTTTGGCAATAATTTAAATATCCGTAATACACAACACAAAGTCCAATAATGGTGTCTGCATCAACGGTTAGCCCTATACTTTTCATAGTTGATTCAAAATATTCGGATAGCCATTGTTGGGGGTTATGTCCAATTAATAGTGTGTGTTGATTGAGATAAGATTCGTACTTCATTTCGTCCATAATATTAAGCGAATCTTGACTCTCATATTTCTGTATCTGACTATCAATTTCAGGCAACACAGTATCAACCATATCTTGAACAGAATAATCGCAAGCAATAATCTTTAACAGTTCAGTATCCTTTTCTCTATATTTCCCAACAACAGGTCCCAATTGATACATACAATATCTTTTTATACTCCAATATGAATTGTGATCGGGATTGGCTCGACTCCAATCAATATAGATGGAAAATAATTTTTCATAGAATTGCTCTAAATCGTTTTGACTTATTCTCATTATAATACTCCAAACATTTCAAGCAGTGTTTTATTGTAAATATTATAGCACAAACACCTTAACATAACAACAAAGCGGCAGGAATTTTTCTCCCTGCCGCCGTTGTCATTAGATATAAATTAAATATGTGTTTACGATTTCTGTGACTATGTTTCGAATGTTATTCATCCGAACAACCCATTCTATTTGATTCCCAGCTTTGAGTTGTTCGGTCACGCCCTCACGCTCTGCCATTTGTTTGACGAGCCGAAAAAACATATCCTCAGCCTGCTTGTCAAGGTCAGCAAGATATCCGTTCAACTTTCCGTTTGTCAGTAGGTTTGTATAGAGGATTTTTCTATGCTGCTTTATGTATCTAAGATGTCGCTGTCCCCACAAACCGATTGGTTTATTTTCTTGTTCGGGGAACGAAAGATCAGGCAAATAATAATCGCCTTGCAGAGTGTAGCAAATACCCGTTTGTTCATTGTAAATACGCTTTTCCATAATTAAGCCTCCTTGTAAACCACTTTAAATTTCTTTTGTTTTGCATTAAGAATTTTGAGTAACACTTCATCAACAGCATCGGTGTATTTCCCGTCTGCAATAAGTTTGTTGCGCTTTTCATTAAGGCAGTTGATAATCGTTCCTCTCTCATAATCGTCAAGTGCTATGTAATACTTCTTTGACATATCTTTCACTCCTTCAGTAAATCCTTAAACGGCGCTTCGGTTGATACAAAAGTATCGTATGCAAAGTTAGCTCCCAATCGAAATCCCATAATAAAACTGTCGAGATTCGATTCTCCGTTGACGATACTCCAAGCATTGACAAAATCAAGAAATTTCTTTTTGTTTTCACCCGTGAGTGCTTCAGTTAGAAATTCCTCGTTGAGCATTAGGACTTCCATCTGCTTTTGAACTGTTTTGTTCTGCTTAGTGCTTCGTGCTTGGGGATCAATGTTACCATAATAGAATTCTTCAATAAATTTTGACATAATCTTGTTTCCTCGTTTCTGTATTTTTATTTTACGAAGAAACCTTGAAATACACAAATGTGTGGATGAAAAATATGTGTGTTTCTGCCGGTTATTCAATACTTTTTAATCAAGTCCGTTATGAACACCCGCACCAAACACGAATAATCCGAACCTCCGTCTAATAGGCGGAGGTTCGGATTTTCTCTTTGGGTAGACTATCCGAATTTTAACTCAAAAACAAACGGAGGCTAGTTTATGAAAGACTTTATTACCAAATAAACGGTATCAGGCGGTACTTGACTTTTTGTTTATACTCATGATAACCGTCAAGTTCTTTTTCGAGGAATTTTTCTTCGTCGCAAATCCTTTTTGCTATGATAAAGGGATATGCGAGAAAAATCAAGAATGAGTATATCGAGCCAAGTACTAACGGCATTGATAAAAATAAAAGCAATGTTACGCTATACATTGGATGTCTGACGATACTGTACAGTCCCGTATCTATGACTTTTTGGTTTTCCTGCACTTCGATAGTGCGGCTTAGATATGTATTTTCTCTAAGCACTTCTGCATAGAGAATGTATGCTACCAAAAAAACCACCGCAGCACCGATAGAAACACCTTTTGGCAAGGTATATAAGTTAAATCGAAAGCTAAGCCCCGCAACGATAAAACCCACTAGAAACATAAGACCGCTCAATTTTACAACAAGACTTTGTTCTTTTCTGTTTTCTTTTGCGTTCAGTCTGCTTTTTAGTAGGTAAGGGTTTTTGAACATCATTATAATTCCCGCAAAGAGCATCGGAATAAACAAAATTCCCATTAGCAACCAACCGCTCCAAAAAGATAAACTGCCTGCGGGCAAGAAAATGAGCAGACCGACTAAGCCTATGCCTAATATAAATTTCGTTATTGCTGAGATAAACAGTTTTAAGGTCATAGCATTTCTCCGTAAAAATAAATTTTATTTACTGCAATAAATTTTTGTTGCCTTGCTAATGAATACTGCTGTGCCGTCGACGTTCTTATTGATATTGTTTTTAAATCGTTCATCGGCAATATACATTTGACCGAGAACCGAGGGAATTTCCTTTGTGCAGGTGTGGTAATTCTCGGTGAAATAGTCTGGAAGTTTCTTTACGAGTGTCTGGACTTCGTTAGAACTTGCGGTGTGTCCGTCTTTTATACACTAAGCAAATTTTGCGAGCACCGACATTAGACCGTTATTTACATTCTGTCATTTATCTTTGATATATACTCTTCTGCATAATGAACTGCTACTGCACCGTCGGATACGGCTGTAACAACCTGTCTGAGAGCTTTTGTTCTAACATCGCCTGCGGCATATACACCTTCTATATTTGTTTTTGTGGATTCGTCTGCTATTATATATCCGTTTTCATCAATATTAACTGAATTTTTCAAAAACGAGGTTGCGGGTTTTCTTCCGATGCTTATAAAAATGCCATCACAGGAAAACTCGGTTATGATTTCGTCGGTTACATTTTTTATTTTCACACCGTTTATTCGGTTATCTGATATAAACTGTATTACTTCACTATTCCATAAAAATTCTATGTTTTTTGATTTAAAAAGAGCTTCTTGATAGGTTTTGGTTGCTCTGAGCTTATCTCGGCGATGCACAAGATATACTTTTTTCGCAAGCTTAGAAAGATAGAGTGCGTCTTCTGCGGCCGAATTTCCACCGCCCACAACTACAACAGTCTTATCTTTGTAAAATCTACCGTCGCAATGGGCACAATAATGAATACCCTTGCCTATGAGCTTTTCTTCGCCCTCAATTCCAAGCTCGCGGGGATTAGCTCCGCTTGCGATAACAACCGTTTTACCGTATAAATCACCGTTAGATGTTATGACCTTTTTTAAAGATTTGGAAAAATCTACATCAAGCACTTCGCAATATTCGGTTTTTGAGCCAAAGCGTTCGGCAGACTGTTGCATTTTCATACCAAGGGTAAAGCCGTCTACACCTTCGTCGAATCCGGGATAATTATCTATGTCTCCTGTAAGCGTCATTTGACCGCCGGCAGCCAGTTTTTCTAATAAAACAGTGTCAAAACCTGCGCGTGAAGCATATAACGCGGCGGTATAACCTGCAGGACCGCCGCCGATAATAATCATATCGTAAATATGCATTTTGTTTAATCCTCTATCATATCCAGAATTTGTTGTTTTGTTTTAGCGCCTACGGATTGATTTGTTATTTTTCCGTCCTTAATAACTACTAAAAGCGGAATGCTCGAAACTTCAAAGCTCTGTGCCAATTCAGGCTCGTTATCTACATTGATTTTTCCGATTATATAATTGGGGTTTTCGTCTGCAATTTGTTCGATAGTAGGCGCAATTACGCGGCAATGACCGCACCAATCAGCATAAAAATCGAGTAAAATTGTTTTATTGCTGTTTTTAATTTCGTTAAAATTTTCGTAACTTACATTAATTACTGACATAATTTTAGCCTCTCTTTGATTTGATTATCTATTTAAAATATTATAACCTTACTATATATTTTTATTAACATATATAATTTTATAAAGACTTTATAGTTTTTTCGAAACAATTTCTGCATATTGGGATTTCTCATGAAAATCCTCTAAAAGTTTCTTATAAAAACGTTTAACATCATTATCTTTTAATATACAGGCAACCTGACTGTTTTCACAAGCTATTTTGAATAAAGCTTCTTTATTTTTATCAGACCAATTATTATATTGTTGTAAATCTTTAATAAGCATATGAGTTGTGGCAAAAGAATTGCTGTTTTCAAGAGCCATAATTAAATCTAATGTCTTCTTTTCGTCCTCACTGCTGAGTTTATCTGCTTCACAGGTTTCGTTTTTGCATTTAGTATAAATTTTTTCCAAAACTTCATTTGTAGCAGTTTTATCTATAATTGCCTTTAATAAAATATCGAGCTCGGTACCGTCGCGATAGTCAGCAGGCATATAATATCTGATTCTATTTTCACGCATCATTTTATGAATTCGTGTTTTATCGTTGGTTTCAGCATTATAAACTCCTATGGAATGACCTCCGTAAGAATTTACAAGCTTCATACAAGGTACATCGGTATCACTATCTCCGATATAAACCATATTTCTAAACGGGACTCTGATTTCTTCAGAACTGAAAGAATCGTTAACACCTTGGTCGTTAACATTCAAAATACCTTTACTTATTCTAAATAAAAATTGAGTTTTATTGGTATAATTTATAACCTGAGCAGGCCAAAGGGCAACACCGTCTTTATCATAGTAAAATGAACTTGCATAGATTTTTTCAAAAGCACCGCTTTTAGCCACAGAAGTTCCGTCTATCATTTCTTTAAGACCGCAGGAAATAATATAGTGTTCTACAATCACACCGTGTTCTTTACCGTATTTTCTGATTCTCTCAAACCATTCTTCAACGCCTGGAAAAAGTTTTACGCGAGAGCCGTATTCTTCTAATGCGGATTTATTGAAAACAAATTTTCCGCGAGCCTTCTCGACCATTTTATACATATAGGCGAGATTTTGGTCCATATCGTTATTTTGGGATAATTTATTGGTTTCTTTCCAAAAATCATCTACATTATACCCAACCTCTTGTATGTAGCCCTGAGCCTGCATATCGTTAGGGGAGAGGGTTCTATCGAAATCATAGCATATTGCAAGCACCGGCATATTTTCTTTTTGCTTTCTTTCGTACATATTATTTTCCATAAACTGATTCCTCATATTAAAAATTGTAGCCTAATATTATTTAAAAAATGCCATAAGCAGAGTTCCTGACACCATTAACAAAAGACCTAAAAAAGCTTTTTTAGAAAGCGTTTCGCGGAATGCTATGTATGAAAATGCAACAGCCACAATAATGCTTAGCTTATCAATAGGAACAACAACGCTTACAATTCCATGCGCTATTGAATAATAGTAGCAAAGCCATGAGGCTCCTGTTGCAATACCCGAAAGGGAAATAAAAAGTAGTTCCTTTTTATCAATAGTTTTAAGTCCTTTTTGTTTGCCTTTTGCAAAAACAATAATCCATGCCATTAAAAGAACAACAGCGGTTCGAATAGCGGTTGCAAGGTTTGATTCAACATCTTTAATACCGATTTTCGCAAGAATAGAGGTTAAGGCGGCGAATATGGCAGAAAACGCAGCATAAACAAACCAACCCCTACCATTAGATTTCTGCTCTGTCTTTTTCTTTTCCACCATTAAAAAGATTCCAAAACCCAAAATAAAGGTTGCAATTAGCTTTATGGTAAGATTTGAGGTTTCGCCGAAACAGATTATTGCGAGAAGAACGGTAAGTATAGTGCTTGATTTATCAATAGGAACAACCTTATTAACGTCGCCTATGGAAAGCGCTTTGAAATAGCATATCCAAGAAGCACCTGTTGCTAATCCTGATAGAAAGAGAAATAGAAGGGGGAGAGGTTTAATATCTGTTATAGTGTTTTGTGAATTCACGATAAACACCATAATCCATGAAAATATAAGCACAACAAAGGTTCTGAGCGCGGTTGCCAAATCAGAATCGGTCTTTTTTATACCGCATTTCGCAAGTATTGATGTTAGACCTGCAAAGAACGCAGAAAGTATTGCCGCTATTAACCAAAGCATAATTTAACCTCCCTCGATAAAATTAAATCTCATTTTACATATTCTACCATATTTCTAAATATATGACAATAAAAATCTCTATTTGATTTTAAAACAGGAAGGGCTTTATTCTTCCTCTTCTTCCGTTTTTTCTCCGCTTTCAATGAAATTCATAAAAGCACTGAATTCAGCAGCTTGCTCTAATGCGTCTAATTCTCCGTCGCTATTGAAATCAAATATATCTCCAAAAATCCCCATATAAAATATTCTCCTTTTATTTGTTATGCTTTGATTTTAATATTTTCGCTGTCCAAAAAACAGGACTTTATAAAAAAATCAGTTATTTTGTTGAATTTATCGGTAAATTGTTATACAATATATTAGTTATATTATTTCTTTTTTAATATGATGGCTTTGTAGTTAAAACAAATGCTTTTGGAGGAAAAAATGGATTTCAGAATAGAACATGACTCTATGGGTGAGGTTAAGGTGCCTGCCGAAAAATACTGGGCTGCTCAGACACAGCGTAGCTTTGAGAATTTTAAAATAGGCGTTGATAACGAAACAATGCCCAGAGAAATCACTCATGCTTTTGGTATTTTAAAAAAGGCGTCAGCTGTTGCAAATAATAAGCTCAAACCCGAAAAAATGACCGAGGAAAAGCTAATTGCTATTTCAAAGGCTTGCGATGAGGTTATAAGCGGTAGACTAAATGAGCATTTTCCGCTTGTTGTTTGGCAGACAGGTAGCGGAACTCAGTCTAATATGAATGTTAACGAGGTTGTTGCAAACCGTGGTAACGAAATTGCAGGCAAAAAGCTTCTTCACCCGAACGACGATATTAATATGAGCCAATCTTCTAACGATACATTTCCAACTGCAATGCATATTGCCGCAGTGCTCGGATTAGAGGATAATTTATTGCCGGCTCTCGAACTTTTGATTTCAACCTTTAAGAGATTGGAGATAGAAAACGAAGGAATTGTTAAGAGTGGCAGAACCCATCTTCAAGATGCAACACCGATTGCTTTTAGTCAGGAGATAAGCGGTTGGAGAGCCTCTCTTGAAAAAGATAAACAGCTTATTGAGCTTTCATTAGCTCCTTTAAAGGAATTAGCATTGGGAGGCACTGCTGTTGGTACAGGGCTTAATGCTCCTTTGGACTTTGATGTTGAGGTTGCAAATGCGGTGTCGGAAATTACCGGTAAAACATTTGTTACTGCTCAAAACAAATTCCACGCGCTTACTTCTAAAGACGAGTTGGTATTTGCTCACGGTGCATTAAAAGCACTTGCAGGAGACCTTATGAAAATTGCAAATGATATAAGATGGTTAGCTAGCGGACCGAGAGACGGTCTTGGAGAGATATTTATTCCTGAAAACGAGCCCGGTTCTTCAATTATGCCCGGCAAGGTTAACCCGACTCAATGCGAGGCGGTAACTATGGTTGCAGTTCAGGTTATGGGCAACGATGTTGCTGTTGGTATGGCGGCTTCTCAGGGTAACTTTGAGCTTAATGTATTTATGCCTGTTTGCATTTATAATTTTATTCAGTCGGTTAGACTTTTAAGCGACGCTATGATTTCATTTAACAATAACTGTGTTGTTGGAATCAAGGCTAATAAGGAAAAAATGTATCATAATCTGCATAACTCTTTAATGCTTGTTACCGCGCTTAATCCCTATATTGGCTATGAAAATGCCGCAAAAACCGCTAAGAAAGCATATAAAGAAAATATTTCGCTTAAAGAAGCCTGCGTTGAGCTTGGTTTTTTAACGGCAGAAAAGTTTGATGAAGTTTTCCATCCTGAACAGATGATTTAAAAGGATAGTTGGTATAAAAATGAAAATAAGAAGAGCAGAAGAAAAAGATTTAAAAAGAATAAATGATTTGTTGTTTCAGGTAGCAAAAATACATGCTAACGGTAGACCTGATATATTTAAAAAAGCTACAAAAAAGTATACGGATGAAGAATTGCTTGAAATAATAGCAAATGATAAAACTCCGATTTTTGTTGCAACTGATGAAGCTGACTATGTTTTAGGGTATGCATTTTGTGTTTTCCAAATTGTTAAGGATAGTATTTTATTGCAAGATAAAAAGACTCTTTATATAGACGATATTTGCGTTGACGAAAAGGCAAGGGGAGAACATATCGGCAAAAGCCTTTATGAATTTGTTGTAAAATTTGCAGAAGAAAACGGCTTTGATAATATAACTTTAAATGTTTGGGCGTTAAATGACGGCGCATATAAATTCTATGAAAAATGCGGTATGAAACCTCTTAAAATCACTATGGAAAAAACTTTGAAATAATTTGATATAAAAAACATCGCCTGGATTTTCTCGGCGATGTTTTTGCATAAAGGGGTTTAAAGCAGGCAAAATTAAATTAGGTGATAGTATGTGCACAGCGCTTAATTTTATAACAAATGACCATTATTTTGGCAGAAACCTAGACCTTGATTTTTCTTATGGCGAAGAAGTTTGCATTATGCCGAGAAATTTTCCTTTATATTATAGAAAAATGAAACCGCAAATGAATCATTATGCTATTATCGGTATGGCAGTTATGGTGGGAAACGAGCCGCTTTTTTATGACGCCGCAAACGAATACGGTCTTGCTATGGCAGGGCTTGATTTTCCCGAAAACGCTCATTATGAAAAGGAAAAAGAGGGGAAAGATAATGTTTGCCAATTTGAGTTCATACCATATATTTTAGGTAACTGCAAGAGTATAAATGAGGCTTTAAAACTGCTCGAAAATATTAATTTAATAGATATGCCTTATAGCGATGAGTTTCCTGTTTCACCTTTGCATTTTATAATTTCTGATAAAAATGATTCTATTGTTATAGAACCGATGAAAAACGGACTAAATATCTATAAAAATCCCGTGGGGGTTTTAACGAATAATCCGCCGTTTGATTATCAATTTTTTAATCTTAATAATTATAGAAATTTGAAAATCACTAATGGTGAAAATACATTTTTGGAAGATTTAGAGCTTAATGAATACTGTCAGGGGCTGGGAAGTCTAGGTTTGCCTGGTGATGTTAGTTCAATGTCGCGATTTATAAGAGCGGTATTCAATAAAGAAAAATCGGTTTGTGAAAAGGGTGAAAAGTCGTCAGTTTCGCAATTTTTTCATATCTTAAACTCGGTTGGGGTCATAAAAGGTGTTTGTAAAAAGCATTCGGGCAGATTTGGTATAACGGTTTATTCCTCTTGCATAAATACCGATAAAGGTCGTTATTATTACACAACCTATAATAACCAACAAATTTCTTGTGTTGATATGCATAAAACCAACCTGGAAAGCAACAAAATAACCCATTATCCGTTAGAACTTGAATTGAATATAAATTATCAGAATTAAAATAGAATTCATATAATAAGCATTTTGCATAAAAAATTAAAATCTCTCATACAATTAACTAAGTATTTTGGGAGTTGATTGTATGAGGGAAAGTTTGCCGGACAGAGCGGTGTTACTGGGAGAATACATATTAGATACAGGAGCCACTGTCAGAGCCGCGGCTAAGGTGTTTAAAATAAGCAAGAGTACCGTACATACAGCAGTAACAATATAGAATTGTTTGTGTTGCTTGTGGGGTATAAATATAAAAGTTGTTATTTCATAACAGTAAAACTCTCGCGTAAAAGTGAGGGTTTTATTTTTGGTTAAAATTTATAACAAATACAAGTTTTCCACAATTTTCGGCATTTTTTCTCGTTGACAAAGGGGAATGAAAATAGTATAATTATTTTGATATAGTATATTCTTATATATCTATTTTTCAATACATATCGAAAGTGTAAAAATACGATTTTAAAAATGAATTTTCTTTCAACTGCAATTGTCTATAAAGAAAAAATGCAGTTTATCAAATAGGCTTTTGATAAACACGGGATGGCTATAGTGTTTAATTGTTATATTTTTGAAAATGAAGCTGATAAGTATCTCGTGCATGATACGAATGGTACATATTATTACTTTGTCTTGTCGTCTGGTACTGCTGCATTTCGCCTTTTATATTTGTTAATCAATATGAAAATGATCGAAGAACGGGATATTATAATCGAAATAATCAAAGTATGTTTTAAGGGGTTACATAAATGTACGCAAAATACATAAAGCGTCCGATGGACTTTTTTCTGTCGTTGTGCGCAATAATCGTGCTATTGCCAATATTTTTTGTTTTAATAATTTTAGGTGCAATAATGATGAAAGGGAATCCTTTTTTTACTCAATTGCGCCCTGGTAAGGATGAAAAGATTTTCAAACTTATAAAGTTCCGCACAATGACTTGTGAAACAGATGAAAATGGCGAACCATTACCGGATGAAATTCGTCTGACAAAATACGGCAAATTTTTACGTTCAACATCACTCGACGAACTTCCAGAACTGTTCAACATTTTAAAGGGAGATATGGCGGTAGTTGGACCGAGGCCACTATCGGTAAAATATTTAGGATTTTATACAGAAACCGAAAGCCATAGGCATGATGTTAGACCGGGACTTACCGGATTGGCTCAGGCAAAAGGCCGCAATTCGCTTTCTTGGGAAGCAAAATTTGAGTTGGATTTAGAATACATAGAAAATATAAGTTTTATTAATGACGTTAAAATTATTTTTTTAACAGTGGTTTGCGTATTAAAACATTCCGATATAGGGCAAGGGGAACAGGCTCCTATAAGCCTCCATATTTTAAGGGCTCAAAAACAGGAAACTGAGGTGTTGTAAATGATAATTAAGTATGAGGATATAATTTTAAGAGCAATAGAGTTTGAGGACCTTGGATTAATACGAGAAATGATTAATGATCCCGAAATTGAGCATATGACGGGTGGCGGTGGATTGCCAGTATCAAAATATCAACAAGAAATTTGGTTCAAATCTCTTGAGGGTAGAAATAACGAAGTAAGACTAATGATAGAGACCGAGGATTGCGGTACTATCGGTATGGTAATGCTTACCGATATAGATTATAGAAATTCAACCGCGCAATTTCATTCTAAAATTGCTACAAGCAAAAATATTCGTGGCAAAGGATATGGAACAAAAGCTACCGATGCTCTTATTAAATATGCATTTGATCAATTGAATTTGAATTGTATTTACAGTCATATTATTGAGTATAATATTGCGTCCCAACGTGTCAAAGAAAAATGTGGTTTTAAGAAAGATGGCGTGCTTCGTAAACGTGTTTATAAGGATGGCAAATATCACGACGTAGTGGTTTGGTCTATATTAAGAGACGAAGAAAATTAATCAAAAAATATGTAGAAGGAAGAATATACCGATGTGGGATAAACAGTATGAGGATCGCCTTATAGAACGAGAAACTAAAATGCTGTTGGGTGGCGGTGCAAAACGTATAGAAAAGCAACATGCCGCTTCAAAGCTTACAGCGCGTGAACGTATTGAAATATTATTTGATAAAGGTACGTTTATTGAGGTTAATGGTTTTGTTGAGTCGCGTATAGATGATTTTAATATGGATGAAAAACGAGTTCCCGGTGATGGTGTTGTAACGGGCTATGGTAAAATTAATGGTAGGCTTGCATTTGCATCATCAGAGGATTTTACTGTTATAGGCGGAACCTTGGGTGAATATCATTCGGTTAAAATTTGCGAAATTATGGATATGGCACTTAAAATGCGTGCACCATACATTTCGATAAATGATAGCGGTGGTGCAAGAATAGAAGAGGGCGTAAGCTCTTTAAGTGGATATAGCGGAATATTTTTACGCAATACATTAGCTTCAGGTGTTATACCGCAAATCTCGGTTATTTTAGGACCTTGTGCCGGTGGTGCGTGTTATTCGCCTGCTATTTGTGATTTTGTGTTTATGACAAGAAAAACCTCAAAAATGTTCATAACAGGACCTAATGTGGTTAAATCTGTTATAGGTACAGATATATCTGCTGAAGAACTCGGTGGTGCTGATGTACATTCTTCGGTAAGCGGCGTTTCACACTTTACATATGATAATGAGAAGGAATGTCTCATAGGTGTGCGTGACTTACTTGGATATTTGCCCCAAAGTTGCGATAGTAAACCCCAAAAAATAGAAGGTACACCTATTGATGAAAGTAAGCTTCTTACTGAAATAATACCTGATAATCAAAAGAAAGCTTATGATGTTAAAAAGGTTATTGATACTTTTGTTGATAAGGATAGCTTTTTTGAAGTGCAAAAGGATTTTGCTAAAAATATAGTTGTGGGTTTTTCAAGAATTGATGGAGAAACAGTTGGTATTGTGGCTAACCAACCAAATTATATGGGTGGAGCCATTGATATTAATTCCTCTGATAAAGCTGCAAGATTTGTTAGAACCTGTGATTGTTTTAATATTCCTATTGTAACCCTTGTTGATGTTACAGGCTTTTTGCCCGGTGTTAATCAAGAACACGCAGGAATAATTCGTCATGGTGCAAAGTTGCTTTTTGCTTATTCAGAGGCAACAGTGCCTAAGATAAGCTTGATTTTGCGTAAGGCATATGGTGGCGCATATATTGCTATGAATAGTAAAAATATGGGTGCTGATATGGTTTTTGCTTTACCAATAGCTCAAATAGCAGTTATGGGTGCTGAGGGTGCTGTAGAAATAATATATAGAAAAGATATAGAAAAATCTGATAACCCCGAACAGCAACGCAGTGATTTCATAAAGAAATATGAAGAAAAGTTTATGAATCCGTATTTAGCGGCAGAGCGAGGATACATAAATACAATAATACATCCCGAAACTGTTCGTGAAAATATAGCACAGTCTTTAAAAATGCTCAAAAACAAGTCGGTAGATAGAGCTAATAATAAGAAACATGGAAATATACCGTTATGATGCGTGAAATTGGTAGCGAATTTTGGGAAGTTCCTGTTTGTGATAGCACTAATGAAATTTTTCCGTATAATACCGAGTGGTATCTTTCGGGCAGAAGTGCATTAATTGCTATTATTAAGGATATAAAAAAAAGAATCTCATTTAATAGTGTTGCATTACCTTCTTGGTGTTGCGATTCGATGATTCAACCGTTTTTGAATGAATATATATCGGTTAAATTTTATTCGGTTGAGTTTAAAAATGGACAACCACGATATGATTTTTCAGGTATATACGATTGTGATGCAATGCTCATAATGGACTATTTTGGTTATATAAGAGCGATAGACCACAATTTTAAAGGACTTATAATTAACGATATTACGCATAGTGTTTTTTTAAAGAAAATTCATAAATCTGATTATGTATTCGGCAGTTTGAGAAAATGGGCGGGATTTTTTACGGGCGGTTTTGCCTATAAAAATGATGGTGGAAAGCTCGAATGTTATCAAACCGCAAAAGATGATAGGTATATTAAAATTCGTAAGCTTGCGATGAGTAAAAAAGCAAAGTATATAAGCGGGAAAACCGATAAAAAAGATTTTTTAGAGGATTTTTCTTTAGCTGAGGATGTTTTGGATGAGTTTTTTTGCGGTAGTGCGGATGATTTTGATATTGCCAGGGCTAAACAAATAGATGTTGAATTTATTAAGTCAAGGCGTAGAGAAAATGCATCGGTTATACTTGGACAATTTGCCGACCTTGCTGTTTTTTCTGAACTTAAAGAGGATGATTGTCCATTATTCGTTCCGCTTGTTATTAAAAATGGAAATCGCGATAGGTTGCGTAAGCATTTGATCGACAAAAAGATATATTGTCCTGTACATTGGCCCTTTACAAAACTACATGACCTAAACCAAGAACAACTTGAAATATATACGAATGAGATAAGTATTGTTTGTGATCAACGGTATGTTGCTGAGGATATGGAAAGAATTTGTGAGGAAATAAAAGTTTTTTTAAATAGAGGTTGAGAAATGTTAAAAATTTGCACTTTGGAAAATAGAGAAGAATGGGATAATATTGTTTCATCCTTTGCAAATTATGACGTTTATTATTTAAGCGGATATATTGTGGCATTCAAACTTCACGGTGATGGCGAACCGTTACTCTTATATTATGAGAGTGAGGGATTAAAAGGTATAAATGTCGTGATGAAGCGTGATATAGCCGATATACCCGAACTCAAGGACGAGTTGCCTAAAGGTACGCTTTTTGATTTTTCAACTCCATACGGATATGGTGGTTGGTTAATTGAGGGAGAAATGGAAAAAAGCGATTTGCTTTTTAAGGAATATCAAGAATGGTGCGCTGAAAATCATATTGTGTGTGAATTTGTACGCTACCATCCGTTGCTTGAAAATTATAATTATGCTAATAGTGCTTATGATATTATAATGCTTGGAAATACCATCACATTGGATATTTCATCTCCTGAAGTTATTTGGCAAAATATTACGAGCAAAAATAGAAATGTTATCCGTAAGGCTGAAAAAAGCGGTGTTGAAATTAAAATGGGAAATTCACCTGAAATATACGAAAAGTTTATAGAGATTTATAATAAAACTATGGAACACGATAATGCTGACGGGTATTATTTTTTTGGTGAGGATTTCTATGAAAGTATTAGAAATGATTTACCACAAAATTCACTTGTTTTTTACGCTGAGAAGGATGGCGAGATAATTGCTGCATCTATTATGATTTATGAGGATGGCAAGCTTAATTATCATTTGTCAGGATCACTTTTTGAATACAGAACCTTTGCTCCGAGTAATTTGTTGCTTTATAAAGCGGCTCTTTGGGGCTCGGATAATGGGTTTACTACATTCCATTTAGGCGGTGGAGTAGGCTCAAAAGAGGATAGTTTGTTTAAATTTAAAAAATCTTTTTATCGCCAAGATGATTTAACGCGTTTTGCAATCGGTAAAAAGGTATTTTTGCAAGAGGAATATGACCGTTTGGTTAAAATAAAAGGCAATATTGACAGCAATTTCTTTCCTAAATACCGTGCCTAATGTTTAATATATAGATTGGTGATTATATTGAAGATACTTTTTATTACAATTGGTGGTTTTGGAGATTCTAAAAGTCAGGGCATATATGTTGATTTGATGCGAGAATTTGTTAACAACAATCACGATGTTTATGTAGCGTGTGCAAACCAAAATGCCGAGAATACGTCTGTTGATAATGATACACAAATGAATATTTTAAGGGTGGCCACCGGAAAGCTTACAAAGACCAATATTATTAGAAAAGGAATTTCTACCCTTATGGTAGAAACTCAGTTTAAAAATGCAATAAAAAAGTATTTTAAAGATGTTAAATTTGATTTGGTTATGTATTCTACCCCACCTATAACATTTGCAGATGTTATTGCTTATGTTAAAAAGCGTGACGGTGCAAAAAGCTATTTATTGCTTAAGGATATTTTTCCGCAAAATGCTGTGGATATTGGTATGATGGCCAAAAGGGGTCTAAAATCTATAATTTATAAGCTTTTCAAGAAAAAAGAAGAAAAACTTTATAGAATTTCTGATTATATTGGATGTATGTCAGAAGCAAATGTCAACTATATTTTAAAGGAAAACGCTTATATAAATCCTGAAATGGTACATATCAATCCAAATAGTATTGGGGTTAATGAGTGCGAACTGAATGATAGTAAAAAGATAGAAATTTATAATAAATATGGTATACCCGAAAATGCCCGAACCTTTATTTACGGTGGGAATCTTGGCAAACCACAGGACATACCATTTGTTATAGAGTGTTTAAAGGCAAACGTTGATAAGGATGACAGATTTTTTATAATTTGCGGTACAGGTACCGAATATCCGAAACTCAAAGCATTTGTTGATGAGTTTAAACCCCAGAATGTTTTACTTTTAAATGGTTTGGAAAAGGCGGAATATGAGGAATTTGTAAAAGCTTTTGATGTTGGTCTCATTTTCTTGGATCATCGTTTTACGATTCCAAATTTCCCATCTCGCTTACTTTCTTATATGCAAAGCAAAATGCCGGTGCTGGCTTGCACAGACCCTAATACTGATATTGGTAAGGTTATAACCGAAAATGATTTCGGTTGGTGGTGCGAAAGTAATAGTACGGAAGCGTTCACTAAAACTATTGATGAGGCTGTAAATGCTGATTTAAAGGTTTTGGGTGAAAATGGATTTGATTTTTTAAAGCAAAATTACACAAGTGAAAAAAGCTATAATATTATTATTGAGAGGATTAAATAATGTCTGTATTTTCAGTAGGAAAACGATTATTAAATAAGTTTCCTTTTCTAACAAAAATTGCGGCTTTGGGTTATAATTTGCTTGCGATGAATTCATTTAAAGGTATAAAAAACAACTCAATAAGCAGAGATTTTGCCTTTATGAAAAATTGTAAGATACGAATAAATGGCACAGGAAATCAAATAATTATAGGTCAAAAATCTTTTCTTTCTAACTGTAACTTTGTTATTACCGGTAATAACAATAAAATAGTATTAGATGACATGATTTACGCTGACAAATGTTCTTTTTGTGTAGAAGATAGTAATAATTCTATTGAAATAGGTGAAGGCACCCATATATTTGGTGAGTGTGAATTGGCGGCAATGGAAGGCACGCAGATTAAATTAGGTGAGGGTTGCTTGGTTTCATCTAAGACTGTTTTTAGAACAGGGGACAGTCATTCAATTCTTGATTTAGAGGGTAATAGGATTAACCCTTCAAAGAATATTATTCTCGGTGATAGAATATGGGTAGGACAAAGGGCGAGTATATTAAAGGGCTCGGTTATAAGAGATGATAGTGTTGTTTCTTTTGGCGCAATCGTTACAAAGGCTTTTGATACACCAAATGCTATAATAGGCGGAGTGCCAGCTAAACTTTTGAAGGATGGTATATCTTGGTGTTCACAAAGGGTGAAGATTAATGGATAAACGAATTAGCGACAATATTTACAAACTAAAATTTTTCGCAATTATATCTGTTATATGCGCTCATTGTTGTACTGTTAGCGCAACGCATTCCGTGGCAGAAATTTTCACATCGACAGTTTTAAATTCGATAGGCGCTGTGGGTGTGGGTATCTTTATGTTTATATCAGGATATCTATTTTATAATACTAAGCGTGATTTTAAAAACTTTTTTGCCTCAAAACTAAAGACTATAGTTATTCCTTGGGTGTTTTGCGGTAGTTTAGTTTATTTTTATGTAAAGCTTCGAAAAGGCGGTATAAGTGTTTTAGATTGGATTAAATGGATTTTAGGCGTTGATACATATCTTTACTATTTAACTGTTTTGTTTTTGCTTTATTTGATGTGTTATTTTATAAGAAAGAATGCGATAGCAAGGTATTTGGTTTTAGTTCTTTCGGTTATAAGTAACATTTTAACCGCTTTTGGTGTAATTGCATTTATTACGCCATATTTAAACCCTTTTAACTTTTCCTTCTTTTTTATTCTTGGTTTAATTTGTGCCGAAAATAATTTGCTTGATAAGGTTTTTGATTATTCTAGAAAAATATGCGTTTATACCACTGCGATGTTTATTGTTATAGTAATAATTTTGGCGTATTTTAAAATAAATCTTACTTATTTTAAGCTTTTTTATATTCCTGTTGAGTTATTAGCAATAGTAAGTGCACTTGGTATTGCTGATTTTAAAGGTTTGCGATTTGAAAATCTATTATGTGACATTGGAAAATTGTCATTTTCTATATATTTATTACATATGCCGATAGCAGGAATAGTAGCTAATATTTTTGGTAGAATAGACCTTTTTGTTTTAACTTTAATCAGACCCATAATTGTGTTAATAATCACATATATTGGAGTTAAAGTGTTATTAATGATTTTAAAGAAAACACCATTTAATAATATAATTAATATTTTGATAGGAACAAGATAGATGAGATTAGTTGTTAATAATATCGCTGCGAGTAGCGGCGGTGCAATGACAGTGCTTAAAGATTTTTATTATTCTGTTTGTGAAAATGATAAGCAAAATGAATGGATATTTTTATTAAGTGATAAATATTTTGAAGAAACGGAAAATGTGAAGATTATATCACTACCTGAAATAAAAAAATCCGTTTTCAAAAAGCTATGTTTTGATTTTTTTACGGGCAAAAGCTTTATTAAAAAGCTTAAACCCGATGTGGTTTTTTCGATGCAAAATATTATTACATTTGGACTTAATGTTCCTCAGGTTGTTTATGTTCATCAGCCTTTGCCTTTTCAAAACATTAAATCTTTTTCCATTTTTAAATCTTATGAAAGAAAAATGGCGATAAAACAGTTTCTTGTTGGCGGAATTATAAAGGCTTCTATAAAAAGAGCCAATAAAATAATTGTCCAAACCGATTGGATGAAAGAAGCTGTTTGTGAAATTTGTAATATTGAAAAGGATAGGGTAGTTAAAATTCTTCCAAATGTTAAAAATCTTTCACAGTATATAGATAAGGGTAGTTATGACAGCAAAAAATTCTTTTATCCTACAAGTGAAGTTATATATAAAAATAACAAACTTTTGTTAGAGACCGGTAAACTTTTAAATAAGGATAATGTTAAGTTTGAAGTCGATCTTACGATTGATAGCGGCGAGACGGTAGACGGTGTTAATTATATTGGCAGAATACCTTATGAAGAGGTTATTAATAAATACAATACTGCGACGCTTGTATTTCCGTCTTATATAGAAACTTTTGGTTATCCTTTGGCAGAAGCGCGTCAAATGGGTGCAATAGTTTTAGCGGCTGATACAAAGTTTGCAAGAGAGTTGCTTGCAGGGTACGAGAATGCATATTATTTTAATTATGATGATTCTAATGCTCTTGCTTTATTAATGAAGCAGGTTGTTTGTGAAGAAATTAAAAGAAAAACCGATAACATATCAACTTTTGATGATAAAGATAGTTGGATTGATGTTATTAAGGAGGTAACCAAGCTTTGAGGCTTCTTTTTATAACTAATGTGCCTTCACCGTATAGAGTTGAATTTTTTAAAGAACTTGGAAAATATTGTGATTTAACGGTACTTTTTGAAAAATCAACCTCGGATGAGCGTGATAATAGTTGGAAAAATTATAGCTTTGAAGGTTTTAACGGTATTATATTAAAAAGCGTAAAGTCTTCGGTGGATAAAGCGTTTTGCCCCTCGGTTATAAAATATTTAAGCATAAAGAAATTTGACCGAATCATTGTTGCCGATGTGGCAAGCTCAACAGGTATGCTCGCTATTCAGTATATGAAACTATTTAATATACCTTATTATATTGAGGGTGATGGAGCTTTTGCTAAAAGCGGCAAAGGATTTAAGGAAAAGGTGAAACGCCATTTTATAAAGGGAGCAAAGGGTTATTTTTCAACCTCCCTGATGCATGATGAATATTATGTGACTTACGGTGCCGATAAAAATAAAATTCACCGTTATCCTTTTAGTTCCCTTAAAAAAGATGATATTTTAGAAAACATTCCTCAAACAGAGCAAAAGCTTAGTCTTCGTGAAGAACTGGGTATGCCCGAAAAACGCATTGTTTTAACAGTAGGTCAGTTTATTCATAGAAAGGGTTTTGATGTTTTATTAAATGCTGCTAAGAATTTTTCGGAAGATATAGGTGTTTATTTTGTTGGTGGCGAGCCTACTGAGGAATATCTTAAACTTGTAGAGGAAAATAATCTTAGTAACATACATTTTATAGGATTTAAAAATAAGTCGGAATTAAAAAAATATTACATTGCTTCAGATATATTTGTATTACCTACAAGAGAGGATATTTGGGGACTTGTTATTAATGAGGCTATGGCTTATGGTCTGCCTATTATCACAACCAATCGTTGTATTGCCGGATTAGAACTTGTGAAGAATGGCGAAAACGGATATATAATCCCTGTTGAGGATGCTATTCTTTTGAATGAAAAGATAAATGATATAGTTTATAATAATGAATTATCCCAAGCGATGAATCATAGAAGTCTTGAAATAATTAAAGATTATACTGTAGAAAAAATGGCCGAAAGACATTTAGAAATACTTGATAAAAATTAAAAAGAGATAGTGATTAAATGAAGATTTTATTTTTAGGTTATGCTGTGAATCCGGAATTGGCGTCAAAACTTTCGGGTGCTTCTGTAGCAGGTAACAAAATGCAGGTTAATGTGTTAAGCGGGCTAGCAAGTTTTGATGATGTTGAAATTAATAGTATTACTGTATATCCTGTGGCGGCTTTTCCACGCGAAAAGACTTTATATTTTAAAAATGAAATAATAGATGTTATATCAGGCGTTAAATCAATAAGAGTCCCTTTTGTGAATCTTCCTGTTGTAAAACAACTTTGGCAAACGGCAGCCGTAAAGCAAGCTGCTAAAAAAATTGTTGATAAGGATACTATAGTTTTAACATTTAACCTTTTTCCGCAGGTAGGACTTCCTATGGCATGCCTTAAAAAGAAGTTTGGATGTGGAACATATTGCTTATTGGCGGATTTGCCGATTGATGATAATTCAAACAGCAAGAATCCAATAAGAAATTTTTTAAGAAAAATTTTTGAAAAGAAAACGATTGATGCCATAAAGGCTTGTGATAAATTTGTAACACTTAATAGCCGTGCTATGGAATTGTTTGCCCCTGATAAACCTTATATAGTTGTTGAGGGTGGCGTAGAAAATGAAAAACTTAAAAACATTCCAAAAGCTATGGCGAAAGAAAATAAAACCATCATTTATTCGGGCGCACTTACAGAATATAGCGGTGTATTAGAGCTTATTGAGGCAATGAAATACGTAAATGATAAAGATGCGGTTCTTGAAATTTACGGTGGTGGATATTTGGCTGATAAAATCGATGAAATAACCGATAAAACTTCTAATGTTAAGTATTGTGGCAGGGTGACAAATGAGGAGATGCTTAAAATACAGCAAAATGCATTTTTGCTTGTGAATCCTCGTCCTGTAAACGATCCGATTTCTCAGGTTACGTTTCCGTCAAAAATATTTGAATATATGCTTAGTGGAACACCGGTGTTAACTACTAAACTTAGTGGTCTTAGTGACGATTACTTTAAATATATGTTTTCTGCTGATAAGGATAATGCAAAAGGTTTGGCTGATGGTATAAACAAAGCACTTTCTACTTCAGCAGAGGATTTAATTGAAATGGCTGACGGTGCTTCAAAATTTGTTGCAGAGGAAAAAAGTTGGCAAAAACAATGCAATAGAATGTATGAATTTTTAAAATAAAGCAAAAGGAGTACCGCGTTTTAGAAAATGGATAAATTTAAAAATTTAGTTACATACGCCTGGTTGGTATTTGCGGTATATGCAACAGGTTCAATATTTTTCGTTTCATTTAATTATAAATTATATATAACTATGCTATTTGCCGTTTCTTTTGTTTTCTTTCTTATAAGTAACGAGTTTAGAGTTTCAATGTTACGGCAAGATATCATAAGGGTATTGTTTTTATTTATATGTATTTTGTTTGTATTATTACTAAATGGTGTTACTGCATATTCATCATATATAGCAATTTTTTTGCAGATAGTAGCGGCGTATTTTATAAGCAATTCTATAAGTCGAGCTGAGTTCGAGAAAAAATATATAAATATAATTAGTTTTTTTGCGGCAGTATCATTGGTTTGCCATTGTGTTTTTTTAATTAGTCCTTCTATTGCACTTAATTTTCCAATGACTATAGGGGATGGAAGTACAAATTATTATAACGCTTATATTCACGTTTTTCAAAGTGCTCAAGGCTATTCTTCGTATGTTCCTTTTAAACGAAATGCAGGCATATTCTGGGAACCGGGTGCATATCAAGCATTTTTGAATTTGGGATTATTTTTCATATTAGCCAAAGAAGAACAATTAACCAAAAAGGAAGTAGTTAAAATAATTCTTCTTATTATGGCAATAATTACGACCTATTCAACTACCGGTTATATAATTATGGCTATTTTGCTTTTAAGATACGCCGGTTCTTTATGTAAATTTTTAGCAAAGCATAGTAATATAGCAATAGTTGTTGGCGTTGTTTTTTTAGTTTTTATGATAATTATCAGTAAATATGGTTTATCTTCTTTTATGTCGCAAAAACTGGAAAATGAGTTTTCGGATGGTGTTTTTTTAAACAGGCTTTTTCTCGACGATATAAATATTATTTTAGAGAAGCCATTGAATTTTTTAGGAATTTCTTTTGAGCGTTATGCAAGAATATCCGGAGGTTCGGGTAACTCTATTATACATACAATGGTTAATTTGGGAATTCCTTTTACATTTACAATGCTTTTGATGTATTTTAAATATAGTACTCTTAAAAAGAACCCAATTTTATGTTTTGTGATATTAATGATGATATTTTCTACAGAAAGTCTTATGTGGAGACCAATTTTTCTTTGTCTTGCTTGGTATGGTAGTAAAACTTAAAATATCTTTTCTTTAAAGAAATATATTTTTGGAGTGCAAAAATATAGTTCATAAATTTATACGGATTTTTTAATATGAAAAAAGTTAGATTTAAGTTAGTTGATAAATCTAGAATATACTTTTTGTTATATTTTACTTTAAGCCTTATAATGTTTGTTGCTGTGTTTAGGGTTTTGTCGCTGTGAAAATTCGAGCTATTTTATCTTTTGCAGGATGTGGAAGCTTTAATTTGAAATAGAAAAAATATAAGTTTTTCTATTTTGGATCATATATTGCCACTAAAAGTATAATTTATTATAAACATATAATTTGTGAGCCTATTGAATAGTTTGTAACTTTGCTTCAGTTTGGATTTTTCATTACAGTGTTAATAGTAATATTTCTGATTAAGGTTTTTATATTTTACAGTTTTAGGTTTTTAATTCTGTATCATATATGTTTATGGTTTTTCCACCATTATTTTTTGTTCTAATATTCATGTTTTGTATGGAGAAGAAAATGAAAGTACTAACGGTTAATTGCGTTTATGACCAAGGAAGCACAGGTAAAATAATTAAGGATATAGAAAAGCATTTATCTGACAAATGCGAATTTGTATTTTGCTATGAAAGCGGTCCAAAATCTAATGGTAATATGTATAGAATAGCGGATAAATATACACATAAATTTTATTATTTGCTTGCAAGACTAACAGGTCTTAAATATTCTACAGGTTATACGACAACCTTTAGGCTTATCCGTTTTATAAAAAAGCAAGTACCTGATATAGTGCATTTGCATTGTCCAAATATTTCTACGGTTAATATACCGTGGCTTATTAGCTTTTTAAAGCAAAATCAAATACCAACTGTTATAACTAATCACGCCGAGTTTTATTATACGGGCAACTGTCCGCATGCCTTTGAATGTATGAAGTTTACTACGGGTTGTGGAAATTGTGATTATGTATTCGACCCTTATAGAAAGTTTTTATTTGATAGAACTGCTTATGAATGGAAAAGAATGAAAAAAGCTTTTGACGGATTTAATAATGTGGTTTCGGTATCGGTTTCCCCATGGGTTATGTCAAGACAACAGATGTCGCCTGTTATGAAAGGTATTAAATCGGTAGTTGTTAAAAATGGTATAGATACTGATAATATTTTTCATCCAAGAAAAACCGATCTTAAATCACAACTTAATATACCAGACGGACAAAAAGTTGTTTTGCATGTTACCGCCAGTTTTTCAGATAGAGAAGAAGACATAAAGGGTGGTCACTATATTATAAAGCTTGCAGCTAAAATGCCCGATATTGTTTTTTTGGTAGTGGGTTCTTCACTTTTAAATGACAATTCTAAAATTCCCACAAATGTTAAGATAATAGGCCGTGTTAGCGATCAAAGCTTACTTGCAGAGTATTATTCGATAGCTGATATTACGGTTTTAACCAGCCGACGCGAAACATATGGTATGTCGGTAGCAGAATCGCTTTGCTGTGGAACGCCGGTTGTCGCTTTTAAAGCGGGTGGCCCTGAAAGTATAGCGTTGGATGAATACAGCAGTTTTGTCGAATACGGCAATATTGATGCATTAGAACAGTCGGTTAACGAAATGTTGGATATGAAATCAAGACTAACATTTGAACTTTCAGAAAAAGCATGTCAACTATATTCAAGCCAAACTATGGCTAATGAATATTATGAGGTTTATAAGGGGTTATATAAATTATTAAATTAATTTAAAAAATATTCAAATTGATGAAATATTTAAAATAGGTGTTGTTACATTTTGTTGGAATATAAATCCAAAAGATATTTTGTAAGCGTAATAAACACATATAACAAAGGAGATTAATTTTGAATAGATATGAAAAATTAGTAAAAAATTCGGGCATATTTTTCATTGCGAATTTTGGTAGTAAAATTGTAACCTTTTTGATGGTTAGATTTTATACAGAGATTTTAAGTGCTTCTGAATATGGTATAATTGATTTATTGTTTACAACAGTGAATTTAGTGGTTCCGATAATAACTTTATCTATCACAGAATCTGTTTTAAGATTTTCTATTGACGATTTTGAAAACCGCAAGAAAAGTTTGACTTATGGATATACTGTGGCCATATTTGGTAATCTATTGTTTTCATTATCCGGATTTTTCTTGTATAAAATAGATGCTTTTAAAGGGAATTTAGTACTTTTTTTCCTCCTTTCGTTCACCAACTCTGTGCAAATGGTAACCTCACAATTTGCCCGAGGAGTAGGTAAATCGAAATTGTTCGCTTTTTCAGGTTTTTTACATACGGTTTTGCAAGTAGGACTTAATATAATTTTCCTTTCGGTGTTTTCTTGGGGCATAAAAGGTTATTTGTTAGCTTCAATAATTTCTAATGCGTTTGTTATTATTGTTACATTTGTTGTTGGAGAATTTAGGGATTATATTTGTTCGATAATAGATTTAGGATACTTAAAACAAATGATAGTATATTCTTGTCCGCTTATCCCAAACTCTGTATTTTGGTGGTTGACACAGTCTTCAAGTAGGTACATTATTGCAATCATTCTTTCTGATACTGCTAATGGTTTATATGCGGCTGCAAATAAAATTCCAACAATTATCTCAACAATTAGCGGCATTTTTTTCCAGGCGTGGCAATTATCTTCGGTAGATGAAGCTAATTCTAAGGATAAAAATAAATTTTATACGAAAGTTTTTAATGCTTTTTCTATGGTTTTGATATGTGGCACATCATTTTGCTTAGTGGTTTTGCAACCAATTTATAAGATTTTAGTAGAGAAATCATATTATGAAAGTTGGAGATGTGCTCCGTTTTTGTTCATCGCAATGGTTTTTTCTAGTTATTCGAGTTTTATAGGGACAAATTATACTACGATGAAAAAAACAAAGGGTGTCTTTTTGACGACCGCTGTTGGCGGAGGTATTAATATTGTTTTAGGAATAATATTCACTTCTATTTTTGGAATTATTGGTTCTGCCTTTGCTTCGGCATTGTCGTTTATGGCAATATGGTTGATTAGAGCTTTTGATACTCGAAAATTCGCATGTATTAATTATTCTTTTATAAAATTTATAATTCCACTTGTTTTGTTACTTGTACAATCAGTGCTGTTGACGGTAGGTGTGTCCTCGATAATTCTTCAGTTTGTGTTTTTTATAATTATTACAATATTATATCTAAAAGAGCTGTATTTATTTACCAAAAGAATTTTTTTGTTTATAAAACAAACGATTAATAAAAAGTTTGCCTATAAATAAAAAATTGTCTTGTGTTAATTTTTTAAAAAGATATTTAATGATAAGAGGTGTTAGATTATAAATACCAAAAAGATTGCAGTTATAAGTTTTTTTCGTTCATCTAATATGGGAGATTTATTATTATCTCAAATGTTATCAGATTCATTGGCTGGATTTGAAATTATACGTATTGATTTCCCAACTTCAGATATAATAAGCGATGAAATATCTGTTGTTACGCCTGATATCAAAGTTTTCAGCGCAAGAAAGCAACACACCAAATTGTATTCCGCATTATCCCTCCGATATAAATATTTATGTAGATTATTAAATAAAAGTGATTTTGAGGAAAAAATCAAAAAATTATTATATAATGTTGATGGTGTTGTTATCGGTGGCGGAAATATGGTAATGGATATAGATTGGTGTCCAACCTATACTTATTTGTTTTATGAATATACGAAGATTGCTAAAGAACTTAATATCCCGATTTATGCTACATCTATAGGCATTGGACCATTTCAAACCAAAATTCAAAAATGGTATGCCAAAAAAGGTTTTAAGAATTGTCAAATGATAAGTGTAAGGGATGACAATTCCAAAAAAATATGCAATAATATGGGTGTTGATGTCACAGTTTGTGGAGATCCGGCATTTTTTTATAATCCAACATTAACAAAAACTCAAAAAGATGGTATTGCTATATGTCTCATAAAATATGAATGTGTTAATTCATTTATGAGTTATAATCAATATGTTTCCTTTTGTCAAAGATTAATTGATGGATTGAAACAAAATTTCATTGATGAAAAAATCGCGATTTTTTCATCAGAAATAACGGATTATAGCATAATAAATGCGATTTATGAAAAATATGTTTCTGATGAAAAGGTTACTGTTAATCAAATTTCTTCGTTTGATGAAATTTTTGATTTCTACTCTTCACAAAAATTAATTATTTCTTTTCGGATGCATTCGGCTATTATGAGTATGCTTTCCGGTGTTCCAGTAATAGGTATTGGATGGCAGTCTAAGGTGAGATCATTATTCAGTATGCTCGGTTTAGAAGAAAATATATTCAATATTGATGATATGATAGAAGATAAGATTGTTGAGCAAGCTAAAGCAATTCAAAGTGATGATGGATTTTATCTTCAAAAACAGATGGATTTTGTTAATTTGCAAAAAAAAAGTTTTCAAAATTATATGAGTAAAGTTAATTTTGAATTGAATAATAAAATATGAAAATAAAGGTAGGATTTTTAATGAAGAGCGATATAGGTACTTTTACTAACAAAACATTAATGATTACAGGTGGTACGGGTAGCTTTGGTAATGCGGTGCTTAACCGTTTCCTTGATACCGATATTGCCGAAATTCGCGTTTTCTCGCGTGATGAGAAAAAGCAGGACGATATGCGCCACGAATTTCAGGCTAAAATGCCTGAGGTTGCCGGCAAGATAAAGTTCTTTATCGGTGATGTTCGTGATTTGGCTTCGGTTAAAAATGCAATGCACGGTGTAGATTACATATTCCATGCGGCAGCCTTAAAGCAAGTGCCTTCTTGTGAATTTTTTCCTCTTGAAGCTGTTAAAACAAATGTTATAGGTACAGATAATGTGCTTACAGCCGCTATTGATGAGGGAGTAAAATCTGTTATTTGCCTTTCAACCGATAAGGCGGCTTATCCTGTAAATGCTATGGGAACAAGCAAGGCTATGATGGAAAAGGTTATAGTTGCAAAATCGCGTACCGTAAGCCCTGAAAAAACAAAAATCTGCTGTACTAGATATGGCAATGTTATGTGCTCAAGAGGTAGCGTGATTCCGCTTTGGATTGAGCAAATTAAGGCGGGCAACCCGATTACCATTACAGAGCCCTCTATGACACGTTTTATTATGAGCCTTGATGAAGCTGTTGACCTTGTTTTATTTGCTTTTGAAAATGGAGTTTCGGGTGATATTTTAGTTCAAAAGGCACCTGCTTGTACCATCGGCGTTTTGGCAGAGGCTGTTAAAGAACTTTTTGATAGTAATGATGAAATTAAGGTTATCGGTATCCGCCATGGTGAGAAAATGTATGAAACTTTGCTTACCAACGAGGAGTGTAGCGGCGCTAT
Organism: Clostridia bacterium; assembly: GCA_017537365.1. GTDB lineage: Bacteria > Bacillota > Clostridia > Oscillospirales > Acutalibacteraceae > UBA737. The sequence goes on from JAFYKZ010000011.1 coordinate 36,175, forward strand.
AGATATGGGTAACTTTTACCGTGTGCCTTGTGATAAGCGAGATCTTAATTATGATAAGTATTTTAAAGAGGGCGATACTGAGCGTAATCCCCTTACCGAGTTTAATTCTAATAATACAGAATTGCTTACTGTTGAACAGGTAAAAGAAAAATTACTTACTTTACAGTACATTCGAGATGAAATTGTTGCTTGGAAGGAAAAAAAATCAAGATGAAAAACCAACAAATAGGTATAATTTTGCTTTTAAAAAGTGCCATTTTAGGCGAAAAGTATTCTTTGCCCAAAGATTTCGATTTAGAAACTGCTGTTAAAATAGCAAGAAACCATCAAATTTCTGCTTTGTTTTATTATGGTGCATTAAATTGTGGCATTTCTCAAGATTTGCCTCTGATGCAAAAACTATTTACTGATACTTGCAGTCTTGTTATGATTAGCGAGCAACAAATGTATTCCATAAATAATATATTTGCTAGTTTTGAAGAAAACAAAATTGATTATATGCCTCTTAAAGGTACACTTCTTAAAAAAATGTATCCAAAATCAGAAATGCGCATAATGGGTGATGCGGATATCCTAATACGTACTGAGCAATATGATAAAATTATTCCTATTATGCAAAATTTGGGCTACACTGAAAGAATTGAAAGCGATCATGAATTAATATGGAATAAGCGAACGATACATATCGAACTTCATAAGCGCTTAATTCCATCTTATAATAAAGACTATTATGCTTATTTTGGTGATGGTTGGCAACTAGGAAAAATATGTTCTGATGGTAGTACTCGTTATGAGATGAGCCCAGAGGATGAAATGATTTATCTTTTTACCCATTATGCTAAACATTATAGAGATGCGGGAATAGGTATTAAGCATATTGTTGATTTATGGGTTTATCGTAATACCGTTAAAGATCTTAACAATGAATATATTTTTGAAGAATTAAAAAAATTACAACTTGATGTCTTTTATAAAAATACTATGCGCACTCTTGACGTATGGTTTGAAGATGCAGAGCCGGATGATATTGCAGAGTTTATAACAGAATTTATTTTTAATAGCGGAGTTTACGGAACCCGTGAGTCACATATTCTTTCTGATGCTGTTAAGATATCAAAACAAACAGGAACAGCAAAAAAAGCTCGTGTGAAGAAAATTTTTAGAACTATATTTTTGCCGTATAAACCGATGTGCAAAAAATTTCCTATACTTGAAAAATTGGCAATACTTTTACCAATTATGTGGATAGTAAGATTTTTTGATGTTTTGTTTTTTAAACGCGAAAGAATTAAAAGGAATAATGATGATTTTAAAATAATGTCAGCAGAAAAAATAGATAATTATCAAAAGGCTTTGGATTTTGTAGGATTGGATTTCAATTTCAAGGAGTAATAAATGAATAATTTAGTTACAGGTTAATCCGTGATGGATGTTTTACATAGTGCATTTTAGAAAAGATTATTAGTTTTTAAATTTTTACTTAAGATTTATAGTATATAAAAGCGTCGCAGAAGGGAGACACTCCGTAAGGAAGTTGTCTCCCTTAGGCTTTTGTAATCAGTCAGAATGATTGAATTGTAAGGATAATTCAAATCATATGGAGTATTACAAAAATGACTAACTTTATTGAAGAATTTTATTACGGTAATTTAGACCCACAAGCACGTAGCACCAAGCAAAACAAAACTGTTCAAAAGCAGATGGAAGTATTAATGCTCAACGAGGACTTTCTGACCGAGAATCTTTCGGGTGAAAGTAAAAAGAAATTCCTTGAGTTTTGTAACGCTTGGAGTGTGGTTAATGGTGAATCAAACCTTGACAGTTTTATAATGGGATTCAGACTTGGTGCTAAATTTACATACGATACTTTTGTAAATGAAACCGCTCCTTTTCAGGATTTGCTGAAGGAGGTTTGATTATGGAAAAGTATATTTTTGATGAAAATAATGGCTTGTGGTATGAGTTGCAGGGTGATTATTACATTCCGTGCTTAAAACTCCCTGATGAAGAACAAGTTGAAATTGGTATATGGGGTATGCGACATTTGGAGTATATCAAACACCATCGCAAGGGTTTTTATACATCGTTACTTGTAGGTTGCGAACTTAATCGCTACCTTGCTGATGTTAATAGACAAGCAGACGAAATGTTTGATACTCTCATCTCGCAATACAAAACCGCTGAAGGCATTACCGAAAAACTCAAAGCAGACAATCAAATGGAGTGGGTTGCTCGGATGAATAACATCCGCAGCAGAGCCACAGAAATTGTAAATCACGATATAATTTATAACTAACCGAAGCACAACGGCAGGGAGATTAACGCTCTCTGCCGTCTTTTTTATTTGGTGTTTTATTGTCTTTTTGAATTTTTTCATTTTCAATCTTTCTTCAATGTAACTATGTATAATGATGTATCGTAGGATGAAATTCCGAGAAAGGAAAATGATTATGTACATTATAAAAAATACTTTAAGATGTATTGGCAGATCAAAAGGGCGTAATGTTTTAATCAGCATTATCGCACTTGTAATTGCTGTATCTGCTTGTCTTGGTTTGTCTATCCGACAAGCCGCTGAAAGTGCCAAAGAAAGCACACTTTCAGAACTGAGTATCACGGCAACAATATCGTATGACAGAAGTTCTATGATGAACGATATGATGGGCGGAGGAAAAGGCCAAGGCGGTGGCGGTTTTGACCGTGACCAATTTAAAGATATGATGGGTAGCGCTTCTGAGCTTACTCTCGAAGAATATCAAAAATACGCAGATGCTGAATCCGTTCAGGATTTTTATTATACGCTCACTGCCGCTTTTAACGGCAATGATGATTTAGAACCTGTAACCGATGAAACCGAAGATGAGGAAAGTCAGTCGAACTCCGGCTTTGGTGGATTTGGCGGCTCAATGGGATTTCCCGGCGGTGATCGTGGCGGCAAAGGAATGTTCAGCTCATCGGATTTCTCGGTTATCGGTTACAGCAGCGACAGTTCTATGACAGCCTTTATTGACGGAACGGCTTCCGTTTTGGAAGGCGGCACTATGTTCGAGGAAGGCACAACCGAGAAAGAATGTGTTATCTCTGAAGAACTTGCAATTTTCAATGAGTTGTCTGTAGGCGATACGATTGTTCTTACCAACCCGTCTGTAGAGACCGAAACCTATGAACTCAAAATCGTAGGACTTTATACAAGTTCTTCGAACAACGACTTTTCAATGTCTATGTTTGGCAAGAGCCAAGATCCTGCCAACCAAATTTATATGAGTGCTGCCGCATTGCAGACCATCCTTGATGCTTCGGATGAGGTTTCTACAACCATTACCGATGAGAACACAGGTAGAGAAAGTGATAGTGCTGTTACCGGTTCCATCTCGGCAACCTATGTCTTTGCAAATACCGAAAAATACTATGCTTTTGAG
>JAFYKZ010000012.1 GCA_017537365.1 Clostridia bacterium
AAAGCAAAACTTTGCCTCCCGCATCATTTTTCATACACCGCCGATATCTTTGTACGGCTACCGACCGTTTTGTAGCAATTATTAAAGATAAAAAATTGCTAACCAAAGGTGTGCCCAACAGGTACGATAAACTAAACGAGTTTTATGAACTTGCCTTTGCAAATTTCTCAACTGCAGTTTTTGATTGTTATAAATCGGTGAATAGAAATCACGGTAATTATAATTTGTATCATCTAGACTGCGAGGACATTATTAATAAGGCTTTCGTTCAGGTGTTTGGAGAGATAGTAAAATCTGTAAACGAATCTGTGAACGAAAATTTTGTTGCAACCCCAGAAGAACCTACAACTAATTCTCTTGACGAAAATCAGGAAGATAGAATTTATAAAATTCTCAAGTACGGTTTACCCGACGAAGAATTTGAAAAAATCAAAGAAAAATTAGAGGAGCGAAAAAACAATGAACAATGAATATTATAACAACAAATATAACGCCAAAGAGAGCAGTGTAATTTTTTGGGAAGATATTCTAGAAAAACTCAGCAAACGCGATAAAGAGATTTTTAGAATATTGGTATCCTCTGGTGTTTCTGAAGAAAAAGAGGCCAAGGAATTAATTATAAATAGTTTTATTTACAAACAGGAAAAACCGCCCAGTATGAATGCTGCTTATCTATCAATCAAAACTTTTTCCGATATGGGTCTTTTAGATAAAAAAAGAATGTCTACTGGATATCGCCCTTTTAACATCTTAATTATCACCGATTTAGGCAAACAAATTTATCGTATGTTATTTAAAAAAGAACCACCCGAACAAGAACATATGAAACTTGCTGGAGAGCACGCAAGCGTTCAACACGCTTATATGATTAAGGATGTTAAAACCATCCTTGAAAAAACAGGCAATTATAATCGAGTTACTATGGGACGTAAAGAGAATAATATTAAACTTCCGGATGGCAGAACTATAATTCCCGATATTATTGCAAACATAAAACCTTTCCATAGTCATTTTATTGAAGTTGAGTGTGGTAATCATCACCAAAACGACTTCAATGATAAATGTAATAGATTGGCTACTTTAAGTCACTCAATAATCATAGTTGGCGGTAGTCGAAATGAAGTCACTAGAATATTAAAACCGCAGGTGGAAAATTTCATAAAATTTAAAGGTCCCAACGTACTTAAAATATCCCAAACACATATATATTTATTCAGTATTTCAGATTTATCAAAAGGCATAATTACTTACCATTATGATATGAGTTCGGACGAGCCAATCTGTGGTTTTGGAAGAAATGGAGGTGTAAGGCAATGAACAATAGTTTTCTTAATATAGGAAATAAGGCATTTGTGAGAGTAGCAGAAATTATATGTATTGAGGCTGCTGATTCGGATAAAGTACGCCGAATTTTAGCAAGAGCAAATCTTAAAAGAAAAAATCCCGAAGTAATCGACACGACTTCAGATAACGAAACTCGTTCTATAATTTTTCTGGACAATAATAAATACTGTATTTCAAGTGTTAATGCATCTATATTAGCAAAGAGAGCACAAAACGCCATTTCAGAAATTGTAGACGAAAATAAGGATTAAACAAACGAGGAGGTACCACATGGCACCTCCTCGTTTGTTGTAAATCTATTATTTTGAAATTTTTACTTCTTCTTTTTACCTCTTCGCTGATAGTCTGCGTTAATATCCGCGCTCCAATTCGACTCAAGCGGTGCGCTTGCTCTGACATTACAAACTGCTTTTGCAACCGTTTCGTATAGAATATGTGTGCCCTCGCCGTCGGCATTGTAGTTCACTGCCCGGTCTTCACCTATGCCATAACGGGATGCTGTTTCAACCGCATCAATGTTGGCACCGATGAAAAGAAACTCCCAACCGTATTTTTCTTTTTGTCGCTCAATCATCTTTTTAACCTGTTCGCTTGTGTAACGGTGGCTTGCATTTTCCTGACCGTCGGTTGTAATAACAAACATTGTGTGCTCAGGTGCGCTCTCTCCGAAATATTTATGGAGTTTACCAATATGATGAATCGCACCGCCGATAGCGTCAATCAGTGCGGTACATCCGCCAACAACATAATCCCTATCGGTCATCGGCTGAATCTCACCAAGTTTTTCTCGGTCGTGAATAACTTCGCTTTCGCCATTGAAAAGAATCGTAGATACATAGCAAGGCGTATCCTCTTTCTTTTGCTTTTCAATCATGGAGTTAAAACCGCCGATTGTGTCGCTCTCAAGACCCGCCATAGAACCACTACGGTCCAAAATAAATACGAGTTCAGTAATGTTATTTTTGTTTGTGTTTTTCATGAGTAAAAAACCTCTCTTTCATTTGATGTCATCATTGTACACCAATAAAAGAGAGGTTAGGTCGCTTATCATGCGACAAATGTTCACAAAACTAATGCTTTTTAGCTTTGTGGTCTGCTAAAGTTTTTCCTGCCTTGCTTTTAGCAGACTTAGAAGAACTTTTGGTGGCTAAGGTTTTTCCTGCTTTGCCGACCTTGCCGCCACTGTG
>JAFYKZ010000013.1 GCA_017537365.1 Clostridia bacterium
GGTTGCAATTTTACCGATGATGAACTTGAATACTTCAATTTGAAAGCGAAGAATAAATCAAATGTTCAAATATCGTTTGCGATGAATATATCCGAAAGACAGGTAGTCAAATTAGGGACAAGAGTTAGGTCTAAAATGTCAAGGATCTAATGTCGTGACTAATTCGTGACTAAAATTTTCATATTTTAGGGGTATATTTATTCTTTTAGAGAATATTTTTACCAAAATTAAAAACCCACAAAAGCCTTAGAAATAGGGAATTGCGGGTATTTTGGGACTTTTCTAATTTTAAGCTGCTAACGGGAATCGGACATTTCAAAACAATGTTTCAAGCCCTTATTTTACGGGCTTTTCAAAATTTTGTGACTAATTCGTGACTAAATTTTTTATATCCTCTGCCATACTTTGTTTTGTTTTGTCCATTTCCATAGCATGTTGATACACATTTCTTAACACATCAGAGGTTTTCCAGCCGCCAAATTCCTGAATCTGTTTATCTGAATAGCCTAAATTGTGCATATATGACGCGAAGAAGTGCCTTAGTTTATGGAAGGCGAACCTTTGTATGCCTAAACGGTCCTGAACGCATTTTAGCTTAGAATAAAGACTATGTGGGCTTGAATCGTAAATACCTTTTTCTCGTATTAGGTCAGCGAGATAATCAGGGACAATAATAGTCCTTGTTGAATCAGTCGTCTTAGTGGTTTTAACTATCCAATTTTTATTTTCATCTTCAACTAACGCTTTATCTATCGTTAGGATATTCCCTTTTAAATCATCTTTTGTCAGGGCGCATATTTCCGATCTTCTTAGTCCCAAAGTTGCCAGGGTAAACGGAACTTCATATTTTGTACCCTTAACGTCGTTTAATATCCTTTTAACATCATCTTCGGAAGGTATGTATATTTCTTTTTTAATTCTTTGTGGTAATCTGGGACTTTGAACATCAGCCCCGTAATACTTTAAGACTGAAACAATGAAACCGTTTACGTTCTTTATGGTCTTAGGCGAGAGCGTGAGCGCCAGATCATTGACAAGGGACTGAAGAACCGGAGTTGTAATCTTGTCTATCGGCACATCTTTAATGGTTAGATTATTCAATATGGTCCTATAACCGCGTATTGTGGCCGGAGAGAGTATGTTTTGCTTAGACTTGATATAATTGTCGGCTGCGTCATAAAAGAGCGTAGAATTGCTAAAACTCGTTACCTTAGACTGTATTAGGTCCCTTGCTTCTGTTTTAGTGGGCTTATGATCTATGGTAATCTTATAAACTTTGCCGTTTCGCATTTCTCTTATTCTGTACGATCCAGAAGGTAGTCTGTCTATTGTCATGTTTTCTCCTTGTTCGATAATGAAACTAAATAGAACTTTAAAAAACACTTTTCTTTTGGTATATATGACTTAGGAGGGCGGAAATATGATATACGTACATAACGAACTAACTAAAGAAGATTTTATAAATTTATATAACAATGCCGATGATGATACCAAAGCGCTTATTGAGAGTCTTTTAACAGACGCGCAATTACTTCCTTAACAGAAGGATCCGCCCTCTTGTATAGGTCGTAAAATTCTATTGCCGTATCTAATTCTTTGTCGCCGTTCTTGACGGATAAAAAGGCGTCGTATTGCTTGTTATATTGCGAAGCAAGATAGTCGCCTTTTTCTTTGCACTCTTTCATCATTTCTTTATCGCCGGCAGCTTGCGCGTGGGCGTAATCAAATTCATTTTTAATAATTTCTTTTCTAATTTCCTTAGACCTTTCCTCCCACCCTAACAAATATTGAGCAGAAACACCTAAAGCATCGGCTATACGCTTGATGTTTTTTATTGTTATGTCGTTGCCGGCCTTTTCAATTTTACATACCGTAGATTTATCTTTTACACCTAACTTTTTGGCTAAGTCCTCCTGAGACAAATTCAATTCCTCACGTTTTTGTCTTATTCTGTCAGCTACCGTCATTAAAATCGCCTCTCTTTCTGTTATCCTAAAAAAATTTTAACATAAGTTGAAAAAATTTTCAAATAAGTATTGACATTATTTTTCAACCTTGTATAATGAAAGCGTAGGTTGATAAAAAAATTCAACATGAAAGGAGAAGAAATGACGACTAACAAATCTTTATTAGACGAGCACATCAGCAAAAGCGGTTTGAAAATCACTTTTATCGCTGAACAGCTCGGAATAACGGTACAGTCCTTCGGTCAGAAAAGAAACAATATAACGTCATTTAAGGCAGCCGAAATTTATGTACTTTGCGATCTGTTAAACATTACAGACGATAAAGATAAAATTTTTTTGCCTTAAAGGTTGAAAAAATAGTGCAACTTTTTAGAAGGGAGAGGAAATGAACGAACTACAAATCTTTAACTCAGTCGAGTTTGGAA
>JAFYKZ010000014.1 GCA_017537365.1 Clostridia bacterium
GCAGGATGAGAACCGAGGTTCGTCGAAGCAGTCCGAAAGCCGCGCTAGGCTTTTGGAACTGTGAAGTCTCGAGCAGTGAAGTTTTTTCGGTAACACTCGCAGTGTTCGAAAAAACTCACAGCGCAGAGTACCCTGCCACCCCAGTCAAAAATTGATTTTTTATACTAAAAAAAGAACTGCCTCACTAAGAAAAGTAAGGCAGCTCTTTGCATTTTATTTATTAATGATTATGATTATGACCTATATGTGTTTTGAATTTTGCTTGACATTGTTTTTCGTGGCAATGCTCCTTACTTGTTTCAATTTCTATTGTTATATGCCCTATATTGTGTTCACTAAGTTCGGTGCGAATTTTATCTTTAATTTTATACGGCTCAAAATCTGAAACTATATGCATTGTTGCTAGGTTGTTTTCTCCGTCTAAACTCCAAATATGAATATGATGAACATCTAAAACACCGTCTATTTTTCTAATATGCTCCTTTATTTCCTGAGTTTCAATATTTTTAGGTACCTTTTCAAGAAACAAATCTATTATTTCTTTCAAGTTTTTAACCGCATTTATAAGAATAAAAATCGAAACTATAATAGACATAATCGGGTCAATAATTTTAAAATCTGTAAACCGCATAATAACAGCTCCAACCAGAACAACAAGCCAACCGAGTACATCCTCTAACATATGCAAATTAACCGCTTTTTGATTAATTGAGCTACCCTCTCGGGTAAAAAATGCGGCACAAAAGTTCACGCACACACCCACCACCGCAAAAATAATCATTCCGTTATAATTTATTTCAGCAGGGTTAATAATCCTACTAACAGCATTATATATTACTAAACCCGAGCCTACCAAAAGAATAATAGTAGTTATTAATCCGCCTATTACTGAATATCTGGCATACCCATAGGTATATATATAATCCGCAGGTTTCTTGCTTTTTTTCTCTAAAAAATAAGATATACCGATACTTGCCGCATCACCAATATCGTGTACCGCATCAGAAATTATAGCAACACTTCCTGTGAAAATTCCTCCTAAAAATTCAAAAACGGAAAATGTAAAATTTAAAATAAAAGCTATTAAAATATTTTGCTCAGTTTTCATATTTTCCTCCAACTTACTTAAACTTATGATATAATATTGCTTAACCATTAAACACTTAAACCCAAGCTAAACTAAAAGTTGAGCTTGGGTTTTTAATATTAAAATAATATTACTTAATCGGAGCAATATTAAACTTAAATGAAATTTCTTTTTCATTTAATTGGAATTCATTTGAAAGCGCAGGTCCGCAAGAATTTGAACCAATACCCGAAACCTTGTAATCCACTCTTAAATGAACCTTATTATCCGAAACAAGCTCATCAGTATGATTAGCTTTATATAATGCTTCTATACTATAATTTGAAACATTAATTTCAAAAGGTTTATCGCTATAAATTTCCATATTGCCTATTTTCAAATTGCGAACTTCGATATGATTACCATGCTCCTGCGGTCTAACATAGGGCACATATTCTTTATCAGCATCGCTACTATATAGCGAAACAGGTGCGCTATGACACATATCAGAGTAGTTTTCAATAGGACCTCTGCCATAATAAGTAAATTCCTTAGACGAGTTTACTAACGGGAACTCAAAGCCTAAGCGAGGCAAAAATACTGAATTTTTGCGAACATTAGCCTTAAAGTCCATATTTATTACACCGTTTTCAGATATTTCAACCCTCAAAGTATAATAGAAGCAAGGAATTCTTGAAATGCCTGCAAGCGAACCCTCAGCAACAATAACATTATCTTTCAAATGGCAATCATAAACCTTCAAGAAAGATACATCTAAGTTTTCGCCTTCCCAAATATTCATATTTGCCCATTTATATATAATATTACGGTCATTATCGGTTGGAGCTCTGAAAGCAGAAAGCTTAGTTTTATCCGCCAACTGCTCAACACCGTTTATAACCATACTTGTAAATGCGGCATAATGCTTGGAAAAAGTATAACTGAAATTCTCGCCCTTAGCATAAACATTAAGCTTATCCTCGGTTAAGGTTATAACCTTTTCTTTTATTGCAGATTGTCTTACACAGGGTAATTCGTGTTGCTCTATGGCAACCTGCTTACCGTCTTTATTAAGTGTAACATTCAAATATGCGCCATATTTACACTCTGCGGTGGTATATTCAATCTCTATTTCGCCTATATTATGCGGTTTTACATCTAAAACAAGGTTTTTAGAATTTACAGTCTCACCGTCAACCGCAATATTTATACATAACTCATATTCATTTAGATTTGTAAAATCGAGTCGGTTTTTAATCTTTAAAACATTACCGTCAAGCTCGGTTCTGATAGGTTGGAAAGCATATTTTGCTTCCAAGGAACCTGCTTTTAAAGAACGGTCGGCAAATACCAAACCATCGCAACAGAAGTTACCGTCATGAGTAAGCTCACCCTCAAAATCGCCGCCGTATTTTTGAACACCGTTATCAACTACAACATGGTCTGCCCATTCCCAAATACAACCTCCGATTGTTTTAGGATATTTATCAAAAATATCCTGATATTTAACAAGGTCTCCAGGACCGTTACCCATAGCATGAGCATATTCACAAAGGAAAACCGGCATATTTATATCATTGCTTTGAGCTAATTTTTCTACCCTGTCAAAACCCAGATACATCATAGAATAAACATCGCTGTTATGAATCTGTCCCCTTCGGCAAGCATCCTCACAATGAATTAATCGGGTGTTATCTCTTTGCTTTGTCCACCTAATCATATCAACATGATTGCAACCGTGAGCGCTTTCGTTTCCGGTTGACCACATAATAATACTTGTATGATTTTTAAAGGTTTCAACCATTCTTTGCATACGGTCTAAATGCTCCGCTTTCCAACGATGGTCTGAGCAAGGCCAGATATTATCCTCAGGGTCATATCCGTTTCCGCCCGCAGTTCTTCTTGCAAAACCGTGAGTTTCAATATCGGTTTCGCAAATAACATAAAAACCTAATTCATCACAAAGAGCTATAAACTTTGGAATTGGCGGATAGTGCGCAGTTCTGATGCAATTTATATTAAGCTCTTTCATAAGCTTCAAATCGCGGATTATCTCTTCCTCGCTTTGACACCAACCATTATATTTACTGGTATCGTGGCGGTTAATACCGTGAAGCTTAACCGAAACACCGTTTATTAAAAGCTCATACTCAGAGGAGATTTTAATATCCCTCATACCAGTTTTAAAGCAAACTGTTTCCCCTGCTCTTTCAAGCTCTATTTCATATAAATAAGGTTTTTCAGCATTCCATAAAACAGGATTTTCGGGAGTAAATGAAAACTCATTTTCAATAGTTTCTTCGCAGATAGCATTGCCGTTCTCTGAAATTTTAAGATTTGCCTTGCCATCTAACTTGATTTGAATTTTCTCGCTATTTGGTATACATTCAACATCTTCTATATGGTTTTCAGGTCTTTGAAGCAACAAAACATCGCGGAATATGCCGTTATGGCGGAACATATCCTGACTTTCCAAGTAGCTTCCGCAACACCATTTAAGCACCTTAACGATAATTTCATTATTGCCCTCGGCAACATATTCGGTTATATCAAACTGCGAACGCAAATGGCTTGCCTGAGTAAATCCAACCTCTTTTCCGTTAACAGTTAAAAAGGCACAGGAGGCAACTCCCTCAAATATTATGTAAACCTTGCCCCATTTTTTCTCTATATTTATATTTCTTCTATAAACACCGCAAGGGTTATCATCAGGAACATAGGGTTGGTCGCAAGGATAGGGATAGTTTATATTAGAATAATTCGGATTTTCATATCCCTTTAATTGCCAACAAGAAGGAACATCTATTTTTCCCCACTCGGTTATAATATCAGGAACATCTATATCTCTTTTAAAGAAGGCAAAATCCCATTCGCCATTAAGCGAAATCGTTTCGCACTTACCCTTTAAATTATAATAACTAATAGCCTTACATCTATTTTCACTAGTTTTTTGAGGATTTTCGTATATACGCATTTTAAATCTCCTTAAAACCAAATTAACGAAACAATTTTCAATATTTCCTTAAATTGTTTCGTTAATCTAATATTACTCTATTTAATTGAAAAAATCAACAAATTGTTATTTCTTTCTTATTTTCGATAAGGCAATTTTCGCCAACATAAATTTCTCTTATGCCCTTTTCAACGATAAATTCACCTTGGGGACTATAATATCCTAATTCCTCAGCGCCAATTTCGAAAATAATTTCAGTTTTTTCGCCCTTATTTAAGGAAACTTTTTGATAGCCTTTAAGTTCTCTTAAAGGTCTCATCCATTTAGCAACAGGAGTTCTTAAATAAATCTGAACTGTTTCCTTGGCATCAAAATCACCGATGTTTTCAAGGCTAACAGAAACCTTTATTTTCTTTCCGTTCAAAACTTCATCCAAAGATATTTTATCATTATCAATTTTGGTTTCGCCATACTTGAATTCAGTATAAGAAAGACCAAAACCAAAAGGATAACAAGGAGTTGGCACACTATCAACATAACAGTTAGCAGGGTTTTCGTTATAATAGCAGTTAACCGGTCTGCCGCTTGAAGTTACATTGTAGTAAAGCGGAATATGGGTTGCAAGTTTTGGCAAGGTTACAGGAAGTTTACCCGATGGAGAAACATCACCAAATAAAACATTGCAAACCGCCTGAGCACCGCAAGAGCCCGGATGCCATGCATAAATTATAGCATCTAAATCATCGGATATTTCCTGCATAGCAATTGGTCTTCCACAGAAAAGTATACCAACTATTTTCTTGCCGGTTGATTTTATCTTTTTAATTAATGCAATTTGCTCAGGTGGCAAGGATATATCAGAAACAGCGCGAGCTTCACCCGTGCAGCTCCAACTCTCTCCGAGCGCCATAACCACAACATCAGATAAATAAGAGTTTTTAGCCGAGCTATCCCAGCCCAAACCATAACCGCAAGAATAATATAATTTACCCTCGCAGGTTTTTCTCATAATATCGAGAAGATTATCCATTCCGTCGGTCTTACCGTCAATACACCAACTACCTAAAAGCGAACGCTTTTCAGTAGCATAAGGACCAACAAGGGATATATTTGCACTTTTGCTCAAAGGCAAAAGATTATTTTCATTTTTAAGCAAAACTATAGACTCGGTTGCCAAATCCTCAGCATCCTTTAAGTGAACAATTTTATCATATTCACCGCCATAGCAATAGGGATTTTCAAATAATCCCTTTTCCATTTTAACGGTTAAAATTCTTCTAACCGATTCATTCAAGGTTTCTTCGCTAACCTCTCCGCTTTCAATTAGCTTTTCGAGGTTATCTAGATAACAAAAATCATGCATATCCATATCAAGACCTGCATTAAGCGCCATTTTAGCGCAATCGGCGTTATCACGAGCAACGCCTTGTTTCTTTAACTGAATAACAGCATCATAATCCGAAACAACAAAACCATCAAAGCCTAATTTGCCTCTTAAAATATCGGTTAAATAATAAGAACTTGAGGTTATAGGTTGACCGCTGATATCATTAAATGAAGACATAACGGTCTTAACACCTGCTTTAACTGCAGAACGGAAAGCAGGTAAATAATAATTAAACAAGCTATAATCAGTAATTTCGGTGCGGTGATAATCTCTACCGCCCTCAGAAGCACCATAACCAATATAATGCTTAGCGCAAGCAATCATATTGCCTTTATCACTTAAATTTTCACCTTGAAGACCTTTAACAACCGACTCTGCCACGCGAGCGCCAACATAAGGGTCTTCTCCTGTGCCTTCTATTATTCTGCCCCAACGAGGGTCTCTTGCTAAATCGAGCATTGGCGTAAATGTCCAATGAACACTCTCTGCTGATGCTTCAGAAGCTATATCACTATAACTTTTCTTAACCAATTCATCGTTAAAAGAAGCTGCCATACCAAGAGGTATTGGAAAAACAGTATGATGACCGTGTATAACATCTCTACCAAACAAAATCGGTATTCCGTTTGGACTTTCCTCAACGGCAATTCTCTGAATTTCATTATAAAATTCATTAGAAATAGCACCTTGGGCATCGTTTCCTGCGGTAGCACCTACCGACATTAAAATCGAACCAACCTCACCTTTTCTAACCAAAGCCTTAAACTCTTCAATAGTTTTCTCGGTTGGAGTTTCGGGTTGGTTTAACTGACCGATTTTTTCTCTAACGGTCATTTTTGAAAGTAATTCTTCAACTCTTAATGCAATGTTCTCCACAGTATTTCCCCTATTTATTTTCTTTTTTATCAAGAATATTTCTCATAACCTTTATAGCAAATTCTGCATAATCAACAAAAATTTCTTCGCCGAAATGACGCAAATTAAGTTCCATATTATAAATACCATCATAACCGATTTCGTCTAACGCATTCATAACATCATCCCAATCAATACAGCCGGATAACGGCATTTTATGTTGGTCGGTTAAGGTATCATTATCATTCAAATGCAAACAAGTAACCTCGCCACCTAATCTGCGAATAACATCCGCAGGGGTTGGGTTATCATATCGCATAGCTTTATTTGAATGACCTGTATCAACACAAATAGTAATATAATCCTTTAACTCAGGGATTTCTTTAACGGCTTTATATGCTTTTTCAAATTCATTAATATCTCCAAAAAAGTCAACCGCAGAAAATCTAACTGCATCACCAAATGTTTCGGTTGCAATTTTAATACCGTTTTGTTTAGCAAACGGGAGCATACCTTTGAACATTTTAAGACTTAATTCTTGCATAAGCTCAGGGTCAGGATTTGGACCCAAATAAATAGAGGTCGCATTATGAACAACCATAACCTTAGCACCGAGAGAAGCTGTTGCAATACAGTCTAACCTTGTATTCTCTATCAAAGCCTCATCCTCCGCAGGAATATTGCGGAAGCCGGGGAGCTTGCCATGAGTTTGACCAATGACAAGCCCTATTTCCTCAGCGTATTCTCTAAGTTCGCTATAATAAGCTCTTATGGCATCTTCACCCTTAGCATAGAGTGAATCAGGATTTCTGTAATCACACTCACTGCCTTCCAAGGAGAAGTCAACCGAATCGGCACCAATTTGCTTTGCAATACGCAGTGCCTCTTTGTCTCCAAACTTGTGTTGAAATTGCCAAATTGAAATGCCGATTCTCTTTTTCATAATGGGACCCCACTATTTCATATTATATTTTTAATTGTTTAATTTTTTGGCTTTCTTCTTTTTAACAAGAGCAATAACCAAAATAGTTCCGCCTGCAATAGCGGCAATACCGATAAGTCCGGCAGGAATGATAAGAAGCAACCATAGCCAGTTAAATCCTTCGTTTTCTAAGGAAAGTTTAATAGATGTTCCCTTAAACTCTTTGATTTCAACAGTTCTGAAAACATACTTCTCGCCATTTTGCATTATTGAATAAACTTCAAATTCTCCAACCGGAAGTTTATCAAACTGGAACATACCGTCTTTATTAGTTACAACATATCCAATATCACCGATATAAACCTTAACATTAGCCATAGGCTTGCCCTTTGCATCGAATAAGTATCCACGCAAAGCACCGTAAGGCTCAACACCATCAGCATTAAGGTCCATTTCAACCTCAGCTGCTGTTAAAACAGTAATAACAGGGATATTTGAAATAACGCTACTCATTATATCTAAATCAACCTGAACGGGCAAACGAGTGCCGGATTCTGTAACAATAAACAACTGATATATGCCCGGTTTAACATTGGTGAATCTATATTCACCATTAGCGTTAGTTTTAGCTTTTCTGTTGCCAGGTGTAAGCAATAATTGAATATTTTTAATAGGGTCGCCGTTCTTATTAACAACAGTACCTCTGATTTCGCCTGGAGCTTCTTCTAAACCGCCGCTCATACCAGCAGCTAATTCACCCGACCAGTCTCCATCTTCAAACTTCTTATCATCATAATAGAAGATGAATACGCTATCATCATATTTACCCTTTTGATAGTTATTGCTTGAAGCCTTAAACTTGCCTGCGATATTTACCAATTTGCCCATTTCTAAGAGAGCCAAATCCGCAAAATAGCCCTTACCTTTAATTCCATTTGTTATTTGAACACGAATATCAGCTTTTCCGTCAACAATGATAGCGTCCTCAGGAATTGTGAAATCTATTTCAAAAATAAAACGGTCCGAATCATAGTACATATCCGTTGCTAACGCAACATATTTACCGCCTTCTCTTCTTGATTTATAAAGAACCTGCGGTGTTACACCCTCACCATTCATATCAAGCTTTTTACCTGTGAAACGGTATTCTTTATAGGCATCAACAGTAACATCTGCACTATATGTTGCATTAGTATCAGTACCCTTAGAGGTAATCATTTCAGCAGGGTCTGAAAGTTTCTTCAAATAATCTTCATAAGGTTCTTCAACAACCAAAGCTTTCATACCCTTTTGAGTATCCCAAACAACATTACCCAAAGCAAAATCGCCGTTAAGCATAATATTTCCGCTTATTCTGTTGCCGTTAGCATCTAACTTATAAAGTTCGCATGAGCCCCAGAAACCTGCTGAACCTTGACGCATATAGTAATACACATACATATTACCATTGTTAGCAGTACGAAGATTAGTAGGTGTTTTAAACACCGTTCTTGTGGAATAATCATCTATATCTTCTATCTTACAGTTATTACCCTCGGGAATTTTATTATCTTCATCAATATCAGTATTTTTAGCTTCTAAACCGCCGTTTTCGCCTTCGGTGTAATATAATAAATATACTTTACCGTAAGGTTCATTATTTTTACGGAAATGGGTGAAATTATAATTATAAATCATTTCATAAGAAGTATCCGGTTCTAACATCATATTATATCTATACATAGCAAAATCATCAGAATCGCTAAACTGAACCATCTTTTTCTTATAATTTTTCACCTTGCTAAAGAAATTCTCAGGAAACTCACCAAACTTATAAACACTTAAATTTGAGAAATTCCAATTATCATATTCTAAAGAAAAATCTCCGTTTTTAAGCATTTCTTTGGATACAACATCGCCTGAACCATTAATCTCAACCAATGAGAAATTAGCAAAATAACCTGAAACATAGGCACTGCCTAAATTGATTGAAATATCTATGCTATTGATTCCATCGGGAACAGTAAAGGTATATGTTTCTTTATATTCAGTTGAAGATACAACTATATTGCTAGGATTAATAACTTGCGTACCGCCATTATCACATGTGATTTCCACGCAAGCCTTATCTTCTTCTCTACCCTTATTTACCCACTTAGCATTAAAACTCAATTGATAAGTTTTACCTGCTTCAACTGCAACCGATTGTCCAACTTTACCGGCTAAGCCCTTAGTTGTTGTATATGAGTTTTCATTTTTGCCGGCAAGAATAAGAATTTGAGGAGTTAAAACATCAAAATATTCGACCGGAAGATACGCGATTTCAGGCTCTGTATCAAATGTTCCTTCCTTCATCCAAACCGATTCGTTACTAGCATAATCATAATCAGGTATAGATTTAGTGCTTTCAAAAGAAGGGTCTGCAATGAAGTTATCGCCTATTGCCATTGAATACTTATCGGACTCATTAAGAGCAAAATCTGTGAAATAGCCCTTAATATTCTTATTATTAAATTTCAAACCAATACGCAAATTCTTTTCATCAACTAAGTTATTTGGCATTTCAAAAACAACATTAGTATTCATTGTTCCGCCAATATCCTTAGTGATTTTAATAGGTGTTATTTCCTTTTCACCTTGAGTAGTTATAGCATAAATATAAGGAACAGCTTCCTCATCATTATTATATCTATTTTTGAAGCTGAAAATATATTGCTTTGAGCCCTCAACAGTTTCAAGCAAGGTAATATTACCCTCTGATTCTTCAACACTTAAAGCTTTTTTATAAGCGAAGAAACCATTAGGAATTTCACTAAGCTTAACTGTATTATAAGTTTTAAACATATCATCCTTAGTGATTTGTTGCCAACCATATAATTGAATATCAACATTATCAGAAGTTATGTTACCTAATGAACCATATTCAAAGCTACCGTTAAATAGGAGGTTTTCACCATAGGACTCTCCCTTGCCTTTACTGGTATCTTCGCAAAGTGAAATATTACCGAAATAAGCTGTTGCATCAGCCGCACTATTAGTGTCATTTCTACCTAATAAAATTCTAAAGTTTTTACCACTGTATAAGGACTTAGGCCTAAATGTCATGATATACTTTGTTCCGGCATCTATCACCTTATATTCATAGCATAAACTTGCCAAATCAGTTTCTGTATAAGAAGAAGAGCCATTTTTCTTTATACCGATTCTGATTAACGCAGAAGCACCACTAACAACTTTATAATCTAACTCAAATTTATAGTATTTACCACTTTCAAGTTGAACTTCCTGCTTAATACCGCCCCAGTTTTCAGTCTTTCTGTCGCCAATTTCCCACATTTTTGGAGTATTATGAACGGGTAACGGTTCTTTATAATCAGGAGTTATGTGTGTTGCAATTGCAGTTAAATTATTTCCTAATATTGACCAAGTTTCAGTTTTAGTATTTGTAAGAGTATCCGGGCAACTTATGAAATCAGGGTCAGTAACAAGATTATTACCTACAACATTACCATTTTCAACAAGTTTAACCGATGCATTAGTATACCAAACCTTACCTGCTTCTCTACGCTCGGCAGTAAGGAAAATTTGAACATTATCAGTAGCCGCAACTTCAACACCCTTATCCTTATCTTCTTGAGAAGGTTCAAGAACGAATCTAAATGAAACATGAGAACGGGTTGGATTATCACCTTCAGTTGATACATATAAACTCTTGCTATAACTGGTTTTACCGGATTGTTTATAATATAACTTCACTTGAGAAGCTAAATATAAACTTTCAGGTTTGCAATCAATATCAAACTGATATGTGGCACCCGGTGTTAAAGAGAGAAAAGATTGCACACCGCAGCTGGTTGTTGTGTTAGCAAATGTCATCTCCAACATTTTTGGTGCCTTAGTTTCATATATGTTGCATTTTCCAACAACTGCTTCACCGCTGGTAGAAACTAAGGTTGAGTTAGGCTTATACAAATCGGAAGTACCATTTTCAACCTTAATAACAGGACCTTTGTTCTTTATATTAGAATTTGAAACCGATAAAGTAATATCTCCATTTATATTGAAAATTTCCTTACTAGCTGTATCAGTTATATTCAAACCGTCAAAAGCATAAAAGCAGTTATCACTTAACGAGAACATAGGTTGTTTATCGTTACGCTCAAAAACGCCGCCATTAACAAAAATCATACCCTTAGAAGCTCTTTTGGGTGTTTTAATAATACTACCGTTTCCGCTATGCTTGAAAGTACCCTTATTGATGGTTATTTTTGAATTGAATAAATTACCCGAGTTGAAACCGAATATATTACCTATACCGGTATGTTGAAATGTACCGCCGTTTATCTTAAATTCTTCAACAGAACTTTTACTATCACGCGAATAGTTAAACATATCCGCAGAACCTTCGTGAATCATAATCGGACCTGTTCCATCTTCATTACCAATGGTAATTGCCTTATGTTCACCGATAACAATTATATTTGATAAATCACCGGTAGCTGTACTATCCTTTCTAAATGTACCGCCTTTGATATTAACGGTACTCTCAGCGTTATTACACCAAATTAGAGGTTCGTTAACATCATTACCGATAAATTCACCATCATTGATGGTTAAGTTCATATATTTGCCCCATGCACCAAATAAATGATGATTACCCTGATAAAACTTACCGTCATTAATAGTAAGTACATTTATGGCAGACTCTTTATCACCGCTTGTGAATTTAAAGAAACCTTTATAAGTACCGCCGTTAATTGTTACCTTTGCACCAGTACTATCAGTCTTCTCTAAAGCAAAAAGATAGTTATCATCACTGCCCTCGACAGTATCGGCTTGTTCAAATGTCAAATTTTCACCTTCAATAGTAACCTCAACAGCATCTAACTTTAAACCTTCTTTGCTGGTCCAAGTTACTTTACCGTTACCGGTAATTGTAAACTTTTTAACTTTGAAACCTTCACCATAAGAGGTTTTATATTGCTTGGTGATTTTTTCGTTCATAACGATATCGTTAGTGATTTCAATAGTGCCGTCCTCTGTAACATTTTTAAATGCTGCTTTTAATTCTTCGGGGGTGCCAGCTTTTATCGTAGTGGAAGCTTGTGCAAAAATCAAGCTGGACAGTACAATCGAAATTGCCAGAACTGCTGTTACTGCAAAACGAAATATATTTTTCATTTTCATAACATTTCTCCTTCTAAATTCATATTTGATTTTAAAATTTAAGAAATCCATTCAACCTTTGCAGGCTTTTTATCAAATTTACTTACAGCATTTTCAAGTGCACTTTGAGAAGTACCTGACAACCAACTGCCATCATAGATAAATATAGTAGATAGCTTTGTTGGAGCTTTATACCACTCATTATCCTTAACATCCCATTCACCGTTATATTTAGCACCTTGAATACGCCAGTCAACCATAGCATCGAGAGATAAATCAAATATATTACCTGAAATCACATTTCCCTTAGCATTCGGGAATTGATGTTGGAATCCTTTAATATGGCTTCCGCCAACATCAGGACGCTGAGCGCCAAATCCGTAACCTGCAAAACGGCAAATGTTATTTATGCATTTGAAATTTTCAACAGTAGCAGGAGAATCATATGTAGCACCATTGTTTGCATGCCACCACTCGAAAGAATATGTACAATATTCAATCAAATTTCTTTCATAAGTAATGTTCTTATAAACATCACCATATTCAGGCAAGTAGCTATAATCACCTTGCCAAGTAACACCGGCATCATAAACCTGATAAATCCAGTTATTCTTTACAACTTGATTTTCAGCACCGTTCCAAGACTGAATACCGTTACCATATCTAAGGTTACCGCTTTGAATAGCACCGCCGATGAAACCGATTTCGCAGTTTGAAATAACTGTATTACTGCCGTTATACATATAAATACCGAAAGTACCGGTATATTTAAGACATAAATTATCAATAACAATGCCCGGATAACCCGCAGTTATAATTGGAAATCTCAAAGCAACCTCAATATTTTCATAAACTTTACCGGGGTTACCCTTATTGCAATAAACATATAGAGTATCTTGCGCTTTATTATAGTAAAAATCGCCATTTTTCTCCAAGGAAACGATACCGTTAAACTTTTTAACGCCAACTAATTCACCATAGTTAAATGCAATTAAACCGATATCGGTATCTGCAACGGTTAATTTCCAAACATTCTTTAAATTACTTGGAATCCATAATGAAGAATCTGCATAGTTTTGTGCAGATGCATAAAACGAGGGTTTGTTACCTGTACCGTAAGAGCCATAGGTAACACCTTCTTCGCATTTAAAGGTCGATGTCAAACGCCACAAACCGCCGCGTTCAAACAAAACCGCATCTCCTGAAATAATATCTCCCATTCTAAATATATCCGCATTTACATCGCGAACTGCAGTTGCAGGAGATTTACCGTCATTCTTATTGTTTCCCTTTGGAGAAACATAATAAATTGTTCCTTTAATTTTAGAAACATCGGTATTTGCTGAATTTAAAATTTTGTTGCGAAGTTCAGTAGCCTTAGCATCTGAGCGGCTTGATTTAACCGCAGTATTCGCACCGTACCACTTAGTATCAAGAGTTTGAACAACCTTTTCAATCACATAACCATCTTCCTCTGTTGACTCTTCCTCTTCTTCCATCCATTCATTGTATGGATAAGTAGTGTCAACAACTGCTAAGCAATATTCATCGCTTGCAGCGTCGTTGCTATCGTCTGTTTGGGTTGTTTCATTTTTAGTAGGTTTTTTACTAACAGTTTTATTGTTATCTTTACAACCGCAACAAGCAATAAGCAAAAATAGTGCTAGAACCAGTGCTAGAATTTTTTTCATAAGTACACTCCTTTTTTATTTTTATATCTGAGAGAGTCTCCTCTAATCCCACTTCTTTAAGCAATAGCGATTATAAAGCACCAATACTAAACCTATAACCGCCAAAACAATCACAAAATAGAACCATAACATTGCAGCTGCCATATCATACTGCATATCTTTCATTAAACTTAAAGCGTTACTAACAACAGTATTGTTAGAATTAGTAAATTGAGAAATCATTGTATAGATAATAACGAGCAACAACACATGTCTTAGCATTGGAACGGTTATTCTCCAGAATTCATCCCATTTATTAGCTCCCTCTATCTTAGAAACCTCATATAATGAATCAGGAATACCTTGAAGTCCCGCAAGGAAAAGAATTATTTGCACACCGCAACCCCAAGTAAGAGCAACGGTATTAGATAAGAAGAAGGTTAAAAATTCGGTGATTTGCGGAGGTAAATTAAGATTCGCAAATATTAAATCATAGTTTACAAAACCCTGACCCTCAGTGCTAAAATTGAAAATAGGAGCATTGATCGAAGGGTCGGAAAGCAAACGAACAATAACCGAAGATTCAATTATAACAGGTAGGAAGAAGATAATACGCATTATCGTTCTGCCATAATACTTTTGATTTAAAAGAACCGCCAAAATAAGACTTAAAGATACTATCATCGGCAATGAATAAAACATTGAACCAACCGAGTCTCTAACCATATTTAAATATTCGGGGTCTTCCATTAATGCCACTTTATAGTTTTCAAAGCCTATAAAGTCTAATATAAATCCGGTATCACCAAGTGATACATCACTGAAAGAATACCAAATTGAAAAAATCAAGGGGATAAAGAAGAAAGTAATCAAACCTATAATCCAATGAGCCACAAAAGAATAACCGTATCTTCTTCTGAGAGATTCAATTCCTTTTGCTTTTTTCTGCTTCATTACTTCTTGCCCCCTAACTTAAACTCATAACCCTTTAATGTGCCGATTGCAGAATCAACACTTTCAGAAGAATGATTTGCATAAACCACACTACCGTTTTCAAAGGTTGTAACAGTAACACCGTTATCAGCTATTTCATAATTAACTATTCTTGAACCACTTGTAGCTTTATATACATCTGCAAACTTTTCAACATAAGACTTAATACGGTCTTTATGGCCTTCAAAGTCGCAAGCATAGAGCTTTTCTTTATTTGTTTCCATATAGGAAATATCAAATTGGTCAATCAATGTGAAATTAATACCAACACCTGAAGAAGCCGCAAAAGACATCAATTCCTCAGGATTTGAAGATATGTTTAATGCTGTTGTATAAAGCGGTGTAACATCTGAAAATACCATTTGATAGAAAGGTATATGATAATCAAATGAATAATGACCATCACCTATAACATCAACATCAAAAACAGTATCCATAAGACCGGAAGCAAAATAAGCGGCAGCCTTTCCACTCACCTTTTTACCGTTCTTATTAAACTCGTTTATATACTTCTTAACATCACTTTCTGTTCTGCTTGAAAGTGAATAAAGGTCTTTCTTATTATAATCAGAATAAGTAACCGAGCCGAGAGTTGAGAAATTAACAGCCGATATACCTAGTTTATCGGTTTTCTTTATTAATTTTTCAACAACCTTACCCTGCTTGCCTCTTGAAAGAACACGATAGGTATCGTTAGCACTAGCTTCACGAAGCGGAACAGTATATCCACTCTTATCGGATGTATGAAGCATTGCAGTTTTTGCTGAATCCTTTTTATAAGAGAAACCGTTTCCGGATTTGCTGAATTTCGTCATTTCAAAATCTGTGAAAAGCGAAATACCATTTTTAGCAGCATATTTTTCTATGCTTGCTATATCTTTTTTATCTCCTAGTTTGGAATTGATTTTAAATCCGCCGGCAATCTTGCCTGCATTAATTCCTGAACCGCCAAAGCCCGACAAACAAACTGTTGGGTTATATGATGTTAATTTTGATAATTCATCAATCATATCCTTGGCACGATTTATTGTTGTTAAAGTCTTAACAGTTTTAACAGGAATTCCTAAAATTGAAGTTGTTGATAAAACGCCACCTAAAATATTTACGGAATACGGAGAGTTTTTAAATTCGGAAGTCTTTAAAAATCCGTTTTTCTGCAAATAATTTCTGTAACATTCTGCCATTCCCACATAGTTAGCTTTTTCATTCTGCAAGAAATAGCAACCAATGGTAATAACATCCTGTGTGCGCTCAGAAAGATGTCTTACCTCTCTGGAGTTTACAGCTTTACCATAGGTATAGTCATAGTCAACAAAAAATATATCAGGCTTAACACTTGAATACTCTGAATCGCCACTTCCCGCTGAGAATCTAATACCAACTGAACCGGGAGTTTCTTCGGCGATACAGAAAACAGCACTGTTACCGTCTTTAACGCCATAAACAGGCATTCTTGCGGTGCTAGGCAAATTAACATTTGAGAAAGGATTGATAGCTACATAGTTATCAGGACCGATATCGTATGACTTTTCACCATCAGGTGAATCGTTAGCTATTGAAATAGCTCCGTTACCCAAAGGCAAGAAAATATAATTTTCATCAGAACCGTCCTTCACTCTGC
The DNA here is from genome assembly GCA_017537365.1 of Clostridia bacterium. Taxonomy (GTDB): domain Bacteria; phylum Bacillota; class Clostridia; order Oscillospirales; family Acutalibacteraceae; genus UBA737. The sequence continues at coordinate 16,613 of JAFYKZ010000014.1, forward strand.
AAAAACGAGATGACGGAGTTGCCGAAACCAATCTGTATTTATCTTTTGATTCTGCAATTTTTGCGCCATCTATAGAAATCTTTAAAGAATCATTAGCAAGTGTATAAGAAACAGGAATAGAAATACCGTATTCATCAAAATAATATGTAAACTCTAATCCGTTTTTGATTTCTTTAACATTTATTTTGTTTTGTTCAATAAGAGCATCACTTGAATTTCCTTCACTTTTATAAATTTCCATATCCTGAACATTTATATCAAGAGTTGAAGAAACAACAAAATTACCTGCTTCATCTTTTTCTAGATTTGACCAAACCTTACCCGTAATCTTATCGGTTACGGTTATTCCTTTAAGATTATCAATATAATCTAATTTTAACTTATCGTTTTCAGCGATAGTTTTAGAATCTAAAATATTTATTTCGGGATTTTTATTATACTTTACCCCTGTATTGTTACTTGAACCACAACCCGATAAAACGGATATGGTTATTAGGAGGGCTGATAATACTGAACATATTTTTCTGAATTTCATTATTTTCATCCTCCTAAACTATCTGTAAAAAATTTCAGTGAAAATTGAAGTGAAGAATTCGCCAACCTGTTGCAATAAAATACCAACAACGAAAACAACGAATGCCACAAGAATCATAAATAATACTGTAACGATTGCAGTTGAAAGGAATTTAAAGAAGTCATATTCATGAACCGCCATAATTGCAATACAAAGCAAGAAGAAGGTTAAGATAAGTACAACTACTCCAACCGCATCAACTATTTTTAGTCCCGACATAGAAACCATATGAGAAAGAATTACTCTGATAAATGTGAATAATGTTAGCGGGATTAACGAATATGTTGTTGCTATAAATACCTCTTTAAAATTACCCTTTCCGTCAAACGAAGAGGTTATAAGCCAGTTACAAACCGACCAAAGCAAAACAATACCTATTGTTTCTATTATGGTATAAATAGTATTATATTTATTTATATCAACCGTGGTAGCAAGGAAACCAGAACCGGTCTCCTTTAATACATTTGCTATATAATAAAGGAATAATATAACACTGCCGATTATCATAGATCCCATTTGCTTATATTTAATTTCTTCAAATGCCTTAAACGGATGGATTGTTGAAGAAAGTGCAGTCTTAACATAAGCATTCTTAATAAGAACTAGATTTTTGCGTTTTTTAATAATAAGGAAAGCGACTAAACCGCCGATTAAGGCAACTGCTACAATAAATATCCAAACGAAATTATCAAGAATATACTCGTTTTTAATTACCTTCCATGCCAAATCGTAAACGGTATAATCAAGACCGAGTCTTGCGCACTCTAATGCGTCCTCATAATTTCCTTCGCTCAAATATGCGATAGCTAAGCCTCTATATGCTAATTGACAGTTCTTATTTCTTTTGTTTACCTCTTCCCAAAGAGGTTTAGCCTCTAAATATTCACCGTCTAGGTAAATACATTGAGCCTTTTTCAAAAGACTGCCATATTCAGTAAGCTCGAATACGGTAATAGTTTGCGAATCCATATCAGCAACTAAAATATCTGTTCCGCAAACAGCAATAGCCGATGCAGTAGCAAATATACTTAGTCTTTTTGAACGGTCGCTGCCACCACCGAAGCCGCATATCATATTACATTCATCATCATAAATATAAATGAAGCCCTTTTGAGAATCTAAAGCATAGATAAAATCATCTTCATCAACATCTATTGAAACGATATTTTGAGTTTGCTTCTTTCCATATGATACGGTAACCTTTCCTTCAAGGAAGTTTATGTTGTTAGCTGATAAAGATTCTCCGTTTGTTTGGCGTTTAAACATAATGTTTTCACCTGTTGGAGAAAGCTTACGAATCTGTCCCGTACCGTTTGTATCTTCTTCGGTTTTACCAGTACAAGTAAGCATAAAATCTTCAGAATCTAAGCATAAATCAACAAACGAAAAAGGCAAGGTTTTAACCGAAAGCGATTTCTTCTCTTCGGTTTGGGTTAAACGCTCCCATAAATATGAAAGAGTATCTAATGCGGTAGCCTCAACATTATTAGCGCCATAAAAACCTAAAAACTTATGGTCGGGTGAATAAAGCAAAGCTCCGTAATAACAACCTAAGCTTAAAATATATGTATAACCCTTATCGTTTCTTACTATTCTACAAGGCTGATAAAAGAAATCCTCAGGGATTAAATCCGATTCGGGTGCGCCCCAAGTGTCAACAACTGCACCGTTTGCATCCGCAATCAAAATTCTTGAACTATTTGTATCGCAAACATAAATCTTATTATCTTTATCTACAAATATACCCTGCGCACCGGTGAAGAACATTGAACTTCCGGTTTCATCTTTTAATTTTAAAACTCGATTAAGAGAATAATCTTTATTTAAAACAACTATTTGCGACCAGTTAGATACCAATACATAAATATTGCCATCCTTATCCACGCAGAAATCGGTCATTCCAGATAAGCTCTTCTCTAATCCGAGAGAGCCTGCAGTGATAACCTTAGTTGCATGATACATTTCCTGCGATAACACAGATTCAACTCCGCCGGACTCAGTATCCTCATGAACAAAAGAATCCGTGGGGTTAGCTGATACAGTAACCCCTAGCGAAAATATAACTAAGATAACAAGTAAAATTGAAACTAATTTTTTCAAACCATTCCACAATCCTTCCATATGGAATCAACTACTTAATACCCGATGTACTCATTGTTTCCATAACGTTACTTTGAGTAACCATAAAAACAAGAATAGGAGGTATCATCATAATTACGGTTATTGCCATCGCACTACCTGAACGGGCAATACCACCTGCTGAAATAGAACTCATAACCTGCGGTAAGGTTTTTAACTGCTCGCTAAAAATTGTACCGCTTGGAATTACAGTCCACATTGTTTGGAATGACAAAAGCATAATTGTCATCCAAGCCGGTTTTAAGATTGGCATAACAATCTTATAATACATTCTTAAAACGCCTGCACCATCAATTCTCGCGGCTTCCAAGAGTGCATCAGGAACCGAAACATCAATAAACTGCTTCATAAGGAAGCAACCCACTGCCGACGGAATTGCAGGTAAAATATAAACCCAATATGTATCTACCATTCGAAGCTTTGTGAAAATCAAGTATTGGGGAACACTCAAAGTAACGCTGTTATAAAGCAACATTATTTGAATGATTAAGAACAAAATGCTCCAGCTCTTCATTCTGGACTTTGAAAAAGCAAATGCTGCAAGAGATGCCGCAATAATATGAAGACCTGTACCTGCGATAGCTATAAATATACTGTTAAAGAAGTATCTTGAAACAGGAACCTGAATTTTACCTAACAAAGAGGGTAATTCGAGATAATTTGAAAGAGTTGGACGTCTAACAAAAAATCTGGGCGGGAATATTAATAGCTCATCAAGAGGTTTAAAAGATGTGATAACACAATAAATCAAAGGTAAAATTGTGAACGCTCCGGCGAGGAAAAGTAATGAAAAATAAGCAATATTTCCTGCTGTTGAACGTGTATAACGCCTATACTGCGCTTTTTTTGCCATTTATTTTTCCTCCCCTTTTAAGAATCGCTCTTACCGATAAGGTTCAAGAACGCGCCAATACCGAAACGGAAAGCCAATACTAATAAGAAAAGTATAACTGATAATGCTGATGCATAACCCATTTCGTATCTTGCAGTACCTATATCGGAAATATAAGATACAAGTGTATCAACCGAATTGTTAACACTGGGGTAACCTACCAATGTTTGCATAAGTCCGCTAACCGAGAATACAGACTGAATCTGCATTACAGCGCCGAACAACAAAATTGACTTCATTGAAGGCAAGGTTATGTACCAAAGCTCGTGCCAACGGGTTTTAATACCGTCAATAGCGCCGGCTTCATACATCTCATCGCTAACATTTTGAAGACCTGCAATATTTGAAAGGAAGGTAACACCCATACTCATCCATAACTGAATTATGATAAGAATTGTCATATTATACGAGGTGTTCTGGAACCAGTTGATAGGCTCTGAAATAAAGCCAAAGCTTATAAGCAAGTTATTCAAATAGCCTAAGCTATCACCTGAGAATAAAACCGTCCAAATAAAATATGCGTTACCAACAAGCGCGGGTGCATAGAAAATAAAGGTTAAAACTACACGAACCGGCTTTGAAAATTCATTAATCATCCAAGCCAAAACGAAAGCTAATATAAATCCGCCAGGACCTGCAACGATTGAGAACTTTAAGGTGTTTCCGAGAACCTTTAAAAAGGTATCATCAGCTGCGAACATTCTCGCATAGTTTTCAACGCCTATGAAAATCGGGTTTGAAACCATATCATAATCGAAGAAACTTAAAACTATTGATGCCAAAACAGGCAAAATATTAAAGACAAAGAACAAACTTGCAAAAGGAAATGTAATCAGCATGAAAGCAGATTTTTCACTTAACGATATATTCTTTTTCTTTTTAGTTAAAGTACTGTTGCTCATAAATTCACCACAATTTCATATACAAAGTAAGTTTATTATCTGTTTTCATACTGAAGCCATTTGCGTTCAATTTCAACATTTGCTTCTTCACTGTATTTCAATAGCATTTCCTTTGAACTCTGGTTGTTTTCAACAACATTCCAGTAGCTTTGATATACAGAACGAGAAACATAATAACTACCCGGATATTCAGGAACTTCTCTAATCTGACCAAAAGCGGTAGAAATAGTGTCTTTCATATCCATATCCCATTCAAGAGCATTGAAAGCCTCTGTATTAGATACCGAAACACGACCGGTAGGTCCTAAGATTGTTTCGATTTCGTTTGAATAGGCAAGCTGTGTTTCAGCCGAAACCCACCATTTAATAAACTTCCATGAAGCTTCGGGGTTTTTGGTGTTTTGCATAATAGAACAAGCTGTTCCACCACCTGAGGAAATATGGCTTACCGAGCCATCCTCTTGAACAGTACCCGGAACAAGAGCTACACTCCATAAACCTTCGATTTCGGGAGCGGCTGCCTTTAATGTGGTATACATAGTATGAGTTGAAATACCAACCGGACAAGAACCTGTTCTGAAACGGTTATAGAAATCCAAAGTTCTGGGCATTCTGAGCTTGGTATAATAATCGGTCCACTCTTTGAACACCGCAGCTGTATCGGCAGAGGATAAATTAGTGCTTCTGCCATCTTCCCTGTAAATATCAACACCGTTTTGTAACATAAGGGTTGGGAAAATATTGATACTACCGATACCTGCATTTGCCTGTCCAACACTTGTTGCGGTGTTGTTAGGAAGCCAAGCGGTTAGGTTGTTGGTTGCAAGAAGACTTACAACCTCCTCGAAATAATCCCAAGTCCATTCGTTAACATTTGAAATGTCGATATCCATTTCCTCTAAAATGTCTTTTCTATAATATAATAGGTAGAAAGACTGAGTATCAGGAATACCGTATAAACCGCCCTTATAATAATAAGGTAATGCGGCGTCAACACCGAAATCTTTTAAAACATCCTTATAATCGGAGAACTTTGTCATATCGTAAAGAACTCCACGCATTGCAAGGTTAACCGGTTCACTTCTTGAATGTTGAAGCAAACAGTCAGGTCCTTTTCCCGAAAGAATTGCCTGAACGATTGAAGCATTAACAAGCTGAACGTTAACTGATATTTTTTCTTTTGGAGTAAACGAGGTTTGAATAAGAGAGTTCAAAACTTGCGCTTGGTCGCGTCCCCAGTTAACCCAAATAGTAACATTTTCGTCGCTATTTCCGTCTGCAACCGAGATATTGTTATAATCGTTTACAAAGGAAACGAAAAATCTTTCAACTGAATATATAGCCTTTTCAAAAATATTGGCCTTTTCAAAGGGCTTATCCTCTTTTGCATAAAGAGAAATTTTATCAATATCAAGTGGCATAGAGTTCATTTCAAAAAGAACAGATGCCAAAGAGGTGTATTTTGAGTAATAATTTGATTTATAGCGGTGGGCGGTATACTTGTTATCAAGCATTAACTCCAAAACTTGTCGCATATTGTCGATAATAGAGATATAAGAACCGCTCTTCTCACCTGTTATCTCTTGAAGTTCTTTGCTGCAATCCATTAAGGTTTTACGGATTTTTTTAAGTCTTTCTTCCATATCGGAAATCTGAGAGAACAAATCATAATCGCGATATGTATCAACCGATTCACCGGTTATCATTGTTATGTCAATATAAAGGTCGCCGATATCAGAAACTGCTTGCTTTAAGCTGTTACGAACACCGTCAATCTCACCTGGAATAACGCTTAGAGAGATAGTGTGCTTACCTTCTGAGAAATAAACATAATAAGGATTATTTTTATGGTCTGCGAAGGTTGTTTCTTTCCAAGAATATGTATAAGCGAAACCAAGCTCATCTGCCTCTTTAAAGGGAGACTCGCCGTCGATTTTAAGACTTCTGTAAACCTTAGCACCAATAATTGAGCTTTGGCGATAAATAAAACCGATATTATAATATCCGGCTTTCATTTCAGGGGTTTCCCAAGTTAAAGTGTCGCCGTTTTTGGACCAGTTACCGCCGCCAATATAGTTTACTAATGTGTTATAAGGGTCGTTAGGGGTTATATCAACGGTTGAGTTATCGCTTTTGCCTGCTAACCAGTAGCTGGTTTTAAGCTTTGCGTCCTCACCCTCAATAATAATCGGCTTGCCTTTATAAAAATCCTTTGAAGGCTTTTTATAAGATTCAACCTGCTTTTCGCCGCCTAAAACAAGCTTTTTAACATCAAACTCACCGTAAAGACCGGTAAATTCAAACTCGTGCTTGCCTGCGGTGAGATAAAACATATATGGGTCGTTTGTCCAATCGGTAATATCGGTTAAAATATCGAAATAGTATTCTTTTGATGGAATCTGAGTTGGAGCGAATTGGTTACCAAGACCATCCACACGAACTTTACCATCATTCTCAAAAATTCTTAATAAATTAAACTTCTCTGCCTCGTCGAAAGGAAGTTTTCCGTCAACCTTAACCGAAAAGGTTAATTCGCTGTTAGCCTTATCGGTAGCAAGATAAGAAAAACCTAAGGTATATAAACCTGTTTCTACAACCTCAACCTCTAATTTGGTTGGATTGCTTGTAACCTTAAAGTTGGTATCAAGCTCTATATCCTTCGAAGCTAAAGTGTTATCCAGCTTCGATATGTAAGAAGCATACGCAGTGGGACTTATATCCTCAGCCGAAGTAATTGTATCAACAGTAGCTTCTGCTTCGTTAATAACGCTATCGCCCTCAGCCGCATAACAGCCAAGACCTAATAGCATACATAAAGCTAATACCAATGATACAAGTCTATAAACCTTATTCCTCATCATAATAATTACCATTTCCTTTCTTGGACTTATATTTTGCACTTTGCATTTCGCATTTTAAATATTGGACTTTAAACAGCAGATAAATTTTCATTTATCAACTTTTTAAAATCTAATATAATTTTGCATTTAGCATTTTGCACTTTGCATTTAATATGTATTAACACACCTAATTCCGAGGGAGTTTCCTCCCTCGGAATTAAGATATTTAAACTAATTTAATACTAAAAAGTATTATTCAGTTTGAACTTAGTCGATCCAAGCAACAAGAAGTGCATTTTCATCAAATCTTGCAACAGCTTCTGCTAAGCTTTGTTGAGATGTTGCATAATCGAAGCTATCAACATCACCGTATCTCATGATGTAACCATCCCAGTTAACATTTTCTTGATAGTAAATGTTGCCTTCGGTTGTGAGATATTGATAATTAGTTTCAGTAACATCCGCATAACCATCTTTGATAGAATCCTCAGTTGTACCAACACCGCCCCAGAACCAGCAGATAATATTAACTCTAGCATTGGAGAATGTGTTGTTTTTAATAGTAATGCTGTTGTTAGCATTAGTATTATAGCTGTTTCTACCGCCATAGATATGAGCAGAGAACATTGCGATGTTACCATCTAATGGACGTTGATCGAATGACCAGCAGTAACCTGTGTTAGCAATGATATTGCCTTCAACAAGGATATTTTCTAACTTACTGTTGCCAGTACCCCAAATTTCCATACCATAGAAGTTATTGGTTAAGAGGTTATTTGTGATACTAACATTAGAGAAGTCCTTAGAATCCCAAGCTTGAGGAGTGATAGCAGAGTCATAGCATTGGTAGATATGATTGTAAGATGCTACAAAGTTAGAACCACCGTTACCAAACTCAATACCGTTACCAAGAGGATCGCTATCACCTGTGCTGTTCTTTCTACCGCCAACATAACCGATTTCGCAATATCTAACGGTTACGCCACCTCGCATATTGCTACCTTGGATGCCATGGCCACCTGAATACTTAACAGTAATATTTTCAACGATTACACCATCAGCAAGACCAATAACTGTTGGAGCTTGAGCAACTTCAATGCGGTCATATTCAGCAGCAGGACCATTTTCATTAGCGCAATTTACATAAAGAGTATATTTTCTACCCGAGAAAGTAAAGGTTGAAAGTGCGCAATATTCGCCCTCGTTAGCAAGCTTATCCTTGCTATCAAAACGAACAGTACCTTCTGAACGATTACCTGTGAAACCAACGCCGGAGATAACTTCATCACCCTTGAAGAAGTAAACGTTACCAACTTCGTTAGTTGAATCTAATTCAACAGACCAAATATTGTTGCCTTCATTTTTCCACTCTTTAGTCTTATAATCCTGAGCAGAACCAAGAATTTCAGGTCTAGCACCTTCGCCATAAGCAGAAAGTGTTGTATCGGAATTTAACTTAATTTCATCAACTGAACGATAAGTTGTTCCGCGCTTTAAGAGAATTGTGTTACCGGAACCTGCCTTAGAGATAGCTCTTGAAATAGTCTTCAAAGCAGTAGCTTCGCTAGTACCGTTATTGTTATCGTTACCATTTACAGCATCTACATAATAAGCAGTGCCTTCGATAGTGGTTTCAATACCTGCATCGATAACTGCTTCGAGAGCAGCTTCAGCAGCAGCAGAACCTAAGAGACCAAGAGCTCTCTTTTGAACTCTGATTAAGTCCTTAACGTTAACTTCGCCATCGTTGTTAGCATCTTCATAAGGATTGATTGTTGCTTTAGCTAAGCCGATAAGGATTTGCTTTAAGTTAACAGAGATTTCAGCGTCAGAGTAAACAGTGAAGAAATCTTCAGGGATTGAAACAACGCTTGTGTACTTATCAGAACCTATGTTAACTTCGCCGCCATCAGAATCGCCTTGGAAGTTACCTAACCAACCGTGACCAACAACGCGAGTAACTGCTTCATCAGATTGTTGGCTCATGCGGATGTTATCAGCAGTGCCAAATACTGGGTTAAGGTCAGCAATAATGTTTACGTTATTAGCATCTCCATCTTTAATGAGAGAGAAATTAGAGAGATACAATTTAGCATCATAGCTATCTGCACCTAAACGGAAGTAAACTCTAGCTTTAATAGCTTCTTCAGTTGGGTTAGTAATCTTATAAGTCTTGGTGAAGCCTTCGGTTGAAATTTCTTCAACAACTGCACCGTTATAAGCGCCAACAATGAAGTGAGAAGTGTTTGAACGATAATCAAACTTGAAGGTATAAGATGCGCCTGCATCAAAAACAGAGAAGAACTGAGCTTCATGTCTTTCGCCACCCTTTAAGAGAAGAGCAGCATTGTTGTTGCTAAGAGCTACATCATCGAAGAGTTCAGCAACATAAGGAATGAAGCCATAATCATAGCATTCCCATTGAGGATTATTGATAAAATTCCAACCCTCTTCGCCTCTACCAAAGTCACCGTTTTTGATGAGGTTCTCATCAGAATCAGCAGCCTTAAGAACTACATTTGCATAGTAAACAGTACCACAGCTAGCAATTTTGCCTGCCATATTTGTAAGACGAATAAGGAGATTTGATTCAGCATCACCTGTTGTGATAGTGAAGCTACGGAATGTGCCTGTATCAGCTGTTTGAGTGATTTCAGCACCTGAGCAATCAACAGTTGTATAAGCAATAGCGCCTGCGGTTGCTCTGTAATTAAATGAATAAGTATAAGTTGTGTTAGGATCTAAGCTGATTGTCCTATCAACACCTGGATATCCAGAACCATTCTTACCAGCGAGTCTGAAGATATTTGGAGTTCCATCATACTTAAGAACTGTATTAACATTTTCTAAACCATTGATAACAACGCCTTCAGTTTTAGCAATAGGCTCTGCATCATAGTTAGAAGTTACAACATTTTCACCTGCGAAGTTAACAGTCATAGTGTTGCCTGATGAAACAGCAAAATCAAGAACTGTATTTTCAGCAGTGAAGTTACAATCAGTGATATTAACAACCTTGTTGTTACCATTCTTAACTTCAAGAGGAAGAGCGGTACCCTCATGTTTAATATTAACATTATTAAGAGTTACGCTACCGCTATTACATACATGACTAATAATAGGTTTCTCTCTTGTCATAGCAAGAGTAACATTAGAAATATTAATTTCTACCCCATAACTACCAGATGCCATAGCAAACATACCGTCGCCTGTAATAGCAGAACCAACGAAATTACCACCTGTAATATTTAAAACAGAACCATCTGCACCTGTTCTAAACCAAGCAAATGTGTCAAGACCTGTTCCACCGGAAACCTTATCAAATGTACCGTCGGAAATATTAACAGTTGCAGTTTTTCTAAAGTCGATAAGCGGAACTTGGTTGTTTCCTTTAAATGTACCGCCAAAAATATTAATTGTTGGATTACCGGTACTCTCAGCATGGAAAGGTTTATTACCAACAAATTCAGCACCGCTATAAACATTAACAGTTGCACTGCCTTCGCCTAGATAATGAACCATATCAACAGTTGTTCCTGTGGTTGTGCTAGCATTAAATGCAACCGCACCTGTACCATCTTGTAAACCGAAGTTAATAGTACCTGCACCTTGAACATTAATAGCTTTACCAGCATCATCATTTAATGAGCAGTTTTCAAAGTTGATTGTACCTTGATTGCCAGCAGAGATATAAGCAACAAGAGCATTATCACCTAATGCGTTAACCTCTGCACCGCCTTTTAGGGTGAGAGTTCCTGTGAAATCAGAAGCCAAGGTTATAGCATTTGCATAAGATTCAATAATACCGCCATCAACTGTAACAACAGCGTTACCGCTAACTGTAATACCGTTAACAGCTTTCAAATCGGTAAATGTTACATTACCTGCAGAAACATTTGGAATTCCTGCAAATTCATAACCATTGCCATTTACAGTGTAGGTTTTATTAGCATTAAATTCAATAACACCAACAATATTATCAATAAGCTTTAATTCATCGCCATCTTCAATAGCAGCCATTGCTTCTTCAATAGACACATATGGCTCATCATTAATTTCACAAATCGGGTCGCCGCCCGCTGTAATAATAGTAATAGGTTCAGAATCAATATCGCCATCAAATTGGGTATCTTCATCGAATGTTGCAAAAGCAGATTTTGAACCCTCGAATGCTATACCAACAGCACCGCCGCCCGGTACGATATAACAAGCTGCAAAATTAACAGTAATGTTATCTGCAATATAGAATAAAGCAGTTTCATTGCCATCGCGAATTATTTCAACACCATTGAAATTATATCCAACAGCAGCACTTTCAAATTTAAACATATAGTCAGAACTTGAATCGTTGAAAATACCACCAGTAACATTTACAGAACCGCCGGTGGGAGCACCTGCTGTTCTAACAACCATACCATAGAAATCGCCGTCTTCAATATTAACATCGGCAGCACCGGCTTTGTCATAAACAACTGCGTAACCAGTACCATCTTTTGCATGTAATTCACCGCCAGAAATATTAACGGTTGATGTTTGTTGGATTTGGATAACATGGCCGCCATAAGAGGTACTAGCATTAGATGTTAAAGTACCGCCATAAATATTAAGAACAGGTTTTCCTGAACCATTTATATTAACAGGCAAAGCAGCTTTAATTTCAGCACCATCATAAATATTGACTGTTGCCGAACCAGCTTCTGTCCACCAAATGAGGTCGCCATCTTTTGCGCTTGTACCCTCAACATAAGTAGTAACAGAACCATCTTCCTTACCGATGTTAATAGTACCTGCACCTTTAATTGCAAAACCTTCGCCTGCTGTATCGCTTACGCTACAATCTTCAAGATTGATAGTTGCATTAGAGCCTGCATAAGTGTTAATAACATTACCTGTTGAACAGGTTAAGCTAGCACCGTTTTTAACAGTTATAGTACCTGTTGCAGCAGAATCAACAATTAAAGCAGGTGCGGTTGCACCGTCATAACTACCGCCATCAATAACAACATTAGCAGCGTTATTAACTTTAACATTTGTTGCGGTAACATCTTTTAATGTAACATTACCTGCATTAACATTTATTGTACCAATAATTCTATTATCTGAAGCATCAACAGTATAGGTTTTATTAGCATCAAGAGAAATATCAGAAGAAATTTCTTCTAAAAGGGTAATAGTTTCGCCATCCTGAACAGCCTCAGCTGCATCGGCAAACTTTTCATATGTTGTTTCACCGATTTGGCAAACAGGAGGAATATATCCTGCATCTTGAAGAACAGTGCCGTTATTATTAACAGTCCAACCTGCTTCATTTAAAAGAGCAACATTATTTATAGAAACAAGTTTACCGCCATCAAGGTTTAATGTACCAGGATTATTACCTGAAGGTAGATAAATAGGAGATGCAATAGCAGTCATCTCACAGTTTGTAATAGTAAGAACCGCTGCATTATTACCATAAGTATGTTTAATAATGTTACCTGTTCCCTCTGTTCTGTTAATTGTCCAATTAGAGAATGAATGACCTGTATTAGCCGAACCGAATCTAAAGAAAGGACCGCTGCCGGCATGAGTCATTGAAAGGTTACCTGATGAACCATCAACCACAGTAAGAGCAGCCGTAGCATTAATATCTACTATACCATCTGCGAAATCAGCATTATTATTAATAAATGTACCGCCGTTAAGATAGAATTTGGTACTATTTTCTTGTTTAATAATGATACCTTTTCCAACTTGGTTAAATGTACCGCCATTAATAGTTAATGTTGTGCGGTCAGCATGCCAAAACATGTGATTATCTGAATTTTGGATAAATGTACCGCCGTTAATAGTTGTATTCGCATCACTTTCGTTATAACAAAATTTATTACTGCCGTTTTGAGTAAATGTACCGCCATTAACGGTTACTACTGATTTACCTGTTGGATAAAAAGTATAACCTGCGCCGTTTGAAGTAAATGTACCACCATTAATGGTAACATTCGCTCCGCCGCTCATTTTTATAGCATAACAACCTGAGTCTGTTGTTGTAGTAAAAGTACCGCTGTATATGGTAGCCTTCATACTGCCGCCTTCTTTACCAAAAAGCGGTAAAGCTTGTTTAGCTTGTATAATCGGGCCAGAAGCGCCTTCTTCACCGATTGTAACAGTAGCGTTACAAGCAGAAGTTGTATATATACCTTCTTTATTAGTATATATTTCTGCATCCTTAGTAACAACTACAGTACCACCGTTTTGACGAATCTCAATCGGGTTTTTGCTATAGTTTTCAAATTTACAATCTTCGTATCTGATGTTACAAGCTGCATCAGCCGAAAGCATTCTACCTTTTACTACTACTCCGCCTTTAAAAGTTAAATTACCTGTAAAAGTATTAAAATAGAATGAATCGTTTGAACCGCTGGTTGCTGACCATGTACCACCATTTAAGATGATATCGCCACTACCTGTGAACTTAATATTCTCATCTCTTGTTAATGTAATAGTACTTGTTCCGCCATTAATAGTAACAGATTTATCAATTATTACTTGCTCTGTAACAGAGAAATCACCGGTAATATTGATTTCACCGCCTGCTGCTACTGCTTTCTTAAAAGAAGCTAAATCGCTTACAGATGTTGCAGCCGATGCTGTCATCGGGATAGCAGCAAAGCAAGAAAACGCCAAAACAACTGCTACTAAAATGCTTAAGAGTTTTTTAGTTTTTCTCATTTTAATTTTCTCCTTTTTGAAAAATTTTTAAAATCGCAAATTGGGTTAAAAATACGATTGTTTCAAAAACTTGGGATGCATATCCCCCTTTCTTTAAGAACATATCGTATGAATAAGATGCTAGTTGAAAATATTAGGGTTATGTATAGATAACAGTCTCTCAGCTATTATCTTTTAATCCGTCTCTTTATATCCCTAATACCTCGCACTAACCTCAAATTAACTATGTTCACAAGTATTTTTTGATGTTATTAAAACATCGGGTATCGAAATCATTTGGAATGGGTTTATTAAATTTTAACCTTATCCAAAATGGTTTTTGAAAAAGATTTCATAATAGAATATATTAAATTTTTATTTTGTAGGGAACGGATTTATCCGTTCCGCTTTCGGTAGGCATAAATGCCTACCCTACAAACATATCAATTTGATTTCAATATATAGTATATTACATATATATAATTGAATTTGATTTTTTGTTTGTAGGGGAGGGTCTCTGCGCCCTCCCGTTTGGGATTTGATTTCATTTATTCGGGAGGGCACGGAGACCCTCCCCTACATTATTTAATTATTTACACAACAAACGAATTCAATTAGAACTTAGCAATTATTCCGTTAGCATTCTTAACATAAGCGTTAACGGTTGGAGCAATCTTATCTAACTGTGTTTTAACCTGAGCTGCAGTTCCTGAACGGGTATAGTCAGCCATCTCAAAGGTGTTACCGATATAATGGAACTTATTCTTTTGAGCCATGCACCAATTATAAGTTTCTAATATCTGCTCATCAGCAAAGAACATTTTTGCATCATAGTTATCTGCATTTAGATAATAACGGAGATAATAGTAAACAGCAGCAGGGTTCTTAGCTCCCTTTGGAATACCATAAGCCTCAGACTCATGCATAGGAACATAGTTAGTTACACCCTGAATGGTTGGAAGCGGAACGCAACGCAAGTTGCCTTCTGATTTAATTGTTGTGAAGTGGAAGTCGGTTCTTCTGGCAGCGATAATGTTACCTGAGAAGAATAAGTATGTATCGTCTTCGAGTTTATCATGCTCACGCATAGTTGTTGCCATAATGCTGCTTGCGCGATTATTACAAACTTCTTGAATAGCTGTTACAATCTTAGGGTCAGACAAATTACTCTTATATTGTTTACCGTCATAAGTAACGAGGTCTAATCCCTGCCATTGCAAGTAATCTAATTGATAAGAGGACATCCAAGCAGCAGTGCTTCCGCTCTTTTCAAGATACTGCAAGCACATTTCCTTGAACTTATTATAGGTCCATTTACCTTGCTTCCAAAGTGTGTATGGGTCTTCCATGTTATTGTTCTTAATGTTTTTAGCGCTATAGAACATAACCTGAGGTTGCATATTAAAGGTGTTTTTAAGGTTGATACCGTAAACCTTGCCTTTAACAGTGAAAGCATCGCGGGTTGATTTATCCCAGATATCGCCGCTGAAATCATAGCCTGTTGCAGTTTTTAAATCCTGAGCAACCTGCATTTTAGCAGCAGTGCTATGCTGATAACGGATAACATCAGGAGATTTGCCTGCATTGATATAAGCCGCAATAGTGGTCTCATAGTTTTCATAGTCGATTTCTTCCCAATTAACCTTAATACCGGTTTCTTTGGTGAAGCTATCGATAACCTTCTGCGCGCCTGTAACATCTTTGATTGGGTTCCAAGATGCAACCTTAATGGTTGAACCACGCAAGTTCTTTGGCATTTGAGCTAAAAGCTCTTTCCAAGAAAGAGAGTCAGCATCCTTGGTGGGTTTAGCGGTTAATTGATTGCCGCCACCGTTTGAGCCGCTGGTTGCTTGGCTATCGCCTTGAACCTCGCCGCCTTCAACTTCGATTGCCCAATCGTCATCAACTGTGCTAGTTGTTTCCTTTTCACCGCATCCAACAAAGGCAAATACTAATGCCATTGCAAGAAGCAAGCAAAGGATACGCTTTAAGTTTTTCATAATTTTTTCTCCTTTAAAATTATTTTTAAATTATTTTAAATATTGCTATCCAACGATACCGCAGGTTGCAATACTTTGAACGAATTTTCTCTGCATAACCAAGAAGTATGCCAAAAGGGGAAGTATTGTTATAAATGAAGCCGCCAAAATGAGAGCGCCTATTGAGAATTTCAAATCCTGAGATACGATACTGCTTAATCTACTAGTAAAGGTGGAAAGCATAACGCTCAGCGGGAATTTCTCAGAGAAGAAGATATCTGCCTGATAGTAATCATTAAAATACCAAACAACCGAGAAAACCAAAACTGTTACCGAAGCGGCGCCTGCGGAAGGCATTACAATTCTGAAAAATGTTTTCCAAGGACCAGCACCGTCTATCCAAGAGGCTTCTTCAAGTTCTTTAGGAAGACCTTTAAAGAACTGCATAAATATATATATGTATAATCCGTTTTTAAGACCTGTTCCTGTAAGAGCCGGTAACCAGAAAACAAATGGCGAATCAATAACACTTGGTCTTATATCAATTCCTGTTAGTTTATTGAAAAGACCTAATATTCCAACAAAATCCAAATGGTCCATATTATTATAGCTTGCTATCATAAGCATTGGATCGGGCACTAATATGAGAAGTATCATAATGCCTATTAAGATTTTCTTGCCTTTAAAATCAAATCTTGCTAAACCGTATGCTATAACAGCGCATGAGAAGAAGGAAATAACCGCCGAGATTATTTGGTTTAATATCGTACTCCAAAAAGACGGAAAATAATCCAAAACCTTAGCTGCATACTTAATATTAAACAATGACACACTTTTGGGTATCCATTGCACCGTTGGGTCTAACCAGTCGGTCGATGTTTTGAAGCTGTTTACCGCCATAAATATAAACGGATAAATCAAAACATACGCAAAGCCTATTAAAATCAAATAGCGGACAGTAGCGAACAAAAAGTCCCCCGCTTTCCTTTTTAATCGGTATTTACTAATCATAAACGGCCTCCTAAATGCGATAAATACTAGTTTTTCAGCACTATTGTTAACATTTTATAAAAGAAATCATATTATTACTTATATCAATTGTCTATATTATATAATAAATCGATAATTTTATATATCAAATTTTTGTCAAGATAGAATATATTTTTGCTTTTTTGTTTTCCTCTTTGTGCATATTATACTACAAAATGGTTCTTGACAATTATATTCATTTAAATTATTATAATAGAGAAAAAAGCAGGAGGAGGTTAAAATTATGGACAATACCGCGCTCAAAAACAAACCCGTTAGCAAAAATATTAAAAACGCTAATTATTTCATTGATGTTACCTATCGAAATCTGCCAAACAGCAGTTATAGTGATATTACTCATCATCATAAAAGCATAGAGCTGATTTATTGTATTTCGGGAAAAATTAAGGTTAAAACTCCGCATGATGAAATTATTTTAACTGCAAGCGATTTCATTTTTATAAACTCAAATGTTGCTCATAGCATTAAATCTTATTCTCCTCATAACGAGCATTACCGCATAAAATTTGACCCTTCTGTTATTGAACTTAAGGTTAGCCAACCTATTCCCCATACAAGTTATTTTTTCTTTTCTCTTCCTGATGTTTTACTTTATAATGATTTTGAGGATAGAGATTATATATATAATCTTTGCAGGCGTTGTTACGATAGTTTTACTTATGATAATTTTTCAAAACGCTTAATTCTTCAAGCAACTATTTTAGAACTCGCCGCATACATATTTGAAAAAAATGGCGACATTATTAGGAATTTGAATTTCAATGACGAAGATTCTATATTTTTGGATACTGTTAAATACATAAATCAAAATTATGCAACCGTAACACTCGAAAAAGCCGCAAAAAACGCTTCTATGAGTTACAGTTATTTCAGTAGATTTTTCAAAAAGGAATTTAACACTACTTTCACCAAATATTTAACAAATGTTCGTATTGAAAAGTCTATTGAATATCTTTCCAATTCTTCAATGAACATTTCCCAAATTGCGCTTCAATGCGGATTCTCAAATTTAAGTCATTTCGCCAAATGCTTTAAGGAAGAAACCGGTATTTCTCCAAATAAATACCGCTCGTTTGTTCAAAATGCAAAATAATACCTAAAAAGGTCTCTTTGCTTTATATGCAAAGAGACCTTTAATATTTTTAAATTTCTATTTAATTAAACGATTTAAGGCTACGAATATCAATTTAATTTTCGTTGTAGGGAACGGATTTATCCGTTCCGTTTGCGGTAGGCATAAATGCCTACCCTACGAACATATCAATTTTGTTTTGCGTTTTTTAAACTGCGATATAGCAATTAAATTTCTATTTCATTAAAACTATTTTACGAGGTGAAGAATCAAAGCGTTTTATAACCTCGGTTAACTCGTTTTCATCATTTGCTGTAAGCGGTACATTATGGTGATAAAGAAGACAACGGTTATCATCGCTAAGCTTTTGATAATAGGTATTTCCCGAAACGGTTAAGCCCTCGTGAGCCTCGGGATGAATAACATTTTTGTTCTCATCATGCCACCACCAATGAATAATATAAGCACGAGCGCTATCAAATATATTATTGCATATTTTAAGTCCCTCACAATAATCCATATACGCCCATTGACCGCCTCTGATATGAGAAAGCATCCATTTATCAGGTCTTTGCTCGTGCGACCAACCGTATCCCGAAAAACGAATTATATTATCGCTTATGTTTATATTTTTATACTCACTGTAAGGTCCGCCTCTCAAAGCAGAGGTTGTAAAAAATTCATAACCGTAATAGCAGTATTCGATAAGGTTTTCCGAGAAATCTATATCGTGATATCGGCTTTCTTTTCCGTTGTTCCAGCTTTGGAAGGTTATACCCGCATCATAGCACTGATAAACCCAGTTGTTTTTAACGGTTATATTCTGTCCACCAATTTTAACCTCTATACCATTTCCGAAACGAACTCTGTCAAACTGCAAAGAACCACCGATAAAACCTATCTCACAGTTGGTTATAGTTACATTATGCATATTATGCTCGGTTGCAACACCGTGAGAAGCGGCATAACGAATACAAACATTATCTAAAACAGTATCCGAATTCATAGTTATTATATCACCGCGCTGACCGATTTCAATGCTTTCGAAATCGTTTAGCAAATCACCATCATAATAAACATAAATATCCTCAGGCTTGCCATCATAGAAAAAGTCATAATTCGCCTTTAAATCTTCAAGCTCCCATTTTTTATCGCCCAAGGCATATTTATCATCAAAAACAATAATGCCCGCATTTCTGGTTGGCAAATGAATTTTCCAAATATTTTCACTATATTTTTCCCAATTTGTATCCTTAGCAAAATTAGCCGCCGAACCATAAAATCTAGGCTTCTCACCGTTTCCGTATGAGCCGAAAATAACACCCTCAGGAATTATAACATTTTCTCTGCAAGGAATACGCCAAAGTCCGCCGCGTTCAAAAAGCACCGCATCTCCCGGCTTTAAATCTGCGGGAATATCGTCAACCGTCATATTTTTATTTATGTAATATTTATTACCTTTTATTTCATAAATATCCTCGGTATTCTGAGTGTTTAATATCTTATCGCGCATAAGCTTAGCCTCAGCCTCAGCACCGCCTATATATTCAATTTTAGCATCATATCCTGAGCTTGTTTTAAAACATTTCATAGCTATTACCTTTTTCTTAAAATTTATTAGGTTTACCTCAACCCATTAATATTTTAACATTAAAGGGATATAATTACAATTATTTTACAAAAATAGGCAAATATGAGAGTAAAAACAGCAAAAATATGTTTAATTCTAAGTTTACTACACATAAAAAACTCGCTTTTAAAAAGCGAGTTTTAAAATTTTATTTTCTATTCTCAATAAGCGCATATAGACCGTCTATAACCGTACCCAAAGTTCCAACTTCATCAATCAGTCCCTCTTCAACCGCTTTTTCTCCCGAAAGCACCGTTCCAACATCGGTTATAAGTTCATTAGTGTTCATCATAAGCGAGGTAAATCTATCTGCAGAAATTTTCGAGTTTCTAACAACAAAATCAGTTATTCTACCTTGCATCCTTGCAAAATGATTCATTATTTGGGGAACACCGATAACCAAGCCTGTTGTTCTCACGGGATGCACAGTCATAGTAGCAGTGGGTGCGATATAGGAGCGATCGGCGGCAACCGCCAAAGGCACGCCTATTGAATGACCGCCGCCTAAGACATAAGAAACCGTCGGCTTTTTCATACCAGATATAAGCTCAGCTAAGGCTAGTCCCGCCTCAACATCACCGCCAACCGTATTTAAAATCACCAAAAGCCCCTCAGTTTCTTCACTTTCCTCAATTTCCACCAGTTGAGGAATAACATGCTCATATTTGGTTGTTTTGGTTTGCTCGGGCGAAACATTATGCCCCTCAATTTCGCCGATTATAGTAAGACAATATATTTTATGCTTTCCGCCAATAGAGGAAACTACACCCAGTTCTTTTATTTCTTCAATCTTTTCATTATTTTTATTCTCTTCCATAAAAGCCACCCATAAATTTATTATTAAAATTATTTTGGCTCATATTTTGAAAAAAATTCTTAAAATAAAAAAAGGTTGCGCGAACGCAACCTTTTTTACTTGCTTACTATTGAGGATAAACTATTTTATCAACCTTGAACTGACTTGTAGCATATTTGCTAACATCTGCATCTAACTTTTTAACATAATTCTTGATTTCTTTTTCGAATTCCTCGTCCTTCATAGTATGACGGGCATCCATATCAAGCTCGGTTAGATAGAATGCGTCAGCAGTTATATCTTGTTTTAAGATTAGTTTAACTCCTGTTTTATCCTCTGTTTCGATTACTTTAACCTCGCCAACCTTTAAAGCTTTTGCGGTTTCATAATCGCCAGATGCATAGCTTAAACTTTTATCAAAAGCCAATACCGAAGCATGCGGGTCTTTTGGAGCAGGCTCGTCAGACTCAGTATCATGTTTATGGTCCTCAGCAGTTTGATTATTATGAGTTAAATAAACTTCTTCGAAAGTTTTGCTTCCGTCTCTGAGCCACTTTGCATACTCTTCAAACTTGGTTTTAAGCAATGCTTTTTGAGCATCTGTAGAATTTTCTTCATAAGAAGCTTCTAAAACATTTGCAATAAGGTAATTCTCATAAATGGTTGATTTAACCTTATCAGCGGCAATTTCTTTTTTACCGTCTTTACCGTAAAGCTTTTCGAAATAAGTTTCTTTATAAACCGAATCCTTAATATATTCAGTATAGGTTTCTTTGCTTACACCGTTACTGCCATAATAAGCCGAATAACCGTAATAATCCCAGTAGAAAGTAACATTCGATTCAGCATTTTTAATCATTTCTTTATCTGCTTCGATTTTGTTTTCTTTGCAAAGAAGCTTCCAAGCAGCAATTTCTTTTAATTTATCGATAGCAGTATCCTTAACCCAGGTCTCAAACTTCTTATCGCCTATCTTCTGCTTAGAATAATCAATATCAGCAGAGTATTCGCCTTTTTCGGTTAAAGCATTGCTAACCTCTGTTCTTCCTGCGCTTTCAGCCTCTAACAGAGCGCACATATAATAAGCAGAAGTGAACTCAACATCGCCTATTTTTACAGCAATTTCGTTCTTTTTATGTATACATCCTGTAACCGAAAGAGCCATAATCATAATTAGCACTAACGCTAAAATTCTTTTTACATTTTTCATTTTGTACCTCCGAAACGGATATTAAAAATAATAACAGATTCATTATATATCAAAACTTATAAAAAGTCTATAAAAATTTTATAATTTAAAAATAATAAATTTATTGCGCATTATACTATTGATATTTTACCATTATTTAGATATAATATTATATTAGGTTAATATTACCTTTATTGAGGGAGTGTTTTATTTTGGATTGCAAAAAATTTTTCGAACAAATTAAAGGCAAAAAAATAGCTATGTGCGGTATTGGTGTTAGCAACACACCGCTTATTTTAGATTTTCTTTCAAAGGGCGCTAAGGTTTATGCTTGCGACCGCCGTTCGCGCGAGCTTATCGGTGATTTGGCAGACACACTTGAAAAAGCAGGTGCGAGACTTAAGCTTGGCGACGGTTACCTTGATAATTTAGAGGTTGATATTATTTTCAGAACTCCCGGTATGAGCTTTAATATGCCTGAGCTTGAAGCCGCTCGCAAAAAAGGTATTGCGGTTACAAGCGAAATGGAGGTTTTCTTTGACCTATGCCCTGCAACTGTTTTTGCAGTTACAGGCTCTGACGGTAAAACCACAACCACCACCTTAATCGCAAAAATGCTCGAAGCAGAGGGCAAAAAAGTTATTGTTGGCGGAAATATCGGAAAACCCTTGCTACCTGAAATTGAAAACATAACCGCAGAGGATTTTGTTGTTGCAGAGCTTTCCTCTTTCCAGCTGATTTCTATGCGAAAAAGTCCCGATATCGCGGTTGTTACTAATGTTGCTCCAAATCATTTGGATATCCATAAAGATATGGACGAATATGTTGAAGCTAAGAAAAATGTTATAATGCATCAAAATGCTTTTTCAAGAACGGTTCTTAATCGTGATAACGAAATAACTGAAAGTTTCCGTGCATTTGTCAGAGGTCAGTCCTTAGGTTTTAGTATGGAAAAGAAGCTTAAAAATGGTGCTTGGCTTGATAATAAGGGATATCTCCACATGGCTTACCGAGGCATTGATGTTCCGATTATGCATAAAAGCGAAATCACCATTTTGGGCGACCATAATGTTGAAAACTATCTCGCGGCGATTACTGCTGTTTGGGGTTATGTTGGTGTTGACACCATTAAAAAAGTAGCTCACGATTTTACAGGTGTTGAGCATAGAATAGAATTTGTACGCGAGGTAAACGGCGTTAAATATTATAACGATTCTATCGCATCCAGTCCAACCAGAACTATTGCCTGCTTAAAAGCTTTCAACCAAAAAATCCACTTAATTGCAGGCGGATACGATAAGAAAATCCCCTTTGAGCCAATGGTTCCTTATGTTTTAGAAAAGGTTGAAAAGCTATATCTTTGCGGAACAACTGCCGAAAAAATAGAAGAAGCGGTTAAACGCGATAAAAATTACAAAGGTAAACCCGAAATAGTTAAGGTTAAAAATATTGCCGAAGCATTAGAGGTGGCTCATTCTCAGGCTAAATCAGGCGATATAGTAACCCTTAGTCCTGCATGCGCTAGCTTCGATGCATTCCCGAACTTTATGGCAAGAGGAAACTATTTCAAAGAATTGGTGATGAAGCTTTAATGGATATAAAAGAAACTCTTTTTGCGCTTTCAAACTGTGATAGCGTTGGCAATATGACAAACAGCGCCGATTTTTGCTATGCATTACTAAGCCAATATATGACGGTTAAAAGATTAAAAGACCAAAGCTTTGTTGGTTTTTTAAAGGGCAATAGCGATTATACTCTTATGCTTGACGCTCATATTGACCAAATCGCTATGATAGTAACTGATGTTGACGATAAAGGCTTTTTAACGGTCCAAAAATCAGGCGGTATTGATATAAGAACTCTCCCCGCTCGCAGAGTAACTGTTCACGGAAAAGAAGATATAACCGCCGTTTTTTGCTCTACTCCCCCTCATTTAAGCTCAGGAGAGCAAAAATATGAGGATATTTCTAAAATAAAGCTTGATACCTTGCTTGGAAATAAAGCCAAAGATATAATTTCGGTTGGTGATTATGTAACATTTAATGAAACTGCCGAAGAGCTTTATGGAGATAAGCTTTGCGGTAGGTCTTTTGATAACCGCGCAGGCGCAGTTACACTTTTAAAGGTTGCAGAGCAGTTAAAGGATAAAACTCTCCCCTTTAATGTTGCCTTTTTATTCTCCGATATGGAGGAATTGGGACTTAGAGGGGTTAAAACCTCAACCTTTAATATAAATCCCGATGAGGCTATTGTTATAGATGTAAGCTTCGGTAACGGTATTGGTATAAATCCTGAGGAATCAGGAGTTTTAGCAAAAGGTGGTATGATAGGAATTTCTCCCTCTCTTAACCGCCAAATTTCTAAAAAACTAATTAGTTTAGCAAAGGAAAACAATATTCCATATCAGTTAGAAGCCTTAGGTGAAAATACAGGAACTAATGCCGACGCAATTTCCGTTATTGCAAACGGTGTTAAAACCTGCACCCTTTCTATTCCGCTAAGAAATATGCATACCGATTCTGAAATCATTTCGGTTTCGGATATTAAAAATGTTTCCAAAATTTTAATAGAATATATCCTTTCGGGAGGTGTTATGAATGACTGAACTTATCAAAACCCTCACCCAAATTGACGGTATCTCGGGCGACGAAAATAAAGTTCGGGAATTCATAATACAGGAAATTAAAGATTATTGCGAATATAAAACCGACCCGCTGGGAAACCTTTTGATTTTAAAAAAGGGTAAAAACAGAGCTTCAAAAAAACTTATGGTTGACGCGCATATGGACGAGGTTGGTCTTATAATAACCTCTATCACCTCTGAGGGATTTTTGAAATTCAACATCGTGGGCGGTATTGATACTGCAACCTTGATGTTTAAAAAAGTGCGTATAAACGGCGAAATTTCGGGTGTTATAAGCGGAAAACCGATTCACCTTTTGGGTAAAGATGAGGCTAAAACCTTGCCGAAAACTGATACTCTTTATATTGATATTGGTGCTAATAGTAAAGAAGAAGCCGAAAAGCTTGTATCGGTTGGCGATAGCGCTGTGGTTTGCGGAAGTTTTGAGCAAATAGGCTCTAAAATTTTATCAAAAGCGCTTGACGACCGTATTGGTTGCGCAATTTTAATAAAGCTTATAAAAGAATATGAGAATTACGATTTTTGCGCTTCTTTCTCGGTGCAAGAGGAATTAGGTCTTAGAGGTGCCAAAACCGCCGCTTTCAGTTTAGACCCTGAATATGCCCTAGTCCTTGAAGGTACAACTGCCGCCGATATTTCAGGTGTCAGCGATAGTGAAACTGTTTGCAATTTAGGTGAAGGTCCTGCCATTTCGTTTATGGACAGAGCTACTGTATACGACCGCGATTTATATAATCTTGCCATAAATAGCGAAGTATTATGTCAACCAAAAAGAGCGGTTGCGGGAGGAAACAACTCAGGTGCTATCCACCTTTCTCGCGAGGGCATTAAAACCCTTGCCATTTCTGTCCCCTGCCGATATATTCATACCAACTCCTCGGTTGCCGATTTAAGAGACTGTGAAAACGCATATAAATTAGCTGTTTTTATGATGGATAAAATTTTATCGGGTGAAACCAAATGATTTGCCTTGTAAAACAAATCCCGGAGTTTAACTTATTAAATGCCGAGCTTGTTAAAATCAAATGCCTGTATGACAGTTATAAAGATGATACTAATGTTTTATTTTGGTGTCAGAATACCGATAAAGCGGTTATATCTATGACCGACGGCAATATGATTATTTTTAATAACGGAGCCGATTTAGAGGAACTAAGTGAATTTGTTGAGGTTTTATCCCCTGTTTGTATTTACAGTGATTATAAAACTCTCTGCGGTATAAACCGCAAGCCCGACGAAAGAATAAATGTTATGCACCGCTTTTGCGATGTTGAAAACAGTATAGAGTCGGACGAGCTTTCGAGCGATAAGCTTTATAATCTGCTTGATACTAAGGGACTTTCTCTTCCCGAATACCCTTATTTTGCGGTCGATTATTGCCGCAGAAAAAACAAGGGCTATGCTAACTATTTCGGCATAGAAAATAAATGTGCCGCTATCAGTTTCAATTCAGGAAACCTTGCTATTATAAACGGAATAGCAAGCAGAGAAAAAGGTTTTGGAAGTATTGCTCTTAACGGAATTATGGCAAAAAACCTCTCGCGCGAACTTTTAGTTTGTTGCCGAGATAAAGTTTTAGGATTTTATGAAAAAAACGGATTTAAACTACTTTATTATTCAGGATATTGGGTGAAAAACAAATGAATGTTACTAACTTTTTTGATATAGATAAAAGACTTTTAGATTATGATAAAAAAGCTTTGGAAAACGCATCAAAAGCCTTTGAGGAAATTGATGATATTACCGAATACTGCCAACTCAAAGTGCTTTCTGCTTTTATAAAAAACGGTGTCAGCGAGGCTAGTATGGCAGGCTCAACCGGTTACGGATATGACGACAGAGGCAGAGAAATTTTAGAAAAAATCATGGCAGAATGTATGGGTGCTGAGGACGCCTTAATGCGTTATTCATTTAATTCAGGAACCCATACCTTAGCAGTAGCATTATTTGGTGTTTTAAGACCTGGAGATAAGGTTCTATGTCTTACCGGCAGACCTTATGACACTATAACAGGTGTTTTCGGCATTGATAATGTTGAAGACGGCTCTTTGGCAGACTTCGGCGTTAAATATGCTCAGGTTGATTTATTGCCCGACGGTACACCTGATATTGAAGGTATAAAAGAAGCTCTTAAATCAGACACTTATAAAATGGCTTATATTCAGCGTTCTCGCGGTTATAGCACAAGACCCAGTCTTACTATTTCGGTTATCGAAAAGATAATTAACGCGGTCAGAGAGGTGTCTCCTGAAAGCATCGTTATGGTTGATAACTGCTACGGCGAATTCGTAGAGAAAAAAGAGCCTTGCGATGTTGGTGCAGATTTAATTGCAGGCTCGCTAATCAAAAACCCGGGCGGTGGTATCGCCCAAACAGGCGGTTATATCGCAGGCAGACATGATTTGGTTGAAAAATGCGCCGTTAGAATGACTTGCGCAGGAGTTGGCAGAGAAATCGGTGCAACTTTGGGTCATAGTCGCGAAATGTATCTAGGCTTATTTTCTGCACCTCATGTTGTTGGTGAGGCTTTAAAAACCGCTATTTACACCGCTTCTCTCTTTGAACTTTTAGGTTTCCCCGTTACCCCCTCTCCTACCGAAAAACGCGGAGATATTATCCAGTGTATAACACTGGGAAGCGAAGAAGGTCTTGTTGCGTTTTGTCAGGGTATGCAAAGCGGTGCTCCTGTGGACTCTTTTGTTGTGCCTGAACCTTGGGATATGCCAGGCTACACAGACCCAGTCATAATGGCGGCAGGTGCTTTCACCTTAGGCGCTTCAATCGAGCTTTCGGCAGACGGACCTCTAAGAGAGCCTTATGCTGCTTGGATGCAGGGCGGTCTTAATTTCCACAGTGCAAAAACCGGCGTGCTTCTCGCCGCTAACAAAATGTTAAGCCAAAAAGCATTAAATATAGAATAGGAATTAAAATTATGAAACAGATTTTTGCAGGCGAGGTTTATGAAATTTTGCCAACTCCTAACGGAATAATATTTTCTTATTGCAAGGAAGTTTTAGAAGAAAATGTTGTTGTAGCATATAAAATGATTTCTTTTGACAACGGCCGTTTTACCAATATTGCCAAAAACATATATCTTATAACCAAATTCGGCAATAACTATAAAGCTGTTATTAATAATTGCGATAACTATATAACAACAAAATCAATAGTTTTGCCAAACGGTAAGGTGTTTTTATTGCTAAGCGACGGTACCGCCAAGCTTCTCGATAATGACGGTTCGCCGATTTGGACAGGAAGTCTTGTTTACCGTTCATGTACCCCGTCGGATATACTGCTTCATAACGACGCTTTATGGGCATGCTATGCCGATTGCGATGTTCTTTTAAGATATAATCTCGCAACTATGCGAGAGGAACTTAGAATAGGCGGCAACCGTTCTCCATTTGATAAGCCCTGCGATATGTTTTTAGAGGGCGATAAAGCTATGGTTAGCAATTCAGGCTCTAATAATCTGGTTCAAATTGATTTAAAGAATTATACGATTTTCGATTACGAAAGCTTTGAAGAACCCGTTTTGCAATATGTTAACGTCCGAGAAAACCACTTTGTTTTACTCAAATCAGGCCTTTATTTAATATAATTTCATCTTGACAAAACCACTTTAATTTAATATAATATTTTGGTAGCATTCAAGCTATTGATATATTTGGAGACGTATCGAAGTGGTCATAACGGACATGACTCGAAACATAGTCGGGTCTGTCACACACCTATCTTTGAAACTCCGCTGTTTATCGGCGTTTACGCTATGTGCTTATGCACTTTCGGAAAACCGCATCTCGCAGTTTTCTCGCATTTTGGTAATTAGGCTTTGCCTTTACAATTTTATATGCAGACGTATCGAAGTGGTCATAACGGACATGACTCGAAATCATGATGCCCCCTGAGGGACGAGGGTTCGAATCCCTCCGTCTGCGCCAATTGAGTGTTCATAATGAGAAAATTATGAACACTCTTTTTTATTTTATTGCAATAAAGAACAATTTACGATATAATAAACATATAAATTACAAAGGGAGTAATTATCATGGCTAAACAACTTACGGAAGCGCAAGTGCTTGAAAAATTAAACATTCCAGATTTTAGACATTTATCGAAAGATAATGTTATGTCTTTTGCATCGCTTATTCAAGATATGGACCCTGAAGTTGCGAAAAAAGCTTTAGAGCAATTTCCGGATTTTGCTAAATCCACAATGGATGCACTTAAAGATATAAAAAGCGTAATTGACAAATCTTTTGAAGATGATAAAGAAAGTGCTAACCAATGCTATGCTCTTTATAATAGAGTTCAAACTGCGCTTGAAAAGTGTTTAGATAACGACAACCTTTCTTTTGAAGAACGAAAGTATTATATCGAACAAATGAAAGAAGTTGCTCAAATGGCGTCAGCCAAAGACTCGGAAGGTAAAAAGTTTAAATGGTCTAATCTTGCTGTATATGGTACTATTGCAATAGCTGCAATTGGAACAATGGCTGCTATTTTAGGCGGAAAAACTGATTTTGAATTGCCTTTCAAAAAAGACTAATCTACCATACCATTTGTAAAAGTATGCTCGGTACCCCAGGACTCCTTGAAGGTTTTATCCTTCAAGGAGTTTTCTCTTTTACCCCAAAGCAGTTCCTATTGCCATCGCACTTGCTTTCTTGCTCTCGCTGTCGATGTGACTGTAAATGTTGGCTGTGGTTCCCATATCAGAGTGACCGAGCCAGTCCTGAATCATTTTCATCGGTACACCGTTTGCGAGAAGTAGCGATGCACAACTGTGCCTGAGATCGTGAAAGCGGACGGGTTTTAATCCGTGTTCTTTCAGCACCACTTTGAAATGGTCGGTCACGTAGTTTGGTTTTATCAGTTCACCGATTGCATCTACACAGATGTAGTCGGTGTATTTTTTGCAGTAACCTCGGCGCATCACCCGCATCATTTCTTCTTGCTTTTCCTTTTCGGCAAGGAGAACTTCTTCCACTTGCGGTATTAGAGGTAGGGTTCGGTAGGAAGATTTTGTTTTCATAACGTCCATTCCGACCACACCTTTATCGTTCTGCACCACCTTGTGATTTACGCTGACCATCTTGTTTTCAAAGTCAACCGCAGACCATTTCAGTCCAAGCACTTCGCTACGGCGGAGTCCGTAGTAAGCGGCAAGGAAGATTACAATGTGGATCGGGTCGTTCGCCGTTTTGTCAAGCAACTCTTTCAGCTCACCGGCGTTATAATATTTGCCGATGTACTGTTGAGCCTTCGGTCTGTCTGCTTGCTCAACAGGATTGCTCGGTATGATTCTTCGCTTGACCGCCGACTTGAAAGCAAGATGCAACAGCGCGTGATGGCGTTGAGCGGTGGTGCCTTTGAGTCCGTCACCTCGGATGCGGATATAGTAATCGTTGATTTCATCACCCGTAATATCCTTGACCTTGAGGTCGCCGCACTCACGGAAAAACGGAACCATTCGCGACTGTATCATCAGTTTGTAACCTTCGTATGTGGTTTCCGATACGTTCACCTTGTGCGACTCCAACCACTCGGGAAGGTAATCTGCCACCTGCATATGCGCCACTCGGCTACGCTCTTTGTCGGCGTGGGACATGTTTTCGCGCTTGTAAAGATCATCGGTGTTGTATTGTTCAAGGATCTGGCGGAGGCGGTGTTCCGCCTCGCGCTTGTTACCTTTGTTCGCATCGAGATTCAGACCTTGCCATTTCTCTTTGCGCTTACCGTCAGTGTCATATAGATTGATGACCGCATACCACTTTTTGTTTTTCTCGGTCAGGTGTCCTGTGATTCGTTTCATTTACTCACGCTCCTTTCTTATGGTTTCTCGGGCAACACCAACACTATCACAACCATCTTCATAAGTCCAGAGATTATTCGGGACTTTCAGGGAAATCATTGATAGTTTTTTTCGTTTGTCAGAAAATCTATCAGGCAGGTCTTTGGAACAATGATTTTTTTACCCTGCTTAATACTGCTGATTTTACCTTCTTTAATCAATCTATATACCGAATTTTTGCCTATCCTTAAGAGCCTTACAATGTCAGGCACAGTTAAAATATCGGGCTCATTTTTGAAGATTGTTATATATTTTCTGTGATTCATTTGAACTCCTTTCTCTGATACTTTTCCTTTTATCCGTTTTACATTTGTAGCCAAATTTCATTTTGTTCCTCCTCAAGTTCTTGCGGTAATTCCCCGGAATTATCGTCGTTCAGGTTTAAAATAAGTCCCGCCGCAATACCGATTATTGCACCAAGATTTGCGCCGTTTTCTTCCGCTTCTCTTCTTTTACGGCACTCCTCACTGTCTTCGGAAGTGTCATCGAAAATATTTGCAAATTCCAAAACACCTCGCGCACCAAGACCGAAAGTTTCAAAATAATTCTGTTTCAAAATCTCATCTTTTTCTTGTTCATTTTCAAAAAATCCAAGCGATAAAGCACTAAAATATGCTTTTCTTGACTCCTCCCAACCAGTCACAGAATACGAATCAAAAGCCTCATCAAAATCAAAAAAATCCGAGTGGAATTTTATTAAAAGTTCACCTCTTATCCTAAATTCTGTCTCGAGGGTTTCTTTCAAAAATTTATTATTGTGAAGTCTTATATCCCTGCATTTTTGACCGCCAGGGCATGTAAAAGTCAGGTATTTTCTTTCCGATTTCCAGTTGATTTTGAAGCCGAGTTCTTTCATTTTTTCGATGAATTCTTCCCGCGTACCACTTTTAAACATTGCATGATTTATGCTTGTAATCAGCTCTTGTTTCCAGCTTGAACCTCTGCT
Source organism: Clostridia bacterium (assembly GCA_017537365.1). Classification (GTDB taxonomy): domain Bacteria; phylum Bacillota; class Clostridia; order Oscillospirales; family Acutalibacteraceae; genus UBA737. The sequence goes on from JAFYKZ010000014.1 coordinate 47,810, forward strand.
TCTTGCACGGTATTCTCTGCTCGAAATCTTCCTGCCTTTTTGCTCATAAGGTCTTAACACACTGAGTCCGTAATCGGCACATATGTTATCGCTAAGGCATCGCAAAGTTTTAAGTGTGGTCGGACTTTGTCGGAGTTTATATCCGCTTTCAAAGCTTACCGAATTTATCACAAAGTGGTTATGAATATGCTCAGCATCAAGGTGTGTCGCAACCAAAACCTCGTGCCCCGGCCATGCTTTTTCTGCAAATTCTAAACCGATTTTATGTACCTGTTCGGGAGTGATTTTTTCGCTTGGATGGAAGGACTGAACATACTGATAAAAGTTAAAACCGTCAACTTTTTTATAGGCATATTTGGTTGTCATAAATTCATTAAAAGCATTTTCTCCATTGCAATTCACACCGCTCACAAGCCGTCGCCCGCTTTGCTCATCTTTAACTTTTAAGTCCTGAACGCAGTAATTTATCAATCCTTTCATAGCGCTAATCGTCTGCTTGCTCTCGCGAATATAATTTACAGTAGCCATCACCCTTTCCTCGCAATTTCATAAAGTTGCTCATAAATTTTCTTTTGCTGTTCCACTACATCACAGAAATTATACGAATCAAACGCTCCTGAATTTATCTTCATTGCAATTTGATTCAGATTATTTCCAATCCGCTTAAGTTCAATAAGTAATGGCTTGACATCTTCCGAAATTTTAATTGGTAGCTCATTTGAAAGAGCAACTATGTAATCTGTAATACTTTTTTGCGCCTTTTTTGCATTACGGCGAATTTGGATATACTCCTTTTCGGTTAGACGAACCGTAAGGGTTTTATTTCTTTTGCGCTTTTCACTCAATCTATCAACTCCTTGTTTTAATAGTGGGTTCGGGCTACTGCCCGAATCGAAGCATTTGCGACGAGGCGGACAGCCCGACGCTCTGCTTGCCCCAGACTAAAGTCTGGGAATAGAGAGGCGTATTCAAAAAAAGCCTCAAATTTGCGTTTATACTCCAATTCGGGTGTTTACCCGTCTTTTTCTTAATCTCGCCACACAGGGCGAGCAACGCTCTCACACGGGCAGAAAAGGGTGAGGGGAACACCTTTTGTTTTTTGTGACGGAATGACGATAATGACGCAAATAGGAAGATAATCCTAAGCGTCATTCGAAAATCCCAATGTTTTAAAGGCTTTTACAAGACTTTTAGAACGCTTCAACCATCTCGTCATAACCGTCATATCGTCATTGTGGCGTATAAACCAAAAGTAACTCACGCTTTTCGCCTGTACGGTTTTTAACAAATTCAATCCCGATTTTTTTAAGTTCCTTTTCATAGTTGTTTAGCTTTCTTGTAAGAACATTTCCCTTAACATTAATTTTGATTCTTTCTGCAAGTTCAGATGCTTGTCCTAAAAATTCGCCATGCTCTTTTAGATATGAAATCACAGCCGATACTACCGAATCGCTTTTCATTGCATCAGATATAGGTGTGTCTCCGCTTATAAATTCCCATTCGCGAGAATCACTGTTGAATTTTATGTTAAGAATTTTTTCTTCTAAATCACGTCCGCGTATGTAAAGCTTACCTTCATTGCTTTTTTCGTTAGGGCGAACAAGAACATAACTTCCATCGGCCGCACCTGTCATTCCTGTCGAACCGCTTATTGAAATATGAGGGTCATCGCTCTTTTGTTTTCGGCGGTGTTGCACCGCAAGAATTGCGATTCCGTTTTTATCCGCGATACTTTTTAATGCACCGATATCTTTGTAATCACCTGCATAGTAATTTGAATCGCCTGTACCGTCTCGAACCTTTTGCAAGGTATCAATAACAATCAAATTCGTATCAGGATGCTCTGCGAGAAACAAATCTATTTGTTCAAGCAATCCATTAGATAAAGAGTTCGCCATTATTGCAAAATGAAGATTGTCAGGTGCTTCTTCTGTGATTTCAGAAAGCCGCATTTGCACTCGGTTAAAACTGTCTTCAAGACAAAGATAAAGCACGGAGCCTTTTTCGGTTTGATAGTTCCAAAACTTTTCGCCTTGTGCAACTTTGAGACACAGAAGAAGCAGTAACCAAGATTTACCCACCTTCGGCATACCTGCAAAGATGTGTAGTCCTTGTGGAATAAAATCTTCTGCAATAAACCTTATAGGTGAAAACTCCATTTGCATTAATTCTTTACCGTTAATAGTTCTGATTTTTTCTGTTGACATACTCTCACCACCTTTCAAATAAAATTTAATTTTCATGAATTGTGAAAACAGAAAAGTTATAAAGTTTTATTTACCCCTCCCACTTTCTATTCCACAATTTTTCAAAATTTTACAACCACTTTTCAAAATTATTTACAAATAATTCACTTTTGCCCTATATGTCTTATAAGGACTAAATCTGGATTTTAACAGCCCTGTTTTTCAAAAATTCACAAAAAGTTTTTAAATACCCCCTCACTTTTTAAGCCAAAAAACAGGCTAAGCTATGCATTTAAAAAACAAACATTTACATTTTATTCACAAAAAATCCCCTCATAATATTTGCCGTCAAACAATCGGTTTCACAACCAAGTATTTAAAAAGTTTATAAAAATTTCAAATTTAGTGCACTGGTTAATCTATTATCTTTGTAGCTAATTTATTTACCCCTCTACTTATGTAATGCCACACTTTTTAAAATATTTATAACCTCTGCATCTTATAGGTACTAAATCACCGTTTTAACAACCCGCTTTTTTGAAATTCATAAACTTTTAATTACCCCTCCACCTATCTTTTCCACAATTTTTAAAAATTTTATAACCGATTTTTTAAAACTTTTACAGAAAGTTCATTTTCACCTCACATGTCTTATAAGGACTAAATTGCAATTTTAACAAGCCAAATTTTCAAAAATTTACAAAATGTTTTTAAATACCCTCCTCACATTCTTTTCCATAATTTTTTTGAATTTTATAACACCTACATTTCTTATAGGCGATTTTTTTGAAGGGTGAGCAATTTTTTTATTGAAAATTCAAAGATTGTTTACAAAATCATTCTTGAAACAATATTACTTCAAAGAGTTCTTTCACTTTATTTGCCGTTAAAAAAAGTTTCACAACCATATATCTGAAAAATTTATAAAATATTTAAACTTTCTAGGTTTTTTCATTACCCCTCTACCTATCTAATGCAACAATTTTTAGGAATTTTACAACCACTTTTAAAAAACATTTACAAATAATTCATTTTTACCCTATACTTATACAAGGTAAAAAAATATTGATTTAACAACCTATTTTTATCTTTACATATCTTATAGGCGTTTTTTTCGCGGTTTGAGCGAATTAAATACTAAAAATTTAAAATTTGTTTACAAAAAAACACCCGCAAACTATTGGGCAATCCCTGATAGTTTGCGGGTGTTTTTTATTATTGCTTCGTTTTTAAATATTTTCTACATTTTCCAATCCTTGCATAACCTCCACCATTATTCGAGTAGCAAGAATGAATCCGTAACTGAATGCTTCACGCTCAGTAATACTGTTGAGCTCACTTTGACTGTCCTTAAACTTTTCAAAGGTTTCTTTCTGCTTCTCTGTAAGCCCCGAATTGAGTTCTTCTTCGTTTTTGCAGATCAGCTTGACGAGCTTATCCACTCTCGTCCCTTGTTTAATATACCTTTCGTGCGGACTTATGTTTCCATAATATAAATCTTCAAGTGTTGTCATTTTCGCACCTCCCCATAAGAGAAGAGCGGCTCCACACCAATCGGTGCGAAGCCGCTCTTTTTGATTGTATTCACTTTTCGTGACATATCAGCACCTCCTTTGCAGTACAAACATATACCACAAAGGTTTCACGAAGTCCAGAGATTTTTCAATATAAAAGCAAAAGCGCCGCATTTCTACGACGCTTTTAAATTATTTTTCAGCCGGTTTTAATACCTTTTCTGCATCTTCACGTTTGATAGTGTAATACTGCAAAACTTTAAGGACATTTTTATTCTTTGTTTTCGATTCTATATCATGGAAATCATTCTGCTCAATTATAGGATTAATAATGGATTTTTCTTCATCGCTTAGCGCAGAATATGCATTCCACCATTCTTGGGTCAACCCTATTTCCTCGAAATAGAATCTATAAATTATCATTGCCTCTGGCATATAAAGGAGCTTAAAAAACTCTTCTTCGTTTTCTCCAAAAGCTTTACAGAAAAAAGTATATCCTTTCCCAACTTTTCCTTTTGTAGAATTAAGAATAGCCTGTATTGTACGAATGAACTTTCTGTTCCAATGCTTTCCGATATAATCTCTGTTGCTAAAATAATCAGGATCTTCTATGGGATGATATTTCATCGGGAATGAATAAATACTTGCGTCCAATTCTTCGCATAAATCTACATTTAATTTTAATCGCATATATAATTCTACTGGTTTATCTTCGAAATTATACAAAATATAATTGGAAAGATTTTTATGCCCATTCCTTACTGCTATGCGAACGGCATTTTCATATTTTTCATGAAGACTCCAATGGTCAAATGCGATTCTGACAGGCCTTATTGGAACTTCTGCCAACATAGCCATATTTTTATCTGTTATTAATCGCGAATCAATACCCTGATTAAAATCAATATATCGTTTTTTCGGTTTGCTTGAATAAAAGGTTTCAAAGAAAGGGCGCACAAACTCATAAGTGTCCAAAATAGCTTTCTTAGTGGCAGTATATTCCTCCAAGAGATAATTATCTTTTAAAAGATCATAAAGCTCTTGAACTTTATCAGGCCCCATTTTATCGATAAGTTTGCGGAACTGTTTCACGCAGGACTTAATATAACCCTTATCATTTTGCCCTGTTCTTAAATTCTGAATGGCAATTTCATATAAATTAGGAGCTATATATGTTGAGTAGTTTGAAAACCCTGCACTTTTAATATCCTCAATAATTTCATCGAATTTACAGGAGGCCAAAACATTGTTATCAAGTAGGAGCAAATCTCTTTTTGCTCCGTATTTTTCCTCGGCAATTTTGACTTGCTCTGATATAGGTAAAAAAGCTTTATATGTGGGTTCAAGCTTTGGAACAGCACAAAACTTGCATTTGTTTACACAACCACGAGTCATATATGCATAGTATGCGTTAGATGCTGGATACTCGTAATCAACTTCTTCTAAAATTGAATAATCTAACGGAAGAGTATCTATGACCATATCGTTATCATCGTCTAATTCTCCCGGAGTATGTAAAGTCCCCACATGGGGTTTAATTCCCGTAGCGGCTTCAACTCTATCAGAAAGAATAGAAGCCATTACACCGCCAACCATTACGCCATCGGGAGTTTTACAGAGTTGCTTAGCAAAATTGATGGTCTCAATTGTTATATCCCAATAAAATGTAAATAGTGTTGTTATACCCACACGATCATATTTGCGAAATTCTGGCTTGAAATAATCTTTGTTATAATAAAAACGTCGATAATAACGGAATAATTCGGTGATAATTGGATTATCACCGTATCCTGGTACGCCTTCTAACGAAGAAACCTGTCCTTTTTTTAAATATAAGCATATCTGTGGCTTATACAATTCCCAAAAAACCGTATCATCATTGGCATACAATTGAACTTTCAAAAGTTCAAAAGTATCGTCTAAAACTAACTCTTGGAGATTTCCTTTAAAGAAGGTTACGTGATCTCCTAAATTTTTGTAATATGTAGATATTTTCATTAACCCCATTGGTGGATATTTATTTTTATAATTTGGTTCCACCAAAAGTATCTGTCGATTCATTTGCTCAGTTCTTCCTGTATTTTATTTATGACCATAGTAGCCATATCTTTAGGCAAAATGGCATTAAGAATGCCATAAATGCGGCTAATTAGTTTTTGCTCTTTTTTGTTATATTTTGAGAGAGATTGAGATAAATACTGTTTGTTTTTATTTTCAGCAGGTTGAGGTTTTTCGTCCTTACTTGGCTTCTTTTCGTCAGGAACAGTATAGTCGGTGCGTAGTGCAGTATATACTTTAGATAAAACATCGTCATCTTTTTCTTTTGATGTGCGAGTTTCGAGAAGACGAGCAGCTTTTTCGGCAGCTCTTTTTTTATCTTCTATTACTGTTGCAGCTTTCTTTTTATCCTCAGCATCGAGAAATGCACCTTTAGCCAACTTCTCATCATATTCTGTTTGAGAAACCTCTAAGTCAATTTGCTTTTGCAAAGCTTTCTTAAAGTCGTTTGCATAATGATATATCTTTTTAAAACGATCATGAAACAAGGGACGTAATTGACGCTCAAATTCGCGGCACGTAGTATTTAAATTAAAGTAATCACGTCTTGCGTTGGGTATTAAATCTGAATTCACAGCAAACACCTCTCCTACAAAATACAAGCATCCTCTTGTTTCATCATAGAAGTTGTGGGCTGAAAATGTGTTTTCATTACCTATTTGTATATTTTCTTTTCTTAGTCTAATACCTCGCATAGGATTAATATCTGGAATTTGTTTTTCAAATTTGCTGATACCATACCACATCCATGCGAGAATTTTTCCACTATTGTCAGTGAAAATTTCAAAGGCGATATCAATAATCGAATCATAGGTTTGTTTTGAATTATTTTTAGGTTCATATAAATTGCTTGTATATGGTTTGAAAAGTCTTTCGCCATTTACAAAAACCTGATACTCATCTATAACAAAACCGTTTTTGCGTGCAAACTCAGCAATTTTGTTTTTATACATAAACCCAACCGCATAAGGAATTGGAGCTACTGCCCTCAAATAATCCTTTACACTGTTTACATCTAATATATCTAAAGATGTTTCGTCTACACCAAGCAACTCAACTTTGAAAAAATGATCATCAACAGAACAAGTATATTGTGTATACTCTGTTACCATATCCACCAAATCGGCAGCAGACGGGTTTCTATTAGCATCAACAAGAATTTCTCGTACTTCTTTTGCATCCCAAGTACATACAGAAACAATGTTTTCTCCTTGAACGGAACAAGAAAAACGCAATTTATCACAGGATGAAATTCCACCTAATCGTCCGATTCCTCTAAACCCTTTTTCTTCTCCGCGATCCTTTTCGGAATCTGCAATACTACTCATTATCTTCTTAAATTTAGCACTTTTGATTCCAAGACCATTATCACATACTGTTACTGTTCTGTTTTTTCCATCAATCTCAATATCGATACGAGCTTGTTCAGCAGTTATAATGTTTTGAGAAATCGCTTTATCAATGGAATCGGCAGAATTTTGAATATATTCTCGATAAATTATGCGCAAATCCTCATACATAGCGGTTGTTAAATTTTCAATTGCATTTTTGCCTATAAATGCCATAGTATATACTTCCTTATTTTGTTTTAAATTGTTTGTAAATCGGTTTTGGGAATTTGATGTTGAGGAGTGAACTGAAAACAGGATTCTGAACAATATATTCACCCTGTTTTAATCTCGACATCATGCTCTTATAAACCGACGGAATGAAACTGTAATCTTTCTGTGCTATTTCAATAGCGTTTGTTCTACCATAAGCAAAAGTTGAACAGTTGCCTGTAACACGGGGATGAATAGCACTTTTAAACTGTTCTGCCGCAAAAAGGACAACACCTAATGAACGACCACGTTCTGCAATATCAAGAACTTGTCTTAAAATAGGTGAAGATTTGGGCGTATCTTTTGAGGCATATTTGTTTAATTCATCGATAAATACAACAATCTTTGATGGCGGAGTATAATCATCATCAAAGCCTTTTTCTTGTTGTAAATCATAAATTGCACGAATAGCATCACCGAACACAAAGCACTGCATATCATCATTCAATTTAGCTATATCAATGACATGTACTTCATTCTTTTTAATACGTTTTAAAGAGTCAGAAATCCGTGTGTCGCGATCTTCATTTTTTATATTACTAAAGATTTCGTTGCGGTAAATTGATTTTTTAACAATACGTTCGAATTTTCTCCAACTTAAAACACTAATCTCTTTATCTCCTGAAGCTCCGGCTTTTCCACATTCGTTGACTTCTTTTAAAAATTCTTGCCAGTCATCCAATCCACCAAAATTGCCTCTGTTTTGAATGACATAGTTCAAGATAGAATCCATTGTCATAGTAGGGTCATCAAGACTTGCAAACATTAAATCAAGGTTCTGTTTGTCTTGCTTATATTCATATTTATACATGTGAGCCCTACCTTGAGATATGTTGTGTTCAACAGCTGATGGTTCTAAATATGTATTCCAAGAATTTTTAGTAGAATAGGGATAATAATAATGAACATTTTGGAATGGCTTGGTTGTCATTCCAAGTTCTTTATATAAAGCATAAGTTTCTTCTTTTTCAGATTCATTATTGAACTCGTTTGGTTCATCTATAGCAAGAAGATCCTTGCCTTTAACATTAAAGATAACAAAAGCAACATCTTCATCGTCGTCGGGTTCTACGGCATTTAAGCATTTATCTTGAATACCTTTTAACAAGAACATTGCATATGAAGTTTTGGCTGCTAAGCCAGATATACCAGAGATATTTAAATGAGCACCTTCAGGACCGATTAAATATCGAGAATCTACATTTACACAAAGTTTAACACGTTCGCTTTCTTCAGCTCCTTGGTACATTTCCAAGTATCCACATGGAACGGGGTTTTTTATTGTCGATAATCCTAAGGCATCTGAAACTTCTGATTTTTCAGCTATGTATACCCCTTCACCATTAAGAACGGGAATATATACATTTTTTGAATTTCCTATAATTCGAGCTTTAACATAGTTCATGCCTATCCTATGTGTAATTGGGTGGGAATCAACATCACCAAAATCGTTAGAAATATAGTCCGAAAGAAAATTGGCAGTATCGGTAATATGGGAAATTTCCTCAATAACACCATAAGTAACACTTTCACCGACATGATTCACCTTGACAACATCGAACGGATTTAACATCAATTCCGGTTTTGTCCAAAAATAAAATTCTTCCATTGTTGATGGATTCTTTTCAGTTGCTAATATTTTACCTATAATTTTTCCCATAATAATTTCCTCTCCAAACTTAAAAAAGATTTAAGAACATATTTTCTCCGAGATATTTACTCTTTATGAAACTTTCAGTTATATATACAGGATACAAATGATTTGCCCATCTGCGATCAGCACCATAACATACAGGTGCGCGTTCGTTTATGATGTTTGCTGTAATCATGTCTACTTCTTCAGACTCAAGACCATTTTGTATTTGTTCATCAGTAACAAGTATTTTTTCGATTTTCAATATACCATCAAAAGCGTTTAACGTGTATTTTGAGTTTCTAATACGAACAAACCAAACAGCAAAATGCATATCCCCGATTCGATCTGACGAATACATATTTACTGGGGTTCGATGATATAAGGGTAATTGAGCAATTAAGTTAGAATTATTTCTTTTATTTTTATCAACGCAGTTTTCGGGATTAAACGATTTCGATACGCCCACTACAAATTGATAGTTATTTCTAAAGCGAGCCAATTCGTTTTTGTTGGTTATCCCGTGCACCTGATATTCTAACGAGCCATCTTTAATCAAATATTTATCAGGAAGTAAAAAGCCTTTTTTTACAAGTTCTGCAACCATGTATTTTTCTCGCTCTATCATATAATCTTGTATGGAAGCAATACCCTTGTTTTCAATCTTATCACCAATTTCTACATTTGTAGCATACGATAGTATTTTTGCAAATTCTATATTTTTATCGGTTAAATCTTTTCTCGCATTTATTTTTTTACGCAAATGCTCAAATGCAAGTTCGTCATCATCCCAATCATTAGCTTTTGCTATCTTTGGAAGAGAGACAACCAAGTGCCTTTCAAACATAGGAGTGTTTTCGTAGTATAACGGCTGCATGTCCATATTTACACGTGTGCAACATCCCACACCTACTTGACCTGCAATAATAGGATAAACTTGATTTCGATAAGCCATATCATCAACTTTGTAAGTTTTGCGAGAGCCATCAAGAAAATATGCAAATAATGGTGGCGATTGCAGTGCCATTTTTGCCTGTTCCGTTAAATTTTTAGGCTTGTTTTCGGGGGCAGTTTCTCCTATTTTTTCCCACGTAATATGATGCCTGTGGTCATCATAATCAAAACGAGGTACTTCAATGCCCTCGAAACCATATTTATATGTCTTAAAACTTTTGCCATCTGTTTCATTAGCAATAATATCTAACAACTTACTCATATAATTTTCTCCACGCATTCAATAAATCGTTTAAAAACTTATACATTAAAGAACACATCTGTATCAAAAGCTATATTTCTTTTTTCACAGTACGCCTTCAACTTCTTTAACGCAGTATAACTCGGTTTGGTTTTTCCTGTTTCCCATCGATTAACAGTAGAAAAAGAAACATTTAATTCTTTAGCGAAGTCTTCTTGACTCAACAAACTGCTCGTTCGAATATCTTTAACAGTTTTACTGAATTCCACAACGGTTACTCCTTTTTAAACTAATATGCAAACTTATAGCATCATTATAGCATATATGATGCAAAAAAGCAATTACTATGCTGATAATTGTCAAAACCTCGGCTATAATACGAGATTCACTCATTTTAGCCGAGGTTTCAATATGTGCATATTAATATGATTCATTGAGATTCGGAATTTGATGGTTCCATATCGTCCGTTTCAACTTCTTGTATCGCAACATTTGGTTTATATATGTAACCCTTCTTTTCTTCGCCAATTTCCGGATCAATGTATACCACTTCATAGTAATAGGGCACTTCGTTTATCACAGTTATATCCTGATCAACATTAATGTTTACAACTATGTTCGAAGTTGAAGATGGCAATTCATAAACGTTGCTATTTTTAGTGGTTGTAGCCGAAGAAGGAGCTTGCATAAAACCGAGTAAAAAGCCCAAAATAGCACCAATTATCAGTAAATATATGTCAGCTAATAATGGATGCTTTTCTTTCCATTCTCCGTACCTCTGCTCAATATTCTTTTGCGAGTCTTTTGCAAGCAAAGCCTCTTCTGCACTTTCTTTGAGTTCCGCACGAATCTCATCGGTCAAAACATCTTCAACATCAGCTGGCTCATAGTCATAATTTTCAAGTGTTTTAGCCATCCAGTCCCAATCAATAGTGGGGATTTTCCAAGAAGTATCAATGATAGGAAGAATTCTTTCCATTGTCGGAATCATATCAATGACCGTTGGAATTTGAATGTTAGCAAGAACAGATTGCATTATAGTTGCACTTTTTGCTAAATTTTCAAATGCACTATTTGAATAAACGTTGTTTAAAATCGATTGGTACGATGCAACCGCTGCATATGCTCCAGATAAATTTTGAGAAACTGAAAAAGTTTGATTAATCTTGTTTAGTGTTTCTAAAGAAGACGATATACTTTTCAAGAATTTTTGTGTTTCAAAAAAAGAGTCAGGGAGTTCAAAACTCCAAGGATTTTTGCTCAATTTATACCTCCTTTGGCAAGTGTTTACTCGCTAATGTTTCTTAATATATCACTAATTTTCGAAAATGCATTCATTGCATCATCAAAGTTTTGTTGCTCGTCGGTATAAAGAAGTTCCTTGTGCAGATTTTCATAGGTCGAGCGAACTTCGTCGTTAAGATGATGCTTCCAAGAATTAAAATCATAAGCACCGGTAGGATTGTATTCCTGACTGATATTGCGCTTTTCAAGATAGTAGGAGTCCGTTTGCTTGGTAATATCAATCAAGCGTTTAAGCTCGTCCTTATCGGCAAGAAATGCCTGAATTTCCGACAGAGAAAACAATCTTGCGACATCATAAATATGGCGAACCTTTTTCTCAATTGTACCGCAAATAGCATGACGTTTCACCGACATCAACTTATCAACAAAAGTGCGCTCAATATTAAGCACATTCAGTGTAATGGACTGAAGACCAAATTTTTCAATATCGTCAGCACCATCGTGTTCTTCAAGAAATTCCTGAATATATGTTTTAAGTGTTTTCTTAGAATACGGATCCGGACGAACACTACTGCCGATTTCAAGCTTTACACGGTTCGCCTTATCGCCAAACCACACAAACATACTCTTACTGCGATTAGAGCGTTCCGCATCGATCTTCTCTGTTTGAGCTCCTATGGTCATTACTTTTTCAATCTTTTTGATGGTTTTGTCGCAAACTTTATCGCTTTCATCCATCCCTAAGAAAGTTAAATCGATATCCTCAGAGAAGCGCTCTATAGAGCCGGGATAGCATTTACTTAGCGATGTGCCACCTTTGAACACGCATTTCTCTGCATATTCGCTATTTGCTAAATTTTGCAAAAGCAGAACAATGTAATAATCTCGCTCTATAGCGGATTCGGGCAAATGCTTATCTGCGGCTACAATTGATATTAAATCTTTGAACTCATTGGGAAATTCGTGCAGCTTCATACAATTCCTCCATTCTGGGATGTTTATACTCTGATAGAGAAGATAGGTATTCGTTCAGATTATTTTTCACCTGATAATGATTCAGAATCTCTTGCATAAACGCTATGGTTGATTTTTTATAAGTCTTTGTTGAGACAATTTCTTTAAATGCTTCAACATCAAAAGATGATGCCAATTCTTCCGTATATTTTAAGAATGCAGAATAATTAATATCTTGAATAGAATTAAAGTTTTGCAGAACTTCTAATCCATGAACCATATTTGTGATTTCTTTAGAAAACTCCAATGGCACTTGTTGAACAACAATGTTGCGAATGGATTTTGTCAAACCTTCAAGAGCAGAAGACATAACTGTAATCGTTTTTGATATCTGTGTTGTTAAGTTTAAAGCATTATACAAGGAATATCCAACTACCGTTCCGGTTTCATTTTCTGTAAATGCTGTTATGATTTCTTTTTCCGACGGCGGAACAATACCGTATTTGCTTTTTTTAGGCAAATGATAAGTTCCTTTTGCGATCTTTACAAGCTCGCCCGATTCACACATTCTTTGTAAGGTCTTATAATATGCTGTTTCGCTGATTAGATTTGACAGTTTTTCTTTGTACAGTTTACATGCGATAATCAATTCGTTTTCTTTGAATTCCTCGAGCGCATTTCTTACAACCAAAGTGCCTTTCATTTATTCTGCACCTCCTTTACTCATAATTTCTCTGCTATTATTATATGCAAAAATTTTAAAAATGTCAAGTAAAAACGATTTTTACTTGACAAAATGTTTGTTTTACTTTCGTTAGTTTTGCGTATTTCTACACGTTTTGAAAGCAAAAATAGCCAAAAGAGGTGGCAACTATAATATCTAATACGATTGAGTTTAATTTAATTTTATGATAAAATGTATTTAGAATATTTTGGAGGAAGATTTATGGGGCAATATACATCAAATCTATTATGTCACTTTGTTGGACGTTCAAGAGAAAATGATAACGAACGCTTTGAACTATTAAAAACTATTATTGAAGGCAAACGCTTAATAGCCAGTTTGGAACATCCGGACAATCCTCAAAGTTTCTTTCAGTTGGGTTATCATTGCGAAAATGTTGGAGAAGTTTTTGGAGAATGTGATTGTGTTTGCTTTTGTGATATTCCAGATAACGCTTTATCAATACATATCAATAAGTATAGTCGTTTTGGAATTGGTTTTAATAAAAAATTCATCGCCGAGCAAGGTGCCCGTCCAGTTATGTATGTTCCAAACAATTATTTAGTTGCTGAACGCGGCGACGGCGGAAGCGGAGGACAATCATCCACACCACGTGTGCCAGCTGAATATTTTCCATATATTCTTACCTTGGCATGCAATTTGCTTCCACTGCTACAACTTGGAGCTGCCCCGGATGCATTAGCCCTCAATATGAAACAAAACGGTTTAGAAGAAGCTCTTGGCTTATTTGATCGAAATATTAGAGAGGCTTTTTTTAATAAACAGTATAACCCGCTTGTTTTCTCTCTTATTCAAGGAATTGCTACCCAAATGGCATATGTAAAACTATACGATGCCACACTGCCAGATGATCATCCAGATAATTATTATATGGAACGTGAATGGCGTTGTCTAAAAAATGTGTTATTTAACATAGAAGATATTGAGTGTATTTATCTTCCCAACAGCGACTATAAGGAACTGTTCAAACAATCTTTTCCAACTTATAATGGCAGATTTTTTATATTTGATTAAAACCAATAAATGGCGATGGCGGCAAGGGTTACTTGCCGCCAGTTTGTTTAAAGAACTTTTGTAGGAGTTTTATATGTTTCTCTGACATATTTGTTATTGTGTAGGCGTGGGAGCAGTAGAAGTCGATGAGCCAGAGTTTTGGGATGATTTTTGTGGTTTGGGTTTGGACGGACTTCAGGTGACCTTGGCGGAGCCAGCGGTTGACGGTGTTATCGATGTAGCCCGTAGTAGCGATGACTTGTGGTACGGTGAGTGCATCGGGGACGGTTTCAAATTCTTGTTCGAGCCACGGGCGGAAGGTTGACGGCAGAGAGGAAGGAAATCCTGTTTTGCGCGGTCGGGGTTTGCGA
>JAFYKZ010000015.1 GCA_017537365.1 Clostridia bacterium
GTTGGAAGCATATTTTAAGAGTGCAAAAGTGGAAAGTATAGTATGAAGAAAATATAACGGTTTTAAAAGTACGCTTTGACATTATAAATTTTTGTTAGTATAATATAATTACCATAGTATCTTATATTTAAGAGGTGGATAAAATGAAAAGGTTTTTAAGTTTAACAGTTTCACTTGTTTTAATTATTTGCGTTTTTTCCGCTTGTAATGATAACCGAAAACAATATATTACAAATAATAATGCTTCTAGCGAACATAACTCTACCCCAATAGATACAAGTAGCACCAATTCTGACAAAAATTCAAGCGTTTCAGATTTTGACCCAAATTATTTGAACGATATAAAAGAAGATTTTTTAAATGAAACAAATTCTTCTGCCCAATCAGATTCTTTTATTGACTCAAATTCTTCTAACAACTCAAATTCTTCTAACGAAACAAATTCTTCTAATGAATCCGAAACTGTATCAAAAGAGGAAGAATTTAATCAAAACGAAGATAAAGAATCTACCGAGGAATTGGTTGGAGTGAATAAGCTGCGTCCGGATTATGATTTGGGTAACTGTCGGGATTTGAGCGGCGATATTACGGTTATTGTTTTTTATTTGGATGATTTTGAAAGCAATTGGACAGCGGCAGAAATTAACAACTTTACTGAAAAAGAAATCAAGCCCGGTTTGAAGTTTTTAGAAGATTCGGCCCAAAAATTTGGAATATCCCTTAACCTTAAAATTGAAGAAGTTCATTCTTCTATATACTACGACGACAAGGTCGAGGAAGATATAAAAGCGTCTGGATATGCCACAATAGATACATTATATACAGCGGCGCGAAGTTTGGGATATAAAAGCGATAAGGATTTTATATCGAAATATGAAGAAAAATATTCCACCGAAGTTATTTGTTATTGTGTTTTTAATAAAGAGGGTGGCTCATATGCATTAAACCCAAAGCGCGGATCAGATGTAGATATAGCAGAGCACGTTTTAATGTTTGCTTATGATGCAGAATCCACAGGTTACGAGCCCGTTGGATGGCAATCTTCTGTGGTTGCACATGAAACGCTACACCTTTATGGAGCGGAGGATTATTATAAGCCCGCCGAGCGAAAAGCTTTGGCTCAAAAATATTGTCCAAATGATATAATGCTTTCTTGCAAATATTTTTTGTTGCTAAATGATTTTGGCGACGCTACGGCTTTTTATATTGGATGGACGGATGTTGTGCCTGCCATGCTTTACGAAGAAAATTGGTGAGTGCAGGTTGTATAAAATAGGCGGTGATTATTTTGAGTTGGAGAGATAAGGCGTCTCTACGGTGGGAATATAACACCTTGCATATTCTTGTTTTCACAGCTATAATTTAAGTATGAGGTGAATTTTATGAAAAAATTTTTAGGGTTAACACTTTCACTTGTTTTAATTATTTGTGTTTTTTCTGCGTGTGGGGATGATTCAAATAAATACATTACCGACAATGGTGAAAACTCACAAGCTTCAAGCTTGAACAGCACAGCTTCGGGCGAGAGTAAACCCGACAATTCAAAGGGAAATGCTTCGACAGGCACAAACCAAACGAACAATTCAAGCAAAAACGATAAAACCGAATCGACAGAAAAC
>JAFYKZ010000016.1 GCA_017537365.1 Clostridia bacterium
ATAAGGTACACATACCTACCGTTCAAAACAATGTACCTAAAATTCTCTGCGGAAGGAGAAATAGCTGAAAGATTATTAAATGCTCCCGAATATTTCAGAAGCAGTCACCCTGAAAAAATCATAGAAAAGTTAGATGAAATAATCCTTTTAAACGAAAATAGAAATAATGATTTATTACTATATAGTCGTTTATTATCGTTTATAAATCTCGTTCTCTACGATTCTGAAATACCGAATCTCCAAAGCGGTAAAAATTACGAAATCATATCCAATGCCAAACGTTTTATCGAAAACAATTATAAAAATTCTATAAATCTAAAGAATATTGCAGATTCAGTAAATTTAAGCCCTATATATTTTCACAATATTTTCACTAATGCATGCGGTGTTTCTCCACACGATTACTTGATTGATTGTAGAATTACAGAGGCGAAAAAACAGTTATGGGATTCTGATAAAAATCTTGATTTTATAGCACAAAACTGTGGATTCGGCTGTGCACAATATTTTAGCAGGATTTTTAAAAAAATTACAGGGATAACACCTGGTAAATACAGAAAAGAAGTACAAAAAAATTATTTGGAGGACTAAATATGATTAAATACGGTATTATTGGTGCAGGTTGGAGAGCAGAGTTTTATTTGCGGATCGCTACTCTCGTACCTGATACATTCTCTGTTTCGGGAATTTTTATTCGAAATGAAGGCAAAAGACAAGAATTTGCAAAAAAATATAATGTCCCGATTTTTGACAATTTAGAAAATTTATTAAATACCGATTTTGATTTTATAGTATCCTGCGTTAATAAAGATTCTATCAACGAAACAGCACAAATGTTAGCCGATAAAGGTGTTCCTGTTTTAACCGAAACACCAGTTTCTACTAATAACTTAAAAGGCAAAATTCAAGTTGCAGAACAGTTTCATTTTATGCCACGAAATCAGGCATATAAAAAAATAATTGACAGCGGAATTTTAGGCGAAGTTCATCAGGTACAGCTTTCCTGCTGCCACGATTATCACGCAGCCAGCCTTATACGATTTTTCCTTGGTATTGCAGATGAAGTGCCTACCAAAACCACTGTAACTTTACCTGATAAACTAACAAGATATAATTGCCGTGCAGGTCACATTGCGCCTGCTATGGTTGATTCGGAAGAAAAAATTACTGTTTTGGATTTTGGAACCAAGACAGCAATTTATGATTTTAATTTCGAACAATATTTTTCTGATATAAGGTCTTCCAGAATAGTTATTCGCGGTACAAAAGGTGAAATTATTAACAACACTTGTACTTATCTTAAAGACGGTCTTCCTCACTCGTTTGAAATTATACGCAACTGCTTTGGTGCAGAAGAGAGTCTAGATGGATTTTCCCTTTTAAACATAACAGGTAACGGAAAAGTTTTATATGAAAACCCATTTAAAAACGCAAGACTGTCCGACGAAGAAATTGCCATTGCTACTTGTCTATTAAATATGAAGAATTATATATTGAATGGTATAGAGTTTTATAGCACAAAAGATGCATTCACAGATCACTCTTTATTGAAGTAATGACATTATTTTTGATAAAAGCTCCACCTCAAATTGCACTCTTAGAATTGAAAAGAAAACAATTCCAACTATTTTATTAACATCAAAAATATACTAATTTGTATGTTTATTTCCCATTCTAATATCCTCGTATTGGGATATTCACTTTCCCCTATCATCATGACAGGTGCCACCTACCACCATTTGGGTATAACACCCTCTTGGTAGTAGGTGGTATATTTTTATTTAGACTGCATTTTATAGAGCAAACTGCTCTTGCCTCCTTTAGTTCGGTAACGCTGTTCTGTTTCGAGTAAACACTCTTTTTTAAGGTCTTTTATTGCCCTGCGAACAGTTGATGGAGAAAGTTTTAAATCCTTGGCAATGGTAGGTATCGCAGGCCAACACTCTCCTTGCTTGTTAGCTCGGTCGTAGAGATATGTATAAACAGATACAGCACGGTGTGGCAGGTCGGTATTGTATAAAAAATCAAGTCTGCCCATCACTATTCACCTCTGTTTCTGACATTCTGTTATGTGGTGCTATTTCCTGTAACATTCTTCCTGAACCGCCTTTTCCATCCTTGTCTTTTCTACCTTCGGTAATCTTTTCAAGAATTTTGGCAGGCTGATTATATTCACTTTGTACCTGAGCCTGACCTCCGCTTTCATATCCCTTGGATTCAGCCTTTTCAGATTCAACCCATTCAGGATGATACTTTGCTACTATACCGTCAACTATCTCTTGCTTTTCAGCATACTCTACCTCTCTGTCTTTGTTATTCTTAACCTCATAGGGCTTATCCTTATCAAACTGTATTCCCCACTTAAAGAATAATTTAAGTTTTACTCTCATTGGATGAACACCTGTCTTCATAACAATAAAATGTCCTTTAGGCAGAGACTTAAGCTCATCCGGTGTCATCAAAGGTCTTTCCATCATCTGTAAGGATTGTGACGGATCGTTCTTGCCACGGTTTACCGAACCTGAGAGAACAGTTCTGCTACCGAGTGCTTTTGAGAGCGTATCTGCCGAGCTACTATTTGGTGCAAATCCACCGAATATAGTAACCTGTGTATTGTCTACAATAATTTCTGCTCCCTCTTTACCATAATTCTTTTCGAGCTGTGCAAAGGACTGAATTATAGGCACTATTTGAAGCCTTCTTGAGCGTGATGCAGAAAACATCATTTCAGCAGATTCTATCTTCGGCAAGGTTCCAAACTCATCACACAGGAATATGCAACGGTTCTTTAATTTACCGCCTGTTTCATCCGCAACTGCAAGTATTTCTCGATACAGTTGCTGTATTATTAGCGATACCATAAAAAAGGTTGTTGGGTCCTCCTCCGGAAGTATAACAAAGATTGCTGACTTCTCATTACAAAATTTCTCCGCATCAATTTTTGTATCAAAACATAGCAATTGTTCAAGCTCAGAGTTAAGAAACATATTTAATCTTGAAAGTGCTGTTGACATTACCGATGCCATTGACTGTTCTGCTGTATTAAGTGCCGCGCCTGCAAACCATTTTGCTTTATGGTCATCTGGAAGCAATTCCATTAACTGTTGGAACTGATTTTTACCTTTAGTTCTTGAAGGAGCCAACAGTTCCTGAATGATTTTAAATACCGAAACTATATGTCTTTTTTGATGCGGACAGAACTCAGCTACAAGCAATATAGTAGCCGTGAGCAATCCTTCTGCCGCATCATAGAAGTATGCGTTCTGACCGAAGGATGACGCATCGGTTCCTGATAAAATAATTGTCTTGGATATAATTTTTGCATACTTTTCTGCCTTTGCTTTATATATCAGTTCTTTCTTTTCAGCATATAAATCCATATACTTATTCACGAGATGCAATAGGTTATTACCGTGAGATTTTGTAGGATTTCGAAGGTCTATTACGGATATGTTATAACCGTATTTTTCTTCTGCAATCCTACCGTAGTTTCTCATAATATCACCCTTGGTATCAGTAGATAACCAACTCATTCCGCTAGCACATGCATATTCTATGCAGGGATATAGCCAATAAGCAGTTTTACCGACACCTGCAGCACCGAGCATAAGTGCATGGACATCACCTGTATCTATCATAGCGGTTGTACCGAGTTTGCCTCCGGTACAACCAACTACAATTCCCTGTGGCAATGCTTCTTCAATTGGCTTTTCTTTGCGTTTTAAAGCCACCCTTGTCATAGTAGGTGTCTGCTTTTGTTCTGCCTGTTTACGCCATTTTTCAGGTGTAAACGGCACATGCCTGTATATCTTTTTTATTTCAGATTTTCTCGCCCACCGAGCAGTACCGTGCTGACCGTCACCTACGGTTTTAGATTTAATATTGTTGAGATTATAGATATGAGATAATAAAGTTACACCGCCAAGCACACAGAACATTATGGCGGCAACAAATACAAGTAATATTGGTCCACCCATATAACCACCTCCTACATTACTTGACCGATAGTCGGAACATGAGGCGGTTCATCGGGATTATTAAGGTCCATATTCCAGTCTTTAAGAACAGATAAATCCGTCTCACACTTTACACCTATCGCTTCTAATTTTGGTCTTATTCGGTTTATAGCTTTATGCCCTGCCTCGTCATTATCTACACATAAAACCGCAGTTTTTATATTCGGATGGTCTTTTAAAGTTCTGAATAAAACAAGGTCGGAAACACCGCAAGCAGCCGTATAACTGTGCTGTTCCCAACCTTGTTTATGAAGTGTTATATACGATAGCATATCTATCGGTGCTTCAAAGAAAAACACCTTATCGCTTGTTCCTATCCAATGAAAACTATACTCAGGTATACTACTTTCCACATTGCCTTTAAAAGCATTATTAGATACTGTTCCACGCAGGTGAACATGAACAGGTTTTCCGTTATTATCTACACCTACAAATACAGCATTGTGATACTTTGCAGACTCATAAATAAGTCGCTTATGTACAAAGGCATTAAGTACATCTCTGTCTATTCCCCTGCCGTTTAACAGATAACCATAAACCCTGCGCATATTAGAATTTTTAGGTGGCATTTCAAAAGGTTTCTTTTCTTTAGGGAATTGAGGTTCTGCTCTGATAAGCTCTCCGTCATTTCGTTTGCCGAGCAAATATTCCATTGCTTCCCTGTAGGTTTTATTATAAAACTTCTTAACAAAATCCACTGCCTCACCGCCGACTCTTTCGTACTGATGATACCAGACGTTACCTCTGATAGTTACCTTTTCAGAGCCACTTCCCCATACATAATTTTTGCCTTCTTTTTTAAGTTTTTCACCGTTACGCTCGAGTAAGTCAACAAGATTTGTTTGACTTGCTCTGTCTTTTTCTTCCTGTGTATATGGTATGAATTTTGACATTAACATTCTCCCTTCTGTTGATTTTTGGACATAAAAATAACCTACAGTTTTTACGCTGTAGGTTATCTGCTTTTATTTAAAATAATTACTTTTTCTCAGCCTTTTTTACTATTTCAAAAACAGGCAATGTTTTATTTATTGGATAAACAACATACGGATATACACACCGTACAACCTGTGATACAATTCCTTGTTGTTCCTGATGTCTGTATGAAACAAGAACCATATCACCAACCTCTATTTCATCGTCTAAATCGTAATACCACGAAGGGTTACCAAAAGCAAACGAAACTAAAACATATCTTATAATATCGCCATCATTATATTTCATTATCACAAACAACTCCATCACAAAGTTTTATATAAAAATTGTAATTTGCTTTTAAGTGTTTGTCAAGAAATAAAAACGATTTTGCAAAATCATATGCGCAAGCCTTGAGCTTGCTTTTTCTCATCAATTTTCCTTTTAAGTTTACGGTCAATCCCGCTATATTTACCCTTATTATCTTCGGTCTTATTTCTTAGAGTTCTGCTCAAATGATAAAGCAAATTAATGATACCTATTGTTGCGGACCAGTCACGGTTATTTTCAATACTGTGTATTAACTGCTCAGCATATTGGTTTCCTTTCTCTGCCGAAGCTTTGAGATATTCCATTCCAATATCGTAATCCTTTTCGATTTCTTTGCCGAAAATATATAACTTTCCAAGCTGATATTCCGCATAAGAATTACCGTTTTTAGCGGCTATTCCAAAGTGCTTTATTGCCTTTTGAATGTTCTTAAAGTCAGGTTCTGTAAGCCGTATTTTACCAGCCAAATACGTGGCATATTCATTCTCTTTTTCTGCTGACTTTTCAAGATAATATAAGGCATTTTTAGTGTCTCGATTTACAATTTCGCCCTTATATAAAATCTTTCCAAGTAGGTATTCTGCACCTGTAAAACCCGCATCGGCAGACTCAGTAACAAGCTTCAAACCTTCTGCTTTATCTTGTAGCAAAAGCAAGCCTTCAATGTATGTCTTGCCGAGCGTATATTTAGCATATTTATTACCTTTATCCGAAGACCTTTTAAGAAGTATTTCAGCTCGGTCGCAGTCCTGTTCAAGCTCTTTTCCTGTCAATAAATTCTTGCCTAATAGGTACTCTGCGTATGAATTTCCATCTGCAACCGCTTCCTCTAACCACCTTAAAGCATAGTCAATACTCTTAGGAACATCCTCACCATATAAGAACATTTTACCGAGTTTATACTTTGCAACAGTATAGTTTTGTTTTGCCGATTCTATGAGCCATTCGACTGCAGTATTTGGATCATAATGTTCACTTTCCCTGTCCAACATCATTTTAGCAAGACCGTACTGTGACCACTTATTTCCCTCTGCCACCTGTATCCTAAGTCTTTCAAATTCCGCATCTAACGGTGTAGATATGACATCCTCTATTTCAGGTTCAGAGTATTCTTCTTCAGGTTCATCATCCAAAACCGACTGCCTATCGAGGACAATATTCATAGCTTCTTTTATTACCGCATTCTTAATAGACTTGAATTCTTTGTTGTCTACAAGCGGTATTCTTTCAGGTATTTCATTAGTATAAATCCGCAAAATATTTTCTTTTTGCTCATACCATAAACTATAAAGTTTTGCTATTCTTTCATTCTTTGAAAGTTCAATTACAATATTATTTATGATTGCTTTAACATCAGGTTTAAGATAACCGTACACCTTTTTCCCACTCGTTTTTGAAAGCCTGTCTGCGAGTTTCAAAAGCATTTCTTCAATCTTTGGATTATCATAAACACCCTTGTTGATTTGGGATATAGTCCGACCTATTATTGCACTACTATCCTTACGCAATTTATCTCTGTGCTCAGTTTGTTGTTCGGATAAATAATAAATTTCCTGACCGAATATACCTTTGGCTACTGAGGAGCGTATACGCATGAGACCCTTATGCGTAAGGAAACCTCTTTCAAGACTTTCAGAGTACATAATCATATGCACATGAGGATGATGGCTTTCGTTATGAAATGCTGCATACCAATGAAATTTATCCATCGGTATTTTAAAATTATTAGAAATAATTTCCGCTTGGCCTCTGAGCATATCCCTCCATCGTTCGCCCTTATTAAAGCCGAGTTTTTCTGCATCCTCTCTGCGTAAAGATATAATTGCAGTCCAAATATTTCCTTGATGCATATTCATTTCTGCCGATACTTCTTTTAGATTAACAACCATTCCTGCATCAGAAAAAAGACCGTGACTGCCGTATTTTTCTACTCGTGGACGAGTCGCAATATAGTCAGCATATGTTTTGCAATTTATATCCTCATCAGTATTGTCTTCCAATGCACGGGTGATAAATTCTGTAGCATTTCCCCTTGTAGGATTTTTAATATAATCCTCATATTCAAGCATTTCTTCTGTGTCAGGAAAGTCTTGGACAATGTTTTCAATTAACTGTTGCTGTTTCTTCGTAGAAGGCAATAGTTTTTTTGTATCATCTATCTTTTCAACACCTTCACGGGTAGCAATATATTTTGCATAACCACCCGCACTGACATAAGAATCGGGCTTCATATATTTGAATTTTGTAATCAGTTTTGCCATAAATAATCACGCTTACATACTCATTTGCGGTGCGAATATTTCTTCCTCTGTTTCCGATTCATCGGCATCCAAACCTTGTGTCTGCCGTACAAATTCATCGTATTGTGCATCCACAAGTTGGTGCATATACTTACGGCTTTCCTCAATCATTTTTAATTTATTTTCAATTAAATCCTGACTCATAACCATCATCCCTTCTGCCATTCAACCGCATCCTCAAATGAGAATGTACCTCTGAGCCTTTTCACTTCTTTAACACACTGACCGCGCAATCTTTCGAGGGAAAGTTCATCAATATCCTGCATAGATGCGAGTATATTTTGCATCATCGCAATCTCAACCGCCATTTTAAATAACAGATTATTTTGCTTGTTATCGCTCTCATCTACTATCCCTTTTATAGTCGAAGTTACTATCCTTGGAAGATACTCATTGCCTTTTTCCGCTATGATATATCCGGCATAAAAATGTATTGACTTTTCTATAAATTCGGAATGGCTTCGGCAGTTATCTTCCTCATATAATCTGCCAACAAGGTCAATGGTTGAAGGTCTGAACCAAGTCTGAAATCTTCTTTTATTTTCTCTTTGTTCTTTTGGTGTTTCATTTTCCATTTTTCTACCTCCAAACGCTTTAAAAATTTACGGCACCGATGAAAACCCTTTAAACATCGCATTCTTACGCATTGTCGGCACCGAAAAAACAGGTCACCACTAAATTTAGGCGCCGTAAAACTCAAACTGCAAAAATCACGCAAACCCTTTAACGGTCGGCTCTGCCGTCCGATGTGAACCGAGTCGGAAGCCGTTTTCGGCACCGACTCTTTCACCCGCTTGATTTTCGACCCTGATTTCAACCCACAAATCCGCACTTTTTCAACGCTCGCACTTTGCCTCGAATTTTCGTTTTTAAGGTTTCAGCCGAGTGTTTACCCTGTTTTTGCCGTAAAATCGCACACAGG
This sequence comes from Clostridia bacterium, assembly GCA_017537365.1. GTDB lineage: Bacteria > Bacillota > Clostridia > Oscillospirales > Acutalibacteraceae > UBA737. The sequence continues at coordinate 8,484 of JAFYKZ010000016.1, forward strand.
CGAACACAAGGGGCACAAAATGAGTATTTGCTGTTTTACAACCCTGCTCAGTTTACATTTGTGGTGCAATACCTGTATTTTCATCTAAATTTTCGGTATTTGAAGAGGATTCTATTCTATTTAAAGCATCTTCAAACCGCTTATTCCTTTCAAATAAAAACATCTTTTCATTACCTTTAAAGGCAATATCTACTGCAGAAGCAACATCACTAAGGCTGTGAACATTCCACTCTGTATTTCTACCCTCAGATACACTAACCTTACCTGCATCGAAATCAAATTCTATCACAGCATTTATTCGCTCATCATGTTCTTTTGCATCACAAAGTACCATGAATGTAAGCGCATCAATTGGTTGGTGTTCACCGAAACATTCATGGGCAATACTGTCTACCGTATGGTTGAGAACTCCATCCGAAACCATACCTCTGTAAACTGCGGCGGCACTCATAAAAGTATTGCGAAGTTCATCTACAAAATGATAGTCATCGCTACCGTCATGCAAATGGTAAACTGCAAATCTGCGGCCTGCTTCAGCCGCCGCCTGCTCTGCCGCTTCTGCATCAGCAATTCGCTTATCGATATTTGCCCTTGTTTCTTTAGAGATAAGATTTAAATACAAATCTTCAAAGGTTCTATGCAACTGTTCTTCTACTGTACTATCAAGGTCATTAAGAACTTTTGAGACCGCTTCGTATTTAAGTTCATTAAAAAACAACTTTTGTTCAACATAATTCACGATATTTTTACCTCCATATTTTGCCGCCCCAGAACGGAGAGACAAGATTATTTTTTTAGATTATTTTTCATCGCAATATAATCTCTTACATTGCTCGGCACAGTTTTGTTATATAACCCTTCGGCAGTCTTTTCGAGTTCATCCTCGAGCCGTATATTTTTCTGTGCCATATACATTTTTAATGCGGCAAGTTTTTCTGCATCGTATGTAAATGTTACTGTTTCTTTTTTCATAACTGCCTCCTGCTAATCATTCTTGACTAATCCGTAATTCTTTTCCGTTTTCTAAATAAAGATTACCTCGGTTCATAAATTAAGCGAGGGATTGATTCCCTCGCCAATATCCTCATTTATTTCTTTATCTGATACCCTTACCGTAAATTCTTTTAGAGAGTTTTTATCAACAACGCAGCTCGGATTATCTGTAAAGCCATTTTCCAATTCAAAAAATTGAAGTTCGACCTTAATCTCCTTTCCCTTGTATTGATTGATAAAACGATTAAATTCAGGTATCACCCTCAGCTCATTAAAACCGCATTCACCATTAGCTACAAATACTTTTTGAAAATCTCCGCACGACATTTTTACACTAGTAAATTTTTGTTTCACTAACACATCGCCTCCTAATTGAATTTTATAAGATTATTAGCCGCCCAGAACGGAAAGGAAAACATTTTATCCAATCTCTTTTTCGGTATATTTTTCCCCTTTGCTTTTCTTGAATACCCAAAAATAACAGTGCGTTTTTCGTAAATGTCTCTGTTTTAAATTACCGTTATATACCTTAGTAATCGGTAAGTTTAATATAGCAATATCCTTTGCGTAAAACCCAATGCGAACAGCCCACAGCCATACCAAACAATGTGTCATTGTTGTTTTTCCATCGGTATAATCCTGACATTTAAAAATAAGTATTCCGTTTCTTTTTAGTACACGGTAAGCTTCGCGTAGTATGCCTATATAACATGTTTTTAAATCATTAAAATTATCGAACATTGTATATCTTTTATTCAATACATTGTTTTTTGTCTGACCGTGAGTACCAAACATAAACGGCGGATCAAGTATCATACAACTAATTGAGCCATCCTCCAACGGAAGATGGCTCGCATCGCCTTGCACTGAATTGAAATTATTTTTTTCAGCATTAAGGTCAAAACGCAATTTTGGCAGCTTAACTGTATTTTTATAAAACATTCCTTTATTAAACATTGGGTCAAGCTCTATAGGGTTACCGTCATTATGAATATTTAATATAGCCTGTATGCATTCCTGTTCGTTATCGAAAAAACTAAATATATGTTTCATAACCATTAGAATCTACAGAACCAAGTTCTGACCGCTTATTTGGGCTGCCCATTCCTTTTCATTTTCACTGCAATTATCTATTGCTTGCGGCCAATCATCCATACCATCGATATAAACCCTTTCAATGCAACATCCTTTCATCGCCTCAGGCTTATTTACATCTACAAATTTCGAATAACTGAAATTGCAGTCCTCAAACTCCGAGCCGGTCAAATCACAATATAAAATTTCTGCATTCCTGAATGATGTATTGTTTGCGGTAACGTTTTCTATATCACAATCATTCAATACAGCTCCGTCAAATGCAGAATAACTAATGTCGGAATCATTAAATGTACAGTTATTTAGCTTTGCACCGCTGAAAACAGCATTAACAAGATTTTTACCGGTAAAATCATACTCATTTATTATGTCATTTGAAAAATCGGCCTGCTCGCCGCCATCTACTTCGTGAAGCCACAAAGTATGTTTTGCATATTTAATTTCAATTTCTTCCTTTGTCAGAGGTTTCTTTTCCTGTTCTGATTTAAGGCTTTGTTTTACTTCCCAATCACTTTTGGATTTATAGATATAAAACTGTGCTATGGAGCCGTTTTCACCGTACAGCGGTTCAACATTTCTGTACCCATAATGCATCCCTTTCACTTCCGGATTATACTTACCGAGTACATTATGCAGAGGAACATTTTCCATAACAAAATATGTTCCGTTTACCGTACATGTTTTACCGTCTCTGTCTATTTCCATAACAACGCCGGATTTATATCCGAACTCATCTTCCCCTGCAATAGGCTCTGAGTTTATGAAGAGTACTTCTTCCCCGGTAAGCAGAGTCTTAGCAAGAAGGCAGTCGCGCATACGGGCAACCATTTCGTAACGGTATCGGCTCAAATCTTTATCCTCTAAAAATTCGGATTCAGACATTTCAATGGTTTCAAGCGCTTTTTTATAAAGAGGCAATATTTGTTCTTCGGTCACACCGTACTTGTAGTTATACAAAGATAAATCACCGAAGTATTCTGTGATTCTTTCGTTGTACGGTAGGTCTTTTATATCTTCATATGTAGCAACAAGATTAACATTATATTTATCTTCCAATATTCCTTTTCCATTTTCTGATATTAATCCTTCGGGATAAATGTTGTTGCAGTACTGATGCAAATAAATCACAGTTACTTGTTCATCATTCATCGAAACTGATCTAACCTCTGGTCTGGACTTAAGTTCCTCCAACAGTCTATTACCGCTTCCGTTATCTAACTCTATTTCAGCATTAAAATGTTGAAATAATTCTTCATATGAATTTGACCATACTCCGTTCTCGGTATGTTCTGTACCTTCTGCTATTATGTAATCTGCAAGCTTTTTTATATGCAAGTTTACAGCAGTACGGGCATTTGGGATATATGCAGAATAAAGAGCGTATTCCGTGCCGTCAGAACAGACAAGAATGCCATCCTCTTTACTGCTTTCAAGAAAAAGGACGCAGTTATAAAATTCATTATCCTTAAACATGAGTTCGCGTTTTTCTCCAATAAGAGGTCTGTATGTCATAAGTCCTGATTTAAGTTCTTCAAACTCAGTATTATCAAGTTCTATAATGTCCCTGACTATACAGTTTTCAGTATAAATCTGCGGTTCGTTTTTTCTCAGTTCTGTTACTATTTTCATTTTCTCACCTCCCGTTATACCATACTCATACCGCCGTCTTCGGATTGCGATAAATCTTCCACAGTTTCAGCTTCTAAATTTTTGTTTGGAATATTTTCAATTTCACCTGTGACAGGATTGAATTTTATAAGGCTTTTTATCATTGTCGAATTCTCTATTGCTTTTACAAAAGCTTTTTGAAGAGGTTCGTTCAGTATTCTCTTAACATGTCCGGAAAATCTCTGTGTAAATTCTTCCAATACATCTGCTATATCTTCATTTGGCTTTTCTATACTTGCCCGCATTATCCAATGCTCTAATATCCTCGCTGATATATTATTGCTAATCGTAACGCTGCATTCAGGTTCAGTTATATGTACGACGGTAAAGCTTCCTTTTTCATCATCAAGTTTTGGTATATAGCCTGATTCAAAATATCCTTTGTTAGCAAACTCTACAACTTCTTCCTTGCTATATCCTGCATTAAAGCACAATGCACCGTTTATAATTTCATTACTTAAAGTAGGAAACCGGAGGCTCTCTTGATAGACCTCCGGTTTAAAATTATTTTTTACATATTTAAGCGAGTCCATTACTAACGGCAATTCTTGTTTTATAAGAGATTCATTATCATCCGACAGAAAATCAACTAAACCTATCCAGTCAACTATTGCTGTATCATCAGGTTGTTTCAATTCTTCGCGCATAAAATTTATAAATTCTGAAATCATTTTTTCTTTCCCTTTCTACATAGATTGTAATATTTCTTCTTGCCCATTGATTGAATCCACATCATCAATATTAATAGTTTCATCTACACTATCACCATAACCGAGCCATTTACGAATTATAATATCATTGCCTTCTACAGCTATATTCAATGTTACAAGAGGTTCATCATCAATTTTCACCGCAATATCTAAACTGTTATCTTCATTATCTACCTCAGCAATTATTTGCCTATTATTTAATATTTTGGTTTCTATTTGATTTTGATTCACTTTTGAAATATTAAATAACCCCTCTTTAATTTTTTCAGACATTTTTTCACCTTTTTTCTACATAGATTGTATGAATCCTTCGGAACAATCTTCCTCAATTACATTTGGGCAATATAGCGTATAGAAATTTATGTCTATATCCGTGTCCATATTTAAGTCCGATACCACAAGGGAGTTCTCTCCGCTTGTAAGTTGCTCTGTGAGTTTACCAAGCAGTTCGGTATCATGGGGAAGATTCACACCAAAGCGTTCATTTATTTCGCTAAATTCAAAGTGATAATTTCCGCTTTGTGTCAGCTCTGTACCTGTTTCTATAAAATAGTCGGCAATAGTTTGTGCAAAACCATTTTTATCGAAGTGTTCTGAAAGGGAACAGAATCCAAGACGGTGCATTTCAATATCGGTCATACCAATAACCTCTGACAGTGTATTATATAAATCGCTGCCCGATTCCATTTCACCAATCCAACACAAAGCACGCCCGAGCAGTTCCTCTGTTCGTTTCACATTTAACGATACCTTTGTATCAACATAACTTTCATACATTCCGTCTATCTGTTTTACAATTCCTCGGTTTAAAGAACTATCTGACATATCCTCAATCTCATGACCTACTGCAAGACAAAAATCATCTATTTGGTTTGCATACATATCGTCATCAGCACTATAAACCTGACAGTAATATCCATTGCATAACTGCTCGTTACCGCTATCATCCTGTCGCAGTATCGAATTATCAGTACAACTTGTAATTATAAAACCACGGTATTTCAATTTTTATCACCTCACATTGACTGTTGCATATCGGGGATATCTGTTTCCAAATCGTAATACAGTTCGCCGTCACGGGTGTTATATAACGAATTTACAGTATCTGTGATTTCCTCGTCACTTGATTCAGTTTGAATTGCATTATTTTCAATCATCGTTCCGCTTATAACCTCTAACGGGTCAACGAACTGTAGGAAGTATTCAGCCTGAGCTTCGGTTATCTGTTTAGGAAGCCTTTCGGCAAGTCTTACGACTCTGTAAATTTCCTCAGCTTTATCAAATAGTTCTTGCGGAGAGAGTGTTTGCCAATACGCCTTGTACTCATCAAAGCGAGTAGCAATTTTCTCGTTAAATCTCTGAATTACAGGAAGACTGTTATACAGATGGTCTAGACTTTCAATACTGCAGTCATTCGCTTCTTCTTTAGTGAATCCGAGCCTATCATGGAGGGTTCGGAACAAATCTTCTTCATCCTTAATATGCTCATATATCCATTCTAGCATTTTGTCGAACAGTTCATTTTTTCTCTCTGGTGTCATATTCTCATCTCCTTATCCGCAATAAATTAAGGACGGCCGTTTCCGACCGCCCTGCTGTGCGATTAAAACTTATTCGTTTATAAGCACGGGATTCCAAATAAAAATCATATCTGCAACCGTCCGTACATGTGCCATCGCTTCGGCAACACTTTCGGTGGCATCGCACATCTCATAAATAATTTCTCTGGCTTCTTCTGCATCTTCATTTGTTATCTGAGGAACAGAGGTTTCTTCTGAGATTTCTTCAATTTTCTTGCGGTAGTTTTCCATTACCGACTCATCCAAGCCGAAGTGATTTTTTACCGCCTCTGCCATCTTTTCAAGGTTAGGTGTCAGCCCTTCCTCAACCTCTCCTATTACAAGGATATTTAGCATTGCGCTTTTGCAGATAATCCCTACTGTTTTTTCTGCCTTTTCTAATTTTTCCGTTGTGAATTTTTTTGACATTTTTATTACCTTCTTTCTGTTATTTGCCGTATGGCACAACAAACAATGCCACACAAATTTTCATAAGTCCATACTAATTTTAAAGTTATCATTCAGGACATATTTTTGATTAAAATAATGATATTTGTTCGTATTCTTTTATTTCCGTTTCGGGTATATATTCCTCTGTTTGAGGATGAGGAACTTCCTCTGCATTAACGGTTTGCCGGTCTTTTGTAGCCTCGTTTATTGTCTCAAAGAGATTTTCTACCCTCTCTTTAAACGGCCAACCGTTTATCATATAAACAGGTGTGTACCACCGTGACCATTCTTCATTCGTAAGGCTGTTGCCGTGAATTATTACGGCGGGTATGCCATACAGAGATAATTGCAGATATGCCATATGTACGCATTTAATATCTATATCGCAGCAATAGGCTACCATCTGATCGCAATAATTCATTTTATTGTTATGCATCGCTTTAGCAAATCCTAACACCATACCTCCCGAACCTACACAAGGCTCACACACAGATAAATAGCCTTTTTTACGTAATGCTTCACTTGCAACATTACCTGCCTCACCGCCATCAGCTAAAGCAACCTGCCCCATAAATTCGCAGATATGAAAAGGTGTAAAAAACTGACCGTGATACTTATTGTGAAGCTCCAAGGCATGAAAGACCTTGCCGAGCAAATCACAGGGACCGCCTGTTACAGCTTCTTTTTGAAGCGCATCTACGAGTTCGGCAAAGGTTTTGGTTAATACCTTTTGTTCTTCAGGTGTATATTTATTTATAGTTTCAAGATACTGTTCCTCACGCTCATTTGCCTGATTCCAATCGACAGAATTACTTATTGCTATTGAGCTTACCTTTAGCCAATCCTCAAATACATTCCATATAGAATGCTTATTTCCCAAAGCCTTTAATCCGTCAATTATCCCCTTACAATTTTCCGGCACATACGAAGTTGATTTTGCCACTGCAACCACCTCTTTTGCTTTTTATTATTCGTACAACAGACAATGCCACATAAAGCTTCATAAGTCCAGACAAATTTATCCCGAACTTTCTTCAGATGATGTATCGGTTTCTATTGAATCCATAAGTTGCTGAAATTCTGCATACGATATATTTGTTCCAAACTTTAAATTAACGGCATTTATCAGCTGCTCATCATTTGTAGTTCCCTCAAAACATCCTACAAGGTCATCAGTAAAACCGTCTTGTTCAGAATAATCGTAGAGCGCAAGTGTATATAACACCTGCGCTCTTTTTACTTTTGTTTCATCATAACCCGCTTCGGTCATTTTGGTTTCTATGAGATTCATGCCTTCCTCTACACCTTGAAGCATTGCAATTTCTTCAGAAGAAAAGTTTTCTTCTACATAGCTCTGTAAATAAGCAGTATCAATATGCACATCCCCGCTTAATAATTTAAAAAATGCGAATATAGGCGTTAATACGATTATAATTATTCCAAGCACTATCCCTAATACCGTTTTTAACAGCTTCTTATCCGTTACAACATATGTAGCCACCTTTTTCAATATCGGGACTAACGCAGGAGTAGCCATTATCTGCCACCTGCTTTTCCATAAAGTTTGGACTTATATTCAGGAGATTTTACCTGCAATAAATATCTTTCGTTACCGCATTTATAAAGACATGTTCCCTTTTCAGGATTTTTTATTAAATCAAACTCACTCTGCTCTATCTGTACTGCTTCCATAAAGTCCTTGGCATTAACTTCGCCTGGGTTAAAGAGGAAGTGATGGGTAGGAATAGAAAACAGAGGTTTTGTGTATTCCTTTATAGACGGAATTAAAAATTCATCTACATTCTGACTTGCAAGTATTACAGCGGATTCCTTTTTGCGCACACGCTTCATACTGTTACGGATGTATTCAACAACAGTAATATTATCTAAGAACAAGTAGAATTCATCAATACTTGCAACCGTATTACCTGCGGTCAGCAGTTTGCTGTTCATATACGAGAATATATTAAACAGCACCGTTTCTCTGAGACGTTTGTTTGAATCCATCAAATCCTTAACACCGAATGCAAGGAAGTTATCATCCTTAATATTGGTATGACCGTTAAAATATATTGATTCTGCTCCTTTGCACATACTGTTAAGGCTTAGCCTTACTTCTTTCAGCAGTTCTTCGGTATATAACTGTTCTTTTCCGTCCTTATACTCCATAATTTCTCGGTCTAATAATTCATAAAAATCCTCCATTATAGGATAGTTTGTTGATTTGAGTTTGCTGAAATCGGTTTTATCGGTAATGCCGAACTGGTCATATAGCTTACCGAGCAGGATTTCTATAGTGTCTATCTGCGCATCTGTAAAGTCTTTATATGCTCTGAAAAAGTCCTTTAAAAATGCAATGTGCTGACTGAGCCTTGTTCTTTTCCTGAATGCATCGGGAGCATCTGTATCTTCCTCTAAGGTATCATTCCATATTTTAGGTTCAAGCGGATTTATTATATTTTCACCGCTTGTGCAGTCAAGGTATGTACCGCCGAGTCCGTCTACACACAAATCTTCATACTCTGCTTCGGGATCAAGGCATAGTATCTTCTTTCCTGATTCTCTGATATTTGTGAGAATAGTTTTAAGAAGATATGATTTACCCATACCCGAATTTCCAAGTATAAGGATATTACTTGTGGTCTTATCCTCTGCTCTTTTATCAAAGTCTACGAGAATGTTGGTTCCGTACTTATCTCGGCCTATATACAAACCGTGCGGGTCTGTTTTACCCGAAAAATTAAAGGGATATAAATTTGCCACCGAGGATGACGGAAGCACTCTTTCATACTGTGCTCCGAACATATTGGAGCCAGTCGGCAGAACAGAGAGAAAACCCTCTTTCTGTTTAAGCATAAGCCTGTCTACCGTAATCTTTGCGCGGGTAAGCTCCATAGATACCATATTTTGAAGTGCTCTGAGCTTCTGTCTGCTTCTTTCAGTAAGTTCAATGTATACTGCGGTATGAAGCAGTATTTCTCTTTCCCTGTCTGCATTCATAAGCAAATCTACAATATCGTTAAGGTTACCCTCTGCTCTGACAGCTTCGGTTATGTTATTACTTGCGCTTTTCATCTTGTTTTTACGGTCGGCGTTCTGAATAATTTTCTCTCTTTCCATAGCACTTACAAGCCTGTTGTAAATTCTAATGGTTACACCTCGTTTATCTCCGAGCCGTGAGAGAATTGCCTGTTCTTCTGTCTGAGGCGGGTATTCTCTTATTGCCCATACACATCGGTAGCTGTCGCCTACCGTATAATAATCTGAAAAAAATCTGACTGTGCCGGGCATTATGAGGTCAAAGAAATCTTTAGTCCTTATTTCCTCCTGTTGCTCTACAGTCAGTTCTTTTGGTTTTTGTCTGAAAATCATATTATACCTCCCATTCTATTTTACATATTGCAAACCGTCAACATCGGGCAGTAAGTCTCCGCTTAAAGATGCACCGAAATAAAGGGCAAGTATTCTTTTAATATCTTCTTTCCCCATTCTCCCTACATCAAAGCCTTCGCCGGATATTGTTTTTTCTATGTCATTTGCAGTCTGGAACACCTGCTCTGCATTCTTATTTTTACATTTTACTGAAAATATAAAACTACGGGCAGTAGCCATCTCTATCTGAATATCGTCCAGGAATTCCATATCCTTGTTCAGAAGTTCTTTAATTTTAGGATTGCTTTCCTTTTCATAACGGTCTTGAAGATATGCCTTGTTATTATCGAAACACTCAGCAGAATCAGTACAGGTAACCTCTAAATCAGGAACAGCGGATAACAAAAGTTTTAAGCTGTTAATTTTTTGTTCTATACTCTGTTTTGAAAGTACAGATATATTTGTGGGCGATATCTTAAAGAATAAAATTTCACCCTTATTTGTAAGTAGACCGTAATCTGTAAATCTCTTGATACCTATGAGCTCTTGCACAGAGTTTCCTTTTTTCTTTCTCATTTTAAAATTCAACGCCACTTACCTCCATTCAAAGTATTGTTGTGATGTTATAAAGTATTTAACGGCATTTTTTATAAAATCAAGCACAGTTACATCATCATACCGTATGCTTAAAAATCCGTATGTCAGGGTTAATGCTGCAGGCAATGCAAATCTCAACTTTGCCAATATTATTAAAGATAAAAGCAAGGTGATTGCAAGAATAGCAAAATCCTTGAGACTCCAAAGCCATATATTTGCAGTTGCCTTTAAGTTTTGAGGATATATGTATCTTTTCATTGTATTCCTCCCATTTCTATATTACTTTGTTCTGTAAACTCATCGCAGAATTCCTGCGGTGTCTGTCCGTGAAGTTCATTTATCTTCTCGGCTATCATTTCTTTTATGAGGTCTGATTCTGCTTTGGTCGGACTGTAGTCAAAATACTGCTCACCGTCATCACTTGATATAACACACTCTATTTTGAGCGTATCCTCGAAAGGATTATATTTCGCATACATATTAAGCCATGTACCTTCGTCTGCATCTGTGTGAACCATAAATTTTTTATCTACATCAAACCAGGTTTCAATATACGCAGTAATCTGTGTACCCTCATCACAGTCGACTTCCATATCCCTGTCAATAACCATATCCTTGCGTTCAAGTTCATTATTTACTTTCATAGCACTACTTCCTTCTTATTATTCTTGACAGATTTACTATTGTTGAGGATGCATGAATTACGCTTAACAGGTTCATCTTGGCACTTGAATCAAGACCGAACTGCTGTGCTATTCTCGGCACTTCATTGGCCGACAGCATTATTCCAAGACCTAATAGCATATGATCTCTGAATGTCATAAGACCTAAGTATAAAAGTGTTGTCTGCATAAATGCTGTAAGGCAAATTGCTACCGTCTGCTTTATCCATTGCACAAAACCTTCTGTATATCCTCTCGGAACACTAAACATATACAATGCTCCGACAGATATTTGTACCAAGAGTATTCCGCCTCTTTTAATATTCTGAAAGAATATTTTAATTACACAATATGCAAAAGCAATCATTATTAAGAGATAAAATAAGGCACTGCTTACATCCAAAGTCCCCATACTAAAAGTATTAGTTAATATTGAGTGTCCTGTTTCTGCTATATCAAAATCACGCTCTAGTGCAAATATTGTGGCTAAGTCATGTGAAAAAGTATTTTGTAACGATACACAAAATTTATACAGTTCAATAGGTAACGGACCTATAAGCGAACAGGCAAAAAAGCCTTTTAAAATATTCAAAGCCAACGACTGCGGACTTGCCTTTCCTGACTGATATTCTATAGCTAAATCAAAAACTGCAACCACAACACCCGCCACAAAAAGCGACCAACCGAACAGGGTTACCAGTTCAACAACAGCTTCAATCCAAGGTAGGTCAAATATTTCTGCACCCATATTACCCATCTTCTCAAAAAAATCTGCTATAGCATCAAAAATAATTTTATATAGCCACTGAAGCATTGCTTCAAAAATACTATTTGAAATTGAAGCTCCTAATCCGGTAAAAGCGTCAACCATTCCGGAAATTATTTTTTCAAGCCAATTAAACAACAATTACCACCTCCCGAAATAAAAAAGCTCCGTAATATACGGAGCAAAAATATAATATTTAGTTTATGTTTATGACGGTATTATTCTTATTATCTTCTTCCCTTTGCTCTTGGCATAGTTTACCGTTTTTCCTGTGCCGCTTGGCTTTCCGTCCCACACAGCTATAAGGTAATCCGATTTATCTACCATATACTCATTTCTTTTTTGCATACAGTCGGCAGTATATTTGGTCTGCAATAATGTCTCGATATCACATTTTTCTATAATATCAAAGTACCTGTCTCTATCCTTTTCACTCCATTTAGCAGCCTGCGTTTCACAGGGTATTGCCGCTTCTAACTTAATATTCGGATATTTCTTCTTCATTTCGAGTACAATCTCAGCGGCATAGGTATCTACTCCTATCGCCATACCCGAAATAAAGGTTGTAACACCTTTTTCGGTTATAAGCTTCTCAATAGAGAATCTTAGCAGCTCTTTTATTCTGTCGCACCTCGCATCATTTTCATTAAAGCCAAATGGCAGGTTTTGCGGTCTGTGACCTGTAAATGCACATACTTTTTCTTTCATATTCAACATCCTTTCTATAATTGCAATACAATCATACTAATCGTATTGCAATTAGTATACCACAAAAGAATGTCGAAATGTGTTATAATTTGTCTGTAAAATAAAAAAACTGCAAAAATGATAAAAATCAAATTTGCAGTTTCTTTTAATCACTTATTGTTTTTTGCTGTATTGACCATTGTTTCAACAACGCTGAAAATCATATCACGCTCGTTATCGTCAAGGTCTTTAAGGCTATCCTCTATCTTTGAGGACTTATGCTTATATCCGTGCTTAGTAACATCGCAGAAAATATCATCGGCAGAGCATTCTAATATATTCATAATTGTCACAAGGGTTTCAGTTTTAATATTGTAACTTCCGCGTTCCATAGCAGAATAAAAACTCGAACTAAGTGACAGCAATTCTGCCATTTTCTCTTGGGTTATTCCCTTGTCCTGACGGAGCATTTTAATTCTCTTACCGATACTCTTACAAACATCTCTGTCATTCATAAAATTTATACCTCACATAACTATATCTTATACAATTATTATAATTGACTGACGATTAGTTATACAGTAGGCGAGACAATGGGTATAATCGTATTACAATTAGTTTATAGGAACATATTAGCATTTTTTATCCCAATATCCTGAAACATTTCAGCATATTCCAATACTTTATCCGCAATTTCAGCCTTTTGCTTAATACTGATTGGCGTATACCAATGAGGATCACTTCTGTCATCCCAGATATAAGGATTTAGAAGTGTTCCGTCCCTCATTTTACATTTGCCTATAACATCACTGAAGTTAATCGTTTCTTTATCTATAACACCAGTGTTTTTATTAATGACAGACAATAATATTGAATTATACTGTCCACCTACATGGGTATTATGAAATTCCAATTTCAATAATTTATTATCATCAAGCCTTGCCATCATTGTTTTACCAACAAAAACTTGATCATTTATCGAACTTGTATGTTCAAACATTTGTCGCATTTCTTTTTCAAAAAAATCCATAGTTATCTTCTCCTATATTATAGTCCAGATATACAACGGTGCTGTAAGGGTGAATATAAGACAAGCAAAAAGTATGCAAGGCGCAGTAAACTCAAACTGACCGCCTTTTCTGTAGTCAAAGTATGCCGTTCCTATTTTTACAAAAAATAATACGGCCAATATCATATCCACTACCGGAAATACAACGTTGTCTACTACCTTCTGCACCTGTGCCTTCGCAGCAACCCATGTCTGCTCAATAGCAGTTGCAACATCACCCGTAGCTGCAAATGCTGTCATAGAAAAAGTAAGCAACAGCAAGACTGTTACCGCTAAAATAATAAGAAGTTTTTTAAGCTTTTTCATAAAAACACTTTTCCTCCAATTCTCTAATTTCCTTATTGCTGATGTACCGCACCGTAATGTTGAATTGTTTACAGAATTCAATTTCTTCACGCATTCTATCGGTTATATTACTGCCCATAACCCACAGTTCATCCGAACACCATATTTTTGTAAGGGCATTTTCGAGTGCTTTTTGAGACATTTTACTGTCGTTCCAATTAACAACCCTATAATCTTCGTGAACACTTACGGGCGATACACCGCAAACAATAGCATACTGTCTGTATCTATCTGCCTTTGAAATGTTCTTCTTTATATTACCTAAAAGCTCAGAGCAGATATATACCTGTTTTTTCATGAGTATCAATCCTCATCGTCATCATAGTTGCCGTTTTTATTTTTGAACATAATAATGGCGCAGGAAATAAGACCTCCAAGGCCTACAGCAGCAAGACCTAACCAAAATCCTATTTTCGAATTATCTCCTGTTTTCGGTGCAGTGGGTACATCTATTCTCTCGTTTTTAACCTCTGCATATACCATCATACCGTTTTCGGTAATCTCGCACTCATATACGGTATTATTGGTTTTATAATCATACGGTGTTTTGAATTCTTCATAGGTGTATTTGCCGTAACGAAGAGTGAATTTTACAATACCCTCTGCATTTGTATAATCCTCTGCAACTACATTACCCTCTGCATCCTTAACTCTGAAACCGACACCCTCAATAACCTTTCCAGTATGTTTATCTGTTTTAAGAATTACAAGCTCACCCTTTATAGGTTTATTAATAAAGCCTTTTCCGGCTTCGGTTTCAACATTAACGATTTCGCCGTCATTACGGATTTCAAAATAATAGTAACCATCATCCTTTATAAAACCTTCGGGAGCAGATTTCTCATATAAGAAATACCCGTTATATCTTAAATTTTCTAAACGGTATATTCCTTTTTCGGTTTCAGTAAGCTCATCTACAAGCAGATCAATTTTGGGATCATATTCTTTATTATGGTCTACATCCACATAAACCTCAAACTCTGCGCCTGTAAGTTTATTTTCAGGATAATCAGCATCTATCTTTGTCACCTTAACAGAGCCCACAATAAAACGGTTTTCAATAATAATCTCTACTACCTGTTCGTGCTCTGTAATATTAACGGCATAATTTTCAGTATTAAGAACAAACGCAGGAGCAGCTTTAATTTCTCTTAAAATCCAATTACCGTAAGGAACATTTTCGAATCCGAATACTCCTATTTCATTTGAGGTTGCTGTCATAATTGCGGTATCCTCTGAAAACTCTTTTTCATCAGGTTTAAACAATCCAAATAATGCACCTTCGATTGTGAATCCATCCTCATCAACCTTGTATCCTATAACCGTTCCTCTTTTAAGGTCATTCTCGATTTTTTGGCCGCCCAGAACGGAAAGAAGGACGGTAGTTACATCTTCTCCTTGGTACCCGAATTCTACAAAGTATTTTTCGTCCGAAATAATATATCTGTCATCGGTTGCAATTTCTTTAATATACAGCTTTGCGCCAACAGGAATATCTGTTTTAAAGGTTATATTACCGTCTTCATCACAGTAAGCGGTTTCAATGAGGGCATCTGTCGGTATGATACTTCCGTCTTTGGCTTCAAGGTCAGCGGCAGCAAATATGCCGAACTGAACTTTAAGAATTTCGCCGTTTTCACCTATACCAAAGTTTTCATCCTTTTCGAGAATTTTATTAAGCGAGATTTCAGCCTTTTGTCTTTTATTTGTAACAGAAACTGATGTAGAAATAACGCTTATCTCCTGCCCTGCATACACAAGCTCGGCAGTATATACCTCGTC
Organism: Clostridia bacterium; assembly: GCA_017537365.1. Taxonomy (GTDB): domain Bacteria; phylum Bacillota; class Clostridia; order Oscillospirales; family Acutalibacteraceae; genus UBA737. The sequence continues at coordinate 24,239 of JAFYKZ010000016.1, forward strand.
ATTTTTAATCATACCGTAAGGAGCTTTTGTTTCTCTTATTTCATATTTTCCAAGATACAAAAGTTTAGTTATTGCAATGCCTTCTGCATCGGTAGTGATTGTATCCACTATCTCACCCTTACTGTAACGGACAGTACCGTCAGGGGTGGATATTTCTTCGGCTGCTATTATACTGAATACTGCGCCTTCAAGACCGGATTCTTTATACACAGGCTGATACATACCGTCTTCTTCTGTAACAGACCAGAAAACCTCACCTTTTTTATTTACTGTAATAGTTCCCTTTTGTGCCATATTATGTTTTTCAACTGTCACTACGGTTTTACTGCCGTCAACCTTAAACGGTACGGTGGTTGTATCAAGCACATATCCGTAGGCTGTGCATTCCTCAATTATTTCATAATTACCGTATGGCAGTTTTTCGGGGAGCATTAGTTTGCCTGAGTTATCTGTGTAATACACCTCAATATCCGTAGGTGTAGGATAATTTATACGCTGTACGATATATTCACCTGTATCGGTATTGCGAACTCTGAAACCAACACCTGATACGGGTATAAGCTTACCCGATTCTGCATCTCTTTTCTCTATTTCTATAAAAGCTTCATATGTAGCATTGTTTATGATGAAGTTATACAGCTCGCCGTTGTCCCTTACAAAAACATCGAAATCGGGAATAAACTCTTTACCTTCCCATCCCTTAATCTGTTTTACGGTATATACGCCGTAAGGCAGTTCTTTTGTTACAGCAAATCCGTGCTTATTTATTACAAGTAAATCCCTTTCGGTTTCCTTTGCTTTATCGTATGAACCTGCGCTCTTTAGGAATATTTCAAACTCTGCTCCGACTTCGGGTGTTTCAATCTTTGTCGAGCCGTCATCGGTATGCTTTACAATAGAAATAACACCCTTTTTTATCTGCTCAAAAACATCGGCATTAATAGTGTTATATTCTACTCTGTACCACTCGGGAAATACTCCTAAATCATACTTGGTTTCATCGAGCAAATAACCTTCACTCGGTGTTATCTCCTGCAAATAATAGTCGTATCCGCAAGGATGATAATCGGTTATAAAGTATCCGTTTTTATCTGTTGTATAGGTATCTATTAATTTCTTACCTTTATACAGTCCGTACACAGCACCTTCAAGAGTTGCATCTCCTTGGGATACTCCATAATAATCATTTGTGTTATTTAAGGATGTGGGAACTAACTCACGGTCTGATTTATTAACCTCAACACGCCATTTTTTAAGAGCATTATGTATATTTTCTTCAGCGGTTTTGTTCCATTCAATAGTTACATCCAATTCTTCAGGTTCTACATATCTATCTGGTGTCTGATACTCAAAAACATTATATTTTCCAATAGGTATATCTTTAAAATACACTTTACCGTTATTATCTGAAACAGCATACATATCTACCCTTTCACCTGAAAGAGATGTACCTGTAAGACAGAACTGCAAACCCTCAGCAAGACCGTCTTCTGCAGTTTTCGTTACTGTAAGATTTCCTCTGCGAAGCTCGTTATTAAAATACACGGTAGCAGTCTTGCCTGACACAACTGTTACAGTTTGTGAAGACTGCGGAACATAAGCATCGTATACCTTTTCGCTAACTGTATATGTGCCAGGTTTTAAATTATTAACGGCAATTTCTCCACTGCTGTTTGTAGTTACATTTTTATTAATACCGTTTCCGCTTATATTAAATTCAAATCCGCTTATTTTATTATCCTCGGATGATTTAACGATTTTAATATTACCGGGTATAATTTCATTTACAGCATTAAAAGTTACCTTACCGTTATTAGCAGAACTTACTGTTACTTTCCATTCGGTCTGACCGTATGAACGGTAATTTGTCGGGAATACGGTTTCTTTAACTGTATAACTGCCGTATGGAACAGCATCATCGCTTATGGCATAACCGTTTGCATTAGTAGGCCCGATTTTATACTGTGTGCCTGTAGTATCATTGGTAGCAACAAACACAGCTCCTGACAGGTTATTACCGTCAGTATCCTTTTTATATACCTCAATAGCGCCGTTTGATTCTACAAACTCAGGCGCAGAAATTAACGCTACAACCTGAGGACTGCCACCCTTTGACATACCCGAAATAGTACAGAATTCAGGACCGTTATCGTTACCTACATGGGTTATAAAATGGTTTCCGTTATAATAACCTGCATAAATAGCAACATGTGCAATAGTTCCCGATGAAATACTCTTAAATGCAATAAGTGAACCAATGGGGATTGTTTCTGTGGAACTGAATCCAGAACCGTCAGAATTCTGTGTAAACGGAATACTGCGGGCTATACCTGATGATATCCATGATTCTGCTGCATTTTTATATGCTACTGCAGCTCTTGGATTAGAAGGAGCAGGTGTTCCCGATGTATCTATACCTGCAATATTGGGAAGATAGTTATAATACACATAACTTACATAACTCGCACAGCAAAGACCGCTTTGTTCAAACTTTGCAATATTCGGAGCCAAGCCTGTAGCTGTTCCTGAATTGGATACAGTCTCAAGACCGGAAGGACCAGTACCGTATGAAATATTGGAACGAACAGAAGCAGGCGCAGAATTACTGTACTTTTTGAATATTGTACCGTCATTCTTTTGTGTCTGTACCTTATACCCTGTATATTCCAGGGCATCAAGATAAACATTATCCAACATATCCGCAGGTATATCCGAGGCAGGTGCCGCAAAAATGATCAGCGGTGTCATACAAATAAGCATTACAAATGCTAAAATCAAGGATACTAATCTTTTAAAATTTTTCATAAAAATTTTCCTTTCTGAAATAAAAATAACTCTGCAACATTAAGTCACAGAGTTGTGTTAAAAAATATTTTTTACTTGTTGTCGGTATTTTCTTTTGCTACTGCCACATCGCAGTACCACATACCACTTTCGTAGGTTACTCCTACTGCTATGTAAGAGTATTCATCTGCTCCAACATAAGCCCAGTGTTTCGCACTGTTTTTTATAAGGTCTGCAAATCTTTTGGCTATTTCATCGGCAGTTCCCGCATATCCCGCTTTGGCTATAGCTTCTCTGGAGCAGGACGTGTAATACGGTTCACCGTTCATACCGTAGAGTGAAGGGTCCACATATTCACCGTACTGTAAGGCAGTGGCGGCAGCTCTTTCGTCCTCGGTATTATGAGCGAATCTTTTTATTAACTGTCGGCTTCGGTATTCGGCATATTCAGTCAAGCCTTCAAGTTTCATGGCCTTTATTGTACGATATGAATTTATGTATTCGAGTATCTTTTCGGCTATTTCTTTACTGTCTTGTGCCGACGCATTAACCACCTGAGGAGCTATTGGAACAATCTCAATTTCTACCGGACTTTCTTTGTCAAGGAACGATAGTTCCCTTTTTTCATTATTTTCAACATTTTCAGGTTTAGGTTCAGTAGGTTCAGCTTCAGGTTCAGATTCTGATACGACAATTTCCATGTTTTGGGCAGGAGGTTCTTCTTTCTCAGGTTCTGTGTATTTAAATTCCGTCACCTGTTCATCTTCCGTCGCCGTTTCATTTAGCGAAACAGTTTCTACTGCAACATTCTCAGGCTTAATAATCGGTTTTACATCTACAACTGCTTTTTCTTTTTCGCAGCCTGATGCCGATAGTATTAATCCCACAAGAATACAAATTGCTGTTATCTTTTTAATCATAAATTTTCACCTCTACCCACACAATATACCGACAAATTTTCAAAAGTCCAGCAAAAAAATATTATTCGTTAAATACTCACATAGAAGGAGTCATAGATTGGTCAGAAACTTCCGAATTTTGCTCAGCATTTTCTCCCTGCTGTTGATCGTTTTGCACCTGCTCTAACTTTTCCTCGTAAGCCTTAATAACGGCATCCTTAATCTTTTCACGGTCTTTCTTATTAAGAGCGAAGAAGGTATCCTGATAATTATCTCCGACTTTTCTTGACGGACACATTACAAAAAGACCTTTTTCATCTTCATAAACACGGAAACCTGTAGCGCAAAATCTATCGTAAATCCTGATGCTCGCATAAGCTTTAAGCTTGCTATCAGGGTAATTTGTAAGACTGTCTATATGCGCCTTAATAGGTGTGCGCTTTTGATACTGCTGTTTGTTGTTTGAATATTTTTGATTTGACATTATATTTTCCTCCAATTAAATAAAATTAAAACCTATTATTTGGTAGCCTATATCGGATTCTACTTCTTCCTGGCTGATTTCTTCTGGTACGCTGAAACGCTCTAAGTATTCTTTTGCCTCAGCTTCAGTCAAACCTCTGAAATCACAACCCTTTTCTCCGCAAATAAAGAACGGTCCTGCAATAATAGAAGTGCCATCACCAAAATGGATATTACCTTCCATACCCATCAGTTTCGACTCTTCATTGTCTATAAGAATTGTTTCATCATCTGAAATCTTAACCGTTTCTATAAGACCGCCGCCGACCGCCTTTTGCATAGAATGTAAATCATCTCTGATTTCAGTTTCAAATGCAGGCTTTTTAGGCTCTTTATATACCACTCTCATAAGGTTTCTGAGTTTATGCGCAGCCGAACCGTCAAAGTCAATTTCTTTGAATCCTTCATTTTGACAGATATATGATTTATCTTCTACTGAAATAACATCCGATGCAGCAATGACCTTACCCATATATAACGGATGATCGTCAGTGTTGATTTTACTCATTATTTCTGATGGACTTGATTCATCAATCACCGCATCGAAAACCTTATCGTAAATCTCAGGATTAACCGTTTCAATATCCTTTACATCCTTAAACCTTACTTTCTCAGTATCTCTCGATGGATTTATCTGATATATTTTAACTCGCATTTTTACATTCCCTCCATTTGAATTTCAGGTGTGTCATCGGGTTCTTCATATTGTTTCAATTTTTCTGCCGCCCACTCAGGAATAAATTCTTCCTTGAGTATACCTATAAAATCCTGTCTTCTGAAATGGGTAAACTCACCGTCTTTCAGGAAATAACCATTAATCTGCTGTCCCATTTTCGAAGGATCGCAGCCAAAACCTCCAGTAGCATAGAAAAGCTGAAACTCGGGTGTTTTATATTGGTCTTTTAAGGTGGATGGTTTAAAAACAATTATTTTATCCTCATAATCTCCGCCCTCAATACAGTGGGTTCTGTCATAAAGACCTAACTGTGTCCACTCTTTTCGCACCCTGTCTGTGAACATATTTACAAGACCCTGATGGCTTGTAACCTCATAATGCCATCTTTCAGAATCATTTGGAATAAAAGTAGCTTTTGCCCAGCTTTTATTTTCCGGACTGAACCGCCCATCATGATTATTGCGCTGTATGGTATTACAAAGCACCCACATAACACGGTTAAAGCCAAATTTACTAATTATGTTTTTTGCAAAATCCGTATCCAAACTGTTATCCGAATAATTATCTGATATTCCGTTTTCAATTTCTCTTGCGCATACACAATTTTCTTTATGGCTTTCTCTCCACAGTTCAACCTCGCCATACTTTTTTGCATTGCTTAACGAAAATCTATATAACGGCTTATGATCGTTCATGACATATTCATCCCTTCTGTAGTTTCGTTGATTTCATAATCTCCGTTCATAAATTCCTGTAAGGTATAATCACCTTCCCCTAAAAAGTTCGGATAATTTTCTTCGGTTATCTTTATGAAATCTTTACCACCGAAGTCTATAGGCACTTTGGTTATGATACTGCCTCCGTGATTAACGCAAACATACTTTTCTAAAGCCACAAAGTTTATACCTCCGACATCATCGTGGCGCAAGTGATAACAATGCATACCTTTTGGAATAGTGGAAGTATATAGCTTCTCATTGGTGAACAGAGCCTTTTGGTCTTCTATTTCAATAAGCTCATAATCGTCATCTGTAATGCGTATGTATGCAGTACCGTCTGCATTCATAGTAATTCCTAATTCTTCGGGTGTGCTGACTTCATATACCCTTACAGCAAAATTACACCTTTCCATCTCGGTTTCAGGATAGATTTCCTCTGCCAACACACCGTCCTTATAAATCTTTGTACCGCAATATTTTCCAAGTTCTTCACTTGTCCATTCATGTGTCAGTTGAATATCCGGATATTTTTCTGCAATAAGCCTTATAATCTTATGCGGTGGACAATCCGGACTATCAAATGATATCTTATTATCTGAACGGGCTTCTGGTGGCTTAAAACCGTATGCATTAGTTTTAACTCCCCAATTCTCTATAGACCAATAATACCAATCTCTTGCACCATACTTAATCTGATTTCTAAAGGCTTTTTTACCGAGTTCCCATTCTTCTTTCGGTACATTTATGAAGTGTTTCAAATAATGCTTTTCATCTTCTTCGGGAATATTCAAATAATCCACTCCTGTAATACCTTTTGATAGAGCATAGGATGACACAAAGTCCTTATAATGAGCAAATCCTCTATCCGCTAATGAACCACACTCTATGTTAAGTTCTTCGGGCATTGGCAAAAGTTTGTTGTAATCCAATGTTCCTATGCCCTTTTCATCAGATTTAATTTCTTCAAAAATTTTTGCTATTCTATTGGGTTCACCTTTAAATAATAATCTGTTAGTTATACGAACGGACATTACTTATTACCTCCACTTTCCTTTTCAGCCCACTTTACCGACAAATGCACAAGTGCTGCACGTTGCTGTTCAGGCGACAGGTTATTAAGGAAATCGTAAAGTGTAATTTCATCAGTCTTAGAGGTATTACACTCTTTGCAGTCATCACAGATTTTTTCTCTTTTAACTATAACACTTCTGCCGTCTGAGGATTCAGTAAAAGACAAAACATCGTTATATTTAAAGCCTACACGCTGTCTTATTTCAAAGGGAATAGTTACCCTTCCCTTTTTACCAAGAATACGGTATATAGTCATATATTTTTACACCTCACATTCATTCTTCTGCTATTAGCACATCTTTGTCTTTCTATGGGACAGCATGAACAGTCACTATCACAAACAAAGTTTTCGGTACTGTCGGGGACAGAAATAATAATTTTTCCCTTTACTGCGCTCATCTCAATCAGGCTGTCAGGCTCAATTCCCGCTTCATCGAGCAAATCAATCGGCACTGAAAGATTGAAACACGCTATTGATTTTTTATTTTGCATGAAATAATGCACTCCTTTAATATTTTTTCGTAATCGTAATCTTCTTCGCCGTGAAGATTAAACATATTCATTTGCCTGGGTTTTCCCCTTTCACGCTCATAAAGGTCGTAGTTGGCTATAAGCAACTCATCAAATTGAGCACCGGCATCATATCTTTGAGCCATTGAATGAACGCGGGAAAAATCAAGCATCGAGAAATCTTTATACAAATCTCTTATCTCAGGGCAATCGTTGTATGATAGCAAGAATTTACCCTTAATATTTTTAAGGGTATCCCTTAGTCTTACATGGTCATCCCAACCGAAATCGACCTCATACATATCCTCTGTACTAAAATACGGCGGATCTAAATAAAACAGAGAATCCGGTCTGTCATAGTGCTTGATAAGGGTTTCAAAGTCCTGATTTTCTACAACAACATTCGCCATTCTGTCTTCAAGTTCCTGTATTAAACCGAAAAGTTTGCGGATATCAAATGGTTGACATGCGAAAGATTTACCGCTGCTTGAATAACTGTAACGAAGCAGTTTTAAATACATTGCTGCTCTCCTCACATCGTAATCGGTTGTTATCCTTGTCCTCATTTCAATCATTTCTTCTGCACTAAGCGGCGGAAGCATTATTTTTGTGAGTTCCAATTCCTCTGCGAAATATTTATCATCAAACTTTTCATTCTTAAAAAACTTTTTTATGGCATTAAAATCATCACGGGAGTTTAAATTACAAAAGCCAAGTTCCCTTTTAACCGCCATTGTTCTTTCTTTCATACATCTGAAAAGATTAACAAGGTTACGGTCAAAATCGTTATACACCTCAAAGGGTTGTATTTCAGGTTTTCCAAGAAGTACGCTTCCCGAACCGCCAAACACATCAATAAATCTATTGAATTCAAGCGGAAATACTGCATACAAAATATTAAGAATCGGAGTTTTATTTCCTACACGCGATACAGGAGTTTTCATAAATATCACCTCACTTTCATGAGGTAATCAACCGCCTGCATACAAAAAAGGTATCAACCGTAATACAAGCGATTGATACCTTTAAATTTCTTATTTATTATTTGTTTTTTTCGGTAGTTCTAAGTCCGCCGATTTGTTCCAACAACCGTTTATCATAACACAGCATAAGACTACCGTTGCTACCGCACCGCCTACAAGCATACCACCCGTAAAAATCAATGCTTCAACCATTTACATCCCCTCCATCTTCATTTTGGAATCAGATTCTTCGGTTTCTTCCGGATTTTCTTCTCCGTCATATCCAAAATTATCTTTCATATACTTGTCATACTCATCACAGTAATATTTGTAATTTTCTGCTCCGTGTTCTTTTAAGAATTCTTCTTTGAATTCCCATAAAGGATACTTACAAAATCCGCTTTGCTTAGTAAATCCTGTATCACGGGCAATACCGCATTTCAGAAGTTGGTCAGCAAAAGGACAGTTGTTTGTGTCTATATAAGTGCAGTTCTTTGCGCCTATAAACTCTCCAAAAGATTTTGTAAACATAGCAAACGGTTCAAGCATACCTGATTCGGGGTTTATCCACTCAAGATTTACAGCTAAGCTATGCAGGTTATTTCCCATAAAATCCTTGACCGGATACAGTTGTACTTTTGGGGTGACCTCAACCTCTCTGTCCCCTATAATCTTTATTTTATAAGTCATAAGCTCTGCACCTGCCCTCCGTCATCGGTAGGTATAAATGCGGTATCGTATGCATCTTCTCCAAGGTCTTTTAAAATACCGTTATACTGTTCTGCATCCACACATTTCTTAATACCGAAATCCGCGCACATTTCTCTGATTTTATGAATGTTTGTATTTTCATCCGCTATTCGTGTGTTGGGTTCAAGCCAGGCAATTTCTTTTTCAAAGCAGGCGCATAGTATAGTCGGGTAACCGCCAGTCTGATCACATTGAAAATCCCCTGAATAATGTATTTCCAAATTCTCAATATCTCCAAGCATACCCTTTAATTTTTCATTATAGAAATAGATTTTATCGTGGTCCGCAAGGTCAATAAACGCCTGCTTTTCCGCTTCCATTTTTGCTATAAGTTCTTCTGCATTTGGCACTTTTTCCATAAACTGTTTTTTAAGATAATCTAAACCCAAACCGAATTCTATGGTCTGCACCGGAATGCCCAGAGCTTTCTCCATTGCTTCATGGAATATATCGAACTTAGGCACAATAAGTTTTGGCTCAAATAACTGCATTGCAGATATTTCCTCTGCAGTTTTAGTAAGATACCATTGGCTATCGCTGAATCTTACCGCCTGACCTGTTGTAAGTTCTCTTTTATCGAAACCGCCAAGCTCATTATTAACAAAATCCGTAAGCCAGGTGCCGCCAAATGCTTCATGAGTTCGTATTCTCCATATAGACAGCTTACCGACATCCAGCTTTACTTTGTCATCAAAGGGATATAAAATACAGGTTCCGTCTTTATACTTAAATACCGAAACATTTTCGAATTTTGACCCTTCGAGCAATATATTCTCTTTAGTAAGCTCGTTGTTTATACCATTAACCCAATCGGATGTTTCACCTCCGCAGCCAAGCAATATAAGACCTTGTTTATTATTCATTCTTTTAAGGTCTCCTGTTGAAATATTTGTTACATTCATAGTTGCATTCCTCCAATATGTACTTCCTCATCTGCTTCCTCAGTTTCTTCCTCTGTCTCAGCAGGTTCATCATAAGGAACAGGTGTAAACAAGGGATTCTTTCCGTCTGATACAATGCCGTATCTCGTAAACGCAGCACCTTTAATCCGCATCAAATCTATACCTTCTTTAGTACCTTCAATATTTTGAAGCCAGCGATCATCTATCCGAGCATCCATATTATTAGAAAGATATTCCTTAAAATATTCACCCGAATTATCACAATAGTGTGCTAATTCATAATAATGCAGACGGCTTAATACATCCAAAGCTCCGTTAAGGGTATCTACTTTATGTCCCTCTAAAACTGCCTTGAATTTGATTTTATCGAATTCTCTCGCCTTTTTGTATCCAAGTGCTATATCGTTCAGAGTAAAGATATTAAAACCTCCGGCAAAGGTTGTCATATTTATCTGCGATACAGCAGTTTTCATTTCATAACACATAGCTTCGTCAATCGGGCAATTGAGCTTTTCTTTTAATATATTTTCAAAATATTCAGAATCCACTGGCAGGTGCACCCATACTTTTTCTATGTTCTTAATTTCACGCACATCGTTTGTCGCTCTACCGAGCAATACGCTGAATACCGAATACTTTGATTCTTCATCATCAAATTCAGGTACGGTTTCGCTTATATATACCTCTTGCGGTTTATATTCACCTGCAACGACATAATATTTATCATAAAAAATACCGCCATCTGCCTTTTGCTGAAGTTCTCCTACCTTTGCAACATTTAGCAAAGTCGGTTCAATTTCAGGTATCTCAGGCAATGCGGTATATAAGCTGTTTTCAATTGAAAACTTGCCAAGCTGTTCTAAATTGGTAACATACGAAGCAACCATTACATTTTCGTGTCCGTATGTCTTATTTATAAGGTCAATAGTATCTAGGCCGTCAAGGTGTTCTCCATCATTATGTTCCTTTTCAAAAATAGCATTAAGAGATATTAAAGCCTCATCCGACATACTTTGGAGTCTATGCGCTAAAAAATTAAGCTCTTTATATGACCAATTATTTATTCTTGTTCCAACAAGCGCTTTTAGATTAGGACTTTCGATAATACGCATAGATGTAAATGCATTTTCTCTGCCTGTAAGCCTTGCTCTATGCTTTAAATCGGTAATTTCTGCAGCAGTTGCAGGAAAACCAATCCGGGCATATGTATAACCCTTTTCAAACGGTTTTTCTACCGATAACTCAATAGTTATATTTTTATTCATTACTTAACCTCCGGTTATATTATATTTTTCATTTAATTCCTTAATCCTCTGTCCAATTGCGGCAATAACATTTACCGTTACTGCATTACCTGCTTGTTTATACAAATGTCCGTCTGTAAGGCCAGCATCCACAGCCTTTTGGAACTGCTCATCCGTAAATCCTTGCAGCCGCCAACATTCAATGGGCATTAATCTTCTAACCCATCCGTGATGCCATACACCATGAACATCCTGCACGGTTATAGTGTACATAGGCTCATCAGGATTTTTAAACCATCTACCTTCCTGACGGGGTATTCTGTCAGGTGTGAGAAACGCTCTCGGTGCTTCTATGAATACCGCAGAATGTTCCCCTTTATGATTACTTATTCCTGAATCCTGACGGGCAGTAATGCAACGGGCATCATAGGTAATAATAGGATCGGGATTGGCATCTATGAAATAGAGTCCGGTTTTTCCTCCTCCGCCGCCACCTCCGGCACAGAGTGTACAGGCGGTTCCGTCAATTGTGTAAACCCTGCTACCTTGTGAGCCTCCAATAAGTTCATGCAGAGTTTCTGCATTGCCTTGCTCGACAGGGAATACTTCGCCGGTGCATTTTCCTCCAAAATTTGCGACAATGTACAGGCGTTTTCTCGATTGCGGCACTCCGAAATTCGCGCTGTTAAGTACACACCATTCAACACCATACCCCAACTGAGTAAGCGTGGAGATGATGGTTTCAAATGTCCTGCCTTTGTCATGCGATAACAGTCCGGGGACGTTTTCGAGGAAAAGAAATGCAGGCCGTCTTTCTGCAGCGATTCGGGCAATTTCAAAGAAGAGAGTGCCTCTTGTATCATCTGCAAATCCGAGTCGTTTTCCAGCAACGCTGAAACTTTGGCATGGAAAGCCGGCACATATAAGGTCAACTCGTGGCAGGTCTTGGGGATTGATTGTTCTGGCATCATTAAAAAACATCTCACTTTCTTTTGGGTTATGTATTGCGTTATAGGCTATATTTGCGTATTTATCTATTTCGCAGTGACCGATGCATTCAAAACCGCCTACTCTTTCAAGTCCCGACCTGAATCCACCGATACCTGAAAACATATCAAAAAATGGGATTGCCATACAGCATCCCACTCTCTCTTAACTATTAATTTTTTCCGTTTCACCTCACATTCCAAGAACCGGAGCTTCACCTTCGGTTATGTCATTATTAAAATCAAACTTTACTCCTGCTTCCATAAACTTTTCGATTATATTGTCTTGAACACCTTTGGCAATATCGAAGCTGATATCACCGCTTTTAATTTCAATGCCGAACTTCTCGCAGTATTTCTTAACCAAATCCCAACAGTCGTACTCAAGCTCATCAAAATAGCCCAATTCACTGCAGTCTATAGGCTCGATAGGAACACTTATTATACATTCATCGCCAAAATCTACCACCCGTCTTTTAGCCATCTGTTCTTGTTCCAATTCCTCAGCAGTTAGTTTCCTGAAAGAATCAGCTTCCGGATCTAATGCTAACGTTCTGCCATTGTCCCAATGCATATGCAAATTACACTGGTCATCAATATGGTCTATAGTTCCCCTTGTACCCGATGGTACCGGATGATGCGGATCATCCATATTTAGTAAAAGCACTCTAGTTCCTGGTGGATGCGAAATTCTATATTGCTCTGCTAATTTTTCTCGTCTTGTAAATTCGTTCATTACATTTCCTCCAATTTTTTATTAGTTTTAATTAAACGGTTTATTTGTTCATATCGTATTCATCATATTGATTATAAGGAAATTTGCATACCTTCTTCAGGTTCTATAAGCTTATTTAATCTTCCTGATATTTCAGACAATATTTCATCATCCGTTTCGCCTATGCAGTTCTCCAACGCATTATTAAGTGCCTCTGCCTGCTCTTTATTAAGCGCTAGGAATACGGGATAAGACTGATTAAATTTATAGAAGTCTTCGGGATTATTAATATATTCTCGGTATTTAATTTTACACAGCTCATCATAGAATTTACCAAATCCTATACCGTCAGCTCGGCTGCTATCTTCCTCTATAAAAGCAAACCACTGTCGGCAGGCTTCATCAAGCATGCGATAATCTTCTTTGAATTGTTGTAAGCTCACAAGCATCATTTACATACCTCCCATTGACTGAGTATTTTGTGCAGCAAGAAAGTCATCCATCTCCTTTTCGGTATATAAAAAACAATCTTCACTGCCATACCAAAATATTACAAATAACTTTCCGTCTTCAGTATCAATGCATTCGCTCTCAACTGACTCTCCTATCCCATCGGCATTCTGCGAAGTAATGAAACTTTTGATTTTTTCAGTTTCTTCGGGTGTAAGAGGTTCAGTTGTCTTGACTTTTACTACGCCATAGAACATTTCGCCCTTATACTCCAAATCCCAATCGGCTGAAATAAGTTTCAATTTAAGCTCTTCATCGCCGTCATAGTATTCAGCCATATTTTTATTATCTCTTGACTTTACATTATCGAGAATATTTTTTATATCATTCTCGACAGCTTTAAGATATACATCTCCAACCGTAAGCATATGACCGTCACCTTCGTCTATTACCCCTGTAAGCGGAAAGTAAAACTTTTCTGTATGCGTTTCAAGGTCATCAAGATACTGTTTAACATCGGCAAATACATCATTTATACTATCGTATTGCTCATAAAGGATATCTGCCTCCATCATACCTTTAATTTCGTCTGATGCTTTTGTAAGCAAATCTACCGCAACCCTTACAGTTACAAGGGTACTATCCTCACGAAACAATGGTATTAACTTATTACCGAAATCGCTATCAGAATAAAGTTTAACTCTGATTTCATCTTCTTCATTGTCTTTGATATGTATATCTCCCGCAGGTTTTTCAATTCCTACTGACAAAAGCTGTTTGCTGATATCGTAATTGCTTGGGAATTTTATAATTACGGTATCATCTTTATACTGAATTATTGCTTTTAACATATTTTTCCTCCTTTACATTATCATACTAGGTGCTTCGCTTGACTCTTGTTCAGCAATAAGCTGTTTTTCTTCAAGAACTGCATTTTTTAGAAAGAAATCGCTTGTGTTGTCGAGACCATTTATCGATGTAGTCACTTCAAAACCGTCAATAACATCAGATTCATAAATTCTAATACTTTCAAGTATCTTTTCGGGAGTTATATCTGGATATTCTTCTTGGTCTATTTCTACATCTGCTGTAATTTTAAATTCAATTTTCATTTTTTATACCGCCTTATAAACTCAAATTTGCTACAGGTTCTTCTTCAGGAGCTTCTCCGTGAATATACAGCATTTTCTGATATTCTCTGCTATCAGCAAGGCACGTTACATTATCCATATACGAGAGTTCTTCAAACAACACCGAGCATTTTTTGAAACAACCTATTTCAGCGTTAACTTCAATGTTCCATATTTCATCTGACAGCATAAGAACACCATGAAACATAAACGGATATTTTATGTCTTTTATAAATTCTTCCAACGGAACATCCAATTTTTCTATTTCAAATGTCTCAACATTACCGTCTTTAAATTCAAGGCCTCTCGCAACTATGCGCATATCATATCCGCAGTTTCTACCATCAAGACGGTTTAATTCAAGCGAATCGACAAAACCCATACCCTCTTTAAGTTCTGTACTGTCGAATATCTTTCTCTGCGCGGGATCTGCTGTATTTTCTTTAAAAGATATTAAGTCTTCATAATTCACAATAGTACCTCCCTGAACTTACATATTTATATCCATCAAAAGTTCTTTGCGTTCAACCAGGGAATGTAAAATCTCCTGTTTTCGCATTTCACCTTTAATATCCGCATATTCCTTATTTGTCAGTTCTTCGCCAACTGACATAAGGTATTCAACGGTATCAAACTGGCTATTCCTGAATGCGCCCATAATAAGAGAATGGCTTTCACCGAAAGCAAAATGCCGATTATTAATACTACCTCCGTTTTCATAGTAATTCCTCAATTTTTCCGTATTGCCTGAACAGGCCCATTCCCATAATTTTTCGATATTTTCCATAACAGTTACATTCCTCCCATACTTATTCCTTCCATGCTAACAGAATACTTCTCTAAAACATAATCAATTGTCGTAAAAGGGTTCTTCATACTTACATAACCGCCGTTTACAAATTTGCCTTCCATGCCTTGCCTCAGCCACTCACCGAATTCATCATATTTGATAAAGTCTTCAAGGTCGCTATGAACATTGTAATCACTATCATTTTCAACAAAGTACCTACCAACGTCCTCATCATCCTTAATATCTTCTATGAAAGTAAAATTATTAATTCCTTTAGCTAATGCGCATACGGTTTCACTATCCTCGTTACCTGCATACTCTGTGAGAGCCTGTAACTTCTTTAAATCAATATCTGCATCGTTAATATAAAAAGCCACCTTATTAACAGCATAAAGTCCCTCTCTTACGAGAATTCTGTCAAGTAAGGCTTTGGTACCGCCAATATCTGTGCTGATATCGGTTATATCACACTTACATGCTTCTAAATTCGGCGCATCTAACCTTACCAATGCTTTAGAAATGCTCATATCATCATCGGGCAGATACACATAATCTGTTTTGCCGTTAAAGCTTATCTCTGCAGTTAAAAGTCCGTTACCGATATAGTCGTATTCAGGAAAAGTTGTGCCGTCATATACCTCATGGAATTCTGCGCCGTCTATTGCTACAAGTAATCCTTTATCTGTTACATTAATTTTCCCTACACTAAGAATTTCTTTTCCTATTGAAGCAAAATCCATCTTTTCTGCTTCTGTTTGAGAAATAGCGCCTTGCTTAGAAAGAATATAATGTCTGCCAACCTTTTCCATATCGCTAACATCTTGTATAAGTGAATATCTATGTAGATTAAAGGTTGCATTTATTAAATCTTTAGGCATATCAAATTTATCAAACTTCACCGATTCAATAAATGTCGATAATTCGTTTCTGTCAAAGCTATGCATCCTTTTAGCCAGATAGTTAATCTCATCAAGGTTATGAAAAAAATTAAGTCTCAGCGGCAAGTCTGCAGGTTCAGAAACCTCTATTACAGATGCTTGAGCAGGCATTATTTCTCCCATTCCAACTTCCTTAAGCTTTTCGTTAAGAACATTATCCGAACAAGGAAAAACTATCTCTGTCACTCGTTCCACTTTTATTTTTAAAGTAATCATTTTCTATTCCTCTCTTTCATTTTTTATTGCTCTTATTCCAAATCTCTTTATACCCATAGCATTACAGATAAGACCAAAGGTTTCAGGATATATAAGTTGTTTATCGCATAAATCCGAAACAGTCATATATTTCGTTCCCAAATACATATCTTTTGCTGCACAAAGTAAGGTATATCCTTTGTAGGAAAGATTTCGTGTATAAATACGGTTAAACAAAATTCCATTGTTACGAATGTATTTATAGGATGCTCTTTGGAGTTTATAATCAGCCGTTAAAAGATAAATAGCGGCAATCATTTTATGATTTTGAGGGTCCACCTTTCTTATTTTCTTTTCAAATGTACCTCTATGTCTTTCGCTTACAAAATCCATTACATATTCGCCTCTTTCTAATAAATAATCATTAAGTCTTTTTCTGAACGCAGGGTGTCTGATATTTTGTGTTGCCATCACAATTAATTGCTTTCTTGTCTCATACATTGGTATATATTTAAAACCGCAGACAACTACAATTCCGTGTCCTCTCGGTTTAAAATTCGGCACTCCTCTCATTAAAAATTCTAATTCGCGCAAATCTTCATCTTCGGTAAAGAACATAAACTTAATTCCTTTCTTGGAAATAATAAAGCCCCTGACTTAAAGGAGAAAAGAAAAGTCAGGGGCCAAAGGCATAATCATATTAAGTTGTATTTACAATGTCTGAATAGTTTCGGTTTCGGTTTGAGGCTCAATATATACATTATCTTCGCACCAAGCCATTACAGCGCTAATACCGGTAATCGCCGTATCCATACTTTTATTAAAGGAGGTTTTAAAACTTTTGAGCTCCATCTGTGCAGGAAAAGAAATACCGTCTAATCTTTCAAGCTTATTAATCACAGTGTTCATTTTAGTCAACAAATCCATACTGTCATCTAAAATCTCATCTAAGCTGATTTCTTTTGGCACTGCATTCTTCTCTATGCTGTTACGAGGGAAGAACACACCTCTATCGTCAGGATTATTACGAATTGCATATACTCCGTGAGATACACGTTTGAGAAGACCATCATCTTTCATTACCTGATCTCTGAGAAACATTTCAAAATCTTTTCGGGTTATTTCAGCCGAACCGCCGCCGTTAAGATATGCCTCATAAATAGCGCCTGCACGGTAGTTTGTGTTTTCTTGCAGATGTCCGTCTATAAAATTCCGTAAAGTCTGCCACTTTGATTCTGTTTTCTGTGCCATACTTACCTACTCCTTATAACATATTGGGACCTGCATCCGCCGTCTGCTGTTCTTCATCCGGAAAGTGCGGTGGATTTTCTTCAAGTTCAGGATATCCCCAAGCCAACTTTTGCAACAAACTCTTTAAGTCCTTATCTTGTTTGTATGTAAGGGTTTCGCAATTACTTCTCGCATAAGAAATACTTTTAAATAAATCCTTAGCTTCTTCAATATTAAATAATCTATGCTTATTTAATAGGCCAGAACGGACAATAAAGGACTCTTTAGCATAATCATAATTTTGCGAATAATCTCCATGTGTCACATAGTTGTGTTTCTTATCCTGTGTCCAGGTACAGAACATAAAACCGTGCTCTGTATATGTTGCAGCAAGAATAGTATCACCGTACTCAGCAAACAATCTGTATTCTTTGACACCGTCATAAGGCAATGGCTGAGCACATTGATATTTATTGACATATTCCTTTACTATTCTGTGTTGCTCTATAAGCTCATCAAGTTTATTATTGCAATCTGTATTAAGCAAATCTCTTGAAAAATTCAGATTGCCGTTGTTATCCTGAAATCCAAGGACATATCCTTTATGCATAATACTAAATATATTATGTTCTTCATCATACATCCCCTCGCATTCAAGATTTGGTAATTTTCTTTTTAGTTCTTCTTGAAAAATATTCATTTTTCAACCTCCTACATTATTTGATTTAAACCTTCGGTTTGTACATGCTCATAAGGTTCTGCTGAATATATCTTATGACCTCGATACATAATTTCTCTTACTTCTTCAGGTCGATAAGAATCGTATTTAAATAAATTCTCATACTCTCTACGCTCTGCGGCAGGAATATCCCATCGGCTATATATAGAATGTATCCTTCTCAATGTATCTGTTGCCGTCTTAAAAGAAAACTCTAAACCATTTTTAAAAATAGTCACTTTTACTGTCTGCGCACCCGAATCCTCAACAGCTTTTTTAATAGCTTTTATTCGGTGTAAGGAACTGGTTTTATCGTTTTCAATTTCCGCAAGGTGTTCCTTTAAACTCTCAAGTTTTCTTAGGTCTAACAGGATATCATCAAGATGTTCTTCTAAGTATCTTTCTGCTTCGTCATCAATAAACTGTCCGGGATTTAGAATATATTCGAGCAGATTTTCTTCATTCCATCCCTTGAATTGATAATTACTTTCATATTCGAGAGAATCAGCATAAACGCCCGCAAAGAAGTTATCTGTAGCTTCGCCTTTGACATAGCACTCATTGTACTCATTTAGTTTTTTCTCCGCTTGTTCACTTATTGGACGGAGTGTTGAGTATATATCTGGATTATTAAGCACAACATAACCTACCTTGCCACTTGTATACCGTTGGACTTCATCAGCCATTTGATACTGACCTTTATTTTCATCGATTTCAGGAAAAAGTCTTTTAAAATGATTATATGCGCAATAAATTTGTCCGTCCTTTTTGCAATACATACCGCAAAAACTCAGGAAGTCATCTCTTTCTATATGACTTCCTGAATAATAAGTTCTTGAAAACAGATAATCAAAATCATCATTCTTTTGGACCTTAATAAATGTTGTCATGGTTGTTTGTCCTTCATCAAACACAAAGTGCTTATATGAATCGCTTTCTAACCATTCTTTAAATTTAGTATTTATGGGCATTTGTATCATCCTTTCTACATTGTTTGTGTAAAGCCTTGACTCATATATTCAGCTTCCATTACTTCGGTCAGATCCTTTGGATCAACTATAACCTCCGCTTCGCTTCTTCCATTAAAAAAAGCGAGGATATTCTTTTTATCTATCCTCGCTCTATATACTGTTCCGTCCTCATTAAAACGGTGGGCAAACCAATCAGCTTTTTCATATTCAAGAGACCACGACAAAGCATATACATTATCTGCGTTATATGATGTCACACCTCTGTATATGGTTACGGTATCTTCAAGTTCGTTCAATCTTTTTCTTTCTTCCGGTGTCATAAGATGTTCAGGGTCTGCTGCTTTAAAAAATTTAACAAGCTCATCCTTACTCACATTAGCATCACAATTCGGATTTTCTGACATAACCCATGCATCATTAAGTATTTTTGAAAAATCTTCAAAGGATAGGCTCTCTGATGCAAACTTTAAAAAGGTTAGTGCATAAGGTTTATTTACCATCATAAATATCTGATACACATTTTCGGTATCTGATATTTGTTTACTCATAAAATCCTGCCATTTATGAAGATTTTCTTTGTTCTCTAAAATACTGAACATATCCATTTCGCCATTACGCTTAATTGCAACAAAAGATGATGAGGTGAAAGGATGTTGTACAACCATAGGTGAAAAATCTGTTTCATGAACCGTTGTATAAAGCAAAGACTTGGCCACACTTTGAACTGCTTTTAAATCCGTTTTATACCTCATTCCTATCCTCCCTTCTAAAATTTGTTTGTTCTGAATTTTTGGCATAAAAAAAGCAGGTAGATTTTTTTACTAATCTACCTGCTAAATTATTGAATATTAAATTTTATAGGGTTCAAATCCCCTCTCAAACGGAAAAACACCATTTTACATCTACGAAAATGAACTTTAAAAAATCAGCCTATAAAATGCAACAAACCCCGATAAAATCGGGGTTTGTATGGGCTACATCTTTTTTGTAGCCGCTTTATGGTCCGAGTGACAGGACTTGAACCTGCGGCCTCTTGACCCCCAGTCAAGCGCGCTACCAGCTGCGCCACACCCGGATATAAATTTAATGCGTTTTTATCACGCAAAAGTTATTATACCATAAAAAAGCAATTTGTCAATACTCTTTTTGCCAAATTTCAAAAATAAAACCCCGAAATTATCGGGGTTTAAAATTATGCGTTTACTTTATTAAAACGAGTTACCAAAGCAGATTTCTTTCTTGCGGCATTGTTCTTATGAATAATACCCTTGGAAGCTGCCTGATCGATATTTTTAACTGCAGCAGTAACAACAGCAGCCATATCCTCGGATTTAGCATCCATAGCAGCGTCAGCCTTTTTGATAGCTGTTCTTAAAGCAGAACGATAAGCTTTATTATGTTCATAATTAGCTTTGCTTACGAGCACACGCTTTTTAGCAGATTTAATATTCGGCATCTTGACACCTCCCAACACATAGTACCACAGAGATATACTCTGTTCACTTAAATCGCGTACAACTAATAATATCACAAATAATTTATAAATGCAACACTTTTTTTAAAAATTTTAAGTTTTTTATAAAATATTAATAAGCTCGTCTATATTTTTAATAGTATATGTAGATTTATATTTGCAACGGCTCTTACCATTACTTACCCAAACTGTATCAAATTTGGCATTTATACCACCTAAAATATCCGCCGTTGGCGCATCGCCAACCACTAAAACCTTAGAACGATTACTTTCTGGAATTCTTGTAAAAACATAGTTAAAAAATGCAGGCGACGGTTTTTTATGCCCAATTTCTTCTGAAATAAAGAATCCATCAAAAAATTTAGAAATACGGGCTTTCTTAATACGAGGATACTGAAAATCAGGATATCCGTTTGAAGTTATATATATTCTATAACCATTATCTTTTAAATATTTCAAGGTTTTGAGAGCGCCTTTATTAAGCTTAGAACTTTTTCGCATACCTTCATAAAACTCATTCAAACAACTATCAAGTTGTTCACCTTTAACTTCGAGCATTTTTAAAAGTCTTGCAAAATGGTTTACTATAACATCATAACAGGTAATTTCGCGCCCCAATTCAAAGGTATGCCAATCGTTAATCTCATCAAAAAGGGTTATAACATCATCAGAATGAGGAAGTTCGTGATTTTCGAGCACTTTAAGTATACAATTCTTTTCTTCTCTTGAATAGCTTAACAAAGTATCATCTAAATCGAAAAGAATACAATTGTATCTTCTGCTCATAACACAAACCTCCGTTCTTTATATTTTTTACTTTTATAAATTAGGCGAATATGTAGGAACTATTTCTTTAACGAGTTTTCTAACATCAGCACTCTCGTCATACATTGCCGCCTTCATTTTATCAAGCGATTTATATAATTCTTCTTCCTCAATAGCAATTGGCTTACCAATATAAATTAAGTTATTATCTGTTTCGGTTAATCCCTCTTCGGACATAAGAAGCTCCTCATAAAGCTTTTCACCAGGTCTCAAACCCGTAAACACAATATTAATATCTTTATAGGGTGTAAAACCTGAAAGTTTAATCAAATTTTCGGCAAGGTCCAAAATTTTAACAGGATTTCCCATATCAAGAACAAATATCTCTCCGCCTTTTGCATTCTCCCCTGCTTGAAGCACCAAGGAAACTGCCTCAGGTATAGTCATAAAATATCTTATGATATTAGGGTCTGTAACCGTAACCGGACCGCCATGTTTAATCTGCTCTTTAAACAGAGGAATAACACTTCCGTTTGAGCCTAAAACATTTCCGAAACGAACTGCAACAAACTCGGTTTTTGAACGATTGTTATAAGTTTGAACAATCATTTCGCAAATGCGCTTGCTGGCGCCCATAATATTAGTTGGATTAACCGCCTTATCGGTTGAAATAAGCACCATTTTTTCACAACCATATCGGTCGGCACACTCGGCAGTTTTTAGAGTTCCGAAAATATTATTTTTAACCGTTTCGTTAGGACTTTCCTCCATTAATGGCACATGTTTATGCGCAGCGGCATGGAAAACAATATTCGGTTTATAGGTTTTAAAAACATAATCCAAACGCTTTGAATCTCTAACCGAACCTATTAAAGTATAAAGCTTTAAATCGGGGAAAGTATATTTAAGCTCATTTTGGATTTCATAAGCAGAATTCTCATAAATATCGAGAATAATAATACTTTTTGGATTATGAGTTGCAATCTGACGGCAAAGCTCAGAACCGATTGTTCCGCCACCGCCGGTTACCAAAACAACCTTATTCTCTAAATATTCTAAATTAGTATCGCTATTAACATCAATAACATCTCTGCCCAAAAGGTCTTCAATTTCAACATTTCTTATTGCAGAAGAAAGACTTGACAATTCCGATTCAGAATACATTTTGCAAACCGAAGGCACAATTTTTAAATCGCAATCAGTTTTTTGGCAGATATTAAGTATCTTTGTTCTTTCCGCCTGCGGACAGTTAGGAATTGCAAATATAATCGTTTTTATATCATATTTTTCGGCATAAGAAATTATTGAATTACGGTCTCCCACAACCTTAACACCCGAGATATAATTACCTTTTAGAGATAAATTATCGTCTATAACGCATTTAATTTTACTCTTTTGATATCCTTTTCTGCGCGCAAATTCTTTTATAACCGTTTCACCCGCAGAGCCTGCACCAATAAGCATAACATTACCGGGTTCTAGACTGATTTGACCTTGATTTTTATTTGATAATTTTCTTTTTATTCTGGTATAAACTTCATTGAATACCAAACGATAGCTGATTAAAAATAAATTAATCAAGCAAAAAGCCGAAATAAAAAATTTATATCCTAAATGCCTACTGTAAAGAGCATATTCCGCAATCATTGTTACAGCTACCGACATAGCTGTTGCCGGAAGAAAATGCAAAAGCGCCATAAAATTATAATGCTGCCAAATTGTGTTATAAATCTTAAAAATATAAAGCGAAAACATAACGGCAAAAGGCCAAGACAAATAAGTAAAGTTTTCTATACTTAATCCTGCGTTAAATGCCAGCTTATCATTAAGCAATAAATAAGAAATTATTAAAGAGAGTTCCGCAAAAACAATATCTAAACCTAAGAAAAAAAACAGATTTAAAATACGATTTTTCATATATCCACCCTTATTTACATATTATTATACATTATAAATTATAACATTTAATATAATGCTTGTCAACCAGACTTTTTTTCAAAAATTTGGCAAAAATCGACCTGAATATTAGAGTTAAAAATTCATATTATATTAACAAACAAAGGAGTTGATAAAATGTTTGATAAAATTTGTCTTATACTTGTAATTATCGGGTCTTTAAACTGGGGACTTGTAGGTCTTTTCCAATTTGACCTTGTTGCTTGGGCATTTGGAGGAAGCGCGGCGATTATAAGCCGTATAATTTACACAATTATTGCCTTAGCAGGTATTTGGTGCATTTCCCTTTTATTTCGCGACCGAGCTATTGCAAACGATTAATAACAAAACGGAACACCAAAATTTCGGTGTTCCGTTTTGTTATTTTAAAATAATTTTACTTACCTAGAATTGTTTTAAGCTCAGATACCTTATCGGTTTTCTCCCAAGGAAGAGAAATATCGGTTCTACCGAAATGACCGTAAGCAGAGGTTTGCTTATATATAGGATTTCTAAGCTCTAAGTTATCAATAATTGCGGCAGGTCTGAGGTCAAACACCTTTTGAACTGCATTTGCTAATTCTTCGTCGGTTACAACACCTGTACCAAAAGTATCAACCATTACCGAAACAGGTTTCGCAACACCAATAGCATAAGCTAATTGAATTTCGCATTTTTTTGCAAGCTTTGCGGCAACTATATTTTTAGCAACATAACGACTGGCATAAGCAGCACTGCGGTCTACTTTTGTTGGGTCTTTACCCGAAAAAGCGCCGCCGCCATGACGAGCATAACCACCATAGGTATCAACAATAATCTTTCTGCCTGTAAGACCTGTATCGCCCTGAGGACCGCCAACAACAAAACGACCAGTAGGATTAATGAAAATATTTGTGTTTTCATCAAAAAGCTCCGCAGGAATAATAGGTTTAATAACCTTTTCTAAAATATCAGCACGCAAGGTTTCGAGACTTATATCTGCGCTATGCTGAGAAGATACTACAATCGCATCAATTCTAATCGGTTTATCATCATCATATTCAACCGTAACCTGAGTTTTACCGTCAGGTCTGAGATAAGAAAGCTCGCCTGATTTTCTAACCTCGGTTAATCTCATGGCCATTTTTTGCGCTAATGAAATAGCCAAGGGCATAAGCTCCTCAGTTTCATCGCAAGCGTAACCGAACATCATACCTTGGTCGCCCGCACCGTGAAGATTATAAGGGTCGTTCTCCCCTTCTTTGTATTCCATAGAATTATCAACACCCAATGCAATATCGGGAGATTGCTTATCAATCGCAGTCATAACAGCACAAGTATTACCATCAAATCCAGCTTCTGCGCTATTATATCCGATTTCGCAAACAGTATCGCGAACGATAGCAGGAATGTCAACCTGAGCGGTTGTTGTTATTTCGCCCATAACGGTTACAACACCTGTTGTACAAAAAGTTTCGCAAGCTACACGAGCCTTGGGGTCTTTTGCAATGATTGCATCTAAAACAGAATCAGAAACACGGTCGCACACCTTATCGGGATGACCCTCAGTTACAGATTCAGATGTGAATAAAAATTTTGCCATATCTATACTTCCTCTCTTTTATTAAAATAAAAACCGCTCCAAAAAGAAGCGGTTAAATAAAACCTCATCTTTCGGATAATCCGCCGGATTTGGCACCTTAAAGCTTCAACCTTAGGTTGCCGGGTTTCGCAGGGCCGGTTCCCTCCACCACTCTTGATAAGGACATATTAAATTTTACAACAACTATTTTACCATACTAATAAAATTTGTCAATAGTTTTTTATTAATTAACAGAATTTTCTATAAGCTCTCTAACCCTTTCGCAAGGCTCAGACTTCTGAATAGAAAACGGTATGATTTCGGTGTTTTCTGCGAATTCACCTAATTCTTCTCTGATTAAGCTAAGACGCTTTTCAGTTTCGGTTTTGTTTAATTTATCTGCCTTAGTTAGTATAACTGAAAAAGGAATTTCCATTTGAGTTAAATAATCTAACATAGATAAATCAAAATCGGTCGCAGGATGGCGCATATCTATAAGCTGAAAAACTCTTTTTATATTTCTGCCAGAGCCGAAATAACTTTCCATAAGGTCTGCCCAACGCTCTTTTTCAGAATATGCCACCTTAGCATAACCGTAACCCGGTAAATCAACCAAACGCAAACCGTCTAACTTATAGAAATTAATTGTAACCGTTTTACCCGGCTTTGAGCTTACTCTTGCAATCGATTTTCTCCCTAAAATCTTATTAATAAGAGAAGATTTTCCAACATTAGACCTGCCCGAAAAACAAATTTCAGGCAAATCGGACTCAGTTAGCTGCGAAGCCGAGCCAAAAGCTCTTTCAAATTCAGCATTATTAAAATTCATAATTTCTCCTACTGCCTTACAACTGTATTTTTACCCGAATCAGCAAAAAATTTATCAGACATTCTCCATTCTTCTTGCTCGATTTTTTGAGGGTTTGAAACCAAAGCTTTATCGATAATTTCATCAACATAGCTTACGGATATAAAGGTGATATTTTCCTTAACAATAGGTTCAACATCCTGCAAATCAGGTTCGTTTTCTTTTGGAATAAAGACAGTTTTAACGCCCGCAGCATAAGCCGCCATTGTTTTCTCCTTTAAACCGCCTATTGCCATAACTCTGCCTCTGATAGTAACCTCACCTGTCATAGCAATATCACGAGCAACGGGACGATTTGTTAAAGCAGAAATGAGCGCAGTTGTTATAGTAACACCCGCCGAAGGACCATCTTTCTGAACAGCCGCCTCGGTTGCATGGATATGAATATCCTTATCCTTATAAAAATCAGGGTCTATATCATATTTATCTGCATTGGCTCTAACAAAACTAATAGCAGCTCTTGCTGATTCCTTCATAACATCACCGAGCGAGCCTGTAAGCTCAACCTTGCCTGTTCCTTGCATAACCGCAACTTCAAGTTGCATAAGAGTTCCGCCAACCTGAGTCCAGGCAAGACCGTTAATAATGCCAACCTCGTCTGTTTCCAAAATAGTTTCTGGTTTATATCGCTTTTGACCCAACATTTTTTCAACATCACAAGGTTTTATGTTAACCTTTTTGCTCTCACCCGAAGCTATTAATCTAGCAGATTTCCTGCAAATTGAAGCTATCGTTCGCTCTAATTTTCTAACACCCGCCTCGCGAGTATATCCATCTATCAAGCTATATATTGCTTCATCCGATATACGAATTTGAGTCTTTTTAAGACCATGTCGTTCTATTTGTTTTGCAACCAAATGTCTTTTAGCAATATTAAACTTTTCTTCTCTTGTATAAGAAGCGAGCTCAATTACTTCCATTCTGTCCAAAAGCGGTGCAGGAATGGTATCGAGATTATTCGCAGTTGCAATAAATACTGTACTACTCAAATCATAAGGTATTTCAATAAAATGGTCAACAAAAGTATTGTTTTGCTCAGGGTCTAAAACCTCCAACAAAGCAGAGGAAGGGTCGCCTTTATAATCGTTTCCGAGTTTATCAATTTCGTCTAAAAGTATAAGCGGATTACTGCTCTTGGCTTGTTTTAAAGCATTGATAATTTTACCCGGCATTGATCCAATATATGTTTTTCTATGACCTCTGATTTCTGATTCATCATGAATGCCACCGAGAGAAATTCTGGCAAAATTTCTGCCCATACATTCGGCAACCGATTTGCCGATAGAGGTTTTACCTACACCTGGAGGGCCTACTAAACATATAATTTGACCTTTTATATCAGGCGACAAGGAATAAACCGATAAAAGCTCTAAAATTCTCTCTTTAACCTTATCCATACCGAATATATCACGGTTTAAAATCTTTTCAGCGCGCTTTATATCCCTATTGGTATCGGTTTTATAATCCCAAGGAAGCTCTAAGCAGGTATCTAGAAAGCCTCGCTCAACTGTCCCCTCATGAGAACCTGAGGGCATTTTTGCAAGCTTGCTGACATGAGTTCTCAGTTGCTCTTTTACAGTTTCACCAGCTTTAAGAGCTGATATTCTGGCATAATAATTATCTATTTCATCAGCAGTCTCATCGCCATAAAGTTCCGAGCTTATAACCTTTATCTGCTCTCTAAGATAATATTCACGCTGATTTTCATCAATATTAACCTTTGTTTTTTCGTTAATTTTGCGATCAATTTCAGAAATTTGGCGTTCCTTATCCAAAAGCTCGATTAAAATTTTAGCTCGTTTCACGGGTGAAATCTGCTCTAAAACATACTGCTTATCATCAAATGGAGCGGGTACATTAAAAGCAATATAATCCGAAATAAAACTTAAATCCTCGATTTTATCAACCGTTTCAGGAATATCGGGCGCAATACCGCCTAAAACCGATATGTATCTCTTAAATTGAGCCTTTATGCGACGCATTAAGGATTCTATATAAACTGCACGGTTAGTAACAGCCGAATCTTCTTTCCTATAAACTTCCGCTGTATAGAATTTTTTACCGTCATAAAAGTTTTTATATTCAGCTCTATAAAGACCTTCAACCAAAACCTTAATATGATTATCCGAAACCTTTAAAACCTGTTTAACTCTTACAACCGTACCCATACTGTAAAGATTTTTTTCATTTGCCTCCTCGGCATATAAATCCTTTTGGGTAACAACTAAAAGTTTGCGGTCAGACTCCATTGCCGCCGAAAGTGCGTTAGCAGATTTTACTCTGGCAACATCAAATGAAGCAACAGTTTTAGGAAAAACCACAAGTCCTCTAAGTGCTAAAAGCGGCATTTTTACCGCCATTTCATTATTTGGTATCATTTTTTCTCCTAATCCTACGAATGATTACAAACCGAAAAATCGCCAAAATCATGCCATTTTAGGCATATTCAGATTATTCGTGTTTGCTTATTTAGTTTTAAAATCATTTCTATATATAGCGGTTGCGAAAAGTTCGTTTTCTTGGAAAAAGAACATAATAGTATTTTCTTTGAATTCATATTTCAAAGCAGTACCCTCAGGAATACCATAAAGGAAAAACGCATTTTCTTCATTTAATTCTTCCTCAGAACACTCTAAATTTCCAACCTTTTCTTTGATATTAAGAATAACCTCTCCCAAATCAAAGTTATAAGCTTTATTATAACTAACTATATAAGCAATACCGTCAGACTTTTTATCGTCCTCATAAAAGTAACTGAAAACACCGTCTTCAACACCTGAAACACCGTCTTTTTCATACTCATTAAACATAAGCTCTTCACTATCAGCATTTTGAGCATAATCATAAAGTGCATCATGAACTTCATCGGCATCTGCGCCTAATTTATACTCACATTCAGGCATTTCACCTAAATTCGCATAGTATTCAAGGTCAATTTCACCCTCGTTTTTTTCTTTCTTTTCACCGCAAGCGGTTAAGGAAAACATAAACACTAAAACCAATAAAAGACTTATTATCTTTTTCATTATTTACTCCTTAATTTATTCAACAAATCATGTCTTAAATTCCAAAGTTTTTCAGATAAATCTATATAGTAGGTATGAGGATTTTCAAATCTTGTAACCTCATCCCACAAAGAGTCTACCTGATTTTTACAATAAGCCGCAATATCCAAAACCTTAGGACAATCATAAACCTGTTTACCTTTTTCAAAAATCTTAACCTGCAATTTTATCGCTTTAAAGTTGGTAACTATTTTGCGTTTCCAAGTATGATTCGGGTCGAAAATCTCATAAGGCTCGGTATCATCAATCCTCTCATCGCCAAGGGTTATAACATCAGCGATAGCTTTACCTGTTTCGCGGTCATAAAGTCGCCACGGGATTTTAACACCAGGAATAGTTATCTTAGCAACATTTTCGCTTATCTTAATTTTAGGGATAATCTCTCCGTTCTTTTCAACCGCAGAAAGCTTATAAACTCCACCGAAAACCGCCTCGCTAGATGCCGTTATCAAGCGTTCGCCAACACCATAAGTATCGGTTTGAGCTCCTTGTAAAATCATATCGCGGATAAGATATTCATCCAAAGAATTTGAGATACAGATTTTGCAATCAGAATAACCTGCATCATCTAACATTTTGCGCGCTTTTTTAGTAATATATGTAATATCACCGCTATCTATTCTGATTCCAACAGGTCTTTTGCCGAGAGGCTTTAAAACCTCATCAAAAACCTTTATCGCATTAGGTATACCCGATTTCAAAACGTTATATGTATCAACAAGAAGCATACAGCTATCAGGATATTTTTCAGCGTATGTTTTGAATGCAGTATATTCATCGTCAAACAACTGCACCCAGCTATGCGCCATAGTGCCCGATGCTTTAACACCGAAATCTTTTGCAGTTAACAAACAGGAAGTTCCACTGCATCCGCCGATAATTGCCGCTCTTGCTCCATAATAAGCCGCACCTGAACCGTGAGCTCTGCGCGCACCGAATTCCATAACAGGTCTGCCAGCGGCGGCGCGAACAATTCTATTTGCCTTGGTTGCAATTAAAGACTGATGGTTTATTGTAAGCAAAAGCATTGTTTCAACCATAAGAGCCTGAATAATCGGACCTCTTACAGTAACAATCGGCTCATGCGGGAAAATAACCGTTCCCTCAGGGACTGCCCAAACATCGCAACTGAATTTGAAGTTTTTAAGATAATCAATAAATTCATCTTTAAATAGGTTTAAAGACCTTAAATAATCGATATCCTCATCTGTAAATTTAAGATTATTAAGATATTCTATAAGCTGCTCAATGCCCGCCATAATAGCATATCCGCCCTTATCAGGCACTCTTCTGAAAAACATATCAAAATAAGCCACAGTATCTTTCATATCACTATCGAAAATACCGTTAGACATTGTAAGCTCATAAAGGTCCATAACCATTGTTAAATTCAAATTTTTGTTTTCCATAATAAAAACTCCTTTACAGCGGAATTACATCTTTTGGGGGGCATCAATTTTAAGCATAGTTAAAACATTTTTAATTGCAATAGCGGTTGCTTTGCATAGATTTAGTCTTGCTTGCATTAATTCCTCGTCCTCACCTTTTACTCTGCAAGCAGAATAGAATTTATGGAATTTGGTTGCTAATTCTTCAACATAATGGGTTATTTTTGCAGGGTCATAAGCCTTTGCAGAAGCTATTATTTCATCGGTTAATCCTGCAATATGAATTATAAGCTCGCGTTCCTCAGGAGCGGTTAATTTTACAAGCTCGTCCATCGAAGCCTTGCGAAGCTTAACATTTTCAAGCTCTAAATTTCTAATAATACTGCAAATTCTTGCATAAGCATATTGAACATAGTAAACAGGATTGCTGTTTGACTCATTAACAGCCAAATCCAAATCAAAATCAAAATGAGAATTAGGCTCTCTGAGGTTAAAGAAAAATCTTGCGGCATCTATCGGAACTTCGTCTAAAAGAGTAACAAGTGTTATTGCTTTGCCCGAACGCTTTGAAGCTTTAATAACCTCACCGTCGCGAACTAGTCTTACCATCTGCATTAAAACAACATCTAAACGGTTAGCATCAACCCCCAAAGCGGTTAAAGCAGCTTTAAGACGCGGAACATAACCATGATGGTCGGCACCTAAAACATCAATAGCCTTATCAAATTTTCTAACCTCTAATTTGTTATAGTGATAAGCAATATCGGGAACAACATAGGTAGGCACTCCGTTAGCTCTTACTAAAACAAAATCCTTATCACAGCCAAAATCAGTTGCCTTAAACCATAAAGCACCTTCAAGCTCATAGGTATATCCGCTTTCTTTTAATAGCTCGATAATTCTTGCGGTTTCGCCGCCGTTATGAAGACTGCTTTCCTTAAACCAAGTATCATATTTAATACGATATTTTCCTAAGTCTTCCTCTAAGCCTGCAATATTTTTAGGAAGCGCAAACTCAACCAAAGCCTTTCTGCGCTCTTCCTCGGTTTTTGAAACATAACT
This sequence comes from Clostridia bacterium, assembly GCA_017537365.1. Classification (GTDB taxonomy): domain Bacteria; phylum Bacillota; class Clostridia; order Oscillospirales; family Acutalibacteraceae; genus UBA737. The sequence goes on from JAFYKZ010000016.1 coordinate 55,519, forward strand.
ATCGCCGTTTATTTCGGCAAAAGCCTTTGCGTGATTTATAATATCCTCGCCGTGATAAGAGTCCTCAGGCATTTCAATGCCCTCTTTATAAAGCTGCAAATATCTCAAATCAAGAGATAAACCGAATTTATTAATTTGGTTACCTGCATCGTTTATATAAAACTCGCGCTCGGTATAATAGCCTGCATTTTCTAAAACTGCCGCCAAACAATCGCCCAACGCGCCGCCTCTTGCATTACCGATATGCATAGGACCGGTTGGATTTGCAGATACAAATTCAACCAAAATCTTTTTACCCTCACCGTAATTACTTTTACCGTAATCCTCGTTTTTTTCTATAACATCGGTTACTATATCGGCATAATAATTATCACTTAAAAAGAAGTTTATAAAACCTGGGCCTGCTATTTCAAAAGACTTGATATAACTACCCTCAAAATCAAAATTTTGAGCTAAAATCTCGGCTATCTGGCGAGGTGCTTTATGAAAAAGTCTAGCCCAAACCATAGCCGCATTAACTGCATAATCACCATGGTCGCGATTTGCAGGAACTTCTATCGTAAAGCTTGTTAATTCCCCGTTTTCAAGCTCGCCTTTTTGAATAGCGGTATTTGCCGCATTTATTATAATATTATTTATTTGTTCTTTTGCACTACTTACTATTAACGACATTTTATTTAACCTCTCTGACAGAAATATTAACTTCGTTTTTGCTTATAACCGATAAATTAGAATCTATTGTATATTTAAGCGTTATTTCGCCACCGTTATCGGTTAAATTATTCTCTATAACATCACCGAAAACTCCGATTGATAAATCACCGTGAGGCGTGCTGTAAAAACTGGCGTTTCGGTTTTGAAGTTCAATTACAATTCGGCTTTTAATTGCGCCTGTTCTTTGCAGAATAACCGAATTTTCATTTTTAATATATATCTGGGTTTTAACCTCTTCTCCGCTATCAAGCATACCGCTTTCATCATAAGAAATGAAAAACGAACCGTCTTTTATGCCAAATCGACCATCGGTTATAAATTCAATGGTATCGGTATCCCCGTCTATACCCTGAACACCCTTTATACTGATTATTGCATCCTTAATCATAAATTGTTTAAACTCACCTGCTTAATATCTTCGTCCTCTATTTTTTTACCAAGCAAAACTGTTGCGGTTTTCTTAAAGGAATAAGCTTTATCACTCACAAAATACCTATTCTTTGCCACTTTTTCAGAATCAGCATTTAAACTATTTTCATCTAAAAATTCTTTAACCGCTTTTGCCGTTGCAGTTCCTGCATCAATGAGCGTAACCTTATCTCCAAGTATAGATTTTATAGCACCCTTTAAAACAGGAAAATGAGTACAACCCAAAATAACAGTATCGCATTTTGCATCAATTATAGGTTTTAAATATCTGCGCGCCGTTTCTAGCACAACAATATCATCATCCGCAAGCCAACCCTCTTCAACCAATGAAACAAACATTGAACAAGCGCAAGCGGTAACCTCAGCCTCAGGCAAAACCTCTTTTATAAACTTTTCGTGCATACCGCTATTTACAGTTGCGGCAGTTCCTAACACACCTATTCTACCGTTTTTAGTTGTTTTAGCCGCATCGAAAGCCGCATGCGAAACAACCTCAAAAAAAGGAACCGGCAAGGTTTCGGCAGTATCATAAGCCACACTCGAAACAGTGCCGCAAGCGGCAATTATGAGTTTAACATCCTTTTCTATTAAAAATGCTTCATCCTCTAAGGCATATTTGCGAATTGTTTCTTTGCTTCTTGTACCGTAAGGTACACGACCTGTATCACCAAAATAAACAATATCTTCATTTGGTAAAAAGCGCAAAAGCTCGCTAACAACAGTCAATCCGCCAAGCCCTGAATCAAAAACACCAATTGCTCTATTATCTGCCAAATAAATCTCTCCTCTCGGAAACATTATATTACATTATATAATACCATATTTTATTAATTTTATCAACTAAAAATTGCTGTTTTAAGCCTTAAAAAGATGAAAAAATCGGCTTAAAACCGAAGTTTAGGTTTTAAGCCGATAAATTTTGAATTAAATTTATAAATTAGTCTTTCTTGAAGAAGCTCAAGGTATCCATAAAGAGCTCATCATCGTCAGCAGAATTGTTGTTGAGGAAAGATGCTAAATCGTTTGCATCTTCTTTCTTCTCATCACCCAAACCGGTTGCAACAACAGTTACACGGATTGTATCTTCAATAGTATCATCAAGCTGAGCACCCCAAATGATAGTAGCATCGGGATGAGCAGTTTCAGAAATGATAGAAGAAGCAAGTTCAACCTCTTCAAGACCGATATCCTCAGAACCTGTAATGCTGATAATTACGCCACGAGCGTTATCCATTGAGGTTTCAATAAGAGGACTGTTAATAGCAGCTCTTGCAGCCTGCTCAGCCTTATCGCGACCTGTTGCAACACCAACACCCATATGAGCATAGCCTGCATCAGACATAATAGACTTAACGTCTGCAAAGTCAAGGTTAACAAGTGCGGTAACATTAATAAGCTCAGAAATACTCTGAACACCCTGACGCAATACATCATCAGCGATATCGAAAGCATTCTTAAAGGTAATCTTCTGCTCAGAAACGAATTTAAGTCTCTCATTAGGAATAACAACAAGGCTATCAACATGCTCACGCAATGCAGCGATACCTGCTTCAGCCTGAGTCATACGCTTTTTACCCTCAAAACCGAAAGGCTTAGTAACGATACCAACGGTTAAAATTCCTAATTCTTTAGCAACAGCGGCAACAATAGGAGCAGCACCTGTACCTGTACCACCGCCCATACCTGCGGTAATGAAAATCATATCTGCTTCACGAATAGCAGCAGCAATTTCGTCGCGAGATTCTTCCGCAGCAGCGCGACCGTTATCAGGATTACCGCCTGCGCCCATACCTGCAGTAGTTTTATCACCAATTTGGATTTTCTTATTAGCCTTAGATTTAATAAGGGCTGCTTTATCAGTATTAACGGCAACAAATTCAACACCGCGAACACCAGCATCAACCATTCGGTTGATAGCGTTTCCGCCGCCGCCGCCTACACCTACAACTTTAATTTGAACAACATTTGTTTCCATATCTGCAACTTCAAATGGCATTTCTAATTCCTCCGTATTTATGTAAATTTCTTTTTTATACACTCTCATACAATATGATATTAACACATCTTTTTTAAAATTTCAACACTTTTTATTACAAAAATGTAATTTTTTCAAATATTATTGATTTTCACCCTTTTTTTCAACAAAAGCCGCCTTTGGATTGTCAATAGTCCACATACTTAAATTAATTTTTCCCTCGGCTTTTTTATCAAGCTTTTCTATCATCTTTTCAAGATGCTTAACTTTTTCTTCAATATTATTTGATGTTCCTAAATTAACATCAAACCTTTTACATACACCAATCTTTAATTCAATTTCATCGGTTATATCTATATAATCAATTTTTATGTTGTTTTGTTTTAAAGCATTATAAATTCTTTCAATTAACTCATTTTGCTTTTCATCTTTAAATTCAATAGCATTACCGACCTTGCATTTAGCCTTAACACCGCGAATTTCAAAAATTTTATCGGGTTTCTCATAATTTTCTTCTAAAACCCAACCGCTTCGGCTAACAGTATAAAACTTGCCGCCTAAACTATAAGCCGCATATTCATCCGCATCGGTAACCTTTATTTTAAGGCTATCGGGAAAATTTCGGTCGAATTTAACCGTTTCAATATACGGAAGCTTCTGTTTCAGTTTATTTAAAACATCGCTTCGGTTAATTGCAAAAAGGTTATCACCCTTCTTTATACCGCTAACCTTTATAATTTCCTCATTAGAATAGACCTTACTACCTGTTGCAGTCAGATTTTTTATTGAAAAAAACACGGTTAGACAAAGGGTTATTAAAACGCAGACCGCGGTTATCATAAAAATCACAAACGAGGCTATTAGTCTGCGCCTTTTTTGTTTTCGCTGTCTTATAGCGCGCTTGCGCAAAAATTCATCTCTTTCCCTTGTGTTACTCAAAATATCATCCTTTAATATATTTAATATCCGCACCCAAATGCGATAAATTTCCAACTATATCCTCATATCCTCTTTCGATATGCTGAATTTCGCCGATAGTTGTTTTACCATAAGCCGAAAGTCCCGCGCAAACAAGCGCCGCGCCACCTCTTAAATCAGTAGCCTTGCAACCCGCACCCGTCAACTTATCTACGCCCTCTATCAAAGCCAAATTACCCTCAGTTTTTATTTTAGCGCCCAGTCTTTTAAGCTCATCAATATAACGAAATCGGTTTTCAAAAATATTTTCTTTAAAAACAGAGGTTCCGTTTGCAACGCAAAGCATTGAGAGAACCAGCGGTCCTGCGTCGGTCGGAAAGGCGGGATAAACCGCCGTACTGATTTTTTCAACCCTTTTTAATTTATGCGATGCAGTAAGTGTTATTGATTTACTGGAAACCTTAATATCGCAATCAGCTTCCTTAAAAACCGAAAGAATTGCAACAATATGCGATGGCATAACCGAATTAAGCTTGATTTTTCCACCTGTTGCCGCCGCGCAAGCCATATAGGTTGCCGCAACAATGCGGTCAGGAATAATAATATGCTCCGAGCCGCCTAAATGCTCAACTCCATGAATATAAACTGTATCCGAACCGCCGCCGTAAATTCTCGCGCCTGCGCTATTTAAGAAATCTGCAAGGTCGCTTATTTCAGGCTCTTTCGCAGCATTATGAATGATGGTCAAACCCTTAGCTGTTGCCGCCGCCAAAATAATATTTTCAGTAGCCCCAACACTTGGAAAGCTTAAATAGATTTCTGCTCCTTTAAGTCCGTTTGGCGCTAAACAATTAATAAATCCGTGTTCCTCGGTGATAACCGCGCCCATTTTTTTGAGCGAACTTAAATGCAAATCAATAGGTCTTGGTCCTAATTCGCAACCGCCGGGACTGCTGATAACCGCCTTTTTGGTTCTACCTAAAATCGCTCCCAAAAACATAACCGAAGAACGCATTTCTCGCATTAAGCTTTCAGAGATTTTATAGTCGTTAATAACACTGCTGTCAACCGTTACAGTATTACCCTCGGCTTTGCAATCAACTCCCAAATCCTTTAAGATTTTAAGAGAAGTATCAACATCCGAAATTTTAGGACAATTATGTATTACACATTCCCTTTCGCAAAGAATAGTTGCAGCAAGCACAGGTAAAACACTGTTTTTTGCACCCTGAACCTCTAATTCTCCGAAAAGTTTTCGTTTGCCTTCTATAACTATCTCAGACATTTATCGCACCTTCTCATAGTACTATTCACAATTTATACTATGCGAAAATGCATTTAGAGTTACATAAATCAAATATCTAACCCAGAAATTAAGCCTTCTTATATAATTTCATTAAAATTTTATAAATTCTCTCATTTGCATCCGAAATGGAAGCTTCATTTGCAGCATCACTCATCTTTTTAAGAGTTTCTTTATCCTTCATTAAACTCTCAACCGTTTTGATAAGGCTCTCACCCGAAAGGTCTGCTTCCTCAATTATCTCAGCAGCGCCCTTCTTTTTAAGAGACATTGCATTATGGAACTGGTGATTTTCCGCAACATAAGGAGACGGAATAAGTATAGCCGCTTTGCCGCAAGCAGAAAGCTCGCTTAGAGTAATAGCTCCTGCACGACAAATAACCAAATCTGCCGCCGCCATACAAACATCCATGTCATTAATATATTCTCTGATATCTATTCTTTCAGATAACTTAATATCTTTTAAAGCGTTCATCATATCCTCATTACCCGATTTTCCGGTTGCATGGATATGATTAAACTTATCCGAGCCATTATGCCATTTTATAAGCTCGGTTACCGCTTCATTAACCCTCATAGCACCCAAAGAACCGCCAAAAGATAAAATAAGCGGTTTATCATCAAGACCAAGCTTTTGTCTCGCTTCTTCGCGGGTTATTCTTAAAAGCTCGCTTCTGATGGGATTACCCGTAACCTCATGGGGTTTATTTAATTTTAAAAGAGGCGCCGCCTCAGGCATAGCAAGCATAACAACATCTGCATTTTTGGCAAGCATTTTTGTTGTAACACCAGGATAGGCATTTTGCTCGTGAATAGCGGTTTTGATGCCCATTTTTTGAGCCTGTTTAACAACAGGACCACTAACATAACCGCCTGTTCCGATAACAATATCAGGCTTGATTTTATTAATTAAAGCTTTGCATTTATTAGTAGCAACTGCCGCTTTTTTAACAGCAGAAATATTTTTTATAATACCTGATGGAGATAAGCTTCTGCTAAATCCTGCAACATCAATGGTATAAAAATCATAGCCCTTTTGAGGAACCAGCCTAGCTTCAAGCTTGTTGGCAGTTCCAATATAACTGATTTCTGCATCAGGATGACGCTCTTTAATATAATCGGCAATAGCCAAGGCAGGATTTATATGACCTGCTGTGCCGCCGCCTGCAAAAAGTATACGCATAAATTAACCCCCATCTATACTAGAGCCTCTGGATACCGAGAGCACTATTCCCATTTCTGCCAACAGAATAAGCAACGAAGTACCGCCGTAACTGAAAAACGGAAGACTGATACCGGTATTCGGAATAGTATTTGTTACAACCCAGATATTAAGCATTGCTTGAAGTCCAACCTGAAAGGTTAAACCCAAAGCAAGAAGCGAACCGAATTTATCAGGAGCATGCATAGCGATTGTAAAACCGCGCCAGATAAGCAAGCAAAACAGCAAAACAATTATAACCGCGCCTATAAGCCCTAATTCCTCGCATACTATTGAGAAAATAAAGTCGTTATGAGGCTCAGGCACCCATAAATGCTTTTGTCTCGACTGACCGATACCTCTGCCTAAAATATTGCCTGAACCGATAGCCAAGAGCGATTGTATAGTCTGAAAGCCTTTACCCGTTGCATCAGACCACGGGTCTATCCAATATGCCAAACGGTCGCTAACATAACTGATAGCACCTGAAAGCGCAAAAATAACACCGCCAACTGCCGTAGCAATACCGCCAATAATCATATAAATTTTAGGTAGACCGCCAACTATAAGTAAGACCATACCAATCGAAAACACAAGAACAGTTGCCGATAAATGCGGCTCTAAAACAATAAGCACACAGGTTACACCTAAAATACCAACCAAAAACGCAATAAATCCAACATTTTTCATCTGCTTGTAATTTGCCGCTATAAGCGAAGAAAAAAGCAGAATAATAGCGAACTTAGCAAGCTCTGAGGGTTGGAAGTTAATAGGACCGATAACCAACCATCGCTTAACATCCATATTTTGAACCATTGGCGGAATGATAAGCAAAATAAATAGTATCAAAATTATAATTCCAAAGAAAACCCAAGCAAATTTTCTAAAAAAATGATAGTCAATTCTAGATACAAAAAGCATTATACCAACACCGGCTAACGCGAAAATTGCCTGACGGGAAATAAAATGATAACTGTTATCATAATATTCGAGAGAATAAACATAGCTTGCAGAAAAAAGCATAACAAGGCCTGTTGTTAAAAGTATTAGCACAAAAGATAAAAATGTTATATCCATTTTGCCGAGCCTTGCGCGTTTAGTGCGCTTTAATGCTTTCGAAGCCACTTTTTATTCCTCCGTTTACTTAGATATTGTTGTTAAAATTATAGGAATCAATGCAATTAAGCTTCCTAAAAAGGTTACTGCCGAAAAAACAAAAACAATCTTTTCTTCCGACCAACCGCACATTTCAAAATGATGATGCAAAGGTGCCATTTTGAAAATTCGTTTTTTGGTTTTCTTATAATATGCCACCTGAATAATATCAGATAAAGCCTCTAAAAGATAAACAATACCGATTAATATTAATAAAACAGGTCTGCCTGAGCCGAAAGCCAAAGCAACCACCATACCGCCTAAGAACATTGAGCCGGTATCTCCCATAAACACCTTTGCAGGATGAGAATTCCAACATATAAATCCAATGCAAGCACCTGCCAAAGCCGCAGATAAAACATTGGTTGATATATTGCCGAGTAATCCTGTCATAAGCATAAATGCACAAGCTACAACAAGAGTAACACTTGATGCCAAACCGTCAATACCGTCGGTTAAATTTACTGCGTTGGTAAATCCATAAATAAACATCAAAGCGATAGGCCAAAAGAGCAAACCAAATCCATAGGTTATCGGAACATTTCCAACAAATGGTATGTAGGTTTCATTCATACCGCTAAGCCATAAGGTTAACAAATACATTGCAGAAACCAACAACTGCAAAAAAGTTTTTTGCTTTGCAGTTAGTCCCAAATTACGCTTTTTAACCACTTTAATATAGTCATCAGCAAAACCGATAGCACCCATAAAAATAGCTAAGCTTATACCTGTCAAAAAGGTTACAAGGCTTCTGTTTTCTAAAAGTTCTTTATAAAAAGAATTCTGGGTAATTCCTGCGTATGCGAAAGCAACACATAGACTTAAAATAAAGCCTATAACCATCATTATTCCGCCCATTGTTGGGGTGCCTTGCTTGGTTTTATGCCAATTCGGACCTTCTTCTAAAATAGTCTGCCCAAATTTTAGTTTTCTTAAATAAGGAATAACCGCATAACCCAATACTGCCGTTACCAAAAAAGCTACCGCAGCCGCAATAATAGTAGTTAATTCTTTCATTTTATCAAGTCCCTTTAATTTATTTCACTTAAAGCCTCGGCAATAACCTCGCGCTCATCAAGATGGATTTTGCCTGTTGAAAGTATTTGATAGGTTTCATGACCCTTGCCCGCTAAAACTATTATATCATCTTTCATAGCAGTTGCAATGGCATATTTTATTGCTTCAACTCTGTTTTCAATTATCTTATACGGAGTTGGACTTCCATCCATACCAACCATAATATCTTTTATGATTTCAGATGGATTTTCACTTCTTGGGTTATCGCTTGTAACAATAACAAAATCAGCATATCTTGCCGCAATACTACCCATAATAGGTCGCTTTGTCTTATCGCGGTCGCCTCCACAACCGAAAAGAACGGTTAAGCGGTTATGGTCGCAATCTCTAAAAGTTTTTAGGATGTTTTTAAGACCGTCAGGAGTGTGAGCATAGTCAATAATAACAGTAAAATCTTTACCGCAATCAACCACTTCTGCTCTACCCTTAACGCCCTCTAACTGCAAGAGTGATAAAGCAGATTTATCAAGAGGATATCCGAGTTCCACCGCGCAAACAAGCGCAGAAATAGAATTATAAACAGTGAATTTACCGCCCGTATTTACCTTAACATGATTAATATGAGTATCGCTTACAAACTCATAATCAACCGATGCAGGTTTATATTTAATTGCCTTTGCACTATAAGTTGAATGGTCTCCTGCCGAATAGGTTACAACCTTACAGTCTAAACCTTCTGCAATTTCCTTATAATATTCATCATCGCTGTTTAAAATAGCAATTTTACACATTTTAAATAGCTTTTTCTTAGCTTCAAGATAGTTTTCCATTGTTAAATGGTAGTCTAAATGGTCTTGTGTAAGATTAGTGAAAATTGCCGCCTCGAAGTTTAGATTATAAACTCTGCATTGCTCTAATGCATGAGAAGAAACCTCCATAACCGCACAAGTTGTTCCGCATTCAACCATCTGAGCAAACATATGGTTAAGCTCGAAAGCATCAGGGGTTGTGTTTTTAGCTTCAAAAACCTCGCCGTTTATAATGTTTTGAATAGTCCCTATAAGACCAACCTTTTCGCCGTTTGCCTCTAAAATAGTTTTAAGCATATAGGTAACCGATGTTTTACCGTTAGTGCCTGTAACACCGATAAGCTTTAATTTATCCGCAGGATTAGAAAACCAATTAGCGCACATCAAAGAATATGCCGCATGGCTATCCTCAACGATAATCTGATTATCAATGTTTAAATCGCGCTCAGTAACAATAACCGATGCACCCGATTCGAGAGCATTTTTATAGTAATCGTGTCCGTCCGACTTTGCGCCAACGATACATACAAATGCATATCCCTCTTTAACCGCGCGAGAATCACAGGTTACACCGCCGATTTCTAAATCACCAAGCTTATTTTCGGTAAAAATCAAATCTTTTAGTTTCATTTTTTCTCCTTAATTATCCATCAACCACAGTTTCGTCAATAAAATATACAGTAACTATTGTTCCCGCCTCAACCGATGAACCTGCATTAATGCTTTGCTTATATGCTTTAAGCCCTGCCGAGCTTATATTACCTGAAAATTCAATATTTATACCTGATTTTGCAGCTAATCGGTTAACCTCTGTTGCGGTTAAACCTACAAACTCAGGAACAGTTGCCGTTTTTTCGCCGCTATCCTCGGTATATAGTATCACAACGCCGCCTGCAATCACCTTGTTGCCTGCTTCAGGTAACTGCCTTGTTACCTTATCGCCTGTTCCAACAACCTGATATTCAAGCTTTGCGGCTTTAATTTTATTCTTTGCTTCTTCAAGAGTATTATTAACAGTATCAGGAATTGTAACCGTTAAATTCTTATATTCTTCCTCGGTATAGCTTGCTTCATAACCCAAATACGGTAATACATCAGTCATAATTTTCGAGTTAACAGGAGCCGAAATCAAACCGCCGTAATACTTATCACCCTTAGGTTCATCTAGCATAACAAGAACTGCTATTTCGGGGTTATCAGCAGGAGCTACTGTTATGCAAGAGCCGATATATAAATAACTATCACCCGTTTCTTGAATTTTAGAAAGCTTTTGAGATGTACCTGTTTTAGCGCCTATATCATAACCCGGAACAAGCGAGTTTTTAGCACCGTTTTCAGAAACAAATTTCATTAAACTTCTCATGGTCTTAGAGGTTGCCTCGGAAATAACCTGACGCTTATATCCCGTATCAACAGAAGAAACGACCTTATTGTTACCATCAAGCATTTTATCAAGCAAATGAGGCTTAACTAAATATCCGCCGTTAACACAAGCCGAAACTGCCGCAAGCATCTGAACGGGGGTTACAGTAAAAGACTGACCAAACGAGCTTGAAGAAAGCTCAATAGGTCCCATTTTTTCCTCAGCATGATAGGTAGACATTGCTTCGCCAGGCAAATCAATACCTGTTTTTTCAGCAAAACCGAATGCCTTGAAATATTTTCTGAACGAGCTTATTCCTAACTGTTGACCTATTGTTATAAAAGCGGGGTTACAAGAGTTTGAAACCGCTTCTTGCAATGATTGAGAACCGTGCCCTGTCTTTTTATGGCAATGATATCCCCAACCTGCAACGGTAGTATGACCACTGCAATAATAGGTACTGTTGTTATTTATCAAATTTTCTTCCAATGCCGCCGCCGCAGTTACAAGCTTGAATACCGAGCCAGGTTCATAAGCATCAGAAACCGCTTTGTTTCGCCATTGACGGTTTAAAAGTTCAGAATTCAGCTTTGATTTTTCTTCTTCATTAGTTATAGCTTCAACTAATCTTGCATCCTCTTGCGAAAGCTTAAAAGGCTCATTAGGATTAAAATCACCTTTTACAGCCATAGCAAGCACCGCGCCTGTTTTAACATTCATAACAACTGCCGCGCCGCGCTCTGCAATTTGAAATTCCTCTATTGCAGATTCAAGATATTTCTCTGCGGTATATTGAATATAACTATCAAGGGTTAAAACTAAGGACTTTCCCTTAGTTGCGTCCTCTACCCTCTCATAAGTTAACGGCATATCAGTACCTGCGGCATTTTTAGCAGCAACAACTCTACCTGCAATACCCGTAAGCTCGTTATCATAATAGCTTTCGATTCCTGATAAGCCTTGGTCATCAGACCCAACAAAGCCTAAAACAACCGAAGCCAAGCTATCATTTGGATAATAACGCTTGGTGGTTTCATCTAGACCAACATATTTACCAAGTTTTAATTTTTTATATCTCTCATCGGCTAAAAATTCGCGAATTTTATCAACAACCGATTTTTCTATTTTCTTTTTAACAACAACATAATAAGAATTTCCGCCTGTCTGCTCATAAACCTTATCGTAATCAAGCTCTAAAATGCGAGCCAAATTCTCTGCTATTGTTTTTCTGACAGTTTCTTGCTCATCCTTTTCAAGCTTTTTAATTCCGTTTGGTGTTATGTAAACCGTCCAAGCGGTTGTACTTTGAGCCAGAATTTGCATATTGCGGTCATAAATATCACCGCGAGGGGCAGAAATCAAGCTATCATACAACTGTTGTTCTGCGGCGGCACTTTGATACTTTTCGCCATTGATAACCATAATGTTAACTAATCTATAACTAGAAACAACCGACATTGCAAGCACTAAAATTAACATCACTGCAACTGTTCTGGTTATCATTTTTTTATCAGGCTTTAAAGCCATTAGCACACACCACCCAGCTCAAAAAATATAATACATAATAATGCCCGAATACGAGAGTCGAAAAAATTCAACTCTCGTATACTATTTTACCATAATCCGCGCCAAATTGCACTAGATTATTATATTATTTTCGATTTGTAAAATATTACTGTTCGCTAACAAAATCTCCATTCTGTGTCATAGCAGCATTTGTATCATTTACTCTAATATAAGTAACGTCTTCTTTTTCAGGCTTTTTCATACCCAAGCCTATTGCTTCAAGCTCTAAATTTTGATAAGACATTCTGCGTTGCATTTCAACCTCTAAGCTTGTCTTTTCGCTATCAAGCTCGGAAATAACCGCGCGCATATCGTTTATTTCAGAATTAACCTCGTTAATTTGAAGTCTTAAAGCTATGTTTCCGCAAAGGGCTGATAATACCATTACCGCGCATAACACCAATGTTACAGGAGCAGAAAGACGCTTGGTTGCCGCCGCTCTGCGCTTTTGCGCCCTGTTAGCCTTTTTAGGCATAACAACAATATTATCATAAGAACTGCCCGACGGTGCCTTTTTAGGCGCAAACATATCAAAATCATAGGCTAAGCTATCATTATAATATTTTAAATTGTTCATTTCTACTCCTCAATTCTTAATTTTTTATAATTACCCTGAGCTTTGCACTTCTGCTGCGGGGATTTTCGTTTAATTCTTCTTTTCCTGCCTCAATAGGTTTTCTAGTATATAGTCTGCCTCGCGGTGTTTTGCCGCAAACGCAAACCGGAAAATCAGGCGGACAGGTACATCCTGTGCAATACTCTTTAAAGCATTGCTTAACCATTCGGTCTTCTAACGAATGGAAAGTTATAATTGCCAAAACGCCGTCCTTGTTCAAAAGCTCGAAACAGTCCTCTAAGGCTTTGTTTAAGGCATCTAGCTCTCCGTTTACCGCAATTCTTAACGCCTGAAAGCATTTTCTTGCGGGATGACCGTCTCTTCTTGCGGCAGCAGGTACTGAATTTGCAATAATCTCAGCCAATTGAAGGGTTGTTTTAATCGGCTCTTTTTCTCTGTAAGCCACAATTTTTTCAGCTATTCTGTAACTAAACTTTTCTTCTCCGAAGCGCTTGAAAATATCTGAAAGTTCTCCTGCCGTAAAATTATTTACAACATATTCTGCCGTCATACCGCTTTTGCTCATTCTCATATCAAGAGGCGCTTCCTTATGATAAGAAAAACCTCTCTCTGCGGTATCTAATTGGTAAGACGAAACCCCCAAATCAAGAAGTATACCGTCAACCTTTTCAATTCCCTTACCGTTAAGCACCGATTTCATTTCACTGAAATTACTGTTTACAACCTCTGCATTTAGTCCTTTAAGTCTCTCGGTTGCAATACTAACAGCATCAGGGTCGCGGTCAAACGCATAAAGTTTTCCGCTTTTTAGTTTTTTAGCTATTTCCGACGAATGTCCCGCACCGCCGGCAGTACCATCAACATAAATACCATCAGGTTTTATATTTAAGGCTTCTATTGTCTCAGTAAGCAAAACTGATTTATGATTAAATTCCATAACTAGAAATTAAGCTCGTCCATAATAGCCGAGATATTTTCAAGAGTGTTGCTCTCATTTTCGGTTTGCCAGAGAGCGTTATCCCAAATTTCGAGGTTTGTATCCATACCAATAATATGAACCTCTGTATCAAACTGAGCGTATTCGCGAAGTGTTGGAGGGACTAAAATTCTTCCTTGACTATCAAATTCAACATTAAAAGCGCCGTCATACAAAAAGCGCTTAACATCGCTCGATTTAGCATTTGGCAAGGTTCCGATTTTTTCAACGAGCATATCCCATTGTTCTTTTGAATAAACAGTTAAACAACGCTTACCATAAATACCGCGACATATAATAAAGCTTTCGCCTAATTCTTCTCTGAAAGCGGATGGAATGAAAACCCTGCCTTTTTTATCAATTTTATGGTCGAAGCCTCCGAAAAGCATAGATTTTCACCTCCAAATTCACCACTTTAAAACATTTTAATGGTATTTTACCACACTTTTCACCACTTATTTGTATTATACACCCACTTTTTTGAAAAATCAAGTGTTTTTTTGCATTTTAAAATATTTTTTTAAAAAGGCATAAAAAAAGACCACACTTTCGAAAAAGTGCGGTCTGAAACCATTACTTATTAAACTTATTTAACCGATTTTTCCATATAACGGAACATCGCTATCTTTCTTAGGCTCGCGGTTTTCTACAGGAGTTTTAACAGCAGAAGCTTTTGAGGATTTATTTCGGTTATATCCGTTTCTTCTGCGGCGGTCGTTTAATCTCGGAGGGCGAACTTCAACACCCTCAGGAGAAATCACAACTCTTCTCTCAACGCCATCGCCGAAAGAATTTGAAACAACCCCTTCTATATTCTGAACAGCAGTATGAATAATTCTGCGCTCATAAGGATTCATAGGTTCTAATGAGCGGCTTTTTCCGGTTTTTAAAACCTGATTTGAAATGCGCTTAGCCAAAACTTTAAGAGTTTCTTCTCTTCTCTCGCGATAGTCTCCAATATTTATAGAAATTCTATAATGACCACCGCCGTTGTTAGCAGCTAAGCTTGCAAGATACTGCAAAGCATCAAGGGTTTCGCCTCTGCGACCTATTATAATGCTTAAATCTTCTCCATTTAATAATACGAGAGAACCACCATCGCGGCTTGCAACCTTAATATCAGTATTCTCACAGCAAGCAGCCTTTAATACTGTTTCAATGTAAGCCACGGCTTTTCCTGCAGGGCTATCAGCACTGATTTCAGAACGGTCAACAGGCTCGCCGTATTCAGGTAATTCGCGAGAAACAGTTTTCTTAACCTCTTCTTTTGCGGTTTCAGGCTCAACCTTTGATGCCTTAACCTCAGTCTTAACCTTTTTCTCTTTATTTTCAATTTTTTCCTTAGCAGGCTTTGAAGCCGCTTTTTTATTTGTTTTTTCTTTTTTATCAGCAACTTCGATATATGCTCTTACCTGAGCATCACTGCCACCGAACAAACCTAAAACTTTTTTCTTTTCTCTTGCAATAACTTCAATTTGCACATCATCAAACTCAGAAGCGCCAAGCTTTGCAATAGCATCTTCTTTGGCTTCAACTACAGTTACACCGAAGCCCATAGCTTCCTTAATCAAGGTAAAGCCTCCTTTAAAACGAATATAGATTATTCTGCCTCACTTTGAGTTTTAGCAGATATTTTTTTGATTTGACCTTCCTCAAACTTGCAACGAGCAGAAAGCTCTTTTGCTCTCTCGCGAGCAAGCATTTTATGAGGACCGTAGAAATATTGAACACCAAGCTGAATAAATCCGCCAATTAAAGATGAGCAAGCCCAATAGAAAGCAACGCCGCCGGGCATACCGAAGCCGATAAACAAAGTCATCAAAGGCATCATAAGCATCATACCCGCCATACTGGGCGCATCGGGATTTATTTTCTTTTGCATCTTCATCGAAAGCACACTGGAAAGCATTTGAGATAAAAATGCCAAAACAGGCATAGTCCAAATCCATTTAGCATCTCTGAAAATATTCATAGAAAACTTAGGAGTTTCGGTTAAATTGATTTCTTTAATTATAAATGAATAATCAATACCAACCTCTGTATCCTTTTTAGCAACATAAGCTAAATCTTTTTCAATTTTGTTAAATTTCTTTTTACCTAAATATTTTTCAAGAAGCTCTTCTTTATCGTTTCGAATGATATTTACAACATTAAGCTCGTTATAGCTTCCGCCGTCACGCCAACTTAGTTCCTTTTTAAAGTTTTCGTATTTATCCTTATCATTCTTCCTCATGTCGCTCATTGAGGTTGAAATGGTATCAGTTACATTTTCAAGCTTAGCCTTATCAACACCTGTCATATAAGTTAGAGGTGATAAGATAAGCCAATAAATACTAAGCATTAAAACCATTCTTAAAATAAGCGGCAAGCATCCGCCGCCCATTGAAACGCCTTCTTCTTGATAAAGTTTCTGGGTTTCCTGGCTATATTTTTGTCTGTCATCTCCGCATTCTTTTTTGATTTCGTCTAACTTCGGCTTAATGCGGGTCTGCTGAACAGAAGATTTTTGACTTTTAATATTAAGCGGTATCAATACAACATTTATTAAAAGAGTAAAAACAAATACCGCTGCGGCAAAGCTACCGCCGAAAATGTTCGCAAGGTTTTCAAGCACCCATCCTAGTGGCACATTAATAATATTAAACAAGGCTTGCATTCAAGCACCATCCATTCAAATCTAGTTCTTTGAGCGTTTTTCGGGAACGGGGTCATATCCCCCGCGGCAAAACGGATTGCATCTTAAAATCCTCCAAAACGCTAAACCCAACCCTTTAAAAGCGCCGTGAATACGGATTGCATCAATCGCGTATTGCGAGCAAGTAGGAGTAAAACGGCAACAGGGTATTTTATAGGGCGAAATGCCTTTCTGATAGAGGCGAATAAGCTTAATCAATACTGTTTTCATTTTCAAAGCTTTAAATGATACCGTTAGTTTTGAAAAGCTTCTTTAACTGCTCTTCAACCACGGTACTCTTAACAGATAAAATTCGGTTTCTCGCAACAATAATAAAATCATAGCCCTCCGATATTTCAGGAAGGCAACCGCGAAACGCGGCAGTTATAAGCCTTTTAGCGCGGTTGCGAGCCACCGCGCCGCCTATCTTTTTACTTACGGTAATACCGAGCCTTATATTTCCTCTGCGATTTCTCATAGCATAAACCACAAAATACGGCGAGACTAATGCCTCCCCTTTTTTATAGGCTCTTCTAAATTCATAGTTTTCTTTAATTTTAACTATACTATTCATAATTTCACTCACTAAACACTATGACATCTTACTCTTTACATTTATTATATAAAAAGTAAAAGCCACAATTTGTGGCTTTAATATGTGAGCTGCTTTCTTCCCTTTGCTCTGCGACGCGCAAGCACCTTGCGACCGTTAGCAGTTGCCATTCTCTTTAAAAAGCCGTGTTCTTTTTTGCGATGAAGCTTTTTGGGCTGATATGTTCTTTTCATTTATAACCCTCCTTAATAATCGTGTTTAGCGGTTAGTCAATTTAAAATAGGACATAACCTTACGAATATAGATTATACCTCAAAACATAGCATAATGTCAACAAAAAATTTTATTTTATTAAAAAATGTTTTTTAATGGTCGAATATTGCAATATTTTGTTGAATTGTTAAAAAAATTATGATAATATTATTTTAAAATAAAAACTTTTAGAAGGTTTGAAATGATAGAAATAAAAACTTATGTAGGACACATCAGAAACTGGAAAAAGCTCTGCGAGGAATTAGATATAAATCCCCTGCTTTCGCGCGAAGAACGCGAGAAAGAAATTATAATATCCGCATATAAAAAATGGGGCGGCAATATGGCAAAACATATATATGGTATGTTTAGCTTTGCTCTGTTTGATAGCGATACCGATACATTGTTTTGTATGCGAGACCAATTTGGAACTAAGCCTTTTTACTATTATCAAACCGAAAACGGCGAATTGCTTTTTGGCACAACCATCCGCGAAATAATTGATAAAGAAGGATTTAAAAAAGAGCTTAATCTTAAAATGCTTCAAATTTATCTAACTATGACCTATACCACAGGTGATGAAACCTTTTTCAAGGGTGTTAAAAAGCTGATGCCCGGAAGATACCTTGAATTTAAAAACGGTGAAATTAAAATAACCCGATATTTTAAACCCGAGTTTAATCCCGATAATTCAAAAAGCATTGATGAGTGGGCAGATGAGCTTCATAAAACCTTAGAGCATATTATGACCGAAGTTAAAACTGAGGACGAATATGTAGAAAGCTTTTTATCAGGCGGCGTTGATTCCTCTTATGTGTTAGCCTTATCCGATGCAAATGCTTGCAATTCCTGCGGTTATGAGGACGATGCGCTTGATGAATCAAAACTAGCCCAAAAAACTGCTGAAATATTAGGCAGAAAATTCAACCGTTGTCTTATAACCCCTGAGGATTATTTTAATATCGTTCCCTATGTTATGTATAATATGGAGCAACCGCTCGGTGATGCATCCGCAATAGCCTTTGCGCTTGGTTGTATCTCAACCGCTAAAAACACAAAGATTTGTTATTCAGGTGAAGGCGCAGATGAATTTTTCGGCGGTTACAATATGTATAGAAATGCCGAGCGCTATGGTGATAACCTCAAAACCTTTTATGTTGGCAATACCAATATAATGAAAGAGGATGAAAAACGCAAAATACTTAAAACCTATTTCGAAAATTTCGAGCCGATAGATTTAGTTAAAGATATTTATAAAGAAAATGAAAATCTAGATCCATTATCTAAAATGTCGGATGTTGATATTCAGGTTTGGCTAGAAGGCGATATTTATCTTAATGTTGATAAAATGAGCCGCGCCGCAGGGCTTGAAGTTCGTATGCCCCTAACCGATTTAAGAATTTTCGATATTGCATCCCGTATGCCTTCAAACTGCAAGATTGATGAAATAAATAATAAATTAGCTTTACGAACCGCCGCCTTAAAGGTTTTGCCTGAGGAAATCGCTTTCAGGAAAAAATTGGGATTTGTTGTTCCTATCAGAAAATGGATGGCAAACGAAAATTATAACGGTGATGTTCGCGCAAAATTCAATAGCGAAACCGCCGAGAAGTTTTTTAATATTGACGAAATAAATGCTATTTTCAATGAATATATAAACGGCAATTCAGATAACTGGCGCAAGGTTTGGACAATTTATACATTTATAGTTTGGTATGAAGAATATTTTGTTAAAAGATAAGAAAAACCCCTCATTTGAGGGGTTTAAATTTTATTTTGTCATAAGTTCGCAAACCAAATTGCTGTGCTCAACAGGGTCAGGCACACTGGCGCCGTTAATCAAGCAAGCCTCGCCGTAAAGAAGCTTGGCATATTTAAATAAGGTTTCTTTATCCTCTTTATATAATTCTTTTAACTTTTGGGAAACAGGATGATTTGCATTTATTTCCAAAACAAGCTGAGCTTTAACCTTATCGTTTTGAGTGCCGGGCATAGAGTTTAAGGTCTTTTCCATTTCCAATGAAATACCGCCCTCGCTAGTTAAGCATACAGGGTGTTTTTTAAGCTTATTGGTAAATCTAACCGCATTGATTTTATCGCCAATACTCTCTTTCATACTAGCAAACATATCCGCAAAAGATTTATTTTCTTCCTCTAAGGCTTTCTTTTCGTCCTCAGAATCAAGCTCCAACTTATCATCGCAGATATTCATAAACTTCTTGCCGTTATATTCTCCTAACATCATAAGCGAGAATTCATCAACATTTTCGGTTAGATATAAAATATCATATCCCTTATCCTTAACAGCATCTGCTTGCGGAAGCATATCTATTTTTTCAGGATTTTCTCCTGCGGCATAATAAATAGCAGTCTGGCTCTCAGGCATTTTTTCGGTATATTCCTTTAAGGTAACATACTTTTTATCTTGCGAGCTCTTAAATAGAATTAAATCCTTTAAAACATCTTTATGCAAACCGTAGTCATTATAAATACCAAATTTAAGACCAATACCAAATGCTTTGAAAAACTCCTCGTAAGCTTCCCTATCCTCTTTTAAAAGTTTTTCAAGTTCCGACTTGATTTTCTTCTCTAGAGTTTTTGCAATTAGCTTTAACTGTCCATCATGTTGCAAGGTTTCACGAGAAATATTTAAGGATAAATCCTCACTATCAACCAATCCTTTAACAAAACTGAAATAATCAGGCAAGAGGTCGGCGCATTTATCCATAATTAAAACGCCTTTTGAATATAACTGCAAGCCTTTTTCAAATTCCTTGGTATAATAATCGAAAGGCGGTTGCTTCGGGATATAAAGCAAAGCAGAATATGTTGCCTGACCCTCGGTTTTATAATGTATTGTTCTAACGGGGTCATTATAATCATAAAACTTATCCTTATAAAAGCTGTTATAATCCTCGTCTTTTAATTCATTTTTCGCCTTTTTCCAGATTGGAATCATGCTGTTAACGGTTCTAATCTCTGTTATCTCTCTATACTGAGGCTCGGCGTTTTCATCTTCGTTCTCGATAGGCTCTTTGGTTGTAAACTCCATTTTAATAGGATGGCGAATATAATCAGAATATTTTTTTATGAGAGAAGAAATTCTATAACTTTCTAAAAACTCATCATAATTCTCGTCCTCGGTATTTTCCTTGATATGCAAGGTAACAACCGTTCCTACTGTTTGTTTATCAGAAGAAGAAACAGTATAACCCTCTGCACCTGCCGACTGCCAACGAAAAGCCTCATCGCTTCCGTAAGCCTTACTATCTACAATCACCTTGTCGCTAACCATAAACGCAGAATAAAAACCAACACCAAACTGACCGATAATATCAACATTCTCGGTCTTTTCGGTTTCATTTTTAAAATTATAAGAGCCAGACTTTGCAATAGTTCCTAAATTCTTATCAAGCTCCTCCTCGGTCATACCGATACCGTTATCAATAATTTTCAGAATACGGTTTTGCTTATCAATTTTAATTTCAATTTCAAATTCATCCGCTTTTATACCAACATTATTGTCGGTTAAGGATTTGAAATAAAGCTTATCCAAAGCGTCGCTCGAATTTGAAATCAATTCACGCAAAAATATTTCCTTATGAGTATAGATAGAATTAATCATCATATCCATAAGCTTTTTTGATTCTGATTTAAACTGTTTTGTACGCATTTTATCACCTTATGCAAATAATATAATCTTTATAATTTAAGTATAATACCAAAATACCCCTATATTGTCAACCAAAAACCAAAAATCAGCGTCCTTTTAAAAAAGACGCTGATTTTATTATTATTCGTATTCAACAACATCTGCCCAAGAAAGCAAGAATTCTCTTTCCTCTGGATTTCCTTTAACCGACTGAGAAGCCGCAACGATAGGCATCCATTTTTGAACATACTGTCTTGCAGTATCACTCTTCTTGCAGAAAAGGTCAAGATACTTTTTAGCAATTTCTTCATTACCCTCAAGGCAGAAAAGCAAGTAAGTTCTGGCAACATCGGCAGAAGCATTACCCTGAGTGGCATGCGACCAATCAATAATATAAGCTTTGCCGTCATCAGTTATTATAATGTTTGAGGGATTAAAATCACCGTGGCAAACCTTAGTGTGCTTAGGCATACCTTCAAGTCTTGTATGAAGCTCATAGCGAGTAGTTGCATCTAAATCTGCCTCGCTGATTTTTCTGTTCATCTTATCTTTAAGTTTGTTTAAAAGAGGAGCTTTTTTAGAATGAACTTCAAGCTGCAAATCAACTAAAAACTCTAAATATTCATCGAATTTATCGCTGTTTTCTTTCATAAGCTCTACTAAGGTTTTACCCTCTATATATTCATAAACTATTGCCCATTTTCCGTCAATCATAGTAACTTCTTTGATTTTAGGAATATTTAAACCGGTCTCTTCAATTCTTGCCTGATTTAAAGCCTCATTTAAGACATCAGCCTTTGAATATTCTTCATTAAAAACCTTAATGCAGTTATCACCGTCGCGATAGATTTTTTTGCGATTTCTAACAGCTACAACATTATCAAGTTTCATATAAAAGCCTCCTATATTACACTTCTTTATGCTCGCCATAATAAGCATTAAGATACATTTGCTTCATTTCACTCATCAATGGATATCTTGGGTTAGCACCTGTACACTGGTCGTCAAACGCATCTTCAACCATTTTATCTAATGTTGCCATAAATGCATCTTCATCAGGAACATAATCCTTAATTGAACTCTTAATTCCAACCTTTGCTTTAAGCTCATCAATAGCCTTAATTAAGCTTTCGAGCTTATCTTCATCTGTTTTGCCCTTTAAGCCAAGCGCAGTTGCAACCTCAGCATAACGAGCAAGAGTATGAGGATGGTCATATTGAGAGAAGGTACCCATCTTGCGAGGTGTTTCACTTGCATTAAAACGAATAACCTCGTTTATAAGAAGCGCGTTTGCAACACCGTGAGGTAAATGATGATATGCGCCAAGCTTATGAGCCATTGAATGACAAATTCCTAGGAACGCATTTGCAAAAGCCATACCTGCCATAGTTGCCGCATTTGCCATTTTCTCGCGAGCCTCAATATCGGTCTGACCATTTTCATAAGCTCTTGGCAAATATTCAAAAACAACCTTTAAAGACTGCAAAGCCAAACTATCGGTATAATCGGTTGCAAGCATTGCGGCATAAGCCTCTAATGCGTGAGTTACAGCGTCAATACCCGAAGCGGCCGTTAGTCCCTTAGGAGCAGACATATGAAAATCTGTATCAATAATTGCCATATTAGGAAGCAATTCATAATCAGCAAGAGGATATTTAACACCCGAACTCTCATCAGTAATAACGGCAAAAGGAGTAACCTCCGAGCCGGTACCTGCAGATGTTGGAATTGCGATAAAGTATGCCTTTTCGCCCATTTTCGGGAAGGTGTAAACACGCTTACGGATATCTATAAATCTCATAGCCATATCCATAAAGTCCACCTCAGGATGCTCATACATTACCCACATAATCTTAGCCGCATCCATTGCAGAGCCACCGCCTAATGCAATAATGCAATCGGGCTTGAAAGCGGACATTTGAGCCGCACCGTCTTTTGCATTTTTTAAGGTCGGGTCGGGCTGAACATCAAAGAAGGTTGCATGAACAATACCCATTTCATCTAACTTATCGGTTATAGACTTGGTATATCCGTTTTCATAAAGGAAGGTATCTGTTACGATAAATGCTCGCTTTTTGCCCATAACATTTTTAAGCTCATCAAGAGCCACAGGCAAGCAACCCTTCTTAATATAAATTTTCTCAGGTGCTCTAAACCAAAGCATATTTTCCCTCCTAAATGCAACTGTTTTTATATTAAGCAAATGCTTAACACCAACATTTTCAGAAACCGAGTTGCCACCCCAAGAGCCGCAACCGAGAGTGAGCGACGGAGCAAGCTTAAAGTTATAAAGGTCTCCGATACCGCCGTGAGCCGAAGGTGTATTAACAAGAATACGGCAAGCCTTCATTCTGTGTTGATATGCTTCAAGCTTCTCTTTTTCGGTGATTTCATTCAGATAAACCGAAGCGGTATGACCAAATCCGCCATCCTCAACCAATCTTTCAGCCTTATCTAATGCTTCATTGAAATCCTTTGCCTTATACATTGCGAGAACAGGAGATAACTTTTCATGAGCAAATTCCTCAGAAAGCTCAACACTTTCAACCTCGCCTATTAAAATTTTAGTATCTTTTGGCACAGAAACACCCGAAAGCTCGGCAATTCTGAAAGCGCTTTGACCAACGATTTTAGCGTTTAACGCACCGTTTATTATAATGGTTTTTCTAACCTTTTCGGTTTCTTCTTCATTTAAGAAATAACAGCCTCTGCGAGCAAACTCTTTCTTAACCTTATCGTAAACCTTACTAAGAACTACAACCGATTGCTCAGAAGCGCAAATCATACCGTTATCAAAGGTCTTGGAATGAATTACAGAGTTTACAGCCAATAAAATGTCTGCGCTATCATCAATAATAGCAGGAGTATTTCCCGCACCAACGCCGACAGCAGGCTTTCCGCTCGAATAAGCGGCTTTAACCATACCGGGACCACCGGTTGCAAGAATAATATCAGATTCCTTCATAACCATATTGGTCATTTCAAGGCTCGGAACATCTATCCAATCAATAATACCCTCCGGAGCACCCGCTTTAACCGCGGCTTCAAGAACTAATCTTGCAGCAGCAATAGTGCTGTTTTTTGCTCTGGGATGAGGACTTATTATAATACCGTTACGGGTTTTAAGTGCAAGCAAGCATTTGAAGATTGCAGTTGATGTTGGGTTGGTTGTTGGAATAACAGCGGCAATAACACCAATCGGCTCAGCAATTTTTCTGATGCCATACTGAGTATCTTCTTCTATAACTCCGCAGGTTTTAGTATTCTTATAAGCATTATAGATATATTCTGCGGCATAATGGTTTTTAATCACCTTATCCTCAACGATACCCATTCCTGTTTCCTCAACAGCCATTTTAGCAAGCGGAATTCTCGCCTTATTAGCAGCTGAAGCGGCGGCGGCAAAGATTTTGTCAACCTGTTCTTGACTGAAAGTTGCAAACTGCTTTTGAGCTTCGCGAACCTTACCAATCGCCAATTCTAAGTTTTCAACATTGTCTACAATAATGTTTTCCATTGAAATACTCCTTTAAAGCAAATTTCATTTTTTACAATTTACTAACCCATTATAATCGATTGATAAAAAAATGTCAATCGTTTTTTATTGGTATATATTTCTCATAAACGCAAGTATGTCTCGGTGTTATAACCTTATCCTCATGAAGCGAGCCAAAATACCAATGTTTAAACTCGCAAGAACGACCTATCTCTTCTAAATAACCGTTTAGTTTATTAACTCTATCCCTATTTCCCAAACGCAAAAGCATAGCGCTTTTAACTAATGAGGGTGGTTCGTGAGTTATTATATAATCAACCTTACAGCCTGCATCATCAAGGGTTTGAGCGCCCTCAGCCATTTCCATAGGAGTTGGCTCCTCCTCGCGCCACCAAGTTCCCTTTTCAACCCTCATATCCTTATCTGTGCTTTCTCCACCGCCAAAGGTGAAAAACTTATTACCCTCTATATCAAAAATCTGACCTCGCATTAAATGAATTAAATTACCTTTAATTCGATGCACCTTACCGCCGTGCCAATAGGTTTCCCTGCATCTGTTTATGGTATTCATATTATCGTGAGTTCCATCTATAAAAGCGGTAACAAATCGGCGGTTTGCCAAATAATCTATAACCTGCTTCTCGGTTTTTGAACCGTCAAAAATATAACCGAAATCACCGCAAATAATAAGCACATCACCGCTTTTGAGCTTTCTGAAGCCTTTGTCATAAAGACGTTCTAAATTGCCGTGTGTATCGCCTGTTATATAAACCGTAAAAATCACCTCGAAAATTGCAAATAATACTTTGATTTTTTATAAATATATGTTATAATGACTGTAATTGGTCGAAACGCTAAAAAGCGTTTCGACAAGCCACTTTTTAAGTGGCTTAGCAAAATCAAATTATATGATTTGATTTGCACAACATCCATTATTATACTTATATTAACATATTTTTGGGAGAATTGCTATGCCTAAAAAGCTTTTTTTAATATTTTTTTCTATAATAATTATAATAACTTCAGTTTTTGCGCCTATAAGTGTTTCAGCCTATGAGGTTACCGAATTTGATATATCTGCAAAAGCAGGTATATTAGTTTCGCTAGATACAGGCAAAGTGTTATATGAAAATAATACAAATGAAAAGCTATACCCTGCTTCAATAACTAAAATAATGACCACAATTCTGATTTTAGAAAATGATAAATATAAGGCTGATGAAAAAATCAGTATGACTAAATCGGCGATGGATTTGGTTTTAGGAACAGGAAGCTCGGTTTCTACCTTGAAAGAGGGTGAAACCTTTTCTCAACTCGATTTAGTTCATTTAGTTCTTATGGCATCAGCAGGCGATGTTACCTATCTTGCGGCTGAGTATTATGGTGGCAGTGTTGAAAACTTTGTTCAGATGATGAATAATAAAGCCAAAGAATTAGGGCTTAAAGGAACACATTATCAAAACCCTGTCGGACTTCATGACCCTGAGAATTACACCACAGTAAACGATATAAGAACCCTAACCGAGTATGCTCTGAAAAATGAAACCTTTAAAGAAATTTGCGCTAAAAAGCGTTATACAATGCCTGCAACCAATATGTCAGGCGAGCGCACATTATCAACCACCAATTTCTTGCAGGATAATACAACGAATTACTATTATCAATATGCAAAAGGCGTTAAAACAGGTTTCACCGATGAAGCAGGCAGATGCTTAGTTAGCACCGCAAGCTATAACGGATATAATTATTTATGTATTCTTATGGGTTGCCCTGCAAATAAAGGCAGAAGATATGAATTTTTAGAAAGTGCAAGTCTTTACCGTTGGGCATTCAATAATTTTTCATATAAGAAGGTCGCAAATTCAAACGAACCTGTTTGCGAAGTTCCCGTTAAACTTTCGCTTGAAACCGATTTTGTTCCTCTTTATTTCAAACAGCCTTTCGTAACTGTACTGCCAAACGAAGCAAACGATTCAACCTTTGTTATAAAACCGAATTTAAAATCCGAAACGGTAGAAGCTCCTATTAAAAAAGGACAAGTTTTAGGCACCGCCGATATTATATATGCCGAAGAGGTTATCGGAACGGTTGATTTGGTAGCGAATGATAATATTGAAGCCTTTTCTATTTTAAAAATAGGAGACTCCATTTTAAAATTCTTCAAAAGCAAACCTGTTAAATATATAGGTTTAGCTCTAATTATAATAATAGTTCTTGCAATTTTGATATATATCCTTATGTGTGTTTATCTAAATTACGGAAGAATCAAGAAAAGAAAAGTTCGCTATATGCCCTATAAGAAAGGTGAATTCGATGATAAAGAATAAATTATTAAAAATGCTTTGCTTATTGCTAGCCTCCCTTTTAATTTTCAGTTTTTCAGGCTGCGGTGAAAAAAGCGAAAATACCGATTTAGGCTCGGAAGAAATGTCCGACTCGCTTCCCGAAAACATAGATAGTTTCCCGAAAGCTATAATTTATGTTGAAAATTATGGTGAAATCAAAGTAGCTCTTGATAAATCGCAAGCACCAATAACCGTAGAAAACTTTATAACCCTTGCAAAAAGCGGTTTTTATGACGGTCTTACTTTTCACAGAATAGTTGAAGATTTTGTTATTCAAGGCGGAGACCCCAGAGCAGACGGAACAGGCGGAAGTGAGAATACAATTAAAGGCGAGTTTATAGCAAACGGTATTTCGAACACCATTTCGCATAAACGCGGTGTTATATCAATGGCAAGACTAGGCAATGATTATAACTCTGCAACCTCGCAGTTTTTTATAGTTTTATCAGATGATTATACATCTTCGTTAGATACCTTATATGCCGCATTCGGCTATGTTACAGAAGGTATGGATATAGTTGATAAAATAGTTAAAGATGCAATAGTTGCAGATTATCAAAGCGGATTTGTTTTAAAACAAAATCAACCCAAAATCAGCAAGATAGAGATTTCAGAGTAGGTGTTTTATGGATTTTCTTAGATTTTTAGCGGAGTTTCGCACCCCTTTTCTCGACAATTTTTTCCAAATTGTTACAAGATTCGGCGAAGAAACGCTCTTTATAGTTATTGGTCTTATATTCTTTTGGTGTATCAATAAGCGCGAGGGATATTACCTTTTGCTCGTAGGCTTTATTGGTATAATATTTAATCAATTTTTAAAAATCGTTTTCAGAGTACCTCGTCCTTGGGTAAAAGACCCGAATTTTAAGTTTGTTGGAAATTCAAACATTGAAGCCACCGGCTACTCTTTCCCAAGCGGTCATACTCAATCTTCGGTTGGTGTTTTTGGCGGTATTGCAAGGTGGAACAAAAATAAGATTATAAGAATAGTTTGTATTTTAATATTAGCTTTGGTTTCTTTTTCTCGCTTGTATTTAGGAGTTCACACCCCTCTTGATGTTATAGTTTCAATTTTAATAGCTTCTGCTCTTATATTCATTATTTATCCTATTATAAATAAAATTACCAAAAACGATAACTCACTTAGAATTTTAATAATCATATCTGCGGCTTTATCCGCTGCACTTTTACTTTTCCTAAATCTATTTAAATTCCCTGAAAATATTAATCAAGAGAATTTAAACAGTGCTATTGAAAATGGATATAAAATGCTTGGTTGCATTTTAGGTATATGGCTCTCATTTGAAATTGATACTCGATTCACCCATTTTGAAACCAAAGCGCCAATATGGTTTCAAGCCTTAAAGCTTGTATTCGGTGTTATTCCAATTTTCCTTATAAAAGAGCTTCTCAAACAACCATTACTTAATTTATTTGATGGAAATTTATTCGCCGATTGCATAAGATATTTCTTAATGGCATCAGTAGCGGCTTGCTTATGGCCTATGATATTTAGTTACGCTTCAAAAAAACTTTATAAAAAGGATTGACAATATTTTTAAAAGTATTATAATAAATTTATTATTACAGAGTAGATAGTCTTGCGTTAAGTGCCGTATGGACGGGGAGTTGCCGTATGGACGAAGGTTTTAAACCACGGTTTGACTATCGCATCCCGCTGACGATTAATAAAAAGA
Source organism: Clostridia bacterium (assembly GCA_017537365.1). Classification (GTDB taxonomy): domain Bacteria; phylum Bacillota; class Clostridia; order Oscillospirales; family Acutalibacteraceae; genus UBA737. The sequence continues at coordinate 84,191 of JAFYKZ010000016.1, forward strand.
ATACGAAAATTATTCCTCCTTATTATTCGAAAAAACGGGTAAAAAGGAGGATTTTTTATGTCAAAAAGTAAAAAACAACAGCAGCTTTTTAAAATTATTTTAACCGCAGTTTTAATCGGTATGAACTTAGTGCTGGAAAGAATAGTTCCATCCTATAAAATTTGGAGCCAAGATATAAGTTTTGGTTTTATAGCCGTTGCATTCGCCGCCGCTTTTCTAGGATTACCTTATGCCGCCGCAGTTGCAGGTGTTGGTGATTTATTAGGTTCGCTTTTGTTCCCATTTGGTACTTATTTCCCGGGTTTCACTCTAACAAACTGTGTTTACGGCATTATCCTTGCAATATTTCTTTATAAAAAAGCAAGTTGGTTTAAGGTTATCCTTTGCGTTATTTTAAATAAGCTTGTTTGCTCCCTCTTTCTTAATACACTTTGGATTTCAATTCTCTATCGCGGTGGTATAGATGCTTTCCCTCTTGTATTTACAGGACGCCTTGTAGGAACAGGAATTAGCGCCGCTGTTGAACTTATAATATTAATGATTGTTTTTTCAAGAGAAAGCCATATACGAAAACTTCTAGAAAAAAATTTAAAGAAGATTATATAAAACAAAGCTCGGTTTTTGATATGCACCCCAAAAGTTAGACACTTTTGGAGGTGCATATTTTCATGCGTAAAAAAGGAGTAAAGAATAAAGTTTATAGTGCAGAATTTAAAATAGGTGTTATAATGGATATGCGAGAACACCATTTAAGTTATCACGA
>JAFYKZ010000017.1 GCA_017537365.1 Clostridia bacterium
AGCTTGAAACTTCGGAATACTATCTCGATTATGTCAGAAGTACAACTTCGCAAATATTGGCTATTTTACCGCTTTTACTCGTTTATGCTTTGCTTCAAAAGAAGATTATTCAAGGTATTGAACGCAGCGGTTTGGTTGGTTAGTAAAATAAAAAGCGGTAATGGTTTTTGCTGTTACCGCTTATGCTCTAAGAAGAGAGATTGATTTTAACAAGTGTTTTTGTTATTAGCAAAGGAGAAAATGATATGCTGATTTATTATATAAGACATGGCGACCCTATCTACAACCCTGATAGTTTGACGCCATTAGGAAAAAGGCAAGCAGAAGCGGTTGGAAAAAGGTTGGCACAGCATGGAATAGATGAAATATATAGTTCGCCATCTATAAGAGCTTTAGAGACAGCAACTCCTTTATCCGAAATGCTCAAAAAACCAATAACTACACTTGATTGGTGTAATGAACATCTGGCATGGCAGGAATTTACCATAACTAATAAAGACGGTGGTATAAATTGGATGTTCTGGGACCATAAAGTAAGAGAAAAATTTACAGAAAAATCTATATTAGACCTTAGAAATGATTGGTATAAAGACCCATTTTTTGATAAAAAAGTCGGCGAGGGTGTGAATAGAGTTAATACTGAAGTTGATAATTTTATAAAGGGTCTCGGTTATAACCACGATAGAGAACGAGGGGTTTATAAGGTTGAAAATCATAACGAAAAGCGTATTGCTATTTTTGCTCATCAAGGCTTTAGTATGATATTTTTTAGCAGTATTTTGGATATTCCGTATCCGATATTTTCTACCCGTTTTGATATTTCGCATTCGTGTGTTTCGGCAATTCATTTTCCGGTATCGAGTAGGAGTGAAATAATCCCTAAAATACTTCAATATTCGAATGATTCGCATATATATAAAGAAGGCTTACCAACTAGATATAATAATGGGATGCATATTTAAAAAATAACAATAATTGAGGTTTTAAGTTTATGTCCAAAGTTAATAAAATAATGGTTGTTTCCAATACTCATTGGGACAGGGAGTTCAGATTTTCTTTTGAAAAAACCCGTCATAATCTTTTAAGAATGATGGATACAACTCTTGGAATTCTAGAGAGCGACCCATCGTATCATTCTTTTACGATGGATGGTCATTCTATTATGATAGAAGATTATCTTGAAATGCGTCCTGAAAAGACCGAGCTTGTTAAAAGCTTGATATCCTCAGGCAGACTTATAATCGGACCTTATTATACTCTTTCTGAGGAGTTTTCCATAGGTCATGAGGCATTAGTCCGTAACCTTATGTACGGCAGAAAGCTTATGGATAAATACGGAGCTCCCTATAATACTGTTGCATACACTCCGTCCTCTTGGGGACAGACAGGACAGTATCCGCAAATTTTATGCGATTTCGGTATAAATAAGATGATGTTTTATCGCGGCATTTCGCATGATGAAGCTCCCGCAGAGTATATTTGGGAGGCTCCTGACGGAACTCAGATGTATGCATCACGCTTTGCGCTTTATTGCAGATACAACTGGTATTATCAGGTGCATAGAGCAGCTACCAGAAACCGCGTTTGGTCTAAGGATTATACTTGGGGAGAGTTTGATGATACACCTTTCAGCCTTATAAGCGGTAAGGTAGCAGGGGACGCAAGCTATGATTTGAAAGCTCCTGAGACCAGATTTGATGAGACCGTTATTAAAAAGGCTGTTTTGGATATGCTCAAAGAGGAAGATGGTCATTTTACAACTCCTATATTCCTCGCTATGAACGGACATGATATTTCGGTTGCTTGCCCAACAGATACTCGTCTTATAAGTAAAGCTAAAGAACTCTTTGATGGTGAAATTGAGGTTGAGCATACCGACTTAGAGCATTTCTGGAATGAGGCTATCCCTCAGTTTGATAAAGATAATATGACTGTTCTTAAAGGCGAGAGACGCTCTTATCTTAAAACAGGCAAATGGACATATCTTTTCCCAAGCACAGTAAGCTCAAGAACTTATTTAAAGCAACAGGATTTTGAAGCTTATAATAAGCTTGTTTATAAAGCAGAGCCTGCTGCGGCATTATCTTCTGTTCTTCTTAAAAACAACCGTCAGGATTATTTAGGCAGAGGTTGGAAATATTTGCTTTCTAACCACACACACGATGCTAACGGCGGTTGTGCTCCCGATAGCGTTTGTCTCGATATGGAATATCGTTACAGAAAGGCTAACGATTGCGCTGATATTGTATTTGATGATACATTGGCAGATATTGCAAAAAATCTTTCACCAGAGCTTTGTAACAAAGATGAAGTTCAGCTTATTGCATATAATCCGCTACCCTTTGAGCGCGATGTTATAGTTAGAGTAATTGGCGATTTGCCTGAGAAGTTTAAGGATGGATTTAGCGCAGACGGTGTTGAGGTTCAAACCGTTAAACGCGAAAAATCAAGCATCTTTATGGATAGTATCTGGGAAGTTCCAACCATTATGAACAGCGTTCATATTGAGGCATATTTAAAAATTAAAGATGTGCCCGCTTGCGGTTATAAATCGGTTGTGCTTCAAGCTAAAAATACCGAAAATGGCAACAAAATCGCAAACGGAAATATAATGGAAAACGCTTATTTGAGTGTTGAAATTAATGAAAACGGTACTATAAATGTTACCGATAAGCAAAGCGGAAAGGTTTACGAGAATCTTAACTACCTTTCAAGTCAGGGTGAAATCGGCAACGCATGGAAGCATCAAGAACCCGAAAACGATAAGCTTTTCACCTCGGAAAACGCGAAGGCTAATATCGAGCTTATTGAAAACGGTGATTTGAGTGCTACATTTAAGGTTACATATTCTTTCCTTGTGCCAAAAGATTGCATTGAAACTCAGTCTGAGGAAATGGTGAGCATTCCTGTAACAGTTTACTATACTTTACAAAAGGATAGTACAAGCGTAAATATTAAAACCGAGCTTGTAAATACAGCTTATGACCATTGGCTCAGAGCAAACTTTAATACAGGTATCAAGACAGATTATTCTTATTCGGACAGCCATTTTGATATTGTTCGCCGCGATGTTAAAATCCCCGATAGCACAGGCTGGGTAGAAAAGGCTTACGGTATGCAACCGCTTCGCACATTCGCCTCAGTAGAAAACGAAACCGACGGTTTTGCAATCATTCCTATGGGTCTTTACGAATATGAAGTATTTGAAGATACAAGAATGGCTTTAACTCTTATACGCGGTTGCCGTATTAAACAGGCTGTATCCGAAGAAAAGATAACTGTTCTTGATGATAAGGGAATCCTTTGCTTAGGTGAAAGAAGCTTTGAATATAACATTAACTTCTATCATTCTGAAAAAGCAGAACTTACTAATGTTGCGGCAGATATTTATGCTCCGTTAGAGGTTGCATTTGCGGGCAGAGGTAAAGGCGGGCTTAAAGCAGAGAACAGTTTGTTTGCAATAGATAATAAAAATATACATATTTCTGCAATCAAGCCTAGTGAAAACGGAGAGGGAATAGTTATTCGTATGTTTAATCCAACGGAGGATAAACAAACTATAAACCTTGAATTTGGTTACGAGGTTAAAAACCTTTATATAGCAGATATGAACGAGACTATTAAGGAAAAAACCGAAAAAGAAATAGAAATTGGTGCAAAGAAAATAATTACTATTTTCGCGGAGGCATAAAATGTTAGGAAAAGAAATTGAACTTATAAATTTTGGAAAGCTTACTGCAAACAGCCCTCTTATAGAGCTTGAAAAGACAAGCAACGGTGCTTTCACCACAGGTGCAGAGGGTGTTAAAACCATTTTAACAACACCTGATAAAAAGGTGGAGCTTATAGGATTTGATACAAAAACCTTGGCTTATGTGCCCTCCGCTATGCAGTATGATGCTTATTATCCGATTCATCCTGTCAGCCTTGATAAGCCTGTTAAAGCAGTGCTTATGGATTTAGACGGTACAAGCGTTAAGAGTGAAGAATTTTGGATTTGGATTATCGAAAGAAGTATAGCATCTCTTTTAGATAATCCTAAATTCCAGTTAGAAGAAGCGGATTTACCCTATGTTTCGGGACATAGTGTTACCGAGCATTTGGCTTACTGTATCGAAAAATATTGCCCTGAGAAATCTCTCGAAAAAGCAAGAGAATTCTACTTTATGCATACCAATAATGAAATGAAGGCTATTTTAGAGGGCAGAGGCAGAGAAGGAGCATTCACTCCAACTGACGGTCTTAAAGATTTCCTCTATACCTTAAAGGATAAAGGCATAAAAATCGGCTTAGTTACAAGCGGTTTATATGAAAAGGCAATGCCTGAAATAATTTCGGCATTCAATACTCTTGGTATGGGCGACCCGAAAGATTTTTATGATGCTATCATTTCGGCAGGTTTCCCGCTTAGAAAGGGCAGTGTTGGAACCTTGGGCGAACTCTCACCAAAGCCACATCCTTGGCTTTATGCTGAAACCTGTAATGTAGGTTTGGGTATTCCGTTTGAGGATAGAAATTCGGTTGTAGGAATTGAGGACTCAGGTGCGGGTGTATGCTCGGTGCGTCTTGCAGGGTTTACAACCGTAGGTTTAGGCGGAGGAAACATTAAGAGCAGCGGTACAGAAGATTTCTGCCAGTACTACGAAGAAACATTGGAAGATATTTTGAAGAAAATTTTATAATAAAAGGTGAAGATTATGAAAAATAAAGTGCATATAGTTCCTCATACCCATTGGGACAGAGAATGGCGATATCCTATCTGGAAGAGCAGAAGCTTGCTCGTTGATTTTATGGATAACCTTTTAAGAGTTTTAAAGGAGCAGCCTACATACAGTCAGTTCCTTTTGGATGGACAAAGCGTTATCATAGAAGACTATTTACAGGTTCGTCCTGAAAGAAGAGCAGAGGTTGAAAAATATATTGCTGAGGGCAGAATCACCTGCGGACCTTGGTATAATCTTCCTGACCTTTATCCGCTTGACGGCGAATGTTTAGTTAGAAACCTTTTAAAAGGTTACAGAGTTTCAAGTGAGCTTGGCAGAACAATGAATATTGCTTATACCTCGTTCGGTTGGGGTCAGACCGCTCAGTTCCCTCAGATTTATGCAGGCTTCGGTATAGATTTTTGTATTACCGCAAAGCGTCTTTCGGACGACCGTTGCCCTGAGGCTGAATTTATGTGGGAATCACCTGACGGCACTAAGATTTTAACCTCAAAGCTAGGACATGAGGGCAGAGCGCAGTTTTTCTTAACCACCGTTATTCCTGCAAAATATAATGTTGAAAACGATAAGGACTTCCATATCGATTGGTGTAACAGCGGTATGGTTTATCATAAGGCAAATGCAGGCGAGGATAATGTTGACCATTTCCGTTTTGGCGAGGAGGTTGAATTTTATCCTGAAACAGTAAAAGAAAATATTGAAAAGTGTATTAAGGGTACAGATAATACTGTTGTTCCTGAGGTTAGATTCTTCCCCGCAGGTTGCGATTATTCGGGTTGCATAGAAGAATTACATAAGATAATTGATAGAGCAAACAAGGATTTTGAGAATTATGAATTTGCTCATTCAACCTTGCAGGATTATGTTAAGGAATTCAGCGAAAAGGTAAATACCGATAAGCTCCGTATTATAGAGGGAGAGCTCAGAGACGGTCCTTCGGCGGCTTGCTCTGGTAATGCACTTTCAACCCGTCTTTATATTAAACAAAAGAATAAAAAAGCACAGAATATGCTTTTCTATAAGGCAGAGCCATTATCATCAACCGTTTCAATGCTTGGCGGAGAATATGAAACAGAATTCCTTAAAACAGCTTGGGAATATATGCTTAAATCCCACGCGCACGATTCGATTAACGGTGTAACACAGGATAAGACCGCCAGAGATAATATGTACCGTTTAGACCAGGTTATTGAAATTGCTGATGCAGTAACTGATATGTCAATGTCGAAAATTATCGAAAAGGCAGATTTAAGCGGTTATACCGAAGATGATGTACTTCTTATAGCATATAATCCGTTGCCTTTCGAGGTTTCGAATGTTTTAAAGGTTGCAGTTGATTTTCCGGCAGATAGAGATGCCTGGGACTTTAATGTAACCGACGAAAAGGGCGAAAAAATGGCTGTTCAATGGATTTCAAAGGATAGCAATATAAAGATACTTCACGACCTTAATTCTCGTCCTTGGCCGTTGCATGTTGATACTCATATTGTTTATATGGATAGCGGTCTTATTCCCGCAGGCGGCTTTAAGATTTATAAGGTTGAAACCAATAGAACTTATGAACGCAGTTTCATTTGCGGAACTCCCTATCAGAGAACTACCTTTGGTGATGAAATAGCTCTTTCTAACGATTGTCTCGAAAACGAGTATATCAAGGTTACTATAAACTCTAACGGTACTTTCAATTTGCTAGACAAAGAAAATGACAAATTGTATAAAAATCTACATTGCTTTGAGGATACCGGAGAGGTTGGAGACGGTTGGATTAACCTGCCTCCTAACAATAACAGAACTTATTTATCTACTGCTTCTCAGGCTTCGGTTTGGTGCGAAAATAACGGACCTCTTTCTGCTACAATCGGAATTAAGCATAAAATGGAATTGCCAAAATGGGGCGAACGTCCTGATAGTTTCTTTGGTTCAAGAACAAAAAGAAGTGATGTTACCGACATTTTAGAAATTACTACATACTTAACACTCCAAAAGGGTAGCAGAAAAGTTGATGTTAAGGTAGAAATTGATAATAACATCACCGACCATAGACTCAGAGTTCTTTATCCAACTGAGCTTTGCGCCGATTATTCTTATGCCGCAGGTCATTATGGAGTAGATAAACGCCCAGTTATGTCTAAGAAGAGCGGTGTTGAGTATTGGAACGATATGCAAACCTTACCGCAGCAGACCTTTGTTGATGTAACAAACGGTGAAGTCGGTCTTGGTTTTGTTAACAATTCTCTTACTGAATATGAGCTATCTGATGACGGTAAGGCTACACTGGCTCTAACACTTTTAAGATGTGTTCAAAACCGTATTTGTACCGAAAGAAGAGCAATAAATAATTTTGTTGAGCAAAACGGTTTACAATGTCTTGGTAAACAAACCGCAACCTATGCAATTTATCCGCATAAGGGTAATTGGGATGAAGGCGATGTTTACAAAGAGGCTCAGAAGTTTAATGCAGATATTACCGTTATGCAGACTGCCGCTCATAATAAGGGTGAAATCCCTGCTGGTAGTAGTTTCTATAATATGAGTAATAATAAGCTTGTTATGAGCACATTTAAGAAATGTGAAGACAGAAGCGGTCTTATTTTCCGTTTCTTTAATCCAACTGCATGTGAACAGGCTACCGAAATTTCTTTCTATAAAAATATTAAGAATGCTTATCTTTGCAATCTTAATGAGGAGAGAATTTCCGAGTTTGAATTTAGCGGTAATAAGCTTGAAATAAATGCTTTAAAGGGTAAGATAGTTACTATTGAAATTGAGTTTTAAAAAGTATATTAAATAAGTTTTTATGCCTGATTCAAAAAGGGTAAAGCAAATTTAAAAAATATAATTCGCTTTACCCTTTTAATATTTCAGAAAGTGTACCATAAAAATTTAAAAGTTGATAATATGTTAATAAAAAATCATAATAATCATTGACTTTTAATAAGTCAGGTGATAAATTTAAATGGTGAAGATTTTAATATATAAAATGGGGAAAAGAAATGTTTATAACCAAAGATTTTTTACTTAAAAATGAAACAGCAAGAAAGTTGTATCATAACTTCGCATCAGAAATGCCTATAATTGACTATCACTGCCATATAAATCCAAAAGAGATATATGAGGATAGAAAGTTTGATAGCATTACTCAAATCTGGCTCGGGGGCGACCATTATAAATGGCGTCTTATCCGTTCAAACGGTGTTTGCGAGGAAGAAATTACAGGCAATGCTGATGATTTAACAAAGTTTAAACATTTCGCTAAAATGCTGTCTTTGGCTATCGGTAACCCGATGTATCATTGGACTCATTTAGAGCTTAAAAAATATTTCGGTTTCGACGGTGTTTTAAATGAAGATACCGCTGATGAAGTATATGCTCTTTGTAACGCAAAACTTCAGAATAATGATATGACAGTTCGTTCACTTATCAAGAAATCCAATGTTAAAATGATAGGTACTACCGATGACCCCGTAGATAGTTTAGAGTGGCATATCAAACTAAAAGAAGATAAAGATTTTGATGTTTTGGTAGCCCCCTCATTCCGTCCCGATAAAGCGGTTAATATTGAAAAGGCAGGTTTTTGCGAATACATAGCAAAATTATCCGAGGTTTCGGGCATTGAAATTAAGAGTGCAGAAGATGTTAAAAAAGCACTTTCAAACCGCCTTGATTTCTTTTGTGAGCTCGGTTGCAGAGCCACCGACCACGGTTTAGATTATGTTGTATATTCTCCCGCTTCCGATGAAGTGGTTGAAAATATATTTGCTACCGTTATAAACGGCGGTACGGTATCTCAAGAGGATGCAGATAAGTATAAAACTGCTATAATGCTCCATTTGGGCAGGGAGTATGCAAAACGCGGTATTGTTATGCAACTTCATTACGGTGCTCAAAGAAACACTAATACAAAAATGTTTAACCGCCTGGGTCCTGATACAGGTTTTGACTGTATCTCGGTCAGGGATTGCGGTGAAAAAATAACAGGCTTTTTAAATGCTCTTGAAATGGAAAACAAACTTCCTAAAACTGTTCTTTATTCTTTAAATCCCCAAGATAATGAAATGCTGGGAACAATTCTCGGTTGTTTCCAAGGAACTGAAACTGAGGGTAAGATTCAACACGGCTCTGCTTGGTGGTTTAATGATACTAAAACCGGTATGGAAGCGCAGATAAAGTCTCTTGCAAATCTATCTTTGCTTGGCAACTTTATAGGTATGCTCACCGATTCGAGAAGCTTTTTATCCTATACAAGACACGAGTATTTTAGAAGAATACTTTGTAATTTAATAGGCGAATGGGTAGAAAACGGTGAATATCCGAACGACGAGAAAACTCTCGGTAAAATAGTACAGGATATATGTTATAACAACGCAGAAAGATATTTTAATATATAGGTGCTAATATGAATATTAAGGATAAAGCAATAAAAAACGAATATCCCATAAAGGTTATGCAATTTGGTGAGGGTAATTTCCTTCGCGCATTTGTTGACTATATGATAGATATATTGAATGAAAAAGGTAATTTTAACGGCAGTATTGCTATTGTAAAGCCTATTTCGTTCGGTAATCTTGATATGTTCAAAGAGCAGGACAATCTCTATACAGTATTGCTTCGTGGCAAAGAAAACGGCGAGGTTGTAAACGATAGCAGAATTATAACTTCTGTTTCAAAAGTGCTTGACTGTGCTGACGATTATAATGAATATATGTCTTTGGCGCATCTTGATACACTTCGTTTTATTGTTTCAAATACCACCGAGGCAGGTATTGTTCTAGATAAAAATGATACCTTTGAGAGACTACCTAATACATACCCCGGCAAACTCACAAAATTCCTCTATGAAAGATATACTGCATTTAATGGTGCAGAGGATAAGGGTTTAATCATTCTTCCCGTTGAACTTATCGAAGAAAACGGAAAGAAATTAAAAGAGTGTGTATTAGCGCTTTGTGATGCTTGGAATTTATCAGAAGAATTTAAAACCTGGCTTGAAAACGCTAATGTATTTTGTTCTACATTGGTAGATAGAATAGTTACAGGCTACCCCAGAGGTTATGCAGATAAGGTTTGCGAGGAATTAGGTTACGAGGATAAACTCGTAGATATAGGCGAGCCTTTTGCTCTTTGGGTAATTGAAAGCGATAAAGATATTAGCAATGAATTGCCATTAGATAAAATCGGTCTTTCTGTAATATTTACAGATAATCATAAACCATATAAGGAAAGAAAGGTGCGTGTGCTAAACGGTGCGCATACTTCTTCGGTACTTGCCGGCTACCTTTATGGCTTGGATATTGTTAGAGACTGTATGAACGATGAAGTTATGGGTGAATTTATTCGCAGAGTAGTAAATGAGGAGATAGTTCCTCAGGTTAATTTGCCGCTTGAAGAGGTTAAGGAATTTGCAAACTCTGTATTCGAGAGATTTGAAAATCCGTTTATCGACCACGCATTACTTTCAATTTCTTTAAACTCTGTTTCAAAATGGAGAGCAAGAGTTTTACCCTCATTTAAGGATTATTGCAAAAACAAGAATGAATTACCAAAGTTAATTACATTCTCATTTGCAGCTCTTTTAGCATTTTATTCTGCAAATGATTTAAGAGAAGACGGATTATATGCTAAGCGTTTAAATGATGAATATGTAATTCACGATGACAAAGCAGTTTTAGAGTTCTTCGCAGAAAATACAGGCAAATCAGATTTTGTAGAATTAGCTTGCAAAAATGCAGACTTCTGGGGCGAGGATATGAGCCTTTATAACGGCTTTGAAAGAGAAGTTTCATATTGGTATGAAAAAATAACAACCGATGCAAAAGAAGCAGTAGTAGAGGTATTGGCATAATGAAAACAATTTTATTCCAGGGAGATTCTATAACAGATTGCGGTAGAAAAAGAGAAGTTTTTGATAATATGGGTAGTGGATATCCTTTACTTGTTAAATCGCAATTAGGATTTGAAAACATAGAAGAATACAATTTTATAAATCGTGGTATTAGCGGAAACAGAATTGTAGATGTATATTCCAGAATAAAATCAGATATCATAAATCTCAAACCCGATTATATGAGTATATTAATTGGAGTTAATGATGTATGGCATGAATTTGGTGCAGAAAATGGCGTTGATGCAGAAAAGTTTGAAAAAATCTACTGTATGTTAATTGAAGAAATCAAAGAGGCACTTCCTAATATTAAAATTATTTTATTAGAGCCTTTTTGTCTTAGAGCTTCTGCTACTGAAAATACCGAAGAAATTCCTGATAAATGGGAAATTTTCAATTTGGAAGTAAAAAAAAGATCCGAAAAAACGAAGGCTGTAGCAGAAAAATATGATTTAAAATTCATCCCTTTACAGAGTAAGTTAGATGCGGCTGCTAAAAATTCAGAGAATACATATTGGCTCGCTGATGGTGTTCATCCAACTCCTATGGGACATGAACTTATAAAACGCGAATGGCTAAAAGCATTCGAACAACTTGTTTGATTTTTAAAATAGAGGTTTTTGCATAATGAAATGTATTAAAATACATAACATTGATAGCGTTGCTGTTGCGGTTGAACCTTTAAAATCAGGGGAAACTGTAACTGTTGATGCAAAAGAAATAACCCTTTTAAACGATATTCCCGCAGGGCATAAATTTGCAATAAAGGATATCAAAGAGGGCGAAAATATTATTAAATATGCCTATCCGATAGGACACGCTAAGTGCGATATTAAAAAAGGTGAGCATATTCACACTCATAACACAAAATCAAACCTTGCAGGTGTTTTAGAGTATGAATATACCCCTGATTTTAAAGAGGTTGAAAAACTAAAACCCTTAACTTTCAGAGGTTATAAAAGACCTGATGGCAAGGTTGGTATTCGTAACGAAATTTGGATAGTGCCGACTGTTGGTTGTGTTAATTCTATTGTTCGAGAAATTGAAAATCAGGCTCAAAAGTTTAAAACTGATAACATAGACGGTATATATTCATATAACCACCCTTATGGTTGTTCGCAACTCGGTGATGATATGGATATGACATTAAAGTATCTATCAGGTCTTATAAAGCATCCCAACGCCGCCGCTGTTTTGGTGGTTGGTCTTGGTTGTGAAAACGGCAATATAGAAGAACTCAAAAAAGTTCTTGGTGACTACGATGAAAATCGTGTTAAGTTCCTCGTGGCCCAAGATTTTGAGGATGAAATTTCAGAGGGTGTAAAGCAAGTAGAAGAATTATCTAAACTTGCTGATACATATAAAAGAGAAGAATGTTCGGCCAGTGATTTAATAATAGGTCTTAAATGCGGCGGCTCGGATGGTTTTTCGGGTATAACCGCAAATCCGCTTTTGGGCTCACTGTCTGATAGAATTATCGGTATGGGCGGAAGTGCAATATTGACCGAAGTTCCTGAAATGTTTGGTGCAGAAACTATCCTTATGAACCGTTGCCGAACTGAGAATGAATTTAATAAAACAGTTGACCTTATAAACAACTTTAAAAAGTATTTTATGAGATATGGCGAAAAGGTTGACGAAAATCCTTCGCCCGGTAATAAAGCGGGCGGAATTACTACCCTTGAAGATAAAGCACTAGGTTGTACCCAAAAATGCGGTACTGCTCCTGTTGAGGACGTGCTAAGCTATGGCGAATGTGTAAATAAAAAGGGATTATCTCTCTTGCAAGCTCCCGGTAACGACCTTGTTGCTGCAAACGCTTTGGCGGTTTCGGGTGCGCAGCTTATATTATTTACAACAGGCAGAGGAACACCATTTGGTTGCCCTGTGCCAACGGCTAAAATTTCAAGCAACACAAACCTTGCCACAAAAAAGAAAATGTGGATAGATTTTAATGCAGGAAGTTTGCTTGAAAATAAAACTATGCCTGAGCTTACAGATGAGTTTATAGACTTTGTTTTAAAACTGGCGTCGGGCGAAATTAAAGCCAAAGCAGAAATGCTCGATAAACACGAGCTTGCAATATTTAAAGATGGAGTAACACTATAAAGGAGAAAACGAAAATGGAAAAATTTGTACCTGTTGTGGTTATAAAAGAGCTAGGTGAAACCGATAAAATTTTAACTGCACTTAAAAACAACTCAATTAACTGTGCTGAGATTACTTTCAGAACCGCTTGTGCGGCAGAGGCTATTGAATATGCTGTGAAGAATTATCCTGATATGTCTATCGGTGCAGGAACTGTTATTAATGCTGAACAATGCGAGGCGGCTTTAAAAGCAGGCGCTCAGTTTATTGTATCGCCAGGACTTTCGGTGGCGGTTGCTAAAATATGTATCGAAAGAAATATTCCGTATTATCCAGGTTGCGTAACCCCTACCGAAATTATGCAGGCATTAGAGCTCGGTATTACAACAGTTAAATTCTTCCCTGCAAATGTTTATGGCGGTCTTAGTGCATTAAAGGCGTTATCAGCACCGTTCCCTCAGGTTAAATTTATCCCCACAGGCGGTGTTGATAGAAGCAATATTGATGAGTTTTTAGCATTCGATAAAATTGAAGCTATCGGCGGAAGTTTCTTTGTAAAAGAAGCACTTGAAAAAATGGAGGGCAAATAATATGGCTAAAATAGTTACTTTCGGTGAGTTAATGTTAAGACTTGCTCCTAACGGATATTATAGATTTTTTCAAAACGACCAAATGCAAGCAACCTTTGGCGGTGGCGAGGCTAACGTTGCTGTAAGCCTTGCAAACTATGGTATGGATAGTGTGTATGTAACAAAGCTTCCTAAACATGCTATCGGTCAGGCTGCGGTTGATAGTCTCAGATATTTCGGTGTTGATACTTCTAAAATCGTTCGCGGTGGCGAAAGAGTAGGTATTTACTATCTTGAAAAAGGTGCTTCACAGAGAGGCTCGGTTTGTATTTATGACCGCAAGTATTCCGCTATTCAACAGGCAACAACCGCTGATTTTAATTGGGATGATATTTTTGAGGGTGCTGACTGGTTCCATTTTACAGGTATCACTCCTGCTCTCGGTGAAAATGTTGTTGAAATTTGCAAAGAGGCTTGTATTGCCGCTAAAAAACGCGGTGTTAAAATTTCTTGCGACTTAAATTACAGAGGTAAGCTTTGGACCAGAGAAGAAGCAAACAAGGCTATGACCGAATTATGCCAATATGTTGATGTTTGCATCTCAAATGAAGAAGATGCAAAGGATGTATTCGGCATTGAGGCTGAGGGTACTGATATTTACGGCGGTAAACTCAACCACGAGGGTTATAAATCTGTTGCAAAACAGTTAGCAGATAAATTCGGCTTTGAAAAGGTTGCTATTACCCTTAGAACTTCAATTTCTGCTAACGATAACGATTGGGCAGGTATGCTTTATGATGGAGAGGATTATTATTTCTCGAAGTCTTATCATTTGCATATTGTTGACCGCGTTGGCGGTGGCGATAGCTTCGGCGGTGGACTTATCTATGCATTACTTTCAGGTAAATCTTCAAAAGAGGCTATCGAGTTTGCAGTTGCAGCATCTGCTTTAAAACACTCGGTTGAGGGTGATTATAACAGAGTATCTGTAAGCGAAGTTGAAAAGCTTGCAGGTGGCGATGGTTCGGGTAGAGTGCAGAGGTAAGAATATGTATCCATTATTATTAACACCGCCTATTAAGGATTATTTATGGGGCGGAACAAAATTAAAAACAGATTTCGGTTTCGAGACCGAAAAGGAAATTGCCGCAGAGGCTTGGATGTTGTCTTGCCATAAAGACGGTATGAATATAGTTCAGAACGGCGAATATAAAGGCAAAACAATAAATGAGGTTTTGGAAATATGGGGAAAGTCTGCGCTAGGCAAAAATGCAGAAAGCTTTTCATATTTTCCTATTCTCATAAAGCTTATTGATGCTAAGCAAAAGCTTTCAGTTCAGGTGCATCCTGATGATGAGTATGCATTGTCGGTTGAGGGTGAATACGGCAAGACTGAAATGTGGTATGTTGTCGACTGTGAAGAGGGTGCAGAACTGATTTACGGTTTTAAAGAAAACATATCAAAGGAAGAGTTTGAAAGAAGAATTAAGGATAACACCTTAACTGAGGTCTGCAATTTTGTGCCTGTTAATAAGGGTGATGTTTTCTTCATTAATGCAGGTACACTTCACGCAATAGGTGAGGGAATACTCATTGCCGAGGTACAGCAAAATTCAAATACTACTTACAGAGTATCTGATTACGGCAGACTTGGTGCAGACGGTAAACCCAGAGAGCTTCATATTGAAAAGGCTTTGGATGTTACAAAATGCGAAGTTCCTCAAATTCCTTATGGCAAGGTTGGAGACATTAAGGTTGAAGATAGTTACACTTTGAGAGATTTGGCGGCTTGCGATAAGTTTTCTGCAAAGCTTTTAACCTTAAACGGTGAGTACAAGTTGTGTTCAAAGGATAGCTTTGTATCAATAGTTGTTTTAAGTGGTGAGTTTAGTGTTTCTTTCAAAGGAGAAAGTCTTTCAGCTGAAAAGGGAGACAGTATATTTATCCCCGCAGGCTTGGAGGTAAAATTTGACGGAAAAGCCGAAACACTTTATAGCTTTGTTTGATAATAAAAAAGATTTTGAGGAGGCATAAAATGAAAAAGGATATTACTTTAATCGTTATGGCGGCAGGAATGGGCAGCCGTTTTGGAGGACTTAAACAAATCGAGCCTATCGGACCTAACGGAGAGGTTTTGCTTGACTTTTCGGTTTATGATGCAGTCCAGGCAGGTTTTACAAAGGTTGTTTTTGTAATAAAGAAGCAAATTGAGAAGGACTTTAAAGAGGTTGTTGGCAAAAGAATAGCCAAGCGTGTTAAGGTTGAATATGCTTTCCAGGAAACCGATAAATTACCTGAGGGTTATACCTGCCCTGAGGATAGAACAAAGCCTTGGGGAACTGCTCATGCTATTCTGTGTTGCAAGGATATCGTTAAAGAGCCTTTTGCAGTTGTTAATGCGGATGATTATTACGGTCGAAATGCATTCAAGCAGGTTGCAGACTTTTTAAATAGCGATACAAACGATTATGCTATGGTTGGTTTCCGCTTGGTTAATACTTTAACCGAGAACGGACATGTTTCTCGCGGAGTTTGCGAAATTGAAAACGGTATTTTAAAAACCGTTACCGAAAGAACCAAGATTATTGATTGCAAATATACTGAGGACGATGGCGAAACCTGGATTAGTTTACCTGAGGATACGGTTGTTTCTATGAATCTTTGGGGATTCACACCAGATTTGTTCGATTATATCGAAACAGGCTTCAAGAAGTTTTTAGATGAAAAAATAAATGTTCCTAAGTCTGAATACTATTTGCCTTCGGTTGTTTCCGAAAGAATTGAAAAGGGCGAAAAGCAGGTGCGCGTGCTTGTTGCTGAGGATAAATGGTACGGTGTTACTTATAAAGAGGATAAAGAGGTTGTGGTTTCGGCTATAACCAAAATGATTAACGACGGACTTTACGAAGGACTATAAACCTAAAAACAGGCTATCTTTTTTAAGATAGCCTGTTTTCTTTTGCCTTAAAATGTATTTTAATCTTTAAACTGAAAATAATATCATTTAGAGGTGATAGCTTTGGGAAATGCTTGGGAAGAAAGCGTTAAAAAACCCAGATTTGAAAGCTTAAAGGGTGATTTAGATACTGAGGTTTTGATTATCGGTGGCGGAATAACAGGAATTTTATGCGGATATGAGCTTTGGAAAGCCGGAGTGGATTATACTATTGTTGAGGCTAACGAGATTTGTTCGGGTGTAACCCATAACACAACCGCAAAAATAACCTTTCATCACGGTGCAATTTTTCATACAATGGTAGACCGTTTTGGAGAGCATACGGCAAGGCTTTATGTTAAGGCTCAGAACGAAGCACTGGAAAGATATAAAGAGCTTTGCAAAAATATAGATTGCGATTTTGAAGTTAAAGATTCTTATGTTTATTCCTTAAATAATAAAGCAAAAATCAAGCGAGAGGTTTTAGCTCTTAGAAAGCTAGGAATTAAAGCCGATTATGTCAAAGAACTTAATTTGCCTTTTAAAACAGCGGGCGCGGTTAGGGTTGAAAATCAGGCGCAGTTTAATCCTTTGAAGTTTTTGTATGAAATATCAAAGGATTTGAATATTTATGAAAAAACCAAGATTTTAGAATTAAAACCAGACGGTGCGGTTACCAAATACGGTAAAATCAAAGCAAAAAAGATTATTGTTGCCACTCATTTTCCTTTTATAAATAAGCACGGAAGCTATTTTTTAAAAATGTATCAGCATCGTTCTTATGTTTTGGCGGTAGAAAATGCAGAAAATATAAACGGAATGTATGTTGACGAGGCAGAGACGGGATTATCTTTTAGAAATTATAACAATCTGCTTCTTATAGGCGGTGGGGGACACAGAACAGGTAAACAAGGCGGAAATTATGCTGAGCTTAGAAATTTTTTAAAGAAATATTATCCGCAAGCTAAGGAGGTTTATTCTTGGGCAACACAGGATTGCAAAACCTTAGACGATATCGCTTATATTGGCAAATATTCTTATAACACCCCAAATTTTTATGTTGCAACAGGTTTTAATAAATGGGGAATGACTAATGCTATGGTTTCGGCGCGTTTGCTTTCAGATATGATTAAGTCCAAGAAAAGCGAATACCAAACTGTTTTCACTCCTCAAAGAAGTATCATAAGACCTCAGCTTGCGATAAATTCCGTAGAAGCTATAAAAGGAATTTTTAATATAGGTGCGCCGAGATGTCCGCATTTGGGTTGCGCTTTGAGTTACAATAAATCGGAACATTCCTGGGATTGCTCTTGCCATGGCTCACGTTTTTCTGAGGACGGAAAGCTTTTAAACAACCCCGCAACCGACGATGCAAAATTTTAAAAACCGAATAACTTAAAACACCTCGGTATATAATTTACTGAGGTGTTTTTTATGAGAAAAGAAATAAAATCCTATATAGTGGCAATATTGTTGCCTTTGGCGGTGGGAGGAGTTTCGGCACTTTTAACTATGGGCAGTATGGATATATATGAAACCATTAACACACCCTCTTTTGCACCGCCGGGGATAGTTTTTCCGATTGTTTGGACTATTCTTTATATCTTAATGGGAATTAGCAGCGGTATAATATATAACAGTAAATCAAAAGATAAAGACAACGCACTTTTTATATACATAATTCAGCTAATGGTAAACTTTGTTTGGAGTATAATTTTCTTTAATTTAAGGGCATTTTTACTTGCCTTTCTTTTAATTATTGTTTTATGGGTACTTATTGTTTTAATGATTTCGAGGTTTTATAAAATAGATAAAACCGCGGCATATTTGCAAATTCCTTATCTCTTATGGGTTACCTTTGCAGGAATTTTAACCCTTGTGATTTATTTATTAAATAGATAGGTTTAAAATATTAACATATTTTTTCTCTTGTGATAAGCTCGTTCGTCTTCTGAAAAGCCTAAAAAGGCATCTGGGTTAGGGGCAAATTTGCAATTATCACACATATATATGCTGGTGATTTGGATGTTTTCGAGGTTGCAGACATTTTCTTTGTTGTGAACACAAATAGTGGCATTACATTTAATCATTTTTTAAATCCTCTCTAAAATAAAAAAGTGCGACAACCGAAGTTATCGCACATAAAACGCAAACTCCGTTGTCGCAAAACAAAAACCAATGAAACAGGAATATTTCATCACAAACTCATCAGGTGGAATCTGCATTTTTAACAAATTCTAAAATAAGTTTGTGATAGATTAAAAAGAATATACTAATCCCTTGGTGTAAAAAATATTCCCTTAAAATAATATTTGATTTTTGTTTTGCAAAGCTATTATATCATAACTTTTTGATTTTTTCAATATGAAAATATTTGTTGTAGGGGAGGGCACAGAGACCCTCCCCTACAAATATCATTGATTATTAAATTTAATTTTAAATAATGCTTGCAATTTGTCGAAAGGTGTGGTAAAATATCAACTATCATGTGTCAATAAATAAGCTATCCGACTTTGGAGAAGCTCGCTTTAAGCGAGTGCCGAAGGTGTACGGCGGTTAATGATTGTTTTTAGTTAGTCGAATAATCATTATCGTTAATCTCTCAGGCAAAAGGACAAAGGAAGGGGTTTTATATCATATAAAATTCTTCGCCTGAGCCTTTTGGTTCAGGCTTTTTTATTGGCTAAAAAATAAAGGAGAATGAAAATGGAATTGTTTTTAGAAAAAATTGCAAGCTTTAATGACAGTATTAACAGTTTCGTTTGGGGTTGGGCAGGCTTAATTCTTTTGCTTGGTACCGGTCTCGTTGCAACTGTTTTTACTAAGGTTTTCCAAATTTCCCATTTGGGACATTGGTGGAAAAATACTATCGGTAGCCTTTTCAAGAAAGATGTTATCGGTCATACCAAAGAAAAGGGCGCTATCTCGCCTTTTCAGGCTTTGTGTACCGCTCTTGC
Source organism: Clostridia bacterium (assembly GCA_017537365.1). GTDB lineage: Bacteria > Bacillota > Clostridia > Oscillospirales > Acutalibacteraceae > UBA737. The sequence continues at coordinate 19,155 of JAFYKZ010000017.1, forward strand.
GGCAACGGTTGGAACAGGTAATATCGCAGGTGTTGCTGCTGCTATTTGCGTTGGCGGTGCAGGCGCGGTTTTCTGGATGTGGGTTGCGGCTTTCTTAGGAATGATGACTAACTATTCCGAAAATGTTTTAGGTATGTATTTCCGTCGCAGAAATGCTAATGGCGAATGGTCGGGCGGCGCAATGTATTATTTGCGCGATGGCTTAGGCGCTAAGAAAAACTGCAAATGGATTGGTAAAATCTTAGCGGTATTGTTCTGTATTTTCACTATGCTCGCTTCTTTCGGTATCGGTAGTATGGGTCAGGTTAATAAAATAGTTGCTAATGTTGCGGCGGCTTTCGATGTTAAGGCTCTTTCTGAGATTACTGTTTTAGGCGGAGTATCGCTTTATAATCTTATTTTAGGTTTAGTTGTTATGTTATTAACTGCGTTAATCACATTAGGCGGTTTAAAGAGAATTGCTTCGGTTGCTGAAAAAATCGTTCCTTTTATGGTTGTTTTATTCGTTGCAGGAAGTATAGTTATTATAGCAATAAATTATCAAAATGTTTTACCCGCTTTCAAGGCTATTTTCGTTAATGCATTTAAGCCGCAGTCTTTTGTTGGAGGAACTTTGGGTGCTGCAATTATGTTAGCTGCTAAGCAAGGATTCAAGAGAGGCGTTTTCTCAAATGAGGCAGGTCTAGGTTCTTCGGTTATGGTTCACTCAAATTCAAATATCAAAGAACCTGTTAAGCAGGGTATGTGGGGTATATTCGAAGTATTTGCAGATACAATGGTTGTTTGCACTATGACCGCTTTGGTTGTTTTAACCTCAGGTGTTTTCAATGCAAAAACCGGTGAAATTGCTGAGGGATTAACCGATGCAACTCTCGTTGGCGGTGCTTTCAACAGTGTATTTGGTTGGGGTAATTTCGGTCAGAGATTTATCGCTATTGCAATGTTCTTATTCGCATTCACAACCGTTCTCGGTTGGTCGCACTATGGCTCTAAGGCTTGGGAATATTTATTTGGTGCTAAGACCACTATTATCTTCAAAATAATCCATGTTTGCACCGTTATTTTCGGCGCAATACTTACTTCTTCATTAGCTTGGGATATTTCAGATACCTTTAACGGTCTTATGATGATGCCTAACTTAATCGGTGTTCTGGTTATGTTCCCATTAGTTGTTAAGATAACAAACAACTATGTTGGCAGAAAAATTAAAGGCAAGGAAATCTCTCCTGTTGTTTCCTATGATAAGAATATAGAAGAAGCTTATGCCGAGGAAATCGCTAATGACGGCAAATAATTAAATACATAATTCAAACCCCCTCCTAAATCAGGAGGGGGTTTGCTAAATATTTATATTAAAATTATTTTCTTATTTTTTTGCAAAACTGGGTGCAAAGCTTATCGGTACATTCGGAGCATTTGAGCGAAGCATTTGTTTTCTCCCAGAAACGCTCAGGAAACATCATAACGCATAATTCCCATAATACCCAAACTATAAATGCCATAACAATAAGAGATACCGAATAAAAACTGTTAACAAAAAGCATAGGGGTAAACATCATCATATGGTCCCAATTAAAAATGCGGCAGGTGGTGCAGCAACGGGAACCAACAAGAATTCTGAAAGGGCACCAAATAAGCACGCAGATTAAATCGCCAACATAGAAAGCCACGCTTATTAAGAATAGATGCTCGGTTTTAAGAATATCGAAATATTTAAGAACGCCCAATACTAAAATTGCGGGCAACCAAATCAAAAACACTTTATAAGCTGAAATGGTTGTTGCAATAATATGCTTTCTTAAAGCGCTATAATTAATTTTTTCGCGAATTGGTTTAAAATGCTGTTTAAAAAGCTTTTGAGAGCCTAACGGAATATGCTTTTTCATAGGAATTACCTGCATAAGCATATCGAAAATCCAAATCGCCCAAAGAATATGAAATGGCGAAAATTGGGTAAAGAAATTTGCGCCGTATAATACTTTGAAATAATCAGGCTTAAAAATATAAAGCAAAACTGAGCCGATAAATACTAATATGCGAAAAACAAGTCTTGCAAAATAGGCTCTTCGCATTTTAGACATAGGCGGTTTTTTGCGTTTTACAACAGCTTTTGGTTTAGTTTCTACCATATGTTAACCTCGTTTATTAAAATATAAAACAAACATATTAATTTTAATATATATGTCGAATAATGTCAAGTGGAATAGATAAACAAAACCGCCATAGATTACTATGGCGGTTTAAAAGTTTAATTATTTCGCATAGTCAACAGCGCGACTTTCTCTGATAACATTAACCTTGATTTGACCCGGATATTCAAGCTCATTTTCAATGCGCTGAGCAATCTCGTGGGACATAAGAACCATTTGGTCATCCGTTACAGCTTCGGGCTTAACAACGATACGAATTTCTCTACCTGCTTGGATAGCAAAAGAGGTTTCAACTCCACCGAAAGAATTGGCGATTTCTTCGAGTTTCTCGAGTCGTTTAATATAGCTTTCAATATTTTCACGTCTAGCACCGGGGCGAGCGGCTGAAATAGCGTCTGCCGCCTGAACTATAAAGGCGATGATTGATTTTGGCTCAACCTCACCATGATGCGCGTGAATAGCATTAATGATAACATCGTTTTCACGATATTTCTTAGCAGCCTCAACACCAAGCTGAATATGAGAGCCTTCTTGCTCATGGTCGATAGCCTTACCGATATCATGAAGCAAGCCTGCGCGCTTAGCAAGTGTTATATCTGCGCCCATTTCTGCCGCTAAAAGTCCCGATAAATAGGAAACTTCAAGCGAATGGTTAAGAACATTCTGACCATAGCTTGTTCTGAAATGGAGCTTACCGATAAGCTTAACGATTTCAGGATGCAGATTATGAATACCTGCATCTATCATAGCGCGTTCGCCCTCTTGCTTAATAATAGCTTCAACCTCGGCAGTAGCCTTGGCAACGGTTTCTTCAATTCTGCCCGGATGGATACGACCGTCAAGCACTAGCTTTTCGAGGGTTGTTCGAGCGATTTCTCTTCTTATCGGGTCAAAGCTTGAAACGGTGATAGCCTCAGGAGTATCGTCAATAATAAGGTCAACACCTGTTGCGGTTTCAAGAGCTCTGATGTTTCTACCCTCGCGGCCGATAATTCTACCCTTCATTTCATCATTGGGGAGATTAACAACCGAAACGGTCATTTCAGAAGAATGGTCAGCAGCGCAACGCTGAATAGCCTGACCTAAGATATTTTTGGCAATACGGTCAGCCTCATCGCGAGTCTGCTGTTCGAAATCTAAAATCTTTACTGCTTTTTCATGGGTTAACTCACCGTCAAGCAGGTCTAAAAGGTGAGCCTTTGCTTGCTCTTTGGAGAAACCTGAGATTTTTTCAAGCAAGTCCATCTGGCTTTGCTTAATACGGTCGCATTCAAGCAACTTTTCTTCAATTTCTTTAGCCTTTAAAGCAAGCTTTTCTTCCTTGGCTTCAAGATTATCGGTCTTTCTGTCAAGTGTTTCTTCTTTTTGTTGGATACGGTGCTCCTGACGCTGAACTTCTGAACGGCGTTCACGGAGGTCTTTTTCGGTATCCTGACGAAGTTGATGAATTTCATCCTTTGCTTCGAGCAAAGCTTCTTTTTTTCTTTGTTCGGCGTTTTTTATAGCTTCGCTTAAAATTCGGTTTGCTTCTTCTTCGGCAGAGCCAATGGCAGCCTCAGCAGATTTGCGGCGATGAATAGAGCCTGCAAAAAAACCTATAACGGCGAAAACTATTGCAACAACGCCCCCTATGATATAAGGCATATAGGCACCTCCTATAAGTAGTAGGACGTTAAAGCAATACCGAATAACCGATATTAAGTATTAAATTTTCAAACTTAAAAATAATATTTAAAGCCGATTACGGCATGCAAAAACATCAGCATAGAGTTGGCTTTCTAAAAATTATGAAAGAGCAGGACCTATGCATAAACTTTAAAAGTTTTCCCTGTTGATAATAATTTTATATTAGCGGTTCGCCAAAGCCGCTTATAAACATTAATCCATCGTAATAATTTTACCACTTTAAGCAAAATATGTCAAGAAATATACAGTATTTTTTGCATAATTATTCTTTTTCGTAACTAATTATAACATTGTTATCTGCCGAGAGGGAAATTACTTTAATACTTCCTTCAGGGTTTTCAACTATAAAATCAACAATTTTATCTTCAATCTCGCGGCGAATAGCATTTCGAAGTTCTCGAGCTCCGCGTTTTTTACCTGTGCATTTTTTGCTTAAATAGTTGTAGATTTTCTCATCATATTTAACTTTTATAAGTTTTTCTGAAAGAGCTTCTGCCAGTTCATCAAGCATTAAAGCGGCAATTTTAGCCATAGAGTCCTCGCTTAAAGGTGAGAAAACAATGATTTCATCAACCCTTGCGATAAATTCAGGACGCAAAAAGCCTTCGAGAGCCTTTAATGCCTTATCCTTTGAAGCTTCTCCTTCGGTTTTGCCGAAGCCTAAAAGATTTTCTTTGTTTTCGCTTCCTGCGTTTGAGGTCATAACAACGATGGTGTTTTCAAAATTAACCGTTCTGCCTTGTGCATCGGTAATTCTGCCATCATCCAAAATTTGAAGCAATATATTAAGCACATCAGGGTGGGCCTTTTCGATTTCATCAAATAAAACTACCGAATAAGGCTTTCTTCTAACCTTTTCGGTTAGCTGACCTGCCTCATCAAAGCCAACATATCCGGGAGGAGCTCCGATTATTCTTGAAACCGAATGCTTTTCCATAAATTCAGACATATCAAGTCTTATAAGGGTTTCGGGTGTATCAAATAGTTGCTCGGATAAAACCTTAACTAGCTGAGTTTTGCCGACACCTGTAGGACCTACGAAAATAAAGGAAGCAGGGTGGTGGAGCTTGCCTGTTTTAACGCGGGAGCGTTTAACTGCATTTGCAACCAGCTTAGTAGCCTCGCTTTGACCTATAATTTTTTCATTTAAGCGAATTTCAAGCTCGGATAACTTTTTAAGGTCGCTTTCTTGCACCTTAGTTGCAGGGATACCTGTCCAAAGCTCGATAACCTTTGCTATGTCGGCATCGGTAACGATTATATCTGAAACCTGTGTGCATAACTCGTCGGCTTTTTTGCGGTATTTTTCAAGCTCGATTTTAACAAGCGCCTGTTTTTCATAATCAGGGTTTTCAATATCTGCTTCAAGCTGTTCAAGTTCTACTGAGTATTCGGCAACCTTTTTATTAGCTGTATAAAGCTCGTCAATAGCGGTGTTTTCGAGACTGGCGCAAGCGCAAGCTTCGTCTAGTAAATCAATAGCTTTATCGGGCAAATAACGGTCGGTTACATATCTTTCGGATAAAATAACCGCCTTTTTAACGATACTTTCGGGTATAGTTACATTATGGAAGCCTTCATAATAGCTTTTAACTCCCATTAAAATTTCTTCTGCCTCAGCGAGTGAGGGCTCTTCGATTGTTACAGGTTGGAAACGGCGTTCAAGCGCGGCATCCTTTTCGATATATTTGCGGTATTCCTTAAAGGTTGTAGCGCCTATAACCTGAATTTCTCCGCGAGAAAGTGCAGGCTTTAAAATGTTTGCGGCATTCATAGAGCCTTCGGCGGAATCACCGGCTCCCACTAAATTATGAATTTCATCAATAAACAATATAATGTTTCCTGCCGCCTTAACCTCATCAACAAGACCTTTAACGCGGCTTTCAAACTGACCTCTGAACTGAGTTCCCGCAACGAGTCCCGTAAGGTCTAAAAGATGGATTTCTTTATCTAAAAGTCTTGCAGGCGCAGTGCCGTTTGCAATTTGAAAAGCGAGACCTTCTGCAATAGCGGTTTTGCCCACACCAGGTTCACCGATAAGGCAAGGGTTATTCTTAGTGCGGCGAGATAATATTTGGATAGTTCGGTATAGCTCTTTATCTCTGCCAATAACAACATCTATTTTGCCTGATTTGGCTTTCTCGGTTAAATTAGAGCAATATTGCTCTAAAAATCTGCGGCGTTTTTTCTTATGCTTTTCTTTTTCCTCAGTTTTTTCTTTTTTATCGGTGTCTTCCTTTTCTTTTGCTTCGCCGCCGAAAATTTTGCTTAAAAAGGGCATAGCAGGGGCGGTGCCTAAATCAAAGGTTTCGTCGTTCAAAAGAGAATCCTCGTTATCCTCGTCGAGCGCCATAAGGTCCATAAACTGCTCGCTCATTTGCTCGATATCTTCATCTGAGATGTTCATTCTTTTGAGCATATCGTCAACCGGCTTGATACCCATTTCCTTAGCGCAAACAAGACAAAGTCCGTTAGGCTCGGCATTTGGGTTAGACATATCGGAAACGAAAACCACAGCGGGTCGTTTTTTGCATTTGTAACAAAGTTTCATTTTTTAAAAGTTCCTCCGGAAATCTAAATTAAATATAAAACGGAAAATATTCCGCGAAAATACGATATAAAAAGGATTTTTCTATTAAATCACGGGTGAAAATCCAAAAACCATTTTTTGTGAAAGATAATAAAAGATAAAAAATAATCAGGATAAAAGTAACTAAAAGCAAACCTTTTATAAGTCCTATGATTGAACCTAAAAATCTATTTATTTTTCCAACAACGCTGAAAGAAAAGAGTTTATTAACCCATTTTGAAACGGGTTTAATTATAAAAAGCCCGAGTACCCAAATGAGAAGACTTATTATTGCAGATAAAAGTCTCACGGTTATGGGCTTTACAATTTCATTTGATATTTTAATTGCAGTTTCTTCGGTTTTGGCTTCTAAATTTCGGTCGGCTTTTTGCTTAAATTCTTCAATTTCGGGTTTTAAGGTTTCTTTAATGGGTTTTAAAACATTTGGTATGCTATTTAAAATATCCTCGGTGAAATTTGAGGCTTTTAAATCGGCAGTTTCGGTTATTTCAGTTACAAGTTTAGGCTCTATCATTTTATCATATATGCCGTTTGCAATGGGTGAACTGATTGTAAAGGATAAAATTGCTATACTCAAAAAGCATACAGCTTCCATAAAGGTTAGCATAAAGCCTTTTTTAGCCGAAATTATCATTAATAAAATTATAATTAAAAGAAACGCTAGGTCTAAAATTATACCCATAATTATTCCTGTTCTAATTTGTATTTATTTATAGAATTATCGCTTATAACTGCAACGGTGTTTGAAGAGGTTACCGAAATTCTGACCGCGCCGAAATCGCAGTTTGCTTTTCTTAAAATTTCGCCCTCGTTTCCTAATAGATACAGGTCGGTTTCACTCATTAGGTAGGTATGACTTCCCGATAGGGCAATATCGCTTATAACACCTGTAAAATCAAATTTATATTTAACTTTACCGCTATTTGAGAATAAAACAATATGATTTGCGGTTTTATCGTTCAAGCGGTTAAAAACAACAACAAATCCGTTCTTTTCCGAGCGGAAAAGGGCGATTTTAAAGTCGCTTTTATATTCATTTGCTTTAAAGCTTGACCATTTTATAAATTTAACCGAGTTTTCGGTTACAACGGCTAGTCTGTTTTTGCTGTTATCAAGAGAATAAATAAGTCCGTTATCAAAGTTTTCGGTATAAAGAGGGGTTGCAGATTTATAATTCAAGATACTTAAAGTTGATTTAAACTGACCGTTTTCAGATTTAAAAGAGGAAACCGCAAGTTTTTTGCCGTTTTTTGACAAAGCAATATTATTTACTATGTTTTCTGCCGAATACCATTCGTAAATCTGTTTGCCTTGTTTATTAAAAACGGTAACCTTGCAGGCGTATTTATCTGATTTTGAGCATATAGCATAGTTTCCTTTTTCTGAAATTGCGGCGGTTATTATATTAGTCTTTGTGGTGATTTCGTTTTTTAGTCCGTTAAGATTAAAAACAAAGGCTCGGTTTCCGTTTTGCTCGAAAACAATAGCATTTGAAACCGATGTTTTTAAAATCGGGTTTTCGAATCCATGAGGATATGAAAAAACGGTTTTTCCTGCGCTCGAAACCGCAGTTAAATGGGTATCGCTTAAAACATAATAATAGTTGCCCTTATTTGCGGTGTTTAAAGTTCGGTTTCCTTCAAGGCTTACGGGATAGCTTCCTGTTCCCATTAAAGAGATGGTTTGAGAAACTGTTTCGAAAACACCTTTGGGTAATATAAACTCAAAAACTGAAAAAACAACTGCAATAATCAAGATGGCGCAAAGCGTTGCTCTTAGCCTTCTTTTTTGCTCTGTTTTTTTGCCTCTTACCACCTTCATATTCTGTTTTGCGGTTTTGCGGTAGTGTTCGGCAGGGGTCATTTTAATGTTTTCACTTTTTTCCGCTTTCAGAGGTTTCTTAGGTTTTGGCGCGGAAAAAAGTTTGTTATGCTTTTTCTTTCTGTAATCAGGCATAATTTTCACCTTAGTAATATACTTTCTCTAATATTAGTCCCTGTGCAGGTGCGGTCATACCAACACTTTCTCTTTTTTTGGTTTCAAATACGGTAACTGGTATATCGGCAGGCAGTTTCCCGTCAGACACATCAACCGCTGTTCCAACGATAATTCTAACCATATTATATAAGAAACCGTTTCCTGTAACCGAAAGGGAGATGATATCGCCTTCTTTTTTAACAAAGCAATCGGTTATGGTGCGAACAGTATCGTCCACAGTTCTTCCTGAGGCGGAAAATGCAAAAAAATCATGAGTTCCGATTAGGTTTTTGCAAAATGCGTTCATTTTTTCAATATCTAACTGCCTTTCTATCTGCCAAGTGAAAGGGGAGAGGAAGGCATCCTTTTTATTTGAATTTAAAATGCGGTAAACATAGGTTTTGCCCTTGCAGTTATACCTTGCGTGGAAATCGGATGGAACATCTTTAACATCGGTTACCGCAATATCGGGCGGCAAAAGGGCATTTAATCCTCTGAGAAAAGCCGAGTGGGGTATATTTTCTTCAATATCAAGATGGCAACAAAATTCTCTTGCGTGCACACCGGTATCGGTTCGGCTGCAAGCAGTAACCTTTGCGGGTTTTCCTAAAAGCTTAAAAAGGGCGTTTTCAAATGCTTCTTGAACGGTTAAAGCGTTCGATTGAATTTGCCAACCGTGGTAAGCTGAGCCATTATAACTTAAAGTCAACAATATTCTTTTTATAACGGCACACGCCCTTTCTTATAAATTATAGTAAAATATTTAGAGTTATAATACCTGCGCCTATAATAATGCAGGCAAGACTTAAAAATAAATCAATAAGAGATAACCTCATTTTTTTCATTCGGGTTTTGCCTTCGCCTCCGTTATAGCAACGGCATTCCATAGCGGCGGCAAGCTCATAAGAGCGTCTGACAGCTGAAATTAAAAGGGGAACTAAAATAGGTATTAAAGCTTTGACTCGTTTGGTTAGTCCTCCGCTTTCAAGGTCGGCACCGCGAGCTTTTTGAGCATTCATAATCTTTTCCGCCTCTTCAATGAGGGTTGGGATAAATCTTAAAGTTATGGTCATCATCATAGCAAGAGTATGAACGGCAGATTTAAGACCTATAAATTTTAAAGGAGAAAGCAGGCTTTCAATAGCATCGGTTAAATCGTTTGGAGTAGTTGTATAGGTTAACACCGAGCTTATAAAAATGAAAAGCAAAATTCTCAGCGCCATAAACACCGAACGGTAAATACCACCGTCGGTTATATTGATTTTACCGAACAGTGAGAATAAAACCTCGCCCTCACCGTAAAAAAGATTTATTACGGCAGTAAACAAAAGAATCGGCAATATGGTTTTCATATTTTTGAGATACATTTTTATAGGAACGCGGGATATTACGATAGCTATAATAACCGAAATAGCTGCAAAGCCTAACGCATACATATTTTGCGCTAAAAATATAAGCACGATTAAAGCTATAAGCCAGATTATTTTCATTCTGGGGTCGGATTTATGAAGCAAGGATTTGCCTTCATAATACTGACCGATGGTTATATCTTTAAGCATTATTATCCCTCCCTTTTAATTCGGTTAGGATTTCAACTGCTTTATTCACAGTAAAAACATCTTTCTCTACATCAATTCCCATGTCATATAGTTTTTCGAAAACCTTAGTAACGGTTGGAACATTAAGTCCTATTTCTTTTAAATGGGCACCATTACTGAAAACCTTATCGGTTTCATCAAACATTTCAAGTTTGCCCTTGTTCATAACAAGGATTTTATCGGCAATTTCCGCCATATCCTCCATACTGTGAGAAATGATTATAACGGTAGCCCCTGTTGATTCGCGGTAAGCCTTAATGATTTCGGTTATTTCTTCGCGTCCCTTGGGGTCGAGACCTGCGGTTGGCTCATCAAAAATAATAACCTCGGGCTTCATTGCCATAACACCTGCGATAGCAACTCTGCGTTTTTCTCCACCCGATAAATCGAAGGGAGATTTACTGTAATATTCTTCTTTAATGCCTATAAGACGGCAGATTTCTTCAACCTGTCTAGTAAGCTCATCACCCGAAAGCCCCATATTTTTAGGACCGAAAGCAATATCGGCAAAAACAGTTTCTTCAAAAAGCTGATATTCAGGATACTGAAAAACAAGCCCTACTTTTGAGCGGATTTTTCTGATTTCCTTAGGCTTTTGCCATATATTTTCACTCTCAAAAAGTATTTCGCCACTTGTTGGTTTTAAGAGACCGTTAAGGTGTTGAACAAGGGTTGATTTACCCGAGCCTGTATGACCGATTATGCCTATAATTTCACCTTTTTCTACCGAGAAGCTAACATCGCTCACAGCGTCGTTTATAAAGGGTGAGCCATCGGTATAAGAGTGGGTAAGGCTTTTTATTTCTAAAACAGACAATTCTGTTAATCCTCCTAATTTAGTGTAACATATTTAATGTTTACTACTTCAATGCTTTTGCGATTTCTTTTGCAGTGTCCTCTATCGAGAGAGCCTTTGTGTTAACCTTAAAGCCTTTTTGCTTTAAAGCGTATAAAAGCTCGGTGGTTTGAGGCACATCGAGACCTACTTCCTTTAACTGCTTAACATTTTGGAATATATCCTCGGGTTTGCCGTCATTTATAATCTCACCGTCATTCATAACGATAACGCGGTCGGCATTTTCTGCCTCTTCCATATAATGAGTTATTAAAACAACGGTTATATTTTTTTCTTTATTGAGATAATGAAGGGTTGAAATGATTTCGGCTCTGCCTTTCGGGTCTAGCATTGCGGTTGGCTCGTCCAAAACCAAAACATCGGGAGACATTGCGATTATTCCGGCAATAGCAATTCGCTGTTTTTGACCGCCCGATAGTTTATGCGGAGTTGATTTTCTGAATTCATACATTCCAACCGATTTTAAAGCCTCGTCAACACACTCGCGGATTTTCTCTGGCTCTAGCCCTAAGTTTTCAGGACCGAAAGCCACATCCTCTTCAACTATTGAGGCGATAAGCTGATTATCGGGGTTTTGAAAAACCAATCCTACTTTTCTTTTTATTTCAAGTTCTTTTTCCTCGTCGCGAGTGTTCATACCGTCAACAATAATATCGCCTGAGGTTGGGGTGTTAAGTCCGTTTAAAAGCTTTGCCAGAGTTGATTTACCCGAGCCGTTATGCCCTAAAATCACAGTAAAGCTACCCTTTTTAATGTTAAGGGATATATTGTTTAGAGCAATATGAGAAATACCCTCGTCGGTATAAGAATAGGTTGCATTTTTAATTTCTATTATATTATCCATTATCACTTTTCCAAATAGTAGTATTACCGCAGGGAAGACTAATGCCTTTTGCGGTTATATTGAGACCAATTTCGTCGGTAAAAATTTCGCCTTTGCGATTTTTAGCAACATAGGTTTTAACCATAAAGTTTAAAATAGTGGGTGATAGACCGCCTGTATAAGAGTTTAAGAAGAAAAATAAAGCATCATCGCTTAAAAGCTTTCCTGTTTCCTCTAAAAGTTCGGATAATTGTTGCTCCAATTTCCAAACCTCACCGTTTGGACCTCTGCCGTAAGAGGGAGGGTCCATAATAATAGCGTCATACTTTTTGCCTCGGCGGATTTCTCTTTTAACGAATTTCAGGCAATCATCAACAATCCAACGAACAGGTCTGTCTATAACACCTGAGGAGTTTGCATTTTCCTTTGCCCATTGAACCATACCTTTTGAGGCATCAACATGGGTTACCGATGCGCCTGCCTTTAAGCAAGCTACTGTGGCGCCTCCGGTATACGCAAATAGATTAAGCACCGAAATTTCTCTGCCGGCATTTTTTATGAGTTTATCGGCAAGAGTCCAGTTAACCGCTTGCTCGGGGAAAAGACCTGTATGCTTAAAGCCCATAGGTTTAAGATTAAAGGTTAAATCATTATAGTTTATAGACCACACATCAGGAACATTTTTAAGCTTTTCCCAATAACCACCGCCTGAATTTGAACGATGGTAAACTGCGTTGGCTTTATTCCATCTGTTATCCTGTTTAGTTCCGTTCCAGATAACCTGAGGGTCAGGGCGGATAAGAATAACATCGCCCCAGCGTTCAAGCCTTTGACCGTTATCGGCATCTAAAAGCTCGTAATCTGAAAATCCTTCTACTGTTCTCATACTTTAAATTTCCTTAAAAAATAGATTGTTGAGCGGTTTCTTTGGTATCGTAACCCAAATGCTCCATAGCAAGCTTTGTTACGCATCTGCCTCGCGCAGTTCTTGTTAAAAATCCGATTTGCATAAGGTAAGGCTCGTAAACATCTTCGATGGTTATAGCTTCCTCACCGATAGCGGCGGCTAGGGTATCAAGGCCTACGGGACCGCCCGAATAATGAGTTATAATGGTTTCAAGCATCTTTCGGTCGAAATCATCAAGACCGAGTTCATCTATTTCAAATCTTGATAAAGCCGCCGAGGCGGTTTTTTCGTTTATAACACCGTCATACTCAACCTGAGCTATATCGCGAACGCGCTTTAAAAGGCGGTTTGCAATACGCGGTGTTCCTCTTGAACGGGAGGCGATTTCCAAAGCACCGTCGCGGTCGATTTCAATTCCTAAAATACCTGCCGAGCGGATAACAATTTCGGCTAACTGTTCAGGGCTATAAAGTTCTAATCTTAAAAGAACACCGAAACGGTCGCGCAAGGGGGCGGTTAGCTGACCTGAACGGGTTGTAGCTCCTACCAATGTAAAATGCGGAACATCAAGTCTTATTGACCTGGCAGACGGACCTTTGCCTATGATAATATCAAGCGAAAAATCCTCCATTGCAGGATATAATATTTCTTCAACATTTCGAGAAAGTCGGTGAATTTCGTCTATGAATAAAACATCGCCTTCTTCAAGAGAGGTTAAAATTGCAACAAGGTCGCCCTGCTTTTCGATTGCAGGACCTGATGTTACCCGAAGATTAACCCCCATTTCGCGAGAAACGATACTGGCTAAGGTGGTTTTGCCAAGACCGGGAGGACCGTATAGCAAAACATGGTCCAGCGATTCTTTTCTTTGCAAAGCGGCGGTTATATAAATTTTAAGATTTTCCTTGACCTTATCCTGACCGATATATTCGGATAAAGATTTAGGTCTCAAAGATAATTCCGCTTCATCATTTGAACTGTTATATTCGGGAGAAACTATGCGGTTTTCAAAATCCATTTCTTGTTCTATCAATTTTTATAACCTCCTTGCAAGCGCTTTTAAGGCCTGTTTTATGAGTTCATCGGTTGAAAGGGTGTTATCAAGTCTTGCAACAGCAAGTGATGCTTCACCTTTGCTATATCCCAAAGCAACGAGGGCTTCAACGACTTCCGAAGTATTAGAAGAAGTAACGGCGCTTTTAACAGCCGAAATTTCGTCGTTTTCAGAAGAAGTTATGCTTCCAACCTTTTCTCTTAGTTCTAAAATAATTCTTTGAGCAAGTTTTATTCCAACACCGCTTGCAACGGTTAAAGCCTTAGCATCGCCTGATGCAATACTTAAAGTTACCTGAGAAGCGGAAAGGTCGGATAAAATTGAAATGCCGATTTTAGCGCCAACTCCGTTAACCGAGGTTATAAGCTTAAAGGTTTCAAGCTCGTTTGAATCTATAAACCCGTAAAGGTCCATAGCATCCTCGCGGACTACCATATAGGTATAAAGAAAAACCTCATTGTTTATTTGGGGTAGGCGGTTTAGAGTGTTTTTTGTAACAAAGCATTTGTATCCAACTCCGCCGCATTCAACAACTGCAACAGCAGTATCTTTATAAATTAAAGTTCCTCGTAAAGAAGCTATCATTTTCTTGCCTCCGTATAAATTTTACAATAGTTAGAGCCTGAATAATGCGCATGGCAAATTGCGAGCGCCAAAGCATCGGCAGTATCGTCCGGTTTTGGAACTGCTTTTAATTTAAGCAGATTTTTAACCATATCCATAACCTGAAACTTTTCGGCTCTGCCGTAACCCGTAACCGCTTGTTTGACTTGAAGCGGCGTGTATTCAAAAACTTCTATGCCTGCGTTTTGAGCTGCTAGAACTATAACTCCGCGAGCCTGAGCTACATCAATGGCGGTTGTTGTATTAGTGTTAAAGTAAAGCTTTTCGATTGCAATGCATTCGGGTTTATGGGTTTCGATAAGGTAGGTTATATCATCATAAATAGATTTGAGTCTTTTTGGGAAATCCATACCCGCAGGGGTTGTTACCGCGCCGAAATTTATAACACTAAATTTACAAGACTGATGCTCAATAATGCCATATCCGACTATGGCATAGCCCGGGTCTATTCCCAAAATTCTCACCTTAACACCTACTTTTATATAATTTGACATTATATTATATCATAATAAGCCTTATACATCAATATTTTTTTAATCTAAATTTATATTTATATTATATTTATAAAGATTTTGAAACAAACGAAAAAATGCAGAAAAATCACCCTGATTAATATCAATGCAAAAAGTGAGTATTTGTGAGAAAAAACGAGTAAATAAGAGCATTTTAAAGTTTTTCTAAAACCAGGCAAACTTTTTACTGAAAAAACATCTAAAAACCATAAAATTTTCTTGACATTTAAAGGTTTTCAATGTATATTTTAATCTGTCGAATAATATCGTTTTTGCAGTTAGAATTTTTCGTAAGGAGAGTGCTTTATGAAAAACGAAAATATAAATATAGTTGAGCTTAAAGATGTTACCGTTTCGTTTGACGGAGAGAAAATTCTTGACGGCTTAAACCTTGAAATAAAAGATAAGGAATTTATAACCCTTTTGGGACCTTCGGGTTGCGGTAAAACAACAACTTTGAGACTTATTGCTGGCTTTTTAGAGCCGGATAGCGGCGATGTTGTATTTGAGGGTAAGGTTATAAATGATTTGCCCGCTTATAAGCGTCAGGTTAATACAATTTTTCAGCGTTATGCTCTTTTTCCGCATCTTAATGTTTATGAAAATATAGCATTTGGTTTGAGAATTAAGAAATTCAAGGAAAAGGAAATAAAAGAAAAGGTTGAAGAGATGTTAAAGCTCGTTAACCTTTCAGGTCTTGAAAAGCGCGATATAGATACCCTTTCAGGCGGTCAGCAGCAGCGAGTTGCAATAGCTCGAGCTATTGCTAACTGCCCTAGAGTTTTGCTTCTCGATGAGCCTTTGGCGGCGCTGGATTTAAAGCTTCGCAAGGATATGCAAAAAGAACTTAAAAACATTCAGCAGCAGCTCGGTATTACCTTTATTTTCGTAACTCACGACCAAGAGGAAGCCCTCACTATGTCGGATAGAGTTGTTGTTATGGATGGGGGTAAAATTCAGCAGGTTGGTACTCCGCAGGATATTTATAATGAGCCTCAAAATGCCTTTGTTGCTGACTTTATCGGTGAATCGAATATAGTTGACGGTAAAATGATTAAGGACTTTTATGTTGAGTTTTCGGGTCAAAAATTCGATTGTCTTGATAAAGGATTTTCTCAAAATGAGCTTGTTGATGTTGTTGTAAGACCTGAGGATGTTGACATTGTGGAATCCGGTAAAGGAATGCTTAAAGGTATTGTAACCTCGGTTTCTTTCTTGGGCGTTCATTACGAGATTATTGTAGATATCGGCGGCTTTAAATGGATGATTCAAACAACTGATGAGCATTTAGTGGACGAAGAGGTTGGTCTCTATATTGAGCCTGATGCCATTCATATTATGAAAAAGAGCGAATATTCGGGTCTTTATGGCGATTATTCGAGTTACAGTGAGGAGATAGACCTTCTCTCCGAAGTAGATTATGTTGAGGAGGAGCCTGTCGTTGAAGAATAAAAGCCTGGGGAGCAAATTATTATCTGCGCCTTATATTGTTTGGGCGGCGCTTTTTATCATTGTTCCTCTTATTATAATGTTATATTTTGCGCTTACTAATGAGGCAGGTGTTTTCACTCTTGCTAATTTAAGCGAAATAGGCAAATATAAAAAAGCTTTTGGGCTTTCGATTCTCTATGCGGCAATAGCAACGGTTATAACCTTGCTTTTAGCTTATCCTATGGCTTATTTTATGACCAAACTTAAAATAAGCTCGCAGAGAATGCTTTTGCTTATCGTTATGCTCCCGATGTGGATGAACTTTCTTATTCGTACTTATTCCTGGATTTCGATTTTGGCAAATACGGGTATTATAAACACATTTTTAGGTAAATTGGGTTTAGGTCCCGTTCAGCTTATGTATACTCCTGGAGCGGTTATTTTGGGTATGGTTTATGATTTCATACCTTATATGATATTGCCAATTTATTCGGTTATGTCTAAGCTTGATAAATCGCTTTTAGAGGCTTCTGAGGACTTAGGCGCAAATGCCTTTGTAAAGTTTAAAAAGGTTATTTTGCCGCTGACCAGACCCGGTATCATTTCGGGTATTACTATGGTTTTCGTGCCGTCGGTTAGTACCTTTTATATTTCTCAAAAGCTCGGCGGAAACAAGACTATGCTCATAGGTGATGCTATTGAGTATTTGTTTAATCTCGGTGTTGATTATTATAATATTGCATCTGCTATTTCTATGGTGCTTATGATAATGATTTTGGTTTGCCTCTTTGTTATGAATAGATTTAATGATGACGATGACGGGGGTGTTGTAATATGAAAGCCTTAGCCCGTTTATATGTTGCTTTAATTATATTCTTTTTATATGCACCTGTACTTGTTATGATAGTTTTTTCTTTCAACGAATCGGCGAGTGTGTGGGTTTTTCAGGGCGTTTCAACCAAATGGTATACAGGACTTGTTACGAATACCGCTATGCTAAACGCTTTAAAGCATACCATTATAATTGCGGTTTTAAGCGCGGTTATTTCCACCGTTTTGGGAACTGCGGCGGCGGTTGGTATTACAGGACTCAGAAACAAGCTTTCTAAGAAGCTCTTAATGTCTGTTACTCAGATACCTATGATGAATGCCGATATTGTAACCGGTATATCCTTAATGCTTTTGTTTATTTTCATAGGAAAGCTTATAGGTCTTAATGAGTCTTTGGGATTTTTTACGGTTTTATTAGCCCATATAACCTTTAATTTGCCTTATGTTATAATGTCGGTTTTGCCGAAGCTCAGGCAAACCGATTCAAAGCTTCGCGAGGCAGCTCTTGATTTGGGCTGTTCTCCTGTTCAGGCATTTTTTAAGGTTATATTGCCTGCAATTTCAACTGGTGTTTTAACAGGATTTATTATGGCGTTTACCTTGTCGCTTGATGATTTTGTTATAAGTTATTTTACTTGCGGACATTATCAGACACTACCTATTATTATATATAATATGACTAAAAAATCGGTAACTCCCGATACTTATGCTTTGTCTACTATAATTTTTGTGGCGGTTTTCGTGCTTTTAATATTTTATAATGTGTTGCAAAGCAAAACCGATAAAAAGCCTGCAAAACCAATCAGACATTAAAAAATCTTAAATTTAATTTGAAAGGTGGAAAAAATGAAAAATCTTAAATTTCGCTCTTTGTCGCTTGCGATAATAGTATGCATAGTATCTCTTCTTTTTTCTTCCTGTGGATATGAATATGTCGATTTAGAACTCAGAGGTAAATATGACCGTTCGCTTGAAGGCACAGTGCTTACAGTTTATAACTGGGGCGAATATATTTCCGACGGTTCGGACGGTACTATAGATGTTAACCGCGAGTTTGAAAAGCTTACCGGTATTAAGGTTAACTATTTAACCTTTGAAAGTAACGAAACGATGTTTTCTCAGGTTGAAAACGGCGGTGTTAATTATGATATAGTAATCCCCTCGGATTATATGATACAGCGCATGATAAAAGAGGGTATGCTAGACGAAATAGATACAACCGCTCTTTCTAACTATGACCTTATAGCCGATGATTATAAGGGTGTTTATTTCGACCCCGAGGAGAAATACAGCGTTCCGTTTAATGTTGGAATGGTTGGTATTATATATAATGGTAAATACATTAAAGATATAGAGCATAGCTGGAATGTTTTATGGGATGAGAAATATAAGGATATGGCTCTTAATTTCAATAACCCGCGAGACGCTTTTATGACGGCTCAGATTTTGCAGGGAACAGACCTTAATTCAACCAACGAAAAGGAATGGGAGGCTGCTGCCGAGCTTCTTAAAAAAGGTAAGAAAAATTTGCAAGGCTATGTTATGGATGAGGTTTACGGTAAAATGGAAACCGGTGAGGCATATATCGCGCCTTATTATGCGGGAGACTATTTAACAATGGTGGAAACCAATCCTGATTTGAAGTTTTTCTATCCAAAGGAAGGCACCAATATATTTATAGATTCGGCTTGCATTTTAAAAAGTGCTGAAAATAAAGCGGCGGCTATGATGTATATAAACTTTTTGTTAGAGCCTGATATAGCAACCGCTAATGCTGATTATATAGGATATGCAAGTCCTAATACTGCGGTTATAAATAATAAAGATTATTATTACTACGGAAATGAAATTTTGTATCCTAAAAAAGAGGATATGCCACCCGTTCAGTATTACCACGATATAGATGAGAAAATCCGCAGAAAATACGAATTGCTTTGGATTGATATTAAGCTATATTAATTTAATTAAATGATAGAGGAAAAGGCTTGATTTTAAAGCGTTTTTCCTCTATTTTTTATTCGAAAAAATTTTTTGAAAAAAGTTAAAAAAATACTTGCAATTTGAAAGAAAGTGTGTTATTATACGAGAGTACGCTGTGAAAGTATGGCGTAAAACACATGCGTTGATGCGGGAGGTGGCCCATCTCGAATGGGGAAATTTCCGCGGAGTATGTCCGATTTTAAACCGGGCGAAAGAATCAGGAGTACATAAGGGAAACTTGCGACCTTTATGTGCAACGGCAGAGCAATCTGCCGTCCGGAATTGACTGTAACCCCAGCAATATCCGGTTTTATAATGCACCCGTAAGAAATACACGGTGCGTTGTATGTTTTGCCCGCCAACTATTTAAGGAGGCGAAATTCACATGGCAGTGAAGGAAAAAATTCGTATCAGAATTAAGGGTTATGACCATGCACTTGTAGACCAGTCCGCTGAGAAGATAGTGGAAACCGCTAAACGTACAGGCGCTAGGGTATCAGGTCCCGTACCGCTACCCACCGAAAAGGAAGTTGTAACCATCTTGCGTGCTGTTCATAAGTATAAGGATAGCCGTGAGCAGTTCGAAATGCGAACCCACAAAAGACTCATCGATGTTATCAGACCTTCCAACAAAACTGTTGAGGCTTTAACAGGACTTGAGCTCCCCGCCGGTGTTGAAATCGAAATCAAGCTTTAATATATATTAAGGTGTAGAGATTTTAACCGCGAGGTCATGTTGGTGAAAACCAACCAATAACCAAAGGAGGAAAAAACAATGCAAAAAGGTATCGTTGGCAAGAAGCTTGGTATGACTCAGCTTTTTGATGCAAACGGAAATGTTGTTCCGGTTACTGTAATTGAAGCAGGTCCCTGCGTTATTTCGCAGAAGAAAACAACCGAGAACGACGGTTATGAAGCTGTTCAAATCGGCTATGGCGATTTAAAGGCTTCTAAGGTTAACAAACCTATGAAAGGTCACTTTGCAAAAGGTGATGTAGCTCCGAAGAAGGTTCTTCGTGAGTTCCGCTTTGAAGATGTTTCCGCTATGAACGTTGGCGACATTATTAAAGCAGATATCTTTGCCGAAGGCGAAGCTGTTGATGTAAGAGGTACTTCTAAGGGTAAAGGCTATGCCGGCACAATTAAGCGCTGGAACTTTGGCCGTCTTAAAGAATCTCATGGTACAGGCCCTGTTCACCGTCACGGTGGTTCTCTTGGTGCTTGTTCCAGTCCTTCAAGAGTTTTCAAAGGCAAAAAAATGGCAGGCCATCTCGGTAATGAACGCGTAACCGTTCAGAACCTGAGTGTAGTTAAGGTAGACGCAGAAAAGAATATCATCGCTGTTAAAGGCGCTGTTCCCGGTCCTAAGGGCGGAATCGTTGTTCTTTTCGATAGCGTTAAAGCTTAAGGGAAGGAGTGTTCTGAATTATGCCTAATATAGCAGTACTAGATATGGCAGGCAAGAATGTGGGCGAAATCACATTAAGCGATGCTATTTTCGGAATCACCCCCAACGCAGTTGTTATGCATGCAGCAGTTGTTAACTACCTTGCTAACAAGCGTCAGGGCACACAATCCACTCTGACCCGTACCGAAGTTTCCGGCGGCGGTAAAAAGCCTTGGAGACAAAAAGGAACCGGTCATGCAAGACAGGGCTCAACAAGAGCACCCCAGTGGAGACACGGCGGTATTGTTCACGCACCGAAGCCGAGAGATTATTCTTACTCTCTCAACAAGAAGGTTAAGAGATTAGCTCTTAAATCTGCTTTATCTGATAAGGTTCTTTCAAGCGATTTAATCGTTTTAGATGAATTAAAGCTTGAAACTTATAAGACTAAGGTTGTTGCTGATTGCTTAAAAGCTATCGGCGCCGGCAAAAAGGTTCTCATTGTTTTAGAAAACAACGAAGCTTTTGCTGTTAAGAGCATCGCAAACATCGCAGGTGCTAAATCCGCACAGGTTAATACCATTAATCCTTACGATATTATCAATGCTGATACTTTGGTAATCGTTAAGGGCGCAGTTGCTAAGATTGAGGAGGTTTATGCATAATGAAAATCGCTCAGGATATCATTATCGCTCCTGTAATTACTGAAAAGAGTATGTCAGGTATTGCTGACAAGAAATATACCTTTAAAGTAGCAAAGAGCGCAAATAAGATTGAAATTGCAGAAGCTGTTGAAAAGCTTTTCAAGGTTAAGGTTGCTAAGGTTAACACCATCAATGTTCGCGGCAAAATGAAGCGTATGGGCCGTTACAGCGGTTACACTGCTTCTTGGAAGAAGGCTATCGTTACATTGAAGTCCGATTCTAAGCCGATTGAATTCTTTGACGGTCTTATGTAATTAAACCTAAATTGGAAATCTTGAATTTCCGGTGATGTATGAAGTCGCAAAGCGGCTTCGCTAAGCCAAAATAGGAGAGTGAAATTAAATGGCTATTAAACATTACAAGCCGACTACTAACGGTCGCCGTAATATGACAACTATGGATTACTCCGAGTTATCAAAAGTAGCGCCCGAAAGAAGTTTGCTTACAGCTATTAAGAAAAATGCCGGTAGAAATAGCTACGGCAGAATCACCGTTCGCCATAGAGGCGGCGGAAACCGCAGAAAGTATAGAATTATCGACTTCAAGAGAGAGCGTTTCGGTATCCCCGCAACCGTTCTTACCCTTGAATACGATCCAAACCGTTCTGCATTTATCGCCCTCGTTCAATATGAGGATGGCGAAAAGCGTTACATCATAGCTCCTCAAGAGCTCAAAGTTGGCGATGTAATCGTAAGTGGTCCCGATGCGGATATCAAACCGGGTAATGCATTACCTTTAAACAATATCCCTGTTGGTACATTTATTCATAATATTGAGCTTTATCCCGGTAAGGGCGCTCAGCTCGCTCGTAGTGCCGGTAATATGGCTCAGCTTATGGCTAAGGAAAACGGTATGGCACTTCTTCGTTTACCTTCCGGTGAATTAAGAAATGTTCCCGTTAAATGTATGGCTACAGTTGGTACTGTTTCAAATCCTGAACATGCCAATGTAAATTACGGTAAAGCAGGTCGTAAGCGTCATATGGGTTGGAGACCTACCGTTCGCGGTTCTGTAATGAACCCCTGTGATCACCCTCACGGTGGTGGTGAAGGTAAGTCGCCTATCGGCCGTCCAGGCCCTGTTACCCCTTGGGGTAAACCCACATTGGGCTACAAAACCCGCCAGAAGAATAAGGCTAGCGATAAGTATATCGTTAAACGCCGCAAGTAAGACGACGAAAGGAGATTTATCATGGGAAGAAGCGTTAAAAAAGGCCCTTATGTGCAACCTGTGTTGCTAAAAAGAGTCAAAGAAATGAATGATGCAGGCGAAAAGCGTGTTTTAAAGACATGGAGCCGTTCATCAACTATATTCCCCGATTTCGTCGGACACACATTTGCGGTTCATGACGGCCGCAAGCATGTTCCGGTTTACGTAACTGAGGATATGGTTGGACACAAGCTCGGTGAGTTTGCACCCACAAGAACATTTAAAGGCCACGCCGGTTCTAAGACCAGCGGTAAGTAAGCGGCTGAAAGGAGAGTAAACAATGGAAGCAAGAGCAATACTTAAATATGCTCGTATTTCACCCCGTAAGGTGAAGATTGTTATGGATTTAATCCGTAATCAAGATGCTGACAAGGCTATGGCTATTCTCAAATTTACTCCTAAGTCCGCTTGCGAGTATTTAGAAAAGCTTTTAGCATCAGCAATCGCTAATGCAGAAAACAATCACAATATGGATGTTTCTCGTCTTTATGTTGCAGAATGCTTTGTTTGCCCCGGACCTACTCTTAAAAGAATTCGTCCGAAGGACCACGGCAGAGCTCATCGCATTTTGAAGAGAACAAGCCATATGACAATCGTTCTTAAAGAACGCGAAATCTAAGAGGAGGTTAAGTTATGGGCCAGAAGGTTAATCCCCACGGTATGCGTGTGGGCGTAATTAAAAACTGGGACTCACGTTGGTTTGTCAATGATAGCGCCTTTGGTGATACATTGGTTGAGGACTACAACCTCCGTAAATACCTTAAAAAGACACTTAACAGTGCAGGTATTGCAAAAATTGAAATCGAACGTGATGATAAACGTGTTAGACTTCATATCCACTGTGCAAAACCGGGTATGGTTATCGGTCGTAACGGAAGCGAAATCGAAAAGCTTCGCGAGACCTGCCAGGCTAAACTCGGCAAGCCGGTTGTAATCAACATTGTTGAGATTAAGAGTCCTGACACAAATGCTCAGCTCGTAGCTGAAAACATTGCTATTCAGCTTGAAAAGCGTATTTCTTTCCGCCGCGCAATGAAGCTCTCAATCGGCAGAGCAATGCGTCTCGGCGTAAAGGGTATTAAAACTCAGGTTTCAGGTCGTTTAGGCGGCGCTGAAATTGCAAGAAGTGAGCAATATCGTGAAGGTACTATTCCGCTACAAACTTTGCGTGCTGATATCGATTATGGTTTTGCTGAGGCAGATACCACATACGGTAAGCTCGGTGTTAAGGTTTGGATTTACAAAGGCGAGGTTCTTTCCGATAATCGCAAAAAGGAAGGAGGCTCCCGCTAATGTTAATGCCTAAGCGTGTTAAATACCGTAGAGTACACAGAGGTCGTATGACCGGTAAGGCTCTCAGAGGTAACACTGTAACACACGGTGATTTCGGTTTACAGGCAACTGAACCAGCGTGGATTACCTCTAACCAGATAGAAGCTGCCCGTATTGCTATGACTCGTTATATCAAGCGTGGCGGTAAAGTATGGATTAAGATTTTCCCCGATAAACCGATTACAGAGAAGCCGGCTGAAACTCGAATGGGTTCAGGTAAAGGTTCACCCGAATACTGGGTAGCTGTTGTTAAGCCCGGTCGCGTAATGTTCGAAATCGGCGGAGTTAGCGAGGAATTAGCTCGTGAAGCTATGCGTCTCGCAGCTAACAAACTTCCTATTAAGTGCAAGTTTGTTACTAAGCAGGAAATGGGTGGTGAGCAGTAATGAATGCAAAGGAAATCAGAGAATTAAATTTATCCGAGCTCAACAAGAAGTTGGAAGATTTAAAGGACGAATTATACAAGCTCCGTTTTCAACTTGCTATCAATCAGCTCGAAAACCCCATGCGTATCGTTGCTGTTAAGAAAGATATCGCTCGCGTTAAAACTGTTATTCGCGAAACCGAAATCAAGAACAGCACTAATGCTTGAATGGGAGGTAAGCTGAAATGAGCGAAAGAAACCTTCGTAAAACAAGAGTGGGTAAGGTTGTAAGCGATAAGATGGATAAAACCGTTGTTGTTGCTATTGAGGACAATGTAAAGCATCCGCTCTATAAGAAGATTATTAAGAATACTATCAGACTAAAAGCTCATGACGAGAACAATACCTGTGGCATTGGCGACAGAGTTCAAATCATGGAAACCAGACCGCTTTCTAAGGATAAGAGATGGCGTGTGGTTGAAATCATCGAAAAGGCTAAGTAGTCAAAAGGGAGGAAAACACTGTGATACAACAACAGAGTTACCTCAAGGTTGCCGACAATACCGGTGCAAAAGAAATTATGTGCATCCGTGTTCTTGGAGGCTCCAGAAGGAGGTATGCCAACATTGGCGATGTTATCGTTGCTTCTGTTAAGAAGGCCGCTCCCGGCGGTACTGTTAAGAAGGGCGATGTTGTTAAGGCTGTTGTAGTTCGTTCTGCAAAAGGTCTTCGCCGTAATGATGGCACATACATCAGATTTGATGAAAATGCAGCTGTAATAATCCGTGAGGATAAAAACCCCCGCGGTACTCGTATTTTCGGACCTGTAGCCCGTGAGCTTCGTGAGAAGGATTATACAAAGATTCTTTCTCTTGCTCCGGAAGTACTTTAATGGGAGGTAAGAACAAATGAATAAGCTTCACATTAAAACAGGTGATACTGTAATACTCCTTACAGGAGACAAAAAGGACCGCAAGAAAACCGGTAAGGTTCTTGAGGTTAGCCCCGAAGAGGGTAAGGTTATCGTTGAGGGCATCAACAAAGTAAAGAAACATGTTAAGCCTCGCAAAGCTGGCGACCCATCCGGTATCATTGAGACCGAGAGCGCTATCTATGCTTCTAAGGTTCAACTTGTATGTCCTAAGTGCAATAAGCCGACCAGAGTAGGCACCAAAGTCTATGAAGACGGCAGTAAAGACCGCCAATGCAAAAAGTGCGGCGAGACTTTTTAAGAGTAGGAGGAACTGACAATGTCAACATTAGCTAATGAATATAAAACTTCTGTTGCACCTGCACTTATAAAGAAATTCGGCTATAAGAGTGTTATGCAGATTCCAAAGCTCGATAAGGTCATCATTAATGTAGGTGCCGGCGAGGCAAAAGATAATGCTAAGGTTATTGATGCTATCATCACCGACCTCGGCAAAATCACCGGTCAAAAGGCTGTTGCTTGCCGTGCAAAAAAATCCGTTGCGAACTTTAAGCTCCGTGAAGGTATGCCTATTGGCGCAAAGGTTACACTCAGAGGCGAGCGTATGTATGAATTCGTTGAGAGACTTTTCAACGCAGCTCTCCCCAGAGTTAGAGACTTCAGAGGAATTAACCCCAACGCTTTCGACGGTCGCGGCAACTATGCTATGGGCGTTAAAGAGCAACTTATTTTCCCTGAAATCGAATATGAAAAAATCGATAAGGTTCGCGGTATGGATATTATTTTCGTTACCACAGCCAATACTGACGAAGAAGCTCGCGAGTTATTAACTCTTATGGGCGCTCCGTTTGCGAAGTAAGGAGAAGGAATTATGGCTAAAACTGCTATGAAAATCAAACAGGCTCGTCCTGCTAAGTTTTCTACAAGAGAGTATAACAGATGTAAAATCTGCGGCCGCCCGCACGCTTATCTTCGCAAGTACGGCATTTGCCGTATATGCTTCCGTGAATTAGCTTATAAAGGCGAAATTCCCGGTGTTAAGAAGGCCAGCTGGTAAGGCACAGACGAAGTGGCACTAAGATGTCCACAGTAAGGAGGTTTACGGTATGCAAATCACCGATACAATAGCTGATATGCTTACACGAATTCGTAATGCATCTTCAGCAAAGCATAGTTCGGTAGATGTTCCTGCATCAAAGGTAAAGAAAGCTATCGCTCAGATTTTACTTGATGAAGGTTACATCACAAGCTTCACCGTTGAAGAAGACGGTAAGCAGGGCGTAATTCATATTACTTTGAAATACGGCCAAAACAAAGCGCAGGCTATAACCGGTATCCGCAGAATTTCTAAGCCGGGCTTGCGTATCTACACCAATGTAGAGGATATGCCTAAGGTTATGAAGGGCCTTGGCATCGCAATCCTTTCCACCTCTAAGGGAATTATGACAGACAAAGAAGCACGCAAAGCCAATGTTGGCGGCGAAGTGTTAGCTTTCGTTTGGTAAGGAGGTAGATTGGAATGTCAAGAATAGGAAATAAACCTATAACAATCCCTGCAGGTGTTACTGTTAATGTTAACGGCAGTGAGGTTTCCGTTAAAGGACCTAAGGGTGAATTAAAAAATACTTTTAATGCAGACATTAAAATCGCTGTTGAAGGTACTGAAATTTTAGTTACCCGCCCCACCGATAACAAAGAGCATCGCTCATTACACGGCTTAACCCGTACACTTATCGCCAATATGGTTGAGGGTGTTACAAATGGTTTCACTAAGGAACTTGAAGTAAACGGCGTTGGTTACCGTGTTCAAAAGCAGGGTAAAGACCTTGTAATGAACCTCGGCTACTCTCATCAGGTTATTATGACTGAGCAGCCCGGTCTTACAATTGAGGTACCATCACCTAATAAGATTATTATTAGCGGTGCCGATAAGCAACAGGTAGGTCAATTTGCGGCTGAAGTTCGCGAGAAGCGTCCACCAGAGCCATATAAGGGCAAAGGTATTAAGTACGTTGGCGAATATATCCGTCGTAAAGAAGGTAAAGCTGCCAAGGGTGCAAAGAAATAATAAAGGAGTGTATGTAAAATGGTTTCTAAACCAAATAGCAATAAGGCTAGACTTAAAAGACACATGCGTGTTCGTGCTAAAATCAGCGGTACACCTGAGTGTCCCCGCCTTGATGTATTCCGCTCCAATAGCAACATTTACGCCCAAATTATTGACGATGTAAACGGTGTTACTCTCGTTTCTGCCGCTTCTAACGAAAAAGATTTCGCAGAAAACGGTGGCAACAAAGAGGGTGCCCGCAAAGTTGGACAGTTAATTGCTAAGCGTGCCGCAGAAAAGGGCATCACCGAGGTTGTTTTTGACCGCGGCGGATACATTTATCACGGTCGCGTTATGGAGCTTGCCGAAGGTGCCCGTGAGGGCGGCCTCAAGTTCTAATAAGGAGGAATACTTTTGGCTACAAATATAGATGCACAAGCATTAGATTTAAAAGAAAAAGTAGTTGCTATTAACCGCGTTTCTAAAACAGTTAAGGGCGGACGCATTATGAAATTCTCCGCATTAGTTGTAGTTGGTGACGGTAATGGTATAGTAGGCTACGGTATGGGTAAAGCCGGCGAAGTTCCGGATGCTATCCGTAAAGGTATTGAGGATGCTAAGAAGAATCTTATTAAGATTTCTTTAAAGGGTACAACAATTCCTCATGAAATTATCGGCGAATTCGGCGCAGGCCGTGTTCTCTTAAAGCCTGCTGCTCCCGGTACCGGCGTTATTGCCGGCGGTGCAGTTCGTGCAGTAGTAGAAACTGCCGGTATTTCGGATATTCGTGCTAAGGCTTTACGTTCAAATAATCCTTGTAACGTAGTACGTGCTACAATCGCAGGTCTTTCCGCACTTCGCAGTGCTGAGGAAGTAGCTGCTGTTCGTGGCAAGTCTGTCAAGGAAATCGTAGGTTAAGGAGGAGCAGTGAAATGGCTACAAAAAAGACTGCTTGCCTTAAGGTAAAGCTTATAAAAAGCACAATCGGTTCTAAAAAGGACCAAATCGCAACTGCTGAGGCTCTTGGTCTTCATAAGGTTGGCGACGAAAGAATCCAACCCGACAATGCTCAGACCAGAGGCAAAATCAACAAGGTTTCACACCTCGTTGAAGTTACAGAAACTAAGGCTTAATGCCTTAGGTTATAGTCACTAAGTGACTGCTATTAAGCAAGGAGGTGCGAACAATGAAAATGCATGAATTAGCTCCGGCTATGGGCTCTACAAAAGAGTCAAAGCGCATAGGCAGAGGCCACGGCTCATGCAACGGTAAAACCGCTGGTAAGGGTCATAAGGGTCAAAAAGCTCGTGCGGGTCACGGTATGAGACCGGGTTTTGAAGGTGGTCAGATGCCTCTTCAAAGACGTGTTCCGAAGCGTGGCTTCAATAACATTTTTGCTGAGGAATGGCTAGCAATCAATGTTGCCGCTTTAGAAGTGTTCGAGGATGGTACAACTGTTGACGCTGCTGCTTTGGCAGAAAAAGGAATTATCAAAAAGGCAAACCTTCCTGTTAAGGTTTTAGGTAATGGTAAACTCACCAAGAAGCTCGAAGTTAAGCTTAATGCTTACTCTGCTTCTGCTAGCGAGAAGATTACTTCGGTTGGCGGAAAGGCTGAGGTGATTTAATGTTTCAAACATTGAGAAATGCCTGGAAGATTAAAGAGATTCGTAATAAAATTCTTTTTACAATTCTTATTGTTTTAATCTTCCGTATAGGTTCGGTTATTCCGGTACCTTATATTGATGTAGAGGCTTTAAGAACCTCTATGGCTGCTCCCGACACTAACGCATTCTTCAGCTACCTTTCAATTTTGACCGGTGGCGGACTTGAATACGGTGCGATTTTCGCAATGTCGGTTACCCCATATATCAACTCTTCAATTATCGTTCAGTTGCTTTGCGTAGCTATTCCGGTATTTGAGCGTTGGCAAAAAGAGGGTGAAGAGGGCCAGAAAAAATTGGCTCAGGTTACACGTTATGCAACCGTTATATTAGCTCTTATCCAAGGTGTTGCTTTCTTCTTCTATTTGAAGAACGGCGGCGGTCAGGTTTCGAGCTATTTAAGCGTTGAAAGAGGTTTCGAAACTGTTTTCGCAGCATTCGTAATAGTGCTTGCATTTACAGCAGGTTCTGCTCTTGTAATGTGGCTTGGTGAAATGATCGACGAAAAGGGTATCGGCAACGGTATTTCAATACTCTTGTTTGCAGGTATCTTATCTCGTGGTCCCCAAGCATTCGGCGCATTATGGCAATACTTCTTTGAACTCAAACAGTATGTTGCTGTAATCGGTATTATTATTGCTTTCTTAGTAATAATTGCTTTCGTTGTTTGGATGACTGCCGCAGAGCGCAGAATTCCAATTCAATATGCTAAGCGTGTTGTAGGCAATAAGATGTATGGCGGTCAAAACACTCATATTCCGATTAAGGTTAATATGTCAGGTGTTATGCCAATTATCTTTGCTTCATCAATTTTAATGGTTCCAACCATGATTTTAGGCTTTATGAACACAGCTCAACAGGCTTCTACCTTTGGTAAAGCTTTGCAGCTTTTCAGTGTTCAAGGTGTTTTCTACGCAGTAATCTATTTCATCTTGATTATCGGTTTTGCATATTTCTATGCAACAATTCAGTTTAATCCGATTGAAATGGCTAATAATTTGCGTAAAAACGGCGGTGCCATCCCCGGTATCCGTCCAGGACAGCCTACATCTGATTTTATTTCTAAAATTTTGTCAAGAATAACCTTGATGGGAGCTATCTTCCTCAGCGTTATTGCAATCCTTCCTATTGTTATCGGTAATGTCGGCAAGATTAATGTTTCTCTTGGCGGTACTTCTGTGCTCATTATGGTTGGTGTTGCTCTTGATATCGTTCGTAGTCTTGAATCTCAAATGATGATGCGTCATTATAAAGGATTCCTTGACTAAGAATAGGGGAGTATAATATGAAACTCATACTTTTAGGAGCCCCAGGTGCCGGCAAAGGCACTCAGGCAGAAATAATTTCTGAGAAATATAATATTCCAACCATTTCCACCGGCAACATTATTCGTGCTGCTTTAAAAAACGGTACGGAAATGGGACTTAAAGCTAAATCATACATTGACGCGGGCAACCTCGTTCCCGATGATGTTGTAATTGGCATTATCAAGGAGCGTTTAGCCGAGAGCGACTGTGCAAATGGTTACATTCTCGACGGTTTTCCCCGTACAATTCCGCAGGCTGAGGCGCTTGACGAATTAGGCTTCGCTATTGACGCTGCTCTCTCTATTGAGGTTGCAGACAGTGAGATAGTTAAGCGTATGTCAGGCAGACGTGTTTGTGAAAAATGCGGCGCCAGCTACCATACTGAATATAAGAAACCTGCAGTTGAGGGTGCTTGTAATTTCTGTGATGGCAAGTTAGTTATCCGTAAGGATGATGAGCCTGAAACAGTTAAGAATAGACTTAATGTTTATCACGAGCAAACCGAGCCTTTAAAGGATTATTATAGAAACTGTGGTAAGCTTATTTGTGTGGAAGGTCAAGAAGAGGTAAAAGATACTACCGCTCTTGTGCTTTCTGCGTTGGAGAGTAATGTATGATAGTGCTTAAAACCGGCCGCGAGCTTGAAATAATGCGAGAAGCTTGCAGAATATCGGCCGGAGCATTACAAATAGCAGGCAAGGCGGTTGAGCCGGGAGTAAGTACAGCTGAGATAAATAATTTAGCTGAGCAGTATATACTCTCTCAGGGCGGAATCCCGAGTTTTAAAAACTATCAGGGTTATCCCGCCACCGCCTGTATATCAATTAACAACGAAGTCATTCACGGCATACCGAATGCAAAGCGCATACTTAAAGCGGGGGATATAGTAAGTATTGACCTCGGCGCAAAGTATGGAGGATATCATGGTGATAATGCTGCCACTTTCGCTTGCGGAGATATTTCCGATGAAGCGAAGCGGCTGATAGAAACCACTAAGGAGAGCCTTTATGAAGGTATTAAAAAAGCGGTTTCAGGCGGCAGAGTCGGTGATATAGGAAACGCTGTGCAGTCCTATGTCGAGGCGCGCGGATATTCTGTGGTTAGAAAATTTGTCGGCCATGGAGTAGGAAGCGAGCTGCATGAATCACCGGAAATTCCGAATTACGGAACAGCCGGTAGAGGTGTCCGTCTGATGCCCGGTATGACAATTGCAATAGAGCCCATGATTAATGCAGGCGGCTCGGATGTGAAAATATTACCGGACGGCTGGACAGTTTTAACAAGTGATGGTTCACTTTCTGCTCACTTTGAGCATACCGTAGCTATAACAAGCTCGGGTCCTAAAATACTAACTCTTATTTGAGGTGGCTTATGGTAGGACAGATAGTGTGTTCAAAATCGGGCAGAGATAAAGGCTATTTTATGGTTGTTGTAAACGAGGATGAGAATTACCTTTATGTATGTGATGGTAAGGAAAGACCGTTAGAGCGACCTAAAAGAAAAAATGCTAAGCATTTAAGCCTTACTAATACCGTTCTTGAAGAGGACAGCTTTAAAACCAACAAATCACTGAAAAAAGCACTTGCGGTTTTTAGAGATTCCGCGGAAAAAGGGAGGAACCGATATGTCTAAGGAAGACATGATAGAGCTTGAAGGCGTCGTTGTTGAATCCATGCCTAACGCAATGTTCAAGGTAGAAATTCAGGGGGGACATCAAATATTAGCCCATATCTCAGGTAAGCTTCGTATGAATTTTATACGCATTTTACCCGGTGATAAGGTTACGGTTGAAATGTCGCCCTACGATTTAACAAAGGGACGCATCACATGGCGTTCCAAATAATGTGGCAAAATGTTACATTTGTAAAATTTAAGGAGGTAAAATCCTAATGAAAGTCAGACCTTCTGTTAAAAAGATTTGCGAAAAGTGCAAAATTATTAAGCGTAAGGGCAAAATCATGGTTATCTGTGAGAACCCGAAACATAAACAACGCCAAGGTTAATTTTGCTTTGCAGACAAGGGTTATGCTTTTGTCAAGAAAAAAATGGAGGTGCTTTGATTAATGGCACGTATTGCTGGTGTAGACCTTCCAAATGATAAGAGAGTTGAAATCGGACTTACTTATATTTTCGGAATTGGTCTTACAACATCTAAAAAAATCCTTGCTGATACCGGTATTAATCCTGATATCAGAGTTAAGGACCTAACCGAAGACGATATCTCAAAGTTGCGTGAATATATCGACCACAACCTTCAAGTAGAAGGCGACCGTCGTCGTACAATCGCATTCGATATTAAGAGACTTATCGAAATCGGTAGCTATCGCGGTCTTCGTCATCGTAAGAACCTACCTGTAAGAGGTCAGCGTTCAAAGACCAATGCTCGTACTCGCAAAGGTCCTAAGAAGACTATAGCTAATAAGAAGAAATAAGTAGGAGGAAGATAATATGGCTACTGCTAAGAAGGCGACTTCTACACGTCGTCGTCGCGAAAAGAAAAATATTGAACGTGGCGCTGCTCATATTCAGTCTACCTTCAACAACACTATCGTAACCATCACTGATACTCAGGGTAATGCTTTATCTTGGGCATCTGCAGGTGAGTTAGGATTCAGAGGTTCAAGAAAGTCTACTCCTTTCGCAGCTCAGAGCGCAGCAGAAACCGCTGCTAAGGCTGCTATGGAACATGGACTTAAAACTGTTGAAGTATTCGTAAAGGGACCCGGTGCCGGTCGTGAAGCTGCTATCCGTGCTTTACAGACTGCAGGCTTAGAGGTTAGCATGATTAAAGATGTTACTCCTATCCCTCATAACGGCTGCCGTCCTCCCAAGAGAAGACGCGTTTAATAAAATTACTTTTAAACTTTGCAATTATTTGCAGAAAATTTTTGGAGGTGCAATAGATGGCAAGATATACCGGTGCAGTTTGCAGACTTTGTCGCCGTGAGGGCAAAAAATTGTTCCTTAAAGGTGAGCGCTGCTATTCTGAGAAATGTTCTGTTGGTATCAGAGCTTATGCTCCCGGTCAACACGGACAAGGTAGAAAGAAGTCATCTGAATACGGCTTACAGCTTCGCGCTAAGCAGACTGCAAGACGTTTCTATGGCGTTCAGGAAAATCAGTTCCATCATTATTTTGAGATTGCCGAGAGAAAACAGGGTATCACTGGTGATAACCTTTTAAGAATTCTCGAAAGCCGTCTTGATAACGTTGTTTACAGAGTAGGCTTTGCTTCTTCTCGTGCAGAAGCAAGACAGCTCGTAGGTCATGGCCATTTTGAAGTAAACGGCAAGCGTGTTGATATCGCTTCCTATCTTCTTAAAGCAGGTGATGTAGTATCTATCTGCGAAAAGGCTCGTGGACTTGATAAGATTAAGGCTGTTGTTGAGGCTAACAGTGCTAGACCTGTTCCGCAGTGGATTGATGTTGACCGTGAAGCTCTTTCAGCTAAGGTTATCGTTCTTCCTAACAGAGATCAGATTGAAGCTCCTGTTGAAGAGCAACTCATCGTCGAATTCTACTCTAAGTAATAATTGATGGTATTACATTTGATATCTTTCCGTACAAGATATTGAATATAAAAATCACAGTACGGAGAAACGGAGCTTTTAAATGATAGAAATTGAAAAGCCCAGAATAGACACTGTTGAAATGACTGCTGACGGTAAATACGGCAAGTTCGTTATGGAACCGTTAGAGCGTGGTTACGCCACAACACTTGGTAACAGTATGAGAAGAGTTTTGCTTTCCATACTTCCCGGTGTTGCTGTAACAAATGTTAAGATTGACGGTGTAGTGCATGAGTTTACAACTATCCCCGGTGTTAAAGAGGATGTTACAGAAATCATCCTTAACATCAAGGGATTGATTGCAAAGCTTCATGCTGATACGGCAAAAAAGATTTATATTGAAGCAGAAGGTCCCTGTGTGATTACTGCCGCTTCAATTAAGGCTGATTCAGAGGTTGAAATTCTTAATCCCGATATGTATATCGCTACTTTGGCTGAAGGGGCTACTCTTAATATGGAGATGACTCTTGAACATGGTAGAGGTTATGTGCCGGCAGACCAGAATAAACCTGCTCAAAATATAATCGGCGTTATTCCCGTTGACTCTATTTATACACCTGTGCTCAAAGCTAATTTCTCGGTTGATAATACCCGTGTTGGTAATGTTACCGATAAAGGCAAGCTTACTCTCGAGGTTTGGACTGATGGTTCTCTCAAAGCTAACGAGGCAGTTTCTATGTCTGCTAAGGTTTTGATTGAGCATTTAGAGTTGTTCTTAGACCTCGCAGAAGGTGTTAGTGAAACTGAGAGCATTATGGCTGTTCAAGTTGACAACGAGAAAGAAAAAGTTCTCGACCTTACTATCGATGAACTTGACTTATCTGTTCGTAGCTTTAACTGCTTAAAGCGCGCAGGTATTAATACGGTTGAAGACCTTATCGGTAAGTCCGAAGAGGATATGATGAAGGTAAGAAACTTAGGCCGTAAGTCCCTTGAAGAAGTTATTGCCAAGTTAAATTCATTTGGCTTTACTCTCAAAAAGGAATCTGAATAAGGAGTGAATAGAAATGCCAGGTACCCGTAAACTCGGTAGAACCAGCGACCATAGAACTGCTATGCTCAGAGCAATGGTAACATACTTGCTTGAAAACGGTAAGATTGAGACCACTGTTACTCGTGCAAAAGAAGTTAGAGCTATGGCTGAAAAGTATATTACACTCGCTAAGACTAATACATTAGCTAGCAAGCGTCAGGCTTTCGCTTTCATTACTAAGGAAGAGGTTGTTGCTAAGCTTTACAACGAAATCGCTCCTAAGTATATGGAAACAAACGGTGGTTACTGCCGTATTATAAAGACCGGTCCGCGCCGCGGAGACGCTGCCGAGATGGCAATTATCGAGTTAATATAACTTAAAACATTTTTATGTTAATTTAGTGCTCACATTGTGTGAGTGTCGGTGAAATATCATTTAGCGATTTATACATTCGCCAAGGCACTGATAATGTGTGTACTAAACCTGTAAAGGTATTAAAAAGCTTCCCGAAATATCGGGAAGCTTTTTTGTATATTAAGGGTTTTTAATATTTATTAAGTGAGCGATAGAAGGGATACTTTCACCCTGAAAACTCGAAGTAGGGGACATTAGCGCGCCTGTTGACATAAAGAGGATATTATTGAGCTTCTTTTCTCTCATACGCTTTAAAACATAAGAGCATAAAACTGATGCACTGCAACCGCAACCTGAACCGCCTGCATGAGTATCTTGTTTTTCGTGGTCAAAAATCATAAGGCCACAGTCGGTATGACGGCATTTTATATCAATACCTTCTTTATCAAGTATCTGATATAAAAGATTTGTTCCAACCTCACCTAAATCGCCTGTGAAAATCAGGTCATAATCTTTTGGACCTGTTTTAGTATCTGCAAAAAAGTGCATTAGGGTAGAGGCTGCGGCAGGTGCCATAGCCGCACCCATATTGTTAACATCGCTTACCCCGAGGTCAACAATTTCGCCAAAGGTTATAGCGTTTATATATGGGTGGTTTTTGCCTCTTTCTAAAATTAGTGCGCCTGAGCCTGTTACAGTGCGTTGAGCGGTTTGTGGACGCTGATTTCCGTAGTTTAAAGGGTATCTGTATTGGCGCTCGGCTGAGCAAAAATGTGATGAGGTAACCGCTAGTGTGCGTTTTGCGGCGCCGCAGTCAACAAATATAGAGGCTAACGCGGTTGATAGTGCCATAGTTGAACAAGCTCCGTAAAGCCCGATAAAAGCTATACCTAAATCTCTCATACTAAACGAGCTTCCGATACATTGATTTAATAGGTCTCCTGCAAAAACCTGGTCGATATCTTTGGGCTCAAGCTCGGCTTTTTTGAGAGCTATATTTATTGCAGTTTTTTGCAATTTGCTTTCGGCTTTTTCGAAGCTTTCTTCGCCGAAGAGACTGTCGTCGGAAAATTCGTCAAATTCCGCTCCCAATGGACCTTCGTGCTCCATTTTTCCAACAACCGCACCCGAGCTTATAATACTCGGTTTGTTTTCTAAAAATATAGTTCGTTTTCCTTTTTTTATTGCCATATTATCACCTTTTTTTAAAATATATAGTTATTTTTTGAAAAAGGTAGATAAATATTCGCAAAAAAATCCCCCAACAAAAGTTGAGGGATTAGATTATGTAATAAGTTAGATATTAATAGTAATATCCACTGCTAGCACCGGTAGCATTAATTAAGCCACCCATAAAACCTGAAGCAAAACCGATAATACCACCTATGATGCCTAGAACTAAGCCTATGATACCGAGGATAAGACCAGCCTTAGCCTTGCCTGACATTTCGCCGGTTTTAGACTTAGCAACGATAGCTAAAATAACAGCAGCGAGCGGAAAAGGACCTGGACAGCAGCACATTAATACTATACCAACAATACCGCAAATCATAGAAATAAGACCTAAAGTATCTTTCTTTTCTACTGGTGCTACTTCTTCTACTACAGCTTCAAATTCGTTGTTTTGTTGTTCAAATTGATTGTTCTCCATTTAAAAAGAGCCTCCTTAAAAATTTTAAATATAAAAATATCTTACGATAGTTTTAACATATTAAATATACAAAAACATTATATCATCCGCCCTATAAAAATGCAACTTTTTTTTAAAAATTTTATTGTTTTGTTGCAAAAAAAGTCTAATATATGTTATAATGGCTATAAAACAGTTGAAATGTTTTAGAGAGGCAGGGGATAAATTGTATTCGCGAAAGCAACAGTGGGTTATATTTTGGGTTGTAAACGGTTTATTGTTATTTACTTTGCTGTTTTTCCCGATTTATTGGAAATATTTAATGAAGTTGCCCTTTAACAAATGCAATATGCTTGAATTGTTACATATTTATTGCCCTTCCTGCGGAGGAACAAGAGCTTTTAAAGCATTATGCGATTTGGATATTTTAAATTCTTTCAGATATAATCCTATTGTTCCGATTGGAGCAGGGTTATTTATAGCTTATGAAATATATATGATAAAACATTTAATTAAAAAAACAGAACGAGAAACCTTTGTTAAAATGTGGATGGTATATTCCGTTCTGGGTATTTGGGGATTATATTTTATAGTTCGCACTATCTTGCTTTTTTGCGGGATTGATATTATAGGCGATATATTGGGTTAAGGAGGATTAATAATGGAATATTATTCAGGGGATTTAGAAACTTTTGAAAGTATGTTAGAAGCAATTTACGGTATACTTTTTGCGGGAGCTGCAATAGCAGAACTTGGTGCGATTGGTGTAGTTGCTATGACATTTCTTGTCATTTTTGCGGTATTAGTTGTTATAGGTATTGCTCTTTATATTTTCAAGGCTTATGCAATTTATAGCTTTGCTAAGAAATTAAACTATCCTCGCGCTTGGATTGCTTGGATACCGATTAAGTATTGCAGAATATTTGTCCTTTCTGATTTGGCAGGGGAGAAGAGACTTGAATTCTGGCATGGAAAATTTAAGCATGATGACCGCAAGCTAGGATTTTGGGCTTATGTCGGAATAGATTTTGCAGGTCCTACTATTATTAATATGTTATGCTCTATTGTTATGCTTATTCCTGTAGTAGGTATGCCGGCAAGTTGCATTTGTTATGTATTAAATCTTTTGCCGTTATTGGCTAGCGCTATATTAGAATATATTTATTTCCGCGATATATTAGAATTATTTAAGGAAGATAAGCATTCAAACGAAGTAACATCTTTTGTTATAACTATAATAGATGTTTTAGTGGGCGGTGGTTTAGCGCGAGCAATTTATTTATTAACAATGAAAAAATTAGAGCCGTTAAATAAAATTGAATATGAGCAAGAAATTCCAAATGACCAAGAGGCTCAATATGAACAAGTAATTGAAGATTAAACAAAAATCCCCGATTAATCGGGGATTTTTTATAGATTAAAGGTTTTAAGAATATTAATAACTGGATAAAATAAGCTCTAAAATACTTTGACCGGTTGTTAGTACTATTGCCAGTACAATAAAAACTATTAAGAATACCAGACTTATAATACTAATAATAAGTCCAGTTAACGCGAAACCTGAAAATTTGCCGTTTTGCTTTTTGCTTACAAGAGATAAAACAATCGCTGCAATACAAAATATTACAGATACTATATTGCCGCAAATTCCGCAACATACAAGCGGCAAATTGCAGATACTTAGAATCATAGAGATAAGACCTAAAACATCAAGAGACTTTTTTTCATTATCTATATCTTCAATGGCAGGCTCATAGTGGATTTCGGATTGTTGATTTAATTCGTTGTTTTCCATTTTAGAACTCCTTAAATAGTATGTTATATAAGGAGTATAGCATTAAATAAAAATAAACGCAAGATTTTAATTGTTTCGAGTTTTTAATTTAGAGTTTTTCCTATGTGGTTTTGTTTTTTCTGTAAAATAGGGACAATCATTAAGCGGAGAATTTATTTTGCCGCATTTTTCAAGATTGCAATATCCGTCTGATTGGTATTTGCAATTATCGGTGCATTGAATCATTCCCATTTCATAACCTCTGAAAAGATATATTCGATATAAATTATTATTTAAAGTAGAGCTTTAAATATACTTTATTTTAAAAAAATCTTGATAGCTATAATTGGAAAAAATTAAAAAAATACTTGATTTTTTATCTCTTATACTATATAATAGATAAGTCGCTTGGAGAGATGGCTGAGCTGGTCTAAGGCGCACGATTGGAAATCGTGTAACGGCTAATACCCGTTCAGGGGTTCGAATCCCCTTCTCTCCGCCAAAAAGAAAAAGTCGCTTTTGCGGCTTTTTTCTTTTTCTACTATTATCTCTTCTTTATTATCTATTATCTAAATGATACGCGACTTTTCCAGATAATAAATAATAGATGATAACTTCGGTTTTGTTCACTTATTTTAAGGTGAAATAGCCTGTCCGTAAGGACAGGCTATTTTGGTTTTTATAATTCACTTTATAATATCTATTGCTTGTTTAAGGCTTGTAACTCCGATTAGTTCTAAGCTATCGGGACAGGTTGCGATTTGTTTTATACAAGCTTTTGGTAGTATACATTTTGTAAATCCAAGTCTTGCAGCTTCATTTATTCTCGCTTGTGCTCTTGGCACTGAGCGAAGCTCGCCCGAAAGACCGATTTCACCGAAGGCTATAAGATTTTCGTCTATCGGAATATCGGTAAGCCCTGAAACTAAGGATAGGGCAACCGCAAGGTCTGCTGCCGGCTCGTCAAGTCTCATACCGCCAACAATATTTACATAAGCATCGAGGTTTGAAAAATATAGACCTAAACGCTTTTCTAAAACCGCGAGCAAGAGATTGAGTCGGTTATAATCAAAGCCGGTTGCGGTGCGTCTTGCGTTGCCGAAGCCTGTGGCAGAAACGAGTCCTTGAACTTCGGCCAGAATTGGTCTGGTTCCCTCTATAACGCAGGTGATACAACCGCCCGAAACATCTGCCATTCTGCCCGAAAGCAACATAGCAGAGGGGTTTTCAACCTCTTTAAGACCTATATCGGTCATTTCAAAAACGCCTATCTCATTAGTTGAGCCAAAACGGTTTTTGATACCTCTTAAAATTCTGTATGACTGATTTCTCTCGCCCTCGAAATATAGCACGGTGTCAACAATATGTTCCATAACCTTAGGACCCGCAATATCTCCGCCTTTATTTACATGACCTACTATAAAAATCGGAATACCGAGGTCTTTGCCTGTTCTTAGTAGCATATTGGTACATTCTCTGACCTGAACAATGCTGCCGCAAGCAGAGGAAAGTTCTAAAAGCTGCATGGTTTGGATAGAGTCTATCATAACAAGGTCGGGTTTATAGGCTGATATATAATCGCATACTGCACGGACATCAGTTTCGGTCATAATAGATACCGAATCGCTGTTAACACCGAGTCTGCCTGCTCGCATTTTTATTTGCAAAGCAGATTCCTCGCCTGAAACATAAAGTACTTTAAGTTTTTCTTGAAGCGCGTTGCAAATTTGCAAAAGTATGGTTGATTTGCCGATTCCGGGGTCGCCGCTCAAAAGAACCACTGAGCCTTTAACTATACCGCCGCCTAAAACGCGGTCGAGCTCGGAAATGCCGGTTATAAAACGCTCTTCATCATTTAAGGTGATTTCAGAAAGAGGCTTTGCTATGGCAGATTTTGAAACCGAAGCGGCAGGAAATTGAGGTTTGGCGGTTGAAACCACTTCCTCTACCATACTGTTCCAGCTTCCGCAACCGGTACATTTTCCAATCCATTTTGAAGATTCATATCCGCATTCATTGCATACATATACCGTTTTAACTTTTGGTGGCATTTTAAATCTCCTTATTATTTATAAAAAAATCGTTTATTCCGCTAAAAATGCAAAATGCAATTTTATTTTGATATTCTTCTGTTTTTAAGTTTTTAAGTTCTAAACTATTGCTTAAAAATCCGCATTCAACAAGCACCGCAGGTATTGTTGCATTATGCAAAATAAAGGTGCTGCTACCTGATTGTTTTATAACCCGCGTATTTTCAGGTTGAATTTTTTCTTTAATGCTTTTTTGTATAGCATTCCCTAAAATCTTAGAGCGTTCATCCTTTGCACTGTAAAACACCTGAGAACCGTTGGCGGCAGAGGTTGTGAATTTGTTAAGATGAATACTAACAAAAACAGCTTCGGGATAATCTTTCATTAGTTCTAATCGGTTTCTAAGGTCGCTTTTTTTGCGCAGAGCAATTTTATCGGTCTCAACATCATCGGTTGAAACATCTGCCCCGCGAGTTAAAATAACATTATAACCCGCAGTTTTTAAAAAATCGGCAAGAGTTAAGGTTATTTTAAGGTTTATATCCTTTTCAATAGTACCGTCAGCCGCGACTGCACCGCCATCAAACCCGCCGTGGCCTGCGTCTAGGATTATGGTTTTGCTGAGGTTTATATTTTCTGACGAGGATATAAGGCTTGGCTTGTGCAATAAAGAGGTGGTTAATATTGTTATAATTAGTAGAAAAACACCTAAAAATATTACTGACTTTTTAAGTTTCATACCATCACCTCATATTTCAAAAATATGATTTTGAAATAGGGGATAGAACACTATTAATTATATTTGAAGTTTTTATCTTTTTCAAGGGAAGCTTTATATTTTTTTATATAATATTTTGCCATATTTAGATTTTGCTCGGAATAATTTCCGCATTCTGATGCGCTGGCGCCGGGTATTTCACCCTCAAAGTTTATTATAAAATCGCACATATCTAAAACTAATGGATAAACATCCTCGCTTTCAAGGTCGCCAAACATTAAAAGATAACAACCCGTTCGGCAACCCATAGGTCCGAAGTATACAACATCGTCTTTTTGGGTACTGTTTCTGAGATAGGTTGCGGCTAAATGTTCAATAGAATGAAGCGCAGGCATATCTATAACCGGTTCTTTATTTGGCGCGGTTATTCTTAAATCAAAGGTTGTTATGCAGATATTATCATTGCGGTCTTTTCTTGAAACATAAAGTCCTGATTCGAGTTTCAGGTGGTCGATTTTAAAGCTTTCTATTTTTTCCATAATAAGTTATCACCTTTAAAAAATTCCCCGTAGAAAAAACTACGGGGATACTTTTTGTTTTAATTAAGCCTTGCCAACAGAACCGAAAAGTTCCATCTTTTCTTTAACTGTTGCTTTGATAGCGGCAGTACCGTCTGCCAAAAGCTTACGAGGATCGAAGCCTTTGCCTTGAAGATCTTTGCCAGCTTCTATATATTTTCTTGTTGCATCAGCAAATGCTAACTGGCACTCGGTGTTAACATTGATTTTAGAAACACCTAACGAAATTGCTTTTTGAATCATATCAGCAGGGATACCTGTACCACCGTGAAGAACGAGAGGCATAGCGCCTGTAAGCTTTTGGATATCATCAAGAGTATCGAAGCTTAAACCTGCCCAGTTTTCAGGGTATTTACCATGAATATTACCGATACCAGCAGCTAACATTGTAACACCTAAATCAGCAATCATTTTGCACTCGTTGGGGTCTGCAACCTCACCGTTACCAACAACGCCATCTTCTTCACCACCGATAGCGCCAACCTCTGCTTCAAGAGAAAGACCTTTTTCTTCGCAGATAGCAACTAATTCTTTGGTTTTTGCAATGTTTTCTTCGATAGGATAGTGAGAACCATCAAACATAACAGATGAGAAGCCTGCTTCGATACAAGCCATAGCACCGTCATAACTACCGTGGTCAAGGTGGAGAGCAACCGGAACAGTAATACCGAGCTCGTTAATCATACCGTTAACCATACCAACGATGGTGGTATAACCGCACATATATTTACCTGCGCCCTCAGAAACACCCAAAATAACAGGTGAGTTTAATTCCTGAGCGGTTTGTAAAATTGCTTTGGTCCATTCAAGGTTATTGATATTGAACTGACCTACTGCATATTTGCCTGCTTTTGCTTTGGTAAGCATTTCTTTTGCTGAAACTAACATTTATAAGTCCTCCAAAAATATATTTTAAAATAATTAACGATTTAAAATTAGCTTTGTAAGCTCAACGGGGTCTACGATTTTTCCGTCTTTATAAACGCGCATATTACCCGAAGCAATTTCGTCAATTAAGATAACTTCATCGTTGTTATAACCAAACTCAAATTTAATATCCCATAAATCAAGACCGATTGATTTTAAATCATCAGCTACGATTTTGGTGATTTTCAAGGTTTGCTCTTTCATGCTTTCAAACATTTCAGGAGACATAACACCGAGAGCAGCCAAGCCTTCGCCTGTTACGAGCGGGTCGCCCTTTTCGTCGTTTTTAAAGGTGCATTCAACATATCCACCTTCTAAAACAGTACCGTCTTCAATATACTCGCCGTATCTGCGGATGAAGCTGCCTGTTGCTACTAAGCGGCAGATAACTTCAAGACCATGACCGAATACAGTACCAGGAAGAACTTCCATAGTTGCATTCTCAATATCAGCAGAAACATAGTGAGTTTTGATGCCGTTTTTCTTTAAAAGCTCAAAATAGAGAACAGAGGTTTGAAGGTTAGCCTTGCCGATACCCTCAATAGTAAGACCAACGCTGTTCTCACCGGGATCAAAAACACCGTCTTTACCGGTGCAATCGTCCTTAAACTTCAACATAACGTTGCCGTTTTCGAGCTTGTAAACATCTTTTGTTTTGCCTTCGTAAATTTTTGTCATTTTAAGCACTTCCTTTATAATCTTTAAAACGCTATATTATTTTAACATAAACAATACTATATTGTATACCTTTTTTTAAAAAAATTTTTCAATTTTTCAAAATTTCACAAATATATAGGTTATTTAACTTTAAATAATATGCAATTTATTTCATAAATTCAAACATTGCTTTATAGCACATATAAATATCGAGCTTTGCGGTTGTTTCAAACGGCGCGTGCATAGAAAGAACTGGCACACCAAGGTCAACAACGTCAAGTCCCATATTAGCGATATACTGAGCAACTGTACCGCCGCCGCCGAGGTCAACTCGTCCAAGCTCGCCGATTTGCCAGATAATATCGTTTTCATCAAGCATATTTCTGATTCTAGCTACGAATTCTGCCGAAGCATCGCTTGTTCCTGATTTTCCTCCTGCACCTGTGTATTTAGTGAGCACAACGCCATAGTTTAGGAAAGAAGCATTTCTTCTTTCCATAACCTCTTGGAAAGTGGGGTCGGTTGCGGCATTAACATCGGCAGAAAGGCATTTTGAGTTTCTGATTGCAACGGTCTCGTCTGCACCCTGATTTTTTGCCAAATCACCGATAACATATCTGAGAAAATCCGATTCCAAGCCTGTGTTACCCATTGAGCCGATTTCTTCCTTATCGGCCAAAATAGTAATAGCAGTTTTAAGAGGATTTTCTATATCGGTTATAGCGGTTAGAGCGGGGTATGCGCAAACGCGGTCATCCTGCCCGTAAGAGCCTATCATCGAGCGGTCAATACCGATATCGCAAGCCTTAAATGCAGGCACTAATTCAAGCTCTGCTGAGAGAAAATCGCTTTCGGTTATACCGTATTTTTCATTGAAAAGCTTTAAAACATTAAGTTTAACAAGCTCACTGCCCTTATCTGCTTTAAAGGGGTGGCTTCCAACCAAAACATTTAATTCTTCGCCTTTAATTCCCTCGTTTAAGGTGCGTTTTGATTGTTCTTGAGCCAAGTGGGGAAGAAGGTCGTTTATAACAAACTTAGGCTCGTTATCATTTTCGCCGATTATAACCTCTTTAACGCTACCGTCTTTAAGCGCAAAAACACCGTGAAGCGCTAATGGAATAGCGGTCCATTGATATTTTTTAATTCCGCCGTAATAATGGGTTTTAAAGAGGGCTAATTCGATTTCCTCATATAGCGGATTAGGTTTAAGGTCGAGACGGGGAGAGTCAATATGAGCGGCGCAGATATTAGCACCGTTTTCAATATTTTCGCTACCGATTATTGCAAAAGCAACAGTTTTACCGCGATTGTTTATATAAACCTTATCTCCGGCATTGTATTTTTTATTTCGGTCGAACTCTTTAAATCCTTTGCTTTCGGCGAGTTTTATCGCAATTTTAACCGCTTCGCGTTCGGTTTTTGCATTATCCAAAAATATTTTATAATCCTCGCAGTAATTCTGGGCT
Source organism: Clostridia bacterium (assembly GCA_017537365.1). Lineage (GTDB taxonomy): Bacteria > Bacillota > Clostridia > Oscillospirales > Acutalibacteraceae > UBA737. Next base: position 63,798 of record JAFYKZ010000017.1, read on the forward strand.
TCCGATAAGATTTTTTCGTCTGCCTTTAATCTACCGTTTTTACGGGTTATAAAAAGCTCATCCTTTAAACTTTCTGCTACGGTTTTATTATCAGACATATAAATTCCCCTTTCATTATCACTTAATATTATTTATAATTTTTTCAAATTCTTGCGTTAAAAAAAGAATATCTCCATTATTATAAATTATATGTTTAGTTCTTTCTTTATAAAATTCGTCAGGCTTTCCTGCGTTTATGCGAAGCAAAGCGGCAGGAATATCTATATTATCTCTTGCCATTATTCTTTTGCAGCGTATCTCTCGGTCAGACAAAATGCAGATAACCTCGTTGCATATACTGTCAAGACCGCTTTCGTATAGAGTTGGGGCATCAAGTAAAACCTTTTCGGCATCAAGCTCAAGGTTAACAAGCTCTATAATAAAAGGAAAAATGGTTTTATTTAAAAGCTCGGTGTTTTCAGGGGTTTTAAAAGCTTTTTCGGCTAATGATTTACGATTCAAACTGCCATCAGCTTCTAAAATATCCTCGCCAAAAACTTCTACTAAGACTTTTAAACCTTCTGTTTCTTTTTCGACCGCTTTCCTGGCTATTATATCACAGTCAATAACCTTAAAGCCCAGTTTGCGAGCCAGTTCAGACGCGGTGCTTTTGCCCGAACCTGTAGGTCCTGTAAGCCCGATTATAATACTCATAATTTTATCACCCTAAATGCCGCCGCTCTAAGCAAACGGTTATAAACTGCTAAGCCTATACCTGTTTTAGAGGGCGCGTGAATATATACCTTTTCTAAGTTGAGATTATCTATTTCGCGAAGCGCTGAAAAAACGCCTTTTGCCAAGCTTTCCTCGTTTTCACCTTCGCCGTAGCTTAGTTTTGGAACGGTTATTTGATTAAATTCTTCATAGAAGCATATCGCGGAGCAATCCTTTTCTGAGTTTACAAATTTGATAAATTCATCAGAATCACCCTCAACTAAAAACACGGAGGTTTTGGGTGCATAATGCTTGTATTTCATACCGGGGGATTCAACCTTAGCATCCTTTTCGGGCTCTTTTAAAACCGCCTTATCAACCGCTAAATCGGGTATGATTTCTAATAATTGTTCTTTGGTTACAGCACCAGGTCTTAAAAGCCTCGGGGGATTAACGCAAAAAGATATAACGGTTGATTCAACCCCAACTGCACATTCGTTATCATAAACAATAGCATCAATTTTTCCGTTTAAATCATTTTCAACATGAAAAGGGGATGTTGGGCTAGGACTTCCCGAAACATTTGCTGAGGGAGCGGCTAACGGCAAACCTGATATTTCGATTATATCAAGCGCGGTTTTATGGCTTGGCATACGAACTGCAACCGAGTTAAGCCCTGCCGAAACTGATGGCGCGGTGTAATCAGTTCGAGGTAAAACCATAGTTAAAGGTCCGGGCCAAAATCTTTTAGCACAATCTAATGCTTTTTCAGGTATATCCTTTGCTACAAAGTTAAGCATATCCATATTAGAAATATGAACTATAAGCGGATTATCCTGAGGTCTGCCTTTTGCCTCAAAAACCTTTTTAATAGCGGTATCGCTTTTGGCAGAGGCGGCAAGTCCGTAAACCGTTTCGGTGGGTATTGCAACTATACCGCCATCATTTAAAATGGCTGCCGCTTCGTTTATAGAATTTTCATAGCTTTCTTTGTTTATTAAAAGCTTTTTTGTTATCATATTTACTCCTGTTCGGCTTTTAATGCTTCGGCGCGGTAATGGGTGATAAGCGCATCGATAACCTCGTCTAAATCGCCGTTTAAGGTTTGTTCTAGTTTATATATTGTAAGACCGATTCTATGGTCGGTTATTCTGCCTTGGGGATAGTTGTAGGTTCTGATTCGCTCACTGCGGTCGCCCGTTCCAACCTGAGATTTTCTGTCCGACGCGATTGCGGCATCGTGTTCTCTTTGGGCTTCATCTAAAAGTCTTGAACGCAAAATTTTAAGAGCTTTATCCTTGTTTTTAAACTGGCTTCGCTCGTCCTGACATTCAACAACAGTTCCTGTGGGAATATGAGTAACACGGATAGCGGAGGAGGTTTTATTGATATGCTGACCACCTGCACCAGACGAGCGGAAGGTATCAATTTTAAGGTCGGCAGGGTTGATTTCAAGTTCAACATCCTCAGCCTCGGGCAAAACGGCAACCGTTACGGTTGAGGTATGAATTCTGCCTTGTGTTTCGGTATCAGGAACGCGCTGAACTCTATGAACACCGCTTTCAAACTTAAACCTTGAATAAGCGCCTGCACCTTCTATCATAAAGCTGATTTCCTTATAACCGCCAAGCTCGGTTTCGTTAGCGTTTATAACTTCGGTAGACCAACGGCGGCTCTCGGCATACATTGAATACATTCTGTAAAGCGAGCCTGCAAACAATGCTGCTTCCTCGCCACCTGCGCCACCTCTGATTTCAACGATAACATTTTTAGAATCATTGGGGTCTTTGGGCAAAAGAAGAATTTTAAGCTCGTCGGCAAAAACAGCGATATTATCCTTAGATTCTTTAAGCTGTTCTTCGGCGAGTTCTTTAAGCTCTTTATCGCCGCCCGCTTCCTCTAAAATTTCCAAAGCCTCGGCCTCGGCAGCTTTTGCGGCGGTATATTCGCGGTATTTTTCAACGATAGGAGTAAGCTCGCTATGCTCTTTCATAAGTTTTCTGAATTGCTCATTATCAGATGCAACATCAGGTCGCGTAAGCTCAATTCCTATTTGTTCATATCGGTTAACAACGGTTTCTAGTTTATCAAACATTATATCTCTCCATCAGGTTTAATGATTTTTTTAACTGCCTTTTCGGCTTTGCTTCGAGGAAGCATAATTTCATGACCGCAACGGTCGCATTTTAGTTTAAAATCCATACCAATTCTAAGAACGGTAAAAGTATCCTCGCCGCAGGGGTGCTTTTTCTTCATTTTAAGTTTATCGTTAACATTAATATCCAAAAAAATCCCCCCATAATATACAACATTATATTATATACTAAATTTTACCTAAAAGCAAGTATTTAATATATAGCGCAAAAGCAGGCGAAAAGTTTTATGATTTTTCGACAAAATTCGAAAAAGTTCACAATTTTTTAACAAAATACTTGCAAAAGCGTTAGAATAGTGATATAATTTATACATATTTTAAATTAAACTAAAAAACTGCTTATATAATACATATTAATTGTAGTTCGAGTTTTAGTTTGGAATAATTTTGATAAAGCAATCATAAAGATTGTTATTATAAAAAACGGAGGTTTTTAATTATGTCAGAGCAAAATATTTCAAGCAAGTCAAAAGGCGTAGCAGCAGTTCTTTGCTTCTTCTTAGGTTGGCTTGGTATTCACCGCTTCTATGCAGGTAAGGTTGGTACCGGTATCGTTTGGCTTTTAACAGGCGGAATTTGCGGTGTTGGCGCAATTATCGATTTCATCATCATTCTCTGCGGCAATTTCAAAGACGGCAACGGCGATTTAATTAAATAATCGTAAAGCTAATTGAAAATTTAATCAAATTAAAAAACCGAGCTTATCTCTTGTTTGAGGTGAGCTCGGTTTTTTTGGTGCACCTGACAGGAATCGAACCTGCATGAAATCACTTTCATATGGACCTGATGGTAACACCACCTTGGTGTAAAATAAATTTAGCAATTTAATATCTATATATTGTTAATAAGATTTATTAATGATATTAATAGATTAGGTTAAACTAAAATTATTAGTTATTATTTTAGTTATTGATTAAAAACTTCATCATATATCCCTAATAAATCCAGAATATCTTTTTGTGGTAGTATAGGTGTATACATTTGTGTATACGCTCTGCCAATAGCTCCGGTAAATAATATATGCTGTGCAATATTGTTAGTATCGCCAGAACAACTATATTGGCTTTCTGATATTCCAGGGTAGAGTTCAATATAATAAATTCTACTTATTTTGTGATTTTTAGCATTTTTCGAACACATTTCACAGGGACTTGATGTTGTAAAAAGGTATCCTCCTTCGCATTTGTTACCACACGCTGAAAATGCTTTTTCTTCTGCGTGCATAGCTCTAGAGCGCATAGGATTTGAAGGTTGATTTATAGTATGCAAATCCTTAAAACAGTATCTAAATGGTAGACCTCGCAATAAATTTCTGATATCAGCTGACTGATAATTAATGTTCTTAATAATACTTCTAAATTCCGAGTTTTCGAGTTCGTACCTAGAATACGCTTGTTGGTCTTCTAATTTACACAGATCTATTACATTTTTGCTAGAACACGAAATATCTCCACAAGGAACGTCATTCCATCCGATAGATAAAATATTGTAATTTTTATCTGTAACTACGGCTCCAACCTGGCGTGATAAACATCCTGAATTACACTTTGCTGTAAAAGCAATTTGCATACATCTTTCAATAGGGGTAGGAGTGACTAATCCCGGAAACATTATTAATGAAATATTTCGTACTATTTCCCAACGTAAGTCCATATTTTTTAATGTGTTGTGCGTACTGTTATTCGAAATAAATACATCCGCATTTTCTATACTTGCCGCTACATCTTGGAGATAAAACTGATGGAGCTTATTATCATAAGCATATTTTCTTACAGGATCATAAATCAAATTATCTTCTTGTTCGATAACACTCTTATAGAATAAAAACTCATCACTATTAGCATTCGTATTTTTACTTTCTTTTTGTTTTTTATAAATTTTATAACCTTCTGAAGAATATTCATTCCAATCAGTAAACATAACATCTTGCATAGAAAGCTTTTTATTTTGTTCATTAAGCAATCTGTTTTTTCTAACATCTTCATCTGCCGAAATGGCAAAAAGATAAAAAGAAGAATAGCGCTGTCTTAAATAAGCAGCTTCAAATACGCTTTTAATGGAATCAACTACTATTCTAACAGGTCGGCAATATTCACTGAATGGGTGACGAAGAGTTTTTATAAATTGAACAATTTTTTTTGGAATAGAAAATATATCTGCTTTATCAAAGGATTCTGTGTTAAGTTCATTGTTATATTTAATTTCACCAAAGCATCTTATGCTGTTACCAAATTTTTGAAAGAGCTTAGTATAGGATATGCCACTATCAATCACTTTTTTATAAACTAATTCCCCTAATTCGGGCATTAAATCATGAACAAATACAAAACGTTCAAATCTTTTTTTAATTTCATCCTGTTCTTCTGAAGTCTTATTATCTAAAGGGCAGTTTTCCAAAGAAGTATTCAGGTCATTTAATACTTTAAATAGTGAATCTGAATCATTATTTCTAATAATGATTTCTTTCGAAAATTTGGATAATTTTGTAAGTAAAAATTCTATATTTGTTATATACTTTGCAGGCAAATCAGAAAAATCGGTTTTATTAACATTTTCATAATATTTACCTAATGTATTACACGCATTTGCGCACTCCTGTAATACCCGTTCCATAGATGTTTCCTTTTTGGAACATATCTTTGATAGATTTTTAAAAATCGCTTTATCGCTTTCGGTAATTTGTATATTATCAAGTGCATTATTTAATGCCAAACTCATATTTTCGTTTTCGTCTACCTCAAAAAACGATAATATTTCATTATCACATTTTTCTTTCCACTCTTTAACTATGTCATTTTTGGTGGCTGTATTTTGGTCATTATATAAAAATTTTATAAAAGAATCAAAATCCTTAAGTAAAAAGGTGGAAATAATAGATTTGCTTTTTATGACATCAAATTTTAACCAATGTGTACTTGCAAATCTTTGTAAAATTCTGCGTTCTCTCTCTGAGTTATCTGAGAATCCTTTTGTTCCAGGGTTAATGACAGGTAATTCTAATTCTTTATATGTACAATCAAAAATTTTGGAAGCTTCCGAACATCCTGCGCCATTTCTGCCTGTTAGTCCAATAATAATAAATTCCTCTGATTGCGATAATATATTTATCATATTTTTTCTTCGTAAGTTTTTATTTTTATCCATTTTTTACTTCCTTTTTTTAATTTAATATCCATTCGATAATTTTGCTAAAAATATTAAAATCAATAATATTCTGTTTATATAAGAAAAACAAGCCGGTTATTATACATGTAATCAAACCTACTGTAAAAGCTTTATTATGTTCATTAATAAAGCAAATTATCCTTTGTAAGCGCGTTTCGGTAATTACGAAATCAATTGCCCGTGGTTCATTTATAGTGTTTAATTTTGGTGTCACTTTACTAAACTCATCTAAAAAATCACTCCATCCTTCGGGAGTACGCATATTTTTTTCATTGGCTCTAATATAATCAAAAAAGTATTCTGTAAATTTTCTGCGTTTAAAATGAAACTTTGTTCTAAAATATGATTTTATGCCATGTTTATTATCATATTTTATACTCTCTAACAAATCAACACGCATATTTTTATAAACAGAAGCCGACATTAAATCATACTCATGGGTGCACACATAATGCAAAGTCAATGATGCTAATGCATTCTGTTCATCAGATATCGAATATTGGTTGTGTATGTCTTTTTTAGTTGTTATACCTACTTTAACTTTTAAAGAATGATTAGATGGATTACTTAGTGCTATCAATAAAGCTCCTTGCCAGTTTGGATCTACAGTAGTACTTATGTGCCCAAAACCATTGACAACATTTGATACACGGGATGTAACATAACCCATTATATTATTAGGTAAAGCTATTAATTCATTACTAATTATTAATACTGTATCTTTAGGTTTAACATATATATAGAAGCTATTAGAATATACAGAATCAACTTTATAAACTGTTTCTAACATACCTAATTTAGAGGACATTGCAATGATAGTTGGAGTTAAATCATAAGATGCTGATTGAATACTTTGTGTTACAATTTCCTCATCATTAATACCTAAATTTATTTTTAATTTGTCAGAGTTTGTTAGTTCATCAATAATATCTGCTCTGCTTAATAGCCCTTTCTTATTGTTATATAAAACATTTGTTGTTGCTTTTTCTGTTATATTTTCTATCTTTCCCATTATTATCTCCCGAAAAATCCTCATCAGAATAATACCTATAAAAAACAACAGATTAATTATAGAAACAGGTGACAAAATATGTAATATTTTGTCACCTGTTAAATTGTATAATTTGTTTTGTATTAAAAGGAGGGGTTGTTTTGATATATTTAAAAGCTTATTTGTAAGGCAAAGTTTAAATGAGGTTCTTCAAACTGAAATTTAAACGGTATTATGAAAGGAGAAAGAGTATGTGTAAAATACAACGAAAAATTTTGGCATTGTTACTATCGGTAGCATTACTTTTAACATGTTTTCCGATTATTACTTCCGCTTCTGAAAATACACAAGCAGATGCTATAGAAAAAACAGTAGTTGAAACGGTTGATAATGATACAGATAGTACTGTTGAGAACCAATCAGAAACAGAGTCGGATATCATAGGTGAAATAATTGATAAAAGAGAAGCAAATGTTAAGCATTTCAAAATGAGCGACGGAAGTTATACTGCGGCGGTATATCCGTATGACGTGCATTTTGAAAACAGTAACGGTGAATTTTTAGATATTGATAATAGCCTTTCTTCTGACATTGACGGAACGGACAAGATTTACTCAAATAAAAATAATGAGACCTTTGTTAAGTTTATGAAGAAAAGCAATCCTAATAAGCTTTATACAATTAACAAAGGTGAGCATAAAATTAAGGTATCTATTGACGGTGTTTCTAAGGTTAAGGCTATTTTGGAAGAAACAAATGAGGAAAGCTCAATAGACAGCAAATATAAATTAGAAAATATAGGCAGTAAAATCAGCTATAATGATATTTTAGATAATACTGATATTGAATATACTTTAATTTCTACCGAACTAAAAGAAAATATTATTTTGAAAGAAAAAGTTGATTTTAATAGCCTCGTTTATACATACCATTTAAGCGGAAGTATGAATGCCGTTCAAAAAGACAGTAAAAATATTGAGCTTTATGATAAAGACGGTAATTTTGTATTTAATATTTCTGCACCTGTAATGTGGGATGCAGAGGATAAAACATTTGAAGATTTATCCCTTGAAATTTTAGAAACAAAAAACAGCAAAATTAAGGTTAAGATAAGCTGGAATATTCCTGAGGATTTTAAATATCCTGTAACTATTGATCCTGTTATGGAGTTTCGTATTGACCGAAACAGTATACAGGATACTCATATAATCAGCGCTTATCCAACAACTAATTATGACGTAAATAACCATATCCGCGTAAGAAATAACGGATATGCTATGGTTAAATTTCCAACTCCTAGCTTAACTAGCGGAGATAAAATAATTAATGCGGAATTAATGCTGTATCCTTATGGCGCTTTTGATACCTCTTCTAGTGTGTATTCAAATGAAAATTCGTATAACCCGCCCCTTAATATTACGGCGCATAAAATACTTCGAACTTGGGAAGAAACAACCGCAACCTATTCAAATGTTAATGCAGATAACGGATTTTATGAGAGTATAGCACAGTCTTACCGAGTTGTTAACGGAAACAACGGATTTTACAAATGGGATATAACTCGGCTTGTTAATGAATGGACTGAAGGTTTTGCTACTAATTACGGAGTTTTGTTAAAATATGAAGCACCTCCCTCTGACGGAAGTATGTTTGATTCTTTTTTCTGTTCAACAAACGGAAAATTTATTGATTCGAATGCTTGGCCGAGAATGGTGTATCAGTATATCAATACCACAGGGGTTGAAGACTATTTCTCATACCATACTCAAAATCTAGGCGCGGCAGGAACGGGCTATACTAACGATTTGACAGGTAATTTGACGGTAATTAATCCCGTTTTGCAGACGGGCGGTTCTCTTGCTCCTATTACAGTTTCGCTTATTTATAATTCCAATAACGTAAATAATGCCCAAACACCTTACGGAACAGGCTGGAAACTAAATTGGGCGCAAAAAATAGATTGGTCAGTTAAATCGAACTTTAATAATACGCAGTATGTTAAATATACAGACGGTGACGGAACAAACCATTTCTTTACGGTTGATAACTCAACAGGAATTTGGACAGACGAAATTAATCCGGATAGAAAAGTTTATTTTATTGAATCCTCGGGCGACTATAAAATGACCGATAGTAGCGGTACTTGTATGTATTTCACCCGAAAGGGAAGCTCAAATGAGTGGTATTTATATAAAACGGTTGATGTTTACGGAAATTATATACAATTAACCCTTAATTCAAGTAATTTAAACCGTGTTGAAAAAATATATTCTTCAAGCGGAAGCGAAGTTAATCTAGTATATAGTCAATACGGCTTCTTAACAAGCATAAAATATTATGATGAAGGTACCGAAAAGAATATTTCAATTGGGTATAACGGTCATGTTCAAACTGCAAATAACGGTATAAGTGATATTTATTATGCTGACGGAACATCGGTTCAGTATCATTATTATAATAACTCGAAATATCTCTCAAAGGCAGTGGATATAAGCGGTCAAAATATCACATATAATTACACTTGGAAAACACCAATGAGGGTTAATTATGTTGCCGAATATAGCAATAATTCTGAGCTTGGCAATGTTATGCAAATGAAATATGAAGCAACCTCAACAACCTTTACGGATGTTACGAATAACCGAAAATATTTATATACCTTTGCACAAAACGGAACTTTAAAAGGCACGGTGGATATCACCGCTAATGACGGTAACGGTTACGGTCAGTATTATGAATACAATAACGGCAATACTACGGCATTGTCAGGACAAGGAAATTTAACATTTATAAGTAAAACACAAAAAAGTGCGGTAAACCTTATAAATAACCATAGCTTTGAAAAGGATTCAAATTTACCGTCTTTCCAAGTTTGGAATGAAACGGTCGGAACGTCCACAGGCTCAATAAGCACCGATAAAAGTTATATCGGCAGCCGTTCATATAAGCTTTACCAGCATGAGCAAAGTAATTCCACGCGGGTATTGGGCTTTTATTCGAAAAATTTGAAAGGCGGTACAACCTATACGCTTTCGGCTTATGTTAATACAGCAGGAATGGTATCTACCGGCAGGGGAGCGCATGTGTTTGCAACCTGTAACGACTTCCGTGCAGAAAGCGAGTATATTACTAAAACAAGCAATGAATGGCAACGCATTTCGGTAACATTTACACCGATAAATGATGGTTATGTTAGCATTTGTATGGGTTTATGCGGTGCTACGGGAACGGTTTATTTTGATAATATTCAGTTAGAAATAGGCGACCTTTCAGACTATAATTTGCTTGAAAATGCCGGTTTTGAGAATGACAATTCTGAAATCCCCTATGCTTGGTCTGCTTCAACAAACAAAGGAAGTATAAGCACTTCTCAAAAAATTGCAGGTAACAGAGCTTTATTTATTCAAGGTAAATCCACTGTGGATAAGCATTATATGCAAACTATATCTGTTCCAAACGGAAAGAAAGGGGATACCTATGTTGCTTCTGCCTTTGCAAAGGCAAACGCAGTTCCTTTAAGTGGTTGGAAATTTATAATTTTAATCCGTTTTTATAAAGACAGTACGACCGTTAATGAGCAAAGTATTCTATTTAATTCTTATACTACCGAATGGCAAAAGGTTGCAGGTGTAGCAAAGGCGAGCGGAGATTATAATAAGGTAACATTTTGGTTGCTTTATTATAAAAACTGCAATACGGTTTATTTCGATAATGCTCAGCTTATAAAGGATACCTTTGGAACAAGCTATACCTATGATAGCAAGGGTAATCTTTTGAGTACGGTTGATTTAGAGGGTAAAGCGGAATATACCTTTAATTATAACGGTAATAATCAGCTTATAAAGGAAAGCACTGTTTCGGGCGGTAAAATCCTATATTCATATAATAGCTCTAAAAAACAACAGCTTGACCTTGTAACCGCAGGCGGAATCAGTACATATTATGATTATGATAGCCACGGTAACGCGGTTACTGCAAGTGCTTACGGAAGCGGTATTATAGATGGACAGTATTATTATCTGAGAAATATTTATTATGATAAAAATATTTCTGTAAACAATTCTGCAACAACAAATGGCACTGCAATTAAATATTCCGAATGTGCGCAAAATTCTGCACAGAAATGGAAAATAACAAAAAATTCTGATGGAACATATAATTTTTCTCCTGAATGTGCGCAAAATTTATTTTTAAGTGTAGAACCGTCAAATCTTTCTAATAATGCGCGCATAGCATTGTATTCTCAGGGTGCGGTGGCTCATCAAAAATTCACTTTAGAAAAAGTTAATGCAAATATCTATATTATTTATGTTGGAATTGATAAAAAATACTCAGTCGAGGGTGATGTTAACGGCTGTTATGCGTATAGTTCTTATGCAACTAGTTTTCAGCAGTTTGCATTTATTCCTGCCCGAGGTAATCATTCCGAAGAATATCCCGCTATAATTTCCTCTGCAACCTATACCGAAAACGGAGAATATACAAGCTCGGTTACAGATAGCAGAGGTAATACCACAAGCTATGAATATAATGAGGATAGAGGATATTTAAAATCCGAAATCAATGCAAACGGTGTTGCAACTAATTATTCTTATTACGGTAACGAATTGCTACAAAATGTGAGCCTTGTAAACGGCGAGCAAACTTCCACAGTTAGTTACGGTTATGATAGCTATAAGCGTTTGTCTGACATAACCTCCCCCTCAGGAACGATTTATGGTTTCACTTATGATAGCTTCGGCAGAAGTGATACGATTAAGGTGGGAACAAGAACTTTAAGCGATTATTTGTATGACAGTAAAGGCAGGGTGGATAGCTTTACTTACGGTAACGGTACTGCCGTTAAATACGGTTATGATAAATTAAACCGCCAGACCTCGACTACAATTAATAATGTGTTAAGGTATAATAAGCTATATGACGGTCATTCGAGACTTTTGCAGATTGAAGATATTTTACTCGGCAAGAAAATTAAGTATGAATACGATATTTTAGACCGCTTAGTCGGTGAACGGCTTATTAATACTGCAACAAATAAGGCTTATGCAGATTTGTTTGTGAGGTATGATAACTCTAAAAACAGAGTGGCAGGGTATGACGTTAATATTGAGGGTATAAACAAAGCTACCGACTTTGTTTACGGTGAAAATAAGTCAGCCCCCGATATTATAACCTCGGTTAAGCATAACGGAACTAAAAAAATAGGTTATAGTTATGACAGTCTAAACCGAATTATAGCCCGAACTCTCTCGACAGGCACTGCTTTTACCACCGAATACACCTATATAGCAGGCAGAACAAAGGGAAGCGAAACCTAACACAAGGGGACGGTTCTATTGTGTTGACATAGCACGGTGTTTGGTTTATAATAATTTTGGGTGATTATTATGCCAAGACAAGCGAGAAGAAAGAGCGAAAGCGGTATATACCATAT
>JAFYKZ010000018.1 GCA_017537365.1 Clostridia bacterium
TACAAATGAAGGCGTATGTTCGTGGTATGATTTCGCAAAAGCCATAAACAGGAAGTTCGGATATCTATGTGACGTGCAGCCGTGTCATGATGGGGCTCGAACCCACGACCTCTAGCGTGACAGGCTAGCGTTCTAACCAACTGAACTACCAGGCCAAATGGTGGGAACAACAGGGCTCGAACCTGTGACCCTCTGCTTGTAAGGCAGATGCTCTCCCAGCTGAGCTATGCTCCCACATGTGCTGGCTGTACGCTGGCGCACTAACTTGGTTACTCACCGGCGACGAACATTATAATAACACATAACTATATGTTTGTCAAGAATTTTTTTCAAAATTTTTAAACTTTTTTAAAATTAGGAAAAAAGGCATATTATGCGAGTTTTTTCGCAACAAATATTTTGCGCTCGGTAGTATCAAAGGGCGCATTTTCGCTCATATCGTCATACACTGCGATAAGCTCTAAGCCGGCTTCTTTAAGGGCAGTTTCAAGTTCGGTATCAGAATAGGCTTTCTCTAAGATATCCTCGCAATACCTATAATATGAATCGTCTTCCTCGTTTAGCACAAAAAAATCAAGTGCAATATCGGTTAAATTAGTTTCCTTATCAAAACTATTTTGCCAAACACAATAAACATCTTCTTCATCAATAACAAAGGTGTTATTTCCTAAAATTTCTTTATGCTTATAAATAGTGTTTGCGTCAAATATAAAAAGACAGTCTTTCTCCAAAAAAAGTGAAACCTTTTTAAATGCTTCTTTTAAGGTTTCATAATCGGTGATATGGTTTATGCTATCCATACAGCATATAGCACCGTCCACCGTTCCAAAAAGGTCTAATTCTTCGGCTTTTTGGCAAAGAAAAAGAACATCAGTGTTAAGCTCTGCGGAATTTTCGCGGGCTTTTGAAAGCATTTCTTCCGACATATCAACACCAATAACCTCAATGCCCTTTAAAGCCATTTGATTTGAAAAACCGCCCGTTCCACAGGCTAAATCGAGCAAAAGGGTTGGGGTTTTACCGTGTTTTTCAAAAAGCTTTAAAAGATAATCGGTTCTGCCTTTATAGTTAACATCGTTCATTAACCTATCATAAACTTCGGCAAACTGACTGTAACTCTCCATTATTTACTAAGCCTCTCAAAAGCGGTTTGAAAGCCTTTGTTTATAGCGCGGCTCACGCGGCTTATAGTTGCGGTGGAAGCGCCTGTTTCTTTAATTATTTCGTTATAAACCTTTTTTTCACTAAGCATTTTAGCAACCGCAAAGCGCTGAGCGATAGTGTCAATCTCCTTGGGGGTGCAAGCATCGTTGAAAAAATTATAACATTCTTCTTTGGTTTTAAGGGTTAATATTGCTTCAAAAAGCTGGTCGTTAAAATCGTTTTTCTGCACCTTTTAAATCCCCTCCCATTTATTTGGTTACATTTTAACACATAAAAGCGTTAAAGTCAAATATTACTGCTTGAATACTGATATAAAAAATGGTAAAATTAGAATATTAATATGAAAGGTATTTGATAATGCGAAATATTAAAATTTTACATACTGCTGATATGCATATAGGTGCAATTTTAGGATTTTTAAAACATAATGCGGATAGCCGCCGTTTTGAAACCCTTATAACCTTTGAGAGAATAATGGATTTAGCGGCGAAAGAAAATGTAGAAGTTGTTGCTATTGCGGGCGATTTGTTCGATTCAAATAAGGTTGAAAAAAGATTTTTCGAGGCGGTTTTCAAAAAGATTGCGGCATATCCTCAGATTAAGGTGATTTTTGCGGCAGGCAACCACGACCCGCTGGATTCTGAATCACCCTTTTTGAGCTATGAGCTTCCTGAAAATTTATATGTTTTGGGTGCTAAGGACGAAAGAATAGTTTTTGAGGATTTAAAGCTTTGCGTTTTTGGTCGCTCGTTTGAAAATGCTTCTTTAAAGGGTGAGGAAAGCTTTTCTTTAAAAACTGATAACAGTTATATAAATCTTTTGGTGCAACACGGCGAGCTTAAAAGCGACTTAAATTCCGAATACAATGCCATAACCCCTGCATTTGTTAAAAACTCGGGTATGGATTATATTGCGCTTGGGCATGTTCATAAAGCTATTCCTGTGAGTCGGCTTGCGAATACATATTTTGCGTATAGCGGTTGCCCTGAGGGACAAGGGTTTGACGAATTGGACGAAAAGGGTGTTTACATAGGCGAAATCGGCAAAAATGTTTGCGATTTGAAGTTTATGCCTGTATCACTCCGACGCCATATTCATTTAAAGGTAAACATCGAAAATCTTTCCTCGAATGATGAAATTTCAGCCTTTTTGCTCGAAAAAATCAAGGCAGAGCTAGGCGACGGATATGAGGAAAACCTATATAAAATTGAGCTTATCGGTGAAATATCTAATGATACAGAGATTATAGTTTCGGAAATTGAAAGCAGATTATCAGGTCTTTTATATTTTGTTAAGGTTAAGGATTCAACCGAATTGAAGCTCGATTTAGAGAGTATTGCAACGGATACGGGACTAAAAGGAGTTTTCGTTAGAAAAATGCTTGAAAAACTAGAGCTTTGCGATGAAAACGAAAAAGAAAAATATAAAAATGCCTTAAAGATAGGACTCAAAGCGTTTTCAGGGGAGGTGGGCTACATTGAGGATTAACTCGATTTACATTTCGGCTTTTGGCAAAATCAAGGATTTAAAGCTTGATTTTTCGGATAATTTCAATGTGGTTTACGGTGAAAACGAAAACGGTAAAACCACGATAATGTCTTTTATAAAAATGATGTTTTACGGTAGCGAACGCGCGAGCGGTCAGATTTCTAAGAACATCAGAAAGAAATATACTCCTTGGGATTCTTCTCAAATGGCGGGTAGTATTGATTTTGAGTATAATGGCAAAAGCTACCGTTTAGAAAGAGAGTTTAAAGGCTCTAACTCAACCGACAGGGTAACACTCTGCGATTTGGCGTTAGGAGACAGGCAGTCGGTTTCGGCTGATGTTGGCAAAAGCTTTTTTGGATTATCGGCTCAAAGTTTTGAGAGAAGTGTTTTTATCGGTCAGTTAGGATTTCCTGAAAAGGATAGTCAGGCTGAGGGTGAAATAAATGCAAAGCTTTCTAATATTGCTTTAACCGGAGACGAGGATGTCTCTTTTGAAGAGGTTAGCTCAAAGCTTTCAAAGGCAAAGCTTTCGCTTATGTCTAAAAGCGGAAAAGCGGGGCAATATGATAAAAATGTTAAAGCCGCTTCTGATTTGCGGCTTAAAATAGAAAATGCTAAAAAGCTATCGGCAGATAATGAGCGCGAAAAAGCTACTATTTTGATGGCAGAGGAAAAAATCGCGCTAATGCAAAAAAATGCCGATACTATAAAGAATAAGCTTGATTTAGAAAAAGATATAAGAAATGCCGAAAAATTAAAGGAATATCTTGCTTTAAAAACCGAACTTGATAATATTAATTCTAAAATCAAACTGTCAGACGGTTCTGTTCTGGACGAAATGTTTTTAAATAAGCTAAAATTCTGCATTTCAAAGGTTCAGGCGGCAAGTCAAAAGAAAAAGGCTAAGCAAAACGAAATTGAAACCTTAAAGAAAAGCTTGGAAATCGCGCTTAGTACCGACGGTGCGAGCGGTAAATCTCAGGCAGAAGCCTTAGAAAAAGAGCTTATAAATTTAGAAAACAATAAAAACGAAACAAAGCTTAAAATAGAAAAAGCAACAAAAGAAACTACCGATTTAGAAAATAAGGGAGAAAACAAACCTCCCGTTTATATGTTAACGGCGGCATTTTGTTTCTTTGCGTCGGCATTGGCTTTCTCGTTTGCTCTTGATTTCTATTTACCCTCTATTTTGTTAGGGTTAGCGGCAATTTTAATGGTTGTAAGCTATTTTATTTCAAAGAAAAAACAAAGCAAAAAAGCAAAAGAAACAAGTTCGCTTGTTTTGGAAAACAAAAAACTCATTGAAGAACTTCAAAATGAAATAAAAGTTTTTGATAATCAAATTTTTGATACTAAGGTAAAACTTGAAACCATAAATTCGGCGTTAAACAGCAGCACTGCGGTTATAGAAAATCAGCAAAAGATGCTATCAGAGGCTTCGGGTGAGTTAAATCTTTTATCCGAGCAAGAAAACAGCGAAGAAAAGGTTTTATTCGAGCTTTTTGCAAGGTTTAAAAAGAGTGAAGACCTAGAAGAAATTTTGAAAAGCGTTGAGGAAATAACTTCGGTCTGCGAGTCTCAAAAGGATATTAAGACAAAGCTTAATTTCCTCGCTCGCGATTTGGGTGATATAAGCTATGAAGAAGCCGAGAATAAATTAAACTCACTTCCAAGCGGCGAAATTTTATCTGAGGAAGATTTTAAGGTTTTAAAGCAAAAATATGAGGACTTAGCGGCTGATATAACTGCTCATAAAACTGCGGTTGCTTCTGCAAAAGCCACTTTAAACGCCGCTTTAAACAGAGCAGAGGATATTTCGTCGCTGAATAATGAATTATTGGCTCTTGAAAATAAGATAAACGCTCAAAAGGATTTTTGCGATAGTATTGATATTGCGCTTTCAGTGTTATCAGAGAGCTTTGCAGAGGTTAGAAAAAGCTATGGCTCTGAGCTTGAAAAGGTTTCGGGCGAGATATTTGCGCTTCTTTCGGGCGGTAAATACGAGAGTATGGGAATATCAAAGGAATTTGATATAAATGTGTCTGAAAAGGATAAATTCGGAAGCCGCGAGATAGATTATTTGAGTAGCGGCACCGCCGACCAGGCGTATCTTAGTTTAAGGCTAGCGTTGGCTAAACTTATAACAGAGGATGGCGAGTCTTTGCCGATTTTGCTTGATGATACTCTTGCTCAGTATGACGATAAAAGGGCAAAATCAGCATTAGAATTTTTGAGCAGTTATTCAAACGATTCGCAGATTATTTTGTTTACTTGCCATAACAGTTTCAAGACTTTATCTGAGGGTTTAGGTGCTGAAATTTTGGTTTTGGAGAAGTAATACGGTAGGGTAAAATGAAGGATAATTTTAAGGTTTTTAAAAAGGGTATGCTAGACGGCATACCCATATCGCTAGGCTACTTTGCGGTTGCTTTTGCCTTGGGGATTGAGGCAAAGCAAGCAGGACTCACCGCTTTTGAGGCATTGCTTTTAGCAGGAACTACCAATGCATCGGCAGGCGGTTATGCGGCGTTTAGGATTATAGGTGAGGGCGGAAGCTATATATTAATGGCTATAACTCAGCTTGTTGTTAATATAAGATATTTGCTGATGTCTGCCGCGCTAAGCCAGAAATTTGCGCCTAAAACCTCGGTTTTTCATAGGGCTTTGGTAGCTTTTGATATAACTGATGAAATTTTTGGGATTTCTATAGCTCAAAGTGGGTATCTGAATCCCTTTTATAACTATGGCGCAATGTTGGTTTCAATACCCGGTTGGGCTTTCGGCGCATTTTTCGGGGTTATAATGGGAAATGTTTTGCCTGAAAGCGTGGTTACAGCTTTGAGCGTTGCGTTATATGGTATGTTCTTGGCAATTATAATCCCACCCGCGCGAAAGGATAAGATTATAGGCTTTTTGGTTGTTATTTCTATGGCGCTTAGCTTTGTTTTCGAAAAACTCACATTTTTGGGCGAGACAGTTCAGAGCTTTAAGGTTATAATTTTAACCGTTTTAATCTCGCTTGCCGCAGCTATTTTCTTCCCAAAGGAGGACGAAGAAAATGAAGCATAATGTTTATATTTATATACTTGTTATGGCGGCGGTTATCTATTTAATAAGGCTTTTACCGGTTACGGTTATTCGCAAAAAGATAACCAATAAAACCTTAAAATCTTTTCTTTATTATGTGCCTTATGTAACTCTGGCGGTTATGACATTTCCTGATATAATAAATGCAACAAGCTACGGTTGGTCGGGCGCTTTGGCGCTTGTTATCGGTGCGGTTTTGGCATATTTTAATTTAGGACTTTTTGGAGTTGCAGTAAGTTCGTGCTTGGTGGTTTTTATATCCGAGCTTATTATGAAATATTTGTTTTGATTATAAAATAAAACTCCTGAACGGGAATCGTTCAGGAGTTTTAAACTTTTGTCTTAGTTTTTCATACCCCAAATATTGATAATTTTTTAACATTCCTTGATGTTAGTAATTATCTATGGTATACTATTTGCAAATACTTATAAATTAATTTATAATATAGTTAAATAATTATAACATCTGTTTGTTTGCCAAATCAAATAAATGCATAGTTTTAAGGCTATATTTTTAATTTTTAAGAGCATTATATAATAAAAATCGAAACAGGGGATAAAAGTTATGCTTCGTTGGATGCAGTATGTTTATACGGTTTATCAGGAAAAAAGTTTTTCAAAAGCGGCGGCAAAGCTTTATATAAGTCAGCCCTCTTTGAGTAATGCTATCAAAAAGGCGGAAAATGAAGTAGGTTTTGCTATTTTTGACCGTAGCACCGTCCCGATTCAGTTAACCGAGCTCGGTCAAGAGTATATAAGGTCGATTGAAATTATAATGGATGCCCAAAAAGGTTTGCAAAATTATGTTAATGATATTAACGAACTTAATGAGGGTAATTTCACCATTGGCGGAACATCCCTTTTCGCTTCCTATATAATTCCGCAATTTCTGTTTCAGTTTATGGAAAAATATCCTAAAATTCATGTTAATCTTGTTGAGGGCGCGCGAAGCGAGCTTGTTGAGAAGCTTAATGTTGGCGAAATAGACCTTTTAATAGATAATATGTATTTTTCAAATAAGATGTTTGAAAGTAAGCATATATATGATGAGCATTTGCTTTTAACTGTGCCTAAAAGGTTTGAGGTGAATTCAGGCTTAGAGAAATATGCAATGACTGCTGATGAAGTTAGAGCCGAAAAGCATATAGGACCCGAAATCGAGTCGGTTGAGTTAAAAACTTTTAAGGATGTTCCTTTTATAATGCAAAAGGTTGGAAACGATAGCAGAATAAGAGCAGAATATTTTTGCAAGGAAGCGGATTTTAATCCGAAAATACGCTTAGAGCCAGACGGTCAGATAACAACCTATAACTCAACCTGCACAGGACTTGGCGCTTCCTTTACGGGCGATATATTGGTTAAGCATGTTCCTGCTAACGATAATATTTTATATTATAAATTAGCCAGTAAAGAGGCAACTCGAATGGTTAGAATTTACCATAAGCGCAACCGATACCTGCCGAGAGCCGCAAAGGAATTTTTGAAAATGGTTTCGGAGTAAAGTTAATAAAAATAATTAAGCACCCTTTTCCGTTAGTGGAAAAGGGTGCTGTTCTATATTAGTATATAATATCCTATGAAAGATATATATCCATCCATATTTCTTCCTGTCGTTTTTTATAAAAGGAACATTGGTCGTAATTGTAGCCGTAACTAGTATTGCATTTGTTGTTCACTTCTGAATCGGACAATAATTTTTTACTTAATTCGCAAGAATAACTACCGTTTAGAAAGAAAGCTCCTCTTGATTTATATTCCAAATAAGGACAGCGGGCCATAAAATATTACCACCTGTTTATTGATCTGAAATGAATTATACTCAATTTTTGAGTAATTGTCAATACTCAAATTATGAGTATTGTATTATATATTCATAGAGGTGATATGTTTTATGAATTATAGAGAACGGATGCGCGCGCTTCGAGAGGATAAAGATTTAACTCAGTTGCAAGTAGCAAAAGTTATTAATAAATCTCAGCAAGGTTATAATCATATCGAAACAGGTCGAGCAGAGCTTAAAATAGAGGATTTAATTAAACTTTGTGATTTTTATAATGTATCAGCCGATTATTTTATAGGTAGAAAAGATAAATAGCACCCAATTCCGTTAGTGGATAAGGGTGCTGTTTTTATATTTGTCTGCAAAGCAGACACCGAAATTTTTATCTCATATCTATTATCTTTTATCTGGAAAAGTTGCTTAATGTTTTAGAGAATAGATAAAAGAGAAGAGATAATAGATAAGAGTACAAAAAGAAAAAGTCGCTAAAAAGCGACTTTTCTTTTTGGTGGGAGAGGACGGATTCGAACCATCGAAGCGAAACGCAGCAGATTTACAGTCTGTCCCCTTTGGCCACTCGGGAACTCTCCCATATTAAATTTTGCTTTAAAAACTCACAGGCTTCGAGTCCGATTAAAGACTCAAAAAACTTGGAGCTGGTGGACGGACTCGAACCCCCGACCTGCTGATTACAAATCAGCTGCTCTACCAACTGAGCTACACCAGCATTTTTAAAGCGCCTAAATAATATAACACGAAAGTATATAAATGTCAAGCAAATTTTGCAAAAATCGTTTAATATTTTTTAAAAAAGTTTTTTCACTATTTTTAACCTTTGTCATAATATGTTATTGAAGCAGTACGGGAGCAGTAAGCAAAAATGAGCGCACGCTATGAAATGACCTCCCTACACACTTCATATTTTGATAGGAGGCATATATATGGCAGATTTAAACAACCAAAGCAGACCTGACGGCAACTTTAAAGAAGCGGTTTGCATTGATGCCGGCAGAATTTATGATTCTTGCTGCGATAGAGATTGTCTTGAAGATTTAAGATGTTTCTTTTTACCTGAGGCGCAAGAGCTTATAAATAACGCGGTTAGCGTTAGACTTCGCAATGCAAAGGTACTTAATGTTTCGATTAATGTTGAGCCCGTTAATTTCAACAAAGGCTTCTATTCCTGTGATTTAACCTTCTTCTTTTTACTTGATTTCGACCTTTACACCTCACCGAACACCTGTCCTGTAAGTATTACGGGTATCACTTCTTACAGCAAGCGTGTTATTTTATATGGTAGCGACGGAAATGTTAAGGTATTCTCTTCTACCGCTTGTTCTTCCTGCGAGGACGAAGCAAGCGCACCTATTAAAACCTCGAACTGTCCTAAATGTGTTGTACAGGTGGTTGAGCCGATACCGCTTTCTGCAAGAATAGGTGAAATTCATAACTGTTACGAAAATTTGTGTTGTGTTCCAAAAAACATCTGCGATTGCATAGGCGGTAATGTTGTTACAAATATCGGCAACGGCAGTCCTGCAATTTTTGCTTCGATAGGCTTGTTCTCAATAGTTCAATTAGTTCGCAATGTTCAGATGTTAATACCTGTATACGATTTCTGTTTACCCGAAAAGACCTGCACAGGAACAACCGAAGGTCCTTGCGATGCATTTAAGAAAATCAAGTTCCCAACCGATGACTTTTTCCCGCCTCAAGCTCCCTGTTCAGACTGTGGATGTTGCGGCTCAGATAATGAAGAATGTTAAATATAAAATTTAAGTTTTAAAATTGGTTTAGATTAAAAACAAGGCTGTCTCATAAAAATGAGTCAGCCTTTTAACATAACGAAAAGAAAAATTGTATAGAAACGCCGCCAAAGAGTGAAAACGGTGTTTTCAATTTGGCGGCAAGTTGGGTTTGAGGTTATAGCCTGTTTTCTGACACCTTAACCCCCTTAAACGACAAGGGCTTTGCCCTTGACCTATTTGCGAGTAGTTAAGACTGGGAATAAAATATCTATTCAATAGATGAGTGAATATTTTTAATTTAATTTTCTAATGAAGAACTGTCAAGCTCGGTATAGCTTGCAAAAAAGTCTTTTAAACCTTCAATATCTTTATTTATACCGCCTGTTTTTTCATTTTCGAAATTCATCGGCATAACAGGGTCGTGTACCGAAAGTCTGAGCAAAAACCAACCGCTTTCGGTTGAAACTCTGATACCCTCGCGGTTATCGTCGGCAACGGTGTATTTTTCAGGATTATTCAAAGCAAATTGCTCTAAATCTTTTATGATTTTTTCGCCGTAAGCTTTAAAATCAGGAGTTTTAATATCAAAACGGACTTCTTTTTCCTCGGCGGGCATTTTAACCTTATCAACAATAGCGTTTATATCAGTGCCGAGAGCCAATTCGATTACTATTTTAGTAACCAGATATGCGCCGTCATCAAGGAAAAAGTTTTCCTTTAAAGCGGCATGGCCCGAGGTTTCTATAGCCAAAGGACATTCTTTACCCTCATTTGTTAACTCAATCGCCTTGTTTATAACATTTTTATAGCCTCGGCGATAGCGGTAATGGGTGCAGTTCAATTCGTTTTGGAGAAAATCCTTTAAACCGTCGCTCGTAACCGAATCGGTAACAATATAGGCATTTTCCTTGCCCTTAGAGGATATATATGCAGCAAGGGCGATAAGTCGATTGCGGTTTATTTCTTTACCAAATTTATCAACACAGCCTGCGCGGTCAACATCGGTATCGAAAATAAGACCCAAATCAGCGCCTGATTCTTTAACCGCATCGCAAATGCTCTTCATAGCGGTTTTATCCTCAGGGTTTGGAATATGGTTAGGGAACATACCGTCAGGTTCTAAGAATTTACTGCCCTCTATATCAGCGCCTAGCTTTGCGAGAACATCTCTTGCATAAAAACCGCCGACACCATTTCCTGCATCAACAACGATTTTATAGCCTTTGAGTGGCAAATCCTTTTCGGATTTACCTACCGCCTCGCAAATCATTCTTCTGAGTCTGCCGGCATATAGGGACATAAAGTTTATATTTGCAACAGTTCCTGCACAGTTGCAGATAATTTCTTCGCCGTTATTTGCAAGCTTTACAATTTCTGAAATGTCAGAACCGTCCAGCCCTCCCTCACGGGTGAAGAATTTAAGACCGTTACGGTCAAACGGATGGTGGCTTGCGGTGATTTCGATAGCGGCATCGGTTCTTAAATCTATTGTTGACATAAACATAGCAGGGGTTGAGCAGAGACCGAAGTCAAGCACATTCACTCCCGCATTTATTAAAGCCTTGCGAACATTAGAGGAAATTTCTTCGCCTGTTATACGAGAATCATGTCCCACCGCGAATAAAAGCTCGTTAGGACTTTTCTCGAATTTATTAATATACCAAACAACAAAAGCGGCAGTTATATCGTATACTGCCTCAGAGGTTAAATTAACCTCTTTTCCACCAAGGCTTGTTGCGATACCGCGAATATCGGTACCGCTTTTTAAAGAACTGTAATCCATAGTAAATCCTTTCTATGCGCCGAAAAAGAATCTTGCCGAGATATATCCGATACCCAAAAGAGCCAAGACCGACACAGTATAAATCAATGATTTAAAAAATAATTTTAATGATGTTTTATTAGTTTTATTATTCAATAGCCTACACCTCAAAAGAAGTTTTGGCAAAATTTTAAAATTTTAAACTTCGGGAGAAATTTATGACCGTTTACGAAATACATAAAAATAAGTTTAAAATTAAGCTTAGCGACACAGAGGTTTTAGCTCTTTTTGGAAGCTATACAAAGCTTTTTGAAATGAAAAAAGAAACTAAAATTTTGATAAATCTATTGCTTAAAGATATTCTTTCTAAACGAAAACAAAATTTTAAAAATGGGAAAATATCGGCTGATTTAAAGGTCATAAAAAATTTTGGTTGCGAAATTTATATTGTTTGCAGCGAAGCTATCGAAATTAAAACAACCGCATTCAGATTTAAAAGCTTTGAAAATCTTATAAACGGAATTAAAGCCTTAAAAGAAACCAAATTTGAAAGCTCACTTTATAAGTATAACGGTTTTTATTATCTTATGGCGGACAATGAAAATTTAAGTTACTTAATAAATGATTTTTATTCTTATAAGACTAGGTCTTATATTTTTTTAGAAAAGGTTAAAGAATACGGGAAAATGATAATTGAAGAAAATGCGGCTCAGATTTTAGCCGAGACTTTTAATTAGTTTAACATTTTCTTCCATTTGGTCTGAGAAAACAAAGCTACCTGCAACTAAGACATCTGCGCCGGCTTTAACTGCCAAAGGCGCAGTTTCTTTATTTATACCGCCGTCAACCTCTAACATAATATCAAGACCTAAGCGGTCAATTTCACGTCTTAAAACGGTCAACTTGTCCAAAGCGGAGGTCATAAATTTCTGACCGCCAAAGCCGGGTTCTACCGACATAACCAAAACCATATCACAAAGAGGCAAAAGGTCGAAAATTTCTTCGGGCTCGGTGCATGGCTTAATGGTTATACAAGATTTAATTCCGTAAGAACGGATTTGCTTTAAGGTTTCGGCATTATCGCTGCCTGCCTCGTAATGAAATCCTAAAATATCCGAGCACTCCGCAAAATCCTTTATGTATCTATGAGGTTCAGTTATCATCAAATGAACATCCAAGGGAAGCCTGGTATGTTTTCTGATAGACTTTATAATAGGAACACCGAAAGAAATGTTTGGAACAAAAATACCGTCCATAACATCTAAGTGGAGCATATCGGTGCCGGCTTTTTCCAAGCGCTCAATATCCTTTGCTAATTCCAAAAAATCTGATGTTAATACTGAAGGAGAAATTTTAACCGCCATTTTTCAAACCATCCTGTGAAATAAAATGTATAAATTTTTGTATTTTTATGTATAAATTTTAATATATTTTAATTGTTTTGTCAATATATAGTATATGCAAAAAAATAAATACATAAAGTTTAAATTTTTCTTGACAAATAAAGATTTTTTTGCTAAAATAGTTGAGCCGCATATTGTGGGCTTTTTAAGTTGCGCCCAAAAAATTGGGTGTGCGCCTATTGTAGCGAGACTGTAAAATGATGGCAGGTGTAAAAAAATGTACGCAATTATTGAGACCGGCGGCAAGCAGTACCGTGTTCAAAACGGTGATGTTATCTATGTTGAGAAGCTCGGCGCCGAGGTTGACGAGGAAGTTACTTTCGACAAGGTTGTTGCTGTTAGTAACAGAACTTTAAAGGTTGGTAAGCCTTATGTAAAGGATGCTTTCGTTAAGGGTACCGTTTTAAAGAACGGCAAGGGTAAGAAAGTTACCGTATTCACTTACAAACCCAAGAAAGGCAGCTCACGCAAGATGGGCCACAGACAACCTTACACTAAGGTACAAATTACCGAAATCGGTTAATTGGTATGACTAGTGTGAAGTTTTTGGTTGACGAAAAAGGTCTTTATGGCTTTTGCGTCAAGGGCCACAGTTCAAAAAACAGTGGCGATGAGACCGGTAAAATCGTATGCGCGGCGGTTTCCTCAGCGTGCTATATGGCAGCTAACACTATAACCGAGGTTATAGGAGACGAGGCAAGCGCAGTTGTAGACGATGCGTTAATGGAGTTTAAGGTTTTAAACCCAACCGATAGTTCGGTTAAGGTTTTAGAGGGCTTAAAGCTTCATTTGAAAGAATTATCCGGTCAATACAGTAATAACATAACTATATTCGGAGGTGCAAAATAATGTTAAAGCTTAATATTCAGTTGTTCGCTCATAAAAAAGGTGTGGGTTCAACCAAGAACGGCCGTGATAGCGAGTCTAAGAGACTTGGCGTAAAGCGTGCAGACGGTCAGTTTGTTTTGGCAGGCAATATTCTTGTTCGCCAAAGAGGAACTCATATCCACGCAGGCAACAATGTTGGTCGTGGCTCTGACGATACTCTTTTTGCTCTTATCGACGGTAAGGTAAAATTCGAGCGTGTAGGCAGAGACCGTAAACAGGTAAGTATTTACGCTGTTGAGCAGTAATTTTAAAATCCGGCCGGCTAGCAGCTGACCGGATTTATTTTTATTTTGAAAGGATTATGCCTTATGAAAATCTGTCATGTATGTGGTGTGGAATGTGAAGATAATGCCGAGCTTTGCGCGGTTTGCGGTGCTGATTTAACCAAAACAGAGCAAGCAGAAGAAGATGCAAATGTTATTAAAAATCCTGTTTTGCTTGCAACCTTTGAGGATGTTGTATCGGCGGAGATTTTTAAGGATATACTAACTGATAACGGTATTTTATATTCTTGCGATAGCGATACCGCCGATGGCGCTATGCAGGTTACCTTTGGAGGCTCTTTTGTTAGCGAGAATATATATGTAAATGAAGAAGATTTTGAAATAGCGGATAATCTTTATAAAGAATTTATTGAAAACGAGCCCGAGTTTGACGGTGAATTTGTTTTTGATGAAGAATTTGAGGAAGAATAATGTTTGTAGATATAGCAAAAATTCATTTAAAGGCAGGAAAAGGCGGAGACGGTGCGGTTTCTTTTCATAGAGAAAAGTATGTAGCCGCAGGCGGACCTGACGGTGGCGACGGTGGTAAAGGCGGAGATATTATATTCAAAGCCGATAGCAATTTATCCACCCTTGCTGATTTCAGATATAAGCGCAAATATGCGGCTGAGGCAGGTCAAAACGGAGGTGCTTCCCGTTGCACAGGTAAAAGCGCTCAGCCTTTGATTATATCTGTTCCGGTTGGAACTCTTGTTAAAGAGGCAGAAACAGGCAGAATTATTGCCGATATTTCGGATGATGAGCCGGTTGTTATCGCAAAGGGCGGTAACGGAGGTTGGGGAAATCAGCATTTTGCAACCTCAACCCGTCAGGTGCCGAGATTTGCAAAAAGCGGAAATCCAGGTGAAGAGCTTGATATAACCTTAGAGTTAAAGCTTTTAGCCGATGTTGGTCTTATAGGCTTTCCTAATGTTGGTAAATCAACCTTGGTGTCGGTTGTGAGCGAGGCAAAACCTAAAATTGCAAACTATCATTTTACCACCTTAACTCCTGTTTTGGGTGTTGTCAGAATGGGTGAGGGTTCGTCCTTTGTTATGGCGGATATCCCAGGTCTTATAGAAGGCGCGGGCGAAGGTGTTGGTTTAGGTCATGAGTTTCTTCGCCATGTTGAGCGCTGCCGAATGTTAATTCATGTTTTGGATATTTCGGGCAGCGAGGGTAGGGACCCCATTGAAGATTTTGAAAAAATCAATCGCGAGCTTGAGGTTTTCAGCTCGGAGCTTTCTAAGAGACCGCAAATAGTTGTTGGTAATAAATGCGACCTTACCGATGAGGATGAGGTTAAAAGAATTGCCGACCATTTTGAAGCATTGGGTTACAAATTCTTTCCTGTTATGGCGGCTATTGCTGAGGGAACGGGCGAGCTTATAAATTATGTTGCGGCATATCTTGATACTCTTCCTCCTATACTTAAATACGAGGCAGAGCCGAAGCCTGAAATTGAGATTAAATCTAATAATCGCGACTTTACTGTAAGGGTTGAAAACGGTATCTTCTATGTTGAAAATTGCGACTGGATGATGGATGTTATGAACCGAGTTGACCCTGATGACTATGAGTCTTTGCAATATTTCGAGCGAGTGCTCAGGCAAAGCGGAATTATCGAGGCTCTGGAGAAAAACGGTGTTACCGAGGGCGATACCGTAAATGTTCTCGATATAGAGTTCGATTATGTGCCGTAGGTTGAGGGCTAAAAAATGGAAAATGTAAATTTATTGAGTCCTTCGGTTTTAGCTTTTGTTGGCGATGCGGTTTATGGGCTTTATGTCAGAACAAAACTAGCAGAGGTTAACCGCCCATCAGGTGAGCTTCATAAGCTTTCGGTTAAATTGGTTAGCGCGCCTGCGCAGGCTAAGGCTTACGGTCTTATAGAGGGTAAACTTTCTGAAAAGGAAATTTCCATTTTCAAAAGAGGCAGAAATTTTCATACCTCCTCTGCTCCTAAAAGCGCAACAAAGGGAGAATATCATACTGCAACAGGCCTGGAATCCCTTTTTGGATACCTTTATTTAGAGGGTGATACTGCCAGGGCAGACGAGTTGTTTAATATAATATGGATTGGTATGAACGAAACCTCGCCCGAAGATTAGACTTTATAAATATAAAAATTTCGTATTTTTGGTAAAAACGCCGAAAATACGATTTTTTTGAAAAAACACTTTACAACTTTATCTTAATAAAGTATAATAACAACATCGATTAAATTCTAAGGAGAAATAAAAATGAAAAAAATATTAGCAGTTTTATTATGTTTAGTAATGGTATTCAGCTTTGCGGCTTGCGGCAAGGATGATACCGTAGTTGTAGGTTATACTATTTATGAGCCTATGAATTATCTTGATGAAAACGGCGACCTTATAGGTTTTGATACCGAGCTTGCAGAAAAAGTTTTCGAGAATTTAGGAATGGAAGTTGTTTTCAAGGAAATCCAATGGGAAAACAAGTATACTGATTTAGCTTCCGGAACTATAGACTGTATTTGGAACGGTTTCACCGCTAATTCAAAAGATGATGATGGTATTGAAAGAAGCGAAAAGGTTGATTTTTCATATAACTATATGATGAATAAGCAGGTTGTAGTTGTTCACAAAGATGCGGATTCTATTAATGGATCTGAGGATTTAAATGGTAAGATTGGCGCCGCTGAAAGCGGTTCTGCCGGCGAAACCTATGCAAAAGATTTCAAAGGCATCGTATTTAAGGGTGTTACAAAGCAAACTGATGCACTTTTAGAGGTTTTATCTAAAACAGCTGCTTTCGCAGTAGTTGATGAGCAGTTGGCTAAGAAATATTGTGGCCAGGGCGATTATGACAAGCTTCAATATGTTCCTGAGTTTTCAAGCGATGCAGAATATTATGCAATCGGCTTCGAAAAGGGCAGCGAGCTTACCGAAAAGGTTAACGCAGAAATCGTTAAATTAGCAGAAGACGGCACTATTGCTAAGCTTGCTAAGAAATATGGCGTTGAGAATACCGCTATCGTAGATTATGCTGACCAAGTAAAATAATTTTTACATAATTCAAGTAGTTTGACTTTGCCGACGGAAATTAATTCCGTCGGCAAATTAGTGTTTTGGAGTTATAAAAGCTATGAGTTTTTTAGAAGTAACCGCGTTTTTAGCGAACGGGTTTGTTTTTTCTTTAATAATTTTTGCGGTAACGCTGCTTTGCGGTGTGCCGCTAGGACTTCCTATTGCGTTTTGTTCAATGAGTCGATATAAGCCCGTTAAGGCGGTTTCAAAGGTTATCGTTTGGATAGTACGCGGAATTCCCTTGATGCTTCAAATTTTTATTATTTATTATGTGCCCGGTCTATTATTTAAAACTCCGATTTTCAGTAATATAGACCGATACATAATAAGCAATTTTAATATTCCGGATGATGGATTGGTTAGAATGCTTCTTATTAATGCAGGAAGTTTGGTTTCGGTTTTAATAGCTTTCTCGTTAAATTATGCTTGCTATTTTTCCGAGATATACAGAGGCGGTATTGAAAGCATTTCTAAGGGGCAGTATGAGGCGGGCTATGTTTTGGGACTTACAAAATCTCAGATTTTCAGAAAAATAGTCTTAAAACAGGTTATTAAGAGAATAGTTCCCCCGATGTCTAACGAGATTATAACATTAATTAAGGATACCGCTCTTGCAAATTGCATTATGATACCTGAAATTATAAAGCAGGCAAAAGAGCTAGCCGCAACAAAGGCTATGATTTGGCCCTTATTCTATACAGGTGTATTCTATCTTCTTTTCGTTGGTTTGCTTACTATTCTTTTAGGCAGATTAGAGAAAAAACTCAGCTATTTTAATTAAGGAGGGGAAAGGCTTGTCTGTTTTAGAGGTTAAAGGAATAATGAAAAGCTTCGGTAAAACCGAGGTTTTAAAGGGACTGGACTTTTCTCTTGAAAAGGGCGAGGTTTTATCCATAATAGGCTCTTCGGGAAGCGGAAAAACCACCCTTCTTCGTTGTTTGAACTTTTTAGAGTTTGCGGATAAGGGAACCATATCGGTAAACGGCAAAACTATTTTTGACGGGGATTCGCTTAAAAAATTAACTGATAATGAAATCAGAGAAAACCGACTTCATTTCGGTCTTGTTTTTCAGTCTTTTAATCTTTTTCCGCAGTATAGTGTTTTGGAAAACATAACTCTGGCTCCAACCTTATTAAACAGAGGTACTGCCGAGGAAATCAAAGCCGAAGCAATGGCTTTAATAGAACGAGTAGGTCTTAGTGATAAAGTAAATAATTATCCTTGCGAGCTTTCGGGCGGTCAGCAGCAGCGCGTTGCGATAGCAAGAGCTTTGGCATTAAAGCCTGATATTCTATGCTTTGATGAACCGACCTCTGCGCTAGACCCAGAACTTACAGGTGAGGTTTTAAGGGTTATCCGCGACCTTAAAGACGAGGATAGCACTATGATAGTTGTAACTCACGAGATGGAGTTTGCAAGAAATGTTTCGGATAAGGTTATCTTTATGGCAGACGGTGTTATTGAGGAAATGGGAACGCCTGACGAGGTATTTTTAAATCCGAAATCTGATAAAACCAAGAACTTTTTAAGCAAGGATATCGAAAAGGTGTAAACTTATGCGGGATAAATCTTTAAAAAGTTCTGATTTTGATGCGCTTTTTGAGCTTATAGCTTCTCTTGAAACCGCCGAAGATTGCCGAGAGCTTTTTTCAGACCTTTGCACTAACAAAGAAATCGAGCAAATGGCGCAGAGAATAGGTGCGGCAAAGCTTTTGTTAGAGGGAAAAACCTATCAACAGGTTACTGATACATTTGATATTTCTTCTGCAACTTTAAGCCGAGTTTCGAGATGCGTTAAGTATTCGAGCGGATATAATAAATTTCTAAAATAAAATTAAAACCGCCATTTTAAATGGCGGTTTTGTTATAATATGCTATGCATACCGAAAGCGGTATCCTCCATCATTTGATGAAGTAGAGTTTTGACTGTGGAATAATATTCATAAAACATCTTGTTGTCCTTAAAATCGCATTGGGTGTTAAGCGAGCTTATTGCAGCTTCGATTTCATCAATATGGGCGTGGTTTGCAAAAATGGAGAGAACATTTTCTTTTTCGCTCCAATATTTTTCAAGTTTTTCGGTTCCTTCTTTTGGATTTTCATTTTGCTCGTATGCTATAAGACAATTTTCTAAAAGCTTTTCGGCTTTATCGCAGGTGCGGTTTATATAAAAATAGCCGCCAAAGAAGCTTGCCGCCACTAATATTAGCAAAACTGCCGCCGCTATAAGTCTTCTCATAAATTTTTCCTTTTATTAATTATATTGTATTTTTTTTGCCTGTCCATAGTCATCAGAAAGACCTCTTTTATAGAGGTTTTATTTTTTTGAAGTATTTTTTCAACCTCTATTTCGGTTATTTTCAAGTTTTTAAGAGAATCTTTTTCCAGTTTGCCGTCTGTTATAATGGTAACGGGGAATCGGGCAGGCTCGGGTTTTAGCCCTAAATCCTTCGCGGTTGCATTTTGTTCGGGTGATTTAAGCAGAACACTCAGGTCTCCGTTCACCTCTAAAACCGCATAAGCCACCGTATCAATATCAAAAACATTTTGCCCTCTTAAAAGCTCAACCAAATCTAAGATAGTCATTCTAACACTTTTCATAGCCGCTTGGTCGATTTCACCGTTTTTAATAACAACAACCGATTTTCCGCTTGTTAGTCTGCGAAAGGTTTTTGATTTCATAGCTAAAACAGACATACTGATTTCTAAAACAACAAGCATAAATATAGCAGTTATACCGAAAAGCAAAGGCTGACCTGTATCCTGTAAGGGAATAGCGGCAAGCTCGGAAATGAGCAGAGTGATAACAAGCTCGTTAGGTTGCATATCGCCTATCTGCCTTTTTCCCATAAGTCTGACACCCACGGTTAAAAACATATAAAGTATAACAGTTCTTATAATTGTTGTTATCAAAATAAATCACCAAAATTAGTGTTTCTTTAAAAAGGTTTAATATTACCAAATTATTAATTTTTTATTAAAATCATTGAAAAATTATAATTTATGTGCTATTATGCGCTTAGAAACCTTTACGATTTTTAATGGAAAGGATTTGATTATATGTCAGAAAATAATACTTATGAAGTTGTAAACGGCGAAGCGGTTCCTGTAACCGAAGCAGATCCGAAGCGCTATGAAATGAACGGTAAGGATAATGCTTTTAAAATTATTATTGCGGTTTGTTCTGCTTTGCTTGCAGTTTTCGGCATTTTCGATGGTTACAGAATGGGCTTTACTCTAACTTCTATAACCTTGTTTACCGCGCTTACGGTTTATCTTGCCGGTGTTAAAACAAAGTTCTGCTTTTTCGGGGTTTCTTGCGGACTGTTAAACCTAATTGCCGCAATAAGCTTTACCATAACTTCAAACGGCGGTTTAAGATTTTTAACCGTTATAAGTATGATTATATTGTCGGCAATATGGTTTGTTTCATTATCTACAAACATTAATAAAAAAAGCGATTTCGCCTTAATTTCGTATATCTTCGTGCCTTTTGCTCAAAGTTTTACGATAAATCTTCCTAAAAACATAAAGGCGGTATTTTCAGGCAGACCAAAAAAGCGTTGGGCTTTCGGAAAGGCGCTTTTGGGTGTTTTACTTGCGATACCTGTGCTTATGATTGTTCTGCCGTTACTTATCTTATCTGATGAAGCTTTTTCAGGTCTTGTTACCAATCTTTTAAAAAGCAATGTTTTTACCGTTTTCGAGGTTTTGGTGGGACTTATTATTGCTTTCTTTATATTCGGTTATTGCTTAACCCTTAAAAAGAAAGAGGTTTTTGAGGGAAAAAGTATCGAAATGGGCGCGATAGACAGTACTATTTTAGTTTCTTTCCTTTCGGTTATAAGTGTTTGCTATTTTGCATATCTTTTCTCGCAGTTGGCTTATTTCTTTGATGCTTTCAAAGGAATTTTGCCGAAAGACTATTCGTTTACATTTGCTGAATACGCCCGTCGTGGATTTTTTGAGATGTGCATTATCGCGATTATAAACTTTGTTATTATAAGTCTTGTAATTTTATTTGCCCGCAAAAAAGACGGCAAGTTATCCGCAGGGCTTAAAACTCTTTGCAGTTTTGTTGGATTTTTCACCTTGGTTATAATAAATACCGCTCTTTCAAAGATGTTCTTATATATTAAGAGCTATGGTATGACCGAGCTCAGAATAACAACAAGCGCATTTATGGTATTTTTAGAAATTGTATTTTTAAGTCTTTTGCTTAAACTTTTCTTTAAACGAGTAAGAGTGCTCAGAGCGGCTATTGTAACCGCCGCTTGTGTGCTCACAGTTTTAGGTACTGTTAATATGAATTTTGTTATTGCAAATTATAATTATAATGCCTATAAATCGGGAGCTTTAAAGGAAATGGATGTTAACACCATTTATAAAATGGGAGATGAGGGTGTTCCTTATCTTGTTAAGCTTACTAAAGATACCGATAGCGAGGTTTCAAGCGCTGCCGAGAGCAAGCTTAAAAAAATTCTGGATAGCGATAAATATTATAAAACAAAGGTTAAAGAGAAAATTGATATCGAAGGCTTTAAGACCTTGAAGGTATACGAAATTGAAGATAAAAAGTATGACGGTATTGGCAAATACAGTATTTCTCGCGCCAAGGCTTATGAAGCGTTAGATAAATATATTGAAGAAAACGGCGATGCTTTGGTTAGAGAAGAATATTTTTAAAGTTTAGCTTAAGAAAAACCCACTTGCAGTGCAGGTGGGTTTTATGGTATAATTAGGAAAACAAATTTCAGGAGGGGTTTTATGGAAAATAAAATCAATAAAAAACTGCCGATAATAATACTTACGGCAGCATCATTTCTTTTGTCTTTTAGTCCGATTATAAATTGGATATTTAATTCTATCTTTTTAAAAGCTCGCTATACGGGCATAAGTTCAATTAATATTATTTTGTCTTTCTTAATTTCTGCTGTGCTTTATTTGGTATGGGCAGCTAATATTGCTTTTTTAGAAGAAAAATTAAATAAGCCATTCGGAATAATAGCAACCTATGGTATTTTAGTTATAAATTTTTTAGTTTCTGTGATTTTTGAAATTATTTTCACAATTCAAGGATTTTCAACACTTCGTTATAGCGGTTTTTCGGTAATAATAAGCAGTATGACAGGTGTTTTAAATGTTATAGTTTATATTTTAGCAGCAGTAGGTTTATTGGCTGCGGTTATATTCTTATTTGTTGGCAAAGAGAAGATTGTTAAAACTGTTTCTATGATTGTTATGGCGGTTTTAATAGTAGTTGCTATTATCGGTTTGTTGATATATATTTTTACAAATGTTGTATCTTTGTTTAATGGCATTCCGTTTCAATTTATTATTACAAGAATCATTGGCATTTTTGGTATTGTATCTGCTATCCCATTCTATGCTAGCATAATGCTTTATTTCAAAGCCAATAAAGTTCCGTCTTTTAAGAAAGTGGAAGAAACAGAGGAAGTTATAGAAGTTAGGGAAGCTGAATAACATAAAAAAACAGACCCCTTTATCCTTGGGATAAAGGGGTTTAATATTTAGTCTATCTCAACTGAAATATTTTGTTCTTGTCTGCTTGCGGCGGCACGCATAACGGTTCTGATAGCATTAGCAATTCTGCCTTGCTTTCCGATAACTCTGCCCATATCACTCTCGGCAACTGTTAAATGATAAACAGTAACACCTTCAGCGTTAGGCTCGTCAACCGTTACTTTAACCTCTTCGGGTTTTTCAACCAAACCGCTAGCAAGAGAAATTAAAAGTTCTTTCATTAAATTTTCCTCACTGGATTAACTGGTAGAATTTAATTAAAGCACACCGTTCTTTTTAAGTAAAGCTTTAACGGTATCGGTAGGTTGAGCACCCTTAGAAATCCAATCCTTAGCTTTATCACCGTCGATATTAACAGCTGCAGGGTTCTTGGTAGGATCGTAAGTGCCGATTTCTTCGATGAAACGACCATCACGAGGATATCTGGAATCTGCAACAACTACACGGTAGAAAGGAGCTTTTTTAGCGCCCATACGACGAAGTCTGATTTTAACTGCCATTTTTTACACCTCCGTTTTTTAATATTTATTTTAAGGTAATAATTTTAAAAATTCAACCTAAAAACCAAAATTACCGGGACCTCCGGGGAAATTCATACCGCGCATCATTTTGCGTTTTGCGCCTTTTGAGTTCATTTGCTTGAACATTTTCTTCATTTGCTCATATTGTTTTAAAAGGCGATTAACATCTTCAACCTTAACGCCTGCACCCGCCGCAATACGCTTTCTTCTTGAAGCGTTTAAAATTTCGGGTTTGGCTTTTTCTTTTTTGGTCATCGACTTAATTATCGCCTCAGTGCGAAGCATAACTCTATCATCTATATCAACATCGCGAAGCTGCTTATCCATACCAGGTAGCATTGATAAAACACTTTTTAGCGAGCCCATTTTTTTAATCTGCTCAAACTGCTCTAAAAGGTCATTCAAATCGAATTTGTTTTCTTCGAGTTTTTTAAGCTGTTCTTCTGCTTTTTTCTCGTCAATTTCAGATTCAACCTTTTCGATAAGAGAAAGCACATCGCCCATACCTAAAATACGGGAAGCCATTCGGTCGGGATGGAACTCTTCAAGTTCATCGAGCTTTTCGCCAACACCCGCAAACATAATCGGCTTACCTGTTACAGCTCTGACCGATAAAGCCGCACCGCCTCGGGTATCACCGTCTAGCTTGGTTAGGATAACACCGTCAATTTCAATGATATCATTAAAGGCTTTTGCAATATTAACCGCATCCTGACCAACCATAGAGTCAATAACTAATAGAATATTATCAACCTCAACGGCTTTTGTTATGCGTTTAAGCTCATCCATAAGCTCGGTATCTATATGAAGTCTACCGGCAGTATCAAGAATTAAATAATCATGACCATAATCGCGAGCATAGTTTACCGCTTTTTGGGCAATTATTTCAGGTTTTTCGGTTCCCATCTCGAAAACGGGAGCGCCAACCGCTTCACCAACAACCTTTAACTGCTCGATAGCGGCAGGACGGTATATATCGCAGGCGGCAAGCATAGGTCTATGCCCCTGAGATTTTAAGAGTTTTGCAAGCTTTGCTGAATGGGTTGTTTTACCCGAACCCTGCAAACCACACATCATAATAATGGTTGGAATTTTGTTTGCAGTTTTGAGCCTTGCCTGTTCGTTACCCATTAAAGCAGTAAGCTCTTCTTTAACAATTTTGATTACCATTTGCGGCGCGGTTAAGCTTTCCATAACATTTGCGCCTATGCATTTTTCGGTAACCTGATTTGTAAAGTCCTTAGCAACCTTATAGTTAACGTCGGCCTCGAGGAGAGCTAATCTAACTTCGCGCATAGCGGTTTTAACATCTGATTCATGAAGCTTACCCTTAGAACGCAGACGCTTAAAAACACCACTAAGCTTATCGGATAAATTATCAAAAGCCATAGCTCTTCTCCTTTACAAATTTTCTATAATTTCAAAAAGCTCGGTTTTTTTGCTATCATCAAAATTGCTTGATAATTCTTTGAGCCTTGAAAACTTTTCAAAATAACCGCATTTTTCTTCGAAAATTAAAAGCTGAGTTTCGGCACGCTTTATAAGGTCGCAAACGCCTTGCCTTGTTATACCCTCGTTTTCGGCTATTTCGGAAAGGGATAAATCATCATTATAATAATGCTCGGTAACAACTCTTTGCTTTTCGCTTAAAAATTCACCGTAAACATCAAGCAAAGAAGAAATTTTAAGATTTTTCACTTAAAACACCTCACTAAGATAGGAGTATAACACAAAAAGCATCGCCTGTCAAGTATTTTTCTTTACATCTAAAAATATTTTTTAAATTTTTCTTTACATTTTTGAAATTATGTGGTAAAATAATCAAGCTGATACTGTAAAAGGCAGATTTCGGCTTATACCGTATACTATGCTTTGGGCGTCTGCTCTTTAAGAGATACCTCATGGCCTATGGCTTGGTTTGCGGAAAAAATTCAAGAGAGGAGTAAATGAAAATGACAAAAGAGATCAAACAACAGATTATGACTGAGTATGCAACTCACGAGGGCGACACCGGTTCACCTGAAGTTCAGATTGCTGTGCTCACATATCGCATCAACGAGCTCAATGCTCACTTAAAGGATCATCCGAAGGATAAGCACTCTTACAGAGGTCTTCTCAAAATGGTTGGTCATAGAAGAAACCTTTTAGCATATTTGCAGAAGGTTGACATTGAGAGATACCGTGCTCTTATTAAGCGTTTAGGTATCCGTAAGTAATTATCTAATACAAAAGGCAGGCGACAGGAATTGTTGTCTGCCTTGTTGTAAATAATCGGGAGTTTTTATTGTTAGCGATAATTCGAGAGTCTGATGAATTTTTTCAGGCTTTGGCATTATTGCTAAATGAAAATCTCCCGAAAATCAAGAAAAGGAGATATTAAAATGTTTGAGAATTTTAAGGTTTATGAAACCGAACTTGCCGGCAGAGTTTTAAAGCTTGAAACCGGTATGATGGCAGGGCTTGCTAATGCGGCAGTTATGTCTTGCTATGGCGATACAAGAGTTCTTTGTACCGTAACTGCTTCTGCTAAGCCACGCGAGGGTGTTGATTTCTTCCCGTTATCAGTTGATTATGAGGAAAAAATGTATTCAGTTGGCCGTATCCCAGGCTCTTTTACAAGAAGAGAGGGAAAAGCTAGCGATAAGGCTATCTTAGCTTCTCGCTGTATTGACCGTCCTATCCGTCCTTTGTTCCCTAAGGATATGAGAAATGATTGTTCAGTTGTTGCAACTGTTATGTCGGTTGACCCTGACTGTTCACCTGAAATTGCTGCTGCTATCGGTGTTTCTGCCGCTATCGCTATTTCGGACATCCCTTGGGCAGGTCCTATTTCGAGCGTTAATGTTGGCTTGGTTGATGGAGAAATCATTATCAACCCAACCTTAGAGCAGAGAGCTAAAACCGACCTTAATTTAACCGTTTCTTCAACTGAAGATTTGGTTGCTATGATTGAGGCAGGCGCAAATGAAATTGAGGACGATTTAATGTTTGACTGCATTATGGCAGGTCATGAAGAAAACAAGAAAATCGTTAAATTTATAAACGGAATCGTTGCTGAAATCGGCAAAGAGAAGTTTGCTTTTGAATCTAACGACCCAGACCCCGAAATCTTCGCAGAAATGGAAAACTTCTGCATTGAGGATGTTAAAAAAGCGCTTGATACTGATGATAAATTAGTTCGCGATGCTGCATTGCTTCCTATAAGCAACGCTTTGCACGAGAAGTATGACGCTCAATTTGAGGGTCAAGAAGGTAAAATCGATGAGATTTTATATTTAATTCAAAAGCATGTTGTTCGCGCTTGGCTCAAAGACGAGAAAAAGCGTGTTGACGGTAGAGGTATTGATGAAATTCGTCCTCTTGATGCTAAGGTTGATTTATTGCCTCGTGTTCATGGCTCAGGCATGTTCACCCGCGGTCAGACTCAGGTTTTATCTATTGCAACATTAGCTCCTGTTTCTGAGGCTCAAAAGCTTGACGGACTTGATGAGGAAACCTCTAAGAGATATATCCACCACTATAACTTCCCCTCATATTCAGTTGGCGAAACCAAGCCGTCCAGAGGCCCTGGTAGACGCGAAATCGGTCATGGTGCATTAGCTGAAAAGGCATTAGTTCCTGTTATCCCATCAGTTGAAGAATTCCCTTATGCTATCCGCGTTGTTTCAGAAGTTCTTTCTTCTAACGGTTCAACCTCTCAGGGTTCTATCTGCGGTTCAACCTTGGCTCTTATGGCTGCAGGTGTTCCGATTAAGGCTCCTGTTGCAGGTATCTCTTGCGGACTTATCACCGGAGACGAGGGTGTTTACGGCGACTTTATGACCATGGTTGATATCCAAGGTCTTGAAGATTTCTATGGCGATATGGACTTTAAGGTTGCAGGTACCCATAAGGGTATTACCGCAATTCAGATGGACTTAAAGGTGCACGGTCTTACTCCTGCTATCATTAAAGAGGCTTTTGCTAAGACTCATAAAGCAAGACTTCATATTTTAGACGAGGTTATGCTAAAATGTATCCCTGAATACAGAACTGAGCTTTCCGAATATGCTCCTAAGATGCTTTCAACCGTTATCAGTCCTGATAAGATTGGTGATGTTATCGGTAAACAAGGTAAGGTTATTCAGTCTATCCAAGAGCAATGCGATGTTACCATTAACATCGAGGAAGACGGTCATGTATTCGTTGCAGGTCTTGATACCGAAAAGGCTAAGCAGGCTATCTCTATTATAGAGCTTATAGCAAACGACCCCGAGGTTGGCGCAGTTTATAACGGTAAGGTTACAAGACTTATGACCTTTGGTGCGTTTGTTGAAATTGCTCCCGGTAAAGAGGGCTTAGTTCATATTTCAAAGCTTGATGTTAAGCGCGTTGAAAAGGTTGAAGATGTTGTTAATGTTGGCGACCAGGTGCTCGTTAAGGTAACCGAGATTGATGAGCAAGGCAGAATTAACCTTTCTCGCAGAGATGCTTTGGTTGAGATTAACGGTGCGGTTGTTGAAGAGGGTGCAGACGAAGAAGCTCCCAGAAAAAGCCGCAGAAATTTTAAGAAACACTAATATATAATAAAAAGGGTTGTATTGTTATAATACAACCCTTTTTATATACTTGATATTATAGATTTTAAAAGCTAATTTTTAAATTTGTTGAAAACAATCACAATACTATTATGGTACTTATTTACTGCCAATGCTTAAATAGGTCAAGGGCGAAGCCCTTGTCGTTTGGGGGTTAGGGCGACAGTAATATTACTATAAAACGCATAAAAATTTGCCGCCAAATTGAAAACGCAGTTTTCACTCTTTGGCGGCGGTTTAATTGAAATTATTATTTCGTCGCCTAAGGGGGAAATCGAAATTCCCCCTCAGGCGAATCTTTCCGCCCTTTCTTTTCGCCTACATAAGAAAGGGCGTGCCCGTCGCGGCATGAGCGACAATATAATATTTTATATCTTAACCCTAGCAAAATTATTCATAAATTTATTGACTTTCCAACATTTTCGGGAAGGGCAACTTGGCATATGCAATATTTATCAGGTTGATTTTGTATAAAATTATATATAGTGATATTGCTTAGGCTATGATTGAAAATAAAATAACCACCTGTAATGAAAGGTGGTTATTTTTATGTTCATATTAAATTTCTTGCTTTTTAATTCCAAAAATAAGTCTTAGTAAACCGCTCATAAATTTAGGACTTTTAACGAGGACAACCTTCATAACCTAACCTCCATTAGCATTTGCAGGCAGATGCGGCTAAAATTATAACCCATATTGCCAGCACTGCAACTAAAAATTTAGGAGGACAAAAACAGCTAACAAGCAAGCCTGTTGCAAAGGTTAATGCCAACCAACCTTTATTAATACCTTGATGTCGTCTTTTCATTTTTATCCCCCTTGATGCGTTTTTTACATCACATTATATTATATTAAAAGAGAATAAAAATGTTACAAAGGCTATTTTTTATTTTGCCAAGGTTTTAGGTCTTTCAGTTCTCTGAAAAGGGCTAAATATGATTCGTGGCGGCTTTTTTCAATTTTTCCGTTTTCCAAAGCCTCTAAAACTGCGCAGCCTTTTTCCTTAGTATGAGTACAGGAAGTGAATTTGCAGTCTTGCAAATAATCAGAGAAATCGAAAAAGCAGTTTTGCAAATTTTCTTTAAGAGTATAATCTGCGGTATCCAGCTCAAAGGAGGAAAAACCCGGTGTATCGGCAACGAAACCGCCGAACTCCAATTCATAAAGCTCGGTATGGCGGGTGGTATGTCTTCCTCTGCCGAGTTTATTGCTAACCTCACCTGTTTCGATAACGGCATTTATCGGCAGATTATTTAGTATACTCGATTTGCCAACACCTGAATTTCCTGTGAACGCATTAACTGAGCCTTTAAGCTCGGCCTTTAAAGCTTCAATACCTATACCCTCACTGGCAGATAGGGTATAAACCTTAAAGCCTGCATTTTTATAGATGTTAACAAAAGGGGTGAAATCACCCATATCGCATTTGTTAAAAACTATTATCGGCTCAATATTATTATATCTTGCCACAACCGTCATTTTATCAATAAGCAGAGTGTTGGGTGAGGGATTAGTATATGACGATACAATAAAAAGCTTATCTATATTAGCAACAGGCGGACGGTAAACCGCATTTTTTCTGGGAAGAATTTTATCTATAATTCCACTTGTTTCTGAAATTTGTTCAAATTCAACTCTATCAGCAACCAAAGGGGAAACTCCGCTTTTGCGGAAGCTTCCCCTTGCTTTACATTCGAAAACGGTTTCATCCGTTTTAACATAGTAAAATCCTGACAGAGCTTTTACTATAATTCCTGTCATACAATACCTACTCTATTGGTGCGGCGGAATAAGGATAATAGTGTTCTATTCTTACTCTACCTGCTTCTATATCAACCGAAATATCGTATAAAGGCTCTTCTGAGGTGCCGTCGGCAGAGATTTTAACTATCAAATCAAGCTTCTTCTTAGTGGTTTTAACATTATCAAAGGTATAGCTCGTGGTATCGGTAGAGCTGATTTTATCTCCGCTATCAATCATTTTACCGTCTTCCCAGAGGGTTAAATAATATGATTCGGTTGCGAAATCGGTAGGTATTTCATCAAGCTTAACATCGAATTTATATCCTGTGCAAACCGAGATTTTAACGGTTGTTCCCTCATTTACCTCAGTAGAGGACTTTTTGGGGTCTTGCTTTACAACTAAGCCAACAGGATAGAATCTATCGTTGATGGAAATCTGAACCTCTTCAACCTGAGGAACTAAGCCCTCTTTTTTGAGTTCATCCTCGGCGGCTTTTCTTTCCATACCGATAACATCAGGCACCTTAACCTTTTTAACGGTTTTACCGCTACTTACATAAACGGTAACATTGGCGCCTTCGGGAACGGTTGTGGTGCGGGCGGGATCGGTTCTTATAACGATACCCTTATCATAATCCTCGCTAGGCTCGGTTTGGATAACGGGGTTCAGACCTTTGCTTTTAAGTTCTCCAACTGCCGCAGATTCGGTTTTATTTGAAACATCAGGCACCTTAACTGTTTTCTGACCCATACTAACCTGCAAGGTTATTGTATGGTCTTTTTTAAGTTTAGCGCCCTCTTTTTCAGATTGACCGTAAATATATCCGTAGGCATAATCGGCATTGTTGCCCCACTCGATTTCGAAATCAAAGTTATCGTTATATTCCTCGTTTTTCTCAACCTCGGTCCAGGTTTTGCCTATAAAATCAGGACATTTGATTTCTTTGCCTGTTCCGCCGAAAAGTTTCGGCAAGAAGATAATGGCTAAAACAATAAGCGCTATTATAAGAGCAACCGCGATACCGGCTAATATCGGGATAATGCTGTTTTTTTCATTTTTGGCATCAGAATCATCTTCAATATTTGAAACTTGCTCTGCGATAATTCCTGCGCCTGCAGCCACAGTAGCGGTATCAACAAACTTTGTGGGCGAGCTATCCACAAAATAATTATATTCAAAGGTAAGCGCAGGGTCTTTTCTGAATTTATCTAAATCGCAAAGCATTTCTGCCGCAGACTGATAGCGTCTTTCAGGAGTTTTTTGCATTGCGTGCATAGTAATCTGTTCGAGACCTAGCGGAATTGAGGAGTTGATTTCGGTTGGAAGCTGAGGGTCGCGTTGAAGCTGCATAATAGCAACCGAAACTGCACTCTCGGCTTGGAAGGGGAGTCTGCCTGTCAGCATTTCGTATAGCATAACGCCAACCGAATAAATATCAGCCTTTTCGTCGGTCTTTTCGCCTCTTGCTTGCTCGGGGCTTATATAATGAACCGAGCCGATGGCTTTATCGGTAATAGTGCGTTGGTCGCTACGGGCAAAACGGGCAATACCGAAATCGGTAACCTTAATTGTTCCGTCAGGCAAAACCATAATATTCTGAGGCTTAACATCGCGGTGAACTATACCCTTATCGTGCGCGTGTTGCAAGGCTTTAAGTATTTGAAGAGTAAAATGAACCGCATCTTTCCAACGAAGACTGCCCTCGCGCTCAATGAATTCTTTTAAGGTTATGCCCTCAATATATTCCATAACTATATACTGAATAAGGTCGCCGAAGCTAACATCATAAACATTAACGATATTTTGATGAGAAAGCATAGCGATAGCCTTAGATTCATTTTTAAAGCGACGCAAAAATTCCTCGTTAGAAACAAACTCGTCTTTTAATATTTTAATGGCAACGGTGCGATTTTCTTGATTATCGCGAGCCTTATAAACAACAGCCATACCGCCAACGCCGATAATTTCTTGAATTTCATATCTACCGTCAAGGCGTTTTCCAACATATTTATCCATAACTGACTATCCTTTCTATACCTTTAATGTTACAACTGTTATATTATCAACACCGCCGTTTTGATTTGCTTCGTCAATAAGCGCTGAAACTAAATCTTCGGCAGATTTTTCTTTATAGAGACTAAGTATTTTATCGGCCTCAACCATACTTGTAAGCCCGTCGGTGCAAAGAAGAAGAGTTTGACCGTCTGACACGGAAAGCTCTGCGGTATCAACTATAACATTTTCTTCAGCACCCAAAGCTCTTGTTATAACATTTTTTCTGGGGTGGCTTTTGGCTTCATCAACCGAAATTTTGCCGCTTTCGATAAGCGACTGAACAACTGAATGGTCTTTGGTTAACTGTTTAATATCATTATCCAAAAGGTAAATTCGGCTATCACCGACATGAGCGATAATTGCTTTACCGTTTTGAATCAGAGCGATAACAACCGTTGTTCCCATTCCGTTTAGTTCGCTATCGGAATTTGAGGCTTCAAAAACCTCTAAGTTAGCACTTTTTATTGCGTTGCTCAGCATTTTTTCAATTTCAAATTCATCCATCGAAAGCCTGTAAGAACGCAAAATGTATTCAGAAATAAGCTTAACCGC
The DNA here is from genome assembly GCA_017537365.1 of Clostridia bacterium. Taxonomy (GTDB): domain Bacteria; phylum Bacillota; class Clostridia; order Oscillospirales; family Acutalibacteraceae; genus UBA737. The sequence goes on from JAFYKZ010000018.1 coordinate 31,634, forward strand.
AGTTGTGCTTGCGATATTGCCGGCATTGGCGCCTCCCATACCGTCGCACACTATACCGAATACCGCGCCGTTTTCAAGCTCACCCGCAAAATATGCGTCTTGATTTGAGTGTCTTGCCTTGCCGATATCGGTTTTACTGTAAATTCTCAAAGCTTTTCCTCCTTTGCCTTGCGTCTTAACTGACCGCAGGAAGCATCTATATCAGAACCTAAGGTTCTGCGAACAGTTGCGTTAACTCCCAAGCTTTCAAGCAGACGCTTAAAGTGAAGTATCTTAGTTTTATCCGGCTTTTTAAAGGAATTTTCCTTAACGGGATTTGCCGGAATAAGATTAACATGGCACATAATGCCTTTTAATATTTTAGCTAATTGCTCTGCACATTCTTTCGAATCGTTAACACCTTCTATCAGGGCGTATTCGAAAGAAATTCTGCGAGTTGTTACTTTCTGGTATTCTTTGCAAGCCTTTAAAAGCTCAGCTATATTCCATTTGCGGTTAACCTTCATCATAGAACTTCTTATATCGTCAAAAGGTGCGTGAAGCGAGATTGAGAGGGTTATGGGGAAATTATATTCCTTTAATTTCTCGATTCCCGAAACAACGCCGCTTGTTGAAAGGGAAATATGCCTTAGCCCTATATTCATACCTTTATCGCTCGAAACGAGTTCTAAAAATCTAACCGAATTATCGAAGTTATCGAGCGGCTCGCCCATACCCATCATAACAACATTAGAAACGCGGATATTGTTATCTCGTTCTGCCGCCATTATCTGCGCCAACATTTCGGAAGCGGTTAGATTTCGGGATAATCCGTTTATGCCTGAGGCACAAAAGCTGCATCCCATTCGGCAACCTATCTGAGTAGAAATGCAAACGGTATATCCGTGCTCATATTTCATCAGCACCGATTCGATATACTCACCGTCATAAAGCTCATAAACATATTTAACAGTTTCGTCTATTTTTGATTGCAAGCGTTTTATGATTTTAACATCGGCGATATAACAAGTATCAGAAAGCTTTTCTCTTAAAGATTTCGGCATATCGGTCATACCGTCAAAATCTGTAACACCCGACTGCAACCATTTATATAGCTGACCTGCTCTGAATTTAGGCTGCCCCATATCGCTTAGAAGCTCTATAAGTTCAGCCTCGGTCATAGATTTAATATCTATTTTTTGCAGAGGTCATATCCTCCTTTTGATTATCTACTGATTAAAGCGCAGTAGAAACCGTCTGTTTTATCAATATGCGGCATAAATGTATGTTCATACACCTTTTGGAATTCATTATACTCTTTTAAAAACGAATTTACAAGATTTTCGTTTTCTCCTTTTCGTAGAGTGCAGGTGGAGTAGAGAATTTTGCCGTCTTCCTTTAAATATTTAGCCGCGCATGAAAGTATTTTATACTGAATGTTTTCAAGCTCGGAAAAATCGGTTTGTTCTTTATATTTAAGCTCGGGTTTTCGGCGGATAACACCAAGTCCCGAACAGGGAACATCACATATTATGAAATCAAATTTACCTAGATTTTCATCGAAAACAGTAGCATCGGCAACTTTCGGGTTTATAATGTCAAGTCCTAAATGAGCGGCCGTTTTCTTTATAAGCCCAACCCTTTGCTCATATAAATCGCAGGATATAATTTCGCCTTTATTTTCCATTAAATTAGCGGCGGTAAAGCTTTTTCCGCCGGGCGAGGCGCACATATCTAAAACTCTGCTATGAGGTTTGGGGTTTAAAGCTTTAATGGCATTTCCCGAAGCCTTATCCTGAGCATAAAAATAACCTTTTTTATAAAGCTCATTATTTGCGATATCCATACCGCCATCTATAATAACGCTATTGTTTTGCTTATCAAACTCAAAAGAGATATTTTCTTTTTTGAGTTCTTTTAAAAAGCTTTCAGAGTCTATTTTTACGGTATTGATTTTAAGAGAAAGCGGGGGAGTTTTAAGGCTTTCGCTTAAAAGCAGTTTGGCAGTTTCAAAGCCATAGTCATTTATAAAACTTTCTATTATCCATTCGGGACAAGAAAATTTAATGCTAAGTGTTTTTATGCTATCGTCCTCAGGGAAATTTAATCCCTCGCGGATAACCGAATGGAGAACGGCATTTGTAAACCCTGAATTTCTGTTTTCTTTTGATTTTTTAACAAGTTTAACCGCTTCATTAACGGCGGCAGATTCCGGCACCTTTTCCATAAAAAAGATTTGATAAACGGCAGTTCTTAAAACTGCTAAGGTGAAAGGAGAAATCTTTTTAATAGGCACTTTTATCTGTTTTCTTATTAAATAATCTATTGTTATTTTGCGGTCTAGCGTTCCATAAACCAAGGCGGAGAAAAAGGCTTTATCCTTTGCATCTAAATCATTGTTTTCCAAAGCGGATTTAACTGCGATATTAGAATATTTATTATCTTTTTCTATTTCATTTAAAAGCTTAGCCGCAAGGTATCTTGGATTAGCCATTGTTATCTCCTGCTTTTGTTCCAAGCTCTATTTTATTTCCGCAGAAAAATTGCTTTGCGGTCATAATTTTAGAACCCTCGGGCTGTAAAACGGTAAATTCAATGCTAACATTATCGCCGCAAGCAATGCTTAAACTTTCTTTTGCATCTATAACCGCGCCGATTTCAGCGTTGCAAGGTTTTCCGATTTTAGCCTCTATAGCTTTAATTCGTTTTCCGTTTAAATAGAAGTAAGCGCAGGGCCAAGAATAATAGCCTCTGACCGAGTTAAAAACTTCTTTTGCTGATTTATTAAAATCTATAAGCGCCATTTCTTTTTTTATAATCGGCGCATAGGTAGCTTCGTTTTCATTTTGCTTAATGGGGGTGATTTCACCCTTTTCTAATCCTGTTAAAGTGTCTACCAAAAGCTCGGCAGTAACAACACATAGCCTATCGAAAAGCTGCTCGGCGGTTTCGGTTTCGCCAATTTTAACCTTAGAAACCTTTAAAATATCGCCTGTATCCATACCCTTATCCATAAGCATAGTGGTAACACCTGTTTCGGTTTCGCCGCAAACGATACACCACTGAATAGGGGAAGCGCCACGGTATTTCGGAAGCAGGGAAGCGTGTCCGTTAACGCAACCGTATTTGGGTAAATTTAAAATTTCCTCAGGCAAGAGCTTACCGTATGCCACAACAACTATAACATCGGGGTTAATCTCTTTTAAGGTTTTAAAGGCTTCACCGTCTTTAAGTGTTACAGGTTGAAAAACGGGAATATTATATTTTTCGGCGCAAACCTTAACAGGTGGTGGAGTTAAAATTTGTTTTCTGCCAACCGGTTTATCGGGTTGAGCAAAAACTGCTTCAATGCAGTGTCCCTCTTTGATAAGCGCTTCTAATGAAGAAACCGCATAATCGGGCGTACCCATAAAAACTATTTTCATAATTAAATCCTATCAATAAAAAGTATTCCGTTTAAATGGTCTATTTCGTGGCAAAAAGCCTTTGCTTTAAAGCCCTCTGCCGAAATTGTTATATTGTTTCCGTTTCTATCCTGAGCTTTAACGGTAACATACATAGGTCTCTCAACTTCCTCAAATTTCCCGGGAACTGATAAACAACCCTCGCTGCCTTTTTGGCTTCCGCTCTGCTCTACGATTACGGGATTTATTAGTTCAATCAAACCGTCTCCAACATCAACCACGCAAAATCTTCTGAGCAAACCAACCTGAGGCGCGGCAAGACCAACACCTTCGGCTTTATACATTGTTTCTGCCATATCGTCAAGAGTTTGAGCTAATTTTTCATCAAAGGTCATTTGAGTGCGGCAGATTTTTCTTAGCACATCGTCGCCCTGTTTTACTATATTTCTGATTGCCATATTGTCCTCCTACAAGACCGATTCGGGATTCATATCAACAAACGAAACGGTATCCTGCATATACTTAATATCCATAGCTTCTCTGAGCATTTTTCTGAACTCAGAGTTATTTTTGCATTTTATAATCATACGGTAGCGGTAGCGGTTGTTGATTTTTGAAATACTTGCAACCGAGGGTGCAAGAATAGACACCTTAACACCGCTATATTCACCGTTTATTTTTGATTTTATATTTTCAAAGATTTCTTTTATTGCTTTTTCGGCATTATCGCGTATCAGAGACTGAACGCTTACCATACAAATATCGCAGTATGGCGGATAAATCATAAGCTTTCGAGTTAAGATTTCCTCGTTATAAAAGCTATCGTAATCCTGAGTGCGAGCAATCTCGATTAATGTGCTTTCGGGGTCTGAGGTTTGAATTATTGCTTTTCCGGCTTCATTTCCTCGACCGGCTCTGCCCACAACCTGAGCCAAAAGCGAAAATGAGCGCTCAAATGAACGGAAATCCTCGCTGTACATTGCTTTATCTGCGCCTAAAACACCAACCAAGGTTACATTTGGGAAGTCTAACCCCTTAGCAACCATTTGAGTGCCTATTAAAATATCGTATTCGCCCCTTGCAAAATCGGAAAGATAAGAGGAATAGGATTCGCGCGCCACGGTACTATCCGCGTCAAGCCGTAAAACCCTTGCATTTGGGAAAACAGATTTCAATTCTTCCTCAGCTTTTTGTGTTCCGAGTCCCGAAAATTTCATATTCGGGTTAGAACATTCGGGGCATACGGTATCGGCTTTCTTGGAATATCCGCAATAGTGGCACATAAGTCTTCCGTTAGCCGAATGGTAGGTGAGCGAAACACTGCAATTAGGACAGGTTTCTATATGTCCGCAAGAAGAACAGGTTATATAAGTATTATGTCCTCTGCGGTTTAAAAGCAAAATGGTTTGTTTTTTAGCTTCAAGGTTTTCTTTTATTGCCTCGTAAAGTCTTGTGCTTAAAACTCCTGAATTTCCTTTAAGCAGTTCCTTTTTCATATCAACCGTTTCAACCTCGGGAAGAATAGCATTTCCAAAACGATGCTTTAATGTGAAAAGGGAATAACTGCCTATTTTAGCTTTTGTATAGCTTTCAAGGGAGGGGGTTGCCGAGGATAAGCAGGTAAGACCTTTATGATATGCGGTTCTGAATCTTGCTAAATCTCTTGCATGAAAACGGGGACTTTTTTCGGATTTATAAGTGTGTTCCTGTTCCTCGTCTATTATTATAAGACCTAAATCTTCGAAAGGCGCAAAAATTGCGCTTCGGGTTCCAATAGCAATCTGAGCTTTACCATCTTTAACTCTTCGCCATTCTTCAAGTCTTTTTCCCATAGACATTGCGCTATGAAAAACAGCAACCTTGTTTCCGAAACGGGAAGTGAAAATAGATAAAAGCTGAGGTGTCAACGAGATTTCGGGAACCATAACGATAACCCCTCGGTTTTCCTTTACCGCTTTTTCGCAAAGTTTTAAGAAAACCTTGGTTTTTCCGCTACCTGTAACACCGTAAAGCAAGGAGGTTTCTGCCTTTTCAGATTCAAATTTTTGGCATAAACCCTCATAAGCTTTTTGCTGCTCGTCGTTTAAAACGATTTCGGTATTATCTCTTTCGCAGTTTAGGGTATTATATCGGTACACCTTTTGAGAATAGGCTATTAAGACACCTTTTTTAATAAGGTTATCTATAACCGATACGGTAACTCCCGTAAAATAACAAATTTCTTTAACCGCGGCAGAGCCGATTTCCTCTAAGAGAGAGATGATTTCTTGCTGTCTAGCGGTGGGTTTTTCGAGATTATAGTTTTCTGCCAAGCGAACCCATTTTTGAGTTGCATCCTGAACCTTGCGTTTTAAATCACTTTCTGCAAAAACAGCTTCCTTTTCGGTTAACGCAGTTAACTGTTCGGCAGATACCGAAAATCTTTTAATTAATGCCGATTGCTCGGTTTCACCCTTTTTCTTTAAATATTCGAAAATTTCAGTTTCGGTATCGGTTAAAAGGGAAGAAGAGAGAAAATTATCGTTAGCTGAATAATAAACCACCGATTTATACCCGAGACCTACGGGTAACACCGCCGCTACCGCATCATAATATGTGCAAAAAACTGTTTCGCGCATATATTCGCAAAGTTTAATAAGCTCTTCGCTTAAAACGGGAGTTTCGTCGGTTAAAGAGGTTAATTTTTTTAGACCTTTTATCTCATTTTCTTCTATTTTAAAAATGATACATTCTTTTTGAATATTCCCTCTACCGAAAGGAACGGTAGCCCTCATTCCAACCTTTGCGGCAGAATAAAGCTCAGGGGGAAGGGCATAGGTATAAAGCTTGTCAAAAGCGTTAGTTGCGCCTTTTATAGCAACAACGGCTGTCAGACCTTTCATTTATACCTCCCCTTTTCAAAAATGATTGTTATTATTCGATTTCGCTTGCTAATTTATCAATAGCTAAGCTAACAGGCTTTTCAACGATAATTTCGCCTGCTTTTTCAGCCTCGGCTGAAACTTTTCTTGCGGTATGAGCAACATCTATAACAAGACGGTATCTGTTATCACAGTTTTGAATAAGCTTTCCTAAGTTTGGGTTTAACATTTTTCAAGCACCTCATCAATAATATTTTTTTGGTTTTTAAAGTTTAATTTGCAACTTCTGATTATAGAAATAATATCTTGAACGGCGGTATCAATTTCACCGTTAACAACAATATAATCGTATTCGTTAGCTCTTTTTATTTCGCCAAGAGCCGATTTCATACGCTTTTCGATAAGCTCTTTTGCCTCAGTTCCTCTTCCAACAAGTCGGCGTTCAAGCTCGGCAAAGGAGGGAGGCATAATAAATATGCTTATAGCGTTTTTAAGTTTCTCTCTTATTTGAGCCGCACCGTTAACATCAACCTCGATTATAATATCAAAGCCATCGTTAACCGCTTTCTCAACGGGAGCTTTGGGAGTACCGTAATAATTGCCAACATAACAGTTATATTCCAAAAGCTCGTTTTCAACTATCATTTTTTTGAAAGCATCTTGGGATATGAAGTTATATTTAGCACCCTCAACCTCGCCCTCGCGCATATCTCTGGTTATCGAGGAAATAGAGAATTTAAGCTCGGGACAAGCCTTAAAAAGCTCAACTAAAAGGGTATCCTTGCCTGAGCCTGACGGACCTGAAATTATAAAAACCTGACCTTTATTCATCCTCTTCCTCCATATCTTCAATACTGTTTTCCTCGGCTATGCGGTTTGCCAGCGTTTCGGTTTGCAGATAGGTTAAAATAATATGGTCGCTATCTGTTATAATAACCGCTCTTGTTCTTCTGCCGTGGGTTGCGTCTATTAAATTGCCGCGTTCTCTCGCGTCCTGAATAATACGCTTGATAGGAGCAGATTCGGGGCTTATAATAGCTATCATTCGGTTGGCAGAAACCATATTTCCGAAGCCTATATTAACTAATTTCATTTGTTTTTCACCTTAAATTAAATTTTATGTAAACCTTGCTCGACTAAATAAAACAGGCTTACTCAATGTTTTGTATCTGTTCTCTTATCTTTTCAATTTCCGACTTTATGTCAACCACGGTGTGTGCTATCTCAATATTTTGAGATTTAGAACCGATAGTGTTTGTCTCGCGGTTCATTTCCTGAACAATAAAGTCAAGCTTTTTGCCAACGGGTTCATTCAAAGAAAGCAAATTATTCAACTGCTTTAAATGGCTTCTGAGTCTAACAGTCTCTTCGTCAACCGCAACCTTATCGGCGAAAATTGCTGTTTCGGTTATGAGGCGTTGCTCGTCTACCTTAGCGTCCCCTAAAAGCTCCTTGATTTTTTCTTCAAGGCGTTCTCTGTAAGCCTTAACGGTTTCGGGAGTCTGGCTTTCAATGAAGCTTACCTTTTCTAAGATAAAATCA
>JAFYKZ010000019.1 GCA_017537365.1 Clostridia bacterium
CGCAAGATTAATAGATTTTCCGTGCGTGTTCTCTTAAATTCAAGAGTGCAAACAACCTTGTATTGTTTGCTAACGCTACGCCGAGTGCAAGGCATTTCAGCCCAGCCGAGACTAAACACTCGTTCGGCGGGGATTTTCATTACCGATTAAATCCCGTAACTTTCGTATGCAATTCCCGTAAGGGATGGAGAATTCCCTTAATGGACGGTAGCACTACCGCTTGAGCAATTTTATTTACCGACGGAACTCTCAAACGTCGTGGATTCCTAATTTTTCGTCAATAACTTCAGCAGGAACCCTTGCTAAAGCTATACACTTATTTTCGTTAATAAACACTGTAATAAGTAAAACAGGTTCGCAGTCGAACAATCCTCATTTCGTAACGGCTCTGCTATCCGCACATTTTAGTTCACATCGCCTTTGTGAAGGGCTTTGTATATCACGGTTCTTCTTACTTTCCTTCTTCGGACCACCGCGTGAAAGTGGGTTATGATTTTGACGGAAATCATAAAACCGGGCAACGTGATAGTTTGGATGTATCCACAACCCTATCTCTACTTATATCACAATGTCCGTTGCCAAAACAGTGAAAGCTCTTTAGTTCCGTATTTCCACTTCTTCGGTTCTACAGATAATCAGCCTTAGAGCATCGGCTGATGAAGTTTGACCTAACTTCGAAGGGTTCTCTGCTAGTGATTCATAGTCTGTCGCAGAACACAGACTACAGATCTCGGCACCATTCCTTCGGTGCATTAACTTCCTGTGTTTTCAATCATAAAAAATTTAAAACACTCCTTCTTAACTCCGCTACATGCCAATTTAGAGCATATTAGTGGGATATATTTGAACCTCACTTAGAGGATACAAAACACCATAAAACAAAGAAAGACACCTATCTCGAAAGATAAGTGTCTTTGTTTGCTTTATCGTAAGCTTTACGAAAGAGCATACCAATACACTTAACCTTCTTGGTTTAATGTATTATTTGAATAACTCCTTCATTATTTTAAAGCTCGTGTTTATTATACAGTTTTAAAACCTGTTTGTCAAATCGCGAGAAATGCGATTATTCGCGATTATTTAACGTTAGAGCGCGTCAAACGACGAAAAGTGGTCATTTTTGGTCATTGTAAACTTTTTGTGAACATTACGTTTTAGAGGTCTTTTAAAAAATCCATAAGTTATACGGAATCTATTATAATAAATCAATGATTTTCTTGTACAATTCACCTGATAGAACATCTTCGAACAATAAAACGTTATCATATTCTTTTTTTAATTGTTTTTGATATTGTATTTTTTTGCTATTATCCACACGGTAATAACCTAATGCATAGGGAGAGTCATATGAACCTTCGTCAAATGTGTAATCTGATACTACAATAAATATATTAGAGATTCCAAAAAAATGAAAATATTCCACCGCTTCATTTATGAATTTTAATGGTGTTGATGTATTAATTGTAAATATAACTATATCAATATCTGTTGATTGCAGATATGCTGAAACCAATGCTCCATAACAATTTTTATTGTACTTATTAATATACTTTAATCCTCCACCTATATTTAGCAAATGAATGTCCGCTTTTTGATGATCTTCTACTATATTGTTAATCGAATATATAATATCAGGGAAATTAACTGTCTCAGGGAAATTATAATAATCAAACCCATATATAATACCTTCTGGGTTATATGACAAATTATATATATTATATAGATCACTTTTGAAATTTTGTGTTAAAGAACATTGCACTTCAAATTTTTGGGTATTACTTCCAACTCCAACAATGGCAATGCTTGGAACTTTAGAAGTATAAATATCATTGTATTTATTGGTGTGAAATTTTACCATTTTATTATCTTTTTGATTATAATTAATAAATTCACCAAATAAATATGTATTTTTAAATACAGTTTTTGGACATCTTATTTTATGATTACTATTATTAATAAAATAAACGCTTTCATCTTCAAACTTCTTATCAAAAAGTTTTTTTGACGATATAATTTCATATTGTGGTAAAATTAATTCCGTATATATTGGATTATCATCGATGTATCGACAAACATATACTGATTTTTTATACATTTGTTTCCTCCTTTTCAACGCCATAATAATTTTCAATAAATTTTCTTGCTTTTTCCGGCTGAAACTTAACAAGAAGATTACTTATATTTGCAGCCATATATGCACATGCAATACTTGAACCCGAAAAAGATTGAATATGATTCTCATTTTCACTTAAAAAGGTGGTTATGCGCGGCACATAAAATGATTTATCATATATTATACGATTTCCTTTATAAGAATCTACAGCATACACATTTTTAAGACAAGCCGGATATACCACTCTATTAAGATGATCTTGAGCGGCTAAAACAATAATATCCTTTTGTTCACAAGAAATAATAGTGTCTACTAAATTTTCACTAAACGAAAAACACCCCATGCTGATTGTTATAATGTTTGATTTAATTTCAATTGCTTTTTTTATTGCTGTACTGATGGTAACATCATCAATTATTTTTAAGGTGTTATAAGCACTTATAGAAATAATTGTTCCATTTATCATATTCTTATCAATTGTTTTTATACACGCTGTACCATGCAAATCCTCGCTATAGTGTTCACCGTGTATAATAAGTTTATTAATACAATTATAGTGCTTTTTATTAAATCCACTATCTATTACACTGATTATCATCAGCTTTACCTCTAATATGAAACCATGTTTTCAAGTTTTCTTTTTTCTTCAACATCAAACATTATATTCTCGATATAATATTTTATATCACGATAAACCACATCTTTAGCTATTTTACATTTATTTGCATCTTCATCGAAAAAATCCAGAAAACAACGGTTACAAAATCGTATTGCCCAACAAGAACTACAACGGCTTATCGCAATTTTTTCAGTCTTTTTAATTAACTTCCAAATCTTTTCCACATCAACACCATGTGTAACTGTGCCCAAATTATACTGATCATCTTGTTCACTTACCTTCTCACAAAGTATTATCCTTCCATCAGAATGAATAAAGTTTCGGCGGACACCCGGTATACACATGCCACCTGGAAAAACATATGTATCTAAGTTTATATTTGGAACCAAATTACAATATTTTTTTAATGTTCCCATATATGCTGATTTCATTAAGGCATTAAGAAGAGTTGGATTTGCATTGACTTGTTCGGACTTCACATAATTAGTTTTAAAATATTCTGTTTCCATAAGATTTATGTAATTCACCTTATCAAGTTTTTTCGCTTTGAAAAACTCTGATATACTAATTAAGTCTACAGGGGGAGCCATAACCGTATTAATAGATATATTGTTTTCATAATAACTCGGGTGGCTTTTTTGTAATAATCTCAAATTTTCTTCAATTTTTTCAAATGTAGGATTACCAAAAATATCAATTCTATATCTATCATGAATGTGCTTTGGGCCATCTAAACTTATAGTTACAAAAAAATTGTGTGCTACTAAAAATTCTAATATATTTGGGTATGCTAAGAGAACACCGTTTGTTGTGAGCGAAAATTCAATTTTTTTGAAAGGAAATATCTTTTTGCAGAACTCTACCACATTCTGTATAATATCAAACTTTAGAAGAGGTTCTCCTCCATAGAAGCTTATAGATGGAGTTTCTATTGCCTTGGTTGAGTCAAGAAACATTTCAACGGCGGCAAGTGCTTGCTCAATGGAAATATCACAATACTTATACTCCTTGTTTGCGTACTTGTTGTGATACCCGCAATATTCGCATCTCAAATTACACCTTTCGGTAAGGCTAATAGTTAGCATACTCTGTGCATGCCTAATTTTCCAAGAAAGTTCTTCTTTGGTCAAGTAATATTTAATATTAAATTGTGATATTGAGTGTGTTTCTGCAAAATCACTTTCTGGGGAAAGCACGTTCATCACACTATCATAAATAAAGTTCCCTTTGTTAGTTTCTATTTTTTTAATTAAAGAGTTAATTTCAAACACCTCTTAGTTTGTATAATAAATTCTGATGACGGTTTTTAAATCATTTAATTTCTAATGTTTTTCGATTAATTATAACCAGCAACAACTTGTGAATTATAATGATTATACTGACTACGTTCAGAACAACGACAGTTACAGGCGCAAGCTAAGGTTACAGCGTAATTCTTGATATTTTTATTTCCAATTTTCTTCAACGTTTTTTTCATAAAAGTTCCTCCATTCAACCGCCATCAGAATTTATTTTTGTAGTAAATCATTCAAGTAAATACCGCTAATGTTTATATCCTTTCCAAAGCAGCAATTATAAACTTGAATATCCTTTTTTAATAAATTATTTAGTTTTTTATTAATAGTCAAACGTTTATCATCCGTGAAATTTATGTAATTATCATTAATGATATTCATTTGTTTCTTCAAATTATTTTCTTCTAAAAAAGGCTTTTCCAAAACTTCGCTAACAGCAGACAGTATAATATGTGTAACAATACATTTATTTTTAACCTTTTTCACATAATACCGTGTTTTTTCTGAATCAACATTATAGATATTAGAATAAAAACCACTATAATAATCAAAAGTTTCATCATTTAGATGTATGCCTTTAAAAAGCGAATAACAATATACTTTTTTACCTCTTAAAACAATGAAAGATAAATCATCTGCCACTAATTTATATTCATAATTTGAGATCATTTCCAATGATAACGTAGTTTTTCCAGAGTGCTTTTTCCCAAGCAAAAGAACAGCATTTTTATTTTTCATAACACAGGATGCATGTAAAACAAAAAAATTTTTATTTTCTTTGTAATAGGAGCATACCACAGATGCCAAGAAATTTCTTACAGGTTGTATAGTGCTTGCTTGATTTATGAATAAACACTCACACATTTCCTTTCTGTCAAATCCAACAATGTTTTGTGTACCTATCGTTTCAATAGGATTGTCATATACATTGTCAAATTGAAAACTAGAGCCTACATAAACTATCTTGCATTTTTTTACATAGTTAATGGATTCACTAGGCCACAATTCTATTTTTAATATATTGAAAATATTTAATGAGTTGGTTTCCAACATAAAAGTTTCGTTAATGAATTTAAAATATAATTGATACATTTAATTTGCCTCTAAAATTTTTGATAATATTTTTTTTACATGACATTTATGTGTGGTTTTTGTTCCGCGTAGATAACATATATAACCGTAAATACATTTTTTGCACAAGCAAGATTGAGAACATTTTTGACAAGAATCGTTTTCATTGTTATATATTATTATATTATCAGTAACTTTACTTATTTGCTTTTTAGGACACATCATGCTAGGCTTTGTAACTGGAAATCCATGCAAGAATTCAGCACTTTCTTGGTTATACATACAGCTTAATTTATCTTCAAGACTTGATATTGTATCTTCATCAAAAATAGTTACACCACTTAGATAAACATCATACGAATAAGATATTCCGTATTCAAATAAAGTTCTTGTTATGAACTTTATGGAAAATACCGATAGCTTAAAAATATCAATAATTACCGTTAATGAGGGAAACATTGTGAAATAGTTACATTCACTCAAAAACTCTTTCCAATTATGTTCATTTACAACAATATATATCTTATTAAAATATGTATCTTTAATATTGATTTGGCGTTTATATTGCTGGTAACTAGGGTAATTATCAAAGAGGATGGATAAATATTTTGAAGAACCTAAAATCTCTTCAACACAGTAAAGGTAGTTAGTATCAGGTTTTTTTATAATAATTTCGTTTATCAATTCATTACAACCCATAGATAAATTTTGAATAACATCAATAATTTTCTTAATATTTGAATTATCAACTATTACGGTATAGGGGTATTTTAAAGAAACAATATTATTGTCTAAATTACCGTCGCAAATATATTGGTTTTTATACAAAAAATGCACTGTTTCATCGTAGTTGGAGCCACAATTACACATTATTAATTTAATAAGATCATCTAAATTGCGCGGCAATTTTGTTCTATTAATATTATCGAAAATGATGAATTCACCTGTCTTGAGATTCATCAACAATAAATTTTCTTGATCACTTTTTATTTTGGTGCTTTTAGCTATCGTATACACTTTTCCAACCCATTTCACAGATATTTTTCAGCTTGACCATCATAATATTTTTTATATTCTGCATCATTTTTATAAAGAAAATCATGGGAATTAATTTTAATATTTCCGTTTTTACTAAAGAAAATAACTTTATCAACATTTTTAAGATAGGATAATCTGTGAGTAATAATCAAAACTGTTTTTTTCCCTTTTAGCGACAACAAATGTTCCGATATCATATTCTCGGTTTTCGGATCTAGAGCAGCAGAAGGTTCATCCAGCACTAATACATCAGCATTAGAATATAGTGCACGTGCTATACAAAGTTTCTGCCATTGTCCAATTGAAAGTTCTTCTCCCGAAGTTGAAAAAAGTCTTGTCAACTGTGAATCCGTTTGATTTTTTAATTTTGACACATAATCGTATAAATTTGTTATCTTCAATGCGTTTATTAATTTTTTGTCATCGTTACAGTGGATGTTACCAAAAACCACATTTTCTTTTATAGTCACAGCAAACTTCGTAAAGTCTTGAAAGACCGGAGCAAACAATCGACTCAGCAAATCCACTTGATACTCTTGGATTTCATTGTTATTAATCAAAATTCTTCCTTCATTAGGTTTATATAATTGTAATAGTAACTTAATGAGGGTTGACTTTCCGGAGCCATTTTCTCCTATAATCGCAACACTTTCTCCTGAAAAAATTTTAAAGGAAAAATCTTTTAGAAGATATCTTTCTGTATTTGGATATTTGAACGAAACATTTCTAAATTCAATAGTGTTTATACTATTTATTGGTATGTTTTTTGTATCAAGATTTTCCTCAGGATAATTGATAAAATCGAAAAAATAATCTAAAAAGAGTAAGTTGTTATGGTTAGATGCTAACACTTCAACAATTACATATATTGTGGTTTCAATAGATGTCATCGCCGTTAATATTAGTGTGAAATCTGAAATAGGTAGTCCCCTGGAAAGAAAAATTATTATTAAAATTAATATGCTTATATAAGTCCCTGTTTTCGCTAACAAATTTACAAACAAGTTTCCAATAAGTTCTTTTTTTGCCAAATTTAATGTATTATTAAAATGTTCGTAAAACAACTTTTTTCTTCTTTTTTCGAAAAATGAGTATAATCCAAATATTTTCACTTCTCTAACAGAATTAGGAGATGACATTACAGAATAATAGTAACCTTGCTCCCGTTGGATTTTTGTGTCCTTAAAAACAAGTTCAAATAATTTTCCCTGAAAACCAAATTTAAAAAACAAAGTTGGTAAGGCTGTAATCGTAATCAGTATAAAACAATATAAATTAAAATTTATAACTACAACTGAAAAAGAAATAAAGGTAACGATAAATGAAAGCATTCCGAAAGTATTAACTACTAAATTCGAGAGAGATGTATTAGTCTGCCCTTGCGCATTTGAATAAAGATTATGGAATTCCGGATCATCAAAATAAGAAAAAGGGATTTTCTTTACTTTGTTTAAAATCATACTTTGCATACGATATGTGATTTTCATGGAAGCTATGCGACCTAATATGGCTCTATAATTATTAATCACTTTCTGAATTGACAACGCCAAAAATTCCACAACCAACAACGCAACAATTATAGTAATTGTGTTCGAAAAATTCCCTTTATAATTCTCAATATGAAATATAATATATTTCAAAATAGTCGCTTCTATAATTGGTAACCCACCATCAAATAGAACCGTTAATATGCATATTAATCCAATTATTGGACTTGCTTTAAAAACCTGTACAATAACAAAGCGTATTTTATGAACCAGTTTTTTAATTTTATTCATTTTTAAAGTCCATCCTTATAGGTAACATAACCGTTTTATATTTTATGAATGAATTTGGGTTGTTATCTTTTATTTTACAATACCATTTCCATCGTTCTCCTCGTTCAGAAAACAGTAATTGATTTTTATTAATACAAACTGGCCACATGTTTTTCTCATTTATTGATTCTTGAACAATATATTTTGAAATAAATTCTTTACCAAAGAAAAAAGAAATAAGATTAAAATTTGCAGAAATAATATCTAGCATCGTGTAATTAATGTGTTCGTATTTAATACGTTCAAACTGTTGAAAATCTAAATTATTCAAAAAGGAACTATATTTCAAATAAACCGCGCATAAATCAATAATATCTCTAATCTTACACTCGGCATTAATCCCCCAGCTCGAAAAATAATTAATAAAAATATTAGCATTCAATAAAATGAAAAAATCAATAAAATCAAAAGTCTTAATATTCGGATAATTTTCAAAATTAATATGTTTTTTTATCCCGTTACTACATACATCTTTTTCGAATAATAGAGCTGATGTTTTTATTTCTATGTATGGATATCCTTCTTTTACAAATGCTTTCTCTGAATCGCTACTATAAAAATCAAGCAATGACTTTCTATTCAATTTTTTGTGATTTATAAAATGAGCCTCCCTGAACCCTAAAGACTCCATTTTTTCGCATACATAAAGTTGATCACTTTCATTAACAAACAAATCAATATCTTTGCAAACCCGAATTAATGGGTCTCCATATATATATTGGGAAAAGGAACAACCCTTACCTAATATCATTTCTCGGTCAATCTTTTTTTGCAAATATGAAATGGTTTCAATAATTTCATTATTCTTTACATTGGTATTGTTTGCTTTAACACCAAAATCTAACAAAATACTTTCAGGAATAATTTTGTGATACTTTTTTATGAACAATGGCAAAATTTTCTCCGTATAGGCCATTTCACACATTAATTGCCAATCAACATCTATATTATTTAACTCAATCTCATCTACTACTATTCCTTTGCACAACTCAACAAAGTTTTTATTAATTTTCATAAATTATCTCCTTTTAAACATTGATTATTCAAAACTGTTCTTGTATAATATTAAAAAGGAGTGATTGTTTTGCACAAAAATTTTTTTGTTAAAGGAATAAATATAGAACTTCCTCAAATCTCAACATATCCTTTTAATATTCCCTCTATTGTAAAGACAAAAAAACTTGAAATAGATTCACCTGTAACTTTTTTTGTAGGAGAAAATGGTTCTGGAAAATCAACCTTAATTGAGGCCCTGGCCGTCAACATGGGATTTAATCCAGAGGGGGGAAGCCGTAATATGAATTTTTCTACATGTGACACGCATTCTCATTTAAGTGAGTATCTTACTGTTTCTAAAAAAGCTTATCCCAAAGATGGTTTTTTTCTAAGAGCTGAAAGTTTTTATAATGTAGCGAGTTATATCCAACAAATTGATAACGGAATGTCTACTGGAGATTTGCAAAATGTATATGGCGGTTCGCTTCATGAATGTTCCCATGGGGAAAGTTTTCTGAAATTATTGTCAAACAGATTATTTGGTAATGGTTTGTACATTTTAGATGAACCCGAAGCAGCCTTATCAATTCACAGGCTATTCAGCATGCTATGTATCATGAAAAAACTTGTAGATAATAATTCTCAATTCATAATTGCAACACACTCACCAATTCTTCTTTCATATCCAAATAGCACAATATATCAATTTTCAGATGGCGGAATAGAACGTGTTGAATATAAGGAAACTGAACCATATAAAATGACTAAGTATTTTCTCGATAATCCTGAAAGAATGTTGGAACTGCTTTTTGAATCCTACGATTAAAGATTTGATAATGTTTTTAAAAAAGATAAAGCAAATTGCAATTTATCATCTGAAAGAGTATTAAGATAATATATTGCCTCATCAATATCATTTGAATTCTCGCAAGTTAAAAACTCTTTAAACAACACTTGAATTGGAATATTCAAAGCTTTAGAAATTCGTATGCATATCCCAATATTTGTTTTTGATTTTCCATTTTCTATCATAGACATATAACGTTGATCTACACCTATGCGCTCTGCTAAAAATTCTTGAGTTATACAAGCCTTGTGTCTCTGTGCTTTAATTTGGTTTCCGACTGCAACATATATTTTTTCTTCCGTCGGCATATGGCTTTTTACAAGCATTACATCACCCTATATTTATTTTAATACATTTTTAATTACTTGTTAACGAAGCAAATCGAATATATTATTCATAAAAAAGAATATTTACCTTTCTGATTTGATAATTCAGTGAAAAAGTCATTGCAAATTCTATTAATTTGCCTTTTTTCTTTGCCACTTAAAACTACTTATATGGTTTTGTTATCATAAATTATTAACCCCTTTTTTATTGGTGCAAATAATTGCAAAAGCAGTCTCCCTTTCGGTGAGGCTGCTTTTTATATACGAAAATCATTCCCTTTACAAATTTGTTACTTTATGTTATACTACTATATATAATATAACACAAAAGCTAGAGGGGGATGTTTATGAAAAATACGTCTAATGTAATTGCGATTTATTCAAGGAAGTCTAAATTCACAGGCAAGGGCGAAAGTATCGGAAATCAAGTTGAGCTTTGCCGTGAATACATACGAACTCATTACGGTGATGAAGCCGCAGAAAAAGCAGTGGTATTTGAGGACGAAGGTTTTTCCGGCGGAAACGTCAACCGTCCTGCCTTCAAAAAAATGATGGCTCATATCGAGCGTGGAGAATTTAAGGCACTTGTGGTTTACCGTCTTGACCGTGTTAGCCGTAATGTCAGCGACTTCTCATCACTTATTGAAGACCTCAACCGCCGAGATATAGTTTTTGTGTCTATTCGTGAACAGTTTGATACTGCAACACCTATGGGTAGAGCAATGATGTATATTGCCTCTGTATTTGCACAGCTTGAACGTGAAACCATTGCCGAGCGTATCAGAGATAATATGCACGAATTAGCAAAGACTGGTCGTTGGCTTGGTGGTAATACACCCACAGGTTATTGCAGTGAAAGTGTTAAGAGCGTTACGGTCGACGGCAAGACCAAAAAGGCTTGTAAGCTAAAACTTATTCCCGAAGAAGCCGAAACCGTTAAGCTTATATTTGATTTGTTTATAAAAACGGGTTCTTTAACACTCACCGAGGCAGAATTGATACAGCGTAGAATAATGACCAAAAACGGCAACCACTTCACTCGCTTTTCAATTAAATCCATACTTCAAAATCCCGTATATATGATTGCGGACGAAGAAGCCTATGAGTTCTTTAAACTAAAGGATGCAGATCTATTTTCGTCCAAAGAAGAATTTGACGGCATACACGGAATTTTAGCCTACAACCGTACCGACCAAGAAAAAGGCAAAGCCACAGTTTACAACCCTGTCAGCGATTGGATTGTTTCGGTTGGTAAGCATCAGGGTATTATCCCTGGCAAGATTTGGGTAGGTGTTCAGGATAACCTTGAACGGAACAAATCAAAATCTTTCCGCCGACCGAGAAGAAATGAAGCCTTGCTTACGAGACTTTTATTCTGCTCTTGCGGAAACCGAATGTACCCCAAGCTCTCAAAACGGAAAACTGCTGACGGCGATATCATATATACCTATGTCTGCAAGATGAAAGAGCGTAGCAAAAAAGACCTCTGCAATAAGCGCAATGCAAACGGCAACACCTTAGACCTTGCGGTTATTGAGAAAATCAAGCAACTCGCAGACGAAAAAAGTGATTTTGTCAAGCAGCTTGAAAAAAGTAAAATTTTCTACACCGGCAACCGTGAGCAGTATGAGCAGAAGTTAAGTGCGATGAAAAAAGAAAAAGCCGACCTTGAGAAAAAGGTCAGCTCACTCATAGATACACTTGCCGAGTTGGATGATAATTCTGCTAAAAAATCAATAGTTACCCGCATTAACGAACTGAATACCCAAATAGATAAAATCTCACAGGGTATTGACGAAATGATAAGTCTTACCGCCGAACACGCTTTCAGCGACATTGAGTTTGACGTGCTTCGTCAAATGCTTTCGGTATTCAAAAACACTATTGATGATATGTCCTACGAACAAAAGAGAGCCGCTATCGGGAGCATTGTACGCCGTGTAATTTGGGATGGCGAAAACGCACACGTTATTTTATTCGGTTCGCAGGACGGTGATATTGAGCTACCCGATATCACACCTTACATAAAACACATTGAAATAGATACGGATGAGGACGAAGAACTCATAGAGTTTTTGGACGTAGATTACGACGAAGATTCTACTGAGGATTTTGGTCGTCATACTAAAACCGATTTGTGTGAGGATAGCAAACGAAATTCTGATGTACTTCCGTAATCAGAAAAAATCGGCGAACAACGTCTCCATCAGCGAGCCGATTGACACCGACCGTGACGGAAACGCCCTTACCCTTATCGACGTGATTGCCGACGAACGCAATTTAGAAGAAGACATTGATTTATTGATACACTCCCAGAAACTGTCGGGATTTATAAAAGAAAAACTCGACCCAAGAGAAAAAGAAATTATAAAATTGCGGTACGGTCTCGACGGATTTGATGAAATGCCTCAAAGAGAGGTGGCAAAACGCCTTAAAATCTCAAGAAGTTACGTTTCTCGCATTGAGAAAAAAGCCCTCGAAAAATTAAGAAGCGCTTATGAGGAATAAAAAAGGAACGGAAAATTCCGTTCCTTAAAATTTATTTATTCAACACCTTTTTGCACCAGGTGCGTTTGCCGCAATTGGGACATTTTAAGTATCTGGTTGTACCCATATGCATTGCATTGAGCGCCTCGGTATAGGTGGGGACAATTTCGTGACCGCAGTTTTTGCACTTGTAAGCGCCCACGCTGACCTCAAGTTTTAATGCATAGAAACAACTAGGCAGGAACAAGACGCAAAGTCCTATCATCGCAACAAGTTGCCACACGCCCTCGGGCATTAAAAACGCAACGGCGAATATTCCTGCAATGAGTGCAATTATACTTACCGTCATAATCACCCACATTGTTCGCCAAATGGTTTTGTTTTTATTTTCTATCTCCTTTGCCATATCGAGCAAAAGTTGTTCGTTTTTATGATTATCTTCCATATCTGTTTTCTCCCCACTTAATAATTCTTTTACACTGATGCAAAGAATATCACACAACTCAAGCATAATCGAAGTGTCGGGCAGCGCTTTGCCTCTTTCCCACTTTGACACGGCTCTGTCTGTGATGCCGAGTTTTTCCGCTAACTGCATTTGTGTCAAATCAACGTTTTTTCTGCACTCAGCAATAAATCTTCCTATTTTTATCTGATCCATAAGCCGTCTCCTTTCGTTTATCAGTATATATGCCTTTTTGAAAAAAGTACACACACCGTTGGTTGAGTGGGGGATTTTTTATAATATTTCAATATTTTTTACTATTATAACACACCGCCTGCGCCGAAACAACAAAATATTATCGGCTTAAGCGTTCACGCTATTGACAAGGATATTTTAAATGGTATATATTTATTATACACAATATTATATAGGAAGTATTTGTAATGAAAAAAATTCTTGTCACCGGCGGTGCCGGATATATTGGAAGCCATACCTGCATAGAGCTTATAAATGCGGGATACGAGCCGATTATTATCGATAATCTTAACAACAGCAAGGCAATGGTTGTTGACAGAATCGAGAAAATCTGCGGCAAGAAGCCGATTCTTTACATAAATGATGTGCGCGATAAGGCCGCCCTCGAAAAGATTTTCGATGAGCACGAAATCTCGGCGGTTATCCACTTTGCAGGTCACAAGGCGGTCGGCGAGTCAAACCAAATCCCCCTTGAATACTATAAAAACAATATTGATTCCACCCTTGTGCTTTGCGATGTTTGTAAAGAGAGAAATGTTAAAAAGATTGTTTTCTCCTCCTCTGCAACGGTTTACGGCACATCTGATGTTATGCCACTTGTTGAAACGATGCCGACGGGAGCCATAAATCCTTACGGCAGAACAAAGCTCTTTATCGAGCATATACTCCGCGACCTTTGGACTTCGGATAAAGAGTGGAGTGTTGCTCTGCTTCGTTACTTTAATCCCATCGGCGCTCACGAGTCGGGTCTTATCGGCGAAGACCCCAAGGGTATTCCCAATAACCTTATGCCCTATATTTCACAAGTAGCCGTCGGCAGACTTGAAAAGCTAAACGTTTTCGGAAACGATTATAATACGGTCGACGGAACGGGTGTCAGAGATTATATCCACGTGGTAGACCTTGCAAAAGGTCACGTAAAAGCAATCGAGTGGGTGCTCGAAAACAAGGCTTGCGAGGCAATAAATCTCGGAACGGGTAACGGCTGCTCTGTTTTGCAACTTAAGGATGCATTCCAGAAGGCAAGCGGAATTACTATCCCCTATGTTATCGCACCAAGACGCGCGGGCGACCCCGATGAAGTTTATGCAAATGCCCAAAAGGCAGAAAAATTGCTCGGCTGGAAGGCGGAGCTCGGCATCGAAAAAATGTGTGTTGACACTTGGAACTGGCAGAAAAATAATCCTAACGGATATGAAGAATAAATTTCAGGCAGACCTTTTGGTTTGCCTACTTGTTTTTTGTAGTAATATTTGGTATGATTTTTAGGAAGAATTATATTTTTCGGAGGGAAAAATAATGGATATGAAATATACTGATTATTCGGTTGAAAAAGCGGTGGAATTTTTGGGCATAGACAGTCCCACGGGCTTTACAAACGCCGCAATCGACTGGGTTGAAAAGGAGTTTGAGGCGCTCGGATATGAAACCGAGCGAACCGTAAAGGGCGGACTTGTTGTTACCTTGAACGGCGGAAACGAAAACGGAATCTTGCTTGAGGCACACGCCGATACTCTGGGCAGTATGGTTGCACAAATAAAGCCAAACGGACGGCTCAAAATTGCTCCTCTCGGTGCACTTAATGCCAATAACACCGAGGCGGAAAATGTCCGTATCTATACACGAAACGGCAAGGTTTATGACGGCACAATGCAGCTTATAAATGCATCTGCTCACGTTAATGCAAATTTTGTCAAGACCGAGCGCAGCTTTGATACTACCGAAATTGTAATCGACGAGGACGTAAAGAGCGAGCAGGACACCCGTGAGCTTGGGATTGAGGTCGGGGATATCGTTTGCTTTGACCCGAGGACAAGAGTCACCGAATCGGGATATATCAAATCGAGATTTTTAGACGATAAGCTTTTGGTCGGTATACTTTTAGGTATTGCGAAGTATATTAAGGATAGCGGCAAAAAACCGACAAGACCGCTATATGCACATATAACAGTTTATGAAGAGGTAAATCACGGCGGCTCCGCATCGGTACCCGCCGGCATTACCGAGGCGCTCAGTCTTGATATGGGTTGTGTCGGAGAGGGTATCACCTGCACCGAAAAGCAGGTTTCCATCTGTGCGAAGGATGCGGGCGGACCTTACAGCTATGATTTCGTAACCAAGCTTATTGATGCCGCAAAAAAAGAGGGCGCGGATTATGCCGTTGATATTTATCCCTACTATGGCTCCGATGTTGAGGCGACTCTTCGCTCGGGCGCCGATATAAAGCACGGTCTTATAGGCCCCGGAGTTTATGCAAGTCACGGATATGAGCGCAGCCATAAGGACGGAGTTGCCAATACATTAAAAGTGCTCAAGGGTTATCTCGAAATTTAAGGAGTAAATATGCTTAAAGAAAGAAAAGACGTGGCAGAGCGTCTTAAATGGAATACAAGTGACATTTTTGCCACCGAGCAGGAATGGGAAACACTTTTTGCAAATTGTGAAACACGGCTTGACTTTTCCGAATTTGAGGGAAAGCTCGGCGACGCAGATACTCTGCTTGAATGCTTTGAAAAGCTCAATTCCCTTTCGGCAGATTTATCAAAGCTCAACGTTTATGCCTTTATGAAGCATGACGAGGACACAAGGGATTCCAAATATGCGGCGCTTATATCGAGAACCAACAGTCTTGGTATGAAGGTTGCTCTTAATACGGCATTTATAAACCCTGAGCTCTCCAACCTGCCTACCGAATTGCTCCAAAGCTTTGCAAGAGATGAAAAATTCTCGGACTACGACTATACTCTGCGCCTTATTATCAAGGAGAAGCCGCACGTACTGGACAAAAACACCGAGGCGCTGCTTTCCCAAGGGGCAAAGGTTTTCGGGGGGTACCGTCAGGTTTTTAATATGCTTGACAATGCCGATTTTCCCTACCCTACAATTACTGTGGACGGTCAAAAAACAAGCATCTCGCACGGCACCTACGGGGTTTTGCTTCGAAGCCCCGACAGAAGCCTTCGCAAAAAGGTTTTCAAGAAATATTACAAGGCATATATGGGACTTATAAACACTATAACCGCCGCTTATGTGGGAAATGTTGAGAAAAATGTTTTCCTCATGCGTGCAAGACATTTTGACTCGACCTTGCAAGAGGCACTTTTCGGGGAGGATGTAGATGTAAAGGTTTATGAAAACCTTCTTGAAAGTGTAAACAAGTCGCTTCCTCTTTTACACCGCTATTTTGCCGACCGCAAAAAGCTTATGGGGTATAAAGAGCTTCACATGTATGACCTTCATACTCCCCTTGTAGAAAATGCCGAAATCAAGGTTTCTTATGATGAGGCATTCGAAATTGTCAAAAAGGGACTCGCACCCTTGGGTGCGGAATATGCCGAGCTTTTGCAAAGGGCTCATGATGAGGGCTGGATAGATGTAGAGGAAACCAAGGGCAAACGAAGCGGCGCTTACAGTATAAGTATTTGGGGTCTTGCCCACCCTTATGTTTTGCTTAACTATCAGCCGACAACAAGCGATGTTTTCACAATTGCTCACGAGCTTGGCCACGCTATGCATTCATATTTTTCGGAGTGCAATCAGCCGCAGGAAAAATCGGGCTACAGAATATTTGTGGCAGAGGTTGCAAGTACGGTAAACGAGATTTTACTTATAAAGCACCTTCTTGCCAATACCGATGACCAAAAGCTCAAAAAATATCTGCTTTCATATTATCTCGACACATTAAAATCCACCCTTTTCCGACAGACACAGTTTGCCGAATTTGAATATATTGCTCACGATATGGCAGAAAAGGATATTCCGCTTACAAAAGACGCCTTGTGCGAAAAGTATTTTGAGCTGAACAAGAAATACTATGGCGACGCTGTGATTTCTGATGATGAAATAGCTTATGAATGGGCGAGAATCCCCCATTTTTACAGAGCTTTTTATGTATATAAGTATGCAACGGGCATCATCTCTGCCGTATCCATTGCAGAGCGCATCTTAAAAGAAGGCGAGCCCGCCGTTGCCGACTATTTCAAGTTTTTATCCTCGGGCGGAAGCGACAGCCCCGTAGAGCTACTAAAGCTTGCGGGCGTTGACCTTACAAAAACCGATGCATTTGATTCTTGTATGGAATCCTTCAAATCGGCACTTGAGGAATTTGAAAGATTATAAAACAAAGAGCACAGAAATGTTTCTGTGCTCTTTATTTTTCGCTGATTTCTATTACTCTTTTTCCTTTTGAAATAGCAAGTGACTTAAATTTTGCTGCGCCGCCAAAATTTCTTGTAACGTATGTAATTACCAGATCACTATGTTCAACCAGCCATCTGTTTCGGCGGTCTATCGCATAGCGCCTTGGGGTATATTCCAATCCATCGGGATAAATGGTTTCTATGCATCCTCTGATATTTGTCTCGTCTGTCATTTTCGGCATATAAGCTAAAACTATAATAATCTTTATATGTGGATATTTGTTTTTTAATTGTATCAACAGCCTCTTTGCCATAAAATCAAAATCGCCTTGACTGCCGATATAAAAAATATCGGCTTTTTCTTTTTGAATAATTTCTTCTAAAAAACTTTTAAGTGTGCTTTCAATTTTTATGCTTGCATCTCTATGACCAAAAAATGTGCAAATCATATCCTTCTCCACAAGTTGACCAATATAGCGGTCAATATTTTGTTTAAGTATAGCATACAATACAAGCAGTTGCAACCAATACTGGTCAATTGAGGTGTGCTATGGAACAAAAAATCAGACGCGACTTAAATATGGGAGACAATTTGCGCAGGTTGAGAGATGCTTATGGTTTGTCTCAAGAAAAGCTTTGCGCCGAATTGCAGCGAAGGGGTTGCGATATAGGAAGAACAACCTATGCGAAATACGAATCGGGTGAATTGAACATAAGAGCAAGTGTTATTGTTGAACTGAAAAAGATATACTCTTGTTCTTATGATGATTTCTTCTATGGTTTAGATTGATATTTTCCCCCGCCGAATTATCGGCGGGGGATTTCTTTTGTTTTCAATTCGAAAATATTTCGATGTCTGTTTTATTGACCGAGCGCCGCAGTAGATATATAATGTTGTGCGAAGAATGGAGAGGGGAGATAAAAATGACCGTACAAAAGGACATTTACAAAACAAGCCGAGTGCTATATATTTTTGAGGCGCTTGTTGAATATCTTTCATCTCTGCTGCTGACGGGCACCTTTATTGCAAAGGTTTCCACAACGCTCGGCGTTTCGGATTCTCTTACGGGAATTATAACCGCCTTTACCTCGCTCGGCTGCGGCTTTGAGCTCTTTTCACTCTTTGTTTCGAGAAAAAACGGAGTCAAAAAGCCGGTCATCATTTCGGGACTTATAAATGAGCTTTTGTTTGTTTTTATATATGTCGTGCCCCTCGTGCCGCTTAATAAAAACCTTAAAATTGCGATTTTTGTTTTCTGTATGCTTGGCGGAAACATTTTGCTTAAGGTTTTTAACTCTCCCAAAATCAGCTGGTTTATGGAGCTTGTAGACGATGCGAAAAGAGGCATTTTCACCTCCTTCAAGCAAATGATATCTCTCGGAGTCGGTGTGGTTTTTTCGATGGCTATGGGATATGTCAGCGACACCCTTGCCAATTCGGGAAATATGCGCGGCTCATTTCTTGTATGCGCTGTTACCCTTTTCTTCTTAATGGTAATCCACTTTTGCACATATATTTTTTCAAAAGAGAAGCCCTGCGACACGGCACTTGCCACCGCCCCTGTAAAAAACCGACTTTCCTTGCTTATAAAAAACAAGGCGTTTTTAAGGGCGGTATTGGTTTGCGTTTTATATAATGTCGCAAACTATATCTCGGTTTCTTTTTATGGTACATATCAATTAAAAGAGCTCGGCTTTACCCTTTTTTACAGCCAGATAGTCCACGGGGTTTATTGCCTTGTGAGAATATGCTTTGAGCCATATTGGGGAAAATATGCCGATAAGTACTCTTTTGCAAAAATGTTTTGCCTTTGTATGCTTATCTGCGGCATCTCGTTTGGCGTAAATATTTTTACTGTCCGAGAAAACGGACACGTTATGTATATGCTTTATACGGTTTTGCACGCGGTAGCAACGGCAGGTATCAACTCGGCGCTTATGAATATCATTTTGGATGTAGTGCCTCACGAGCTTCGAAGTGATGCTCTCGCAATTAAAAATACCGCCTACGGATTTGCGGGATTTTTCACCACCCTTGCCGCAAGTCCCTTTGTGGCATTTATTCAAAGCAGAGGAAATTCCCTTTTCGGCGCTACTGTTTATGCACAGCAGATTTTATCCCTTGTGACCTTTGTTATGATGATAGGCTTGTCAATTTATATTAAAAAGAGTATAATTGATAATAGTAGACTTAAGGGGTGAGCATTGTGACACTTAAAAGGGTGGCTGAACTTGCAAACGTTTCGGTTTCGACCGCATCAAAGGCGCTCAAAAATTCCTTCGATGTTTCTGAAGAAACAAGACGGCGCGTAATTGCCGCTGCGGAGGAGTGCGGATATTTCGGGGAGAAAAAACGTATTTCCGCCGAAAACCGCAAATCGAGTGAACTCAACATAGCCGTCGTCTGTCCCGAGGTTATAAGTCCGCATTATTCTGCCATGGTCGAGTCGATAACCACCGCTGCCAATAAACTTTCTTATAACGTGGTTGTCTACAACGCTTCGTTTGACACCGAAAGATACTTGAAAATACTCGCTTCCTGCTTTGAAAATACCAAAATAGATGCCGTTATAAACCTTTCGGGCTACGGCAAGGATATTAATTTCGGCAAAACTCCTCATATCGTTTTCGGCAAAGAGCATCCATACGGCTCTCATATCTTTACAAATCTTGAGTACGGTTTCGAGCTTATAAAATCGGCAAATCCCCATTGGAAAAAGGTCTGCTTTGCTTCCGAAAAATTAACAACATCAAAAGAAGCCTCTTTTCACAACGTTTTTGTTGCCGGTGAGGTAATAGTCGGCGATGGCAGGTTCGAAAATGCAGGAATAAGCATTGCCCGAAAGTTGCTTGAAATGGGCTCCTTGCCCGATGCCGTCATTTGTGCTTACGATGAAATCGCATTCGGACTTATCGACACTCTGCAAAAAAGAGGCATTTCAATACCCGATGATGTTGAAGTGGTCGGCATTAACAACGTGTCGGCAACAAAATGGGCGTTCGGTGGCGTTTCCACCCTCGGTTTTAATCACAACGAAATTTTTGACGACGTTTTAGCCGACATCACATCAGACATAAAATCAAAAAGCATAACCAACAGAGAATATCTCATAACTTCACAATTCATTAAAAGGAATACTACAAAATAAATATCATATAATTTTACTACCTCCGCCAAAAATACGGCGGAGGTTTTTTAAGTGTTTCGGACTTTGTTTGTCTTGAATTATTTGTCGAATAATGATATAATGATTTTGATTATGGGATAAAGGGGGGCTATTTTTGACAATTAAAAAAGAAACCAAGATTAAACTCTATCTTGCGCTCGGACTTACCGTGTTTCTTTCCTTGCTGCTGTTGTTCGTTTTTTCGGGTGACAACTTCGATTTGCTCAAAAGCATATTCGTAGACCACCTTTCAAACGATGAACTTCGTGACAAATTAAACGATTTCGGTTGGCGAGGTTATATAACCATTGTCATTCTTGCCGCCTTGCAGGTTGTTTGCGCTTTCCTTCCCGCCGAGCCGGTGCAGGTGCTTTCGGGCGTAACCTTCGGCTTCCTTGTCGGTCTGCTTTGCTGTATGATAGGCGTTTTCATCGGAAACACCCTTATCTATTTACTTCACAAAACCTTTGGTGACAAACTCCGAGGATTTTTTGTTAAAAAACTTGGTCTTGACCTTGAAAAAATAGCACATTCGAACAAATTGGTTCTGATAATTTTCATTTTATATTTTCTTCCCGCAATACCCTACGGTATGATTTGCTTCTTTGCGGCTACTACCAATATGCGCTACCGCCGATATATTACCATCACTTTGCTTGGCGCTTTTCCTTCAGTTTGCATTGGTGTCGGGCTTGGTCACATCGCAATCGTATCCAACTGGATTGTTACCGTTTGTATCTTTGCGGTGCTTATTGCTCTGTTGATAGTTTTATATCTGAAGCGTGATTTCTTCTTTACAAAACTTAACAATTTTGCAGAAGAAAGCAAATCGAAATCAAAAACAAGCGTCAGAAAAACCAACCGCTTTATGCTTGACGTCTTGTACTTTACAATCAGATTTTATTATTATATCTGCGGAGTACACATAAAGTCTGTCAACAAGGTCGGCAAACTGCAAGGTCCTGCGATTGTCCTTTGCAGCCACGGTTCTTTCATTGATTTCATTTTCTCGGCTTCGCTTTTAAGAAAATTCAGTCCCAACTTTATCGTTGCCCGACTTTATTTCTATGACAGGGTGCTGAATTGGCTCATAAGAAGCATAGGCGGTTTCCCGAAAAGTATGTTCGCAATGGATACCGAAAGCACCAAAAACTGCATCCGAGTTTTGAAAAACGACGGCATTCTCGGTATGATGCCCGAAGCAAGACTTTCAACCACTGGCAGATTTGAAGATATTCAAAAAAGCACCTTTTCATTCATAAAAAAATCAGGAGTTCCCGTTTATACAATTTTGTTTAACGGAGATTACCTTGCCGACCCCAAATGGGGCAAAGGATTCAGACGAGGATCGGTCGTCGAAGCGACTTTGGATATTTTATACACCGCCGACGAGGTTGCAAAATTATCGGTTGAAGAAATCGAAAAAGGCATCACCGAGCGCCTTTATTATAATGAATTCGAATGGCTCGAAAGCAGACCCAACCTTAAATACCGCTCAAGGCGTATAGCTGAAGGACTTGAAAACATTTTGAACACCTGTCCCAAATGCCATAAAAAGCACACCTTGATTACAAAAAAAGACAAGGTCTTTTGTGAAGATTGCGGATACCTCACCTCACTTGACAACCGATATTCGTTTGATGAGGACTTTACTTTCAAAAACCTTGCCGAATGGTATGATTGGCAAAAAGCAGAAATGCTTGAAGAGATTACCGAAAATGAAAACTTTTCCCTTTCTTGCGAGGTTGAACTCCGACTGCCAAGTAGCGGCAGAGGACTTACCCGACAGGCAGGAAAAGGCGTTTGCAAATTGAGTCGGAGCGGTCTTGAATACAGCGGCTCAAAAGACGGCGAAGACTTCGAAATCCAATTCCCGATCGAAAGGGTTTACAGACTGCTTTTCGGTGCGGGGCAGAACTTTGAAATATACAACGGTACTGAAATTCTCTTTTTCGTACCGCAAGACAAACGCAGTTGCGTTGATTGGTATATTGCCTCAATGCTTCTGTATGATACAACAGTTAAGGACATGTAACAAAAAAAGAGGAGGGCTTTTTATTATTACACAAACTAAACCTGTCGTGAAAAAGGAAAAGGCGTTTGCCAACATCAGCGCACGTTCGTTTATAACCGTTGCCGCGGTTTTATTGTTGATCCTTTTCTTCTGCGCTTCACTCTCCTATTTCATTCCGCAGGGTTCTTTTGAAAGAGATAGTAATGACAATATAATATTAGGCACCTATCAGGAATCAGGCATTAAAGGAATTTCATTTTTAAGAGTGCTTACGGCGCCTGTCAGAGTTTTCGGCTCGGCAGATGGCGTCACGATTATAATGATAAGCATATTTTTGCTTGTTATGAGCGGCATTTTCAACCTTCTTGAGAAAACGGGCGGCGTAAAATCCATTATTATGTATATCATGAACCGCCTTCGTGACAAGGGCGGCCCCGTAGTTTGCATTACCGTTTTGATTTTTATGCTCTTCGGCTCCTTGTTCGGTATGTTCGAGGAACTCGTAACTTTGTTGCCTCTTATCATCGTCTTTATGCTTTCAATGAATATGGATACTATGGTGGGTCTCGGCGCTTGTCTGCTTGCGGCTTGTTTCGGCTTTTGCACCGCTATTACCAACCCCTTTTCAGTCGGCACCGCAGCACAGTATGCCGACATTCCGACCTCTTCGGGCGTTTGGCTTCGTATAGTGTTTTTCGTAATCACTTATATCGTGCTTTGTTGGTTTTTGATGATATACCTCAAGAAAATCGAGAAAGACCCTAAAGCATCTCTTACATACGAACAGGACCAAAAAAGACGTGAAAATTTAAGCGGTGAATTTGAAAGCGAATCGGTCGACCAGAACAAGATTTTCGGTGTGTATTCCTGGTTTTTCATCATTCAGGCCGTCGTGCTGTTGGCAATTGCCTGTATACGTGAAATTTCGGGCTTTGCAATACCGATACTTGCGGCAAGTTTCTTGATTGCTGGAATTGTTTGCGGATTTATCGTATCAAAGAAATTGGGTTCGGTAATTTCCTACTTCTTGCAAGGCGCCGCCGCTATGATACCCGCCGTAATAATGATTGCGATTGCATCCTCTGTAAAACTCGTTATGGAGGAGGGCGGAATTATCGATACCGTTCTGAATTACGTTATAAACATTCTTGACGGAAAAAGTCCCTTCGTAGCAATAATTTTAATCTTTTTCCTGATACTATTTTTACAACTTTTCATCGGCTCGGCATCGGCAAAGATTTTCCTTGTAATGCCGATAATCCTTCCCATCACAAACGCTTTGGGAATTTCCCCTCAACTCGTCATTCTTACCTACTGTATGGCAGACGGATTTACCGACGTTATATTGCCGACAAATCCCG
The DNA here is from genome assembly GCA_017537365.1 of Clostridia bacterium. Lineage (GTDB taxonomy): Bacteria > Bacillota > Clostridia > Oscillospirales > Acutalibacteraceae > UBA737. Next base: position 23,988 of record JAFYKZ010000019.1, read on the forward strand.
TACTTCTTATCGGTCTTTCTATGGCTAACGTTTCATACTTCAAGTGGCTCAAATGGACCTGGAAACTGCAACTTCTACTTTTTGGAATCTCGTTATTTTTGCTTCTGTTCGGAGTATGGATTGGGTATTAAATCTCAATATAAAGATAAAAAAAGCACCTCTTGGGGCTCATTCCATAGAGCAGAATCGGTTTTTAAGGTTAAATTCACTCTGCCTCATTGTCGCAAAACCTTGGAATACACAAAGTATTCCAAGGTTTTGCAACTTCGATAACAAAGCGAATTTCACACCTAAAAACTGCTACGCACCTAAAAAAGATAAATTTTTGATGGAATAAAAGGCGAAAAGCCGCGGTAACGCTGACGCGTACCGCGGCTTTTTAACAAATTAGTCCG
>JAFYKZ010000020.1 GCA_017537365.1 Clostridia bacterium
GCTCTCCAATCGCGTCTGCTCCTTTTGCACCACCTGAAACAATAACAATATTATTTTCTTTTCGAACATTAGATAAACATATATCAATAAATTCTTTCGCTTCGCTATAATTATTATAATCTCTGCAACCTGCAATAACAATTCGTTTAGTTGATAATTTTTTATTTTCCATAATGTACCTCAATAAAAAAGCACACCCCGAGAGGTGTGCTGAAAAAGTGTTTCCCTCGGTCGTTGCTACACGAATTAACTCCACACGGGAAAAGAGGTAAACACCTTTTACTAAGGTAGTTTTCCCCCATGTAGAGTTATATTCAATTCGTGTAGCACAATTATATTACCATACAAATATTGAAATTGCAAGAAAAACGACTTAAAAAAGCGGTTATAACTATTTGTTTAGCTGAAAATATTATATTGTCGCTCATGCCGCGACGGGCACGCCAGTTCTCTTAATAGCAAAAAAGGCGTGAAAACGAAATATCCACTAGCTAGGCTAGTGGATATTTTTAGGTTTATTCGATATTTTTTAATTATTCCTCATCAGGCATTTCCCAGTTATGCCAAACTGCCTGAACATCATCGTTTTCTTCAAGCATATCAATAAGCTTTTCCATCTTAGTAATGGCTTCCTCATCGGTCAAAGAGGTCATAGTCTGAGGTATATATGCCACCTCTGCGGAAAGGAAGCTGTAACCTGCTGTTTCAAGAGCATCACGAACAGCACCCAAATCGTTTGGACCGGTTAAAATCTCGAAAACATCACCATTGAAGCTGAAATCCTCTGCACCTGCTTCAAGAGCGGCTTCCATAACAGTATCCTCGTCTAAGCCTTCGCCTTCGATTACGATAACACCCTTGCGGTCGAACATAAACATAACCGAGCCTGACTGACCTAAATTACCGCCGCATTTATCGAAATAATGGCGCATTTCACCTGCGGTTCTATTGCGGTTATCGGATAAGGTTTCAACAACAACTGCAACTCCCGAAGGACCGTAACCCTCGTAGATTAACTCCTCGTAGTTATTAGCCTCGCCGTCTCCTGCGGCTTTTTTAATGATTCTTTCGATATTTTCGTTTGGAACATTGGCAGCCTTTGCCTTTGCGATAGCATCTTTAAGCTTGCTGTTCTCATTGGGGTTTGCACCGCCGGTTTTAACTATAACAGCAATTTCTCTGCCTATTTTGGTGAAAATCTTTGCTTTTGCGGCATCGGTTTTCTCTTTTTTCTTTTTTATATTGTTCCATTTGGAATGTCCTGACATAATTTCATATCCTTTCAGTATCTTACAAAACTAAATTTTACCACAAATTACGGTTTTGTTCAAGTGCTTTTTCGCAAATAAGCTCGATATCCTTTAAAGAGGAGATTTCTCCGCATTGTCTTCTTAACGCTGCCGCGCCTTTTAGACCTTGCATATACCAAGCGGTATGCTTTCTCGATTCTAAAATTGCTATATGAGGGTCTTTATATTTTTGCATTAGCTCTACTTGTTCCATTAAAGCTTTAAATTTTTGCTCTAAGGTGGGTGGGTTATAGCTTTCACCCTTTAAAAATGCATTTATTTCGGCAAAAATAAAGGGATTTCCCTCGGCTGCACGCCCCACCATAATGAAATCGCATTCGGTTTTTTCATACATATTTTTAGCCGACTCGCCGTCTTTAACATCACCGTTTGCAATAACAGGGATTTTAACCGCTTTTTTAACTTTTTTTATAATATCCAAATCAACAGGGGGAGCATACATCTGCATTCTGGTTCTTCCGTGAACAGTAATTGCGAAAGCGCCTGCGTTTTCACAGATTTTGGCAAGTTCCACCGCATTTTTACTGTTTTCATCCCAACCGGCTCGCATTTTAACTGTTACGGGAATATCAACTGCATTTACAACAGCTTTAACTATTTCGCCCGCAAGCTTAGGGGTTTTCATTAAAGCGCTTCCGCCACCGTTTCCTGCAACCTTAGGGGCAGGGCAACCCATATTAATATCAATAAAATCGGGTTTGAATTCGAGCGCGGTTTTGGCGGCTTCTGCCATGGTTTCGGGTTCTCTGCCAAATATCTGCGAGGCTATCGGTCGCTCGTTCTCACCAAAGGAAAGAAGCTTCTTGGATTTTTTATCTCCGAGGGATATTCCTTTAGAGCTTGTAAGCTCACCAACGCAAAAAGCGGCACCGTTTTTTATGCAGATTTCTCGCATAGCTCTATCTGCCACACCCGCCATAGGCGCTAATGCCGCAAAACCATTTATTTCAACATTTCCTATCCTCATAAAACACCTTAATTGTTTGTTTTAAAACAACATTATCACATCTTTCAAAATAAGTCAATAGAACCTAAATTTTAAATATCTATTAACATTGTAAAAAAATTAAAAATATTGATGACATATTGGTAAAAATATGTTATACTATTATAGATTATAATATAAGTATAAGGGGTTGGGATTTTGAAGCTTCTGGCGATTGACGGTAACAGCATTATAAACCGCGCTTTTTACGGTATTAAACTGCTTTCAACAAAGGACGGAGTTTATACAAATGCGGTTTATGGATTTATAAATATTTTAAACCGTCTCATAGAAAACGAGAGTCCTGACGGTGTTGCAGTTGCCTTCGACCTTAAAGCTCCAACCTTCCGCCATAAAGAATATGAGCTATATAAAGTGGGCAGAAAGGGTATGCCTGAGGAACTTCATTCCCAAATGCCGATTTTAAAGGAATGGCTTTCGCTTGCAGGATACACCTGTGTTGAATGTGAGGGCTTTGAGGCGGACGATATTTTAGGAACTTTGGCTTCGGTTTGCGAGAATAACGGTGATGAATGTGTTATCTCAACCGGCGACCGTGATAGCTTGCAGTTAATCTCGGATAAAACCCGCGTGCTTCTTGCTGCCACCAAAATGGGCAGACCGGAAATTATAAATTATGATAAAGAGGCTTTATTTGAAAAATATGGTCTTACCCCTTGCGAAATGATAGAGCTTAAAGCACTTATGGGGGATAGCTCAGATAATATCCCCGGTGTTGCAGGGGTTGGCGAGAAAACCGCAACCGATTTGATTACCCGTTTTCATACGATAGATTATATTTACGAAAATATTGATGAACTTGATATTAAAGCAGGAGTTAAAGCAAAGCTTGTTGCGGATAAAGATAATGCATTTTTAAGCCGAAGGCTCGGAACTATTTGCAAAACCGCTCCGATTGATACTAATATTGAAAGTTATAAAATAAAAGAAAAAAATATTGCTGAGCTTACCCGTCTTATGACTCGTTTGGAATTTTTTAAGCTTATGGAAAAGATGGGAATAGAAGCTTCTAACACACAACTTTCTATGCTTGAAGAAAGTGATAAAAAAGAAATAACCGTTTCAGAAAAGGTTATGCCAAAAAGCAATGCCGATATTTTTATAGAAAATGATAATATTGCGGTGGTTTCACAAGATACAGTGGCTTATTGCAATGAGGCTCAGTTAATAGAAATTCTTAAAAATGAAAAAATCGCAAAAAGGGTTCACGATTATAAAAATCTTTCTAAAAAATATGCGGATATAGAAAATATTGTTTTCGATTCTCAGCTTGCGGGATATTTATGCAATCCCTCATCTTCTGATTATTCGCCCTCTCGTTTAGCTCAGGAATATTCGGCTATAATGCCTGAGTTTAAGGGCGAAGCAGATGAGTTTTTAAAATCGGCTTGTCTTTTCTCAGATACCTGCGATAAACTTGAAACCGAGCTTCAAAAAACTGCTCAGTCAGAGCTTTTAAGAAATATAGAAATTCCTCTGGCTCGCGTGTTAGCCGATATGGAAATCAAAGGCTTTTTGGTTGATAAGGAAGGTCTTGAAAAATTATCGCTAGAATTGGGCGATAGAATATCGGTTTTGGAAAATGAGGTTTACTCTCTTGTTGGATATAATTTCAACCTTAATTCTCCAAAGCAACTAGGTGAGGCGCTATTTGAAAAATTAGGGCTTCCTGCCAAAAAGAAAACCAAAAGCGGATATAGCACCAATGCTGAGGTTTTAGAAAGTTTAGTCGATAAGCATCCTGTTATAAATATTATTTTGGAATACAGGAAATTATCTAAATTAAAATCAACCTATGCGGATGGTTTGGTTTCCTGCATATCTTCTGACGGCAGAATTCATACAACCTTTAATCAAACCGAGGCAAGAACAGGCCGAATCAGTTCATTAGAGCCTAATCTTCAAAATATCCCTGTCAGGACTGACGAGGGCAAAAGGCTCAGAGAATATTTTATAGCGGATGAGGGCAAGGTTTTATGCGACGCCGATTATTCGCAAATTGAGCTTAGGGTTTTAGCCTCTATTGCGAATGATGAAAATATGATTTCGGCATTTGAAAACGGAATAGATATTCACACAGCAACCGCTTCTCAGGTTTTCTCGATGCCGATTGATATGGTAACACCCATAATGAGAAGCAGGGCAAAGGCGGTTAATTTTGGTATAGTTTACGGTATTGGCGCCTTTTCCTTATCAAAGGATATTGGGGTAACAAGAGCTGAGGCGGATAATTATATTAAGAGTTATTTAGCAAGTTACAGCGGTGTTGCCGAATATATGGAAAACACCATAAAAACCGCCAAGGCGGACGGATATGTTAAAACTTTATTCGGCAGAAGAAGATATTTACCCGAGCTTAATAATTCTAATGGTATGATAAGAAGCTTTGGCGAGCGTGTTGCTCGAAATGCTCCAATTCAGGGTACGGCGGCAGATATTATAAAAATTGCTATGATAAAGGTTTCAGAAAGACTTAAAAAAGAGCTTCCAACGGCTTCTCTTATTCTTCAAGTTCACGATGAACTTATAGTTGAATGTTTAGAAGCAGATAGCGAAAAAGCTTGCGATATTTTAAGAGAAGAAATGGAAAATGCGGTGTCTATGGCGGTTAAGCTTACGGCGGACGCGAATGTTGGCAAAAACTGGCTCATAGCTAAGGGATAGTTTATGAATATTTTATTTGTTTGCACGGGTAACACCTGCCGAAGTCCTATGGCAGAGGGTTATCTTGAATCAAAAAATATAGACGGTTTAAGTGTCAGAAGCCGAGGGCTTGCGGCAAATGGTGAGGATATAAGCGAAAACTCAAAGGCGGTTTTGGCTGAAATCGGTATTGATATGACTGATTATATATCAGAGCCTTTAACCCAGTCTGATTTGCTTTGGGCAGATAAGATTTACTGTATGTCTTTATCCCATAAAACCGCTGTTTCGATGTTTGCCAGTAAAGATAAGGTTTTTGTTCTGGGAGACGGAATATCCGACCCCTTTGGCAGCGATTTGGAAACCTACCGAAAATGCAGAGACGAAATTATAAATGCTATTGATTTGCTTATTGATGAAGGCGAGTTTGAGGAACTTTATATAACAAAAATCGAAAGAGAACATATTTCTCAAATAGCCAAACTTGAAAAAATATGCTTTGCTTCACCTTGGAGTGAGGAAGTGCTGTTAGATGCATATTCCAGAGGAACGAATTTTTTCGTTTGTGTTAAAGGCAAAAAAGTTTTGGGATATATTGGCATAAACTGCATTTTAGATGAGGGTTATATAACTAATATTGCGGTTTTTCCCGAATATAGAGGAAAAGGTATTGGAACCGCTCTTTTAAACCGCGTTTTTTCTGAGGCTTCCGATTTAAATCTTTCCTTTGTTTCCTTAGAGGTCAGAGAAAGTAATTTTTCGGCAATTTCGCTTTATGAGAAAAACGGCTTTAAAGAAGCGGGCCGCCGACCGAGATTTTATAGCGACCCTGAAGAAACCGCAATTATTATGACAAAAGAATTTTAAACCTAGAGGTTTTTAAATAATGATAATATTAAGTATTGAAAGCTCTTGCGACGAAACTTCGGTCGCGATAGTTAAAGAACGCGAGGTTCTTTCAAATATTGTTGCAACTCAGATTGCAGAACATAGAATTTATGGCGGTGTTGTTCCCGAAATAGCATCTCGCAGACATACCGAGGCAATTTCTGCCGTTTGCGATGAGGCTATAAAAACCGCAGGAATCACTTATGAGGATATTGATGCGATTGCGGTTACATTTGCACCGGGACTTATCGGTGCGCTTTTGGTTGGTGTTAACTTCGCAAAAGGATTGGCGCTAAGTCTAGGTGTTCCTCTTATTCCTGTTCACCATTTGCGCTCGCATATTGCGGCAAATTATATAGACCATTTAGATTTAAAGCCGCCATTTTTATGTCTTTTAGTTTCGGGCGGAAATACGGTTATCGCAGAGGTTACCGATTATACATCCTTTAAAATCATCGGTCAAACAACCGATGATGCGGCAGGCGAATGCTTTGATAAAACCGCAAGGTGTATGGGGCTTGAATATCCGGGCGGTGTTACTCTTGATAAAATTGCTACCAAATCGGATTTTGTAAAATATCCGCTTCCAACACCCAAAACCGTAGGTGAATATGATTTTAGTTTTTCAGGTCTTAAAACCGCGGTTATAAATTTAGTTCATAACAAGTCTCAAAAGGGCGAGGAAATTGATGTTCCTGTTCTTTCGGCAACGGTTAGAGAGCGAGTTTGCGATATACTAATTAAGAAAACTCTTAAAGCCGCTGAGGACTTGGGATATAAAAAAATAGTTTTAGCAGGCGGAGTTTCGGCTAACAGTGAGCTCAGAAGCCGAATGGAAAACGAATGCAAGGAAAATGGTTTAGAGTTATATTTTCCACCGCTTAAATATTGCGGTGATAATGCGGCAATGGTTGGAGTTCAGGGATATTATGAATATCTATCGGGTAATATTTCCGATAGCTCGCTTAATGCCTTGGCAACTCTTGATATTAATTACAGATAAAAATTTTGATAAGTTAAAGATTAGAGGTTAATTTTATGGCTAATGAAAAACTTTTGCTTATTGTTAATCCTTGCTCAGGCAGAGCAAAAATGAGACCGCAGCTTTTAAAGGTTATCGAGATTTTCTCAAATGCGGGATATATTGTAACGGTTTATCCAACCAAGCATCAGGGCGATGCAACCGAGTTGGTTTCAAAGCTTTCCAAGCATGCTTATGATGTTATAGTGGCTTGCGGAGGAGACGGTACTTTAAACGAGGTTATAACCGGACTTATGGAGTCTAAAACCGAATGCAGATTGGGTTATATCCCATCGGGTACTTTGAACGAATGGTCAACAGGACTTGGAATTTCAAAAATAATACCCGATGCGGCTAAGGATATCGCGGAAGGAACTGTTGCTCCGCTTGACATTGGAAAATTCGGTCATAAATATTTTTCATATACCGCTTCCTTTGGCGCGTTTACCTCGGCTTCATATTCAACCGCTCAGGAATTTAAAAATGTTTTAGGTCAGGCGGCTTATGTATTAGAGGGAATTAAAAGTGTTGGTCAGATAAAACCGATTCATATGAAAATTACTGCTGATGACCGTGAAATTGAGGGAGACTTTTTGTTTGGTGCAATATCAAATTCAATGTCGGTTGGTGGTATTGTTAAGTATGACGATTCAACCGTTGCATTAAATGACGGTTATTTTGAAATGTTTTTAATTAGAAATTTTGATAATGTTTTGAAACTTCCGCCTTTGGCAGAGGGTATTTTAAGAAAAGACCTCGACCGCGAGGGAATGGAATTTTTGCACGCAAGACGGATAACAATAAAAACAGACCAGCCCGTTTCCTGGACCTTGGATGGTGAATTTGCCGAGAGTAGCGGTAAACTTAAAATTTCAAATATTCATAACGCGATTAATTTTATACTTCCAAATAAAAAGTAAAATAGAAAGAGGAAAAATATGTTTACAAGAGATATTGGTGTTGACTTAGGCACTGCGAATACCTTGGTTTGTTTAAAGGGAAAAGGAATAATAATGAGAGAGCCATCGGTTGTGGCTTATGATATAAGAAACGATGCTGTTCGTGCGGTTGGTCGCGAGGCTAAGGAAATGATAGGAAGAACTCCGGGTTCAATAGTTGCAGTTCGTCCTTTGAAAGACGGTGTTATTGCCGACTTTGATGTTACTGCCGCTATGCTTAAAAGATTTATAAATCAGTCGCTCAGAGGCTCTTTGTTTTCAAGAGTTCGTATGGTTATTTGTATTCCCGCAGGTATCACAGAGGTTGAAAGCCATGCGGTTTATGATGCCGCTAAGCAGGCAGGCGCGGCTGATGTTGATTTGATAGAAGAACCAATGGCGGCGGCTGTTGGCGCAGGGCTTCCTGTCTGGGATGCTTCGGGCAGTATGATTGTTGATATCGGAGGCGGTACCAGTGAGGTTGCAGTTATTTCGCTTGGTGATATAGTAACCGCGCAGTCGATAAGAATTGCGGGCGATGACCTTGATGAAGCTATTATTAACTATGTTAGAAGAAAATATAATCTTTTAATCGGTGAACGCACCGCCGAGCAGATTAAAATAGAAATCGGCTCTGCAAAGCCTTATGAAAATGAAACAAGCATTGAAATTAAAGGTAGAAATCAGGTTGACGGTTTGCCAAAGAATATAACCTTAACCTCGGAAGAGGTTAGAGATGCATTTGCCGACCCGATTTCGCAAATAATAGATACAATCCGTTTGACCCTTGAAAAAACCCCTCCTGAATTGGCGGCGGATATTATTGACAGGGGAATAACTATGACAGGCGGCGGCGCGCTTTTAAGAGGTTTAGCTGAGCTTATCGCAGAAGAAACCGGAATACCTGTAACCGTTGCGGCAAATCCGCTTGATTGTGTTGTTTTGGGAACTGCAAAGCGTCTTGAAGGCGATGCAGGCTTTGCAAATTATGTATTCCGCAGAGGAAAGCGTTTCAGATAACATCTAGGAGGATAAAAATGCGATTTTTCTTTCGCAGTAGGCAGTTTAAAATTATTTTAAGTATAACGCTTTGTTTGGTTGCGTTATCGATTATGAGCTTTTTAATAGGCGGCAATTTATCTCCTCAAAGCAATGTTTTCGGTACTATTGCCGCGCCTTTCAGAACCGCCTTTACCACCGTTTCGGGTTGGACTTCGGATTTTGTTAAAATGATAGGCGACGGTAACGAAGCTCAGATTAAAAATGCCGAGCTTGAAAACGAGCTTAATGAACTCAGGAAAAAACTTTCCGATTATGATGAGGCGGTAAAGCAAAATGAGTTTTATGAGGATTATCTTGAAATCAAGGATGAAAATCCCGATTTTAAGTTTTGCCCTGCAACCCTTGTGGCAAGAGATAAAAACGACCCTTATAAGAGCTTTACCATAAATAAAGGTTCATTAAGCGGTCTTAAAGAATATGATACCGTTATAACCGATGCAGGTCTTGTTGGTTATATAACTGATGTGGGGCTTACAACCTCTAAGGTTATAACTATTTTAAGCCCTGATATAACATTAGGTGCTCTTGACGACAGAACGGACGATTCGGGTGTTCTTTCGGGAACATTGGAGCTGGCTGAAGAGGGTAACACCCGTTTTTATAATCTTTCCCGTTCTTGCAATGTTGCTATCGGCGATTTCGTTGTAACCTCAGGTGAGGGGATTTTTCCGTCGGGATTGCTTATCGGAACGGTTCAGTCTATCGGAAGCGATAAATATAATACCTCTATTTATGCCTCGGTTAAACCTTTTGTTGATATTGCGGAAATTCGCAGTGTTATGGTTATAACCAACTTTGAAGGCAAAGGCGGTTTAGAGGTTGGGGGAAGTAAATAGTATGATACGCAAAAAACTAAACCCCATTATAATTTTAAGCAATATACTTATTTTTATTGTAGTTCTGTTTTTTCAAACTTCTGAAATTTTTGATATAAGCATAAAAACCGCAACCCCTATGATACCTTTATCTCTGATTATTGGTTTTGCGTTTTTTTCAAGTATGAGAAGTGCAATTATTTGGGGGCTTATAAGCGGTATTATGATAGACAGCGTAGCTTATAAAAGCTATTGCTTTAATGCGATAGCTTTTATGCTTATCGCAGTTGCAGTATATTTAGCTTCAAACAACCTTTTTAATAAAAACTTAAAAGCCGCTTTGGTGCTGGCACTTATATGCTCGGTTGTTTATTTTGTTTTATTATGGATTTTATTTTATTCTAAAACCTCGATAGACAGCAGTTTGGGCTATCTCTTAAAATATGCCCTTCCTTCTGCAACATATACTGCGGTTTTAGTTATTCCGTTTTATTTTATTTATAGGTATTTTTCAAAAAAGATTATTAAAAATTAGATTAAAGGAGGCGAAAAGAAGTGCCGTTTCAGAAAAAAAGCCAAGGAAAGCTAACATTTTTATCAATTTTGTTAGTGCTTGCAATAATTCTGTTTTCATTCAGAGTTTATAATATTCAGGTGCTTCATTCCGCCGATTATACCGATAAAGACGATGGTTCTTCCTCTGCGCTCAGAGCGGTTTTAAAAGCGCCGAGAGGTGAAATTATAGATTGCTATGGAAGACAAATTGCAATTAACCGAGACGGTTATAACATAGTTTTCAATAAAGCGTATGTCAGTGATAATATAAACGATATTATTTTAACCCTCGTAAACGAGATGCAAAAAGCAAATGCCGAGTGGGTGGACGAGCTTCCAATGGAGCTTAATTCTCCCTATTCCTTTAAGAAGGACGGAGATAAGGAAAAGCTGATTGAAACCTTAGAGCTTGCTCACTATGCTACCGCAAAAAACTGTTTTGATGAAATGGTTTTAAGGTATGAATTAGAGGATTATAAAAAAGACGAGCAACGCAAAATAATGGGAATAAGATACAGTATGGAAATTTCCGATTTCTCGATTTCCTATCCTTATACCTTTGCCGAGGATATACCAACCGAGCTTATGAGAAGAATTTCAGAGTCTTCATTCAGGCTTTCGGGGGTTACGGTTGAGGTTGTGCCTTTCAGAGAATACACCGATACAACCCTTGCGGTAAATCTTATAGGTTCAGTAGGTCCTATATTCAAGGAGGACTGGGAAACCTATAAAGAAAAAGGGTATTCCTATAATGATAAGGTTGGAAAGAGCGGTATTGAGAAATGGGGCGAAGAATATCTTCGCGGAATAGACGGTGAGGTAACATACAAATTAGATGCTAATGGCAACATAATTTCAAAGGAAATAACCAAAGAACCGATAGCAGGCAAAACCATTATGCTTACTATGGATAAAAAAATTCAGCAAACAGCTCAAAAATCGCTCGAAACGATTATAAAAAAATTGCAGTCTGAGGGCGGAACGGTTAAAGCAGGCGCGGCAGTTGCAGTTCATATTGATTCGGGTAAGGTTATCTGCGCGGCAAACTATCCGACTTACGACTCGGCAACTATGAACGAAAATTACGAGCAATTAGCTTCAAACCCATACAAGCCATTAACCGACCGTGCTTTTCAGGGTGTTTATCCGGTTGGCTCCACCATTAAACCTATCGTTGCTATTGCGGCTATGGAAAATAGCAAATATACTCAGGGCGAGAGCATAAGATGTGTTCAGACTTATAGTCTTTTCGGGGATTACAAGCCTCAATGTATGCATTATCACGGACCTATGAATTTAACAAATGCGCTTTCAAAAAGCTGCAACTATTTCTTCTTTGAGTTAGGCCGTCGCGTTGGTGCGATTTCGCTTACTGATTATTATAAGCAGTTTGGTCTAGGGGTTAAAACAGGTGTTGAGGTTGACGATGCAGCAGGTATTATTTTAGAGCCGAAATCTAACGGAGTCGGCGGTGATACCTTGCAGATTTCGATAGGTCAGCTTAATGCGTTTACCCCCTTGCAGCTTGCTAATTATACCGCAACTCTTGCAAACGGAGGAACTCATTATAGGGCGAGCTTAATTGATAAGGTTGTTTCATATAATATGGCGGATACTTTTGCAACCGTTAAGCCTGAGGTTAAAAACAAGGTTTCTATTAAAGAAAGTAATCTTGAAGCAGTTAAAAAGGGTATGCTTTCGGTTACGGTTGACGGTACAGGCCGAGCCGCGCTCGGTGATTACCCCATTAAAATCGGCGGTAAAACGGGTACTTCTCAGGTAACCGGCAAGCCTGACCATAGCGTGTTTATAGCGTTTGCGCCCTTTGATAATCCCGAAATTGCTATTTCGGTTGTTTTAGAGCACGGAAACTCGGGTTATTCGGCAGGTACTATTGTTAGAAATATCCTTGATGCATATTTCTTTACCGATAGCAACACTCCTGCTGAGGATGTGCCGTTTACGGTGTTAGGTTAAATTTTGTCGATTTATAAAGGGTTTTAAATTGACAATAAAAACCTGATATGATAAAATGTATTAAAATTGTGTAAAATTTTGCGAGGTATAATAAATGAGCAGTTTTTTTGCTGTAACCTCAGGCAAGGGCGGGGTTGGTAAATCAAGCTTTTGTGTTGGGTTAGCCTTTGCTTTTTGCGAAATGGATAAAAAGGTATTGCTTATTGATATGGACGAGGGTTTCAGATGTCTCGACCTTATGCTAGGGGTAGATAAAGAGGCGGTTTTTGACCTTTCGGATGTTCTTATGGGAAAAGAGCTTGAAGCCGCAGTTTATACTTATGAAAAAAACGATAAGCTTTCGCTCATTCCCGCTCCCGCAAAGCAAGGTCTTATCGACCATTTTGCTCTCGCAAGCTTTATAAAAGATATTGAAAATAAATTTGATATTATAATTTTCGATTTTCCCGCAGGTATGGATATGCCTTTATATAAGGCGTTGCCTGAAAGCACCGGCTTTTTAACCGTTGCCGTGCCCGACCCTGTATCGATTAGAGATGCTTCGGTTATTGGTAGCGAGCTTTATAAATCGGAAATTAATTCAAGGCTTATTATTAACCGTTTTGTTTATAAGCAAAGCAGGAAAGAAAAGATAAAAAATATAGACAGTATGATTGATACCTGTTCTATAAGGCTTATCGGTATAGTTCCCGAAAGTGAGGAAATTTCCCGTCTTTCGTTAAACCATAAGCTTCATAGAAAGTCTAAAGCGGCGGCTTCTTTCAGAAGAATTGCTAAAAGACTTTTAGGTGAGAAAATACTTCTACCAAAACTAAAAACTATATAAAGGGGTTTAAAAAAATGACAATTGCCTTAATCGCTCATGACGCTAAAAAAGAACTTATGGTTCAGTTTTGTATTGCTTATTGCGGTATTTTGAGTAAGCATAACCTGGTTGCAACCGGTTCAACAGGCAAAGTTGTATCGGAAGCCACCGGTCTTGATATAACCTGTTTTTTAAGTGGATATCAGGGCGGCGCTCAGCAAATCGCTTCCCGTATCGGTTGCGATGAAATCGACCTTTTGCTTATGTTCCGCGACCCGCTTGACCCCAAAACAGGCGAGCCTGACGAGCGTTCTTTGCTTCGTCTTTGCGATGTTCATAATATACCCGTTGCAACCAATATTGCAACCGCAGAAATGCTTATTCACGGCTTGGAGCGAGGCGACCTCGACTGGCGTGAAATAGTTAAAAAAGGATAAGAGGAATTTTTAAATGGCAGAAATAAATCGCGCCGTAAAAGGAACTAACGATATTTTGCCCGATAATAGCCATAACTGGCAGTTTGTTGAGGGTAAAATGCTTGAAACCGCTAATAATTACGGCTTTAATGAAATTCGTGTGCCTGTTTTTGAGCATACGGAGGTTTTTCTACGCAGTGTTGGTGATACTACTGATGTTGTTCAAAAAGAAATGTATACCTTTGATGATAAGGGTGGCAGGTCGATAACTCTTCGCCCTGAGCTTACTGCGGGTGTTATTCGCAGTGCTATCGAAAAAGGTCTTGTTAATAATGCTTTGCCTGTTAAGGTTTGTTATATCGGCGGTTGCTACCGCTATGAAAAGCCTCAGGCGGGAAGACTTAGAGAATTCCACCAATTCGGCGTTGAATGTATCGGTGCGGCAAGCCCGAATGCAGATGCTGAGGTTATATCCTTGGCTCGTCAGGTTTTGGAGAATATCGGCATTAAGAAGATTTCGCTTGAAATTAACTCTATCGGTTGCCCCCTATGCCGAAAGAATTATCATAAGGCTTTAAAAGAATATTTTGAGGGCAAAAAGGCTGAGCTTTGCGGCACTTGTCTTGACAGACTTGATAGAAACCCAATGAGAATTCTCGATTGCAAATCTCCGATTTGCTCAGAAATTGCAAGCAAAGCTCCTGTTGTTCTTGATTATCTTTGCGATGATTGCCGCGACCATTTTGAAAAGGTTAAGAAAAACCTTGATGCTATGGATATAGCTTATACAGTTAATCCCCATATTGTTAGAGGTCTTGATTATTATACAAGAACTGTTTTTGAGTTTGTATCGGGTGATATCGGCGCTCAGTCAACCGTTTGCGGCGGCGGAAGGTATGACGGACTTATAGGTCAAATGGGTGGTCCTTCTATGGCTTCTCTCGGCTTTGCTATGGGAATTGAACGCTTGATGATGGTGCTAGAAAGCCAAAAGGTTGAGCTTCCGGAAGCCAAGAAAACCGAGCTTTATATTGCTCCTTTGGGAGATACTGCGGTTATTAAAGCGTCTGCGCTTTGTAATGAATTAAGACGAGAGGGTTACAAGGTTGAAACCGATATTTGCTCTCGCGGTCTTAAAGCTCAAATGAAATATGCAAATAAAATCGGTGCTAAATTCACTTTGGTTTTAGGTGATAGCGAGGTTGAAAGCGGCAAAGCTAAATTGAAAAATATGGCAAGCGGCGAGGAAAGAGAAATTGAACTTTCTGAATTGGTTGAAGAATTAGGCGAAGAAATTCGCAAAATTATATTCGAGAGTATTGCAGAAATATTTTAATGCTAATTTCTAGAATTTACGAGGTGATTCTATGCTAGATAGATTAGAGGGTGCTAAGCGCACTCATTATTGCGGAACTTTAAGCCGCGATAACGAAGGCAATTATGTTACTGTTTGTGGTTGGATTCAGCGCCAAAGAGATTTGGGCGGTCTTATATTTTGCGACCTTAGAGACAGAACAGGTATCGTTCAGTTAGCTTTTGATGATAATACCGATAAAGCTATTTTCGAAAAGGCTTCTGCTCTTCGCAGCGAATATGTTGTTATGGCGAGCGGTAAAGTTAGAGTTCGCTCTTCCATAAATACTGAAATTAAAACAGGTGAAATCGAAATTGAGGTTGATTCTTTAAAGGTTTTAGGTCTTTCTGAAACCCCTCCTTTTGAGATTTTAAACGATTCTAATGCAAACGAGGAATTAAGACTTCGTTACCGTTATTTAGATTTGCGCCGTCCTGATATTCAAAATAATATTTTGCTTCGCCATAAGGTTACTAAGGTTACAAGAGATTATTTTGATGAAAATGGATTTATTGAAATTGAAACACCAACCCTTATTAAATCAACCCCCGAGGGCGCAAGAGATTATCTTGTTCCGTCAAGAATTCATAAGGGTAGCTTTTTTGCGTTACCGCAATCGCCTCAACTTTATAAGCAACTTTTAATGCTTTCAGGGTTTGACCGCTATATGCAGATTGCCCGTTGCTATCGCGATGAAGATTTGCGTGCCGACCGTCAGCCTGAGTTTACTCAGATAGACCTTGAAATGTCTTTCGTTGAGCCTGAGGATGTTTATGCTATTGCAGAGGGTTATATTAAAAGACTTTTCAAAGAGGTATTAAACGAGGATATCGAAACTCCGTTGCCGAGACTTACCTATACCGAGGCTATGAATGATTATGGTTCGGACAAGCCTGATACCCGATTTGATATGAAAATCAAGGATTTATCGGATATTGTTGAAAATTGCGGTTTCTCGGTTTTTGCAGACACAGTGAAAAACGGCGGAACGGTTAGAGCTATAACCGCTAAAAATGCCGCTTCGGTTTACACCCGCAAGGAAATCGACAAGTTGACCGAGGAAGCCAAGGGTATCGGTGCTAAGGGCTTGGCATTTATCCGTTGGGCAGAGGAAACACCTAATTGCTCTTTTGCTAAGTTTATGACTGAGGACGAAATGAAAGCAATTTATGAGAGAACAGGCGCCGAAAAGGGCGATGTTGTCTTTATAGTTGCCGACCGCAAAAAAATCGCGCTTTCGGTTTTAGGTGCGCTTCGTCTTACAGTTGCAAAGAAGCTTGATATTATCCCTGATAAATATAATTTCCTTTGGATTACCGAGTTTCCGTTCTTTGAATATAATGAGGAAACAGGTAATTGGGATGCTATGCATCATCCGTTCACATCTCCGTTGGATGAATCTATTAAATATCTTGATACTGAGCCTGAAAAGGTGTTCGCAAAGGCTTATGATTTAGTTTTAAACGGAATTGAGCTTTCAAGCGGTTCTATCAGAATTACCGACCCTGCTTTGCAGTCTAAAATGTTTAAGGCTTTGGGTCTTTCTGACGAAGAGGCGCATGAGAAGTTTGGATTCTTAACCGATGCGTTTAAATACGGTGCACCGCCACATGGTGGTATGGGTATCGGTTTAGACCGTTTAGTTATGATTATGTGCGGTTGCGATTCGCTTAGAGATGTTATTGCATTTCCCAAGGTTTCAAATTCGAGCGAGCTTATGTCGGGTGCTCCTGCTGAGGTTGACGATGTTCAGCTAAGAGACCTTAATATAATGCATATTAAATAGAAATTATTAGCCAAGTGCCTTAAAGCGCTTGGCTAATTAACATAGTGAAAATTTCAACGATTTTGGCTTATATTAAAGTTCGATAAAAAGGAGAGGTATTATGGAACGAGAAAAATTAGGAAGTAGATTAGGTTTTATTTTGCTTAGTGCGGGTTGCGCTATCGGTTGCGGAAATGTTTGGAAATTTCCTTGGATGGCAGGTCAATATGGTGGCGGAGCGTTTGTTCTTATTTATTTAATTTGTTTACTTATTTTAGGTTTGCCTGTTATGGTAATGGAAT
Organism: Clostridia bacterium; assembly: GCA_017537365.1. Classification (GTDB taxonomy): domain Bacteria; phylum Bacillota; class Clostridia; order Oscillospirales; family Acutalibacteraceae; genus UBA737. The sequence continues at coordinate 16,858 of JAFYKZ010000020.1, forward strand.
TTTCTTTGGGCAGAGCAAGTCAGGCTAGTCCTATTGGTATACATCATAAATTGCAAAAACCTGGTCAAAAATGGCATTGGCACGGAAAAATGGCTTTGGCAGCTAATTTCTTGCTAATGATGTTTTACACCTCGGTTACCGGTTGGATGCTTTATTATTTTATTAAGTTTCTAAAAGGTGATATGACCTCAATTTCTGATAAGGTTTCCGCGGCGCAGTTTGCAAATATGCTTGGAAATCCTTGGATTATGGTTGGTTTTATGGCCATTATTGTGGTTTTAGGATTTTTAATTCTTTCTTTTGGTTTGCAAAAGGGCGTTGAGAGCGTTACCAAGTATATGATGATTGCTTTGCTTGGGCTAATGATTATTTTGGCAATCAATAGCTTTACTCTTGATGGTGCAAAAAGCGGTCTCGAATTTTATTTAAAACCCGACCTTTCCAAAATAAACGGAAGCGTTATTGTTGGAGCAATGAATCAGGCCTTTTTCACATTAAGCTTAGGTATAGGCTCAATGGCTATATTTGGAAGCTATATCGGAAAAGAGCGCTCATTAATGGGTGAATCATTACATATCTTGGGATTAGATACATTTGTTGCTTTAATGGCAGGTTTGATTATTTTCCCTGCGTGCTTCACTTATGATATTGAGGTCGGTGCAGGCCCCGGATTACTATTTCAGTCGATGGCATTAGTTTTTAATAACATGTCAGGCGGTCGTTGGTGGGGAAGTTTATTCTTCTTGTTTATGTTCTTTGCGGCAATGTCAACCATTATTGCTGTTTTTGAAAATATTTTGGCAATGGTTAGAGAGATTACAGGTCTTAGTCGCATAAAGGGTTGCATTATTTGCGGTTTAGCGGTTTTAGTTCTTTCTGTTCCTTGCGCATTAGGATTTAATGTTTTATCAGGCTTTGTTCCATTTGCTTCGGGTAGCGGTGTTTTGGATTTAGAGGATTTCTTGGTATCAAATTGCTGCTTGCCGATTGGTTCTTTACTTTATGTTATTTTTTGCGTTAGCAAAAAGGGATGGGGATTTGATAATTTCCTTAAAGAAGCTAATACAGGTAAAGGACTTAAAATGCCGCGCTGGTTAAAGCCTTATCTTACTTATGTTTTGCCGCTGATTGTTATTGCGTTATTTATAATCGGTATTTTAAACTTTAAATTTGCGGATGATTTCACAATTTGGGGTTGGATTAAGTCGGTATTATAATGAGTTGATACATATAGCAATAGGATTTTAAAGAATATAATTCTCTAAGGCACTTCCTGCCAAAGAGTGAAAACAAAGTTTTAAATTGTATAACGAAACCTCCATCCATATTTATGGGTGGAGGTTTATCTTATGCTTTCCTGAATTTACAATACAATTCTATTTAAAGTAATCAATCCCAATAATATATGCAGTTTACAGGATATTGTTAAAAATTTAATTTTAATTGACAATATTGATTTTACGTTATAATATATATTTGTATGCGTCTATTTGATAGGCTCATATTATTAGGAAAATAAAAATTGTTTGTTTTTGGAGAAAAAGGAGATTCAAATGGACATTTTTTCAATTTTTACTTTGCTTGGTGGACTTGCATTCTTTCTTTTTGGAATGAATGTTATGTCTAACGGACTTGAAACGATGGCGGGCGGCGGCCTTGAAAAAACCATGAAAAAGGTTACCTCTAATGACTTTTTAGGTTTTTTCTTAGGTGCTGGCATAACCGTTGCAATTCAGTCCTCTTCGGCATTTACCGTAATGCTTATAGGTCTTGTTAACTCAGGACTTATAAATTTTTCGAATACATTTGGTCTTATAATGGGCTCAAATGTTGGAACTACACTTACTGCCTGGCTTTTAAGCTTGGCGGGAATTGAGGGTAAATGGTACATAGAAATTCTAAACCCAAGCGTTTTTGCGCCTGTTTTGGCTTTTATTGGAATTGCAATGCAAATGCTTTCAAAAAGCCAAAAGAAAAGTAATCTTGCTAATATTTTTATCGGGTTTACAATTTTAATCTGCGGAATGGATTTTATGAGCGATTCAATGCTTTCTTTCCGTGATTTACCTGGTTTCGACTCCTTCTTAGCAACCCTTAAAAGTCCGATAATTGCCCTGTTTGTATCAACTGCGTTTACAGGTGTTATTCAATCTTCTGCTGCAACAATCGGTATTGTTCAGGCATTGGCACTTTCGGGAGGTATAACTTGGGAAATGGCTATTCCGTTGGTTCTAGGCGCCAATATCGGTACTTGCGTTACTGCGCTAATCGGCAGTATTGGTACGAGCAAATCTGCAAAGCGCGTTGTTGTTATGCATTTTGCGGTTAATGTGTTTGGTTCAATATTTTGCATGATTATTATGTATATATTGCGAGCATTCGGTATCGAGATACTTGAAGCCGAGATAGCAATGGTGGGTGTTGCAATAGTTCATACATTGTTTAACACGATTAATACTGTAATTTTACTTCCTGTTAAGAAGCCTCTTATTAAGTTTTGCGAATGGGTTGTGCCTGCACACGAGGAAAAGAAGCAGATTATTATATTGGATGACCGTTTATTAACTATGCCAGCCGTTGCGGTTGGAACAGCATTTGATTATACTACCCAAATGTCCGCTCTTTCGATTGAGGCTATCAAAAAGTCGTTAAGTCTGCTTGATGGCTTTGATGAGAAGATTGCCGAGGAAGTTAAAGAGCTTGAAGGTCAGATTGATGAATATGAGGACAAGCTTGGAACCTTTATGGTTAAAATTTCAAAAGAAGAAATTTCTTATTCTGATGCAAATCAGGTTACCAAAATGCTTCATACTATAAATGATTTTGAGCGTATCGGAGACCATGCCTGCAATATGGTTAAGGTTGCAAAGGAAATGAAGGACAAAGAGATTTGTTTCTCAGATGAGGCAACAAAGGAAATATCTGCTTTAACCGATGCCATTTATGAAATTTTGGATTTAACCAAAGAATCCTTTGAAACAGGCAACCTTGCAACAGCATTTAGAATTGAGCCGCTTGAACAGGTTATTGATAAACTTATTTTTGATATTAAAGCTCATCATATATCCCGTTTGCAAAAGGGTAACTGCACGATAGAGCTAGGCTTTATACTTCACGATTTGCTTACGAATTACGAGCGTGTTTCGGACCATTGCTCTAATATAGCGGTTGCCATTATTGAAACAAAGCACGGTTCCTTTGAAACTCACGAATATTTGCGTGATATCAAAGGTACTAATGAGGAATTTAAAAAGGATTACGAAGAGTATCTTGAAAAATTTACATTTTAAAAAGGAAGGACAGAGAAGCGTATCTTCTCTGTCCTCTTTCGTTTTATTAAACATTATTTTTTGCATAAACCGCAGGTCTCGCAAGACATACCGCAAGAGCAAGAGGTTTTTCCGCTTTTGCGGTTTTTTATTTCTTTTATAACAATAGCTATAACAAGACCTGAAATTAATACCGATATTATAATTGTTGGTATATTCATAATAGTCTCCTTTACTTATTTGGATTTTTTCTGAATAACATAAAGAGCATAAAAGCTATGATAATTCCTGCAAAAACAGTTCCTATAACATTGCCTGAGCCTATAAACCAAGCACCGATTTGATAGATTATGAGAGATATTGCATAAGCAAAGCCACACATATAACCTATTGCACCGAAAGTCCATTTAGCGCTGTTCATTTCGCGTCTTATAGCGCCCATAGCGGCAACGCAAGGGGCACAAAGCAGATTAAATACCAAAAAGCTGAAACCTGCAAGAGCAGAGTTGCCTAAAAACTCGGTGATTTGAGTTTGGCTGTTTTGGGCTAAAACTTCTAGGGTACTAACAACCTGTTCTTTTGCAATTAAACCTAAAATTGTTGCAACGGCAGATTGCCAGTTGCCAAAGCCCAAAGGCGCAAATACCCAAGCAAAAGCTTTGCCTATTGTTTCTAAAATAGATGGGTCTTTGGTTTCACCGATATAATGAATACCGCCTGAAATTGATAGCGAATCAAGAGCCCAGATAATAACGCTGGCGGCGAGGATTATTGTTCCTGCTTTTTTAATAAACGACCAACCGCGTTCCCAGGTTGTTTTTAAAATGTTAGTTGGTATTGGCATATGGTATTGGGGAAGCTCCATAACAAAGGGCGCGGGTTTGCCTGCAAATGCTTTGGTTTTTTTAAGCATTAAGCCGGATATTATAACCGCTAAAATACCAATGAAATATGACGCGGTTGCAATTAGCGGACTTCCTCCAAAAAGTGCACCTGCAATAAATGCAACAATCGGCATTTTAGCGCCGCAGGGGATGAAGCATGTGGTCATAATAGTCATTCTTCGGTCGCGCTCCAGCTCGATTGTTCGGCTTGCCATAACACCGGGAACACCGCAGCCTGTTGCAACTAAAAGCGGAATAAAGCTTTTGCCTGAAAGACCGAATTTTCTGAAAATACGGTCCATAATAAAGGCTATTCGGGACATATATCCGCAATCTTCCAAAATGGCGAGTAAGAAGAAAAGGATTAGCATTTGCGGAACAAAGCCTAATACTGCTCCAACACCGCCTATAATTCCGTTGGTTATAAGTTCTATCAACCATTCGGCGCAGTTTATAGATGCTAGCCCTGCTGCCGCTAATTTTGATAAACGCTCGAAAACGGTTTCGGTGAAACCGATAGTCCAGTTGCCAACCGAGCCGATTGAGATATAATAAACCAAAAACATCAAAACAATAAAAATCGGTATAGCTAAAATTCTATTTGTAACTATCTTATCGATTTTATCCGAGGTTGAAAGTCTATTCGGATGTTTTTTCTTGAAATATTTTGAGGCAAGGCTTGTTATGTATGAATATCTTTCGTTGATAATAATGCTTTCGGCATCATCATCAAGTTCGTTTTCAACCTTTTTAATATCATTTTCGATATGCTCTAGGGTAGTTTTATCAATATTCAACTGCTCTAAAACTTTATTATCGCGTTCGAAAATTTTAACCGCATACCAGCGTTGGCGGTCTTCGGGAAAGTGATGAACGGTTGCTTCCTCGATATGAGCCAATGCATGCTCAATTAAGCCTGAAAAATAATGAATGGGAGATTTTTTATTTTCTTTTGCCGCATTAATTGCAAGGTTAACCGCCTCATCAATGCCCTCGGATTTGAGCGCTGAAATTTGAACTATTTTGCAGCCTAAGGCTTCGCTTAAACTTTCGGTATCAATTTTATCTCCGTGTTTTTTTACAATATCCATCATATTTATGGCAATAACAACGGGAATTCCAAGCTCGATAAGTTGAGTTGTTAAATATAGATTTCTTTCGAGATTAGTACCGTCAACTATATTTAATATAGCATCTGGACGCTCGTTTACAAGATAATCTCTTGCCACAACCTCTTCTAAGGTATATGGAGAGAGAGAATATATACCCGGCAAATCGGTTATGATAACATCATTTTTGTTTTTAAGTTTTCCTTCTTTTTTCTCAACTGTAACCCCAGGCCAGTTGCCAACATATTGATTTGAACCGGTTAGAGAGTTGAAAAGGGTTGTTTTACCGCAGTTTGGATTACCTGCTATTGCAATTTTGATTTGCATTTTATACCTCTTTCTAATGATTAGCCTATGCTAACTAAATGATTTTAATATATCGGGGCAAGCCCCGATTTTTTAGTTTATTGCTTCAACAATTATCATTTGCGAATCGGCTTTTCTGAGGGTTAGCTCATAGCCTCTAAGGTTGATTTCGATTGGGTCTCCGAGAGGGGCAACTTTGCGAACATAAATTTCAACACCTTTGGTTATACCCATATCCATAATTCTGCGTTTTAAAGCACCTTCACCGTTTAGCTTTAAAACCTTTACTTTCTTGCCTACTTTAATATCCTTTAAGGTTAGCATTAGCTTTTCTCCTAAAATAAATCTCAGTTAGCAACGGCTAACTGAGATTATAATACACCAAAAATTTACATTTGTCAATAAAAAATTTTAAAAATTTTAAAGACTTAAAAGCATAGTTGCAACACCGAAATAGATAACTAGCGAAATAGTGTCAACAACGGTGGTTATAAAGGGACTTGCCATAACAGCAGGGTCAAACCCGATTTTTTTAGCGAATATCGGCAAGGTGCTTCCAACCAGCTTTGAAACGATAACCATAAAGAAAAGGGTTATACAAACAACCAGGCTTTCAATTAAAGCTTTGCCCACATCAAAAGCATTTAAAATCAAATGGTCGATTAGAAAAAGCTTTGCAAAATTTATAACCGAGAGGGTTAATCCGCAAAGGAAAGCAACGCTGAGTTCCTTTAAAATAACCCGACCTATATCGCGGAATTCAACATCGCCCAAGGATAAGGCTCTGATAATAGTAACCGAGGACTGACTGCCGCAGTTACCCGCGGTTCCCATCAGCATCGGGATAAAAGCAACCAACGCAATACAACCCGCGAGTTTATGCTCAAAGCTGGCTATAATAGCGCTTGTAAAGGTTGAGGTTAACATAAGGAGCAAAAGCCAAGGTATTCTGGATTTAAAGGTTGAAAAGATACTTAGCTTTAAATAGGCTTCGTCGGTAGGCAAAATAGCCGCCATTTTATCAATATCTTCGCTAGCTTCTTCTTGCATAACATCGATAGCATCGTCAACCGTAACCATACCAACGAGGCGGTCTTCGGTATCAACAACGGGAAGAGACATAAGGTCGTATTTTTCGAACTGACTTGCAACCTGCTCTTTATCGTCAAGAGTTCGGGCGAAGATAACATTTTCGTCCATAATATCGCCTAAATGGGCGGTTTTTTCGGATAAAAGCAAATCCTTAACAGTTACAACACCTTTAAGCCTTCGGCTACGGTCGGTAACATAGCATATATAAATCATTTCGGCATCAAAGCCAACAGTTCTGATGCGGTCAAAGGCTTCTTCCACCGTCATATCCCTTTTTAAGCTGATATATTCGGTGGTCATAATACTTCCTGCACTATCATCAGGGTAAGCCAAAAGTTTATTTATCATACGCCTTGTTTCGGCATCGGTCTGCTTTAAGATACGCTTTGCAACCGAGGCAGGCATTTCGTCAATAATATCAACCGTATCGTCCATAAAAAGCTCATCTAAAACCTCACGAAGCTCGGCATCGCTGAAGGCTTCAATTAGAAATTGCTGAGCATCGCTATCCATTTCAACGAAAACCTCTGCGGCAGGTTCTTTAGGCAAAATACGGAATATAACAGGAAGTTCTTTCTGAGGCGCTTCCTCTAAAATAACCGCTATATCGGCAGGATTCATATCGGAAAGTATTTGTTTGAGCTTAGAATACTTTTTTTCGGCTATAAGCTCTAAAATTTCATTTTCCATAATATATCCTCCTTTAATAGTCTTATTGATATATTATACCCCTATTTTCAAGCTATGTCAATTTTTAAGTTAAAAAATCAGGTTGATAAAAAAACAGAGCAAAACACCTATAAGGGTTGGAAGCAGAGCCGAAAAAACGGCTAGCTTTAAACTGCCCGTTTCTTTTTTTATGGTCATAAGGGTTGTTGAGCAAGGCCAATGGAAAAGGCAGAATATTATAAAATTTATTGCGGTTTTTATTGTCCAACCGTTTTGGATGAAAATATCTTTCATAATATTTAGTGAGGGCAGGTCGGTCAAAGAGGAAGCCGAAAGGTATCCCATTATTATAATAGGTATAACAATTTCGTTTGCAGGGAGTCCTAAAATAAATGCGAGCAGAATAACTCCGTCTAGCCCCAGAAGAGAAGCAACTGGGTCTAAAAAAGCGGATATATGGGCTAAAAGGCTTAAATCTCCGATTTTAACATTTGCAAACAACCAAATAATTATTCCCGCAGGAACAGCCACCGTAACCGCGCGACCAAGCACAAATGCAGTTCGGTCTAAAAGCGAGCGGACAAGTATTTTTAAAATCTGCGGTTTTCTGTATGGCGGCATTTCTAAGGTGAACGCAGAGGGAGTGCCTTTAAAGAGGGTTGCAGATAATATTTTGGTTGATATTAATGTAAAAGCTACTGAGAGCATAATGACTAAGGTTAAAATAAAGGCTTCGAGCAGACTTCCGAAAAATCCCCCAAGCGTTACCAAAAACATTGAAATAATCGCAATAATGGCAGGGAAACGACCGTTACAAGGTACCAAGCTGTTAGTTATAATCGCGAGAATTCTATCGCGCTTTGAGTCGATAATTCTGCAACCGGTTACTCCTGCCGCATTGCAACCGAAACCCATACACATAGTAAGTGCTTGTTTTCCGCAGCTCTTGCAACGGTTAAAGGGCTCATCAAGGTTATAGGCAATTCGAGGCAGATAGCCAATATCCTCCAAAAAGGTGAACAGAGGGAAAAATATCGCCATTGGCGGAAGCATAACCGAAACCACCCAAGAGGTTACTTTGAATGCGCCGTCTATAATAATATCTTTTATGAGATTTGGAAGTTTTATAAAATCAAAAAAGCTTTCTAAAAACTTTTCTATATATGAAAACAGAAAGGATAGCCCGTTTGAAAGATAGTTTGCGCCGTAAATCGTAATCCAGAAAACGAGGCATAGACCTAAAAGCATTATTCCAAAGCCTGAAAATTTATGTGTTAAAATCTTATCGGCAGTTTCGGTGCGTTTTGAATATTGGCTTTTGGTTTTGGAAATAACCTCACTCGCTGTTATTTCCGCCATTTTCACCACCGCGCTTGCGATGAAATCAGAAATTCGGTTTTCATACAAGCCCTCTTTTTTAAGATAATCCAAAGCCTCAGACAAGGAGGCTTTGATTTCGGATATTTCCATAACAGATTTTCCGTTTTGCAGTTTAACTTTTTCTAAAAACGAGCGGTTTTGTTCTAAAATGCGAAGGCTTAAAAACCGTTTATTAATATTAAAATCAAAATTTTCGAGTGTTGTTTCAATGATTTTAATGGCATTTTCGATAATTTTTGGATATTCTATTTTAAAATCGCTTTTAGTGTCTTTATAATTTAGGTTTTTTATTAAATTTGAAAGACTTTTCTTGTTTCTTGCAACCGTTCCAACAACCCTAACATTTAAAATTTCAGATAGCTTTTCTAAATCTATTTTATAACCCATTCTTTCAGCTTCATCTAATAAATTAACACAGATTATAATATCATTTTTAATTTCCATACATTGCAAAGCTAAGATAAGGCTTCGTTCTAAGCAACTGGCTGAGCAAACAACAACCGTTTTATCTGAATTTTCGAAGCATAAAAAATCTCTTGCAACCGATTCTTCTGCTGAGTGGGTAAACAAAGAGTATGTACCCGGAAGGTCGGTCATTTCATAGGTTGTAGAATTTGATTTAAAATATCCTGTTGCGGTTTCAACCGTTTTGCCTGCCCAGTTACCTGTATGCTGTTTCATACCGGTTAAGGCATTGAAAACGGTGCTTTTACCAACATTTGGGTTGCCCATCAAAGCGATGGTTTTTTTAAGCTCCATTTAAACCACCTCGCCTGAAACCATAATATCGGCGCAATCGCCATTTCTTATGGCTATAACCGCGCCCCTTATTAAATATGCTTTTGGGTTTTTAAACGGACTAATTCCAACGCATTTAACAAGACATCCTTTAATTAATCCTATATCAATAAAGCGGCGACGCATAGCGCCGTCGGTTAGTATTTCGCTAACAACGGCTTTTTCGCCGACCTTTAAATCATTTAAAGCTTTCATTATAACGCTTCACCCCGATACATTTTATTCTGAGTTTGCGAGTATTGTGAAAATAAAAGGTATAAAGCAGGTGATTAAATCATATTAATTAAGTACAGATTTTGTAAATTTATCGGGAGGAATATATATGACAAATTCAGGGATATATAAGGATATTGCCGAGCGGACGGGCGGAGATATTTATTTAGGAATAGTAGGTCCTGTAAGAACAGGTAAATCAACCTTTATAAAACAGTTTATGGATAAGCTGGTACTTCCTAATATGACTGCCGATTATTTAAAAGAAAGAGCAAACGATGAGCTTCCGCAATCTTCCTCAGGCAGAACCATTATGACTACTGAGCCTAAATTTATACCCGAAAAAAGCGCCGAGATAAATATTGAGGATAACGCTTCGATGAATGTAAGATTAATCGACTGTGTGGGTTACATAGTGCCGAGCGCATTAGGATATATTGAGGGAGACAGTCCCAGAATGGTTATGACTCCTTGGTATGAAGAGCCAATACCATTTAATATGGCGGCAGAAATAGGAACACGAAAGGTTATAAACGAGCATTCAACTATAGGTCTTGTTATAACAACCGATGGCTCTATAAGTGATATTCCCCGAGAGGAATATATGGAGGCGGAGGAAAGGGTTATTTCTGAGCTTAAAGAAATTAATAAGCCTTTTATTGTGCTTTTAAACTGTATGTATCCCGATAGCGAGGAAGCAAAGCAATCCGCTATCGAGCTTAGCGAAAAGTATAAGGTTTTAGTGCAACCGATTAACTGTTTGGAGCTTTCGGAGGAGGATATAAAACTTATTCTTTCGCAGATTTTATTTGAGTTTCCTGTTAAAGAAATCGGCATTAGTTTTCCGCGCTGGATAAACTCGCTTCCTTTAGACCACCAAATCAGAAACGGCATTATAAATGATATTAAAACAACCGCCGCAAATATAAGAAAAATAAGAGATATAAGCATTTTCGAAAATGCTTTTTCTAAAAATGAAAATGCCGATAATATAACGGTTGATAATATTAATTTGGGTAACGGAAGCGCTAAAATTTCCATAAGAATAAAACCTGAGTTATTCTATAATGTTTTAGGGGAGAACACAGGTCTTAAAATATCTGATGAACAGGAGCTTATGGAAAGCTTAATTAAATTAGCTCAAATGGAAAAAGAATACAAAAGGATAAAAGGTGCGCTTGATGAGGTTGAGGCAACCGGTTACGGCATAATTATGCCTGATATAGATGAGCTTACTTTGGAAGAGCCCGAAATTGTAAAACAGGGTGGTAGATTTGGTGTAAGACTAAAAGCCTCTGCTCCCTCCATACATCTAATGAAAGCAAATATAACCACCGAGGTAAGCCCCATTGTAGGAAGTGAAAAGCAATCGGAGGATTTGGTTATGTATTTGCTTAGCGGTTTCGAGGAAGACCCTGTTAAAATTTGGGATTCGAACATTTTCGGTAAATCGCTTCACGACCTTGTTAACGAGGGACTTCATACCAAATTATCGCGTATGCCGGTTGATGCTCGAATGAGGGTTCAGGAGACGGTTGAAAGGGTTATAAATGAGGGTTGCAATGGACTTGTTTGCATACTTCTATGATATTAAACTAATTTATAAATAATTATATATTGTCGCTCGTGCCGCGACAGGCACGCCTTTGACCTAATTAGTACGGTATTGGTTAGGTATAGCCTTAAAATAAAAAACCGCTATCAGTTTTATCTGATAGCGGTTAATTTTATTCACTCAAATTTTTATATAAATCTATCTGCCCGTGAAAAGCAGGCCAACGAGAAGAATTGCCAAAGGTAACAACTATATATTCGTTTTTAGTTTCATTATGCTCGCCAAAGGAGGCTATGCAATAACCCGATTCGCTGACAAAGCCTGTTTTTCCGCCTAAAATGGTTGCGGTTTCAGGCTCAGAGCCATACATATATTCGAAAATGGTGTTTGATAGAAGCAAGCCATTCGGATTTTGAGGTGTTTTGGTTGTTCTATATTGATAGGTTGAAAGAATTTCTTTGCAAAATTCGTTATTCATAGCGGCATTTAAGATAACCGCCATATCATAAGCTGAGGAATAGTTTTGCTCGCTATGAAGTCCCGTAACATTATCAAAATGGGTATTTTTAAGACCTAAGCTTTTAACCTTTTTGTTCATAAGCTTAACAAAATTTTCCTCGTTTCCCGCCGCCATAATAGCAAGAGCGGTTGCTGCGTCTGCTCCTGAGGGCAAAATTGTTCCGTAAAACAAATCTTTAACAGTTATGGTTTCGTCATTTAAAAAGCCTGCAACCGATGCTTCTTGAACAAAAAGCGGGTCGGTTATTTCATAGCTCATTGTAAAAGTATCCTCCAAGTCGGTCAAATGCTCACTTGCCACAAGCAAGGTCATAACCTTGGTGGTTGATGCGGGATATGCTTTTTCGTTTGCATTTCTGGCAGCAATAACCTTATTTTCGGATAAATCTATAATAATAGCGTTTCTGGCATCGTTGGAGGAGAGAATATCGGGAGTATTTTCAGGAAACTCAAAAGAAATTTTTTGAGTTTTGGGTTTATTATCTTCAACTTTTTCCTCTGTTTTAGAGGTTGTTTCAAGGCTTTCTTCTTTAATGCTTGCAATTTTTTTAATAAGAGAAACAGCTCCGATAGAAGACGCGGTTATTGTTCCGATAAGAAACAAGCCAATAACCGCCAGAACCCATTTTCTAAGCCTTAAAACTTTATAAACTTTTTTCTTTTCTTGATGCTTTGGGGCAAAGTTTTTGTTTATGGTTTTAGGGTTTTCATTATTTAAACCTTTTTCAAGGTTTTCGAAATATTCACCGTAGCTCTTATTTTGCCACGAATTTTGCGACATTAAAATTCTCCGTTCTTTCTAAAATCTGCGACCTGCGCCGCCGCCTCCGAATGAGCCTCCGCCACCTGAGAAGCCGCCTCTGCCGCCGAAACCTCCTGAGCCGAAGCCGCCACCCATGTGATGTCCGCCATAAAATCTTGGTCCACCCATAAAGAATAGCATAGGTCCCATTCCGCCGCCGCCTCGGCGAGAACCGAAAAGGGATATGATTACAACTAAAACTATAAGAATTATCCAAGAAATAATAATTTTCGAACCGTTTTTCTTTAAATCGTTTGTTTGAGGAAGATTTTCTATTGCAACATAAGATTCTTCGGGGGTTTGCCCGTATGCAATATAAACCTCGTTGATTAAAGCACTTGTAACATTATAAAGCCCTGCGGAAAAATCATCGTTTTTAAGATATTCTAAACCGTAGTAATCTATAATTCTGCCTGTTTTTGAGTCAGGCAAGTCGCCCTCTAAGCCATAGCCAATCTCAATTCGGATTTCGCGTTCCTCAACCGCAAGTAAAACAACAATACCGTTATTTTTTTCCTTGTTTCCAACTCCCCAAGCTCTGCCTAAGTTTAAAGCAAATTCTTCGGGTGTTTCACCGTTTAAACTATCAACCGTTACAACAACCACCTGAGCGGTTGTGGCTTTATCTAAGGCGATAGCTTTATTTAAAAGCGCGGTTTCTTTTTCACTGTCAATAACATTTGCAAAATCATTAACATAAAATTGCTCGGTTGGTTTAAGCTCTTCGGTTTTATTTTCGCATCCGCAGAAAACCAAACAGAATAAAATTGCAACCAATAAGGCACTTATTATTTTTTTAAAACTCATAATGGTTAGAATTCAACCGAAGGAGCATTTTCTGCACCCTCTTGTGCCTCAAAATATTCCACCTTTTCAAAACCGAATATAGAAGCTAAAATGTTTTTCGGGAATTTTCTGATATTGGTGTTATATTTTTTAGCTGAATCGTTATAATCTTTTCTGGCGGTTGAAATTCGGTTTTCGGTGCCTTCAAGCTGGTCCTGCAAGGCGATGAACTGAGTATTTGCTTTAAGCTCGGGATATGCCTCGGTTACTGCATTTACCCAAATATCCAAAGCTCCCGAAAGTCTTGAAGAAGCCTCAGCCTGTTCACCGAGATTATCAGCGCCGTTTAATGCGTTTCTAGCCTCGGTTACCGCTTTAAAGGTTTCAAGTTCATGTTCGGAATAGCCTTTTACAACCTCTACCAAATTAGGAATTAAATCGTTTCTTCTTTGAAGTTGGGTTGAGATATTAGAGGAGGCGGTTTCAACCGATTCACTCATCTCAACAAGACCGTTATAAGAACCGATAACGGTGCCGGTTAAAGCAATACCTATTATTAAAACTGCGGCAACTACCGATAGAATAATTACTGTACTTTTCTTTTTCATTTTAATTACTTCCTTTCAAAAGATATTTATATTTTACTATATTTTAATCAAAATTTCTACTATAAATTAAATATTTAACAAATTATTGATTTTTTAGAAAAAAGAGGTTATTATATATATAAATATTTATATATAAGTTTAAAAAGGCGGATTTTAAAATGCTAGAGCTTAAAAATATTTCTTTCTCTGCCGAAGGCGAAAACGGCAAAAAGGAAATACTTAAAAATATAAACCTTAAAATTGAAGATGGCTTTTCGGTTATCACAGGACCTAACGGCGGTGGTAAATCAACCTTAGCTAAAATTATAGCAGGTATTATTAAGCCAACCTCGGGTCAGATTTTTTTAGACGGCGAGGACATTACTGATTTATCCATAACCGAGCGCGCCCAAAAGGGTGTTAGCTTTGCTTTTCAGCAACCTGTTCGTTTTAAGGGTATAACAGTTCACGACCTTATAAGTCTTGCGGCGGGAAAGCAAATAGGTATAACCGAGGCTTGCGATTATTTATCTCAGGTTGGTCTTTGCGCAAGAGATTATATCAACCGCGAGGTTAATGCATCATTATCGGGCGGTGAGCTTAAAAGAATTGAAATCGCAACCGTTTTAGCCCGTTCAACCAAAATTTCCCTTTTTGATGAGCCTGAGGCGGGTATCGACCTTTGGAGCTTTAACAGTTTAATTAAGGTTTTTGAAAAAATGCATAATACATTAGGCGGCTCAATAATTATTATATCCCATCAAGAGCGAATTCTTAACATTGCGGATAAAATTATTGTTGTTTCGGCAGGCGATATTATAAACGAGGGCAAAAAGGAAGATATTTTGCCTGAGCTTTTAGGCAAATCAAAAGCCGCTTGCAAGGTTTTGGTTGATAACATGGAGGGCGAATAATGAATAATACAGAGCTTGAACTTTTGAAGATAATCGCCGATATGGATGAAAATGTAAATGGCGCTTTCAATATTCGTGCAAACGGTGATTTAGCTGCCAGAAATGTTACCGAAAATATAAATATTGTAACAAAATCTGATAAATCTGGTATAGATATTATAATTAAACCCAATACTAAGAACGAAAAGGTTCATATTCCGGTCATTATAAGCGAAACAGGTCTTAATGATTTGGTTTATAACGATTTTCATATCGGCGAAAATGCCGAGGTTGAAATAGTTGCAGGCTGCGGTATTCATAACTGCGGCGGCGAAAATTCAGGGCATGACGGTATTCATACCTTTTATGTTGGCAAAAATGCTAAAATCAAATATGTTGAAAAGCATTATGGCTCAGGTGAGGGAACCGGTGAAAACACCATGAATCCAACCACCGTTATCAATATTGAGGAAGGTGGATATATGGAAATGGAAACCACCCAGATTAAAGGTATTGATTCAACTAAACGAATAACAACCGCAAAGCTCGGCTGTGATGCTACTCTTGTTATTAAAGAAAAGCTTATGACTCACGGCAGGCAATATGCCGCAACTGATTTCACGGTTGATTTAAACGGTGAAAATTCGAGTGCTAATGTTGTTTCCCGTTCGGTTGCTAAGGACGATTCTTATCAGGTTTTTGTTTCTAAAATTAACGGAAACAATGTCTGCTCAGGTCATACCGAGTGCGATGCTATTATAATGGATAATGCTCATGTTTCGGCAGTTCCTGAGATTACTGCAAATCATATTGATGCCTCGCTTATTCACGAGGCGGCAATAGGTAAAATCGCAGGCGAGCAGCTTATAAAGCTTATGACCTTGGGACTTACCGAGCAAGAGGCAGAAGAGCAAATCGTTAATGGATTTTTAAAATAATTTTTTAATTATTTGAAAATAAAAATATTCTATGAGGTGTTTAAAATGGATTTAAAGGGTTCTAAAACAGAACAAAATTTAAAAGACGCTTTTTCCGGTGAAAGTGAAGCCAGAAATAAGTACACTTATTTTGCATCGGTTGCTAAAAAGGAAGGCTTTGAGCAAATTTCTGCAATTTTCCAAGATACCGCTAATAATGAAAAAGAGCACGCTAAAATGTGGTTTAAATATTTAGGCGGTATAGGTAATACTATTCAAAATTTAAAGGCTGCCGCTGAGGGCGAGAATTACGAGTGGACCGATATGTATGCCACATTCGCAAAAGAGGCAGAGGAAGAAGGTTTTACCGAGATTGCTTCTAAATTCAGAATGGTAGCTGAAATTGAAAAAACTCATGAGGAAAGATACCTTAAACTTTTAAACAATGTAGAAATGCAAAAGGTATTTGAAAAGTCAGAGGAAATTATGTGGGAATGCCGAAATTGCGGACATTTGGTTGTTGGCAAAAAGGCTCCCCAGGTTTGCCCCGTTTGCAATCATCCTCAAAGTTATTTCGAGCAGAGAAAAGAAAATTATTAATTTAATATTTTAAAGAAAAACCGCCATAGAAATATGGCGGTTTTTAATTTTAATTAAACTGTATTGATTATTTTATTTTCTGTTGGAGTTCGGATATGATTCTTTGTCCCTCTTTATAGGTCTGCTTTGCGTTTTTGCTTTTCTCTAAGGTTGTGCCTTTTATTCTTCGGCAAGAAATTTGAAGGTCATCAGGTAAAGAGCCTAATTTTTCGTTGGTTGTGGCTTTATAAAAATCTTCGCCGAACTTTACAGGCTCGCCCTCAAATATACCTATTTCGCCGCCGATTTTATCGAAATATTTAATCGAGGCTTCGTCGGTTATATAAAGCATTGTATCGTCGCTTATCACCTTGGCTTGCAGGCTTTGGAATTGCGCCAAGCGGTAATTAGCATCATTATTTTGAACACTAACACTTAAATTTACAACCTGAACTTTAACCTCACCGTCGCCATTCAAATCTTTTCCGATTTTTTCAAAATATTTAGCAATAGGTGCAATTTGGGTATCAATTACAGGGGTATATGAGAAATAGATAATGCTAAAATCATATTTAGGTCTGGTTGCACACTGAGTTACTAAAACTGCAAGCACAACAGCTATAAAAACAGAAATTAAGGTTTGCCATTTATAATGATACCAAAAGTTTTCCCGTTTTTCCTTAAAGGTTTCGGGTGCAACTGCAACCTCACTCGGTTTTGGTTCAGGAGACAGGTCTCCATGCTGCATTTGTTTTAGCTCTAAAAAGCTTTTTCTGGCTTTTCTTTGTTCTTCCAAAATTTTGTTTTTCTTTGCCATTTTATTTTCCTTGCCTTAATTTATTTATTTTATCGCGAAGCATTGCGGCATGTTCAAATTCGAGGATTTTTGCCGCTTGTTTCATTTCAACCGTTAGTCGCTTAATTTCTGCCTCGCGTTCAACTCGGCTCATTCGGGATATAGGTTTATCCTCTTTCGGTTTAGCACCGATTTCTATAATATCGCGAACATCCTTGATAATAGTTTTTGGGGTTATGCCGTTTTCGGTATTATATTTTTCTTGAATAGCGCGGCGGCGCTCGGTTTCGGTTATTGCTCTTTCCATGGACCGAGTAACATTATCGGCATACATTATAACCTCGCCCTCGGCGTTTCGGGCGGCTCTTCCTATGGTTTGAACAAGGGGAGTTTCGCTTCTTAAAAATCCCTCTTTATCGGCATCTAAAATTGCCACAAGTGATACTTCGGGGATATCCAAGCCCTCGCGCAAGAGGTTTATACCAACCAAAACATCAAATTCGCCAAGACGCAAATCGCGGATAATTTCCATTCGCTCAATGGTATCAATATCATAATGCATATAACGAACTTTGATGTCTAGTTCTTCAAGATACTCGGTTAAATCCTCTGCCATTTTCTTGGTTAGAGTTGTTATTAAAACACGCTCGTTTTTAGCAGTTCGGGTGTTTATCTCGCTTATTAAATCGTCTATTTGACCGTCAGACGGGCGGACTGAGACTTTTGGGTCTAAAAGACCTGTCGGTCTGATAACCTGCTCAACAATTTGAGCAGAGTGGTCCTTTTCAAAGTCGGCAGGGGTTGCCGAAACGAATATTGCCTGATTTACATGCTTATAAAATTCCTCAAAGTTTAAAGGTCTATTATCAAAAGCCGAGGGGAGCCTGAAACCGTATTCAACAAGATTTTCTTTTCTTGCGCGGTCTCCCGCATACATTCCTCTGACCTGAGGGAGAGTTACATGGGATTCGTCAACAAATAAAATAAAATCGTCGGGAAAATAGTCAAGCAAGGTAGAAGGCGTACTGCCCTTAGGTCTTCTCGCCATAACTCTGGAATAATTTTCTATTCCCTTGCATGTGCCGATTTCTCTTAACATTTCAATATCGTATTCGGTGCGTTGGCGGATTCGCTGAGCTTCAATTAACTGCTCGTTTTTAATAAAGAATTTAACCCTTTCTTCCATTTCTTCTTTGATTTCGGCAAGCGCTTCTTCTAATTTATCCTGAGGAACGATATAGTGGGAAGCAGGGTAGATTGCAATATGCGAAAGAAAGGCTTTTACCTCGCCTGTAAGTGTATTTATTTCGGAAATACGGTCAATTTCGTCTCCAAAAAACTCAATTCTTATAGCGTTTTCATGCGAATAAGCAGGAAAGATTTCAACCGTATCGCCTCTGACTCTGAACTTATTTCTTATGAAGTTTATATCGTTTCGCTCATATTGAAGGTCAACCAGCTTCATAATAAGTTCGTCTCGGCTTTTTTCCATACCTGTTCTTAAAGAAATAACCATATTGCGATAATCAATAGGGTTACCGAGCGAATAAATACAAGAAACCGATGCCACGATTATAACATCTCTGCGCTCGGATAATGCACAGGTGGCGCTATGGCGAAGTTTATCAATTTCGTCGTTTATAGCGGAGTCTTTTTCAATATAGGTATCTGTTCCAGGAAGATATGCTTCGGGCTGATAATAGTCGTAATAGGAAACAAAATATTCCACCGCATTCTCAGGGAAGAATTCGCGAAACTCTGAACAAAGTTGCGCAGCAAGGGTTTTATTGTGAGCGAGAACTAGGGTTGGACGGTTTACTTTTTCGATAATATTAGCCATGGTAAATGTCTTACCCGAGCCTGTTACACCAAGCAAAGTTTGCTCGCGGTCGCCACGGTTTAAACCCTCAACTAATTTTTCAATAGCTTGGGGCTGGTCGCCCGTAGGCTTATAAGCCGAATGCAAAATAAACTTATCCACTTGCCTCACCTCACAGCGTAAATTATACAAATATATTATAACATGAAATTTATTTATGTAAATGAATTTTATGTAAATAAATTAAATATCAAAACATAATATAGTTGTTATTTGGTTTACTACGATATATTAAATGATTTTATTAAAAATTTTTTCTTAACCGTTGAAAAGTTTTTTAAAATATGGTATATTTTTTTTATTAAGTTTAAAGAAGGTTTTTTAATGAGCATAAAAATAGGAATTTATGGTTACGGAAATTTAGGCAGAGGCATTGAAAATGCCATTAAGCAAAATGAGGATATGTCGCTCGTTGCGGTTTTTACAAGGCGCGACCCTGCAACCTTAAAAATCAACACACCTGATGCTTTGGTTTTAAGGGCAGACGAGGTTGAAAATTATAAAGACAAGATAGATGTTTTAATTCTTTGCGGCGGTTCGGCTACCGATTTGCCGGTTCAAACACCTCAAATGGCTGAGATGTTTACAGTGGTGGACAGCTTTGATACACACGCTAAAATCCCCGAGCATTTTAAAAATGTTGACGAGGCTTCTAAAAAAGGCGGAAATGTTGCCCTTATATCTGCGGGTTGGGACCCCGGTATGTTTTCGCTTAACCGTCTTTATGCTTCTGCAATACTTCCCGAGGGCAAGGATTACACTTTTTGGGGCAAGGGCATAAGCCAAGGCCATTCAGATGCTATCAGAAGAATAGAGGGTGTTAAAAACGCTAAGCAATATACCATTCCGATAGAAGCCGCATTAGAAGCCGTGCGTTCTGGTGAGTGCCCTGAGTTTACAACTCGCGAGAAGCATTTAAGAGAATGTTTTGTTGTGGCAGAGGATGGCGCTGACAAGGCTAGAATTGAAAAAGAAATCAAGGAAATGCCTAATTATTTTGCCGATTATGATACTACCGTTCATTTCATAACTGAGGAAGAGCTTATTCGCGACCATAGCGGTATTCCGCACGGTGGTTTTGTTATAAGAACAGGTAAAACAGGTTTAAACAAAGAGCATAACCATATTATTGAATACAGCTTGAAATTAGATTCTAACCCTGAATTCACCGCAAGCGTTATAGTTTGCTTTGCAAGAGCGGTTAAAAGGCTTAAAGATGAAGGTGTTTCGGGGTGCAAGACGGTGTTTGATATTCCGCCTGCATATCTTTCAGCAAAATCTTATGATGAGCTTATAAAAACAATGTTATAAAGATAAAACCTCGATGATATTCATCGAGGTTTTAAAATTTATGCAACAGTTTGCGCTAAGGTTATAATAAGCGGCATGGTTAAAATTGAGAGTATTGTGCTTAAAGATACCATACTAACCGAAAGGGGAGTATTTGCTGAAAATTTTGCCGAGAACATGGTTGCCATTGCGGCGGTTGGCGCGCTGAAAGAAATAACCGAGGATACAAGCATATCTCCTCTAACACCGCAAAGATAAATAACACCGAATGCAACAAGCGGAAATAAAATAAGTTTCAAGAAAATTGCAAACATAAGGTTTAAATTTTTAAGGTCTTTTAATAGATTGCTTTTAGTTAGATGATAGCCGATTATAATCATAGGAAGAGGGGTATTAAGTCCTGCCATATAGGTTATAGGCTCTAATATTATTTTAGGCACCGGGATAGAAAACAAAAAGACGATAAGACCTATCGAAATACCGATTAATCCGGGATTTAAAATGAGCTTTTTAGGAGTTAAATATTTTTTGTCTCCGCTCATTGCGATAATACCGTAGCTCCAAATAAAGAGGTTGAATATTGCTATGAAGGAAGAACCGTAAAACACTCCTGTGTCCCCAAGAAGCGCCTGTTGCAACGGAATAGACATAAATCCGCAGTTTGAAAAAATAGTTGAAAAGCTAAGCACTTTTTCACTTTGTTTATCTTTTGAATGAATGAGAAGTTTAGCGAGTATTATAAATCCTAAATGAACTAAAAAAGCGATAAGAAAGCTGATAAGCAGATTTTTAAACACCGATTTATCAAATTCTCTTATGAAAGATTTTATGATAACGCAAGGGGTTACGATAAGCAATACTATCTCGGTCATACCTTTAACGGTTGTTTCGTTTAAAAGCTTGCATTTGGTTAAAACAACACCTAAAATTATCAGGATAAAAAGTATTAAAACCTGAACTAAAACATTTGTAAACAATTCTATAAACTCCTATTAAAATTTTCTAAGACCTTTGGGATAATGGTTTTTGATTTTTCCGCCTACGGCTTTACCGCCGCCGACTGCCGCACCGTTAAAGGTTATAACAACATATCCGTTTTCCACATCGGCAGATATTTCCTCGCCGTGAAGATATTTTTCTAATTTTTCTCTATCCTCAGATAACTCGACCTTTCGCTTGAAGTTTTTACCAAGCGAGGTGAAAAACTGATGGTGGGCCAAAATATAGTTTTTCTTGATTTCACCAATAGTTACGCCTAAGCTGAATGCGATACCTTCGGGTACAGAAAGAGAAGATGGAAAATAAACAGGTCTTCCGTTATATAGTTTAACCGCCCTTTTGTCAAACTCAGTTAGAGTATCGTTTAAAAAATCTAAAAGAATTTTATCCGGCATATAATTTGTTTGCGGTTTTGAGAAATAAGAGCCGACTGGCTCGTTTTTATTATGAAGCAAAGCCACAAATTGCCCTTCGCCTTTTATTTTATGAGGATAAGCTCTGCCGCAGAAACTGATATTTTCGCATTCGCATCCCTCGAATTTAATGCCTCTTTCGGTTGCTTTTTGAACTCTATCGGTTAAAGGCATAAGCTCAAAATCGGGATTTTCTTTTAAGAAATTATCAACAACCATTTCGTTTTCTTCCAAAGAAAAGGTGCAGGTGGCATAGATAATATAACCGCCGGATTTTAAAGCTTTAACTGCATTGTTTAAAATTTCGGTTTGCCTTGAAGCACATTTTTTAACATTATCTATACTCCATTCTAAAATAGCATTATCGTCTTTTCTGAACATACCTTCGCCTGAGCAAGGCGCGTCTACCATAATTAAATCAAAGGTTTTTGGGAAAGTTTTTGCGATTTTTTCGCTATCTGAACAGGTTGTTACTGTATTTAAAAATCCAAGTCTTTCAATATTTCCTGTTAGTATTTTGCAACGAGAGGAAATTATTTCGTTAGATACTAAAATTCCGTTTTTGCCTAGCTTATTTTTGAGCTGACTTGATTTGCCACCAGGTGCTGCGCACATATCAAGAACACACCACTCGGGGTTTATTTCAAGACTTTCAGCCGGAAGCATAGCGGCAGGCTCTTGAACATAAATAAGACCTGCATGATGAAATGGGTGGTTTCCGATTTTATCTTTTTCGAAATAAAAACCGGTCTCAACATAATCTATTTTTTCGGTTGATAAATCGTTTATTTTATTAAAATCTTCTAATGAAATTTTATCGGTATTAACCCTGAATGCCCTTTGAACAGGGGAATTAATAGCTTTTATGTAATCTTCTGAATCGTTTCCTAAAATAGATTCCATTCGGCATAGAAAATCGGTTGGCAAATTTTTCATTTTATTCTCCTAAGGCAATTTCAGAGTATAGCATACACATACTAAGCGCGGTTATGGCGGCGGTTTCGGTGCGCAAAATTCGGCTTCCAAGCGATATAGCTTTTCCGCCTATTTGGATTGCTTTTTCAACTTCTTTTTCTTCAAAACCGCCCTCGGAACCGATTAAAATACCAACTTTCATACCTTTTTTAATCTGCTTTAAGGCTTCTAGCGTTTCGCTCATACCGTTTTTGTTTTCATAAGGTATAAGAAGCAAATCGAGGTCTTTTGCGATTTCTAAGGCTGAGTTTAAGCTTTTAATATCTAAGACCTCGGGTATTGAGTTTCGTTTGCTCTGTTTTGCGGCAGATTCGGCTATTGCCTGCCAGCGCTCGCGTTTTGATTTCTTTTTCTTTTCCTCAATTTTAACAACGCATCGGCTAAGCTCGGTTGGAACTATCGTATCAACTCCGAGTTCAACTGCTTTTTGAATAATAAGCTCCATTTTATCGCTTTTGGGAAGTCCCTGAAAGAGATAGAGTTTAATTGGCAGAGAGGTGTTTTGATAGTTTTCTTCTATGATTTTGGCGGTTATGGTATCAACATTAATTTCGGCGATTTCGCATAAATCGCTTTTATTATCAGAGCTTACCAAAAACTGCTCGCCTATTTTCATTCTGAGAACATTTTTTATATGATTAAAATCGGTGCCGGTTATAAAATAACAGTCGCCGTTTTTTGATTTAATATCCGTGAAAAAATTATACATTTATATCCACCTCGAACACATCATACCACAAACCGCCTCAGTTTACAATTTTTTTATTTAAACTATTGAAAAAACTGAAAAAATAATGTATCATAAAATTATAAAGTTTAAGGAGGTAAACTTGTATGGAAGAGATTATGGAAAGTATGATAGGCTCAGGAATGACCGAAAGCGTGATGGCTATGGGAGTTATGCTTCTCGTTATTGCTATTTACGGCGGTATATTTTTAATAGCAGGAATATCTTATTTGCTTGAATCCATAGCTTTTTTCAAGATTGGACAGAGAAGACTTATTCCGAATTCTTGGCTTAGCTTTATTCCGATTGCTAATTATTGGATTATTGGTAAAATAGTTGAAGATTACGACCTCAAACAGCAAAATATTAAAAGAAACTGGGCAAAGACCTTGCTTATTTTAGTTATTGCAGGTCCTGCTTTGGTTATTGTTTCGTATATAGCTTTATTATTAACGGCTATGGGTATGGGTATTTTTGCCGACACTATTGTGGACGAAAGCGCAATAATAGCGATTTTACCGATATTTATTTTGTTTTACATAGTTTTTTTAGTAGCGGTTATGATTATGTCGGCATTTAGCATTTTAACAGCGGTTTGCATTTTCAAAATATTTGAATCCTTAAAGCCTGAGAAGGCAATTAAATATATGATTCTTTTTATGGTAGTTCCGCTTGCAGGTCCTATTCTTTTGTTTAAAAACAGAAACGAAGGATATGATTATCTGCCGATTGAGGAAGATGAAACAGAGGAAGCTCCTTTGTTTGAAGAAACAGAAGATTTATAATTTGACAAATGAATTAAATAGCAGGGGTTTTAAGCCCCTGCTATTTTTATATAACGAGAATTGAGTGATAGTTAGATATAAAAATATTATAATTGTCGCTCATGCCGCGGCGGGCACGCCCTTGATTGATTTCGGGATAGATATTTATTTAAAAAATTTATATTAAATCTTTGGTATCAAAATATCTTAGCATTAATTCAACCATTTCGTCATAGCTTAAAATTCCGCTTTCAACTCCGTTTACCTTTATAAAAGTATCGTTAACATTTTGAGAGTTTTCCATAACCTCGCCTCTGAATTTATCCCAATATTCGTTTTTTGCGTTGAGGTCGCGAATCATACCCTCAGAGCAGTTTGAAACCGCTTTTCTCCATAAATCCTTATCGGCTTTATAAAGTGCGTTTGAACAATGAATAAATGCCGATAAATTACCCGAATAAACAAAATCGGGCATACCTGAGGTATCTGAGGCTAGCCAAGCCAAAAAATTGCATTCGTTTTCTTTTGCAAAACCCATAGTGTGAGCAATTTCGTGGGCGGCGGTTGAGGGGATAGAAAATGGGAGAACATCGGTATTAACATTGGTTTCTACTGTCCAAGGGCAGTAAACACCCGTTGTTCCTGTATACGACCATTTATGTGAAAGCATAACCGATTTAACTTTTCTTGTTCCTGTTATTAAAAAGGGGTATTCTTTTTTGATGTTTTTATAACTATCGTCTGCTAAACGAAGCATTTCGTTAAGGTTAAGATTAGGCTTTGCAACTCCGTTTTTATCTTCTTTTAAATTTTCGCGGGCGGCAGAAGCGTTTTTTGCAAGGATTGAGGTTACCTGATATAAATCCTCGGCGGTATATTCGCGTGATTCGAGCTTCATATTTTCATATAAAGGAAGTCTTGAGAAGTTCGCACCGTCGGTTACCATAAATATAAATAGGAATAAGGAAAGGCACAAAGCTACAAACCTTATACCCTTTTCGGCGGTGGATTTTTTGTTTTTTGAGCGGCAAAATTTTATGATAAATGTTATCATTAAGCCTACAATTATCGGAACAAGCGATAAAACCAATATTTCGGTTATTGAAAAAGGAATAAAAGATACTAGCCATTGAAAAGCAAAGGTTAATCTGAAAATTCCTCTGGTGTAAACATATTCGGTAAATTTTGGGAAATATGGTAGTATAAAATACATTAAAGCCGCTAATAACAGCGGAATTAAGCAAAATATCCATTTAAGCCATAATGGTTTGTTTTTCATTTTTATTTGCCTCTTTTTGTAAATTTTAACTTGCTTTTTGTATACATAGAACATATAATGTAATAAGTAATAAAATTAAAATATAAAGGTGTATATATGATTTGCAATTCGATTTTGGAAGCCTTGGGCAACACCCCGATTATAAGGCTTAACAATATGGTGGATTCTGATTCTGCAGAAATACTTGTTAAGTTTGAAGGTCTTAATGTTGGAGGCTCGATTAAAACCAGAACGGCTCTTAATATGATAAAGGATGCTGAGGAAAAAGGTCTTATAAATAAAGATACCATTATTGTTGAGCCAACGAGCGGAAATCAGGGTATTGGTCTGGCTTTAGTTGGCGCCGTTAAGGGTTTAAAGGTTAAGATTATTATGCCTGACTCGGTAAGCGAGGAAAGAAGAAAGTTAGTCGAGCATTACGGCGCGGAGGTTATTTTAGTGCATGATGCCGGAAATATCGGTCTTTGCATTGAGGAGTGTTTGAACATTGCCCTTAAAATGAGGGAAGAAGATAAAAATGTTTTTGTTCCTCAACAGTTTGAAAATCCTGCAAATGTTGAAATTCAAAGAATGGCGACAGGTAAAGAAATTCTAGACCAAGTCGGCGGCAGGATAGACGGTTTTTGCTCGGGTATCGGAACAGGCGGAACTATTACAGGTATCGGCGAAACCCTTAAAAAAGAAAATCCTGATATGACCATTTGGGCGGTTGAGCCTGAAAATGCCGCTATTTTATCGGGCGGTTCTATCGGAACTCATATTCAAATGGGCATTGGCGACGGAATTATCCCTGAAATACTTAACTGCAATATTTATGATGATGTTTGCATTATAAAAGACGAGGAAGCTTTGCAGACCGCTAAGAATTTGGCTTCAAAAGAGGGAATAATGTGCGGCATAAGCAGCGGAACGAATGTTGCCGCGGCTATAAAGCTTGCTAAAAAGCTTGGCAAAGGAAAAAGAGTTGTTACGGTTTTGCCTGATACTGCCGAGAGATATTTCTCAACCGAATTATTTAAATAATTTATATTTTAAAAGGTTGTCTTTAAGACAACCTTTTGTTTATTCTAACGGTCTGATTCTAAGTGTAGCGCCTAAATCTTCGCAGATTTTCAAAGCTTTCTCCTGTTCTTCTTTTGAGGTTACAGTGTCTACCACCGTCATAACAACATTAGGAACGAATTTTACACAGTCTCTTGTAAATTCGAGCATTTTTTCAAAAGACTCAATGCCGAATTTCGACTGAACAACTTCGAGATAATCCTCTTTGTTAGTGGCATTAAGGCTTATTGAAACAGTATCAATTAAGCCTTCGAGCTTTCTAGCGGTTTTTTCGCCGTTTATAAGGTCGGACAAGCCATTGGTATTAATTCTTATAGGAACATTGCTGTTTTCTTTAATGAATTTTGCAACTTCTAAAAGGTCGTTTAGTCTCTCAGTAGGCTCGCCGAATCCGCAGAAAACAATTTCACTGTATTTTTTATAATCGGCTGAAACCAAGCTTTCGCATACCTCTTTCACGGTTGGTTCACGGTCTAGCCATAATGGGTCTGAGCCGTAAACCGAGTCCGAATTTTGCCTTAAACAAAATGTGCAAGCGCAAGGGCAACGGTTGGTCATATTAACATAAAGTCCTGATTTAACGGGGTAGGTTATAGTCATCATAAAATTAATCTCCTAAAACAGAATTTATTTCGGATAAAAATTCTTCAAAGCAAACGCCGTCAGTCGTTGGAATATCAAGCTCAACCGTTCTTCTCAGCACCTTGCCTATGAAGTTTGAAGCATGTTTTACCGATTCGCCAAAAGTAACTCCGTTTACCGCATCTGCGGCGATTATAGAGGAAAAAACATCCCCTGTTCCCGAACGGCAAATTCCAACCTTATGCTCGCGGATTACCTGATAGGGTTTGCCTTTTTCGAATATAAAGTTTTCGAGGTCGTCTCCTCGCTCAATTCCCGAAACAACTATTTTTTGAGGGCCTTTTTCGGATAGCTTTTTGCAGATTTCAAAAATACTCTCATCATTCATAGTGTTATCAAAAGGAGCGTCGGTCAAAATGCAGGCTTCGGTTAAATTCGGGGTTATTATATCGGCAAATTCTAAAAGCTCGCGCATTTTTGAGGCGAGTTCCTTAGAATAAGTTGGGTATAGTTTTCCGTTATCACCCATAACAGGGTCAACAACGATGATAGTTTTATCGGTTTTAAATTTCTTAAAAAACTCTTTAACAATATCTATTTGGTCAACAGAACCTAAAAATCCGGACAAAATACCCTCGAATCTAAGCCCTAAATTTTCCCATTCTGAAATATATGAGGGCATATTTTCGGTGAAATCATTAAAATAAAAGCTTTCAAATCCTGTATGATTTGAAAAAACAGATGTCGGCAGAGGGCAACAATGGATTTTCATAGCAGAAATAATAGGCAAAGAAACAGCAATAGAGCATTTGCCGAAACCGCAAAAATCGTTAATAACCGCTATCTTTTTTTGATAATTATGCATTTTTTACCCTCCTTTTATTTTAACTAATAAATTATAGCATATATTATATAAAACTTGCAAGTTATAATTTCTTATGATATTATTTGTTTTGGTGATGATATGTTTAGTGTTATTTTTGATATGGACGGAACTCTTTTAGATACCCAAAGAATATGTATTCCTGCCTGGGAATATGCGGGGCTTTTGCAAGGTATAAACGGTATGGGCGACCATGTTGTTAATGTTTGCGGAACAAACCACGCGGGCTCAAACAAATATTTAAAAGATAATTTTCCCACTCTTGATATAGAAAAGTTTCGTGCAGATTCGCTTTATTATATAAATGAAAATATGATAGTTCGTTTTAAAAGCGGTGCAAAAGAACTTTTGGATTATTTAAAAAAGAGAAATATAAAGATAGCTCTTGCAACAGGAACTTCTCGGCAATCGGTAGAGCATCATTTAAAAGAGGTTGGAATAGAAGATTATTTCGGAGCCTTAGTTTGCGGAACCGAAATAGAAAACGGAAAGCCTGCGCCCGATATATTTTTAAAATGCGCCTCTCTTTTAGGGGTGAACCCCGAAGACTGTTTCGTTTTTGAGGATTCTGCAAACGGTATAAAAGGCGGATTTACTGCCGGAATGAAATGCATTGGCGTTCCTGATGTGGTGGAATTTGATGAAGAAACCAAAAAAATGCTTTTTAAAGAAATGAAAACGCTGGACGAAGCGATCGAGTTATTTGAAGGTTTAAAATAGGTTGATATAAATTTTCTCTCCCTCCGGCTTTTGCTAAGCAAAAGCCACCTCCCTCTAAGACGGGAGGCTGTTAATAGGGTTTTATTAAAACAAAAACTGTGCAGTTTTTCTGCACAGTTTTTTACTTTAATCGTCTTCCTCGTCTTCGGTTTCAAGTTCTTCAACCAAAATCTTTTCAACTCGAACACCGTCAGCTTGTTTTACGGTTATTATAAGATTTTCAAATGTGAAGCTTGCGTTTTCCTCAGGCTCGCCGTCAAGCATAGAAACAACCCAACCGCCTATGGTTGCGGTTTCACCTTCAAAGCTTTCTTCGTCGTCTATATCAATGTCAAATTCGTCGAAAAAGTCGTAAATTCGCATATCGCCGTCTGCTTCGAAATGGGTGTCGTCTATGGCGATAAATTCGCGCTCGATTTCGTCGGTTTCGTCAAAAATTTCGCCAACCAACTGTTCAAGCACATCCTCCATAGTGATAATTCCCATTGTTCCGCCGTACTCGTCTAAAACGATAACCAAATGGCTTTTGGTTTCTTTCATTTTATCGAGAACATCAGGCAGAGGCATTGTTTTATGAACAGTAACCGCAGGGAGCAAAAGCTTACGGATGTTAACTCTTTCTTTTTCAACATATGCTTTATAAAAATGGTTCAGGTGGAGAACACCTATGATTTCGTCAGGCGTGTCCTCATAAACCGGTATACGCGAATAAATACATTCGTGTATTTTTTTAACATTTATTTCATAAGGGTCGCGGATATCTATGCCTTGCATATCTACTCGCGGAGTTATAATTTCGAAAGCCAAAACCTCGTCAAAATCAAGGGCGTTTTGCAACAGGTCGCATTGTTCCTCGTCAAGAACACCTTCGTCCTCAACGATATCGATGATATTTTCGAAATCATCCTCGGAAACCGAATCATTGTCGGAAATGTTTGATTTCCAGAAAAATGAACCGATTTTAACTATGCCCATTGTTAAAATTGTTATGGGCTTGAAAATCATATCTAAAATGTGAATAGGTATTGCGGTTATATAGCAAAACTGCTCGGGCATCTGTTTAGCTAAAACCTTGGGGATAATCTCACCAAAGGTTAAAACAATAAGAGTCATAGCAATGGTGGCTACCCAAGAGGGAAGCTTTAAATCTAAAACAATTAAGGTTGCTATTGCAGAAGAAGCGGTGTTCGCTAAATTGTTGCCGATTAGAATGGCGCTTAATGTTTTATTATAATTATCGGCTATTTTAGAGGCAAGTCTTAGAGCTAAATTGTCTTTTTTCTCGCGTTTGGTTTTGAGTCTTGCGGTGTTAACGCTGGCATACGCTATCTCGGTCGAAGAGAAAAATGCCGAGACTAAAACCAATAAAAATATGAGTATATAGCGGAGGTAATCATCCATTTAGCTCACCTCCCATATCATCCTCATCATAAATCTCGCCGACTAGCTCCTCCAAAATATCCTCAACCGTTAATATTCCTGCAACCTTACCGTCATTATCCCGAACAAAAGCGAGATTTCGGCGGTGGTTACTCATTTCGGTCAAGGCTTCGTCAATAGGAAGCTCGGCTTGAATGTAATATGGGTAATCAATAACAGAAGCCAGTATAACGTTATGTTTGAGTCTGGCATAGGTTTTAAGATATTTTCTGATATGCAAAATACCTTTAATATTTCCCGAACGGTCAATAACGGGAATGCGGGAATGGTTGGAGGCTTTAACAATTTCAAGAATTTCCTTATGCTTTAAGGCTATGGAAATTTTTTGAACATCCTCCCAAGGAATCATAGCTTCGCCTACCTTTGCATTTGAAAAATGCAAAGCGGATTTAACGAGTTTTCCTGTGTCCTCGTCGAAATCGTCCTCCTCGGATATGTTTTCAACGATGTCAGTAAGCTCGTCCTCAGTCATAGTAACCTGATTTTCGGTATGCTTTTTAAAGGGTCTTGAAGCAAGCTTTGAAATGCTTGTAAAAATTAAAGACAACGGCTTTAATATTTTCATAAGCGCTAAAAGTATACCTGAGGAAACCTGAGCATAAGTTTCGTTGCAGGAATGTGCAAAGCTTTTAGGAAGCATCTCACCGAAAATGAATATGATAGCGGTTGTAACAACGGTTGCGATGGAAACGGTTGCCGCGTCCTCACCCCAAACCTTAGTTGCAAGAACGGTTGCTAATGTACCGCAGGCGATGTTAACAATGTTATTGCCGATAAGCAATACCGATAAAGCCTCATCAAAATTATCAAGAATTTTAAGCACTCGTTCAGCACTTTTAACTCCCTTTGAGGACTTGCTCATCATGTGTATTCGGTTAACCGATGCTAATGAAATTTCTGTTCCGGAAAAATAAGCGCTGCAAAAAATAAGCGCTATAAAGAGTATAATACTCCCCGCAGGACTATCGTCCACGAAAAACCATCTCCTATAATAAATATAGATTAGATACCTAATCGGTTATATAATACATTATATATATGCGTTTGTCAAATATTTGTTGATAAAGTTTGGCGGTTGGTGTATTATCTATTGTAGGGGAGGGTCTCCGTGCCCTCCCTTTTTTAAAGTTAAAATAAATTTATCGGGAGGGCGCGGAGACCCTCCCCTACAAACATATCAATTAAATTTACAATAAGGGGATTAAAATGCCTATATATAATGTATATAATAATATAGATATATTAAATAATAATATAATAGCAGAAAAATCGGGCAAAAAAGCAGAGAATGTTATTTTGTTTGAATCGGTTGATTCAACCAATAATTATATAAAACAAAATTTCAAATCTCTTTCTTATGGAACTGTTGTTATAGCAGAAAATCAAACTGCGGGGAAAGGCAGACTCGGCAGAAGTTTTTTAAGCTTTAATAACAGCGGTATATATATGAGTGTATATTTAAAGGCTTTGGAAAGCTCAGAGGCATCACTTAAAATAACTGCCGCGGCGGCGGTTGTGATTTCAGAAGCGATTGAAAAATGTGCGAAAAAATCTCCCCAAATCAAATGGGTTAACGATTTGATCTTAGAGAACAGGAAAATTTGCGGAATTTTATGCGAGGGAATAGTGTCGCCCGAAAGCGCGAGACTTGAAGGTATTGTTTTAGGAATCGGTATAAATGTTTATAAACCCGAAAATGATTTTTCAGATGAGATAAAAGATATTGCGGGGTATATAGCGGAAAAGCCTTGCGAAAATCTTAGAAACGATATAGTTGCAGAGATTTTAAAAGGTTTAGATGATTTAGATTTGGAAAATAATTCGGTTTTGGAAGAGTATCGCGAGCGGTCGTGTGTTTTAGGTAAAGAAATTTTGGTTTTAAAGAATGGCGAAAGCAAAAAAGCCAAGGCTCTGGAAATCGACGAGAATTTTCATTTAAAGGTTTTG
This sequence comes from Clostridia bacterium, assembly GCA_017537365.1. Taxonomy (GTDB): domain Bacteria; phylum Bacillota; class Clostridia; order Oscillospirales; family Acutalibacteraceae; genus UBA737. The sequence continues at coordinate 48,972 of JAFYKZ010000020.1, forward strand.
TATTCTGACGGTTTGGAAGAATCTCTTTCCTTTGGTGAGGTTAGTATCAGGGTTTGATATTTGTTTCTCCCTTCTGTCGGGCGGTGGATGGTATCCGCCCCTGTGAAAATGCAATTTGGTTTTATTGTAGGGTATGGATTTATCCATACCGCAAACAAAAAATTTGATTTAATTTGGTGTGTTATTTTGAATCCCTTTATCTTTTGCTTTGCAAAATTTACATTCATTCAGGCAAAGGAAGTTTATCGGAACGGATAAATCCGTTCCCTACGAAAATAAATTTAATTGATATATTGTAGGGGATGGCGTTCTCGACATCCCGTTTAACAAATTTTGCATTTTTAAAATAATCCCTCCGTCTTTTTGCTTCGCAAAAATCCACCTCCCTTTACAAAGGAGGCTTATAATATAAATTAAACCCTGTTGCCTAATAGGGAAAATCGAAATTTGAATTAAAAAATAGCCTTCTCCAGCGGAGAAGGTGGCAAAACCTTGGTTTTGACGGATGAGGAGAGCATTTTTCCAATAAAAATTCAAAATATTTATTATTCTCCTCATCCACCGCAAGCGGTCCCCCTCCATTTACAAAGGAGGCTTTGGGTGATTTTTAATTTTGCATTTTGCATTTTTGGGGGTTGGCTTTAAATGATAACCCTATATATTGATTGGTAAAAATTGCATTTATACTTTTTGCACAAAAAGACAGACGATTTTTTTATGCGTATGGTTTGAAAATGATTAAAATTGTGCTTGCATTTTTTGAGAAGTGTTGCTATAATAAACTTAACCATAGTACATATATCCGTCTCTCTCTTACTAACTGTGGTACTATTTTATTTTTTCGGCTATATGCCGGTAAGGAGTAATTTATATGAAAAAGATTCTCAAAAAGTCGCTTGCATGTATGCTAGCTGCTATCCTTTGCTTAACAGCATGTGTTGGCGCTATGGCATCTGTTAGCGCAGAAGACGCTATCACCTATACAATTGATGACGTTGCAATTAACCAGGGTGGAAGCGATACGATTAACGTTACAATTAGCAATTTTGCTGATGTAGCAGGTCTTATCGCTGAGATTACACTTCCTGATGCTGTTGATAGCATTGGTGATGTAAAACTCAATAACACTGCTGAGCTCGTTAAGATGACAGATGACGAGCCAGGTCATTATGTTCTTAATGGTAAAACCATTAAATTTGTTGGTTTATTTAACTCTCTCGATGAGTTCAAACTTGGCGATGTAGTAAATACTTTAACTATCAACATCGATGTAACTGTTGTTGATGAAGCTAGAGAAGCTGCACCAATTACAGCTGTTTTCGCTGCAGGTGATTTCAACGAAGGTACTCTCGCTGTTAATGGTACTGATGGTACTTTAACTGTTAAAGCAGTTTGCAAGCATGAAGATGTAACAACTGTTAAAGAAAATGAAGTTGCTGCTACTTGCTATGCAGAAGGTTCTTATGACGAAGTTGTTAAATGTTCATGTGGCCATGTAGTTTCAAGCACACATAAAACTATTGCGAAAATAGCTCATACTCCTGCTGAGGCAGTTGTAGAAAACAATGTTGATGCAACTTGCTATGCAGAAGGTTCTTATGATTCAGTTGTATACTGCTCAGTAGAAGCATGTAAGGCTGAAATTTCTCGTACACCTGTTACTGTTGAAAAGACTGAGCACACTCCTGCTGAAGCTGTTGTTGAAAACAATGTTGATGCAACTTGTTATAAAGAAGGTTCTTATGATTCAGTAGTTTACTGTTCAGTTGAAGCATGCAAACATGAAATTTCTCGTACAAATGTTCCTGTTGAGAAAATAGCTCATACTCCTGCTGAGGCAGTAGAAGAGAACAGAGTAGAAGCTCAACCTGGCGTTGCAGGTTCTTATGATTCAGTTGTATACTGCTCAGTAGTAGGATGCGGAGCTGAGATTTCTAGAACTCCTAACGAAATTCCTGCTCTTCCTGTAGAGCCAGAAGGTCCTGTTGTTGATAGCAACTTAGTATTCTACAGAACTTCTCTTGCTTACGGTAATAGCTCATTAGAGTTTAACTTCCGTATCGCAACTACTGTTTTAGACCTTTATAACAATGTAGAAGTTGTTATTGTTCCTCAGAAGTATGATATGACTACTCTTAACCTTGTTGAAAATCCTGCTGAAATAGTTATTGCTAAGGCTGACCTTGCAGCTGCAGGTTCAAAATATAAGCAGTATACATATACTGATATTCAGCTTTATGAATTAGGTTTAAATATCGACTATATGTTAAGAGCTTATGATGCAAACGGCGAACTCGTAGCTGTTTCCGAGACATTCAAAACCTCTATCGCTAAATTGTTGGCAGACAATGCTGCTGATCAAACAAAGAGTGCTGCTTATAGAACATTATGTGTTGATACATTGGTTGTTTGCGACGAGGTTATGAAGAATGTTGCTAAAAGCTATGAAGATTCTGATTTGGCAGACGCTGTAGCTGCTGGTTCTGTACTTGATGGCGTAGATACTTCTATAGCAACTCAAACTATTGAGGAGTGCAATACTGTAAATGAATTCGTATCTTATGATCCTGAATTCCTTCAAGAAACTTCTACTCATCAAATTCGTTCTTCTGTAGCTATCGGTAAGGTTCCTTATATCAACTTCCGTGTTAAAGACCAAAAGAATGCTTTTGATCTTAACAAGTTAGAGGTTAATGTTAAGTATACATCTAAGGATAGTGCCGGCGAGCATCCTTATAACAAGACTTTCTCTGGTTCTGCCCTTACTGACGGTACATTTATCAACTGCACATTTGATGAAGTAGGTTTCCACGATAGTGATAAGGATATTCTCTTTACCGTATCCTATGACGGTGAAAAGAAATGCGAATGGACTTATAGCATTGAAACATATCTTGATGGTTTGAAAGATAGTACAAATACGGGTGCGCAAATGACTGCTTTGATTAAGTTAGGTCAATCATTCCGTACCTATCAAGGACTATAATTTAATTTATTTAGTTTATATGTGGTGGTGAATTTGAAATGAAGGCTTACTTAGAGATCGTTGAATTAAAGAACGATATTATTACTACTTCTGGTGAAGAAGAGTGCTGTGACTACGGATGTCCTACCGATGGTGATCAGATGGAAGGTATCTGGTAATAATTATCAGGCTAAAAATAGAAAGCTCCCTTACGGGAGCTTTTGTTTTAGCATATAATTTTAGAGACGACTGTCTTTACGGTAAATATTTTTAAATTAAATTCATTATAAATAATTTATATAGGAGCGCATTATGAAAAAGATATATGAACAAACGGCTATCATTAAGCAACTTTTAAGCAAACAGGTTATTAACCAAAACAAAAAATATCGCAGATTTTTTTATTTAACCGAATGCCCGATAGATGATGGCACTATTGTTTATAACACAGTAACTTATGAGTTGTTGTTTTTAAGCAATGAAGAAAGAGCTTTGTTAAATAATCCTGATATAAGCGATCCTATTGTTAAATATTTAATTGAGAGTTATTATTTAGTGCCTGAAGATTTTGAGGATAAAAAATTAGCTTCTCAGGTTATTAATACCCGATTACAAGTGCAAAGTTTATATAATCCCGTTCCTTTGAGTTATTTTGTTATTTTAACAACAACAGGGTGCAATGCTCGTTGTTTTTATTGCTTTGAGGCGGGCGCAAAGGTTTCTAATATGACCGAGCAAACGGCGCATGATGTTGCCGATTTTATAGAGCGAAAAGGCGCAAAGAAAATAAAGCTTCAATGGTTTGGCGGAGAGCCGCTATGCAATATGAAAGCCATTGATATTATTTCAAAAGATTTAAAAGAAAAAAACATTGATTATTCTGCTAAAATGGTTACAAACGGTTATTTGCTTGATGAAGAGGCGCTTAAAAAAGCTGTTGACCTCTGGAAACTTGATACCCTGCAAATAACCCTTGACGGAACCGAAGAGGTTTATAACAAGATTAAAAATTATGTATATAAAGATGTAAGCAGTCCTTTTATAAAGGTTTTAAATAATATAGAAAATGCTTTGAAAGCAGGAATACAGGTTAATATCCGTCTTAATATGGATGAGCATAATGCCGAAGACCTTTTTGATTTATCAAAAATATTGGTTGAAAGATTTAGCAAATATAATAAATGCTACATTTATGTTGTAAGGCTTTTTGAGGATACCTGTTCAGAAATTAAAAACCGCGAGGTTAAAGACAGGCATAAGCTAATAGAAAACTCTGTAAGACTTCAAAACTTTATTAATGAGAATATGCCTACTATTGAAATTGACTATTTGCCGAAGTCGTTCAGCAAGCCCAACACCTGTATGGCTTGCAGTGATAGTGCGGTTATGATAGTGCCGGACGGACATTTGGGCAAATGCGAGCATTTTGTTGACAGTGATTTTTACGGCAGTATTTACAGCGATGAAATTGATATTGCAAAAATTCAAAAATACAAAGAACGTAAATTCGTATCCGAAAAATGTGAGGATTGCGAATTGAGGTCTTTATGTGTTGCTTTGAAATGTTGCACAGGTGTTCCTGATCATTGCGACGAGGTTGACAAAATAGCTATTAAAAACCGAATTGATACAAAACTTCGAAATATTTATAATGCATTTATAAAGCTTGAAAAAGAAAAGCAATAGGTGAAAGTTAATGGATATTACTAAATGCAAAATAGCAGATTTTAATATGGCATTTGAAACGGACATTAAAAATCTTTCTAAGATTTTTAGAGAGTATGTTTCTGATTTTTCAAAAGAGGATGTTAAAATCTGCATTACAGATAACGATATAGAGCTTGAAAAAAAACTGGCGGAGGATGGTTTCGATACTAAATATGCCACCACCTACAAGCTTTCTGCTATTCACCGCAAAATTGGTGATTGGTTGCCTTCGCAAAAAGCCTTTGTGCTTCATTCGGCTTGCTTTGATGTTGACGGGGTTGGAGTTGCTTTCGCGGCGCATAGTGGCACAGGTAAATCAACTCATATGATGCTATGGCAGAAGTTGTTGGGCGATAGAATGACGGTTGTTAACGGAGACAAACCGATAGTAAGGTTTTTTGATAACGAGTCTGATAAAGCTTACGCTTATGGCTCGCCCTGGATGGGGAAGGAAAAATTAGGTTCTAATATGAAAACTCAGTTAAAGCATATTTGTTTTATTGAGCGCGCAAAAGAAAATTCTTGCGAGCCTATCCCAACCGAAGAGGCGATTGCTAAAATTTTTAAACAGGTTTATATGCCGACAGACCCTATTGCGACTTCAAAAACAGCCGAGCATATAAACAGGCTTTTAAATTCCTGTAAGCTTTGGAGAATCAGATGCAATATGGAGTTGGATGCGGCAGAAGTTGCGTATGGCACTATTTTTCGCCAGGAAGGCGAAAAATAGAATGCAAAGTGCAAAATGCTAAATGCAAAATTAAATTCAAAATGCAAAGTGCTAAATTATAGTGCTCCGTTAGGTGCGGATATATGTCGCTTGCGACACATTAATTTAGCACTTTGCATTTAGCGTTTTGCATTATTATTTACAGTGGGAGATATTTAAATGAAAAATAATATTATCGAAACCAAAAGTTTTGATTTTGCTGTTAGAATTGTGAATTTATATAAGTATCTCACGGAAATAAAAAAAGAATTTGTTTTGTCAAAACAGTTGCTTAGAAGTGGCACAAGTATCGGTGCAAATATTTCAGAAGCCGAACGAGGACAGTCTAAAGCGGATTTTTATGCTAAAATGAGTATTGCATTAAAAGAAGCAAATGAAACATATTATTGGATACGTTTGTTATATCAAACTGAGTATTTAAATCAAGAGCAATTTGAAAGTATCGAAAATAATATAAAAGAAATTATTGCTCTTTTAATGTCTATTTGCAAATCTACACAGAAATTTAAATAAATGCAAAGTGCAAAATGCTAAATTATAGTGCTCCGTTAGGCGCGGATATATATGTCGCTTGCGACACATTAATTTAGCACTTTGCATTTAGCGTTTTGCATTAATATCGTTTGACAATATGTTTGTTATGTGTTAATATATTTAGGTAAATAAAATTTGCAGGTGATAGTATATGAAACTTAAATATGATTTTATAGTTAATGAGGTTGCAGACCAATTTGTTGCGGTTGCTGTTGGGGATGCGCTTAGTGAATTTAACGGTTTTGTTAAAATGAATGATGTTGGTGCATCTATTTTCGATAAGCTTAAAAACGATATTTCTATGGAAGACCTTATTGCTTTAATGGCTAAGGAATATCCTGATGAAACAGTTGAGACCATAACTGATTGTGTTACAGGATTTATTGACGGTCTTAAAGAAAAGGATTTAATTGCTTAATATGGCTAGCCGAAAAATGACCGAGCTTAGTATTAAAAATACTGAGCTTATAAAATCGAAAATTGAGGAAGACGGTCTGGTTTATTCTCTCATTAAGGGCGTTAGCATGCAACCAATGCTTAAACAGGGCAGGGATATTGTTGTTATCGAGGCGGTTTCCTTAGATGATATTAAGATTAATGACTGTTTGCTTTACAAGCGCGAAAATTATGATTTTTTGCCGCTTCACAGAGTGCTGAAAATCAAGGGTGAAACCTTAATCATTCGCGGTGATAATACATACACGCTTGAATATGTGCCGAAGGATTATGTTGTAGGTCGTCTTAAAGCTTTTTACCGCAAAGGAAAATATTATGACTGCGAAAAAAGTTTTAAATATAAAATTTATGTATTTTATAACCGAGCAACCTATTTGCCGAGGTGTTTTTGGAAAAAGGGTTTAAGACCTATACTTTCTAAAGTTTATCATTCGGTGTTTAAAAGAAAATAATCAAACTGATATTTGCAGGAGGCGTTTTGCCTCCTGTTTTTGTTTATGCGGCGCCGCACTCTACAAGGGGGGTTATTAATATTAAATTAAATTGCTGAAAATATTTAGGAAAATAAATCTAGTTGAGTTTTGATTCTAATATAGCTTTCTCCTCAGGAGAAGGGGGACCGCTTGCGGTGGATGAGGTGATTACTAATTAATCTAAGTTATATTGGGTGATATAAAAAGTTGCTCTCCTCATCCGTCAAAACCGTTGGTTTTGCCACCTTCTCCGCTGGAGAAGGCTTGCGATAAATTGGAAATACAAAACAACAGGTAGGATTTGCTTTTCTATATTATCGGGAGGGCGCAGATGTCTCGGCTGCCGCCTCGGTCGGCGCTTCTACTTCGTAGAGGTGTCCATCGGACACCCGCACGGGCGACGAAATTAGAGTTTTAACTAAACTGCCGCCAAAGAGTGAAAACAAAGTTTTCAATTTGGCGGCAAGTTTATATTTGTTTTATAGTGGCATATCTGTCGCCTTAACCCCCAAACGAGTATGGCTTCGCCCATACGGGATGCGATTTGGTTTGAATTTATTTTTTAAATTTTATATATTTTTGTTGTAAGTGTATGTTAAAATGTGGTACAATATATTATGTATAATTATATTTTGCAGGCGGTTAGTCTGTTTTGAAACGGAGAATGAGATATGCCCGATAAAATTTTAAAATTAGGAGAGGGAGTAGAGGGGTTATTTATTAAAAATACCCGATTTAACACAACTCGAATTTCTGCAAACTTTTATTTGCCTTTAAATGCCGAAACAGTTGCAGAATATGCGTTGCTTCCCTTTATATTAACCACCTGTTCTAAAAAATATCCTGATTTTTCAAGGCTTAATTACAAATTGAACAGGCTTTATGGGGCAAGTCTTGACGCTTCTGCGGAGAAATACGGCGATTATCAGTTGCTTCGAATAACTTTATCGGTTATAAATGACAGATTTAGTTTAGACGAGGAATCCCTGGCGCGCCGTGGCGCCGAGCTTTTATGCGGACTTATATTTGAGCCGAGTACAGAAAACAACGCTTTTTTAAAGGCCGACCTTGACCGTGAAAAACGAAAGGTTATTGAGCATATTAAGGGTGAGTTTAGCGAAAAGAGAGTTTATGCCAAAAATCGATTAATCGAGGAAATGTATAAAGGTGAGGCTTACGGTCTTCCAAAATGCGGTAGCATTGAGGGTGTTGAAAAAATAACCGGCGAATCGCTATATTTTGCCTGGAAGAAGATGCTTGAAACTGCTTTTGTTCGTTTCCATGTTGTAGGTTCTGAGGTTCCGCAAGGGCTTTTTGAGGTTATAACTGAAAAATTTTCCAAGGTTCAGCGAGAAAACATTATAGAACCCACGAAAACCATGCCTACTCTTGCCAGAACGCGTTCTAAGACTATAACCGAGAATATAGATGTTAACCAAGGAAAGCTTGTTATGGGCTTTTCGAGCGAGGTTTACGGCAACGATGATGAATCATTATCTTTGCTGATTGCAGGCGATATTTTTGGCGGTGGTCCTTATTCAAGGCTATTTAGCTTTGTCAGAGAAAAAATGAGTCTTTGCTATTATTGTTCTGCCAGAACTATAAGACAAAAAGGACTTTTAACGGTTGAATCAGGTATTGAAGCCGAAAATGCCGAGAAGGCGCAAAAAGCTATTTTAAATCAGCTTAAAATTGTTAAAGCGGGTAAGTTTTCTGATTTTGAATTTGAGTCCTCTAAAAAAAGTATTTGCGACTCGTTGAAGGGATATAATGACAGTCAGCAATCAATTGATATGTGGTATGCTCTCAAAATTAATAACGATGAAATTTATTCTCCCGAGGATATTGCCGAGAAGATATCAGCAATTACCCGAGAGGATGTTATTAAAGCTGCCGAGGGTATCAGACTTCACACAGTCTACAAGCTTTTACCGTTAGAAGCTAAAGAAAGCGAGGGGAAATAGTGAAACGCGAATATTTTGAAAATGAAATTGGTGAAGCTTATGTTAAAGCGGTTCATTCAAGCGGTTTGGAAATCTACATTTTAGAAAAACCGCAGTATAATTCCGCTTATGCCGTTTTTGGCACGCGTTACGGCTCTATTGATACCTGCTTTAAGGTTGACGGTGAAACCGTAACTGTTCCTGAGGGTATTGCGCACTTTTTGGAGCACAAGCTTTTTGAGAGCGAGGAGGGTGATGCTTTTACCCGATTTGCTGAGACAGGAGCTTATGCAAATGCGTTCACCTCTTTTGACAGAACCTGTTATTTATTTTCTTGCACCGATAAGTTTTATGAAAATTTAGATATACTTTTAGATTTTGTTCAGTCGCCCTATTTTACCGAGCAAACGGTTAAAAAGGAGCAGGGCATAATCGGTCAGGAAATCAGGATGTATGATGATAGTCCGGGCTGGCGGGTTATGTTTAATATGCTTATGGCGATGTATCATAACCACCCTGTAAGAATTGATATTGCGGGTACAGTTGAGTCTATCGCAGAGATAGATTACGACCTTTTATACAAATGCTATAACACATTTTACAATCCTTCAAATATGTTTATTTGCGTTGCGGGTAATGTTGATACCGAAAAGATTTTAAATAAGGTTAAAAACGGGCTTAAACCTCGCGAGGAGGTTATTCTCGAACGCATTACAACAGATGAGCCTGAAAATGTGGTAGAAAATTATGTTGAGCAGAGCTTAGCGGTGGCTCAACCGATGTTTTGTTTAGGCTTTAAGGAAAGCCACAAATCGCCTGAGCGCTCGGCAAAAGAAAAAATCCGCACAGCTTTGGCTATTGAGGTTATTGCAGGCGAGGCTTCGCCTTTATATGCCCGTCTTGTAAACAAAGGGCTTATAAACGACGAATTTTCAAGCGAATATTTTAACGGTTTTGGTTATGCGGCGGTTACCTTCGACGGTGAGTCGAGCGACCCTAAGGCTGTTGCTGAGGAAATCAAGGCGGAGATTGAGAGAATTAAAACAGAGGGTATTGATAAAAAGCTGTTTTCTGCGGTTCGCTGTGGTATGTACGGCGGCGCGATAAGAATGTTCAACAATGTTGAGAGCATTGCAATGCAGCTTACCGACTGTGCTATGACCGGTAACGGACTTTTTGATGATATTAAGTATCTCAAATCGGTTACCGCTGAGGATGTTTACAAGAAGATTTTAAAAATTGATACCGAAAATTTTGTTTTATCGGTTATAAATCCTAAGGAGTAGGTTATGGATTCTTATAATGTTGTTATTTTCGGTTTGGAGCTTACTCTTAAACCGATTGCGTTCACTTTGCCTATTGGTAATGGTTGGGATGTTTATTGGTATGGCATAATTATTGCGTTAGGCTTTTTGCTTGCAATAATTTATGCTATGAAAAATTACAAGAGGTTTGAACTTAATTTAGACCGCATGCTTGATGTGGTTTTAGTTGCGGTGCCTGTTTCTATTCTTTGCGCCAGAACTTATTATGTTCTTTTCGACCCTAACGGAAAAATAAGTTCGATAGGCGAGTTTTTTGGGTTTGGTACCGGCTCGGGTTTATCGGGCATTGCGATTTACGGGGCAGTTATCGGCGCTTTTGCCGCCGGTGGTCTTACCTGTTACATACGTAAAGTTAACATACTTGATATGTTTGACATAGGTGCTATCGGTTTCCTTATAGGCCAAGCGGTTGGCCGTTGGGGCAATTTTGTAAACCAAGAGGCTTTTGGCAGTTTTACCGGAAGCAGTTGGTGGGGTATGGAAAGCGAAAGAACGATATTTGAAATGGGCGAAGGTTTAGTTCATCCTTGTTTCTTATATGAATCGCTTTGGTGCTTGGCAGGATTTTTTGTGCTTAATTATTTCAGCAAAAAGAGAAGCTTTAAGGGTCAGATTGTGCTTTTATATTGCGTTTGGTATGGCTTCGGAAGAGCGATTATAGAATATTTTAGAACTGATAGCTTGATGATAGGTGCTTTTAAAGTTTCGGTTTTGGTTTCGGTTATAATTTGTATTGCAGCCATTATAATTCTTATAGTTGTTAGCAAAAAGAAGAAGGTTAAAGTTTTAGCTGAGGGTTATGAGGGTATTTTTGCAGAGTCTGAGGAAACCGAAGGTTTGGAAGAAGTAAAAGAAAACGAATTAGAAGAAGAGAATATTGAGGAGAATAAAAATGGCGAAATTGATTGACGGTAAGGTTATTTCTGCCGCAGTAAAGGAAAGAGTAAAACAGGGTGTTGCTAAGTTAAATGAGCAAGGTATATCGGTAGGTTTAGCAGTTATAATTGTTGGCGAAGACCCTGCTTCTAAGGTTTATGTTGCAAACAAGAAAAAGGCTTGCGAGGCTTTGGGTATAGTTTCCGAGGAATATGCTTTGCCCGAAAACACAACCGAGGATGAGCTTTTGAGCTTAATTAAAGAATTAAATGCAAAAAAGAGCATAAACGGAATTTTATGCCAATTACCGCTTCCTCGTCATCTTGATGAAAAGCTTATTATAAATTCAATTTTGCCCGAAAAGGATGTTGATGCTTTTCATCCGAGTAATGTTGGCAGAATTATGATAGGTGATTATGATTTTGTTCCTTGCACCCCAGCGGGTATTATGGAAATGCTTGCTTATGAGAATATTGAAGTTGAGGGGAAAACATGCGTTGTTATCGGTAGGTCTAATATCGTTGGAAAACCGATGGGAATGTTGCTTCTTCATAAGAACGGAACGGTTACCATTTGTCATTCGAAAACCAGAAATTTAAAGGATATTTGTCTTGGTGCCGATATTTTGGTTGCAGCCGTTGGCAGACCAAAATTTGTAACCGAGGATATGGTTAAAGAGGGAGCGGTTGTTATTGATGTTGGTATTCATCGCACCGAAAACGGTCTTTGCGGAGATGTTGATTTTGAAAATGTTTCTAAAAAGGCTTCCGCTATAACCCCTGTTCCCGGCGGTGTTGGTCCTATGACTATTGCTATGCTTATGCAAAACACATTGACCGCCGCAAAAAGACAAAACAAGATTGGGTGAAAAAATTGGTTAAAAAGATTTTAACAGTTGTTTTAATTTTAAGCCTTTGTTTAACCTTAAATGTCTCTGCCCTTAGCGGTTTAGAGCTTAAAACGGATAAAGAGTTTATAAGCTTTAATGAAGATAGCAAAAAGGTTGCTGAAATTTTTAAGTCGGATTCCAGTGAGATAGCTGAATACTGCAAAGCAGAGGGTATCGAGTATCTTGCTGTTAATGAAAAGAACACCAAGCAAATACGAATCACTTCAAAACAAAATGAGTTTACAAGCAGTGTTATAAACATTAGCGGTTTATCAAACGATAAAATATCTGCTTTATTGCCTGAGCTTTTGGGAGATAGCAATATCAAGGGTGAAATTATAGAGAAGAATGGGCAAAAGTTTATTAGAACCGATATTTTGTCAACTGATAGCGGTGGAAAATACCGCATAACTGAATATATCACTGTTGCAGATAAAGAAAGCATTGTTTTAAGCTTTTATACCGGAGAAAACGAGGATGACAGTTATATTGAAGCTTGTTTTGAAAGCTTTTCAGCTGACGGCTTTAAAGATAACCAAACAGAGAAAAAGCTTTCAGTTTGGCAATATGCTTTGCCGATTATCATAGCGGTTTTTGTTGCGGTTATTCTAGTTATAGGTATTACGATTATCATTGATTTAAAAAGAAAAGACGATGAACCGCAAGAAACTGAAAACGAATAGAAAAAATCCTTCCCATTTTTTGATGGGAAGGATTTTTATGTATTATTAATTTTCTTTTATTTCAGGCAGACCTGCGATACTTGTTAGTAAAGATAAAATTCCTGCAAGAAGCGAGGAGGAAGCAACAATTGTCCAATTAACATCTCCGAGTACTGCTGATGTTCCGATTGTTGCAACAGCGGTTTGGGATACGGTTTTTAAGGCTCTGACTCCTGCGGCTTTAATCCAGGTTATAAGCTTATGTTTGTCCATTTTTCAACCTCCTTTATTTTAATAAACGATTTACAATAGGTTGAATTTCACTATATTTATATCCAGCTTTGGCAAGCTTGGTTTTTCTTTCTTCGCCGTTACCCCATTTGCCCGCGATTACTTCTTTTGCAATTTCTAAATTGCTTTTTTTAGAAGCGGATAGGCGGTTAACCTCTTTTTGAACAGCGGTATAATCATAGCCTGCGGAAGTAAGCTTCTTTTTTCGCTCTTCTCCGTTACCCCATTTGCCCGCGATTACCTCTTTGGCTAATTCTGAAATAGTTTTCTTGGGTTTTGAGGCAAAGAGGGTTGATGTATATGTACCCAAAGCGTTCGGGATTTCGCTTATATTATTAATATTTTTTATAATAGCTTTTGATGCGTTACCTCTAACGCAATAATGACAGTGGCTTCCTGTGGAATATCCGGTACTGCCTTCAACACCGATTAGCTCGCCTTCGTTTACGGTTTGACCGACAGTTACATAAATTTTAGACAAATGACCAAAATAATAACGGTCGATACTGTCTTCCTTTTTTATTCGCACATAAAGACCGAAGCCTTGCTTTTTATCATCGGGATTTTCCCAACCCGCGCGCTCAACCTTTCCTGTTACGGTTGAATAGATATTTTTATCGTCAATACCAACGAGGTCAAGACCGTCGTGGGTTTTACCTTTGAATATCTGTGATACTTTGAATTTGTTTTTATATGGACTTTTCATTTTAATTACCTCCGTATTTGAAAATACATTTTAAATTATTGTCGTAAACATTGCATTTTGATTGTTTTGCTTTTTTTATCGCGGCTTCTAACAAAATATATGCGCCCTTTTGAGATTTTATATCATAAGCCGAGCGTCTTACGCGATAAATTGTTAATGTTTTTTTCATAACAGCATGTCCTTTGAAAGTTCTGATTTTAAAACAGATAAAGCTCTGTTTTTTAGTCGATTTACGGCTTGACGGCTAATATTTAAATTAACTGATATTTCGAAATCCGAGTAACCGTAAATATATTTTAAAATTATAACGGCGCCTTGCTTTGGGGATAGAAGCTTGATTGCTTCTAAAAGCTCATTTGTATAATATTCGTCATAGTATGCTGATTCATCAAATAAATTAAGCGAAACTAATTTATATTTTTGGTTGAGCTTAGATATTTTTAGATATTTGTTTTTTAGTCCAACTGCAATATAACGGGACAGCCCGTCCGAAAAGTCGCAGGGGAATTTATTTAAATCAAGCGAGTATAAAAGCTCTATAAAGAATAAATTAAGCTCGCACAACGCATCTTCATCGCCGAGTTTTGCAGAATAAAAAAGTATAAGTTTTTTAAAAGCATCATATATTATAGGAAAGCTATTCATATTGCCTGATTTAAATTCAGATATCAGTTTTATGAGCCTTAAATTTGTCATTTTCAACCCTCCTTTACTTATAAAAAGAAAAAAGTTGAAAATTTGTAAACCTTTAAATTTAAAATAATTTCCAAATTTTTCCGAAATCACGGAAATTTTATCGAAATGTAGTTCTTTTTGCCGAAAAAACAGAGTAAAAGGTAGTATTATAAGAGCGAAATACCAAAAATTATGGTTTTTAAAAGTTAAATATTGACATTTTAATACACTTATTTTATAATCGTTAATATGAGAATTGCAATTTGTTATAGTCAGTCAGATTATTCGAATGAGCTCAAAAAAATAATATATCGCTATGCAGTTAAAATGAAACTTGAATGGGTAGTGGAGTGTTATTTATCAGTAGAGGAAATGTTAAGGGCGGGAAAAAAATATAATATTGTTTTCTTGGAATATGGATTTACAGATCGATCGAGGCTTAGAACGGCTCGAAAAATTAAGGCTTTAAATCCATTTTGCTCTATGGTGCTTATAGGAAGCGACGGTGTATTTGCAGGCGATGTTTTTGATATTAGTCCTGAGGGGTATTTAACCCGTTTGGTTAGTGAAGAACAGGTGTATAAGATTTTGAGCGAATATTTTATTAAGAAAGGCAGTAAATATCCCCTACTTATAAAAAGCAGGGGAGATACTTTTTGCCTTAATACTTCGGAGATAGTTTATCTTGAAGCGAATAATAAACGATGTATTGTTCATTTAGAAGAGGATGAAATAGACTGCAATAAAACCATGGCAAAGGTTTATGATGATTTACCGAAAAGGTTGTTTTTAAAAATTCACCGAGCTTTTGTGATTAATTCGCAGTATATAGATAAGTTTAATAACGACAGTGTGATATTAAAAAACGGAGAGCGGTTATATATTAGCCGAAATTATCATAAATCCTTTAAAGAGGATTATATTAGTTTAATAAATGATTTGAGTTTTAGATAAAAATTTTCAGAATAATACCTTTTAAATTCAAAAAACTATTGACAAATTCTCTATTTATGGTATAATAATTGTTGCTTGCTCGGAGCATTAGCTCAGTTGGTTAGAGCAACCGGCTCATAACCGGTTGGTCCGGGGTTCGAGTCCCTGATGCTCCACCATAAAAAAGCAAGTCGCAAGACTTGCTTTTTTATTTCAAGCTAATTTAATAAGGCAGATACAGGGGTATGGTGTCAATGGTAGCACACCGGTCTCCAAAACCGTTTGTGAGGGTTCGAATCCTTCTACCCCTGCCAAAAAATTCGACAAGTCAAAACTTGTCGAATTTTTTTATCCATTGCGAAAGCAATGGTATATCATCAGTTCGTCAGGACTGCATATCATCACGTGTAGCGTGTATTAAACTCCTTTCGCAATGATGATATGCAGAGTTTCGAACATATAGGTTGAAAAATCAGGAATTCAAGTCTTAAAATGAGTAATTGATTTAATCTTATATTTTTGCTATAATATAGAAAATAAATTATATTTTGGATTTAAATTTTAACAGGTGATTTGATGTTTGGTTTTTTAAAGAAAAATAAAAATCCTAATGCCAATGTTTTAAGGCAAATGGATGGGAGAGAAATTAAATATGTAACCCGTCGCACTCGAAATGAAGATGGCTCTGTTAAGGAAATAATCCTTGGCAAAGAGGGAAGAATTGTTGTAATAGATGATGAAATTCGAGTTATGTGCGGGGCGGTGGATGTTTTTCGCTGCGATGTTCAAAATGCAACATATTATATGCTTTTGAGTGGAGATGGAATAACCGTTTCGGGAGTTAATAAAATTGATAATTGCGAAATAGATATTATTGTATATTATAAATATCATAGGAAATAAGAACTTTAATGCCTAAGTGCCGATTGGTGCTTAGGCTTTATTTTTTATTTATATCGGTGAATGTCCTTAGAAAAACATATATACTATTTTTAAAAAGGAGGTGTATATATGGAAATTTTTGCTTATCTATTATTGCAAATAATTAATGGTGAGGATTGGAAACCGAAATTTTCTGAAAGCAAAAAATATAAAAATTGGATTTCAACCTTAGATTTTAAAACTTGCTATGATTGTAGAAAAAGTCACGGTAAAATTTGGAAGATAGATGAGAAACCTGATAAAGAACCACCCTTGCATACTAATTGCAGATGTAGTATACTTATTATGAAAACAATAAAAGCAGGAACAGCTACAATTAATAATAAATATGGTGCGGATTGGACATTAAAATACCAATCAAAATTGCCAGACTATTATATAGATTATCAGAAGGCTAAAATTTCAGGATTTAAAAATTTTTTAGGCAATTTGGGTAAGGTGGCTCCTGACTGCACTTTGACAAAAGGTGAGTATAAAAATCGTAACGGACATTTACCAAATAAATAAGGAAGATATTGGTATGAAGCTGATATAAATTATAAAGGCGGATATAGAAACAGTCAGAGAGTGATTTATTCAAATGATGGATTGGTTTTTGTAACATACGACCATTATAAAACATTTTTTGAAATTATTTAGGAGGAAAAAGATTGGATAATTATGATTATTATGCATTTAAAGAAATAACTGAAAATCCTATAATATTGGATTTTTCAAAATTCCAATATTTAGGTGAAATTCATTTGATGCTCAAAGAAAAGTTTGGCTTGCCGGATTATTATGGTGAGAATTGGGATGCATTATGGGATTGTTTGAATGGTTTGTTTGATGATCAAGGTAACATTTTGGTAGAGCTATATGGATTTTATTCGATGAAAAATGAATTAAAGAATGAATGCAAACTGATGTTAGAAGTTTTTGATGATGTTCAGAATGACACACCAAATTTTAAATATAAGATTATATCTTAATCTCTATGGTAGGTTAAGTTTATTTCTAAAAGCCTAAGTGCCGATTGTGAAGTGAACCCCAAAGTTTAGACAAAATTAAATATTAAATTGTTAGCGAATGAGTTCGGTATTGTACCGGGCTCATTCCTTTTAGTTTTAAGGAAATTCTTTCGTTGTTGTAGTAATCTATATATTTCTTTAATTCATCA
>JAFYKZ010000021.1 GCA_017537365.1 Clostridia bacterium
AAAGGAACTTCTTGCACGTCTTCGTGCGCTCGGCAGACGAACTCTTGGTACTACGGACGGAGTTTTATCCTTTGCAGATATTACTCTTGATACAAGCACCCTTGCTTTATCCTGTACTACCAATGGTCAGAGTGTACGGCTCAGTGAAAAAGAATACCGTATCCTTGAATATTTAATTTCAAATAGTGGTCAGATTCTTACCCGTGAACAGTTGGCTGTGAAAATTTGGGGCTTTGAGAGTGATGCAGAATACAACAATGTAGAAGTGTATATGTCCTTTACTCGAAAGAAACTCAGCTTTATTGAAGCAAAAACCGAAATAAAGGCAGTGCGAGGTATCGGATATGAATTGAGGTGTGACGATGTTTAAGCAATCAAGAAGAAAAATTGTTGCAGCTATTATGTCTATACTCGTACTTTTATGGGTGGGTACACTTAGCGTAATTTACGCATCGAGTTATTTTGAAATGTCAAAACAAAACGAGCAGATGCTTAAAGCTCACGCTGAAATGTATAGTCTTTCCGGTTCGTTTGATGGAATGATGCCTCCAAGCAGACCTTTCCCCGGTGGCAATCCCGGATCCCCGCCCGATTTTACTGAGTCGCCAATGTTTCAGTTGTCCACTTTCTATACGGTCGCTGTTTCTTATGACGGACAAATCCTTGAAACAAAAAACGAACCGCCAACAGTACATAGCGATTCCGATTTAGAAGAATTGGCAAAAGATATTATTAAAAGCAACAAAACTAATGGTACTCAAAATAACCTTGCCTATTATAAAACAGATAAAGATGGCTATACTCTTGTTGCTTTTAAAGACAATACCGTTATTAACGAAAGCGCAATGACCTTGTTCCGCTATACGCTGCTTTTCGGCGGTCTTGCATTGGTTGTGTTTTTCTTTTTGTCGGTATATTTGGCCAAAAAGATCGTTAATCCGCTTGAGGAAAGTTACCAAAAACAAAAGCAGTTTATTTCCGATGCGGGTCACGAACTGAAAACCCCCGTGTCCGTTGTAAGTGCAAACGCAGAACTGCTATCCCGTGAAATTGGCGATAATCAGTGGCTACAAAATATTCAGTATGAAAACGAGCGTATGGGAATGCTCGTAGGACAACTCCTTGACCTTGCTCGTACTGAGAACGTGACACCGCAGATGGAACACATCAATTTGAGCAGATTGGTTGACGGTGAAGCACTCCCATTTGAAAGTGTTGCCTTTGAAAAAGGACTCACTTTGAACACAAACATTACAAGCAATATCTGTGTGTTTGGAAATAGCACACAGCTCAAACAAATTGTATCAATTCTGCTTGATAACGCTATTCGTCATAGCAAAGAACGAGGTGAAGTGTGGTTGACTTTAACAAAGGAACACGGTTTTGCCAAACTATCCGTAATAAATAAAGGTGATGAAATCCCCGAAGAACAACGCGCGAAAATCTTCGAGCGGTTCTACCGTGTGGATACCGCCCGTAATAGCGAAGACAAGCACTACGGACTCGGTCTCGCCATTGCAAAAGCAATTGCCACTTCCCACAAAGGTCATATTGAGGTGCAATGCTTTAATGGATTTGTAGAGTTCAGCGTGCAAATTTCTGCACTATAATCCGTATATTAAAAAATATTTTCAATTTTCAAGAATATTTTGTATATACTTAGCTCGTTATATAATTGAGGGGGTGTTTTAACAGCTTTCTCAATTTTTTAAAAATATTCAAAAAAACTCTTGACAAACGAACATTTGTTCTGTTATAATGTAAAATGCTGAATTATCGGCACTTACAACTTAATATGAAGATGTGTTAAAACATAACATTCGTGGCTTATGCCACCGCCTTCACAAATGCCATTGGACTGTTGGCAGAGAAGGTTGATTATACAGTCCCGTCTTTGAATTTCAAAGTCGATACATAGAACATCGGATTTAAGCGAGAGCAGTGCTCCCGCTTATTCGTGCTACCTATGTATCGGCTTTTTTATTTTGTTTTCAAAGAAAACACTATACAACATTCTCATTTTAAGAAAGCACCTTGACAACTGAATGACCGTCCGGATGGGATATGATTTTGCGATGATACGAGCGAAACGACGCCGCTGAAAAAGGGGTTAGGAACGACATTTGGGGAGAAACGGCAAAATGGCTCTTGAGCTGTAAAAGTAGAACTTTTTCAAATAGAAAGAGGTTTTACGATATCCGCATCGTTTGGAGTGTTTCTATTAAAAAATCCGTATTTTCATCAGGTCTTGAACTGAGGAAAATCGGCCAAAAATGCCTTACTTACAAAAACAAAAAAAATCAAGCTATTTTTAGAAAGGAGTGTGAAATTGTGAAAACGGGACTTAAGAAATCGCAAAAGACTACGGAGATATTTTTCGATGAAGCGAGTCGGTGGATTATGGTGAGAACATATAACACCGATCTCAAAAACAGATTGACCGCCTACGCTAAAAAACATCCTGACTTATGTAGGCTTACCGATGATACAGAGGATGGCGGTCTTTCCTTTGAAGTTGCGAAAGGGCGGTTTTGTTTTCGGTTGACCGAGCCGTATAGCGATGAGCGACGGGCGGCGGCAAGTGAATTTGCAAAGAAACAAAACAACCGACTTCGCAACCATAAAGTTTAGGTGGGGTTCAGGGTGCCCTTTTCAAAGGGCAGTCCTGATGGGGTGTTATCCGCAGATAACGGGGCAACGCCCCTTCCACCTCGTAGAGCCCACTGACATCTTTGCACGGAGTATCCGTGAAAGTGTCATAGTGGGTTACACACTTTGAAAAGGTGTGTAACGAAGAAAAGAAAAATTACTATAAAAATGAAAGGATGTGATGTAAATGGCAAGACAAAATTATAGCGTTGCAAGGGTAAAAACCCGAACGCAAGAATCGGTCGGCAAGTTTGAACGGCATATTGAACGTAAGAACGAACACTATGCCAATATGAATGTAGATTTAGAAAGAGTGCCTATGAATGTGCAGTATAAAGGGTGCGGTGAACTGACCTATAACGAAATGTTACAGAAGTTGGTGGATGAAGGCAAGATTTCTATGCGAGGTCTTAAAAAGGATGCCAAGGTTTACGATGAGCTTATCTTTGATATAAACTCGGAATACTTTGAAGAACATGGCGGGTATGAATTTGCAAAAGCATTTTACGAAGAAGCATATTACTTTGCCGAAAAACTTTACGGAAAGGACAACATCCTCTCCGCCGTTATGCACGCTGATGAAATCAACCTCACGCTATCAGATAAATATGGTTATCCCGTTTACCATTACCATATGCACGTTATGGCTTTGCCCGTTGTGGAGAAAAAGGTGCTTTGGTCAAAGCGATGCAAAGATAAGTCTTTGATTGGCACTGTTAAAGAAATTATCAATCAAATAAGCCACTCAAAGAAATGGAAATCTCCGCAAAAGCTCAACGAATATGGTGAACCCGAGTTTAACGAAAAAGGAAAGCCGGTACTTGTGCCATCCTACAGTATCCTGCAAGATCAATTCTACGAGCATATGCAAAAAGCAGGTTTCAGGGATTTTGAAAGAGGTGTGCGTGGCAGCACCGCACAAAATAAAACTGATGCACGTTTTCAAGCCGAGCAGGATAAAAAGCGCCTTGCGGCAATTCAAGAAAAGATTGAGCAAGCAAATGAGGAACTGTCCACTATCCTCCCCGTTAAGGCAAGCGCCGAGCTCATAGATAATATGGGCAAGAAAACGCTGACAGGCAAAATTCAAATGTCGGGCGAAGATTATACCTATCTCACCAACTTAGCCAAAGAGTGTCTTGTGAACCGCAGGGATATATATTTCCTTGAAAGCAGTTTGCGAGGTTACAAAAGCAAACTTGCTGAGGTAAGATCGGAACTTGCGGAACTGAAATCAAAATGCAAACCGTTTTTAGAAGCATTGACGCTTGCACCGAAGAAAGTTATGGAGTTTATAGAGCGAATCATAAAACCAAGATATAAACCCGTACCTCAGAAAAAAGTGCTTTCCGATCCGTATGTTTGGAACATTGCAGTTGATCCAAGCAAAATCGCAACACCGCCCGAACAAACAAAACCCAAAAAGAAAAACAAAGGAGGTAGAGATAGATGACAAACAACGATGATATTTTCAAGATAATCGATGACATTACCGAGCATCTTAAAACGCTGACAAAAGAACAACGCATCGCTTGGTTTAAAAAGAATATGTATATCGAGCCGTTAAGCTTTACAAAAGAGATTGACGGCACGCTTTACGTGGTCAGAACACTCTTTAAAGAAGATGCCAAAGAGAACATCGCTGAAAAGATTCAGCGTATAGTTTTGAAAAAAGAGTAAAAAAGATTTAATTTATCGCTTTAAAGTGTTGAAGTCAAACAGAAGATATGATATAATATGTACATCCTACAATTCGTATCATATCTGGCTGTGGAAAGGAGAAAAATGAAAAAACAGTCAGAAAAAATTACTGCTCTGTACTGTCGCTTGTCCCGAGATGACGAGCAAGAAGGTGCATCGAACAGTATTAAAAATCAGCAATCTATACTTGAGAAGTTTGCTAAGGACAATGGTTTTAAGAATACCCGTGTTTTTGTTGACGACGGATGGTCGGGTACAAATTTTGCAAGACCTGCCTTTACGGAGATAATGGGACTTGCGGAAAAAGGCATGATAGGAACGCTTATCGTGAAAGATCATTCCCGTCTTGGACGTAACCGCTTAATTGTCGGTCAGTTGTTGGAGGAAGGTTTCGATAGTTTAGGGGTTCGGTATATTGCTATTATGGATAATATCGACACCATAAATGGAATCAGTGACGTTGTTCCGATGCAAGATTGGTTTAACGAGTGGCACGCAAAAAACACAAGTCTGAAGGTGCGTAGCGTGTTCAAAAACAAGGGTATGTCAGGAACACGATTAACCACAAATCCGCCTTTCGGGTATATGAAAAATCCCGACAACAAAAAGGAGTGGCTTATCGACGAGGAAGCTGCCAAGACCGTAAGGCGAATCTTCGCTTTGTGCGTTGAGGGCTTCGGTCCCACACAAATTGCTAAAAGGTTAAAAGCGGATAAGGTTCTTACGCCAACGGAGTATTGGGATAGCATCGGTAGAAATTGTAGCAAACCACCTGAAGTAAAATATGGTTGGTGTGCGGACACAGTTGCAAATATTCTTTCAAAACAGGAATACTGTGGCGATACTGTCAATTTCCGAAGCACAACCAAGTCCTATAAAAACAAAACCAAAATCGAACGCCCGCCGGAAGAATGGAAAATCTTCCCCAACACCCATCCGGCAATTATAGACCGTGAGGTTTTTGAGTTGGTGAAAGAACTTAGGCAACACCGCCGCAGACCTACAAGAAGTGGTATTGTCAGTTGGTTTTCAGGACTTCTCTATTGTGCAGATTGCGGAGAGAAATTGTATTACAGTGCAACAGGTAATTATAAGCGTGAACAAGCAAATTTCTTTTGTTCCTCGTTTCGCAAAAACTCCGATGAGTGTTCTGCCCACTATATTCGTGAAAAAGTGGTGATGGAAACAGTGTTGGAAAGTATGCGAAGAATCCTGATAAACGTGCAAGCTTTTGAAAAGGAATTTGCCCGCAAACAGATGGAGTGCTACAGCGAGGATAAGAAAAAAGAACTTGCAGAAAAACGCCGAGAACTGAACAAAGCGAAGAAGCGTATTAAAGAAATTGATAACTTAATTCAAAAACTCTACGAGGATAACGCGACAGGTAAAGTATCCGACGAACGCTATGCAACCTTATCATTATATTATGAGGAAGAACAACAAGAATTAAAAGATGCTCTTCCCGAAATGCAAAGGTATCTTGAAACCGAAACGGACAAGACCGAAAGTTTGCAGAAATTCATAGACAAGGTCAAGCGCATAACTCAGATCAAAGAACTGACACCTGAGCTCGTACACGAGTTTATTGATAAAATAGTAGTGTACGCTCCGAGATACCTTGACGGAAAACGAGTTCAAATAATGGACATTTACTACAACGGCGTTGGCATACTGAGAGAACTCACTCCCGAAGAAATGGAAGAAGCATTCCAAAAACACATTGCAGAACGCAAAGAAAAAACGGCATAGCCAATAGCTATACCGCAAAACGTATATCAATTATTCAGTTTAGATACAAGAGCCACACCTTGGGGCACCTTCCTTACGGAGGGTGCCCCAAATGCGGCGCTATTATTTTATAAATTTGTAAATCATATTTTAAAGTAATTAAGAAATCAAAAAGAAAGGGCGAGTTGAAATGAAAAGTTTTAAATTAGAGTGCTAACCGCAAAGTCTGTAGCATAGTATGTATTGTGAAGAAAAATAACAAATGGTGGTGTTTTCGCTGTGGACAAGACTAAACTAAAATACAAATTCAATAATCTCAACTCGGTGGAAGACACCGCCAATATACTTCTTAAGCTTTTTGTTGAGGCTAACAAGCCGATGGTTGAAGAAGTTATAAAAAACAAATTAAAAGAGTTATCAGAAAGCCATTCCGCATAAAGTGGGATGGCTTAAAATAAATTTCTGGACTTGTGAAATAATGTATGATATTGTGTCATTACAAAATAAAAGGAGAAAAAATAATATGAACATAGCAGCATATTGCAGAGTATCAACCGAAAAGGAAGACCAATTAAATTCCCTTGAAGCACAGAAAAATTTCTTTCTTGAATACACCGGACGTCGTGGCGATAATCTTGTGAGATTATATGCGGACGAGGGTATTTCGGGTACGAAAATCAAAAATCGCAAACAGTTTTTAAGAATGATGCAGGATGCAGAGATTGGGCTGTTTGATATGGTTGTGGTAAAGGACATATCCCGATTTGCCCGTAACACAGTTGACCTATTGCAAAATATCCGTAGGCTTCGTGAACTCGGCATTGAAACACAATTCCTTACTGCTAATATGACAAGTATGGGTAACAGTGAATTTGTGCTTACCGTGTTCGGTGCATTGGCGCAAGAAGAAAGTGCTAACACTTCTAAGCGTGTAAAATTTGGCAAAAAAATAAATGCAGAAAAGGGGAGAGTTCCAAATCTGGTTTTCGGTTACGATAAAACAATCGGCGATTATTTTAATCTGACTATAAATAGCGATGAGGCAAAAACAGTACGACAGATTTTTGATTGGTACATAGATGACGGCTACGGGGCTACAAAAATTTCAATAATGCTGAATGAACGAGGTATTAGAACAAAGCGAGGTTGCAAATGGACTTCAAATGCAATATGTCGAATACTTGAAAATGAATTATACACAGGTAAAATAATTAACGGAAAAGAAGAAGTGGCGGATTTCCTTACAGGTAGAAGAGCTACAAAAAGTGAGGAAGAATGGTTTATAACCGAACGCCCCGAGCTTAGAATTATTGATGAAGAAACCTTTGAAACGGCAAACAAAATAAAGAAAAACCGAAATCTTATGTTTAAAACCCAAAACAAAAAGCATAGCAATCAGCATTTATTTTCAACCCTTATACGATGTAAGGAGTGCGGTTGGTCGTTCAGGAGAACAGTGCGTACATACAAAAACACTTATGTAAAATGGGTGTGCTCAGGGCGAAACGGAAAAGGTGCGGATAGTTGTCCTAATGCTGTAACAATAGATGAGGACGAGCTTATAGAGGTTATCGAAAATTATTTTTCAGATATACTATCACACAAAAAGAATGTTATAAGCAAGATAGTGGATGAGTTTAAAAGGATTTACAAAGCCAAAGACGATAATACGTTAAAGGAAAAAGAACTGAGTCAGGAACTGAACAAGCTGAACCGCAACCGTCAGAAATATATTGATATGTATACCGATGAGCTTATAACAAGAGAGGAACTGAAGGCTAAAATCGGTAAGGACAAGCGGGAGATAGAAAGACTGCAAAGTGAACTGAAATTGGTGGAGCAAAACCTGACAAAAGGCGATAAGTTAGAAATTATATTAAATGACACCTTTAAAAAGATTGGGGATGTATGCAATCTCAGAAATGTTAATAACACGCAACTAAAGAAAGTGATAGACAGAATTGATGTTGACCACGATGGAAATGTGGAAATACATTTAAAGCTTCTTAAAGAAATAGGGCTTGACGAAACCGTTCTAATTCACAACGCTTGCACATAAAGATGTTACTGAGAAATTAAGGCGGGATAATCCTCAGCTTTATCGAAAGGTTAAGGCTGTGCTTGAAAAGAATAAACAGGAAAGGCATATCAGAGGTGGTATGGCTACTAAGCGGAAGTATAAAGGATATTTGGCAGAGGCGGAAAATCTTTAAAAAACTATTGACAATGCTTTTTATGAGTGATATAATACATAAAAATCATTAAAATTTTAAAGGCTTTGACGAAGACGGTTTGAAATCTATGTTTTTAGAGAGTCGGTGGCTGGTGAAAACCGATAGCATTATTTCTTTATACCCATCACTTCTGAGCTGGTAGGCTGAACTTTTAGTAGGTCTTCCCGTGCGGCTTGCGTAAAGGCATAAGAGTTGTTAGACTCTGAGTGGCGGTTTAAAACTGCAATTTGAGTGGTACCGCGGATGTAATTTCACATTCGTCTCAAAGAAATTTGAGACGAATGTTTTTTTTATTTTAATAACCGGAAAAGGAGATGTAGAAAATGAACACTAATAATGCTTTATTGCAGCTTTCAGAGGTGGCTTCACGAATTAAAGAGCTTCGCGATATTATGGGTTGGTCGGTTGAGGATATGGCAAGTAAAACCGGCGTTAGCGAAGAAAAATATTTAGCCTATGAAAGCGGAAAGAAAGACATTCCTTTTACATTTATACATAAATGCGCTTTGATTTTCGATGTTGAAATGACTGAGCTTTTAGAGGGTCATACCGCTAAGCTTTCGAGTTATACTGTAACCAGAAAGGGTCAAGGACAGGGAACTGCTAAGGAAGACGGTATTGATATTGCAAACTTAGCTCCTAAATTCAAGGATAAACTAGCTGAGCCTTACTGGGTTAAATATGAATATTCGGCTGAGCAGCAAAACAGTCCTATTAAATTAACTTCTCACTCGGGACAAGAATTTGACCTTGTTTTGAGCGGAAAACTTAAAGTTCAAGTTGGTACTCATACTGAGATACTTGAAGAAGGCGATAGCATTTATTACAATTCTTCAACACCTCATGGTATGATTGCTGTTGATGGTAAAGATTGTGTATTCTGCGCTGTTGTAATGTCAGGTGAGGATACGGCGGAGCCTGTTGCACGCGAGAGTGTTATTTCTGCCAAGCAATCAGAAAAGCTTATCTGCGAAAAGTTTGTTGAAACTATTTGCGACCAAAATGGTGCGTTGCAGGATATTAAATTTAAAAATACAGATGAATTTAACTTCGGTTTTGATATTGTTGATAAAATTGCAGATAAATATCCTGATAAGCTTGCTATGCTTCATTTGGATGTTAACCGTAACGAGCGCCGTTTTACCTTTAAGGATATTAAGCGTCATTCAAATCAGGCCGCAAATTACTTTACTTCGCTTGGTATCAAAAAGGGCGATAAGGTAATGCTTGTTCTTAAAAGACACTATCAGTTCTGGTTCTGTATGGTGGCATTGCATAAGCTTGGCGCAGTTGCAATTCCTGCAACAAATCAGCTTAAACAACACGATTTTGAATACCGTTATAATGCCGCTAATGTTAGCTCAATCGTTTGCACTGCTGACGGTGATACTGCTTCAATAGCTGAGGCTGCGGCTAAAAATTGCCCTCAGGTTAAAAATCTTATTATGGTTGGCGGAAAAAGAGACGGTTGGCATGATTTTGACGAAGAATATAAGCTGTTTTCACGCAAATATGTTCGCCCTGAGGATGCTTCGAGCGGCGACGAAATGGCGCTTATGTTCTTCACATCGGGAACAACAGGCAATCCTAAAATGGCAGCGCATAAACATACTTATGCATTAGGTCATTTTGTTACTGCTAAATATTGGCATTGTTGCGAGAGAGATGGTCTTCATTTAACTATTTCAGATACAGGCTGGGGAAAATCCCTTTGGGGCAAGCTATATGGACAATGGCTTTGCGAGGGTGCAGTTTTTGTATATGATTTCGATAGGTTTGATGAAAACGATATTTTGCCGATGTTTGCAAAATATAACATAACCACCTTCTGCGCACCTCCGACAATGCTTCGAATGTTAATCAGAGGTGATTTATCTAAATTTGATTTATCCTCAATCCATCATATGACAACTGCCGGAGAGGCTTTAAATCCTGAGGTTTATAAGCAATTCAAGGATGCAACAGGACTTGAAATTATGGAGGGCTTTGGTCAGACCGAAACAACCCTTATAATTGCAAATCTTTTGGGAACAGTTCCAAAAATAGGCTCAATGGGTAAAGCTTCACCGCAGTTTGATATTGATATAGTTGACCCTGATGGTAATTCGGTTGCAGCAGGTGAAGTTGGCGAAATCGTTATTCATACCGATAAGAACATACCTTGTGGTTTGTTCCTTGAATATTATCTTGATAATGAAAAAACATCTGATGCTTGGTATGACGGTATGTATCACACGGGTGATACCGCTTGGCGCGATGAGGATGGATATTTCTGGTATGTAGGTCGTGTTGATGATGTTATTAAGTCGTCAGGCTACCGTATTGGACCTTTCGAGATAGAGAGCGTTATTATGGAGCTTCCTTATGTTTTGGAATGTGGCGTTTCGGCAGAGCCTGATGAAATCAGAGGTCAGGTTGTTAAGGCAAGTATAGTTTTAACAAAAGGCACCGAGGGCACTGAGGAATTAAAGAAAGAAATCCAAAATTATGTTAAGTCTCACACTGCTCCTTATAAGTATCCCAGAAAGGTTGTTTTCAGAGACGAGTTGCCCAAAACCATAAGCGGTAAAATCCAAAGAAACAAACTATAAAAAATATTGACAAATAGTGAAACATGTGATAAAATGTGCTATATTGAAAAACTTTGACGAAGAGGGCGCAGATAGATTTTCTTTTAGAGAGTTGGCGGCAGGTGAAAGCCAATAGAAATAGTTTGCGTTTGTAGCTTCTGAGTTGAGGGGAAGAAAACCTTTTTGGTGAGTAGAACCCCTTCGTGCGGCTTGCGTAAAGGCATAGGAATTGTTTGATTCCAAGAGTGGCAGTGTTTTAAACTGCAATTTGAGTGGTACCGCGGGTATTTGAAGAAATTCATTGCTCGTCTCAAAGTCAAAGCTTTGGGACGAGCGTTTTTGCGTTATTAAAGTTAAATGCCAAGTTCCAAAAGAAACGAGGTTGAACTATGAAACAAATTACAGGACTTGATGTTAAAATCAAGGAAATGGCGGGGCGTATTAAGGAGCTTCGCGAAATTGAGGGCTTATCTGTTAAAGATATGGCTCAAAAAACCGATGTTAGCGTTGAAGAATATATTTCTTGCGAAAACGGTGATAGCGATTTAAACTTCGCATTTATTTACCGTTGCGCTAATGTTTTTAATGTTGATGTTACTGATATTATCGAGGGTTATAGCCCTAAATTAAAATCTTATACCGTAACAAGAGCAGGGGAAGGTCAGCGTATTGAAAAGGCGCATGGAATGACCTACTATAATTTAGCTTATGCTTTTAAAAACCGTATTGCAGAGCCTTTGTATGTTGAGAGTGTATATTCAGATGAGGCTCAAAGCCGCGATATTGAGCTTACTACTCACGCGGGTCAGGAATGCGATATTGTTATAAGCGGTCATCTTAAAGTTCAGGTTGGCGAGCATACCGTTATTTTAGGTCCTGGGGATAGTATTTATTACGATTCCTCAACTCCTCACGGTATGATTGCGGTTGAGGGAGAAAACTGCCGTTTCTATGCGATAGTGCTAAACCCAACAGGTGAACCTATTCCTGAACTTTCGGATAAGAAACACGCAACCTTTAAAAAGGAAAAGCAGATAAAAGCGCGTGATACCAAAGACCGTATCTATAAAAAGTATATTGATATAGAGGAAAACGAGGTTGGAACTCCAACTTCAATTAAATTTAAAAATACCGAAAACTTTAACTTCGGATTTGATTTGGTTGATGCCCTTGCCGACCGCGAGCCTGAAAAGTTAGCTCTTTTACATATTTCGCGCGATGGCGCAGAACGCAGATTCACCTTTAAGGATATTAAGAAAGCATCTAACCAATGCGCTAACTATTTTAAATCTTTGGGAATTAAAAAAGGCGATAAGGTTATGCTCGTGCTAAAACGCCATTATCAGTTCTGGTTTAGCATGATAGCTTTAAATAAGCTTGGTGCAATAGCAATTCCTGCAACAAATCAGCTTCAAGAGCATGATTTTGAATATCGCTTTAATTCGGCAGGTGTTAATGCCGTTATTTGCACTGTTGACGGTGATACAGCTCATCAAATTGATTTGGCGGCAGAAAAATGTCCAACCGTTCAAAATAAGCTTATCGTTAACGGCGCTCGCGAGGGTTGGAGAAGCTTTGACGAGGAATACACTCTTTATAGCACTCATTTCAATCGCACCGAAGATACCGCCTGCGGAAACGATTTAATGCTTATGTATTTCACTTCGGGAACTTCAGGTTACCCAAAAATCGCCGCTCATAACTTCAAATATCCGTTAGGTCATTTCCATACTGCGAAATATTGGCATAATGTTGACCCTGAGGGACTTCATTTCACAATATCTGATACAGGCTGGGCAAAGGCTATGTGGGGTAAGCTTTACGGTCAATGGCTTTGCGAGGCGGCAATTTTTGCTTATGATTTCGACCGTTTTGATGCGGCTGAGATTTTGCCGATGTTTGCTAAGCATAAGATAACCACCTTCTGCGCGCCTCCAACAATGCTCAGAATGTTAATTAAGCAAGATATTTCTCAATATGATTTATCTTCTGTCAAGCATATGACAACTGCGGGCGAGGCTCTAAACCCTGAGGTTTACCGCCAGTTCGAAAAAATAACAGGCTTGCAAATTTTAGAGGGCTTTGGTCAGACCGAAAGCACTATGATTATCGGTAATATGACCGGTGCTTCGCATAAAATCGGTTCAATGGGTAAACCTGCTCCGATTTATGATGTTCATATTGTTGACCCTGACGGTAATGATGTTCCGGTTGGTGAAACAGGTGAAATCGTTATAAATATCAAAGAAGGTCTCCCTTGCGGACTTGCTACCTGTTACTATGGTGATGAGGAAAAAACCGCAGAAACCTGGAAAGATGGTTATTATCATACAGGTGATACCGCTTGGATGGATGAAGATGGTTTCATTTGGTATGTGGGTCGCGTTGATGATGTTATTAAATCTTCGGGTTACCGCATAGGACCTTTCGAGATAGAAAGCGTTATTATGGAACTTCCTTATGTTTTGGAATGCGGTGTTTCGGCTGCACCTGATGAGGTTAGAGGTCAGGTTGTTAAGGCTAGCATAGTTTTAGTAAACGGCACCGAGCCTTCCGAAGAACTTAAAAAGGAAATCCAAAACTATGTTAAGGAAAAAACCGCTCCTTATAAATATCCTCGTATAGTTGTATTCAGAGATAGTCTGCCTAAGACTACGAGCGGAAAAATTCAAAGAAACAAACTGTGATAAAAATGGATTATAAAAGAATAACCTTGCTTTGCGGTCATTACGGTAGCGGCAAAACAAATATTGCCGTTAATATGGCGCTTGACCTTAAAGCTAAATATGATAAGGTTTTGATAGCTGATTTAGATATTGTTAACCCCTATTTCAGAACAAAGGATAGCATTGAGGATTTAAACGCGGCGGGTATTAAGCTTATAGCTTCCGAATATGCAGGAAGCAATGTTGATATTCCGGCGCTTCCTCAGGAAATGTATTCCTTAACTGATGATTTATCGGCAAAAGCTATAATTGATGTTGGCGGAGATGACCGCGGTGCTTTGGCTCTCGGTCGTTTGAGCGATAAGATAAAACTAGAAAACAATTATGAAATGCTTTTGGTTATAAATAAATTCAGACCCCTAACCCCTGATGCAGAGTCTACAATAGAGGTTATGGCTGAGATAGAAAATGCTTGCAAAATAAAAATAACAGGACTAGTAAATAACTCTAATTTAGGATATTTAACAACCGGTGAAGATGTTTTAAATTCGGTGGAATATGCAAACGAAATATCAAGGCTTACAAACCTCCCTGTTGTTTGCACAACTGTTAACGAAACGCTTTATAATGAACTTAATGGTAAAATAGAAAATCTATTTCCGTTAAAGCTTCAAAAGAAAATAAATTAAATTTAAAAAAAGGAGTGCTTAAAAATGGCAAAGCTAACCTTCAAAACAGACAAATGCAAGGGCTGCGGATTATGCGTTGATGTATGTCCTAAAAATGTTCTTGCTTTGGCAAATGATAAAATCAATAAAAAAGGTCATCACCCCGTAGAAGCAGTAAATGAGGCAGACTGTATCGGTTGCGCCTTCTGCGCTACTATGTGTCCTGACTGTATTATCAAGGTAGAAAGGTAATGGTGTTAAAAATGGCAGATAAGGTTTTAATGAAAGGTAACGAAGCTATTGCCGAAGCCGCTATTTTAGCCGGCTGTCGTCATTACTTTGGTTATCCTATAACCCCTCAAACAGAAATTGCCGCTTATATGGCAAAAAGAATGCCTAAAATCGGCGGTTGCTTCTTGCAGGCAGAAAGTGAAATCGCCGCTATCAATATGGTTTATGGTGTTGCTGCAACAGGCAAAAGAGTTATGACATCTTCTTCAAGCCCCGGAATTTCATTAAAGGGCGAAGGAATTTCATACTTGGCAGGCGCAGATTTGCCGTCGCTTATAGTTAATGTTCAGCGCGGAGGTCCTGGTCTTGGCGGTATTCAACCCTCCCAGTCAGACTATTTCCAAGCAACTAAGGGTGCCGCTCATGGCGACTTCCATATGTTAGTTTTAGCTCCTGCATCGGTTCAGGAAATGGCAGACCTCACTGTTAAGGGCTTCGAGCTTGCTGATAAATACCGTATGACCGCTATGGTTTTGGCAGACGGAACTATGGGTCAGATGATGGAGCCTGTTTCTCTTGATTATGATGTTAAAAATACCGTAGAAAAGCCTTGGGCAACAACAGGTACTAATATGGAACGCGAGCATAATATTGTAAACTCTTTGTTCCTTTCTCCTGAAAAGTTAGAGGAAGAAAACTTCAAGAGATATGACCGTTACAAGCTCATTGAAGAAAATGAGACTATGTATGAGGAATATATGATGGATGATGCCGAAATTTGCGTTTCTGCTTTCGGTATCGCTTCCCGTGTTGCTAAAAATGCTATTAATGAAGCTAGAGCTATGGGCATTAAGGTTGGTTTAATCAGACCTATAACCCTTTGGCCATTCCCGAAAGCTCCATTTAAGAAAGCCGGCGAACAGGTTAAATCTATTATTTCTGTTGAACTTTCAATGGGTCAAATGATAGAAGATATTCGTTTGGCAAGTGAATGCAAAGTTCCTGTAACTCTTTGCAACAGAGCAGGCGGTATGATCCCAACTCCTGAGCAAGTGTTAGAGGCTATTGTAAATGCTAATAACGGAGGTGCTAAATAATGGTAGTATTCGATAAACCACATGCATTGACCGATGTTTCAATGCACTATTGCCCCGGTTGTACCCACGGTATTATTCACCGCTTGGTAGCTGAGGTTATTGATGAATTAGGAATAGAGGGTAAGACCATAGGTGTAGCACCGGTTGGTTGCTCGGTTATGGCTTATGATTATTTTAATTGCGATATGATTGAAGCGGCTCACGGTCGCGCTCCCGCAGTTGCAACAGGTGTTAAACGCGCTTTACCTGAAAACGTTGTGTTTACATATCAAGGTGATGGCGACTTGGCATCTATCGGTATGGCAGAAACCGTTCATTCTGCCGCTAGAAACGAGAATATAACCATTATTTTCGTAAACAACGCAATTTATGGTATGACCGGCGGCCAAATGGCTCCAACAACCTTGCCTGAGCAAGTAACTCAAACTTCACCTTATGGTCGTGATGTTAATCATTGCGGTTTCCCGATTAAGGTTTGCGAAATGCTTGCAACCTTAGATGGTCCTGAATATTTAGAGCGCGTTGCAGTTAACAATGTTAAAAATGTTAAAGCGGCTAAAAAGGCTATCAAAAAAGCTTTCCAAAATCAAGTTGAGGGTAAAGGCTTCTCTTTGATTGAGGTTGTGTCTTCTTGTCCTACCAACTGGGGTATGACTCCTAAGAAAGCTCTCGAATGGGTTGAGGAAAAAATGATTCCTTATTATCCATTAGGTGTTTATAAAGACCGTTCTGCAAAGGAGGAAAACTAATATGAGCACAACTAAGTTTTTATTTGCAGGTTTCGGTGGTCAAGGTATTTTGTTTTCAGGTAAATTCTTGGCTTATAAGGGTCTTATAGAGGATAAGCAGGTTAGTTGGCTTCCTTCTTACGGTCCTGAAATGCGCGGTGGTACTGCCAGTTGTTCGGTTATTTTGAGCGATACTCCCGTTGGTTCACCAATCGTTTCAAATCCTGATGTTTTGGTTGCTATGAATCTTCCTTCACTTGATAAATATGAGGATTCAGTGGTTTCAGGCGGAACAATTTTTGTTGATTCAACCCTTGTTGAACGCAAGGTTAAGAGAACTGATGTTAATGTTCATTATATCCCTGCAACCGCTTTGGCTGATAAAAATGGTATGCCAACTCTTGCTAATATGATTATTGTTGGTAAAGTGTTGTCAGCATTAGAACAGTTTAACGAGGATGGCATCAATGCCGCTCTTGGTAAAGTTATATCGGCTCGCCACGCTAATATGCTTGATTTTAACCTTAAAGCATTAAAAATCGGTAGCGAGAATTGATTTAAAAGAAGGTATAGGCTATGGAAATTAAGATTACAAAGGCAGCAGTTTTAAAAGAAAAACCCGATAGTTCTTCTTTGGGTTTTGGTAAAATTTTTACCGACCATATGTTTTTAATGGATTGGAACAGTGAAAAAGGTTGGTATAATGCAAGAATAGTTCCATTTGAGAATTTATCTATTCACCCTGCATCAACCGTTCTTCATTATGGCTCTGAAATTTTTGAGGGCTTAAAGGCTTACCGCCGTGCAGACGGAAAGGTTCAGCTTTTCAGACCTATTGAAAATATTCGCAGAATGAATAATTCAGCAGAGCGTTTGTGTCTTCCTCAAATCCCTGAGGATCTGGCAATGGAAGTTTTAACAACCTTTGTTGATTTAGAGCAAGAGTGGACTCCTTCTGAAGAAGGCACTTCACTTTATCTTCGTCCTTTTATGTTTGGTAACGATGAATCTTTGGGTGTTCATGCAGTTCATAATGCAACTTATGCCATAATTGCTTCTCCTGTTGGAAGCTATTATGCAGAGGGAATTAACCCTGTTAAGATTATGATTGAGGATGAGGATGTTAGAGCAGTTCGCGGTGGTACAGGTTATGCCAAATGCGGCGGTAACTATGCGGCATCTAACAGAGCAGGCGAGAGAGCTGCAAAATTAGGTTACGCTCAGGTTCTTTGGCTTGATGGTGTTGAGAGAAAGTATATCGAAGAAGTTGGCGCTATGAATGTTATGTTCAAAATCGGCGATGAAATCGTAACTCCTATGCTTTCAGGCTCAATTTTACCTGGTATAACCAGAAAATCTTGTATTGAGGTTTTAAAGAAGGAAGGTTATACCGTTAGTGAGAGACTTTTAAGCATTGATGAATTAGGCGAAGCTCTTGAAAACGGAACTCTTAAAGAGGCTTGGGGTTGCGGCACGGCGGCAGTTATTTCTCCTATCGGCGAACTTTGCTATAAGGGTGTTAAATATCCTATCAATAATGGTGAAATCGGAGAGGTTACTCAAAAGCTTTATGATACCTTAACAGGTATTCAATGGGGCAAAATTGAGGATACTTTCGGTTGGACCAAAGAAATTTAATTTTATTTTTAAATTGAACGGGCACATCTTTTGATGCGCCCGTTTTTCTTGTAATATTTTATTGATTTTTTGCATATTTTTAATTAAATTTTAAATAAAAGGTGCTTAAAATGGAAATTTTGAAATATGCAGTAATATCAGTTTTATCGTTATCGGCTTTTCTGATTTTTTGTTTTGCGGTAAAATCCGGAAAGTTATTAAAAACTCTTTTGTTAAATGGCTTTATTGGTATTTGTTTGCTTGCGATAATCAATCTAACTTCACGATTTAGTGGGGTTCATATACCTATAAATTTATATACAGTTTCTAGTAGCGCGGTATTAGGTATACCTGCGCTTATTGGATTCTTGCTTTTGGTTTTTATTTTTTAAATTAAATGGGGAATATTATATCCATCTTACTTGACTAAACAAAATAAATATCGTAAAATAATTTATAATATTTAAAAATTAAAGGTGATATTTTGGCAAACGATAAAATTATTGTTAAAGGTGCTAATGAGCATAATTTAAAAAATGTTTCGGTTGAAATACCGAGGGACAAGTTAATTGTTTTTACCGGTCTTTCGGGAAGCGGTAAATCCTCATTGGCTTTTGATACTATTTATGCAGAGGGTCAACGGAGATATGTTGAGTCTTTATCTTCTTATGCGAGACAGTTTTTAGGGCAGATGGAAAAACCTGATGTTGATACCATTGAAGGTTTATCACCTGCTATATCAATAGACCAAAAAACCACCTCTAAAAATCCCCGTTCAACTGTTGGAACGGTTACGGAAATATATGATTATTTAAGGCTTTTATATGCAAGAGTTGGTGTTCCGCATTGTCCTATTTGCAAAAAAGAGATAACCCAACAAACAACCGACCAAATCGTTGATGTTGTTTTAAAATTGCCTGTTGGTAGTAAAATTCAGGTGCTAGCTCCTGTTGTTAGAAACCGAAAAGGTGAGCACACAAAAGAACTTGAAAATTTGCAAAAATCAGGTTATGTTAGGGTTAGAATTGATGGAAATATTTATGATTTATCTGAAGAAATAAAGCTCGATAAAAATAAAAAGCATATTATTGAGGTTATTGTTGATCGTTTGGTTATAAAAGAAGATATAAATTCCAGATTAACCGATAGTATTGAAACCGCAGTTGGTTTATCAGGCGGTTTGGTTTCGGTTGATGTTATAGGTGGGGAAGAATTGCAGTTCTCCCAAACTTATGCTTGTGATGAACACGGAATTAGTATTCCTGAACTTACTCCAACTATGTTTTCTTTTAATAATCCAATGGGCGCTTGTCCTGTTTGCACGGGTATCGGAAGTTTTAAAAAGATAGATCCGCGCCTTATTATAAATGATGAGGAAAAATCCTTGGTTGATGGTTGCATCAGAGCATCAGGCTGGGGCGTTAACAGTTGGTTGAATCCCGATGCCAGCACTATTGCGGCAATGTATTATAAGGGTTTGGCTGAGCATTATGGGTTTGATATAAATACGCCTTGGAAGGATTTGAGCGAAGAAGCTAAAAATCGCGTTTTGTATGGAACGGGTGAAGAAAAAATCAAGCTTGTTAGGAATGCGGATTATGGCGGAACAACCTATTATGCTGCTTTTGAGGGTGTTGTTAATAATCTTGAAAGAAGATATAAGGAAACAACGAGCGATTATTCAAGAAACGAAATTGAAAGCTATATGCACGAGAGTGTTTGTTATGAATGTGGTGGTAATAGATTAAAACCTGAGTTTTTAGCGGTTACTGTTGGCGGCAAAAATATAATTGAATTTTGCGATATGTCGATAAATTGTGAACTTGAGTTTGTTGAAAACTTAGAGTTTGGCACTCGCGATGCTATGATAGCTAAGCCTATTTTAAAAGAAATTAAAGAGCGGTTAAGTTTCTTAAAAAGTGTTGGACTAGAATATCTTAATCTTTCTCGTTCTTCTGGCACATTGTCGGGCGGTGAGAGCCAGAGAATTAGGCTCGCAACCCAAATCGGTTCTTCGCTTATGGGTGTTCTTTATATATTGGATGAGCCTAGTATTGGTCTTCATCAACGCGATAATGAAAGACTTATAGCAACACTTAAAAAACTTCGCGATTTAGGTAATACCGTTATTGTTGTTGAGCACGACGAGGATACTATGCGAGTTGCCGACCATATCGTTGATGTGGGTCCGGGTGCGGGAATATACGGCGGTAATATCGTATTTTCGGGAACGGTTGAGGATTTGAAAAACTGCAAGGACTCTATAACCTCAGATTATTTAACCGGCAGAAAGAGTATACCTGTGCCCCAAAAGAGAAGAAAAGGAAACGGCAATTTCTTGACTGTTAAGGGTGCAGCAGAAAACAATCTTAAAAATATAAATGTTAAAATACCGCTTGGAACTTTTTCCTGCGTTACAGGTGTTTCGGGTAGCGGTAAATCTTCGTTTGTTAATGATATTTTATGCGAGGTTTTGGCAAATAAATTAAATAATGCTAAAACTTTTCCGGGCAAACATAAATCAATAGAAGGTATAGAAAATCTAGATAAAATCATTAATATCGACCAATCACCAATCGGCAGAACTCCTCGTTCAAACCCTGCAACATATACGGGAGTTTTCACCGATATACGCGAGCTTTTCGCATCAACAAAGGATGCTAAAATGCATGGCTATAATGCGGGCAGATTTTCTTTTAATGTTAAGGGCGGTCGTTGTGAGGCTTGTCAGGGCGACGGTATTTTAAAGATAGAAATGCATTTCTTGCCCGATATTTATGTACCTTGTGAGGTTTGCGGAGGAAGTCGTTATAATCGTGAAACTTTAAATGTTAAATATAAGGGTAAAAGCATTTATGATGTGCTTGAAATGACGGTTGAAGAGGGTATGTATTTCTTTGAAAGCATACCGAAAATTCACCGCAAGCTTAAAACTCTATATGAGGTAGGTCTCGGATATATAAAAATCGGTCAACCTGCAACAACTCTTTCGGGTGGTGAAGCTCAGAGAGTAAAGCTTGCAACCGAGCTATCAAAGAGAAGCACAGGCAAAACTATCTATGTTTTGGACGAGCCAACAACAGGTCTTCATTCTGCCGATGTTCATAAGCTTATTGATGTTTTGCAGAGATTCGTTGAAAGCGGAAATACCGTGCTTGTTATAGAGCATAATTTAGATGTTATAAAAACTGCCGATTATATTGTTGATTTAGGTCCCGAGGGAGGAGACGGCGGCGGTACTGTGGTAGCAAGCGGAACTCCCGAGAAGGTCGCCGAATGCGAAAAATCTTATACCGGTAGGTTTTTAAAGAAAATGCTATAAGCAAACACGAATAAACCAATCCTGAATATTCGTGTTTGCTTAAAATAAAAGCCATCGGAAAACCGATGGCTTTTAGAACTTTATTTATGTTTATGCCTATGTCTTCTATGGTGCCTATGCCGCATAAGCGGAAAACCAAATAAAAAGGTTGATTTATGATATTTTAATTTTCTTCGCCAGTATTCAGCTTCTCCATGGCTTCTGGAACGCCAGATTTCAGTTTTATAATATCTGATTTTTCTGAAAAATTCTATATAAAACTTAATAGCATAAATAGCAATAATTAAGGCAAATACTGCTATCAACACTATTAATAATATTTTTTCACTTTCCAAAACAAAACCTCTAAAATACAAAGAATGGATAAATTATATCATAGACAATAGCAACATTCAAGATGTTATTTCAATAAATTTACATATTATTAACCAATATATAAGACGAAAAATATAAAATATAAAAAATGGGGTGAAATATTTGTTCGGATATGTTAGAATAGAAAAAGCGGAGCTTAAAGTTAAAGAATATGAGATGTATAAAGCGGTATATTGTTCGCTTTGCAAAAGTTTAGGCAAGAAATACGGCATCTTATCAAGATTTACTTTAAGCTATGATTTCACCTTTTTAGCATTATTGCAGTTAAGCTTAAAAGACGGGTGCGACCAAATTGAAAAAGGCAGATGCGCTTTTAATCCTCTTAAAAAGTGTAATTACTGTAAAAATTTAGAGTCTTTTGATTTGCCCTCTGCGGCGGCTATGATAATGCTTTATTATAAATTAAAGGATAATTTGTTGGACGAAAAGGGTTTTAAAAAATTAGGATATTCCTTAATTTTTCCGTTTTTTATATTTCCTCATAAAAAGGCGGTTAAGAAATTTCCTTGTATTGAAGAAATAGTATCAAATTATATAAAAACTCAAACTAAACTCGAAAAAGAAAATTGCAAAGAGCTGGACAGAATTGCCGACCCTACTGCTATAATGCTATCTGAAATTTTAAAGTTATGCAGTGAAGATAATAATCAAAGAAGGGTTTTAGAAAGGTTGGGTTACTGCCTTGGCAGATATATTTATATCTTAGATGCGGCTTGCGATTATAGTGAAGATGTTAAGCGCAAATCATATAATGTGTTTAAAACAGGAAACAATAAAACAGAGCTTGATAAAGAAAATTTAAAGCAGATTGAAGCCAAGCTTTTTGTTTGCATAAATGAGGCTTGCGCCGCTTTCGAGCTTTTGGATATAAAGAAATATAAAAATATTTTAGGTAATATATTATACTTAGGATTAGAGGAAACTTTCAAGAAGGAGTTAAAAATATGAAAGACCCATATTCCGTTTTAGGAATAAGCAAAAATGCCACCGATGAAGAAGTAAAATCGGCTTATAGGGAACTGGCTAGAAAATATCATCCCGATAATTATGCGGATAACCCGCTTGCTGATTTGGCGGGCGAAAAGATGAAAGAAATTAACGATGCTTATGATGCGGTTATGAATAGCCGAAAATCAGGCTCAAAAAAATCAAATAACAGCGGATATTATAATTCGTCTGCTTCCAGTTTTCCTGAGGTGCGCTCGCTTATAAACCAAGGAAGACTTGAACAAGCGCAAGAGCTTTTAGACGGTGTTCCGCCAAGTGCCAGAACAGCCGAATGGTATTTCTTAAACGGAACTGTTTTATACCGCCGCGGTTGGTTTGACCAAGCGTATACAAGCTTTGCAACCGCTTGCAGAATGGACCCCTCAAATGCCGAATACCGTGATGCTTTAAACCGCGCTCAAGGTCAGGCTGGCAGACAGTATAATCCATATAGAAGCTATGGAAATACGGGCAATATGGATGCTTGTAACTGTTGTTCGAATTTGTTATGCGCCGATTGTCTTTGCGAATGCTTGGGCGGAGACCTTATACCTTGTTGCTGATATGAAAAATACTAAGAAGATAACTTTAAGCGCTTTAATGGCGGCTTTGGCTGTGGTTATGATGCTAGTGTCATACTTTCCTTATTTAACCTATGCTGTGCCGGCTATGGCGGGGCTTTTTATAATGATAACAGTTATAGAGCTTAATATTAAATGGGCGATATTGGCATATTTGAGTTCGGCGGTTTTTGTGTTTTTGTTTGCGGAAACCGAAAGCAAATTTATGTATATAGCTCTTTTGGGATATTATCCTATTGTTAAGGCTCTGATAGAAAAAATAGGAAAAGCTTTTATTGAAATTCCGATTAAGCTTATTTTGTTTAATATATCGGTTTTAGCGGTTTATATGCTTCTTGCGGATATTGTTGGAATAAGCAAGGAAGAGTTTGGGGAATTTGGTAAATGGGGCGCATATATACTTTTAGCAGTAGGCAATTTTGTTTTTATTCTTTATGATATTACGGTTTCTAAAATAGCAACACTTTATATAATAAAACTTCATCCGAGAATAAAAAAACTTCTGATGTAATCTACATCAGAAGTTTTTTGTAATCATTTGAAAAAAGTTTATCTGCAAACCAAACCTTTTCAACTGTAAACCTTTTTCCGTTCAGATAATTTAAAATGCCTGCGTCGGTTTTAAAATCAAATTTAAGGCTATATGAATAAAGGGCTTGCTTATCAAAGCCTAGCTTTTTATCGTTTGATTTGCTGTATTTTCCTTCACCCAAAAGCGGATGACCTATTGCGGCAAAATGAGCCCTTATCTGATGGGTTCTGCCGGTCAACAGTTCAATTTCTACCAGCGATAAATTGTTTTTGCTTTCTAAAACGCGGTATTTTGTTTTAATGCTTTTTGAATTTTCTTTTTGGGTTTTAGATAGAAACACCATATTTTTATCTTCATTTTTTTCTAAGAAGCCTTCGAGCAAGGCTTCTTTTTTCTTTGGAACGCCGTGAATTATGGCTAAATATCTTTTATCTAATTCGCGGTATTTGATTTTATCGCAAATAATTCTTAAAGCCTCGGCATTTTTAGCCGCAATAA
Source organism: Clostridia bacterium (assembly GCA_017537365.1). Taxonomy (GTDB): domain Bacteria; phylum Bacillota; class Clostridia; order Oscillospirales; family Acutalibacteraceae; genus UBA737. Next base: position 24,185 of record JAFYKZ010000021.1, read on the forward strand.
CGATACCGCCTGTGTTTCTATCAATTCGGTTTGCAAGGGCAGGAGCAAAACTGTTTTCATCCTGAGGGTTATATTCACCTTTTTTATACAGATAATGTTGAATTCGGTCTATAAGAGTGTTAACATATTCATTTTTATCGGGATGAACGAGAAGTCCCTGCTTTTTATCAACGAGAATTATGTTTTCATCCTCATAAACTATATCAAGCTCACTAGGTGCTGAAAGAAAGGAATATTTAGGTTCGGGTTTAACCAAAAATTCATCGTTTATATAAGCGGATATAACATCACCTTCGTTAAGCCTTGTGCTTATTTCTGCTCTCTTGCCGTTTACCTTAATTCGCTTTGTTCTTATATATTTAAACATAAGCGAGGTGGGAAGCGAGGGACAGTTTTTGGTTATGAATTTATCAAGTCTTAAACTTGAATCGTTTTTGGTAACAATAAATTCTTTCATTTAATATAAAGTTTTCCTTCCTCTTGAAAAATAGTATAAAATATCATATAATGTAAAAAGTTAGAAAGGGGGATTATAATATGGCAGAAAATCTTCATAAAGACCATAGAAAAAGAGTTCGAAAAGAATTTTTTGAACATGGCTTTAATATGAATACCCCTAAGCATAAAATAATGGAAATGCTTTTGTTTTACGGTATCGCTCAAAAGGATACAAATGAAATAGCGCATAGATTAATTGATTATTTTGGTTCTTTCGAGGCGGTTTTAGAGGCAGATGCCGAGGAACTTCAAAAGGTTGAAGGTATCGGTGAAAACTGCGCGGCGCTTATAAAGCTTGTTCATTTTATATCCGAGTATTATCTTAACGAAAAGAACAAAGATAAAAAGAGATATACCAATTTAGACGAAATTTGCGAAATGATTGCAAATAGATATATAAATGTTAAAAAAGAAAAGGTTTCAATAACCTGTTTGGATAACGGTGGCAAACTTTTAGGTTTTGATTTTATAAGTGAAGGCGATATAGCTTCGGTAGGCGTATCTATTAGAAAGGTAATCGAAATTGTTTTAAAACGCAATGCGGCTGCTATAATACTTTCTCATAATCATCCCGGAGGAACTGCTTTACCGAGCAAGGAAGATATTAAAGCAACCGAAACATTAATTAGAAGTCTTAAAGAACTTGATGTTGGGGTTTTAGACCATATAATTATCGCAGATAACGATTATGTTTCTTTAAGACAAAGTTATCAATACGGAAATATGTTTAAAGAAGTAGAATATTTATAATAATTATAAATTAAGAAATACATACTGTCAAGAAAAACGCAAAAGGGAGGATTATAGTGGATAAGTTTGTTCATTTGCATTTGCATACCGAATATAGCTTGCTTGACGGTTGTTGCCGAATAGAGCAGGTAATAGACCGAGCTTCCGAAATGGGACAGACGGCTATCGCTATGACCGACCATGGCGTTATGTATGGTGCGATAGATTTTTATAAGTACGCTATAAAAAAAGGCATTAAACCAATTATAGGTTGTGAGGTTTATGTTGCGCCAAAGAGCCGATTTGATAAGCAAAAGGGGATAGACGGAAGCTATTATCACCTGAATTTATTATGCGAAAATGATATTGGATATAAAAACCTGATTAAATTAGTTTCATTAGGTTTTACCGAGGGCTTTTATTCCAAGCCTCGCGTTGACAGAGAACTTTTAGAGAAATATAGCGAGGGTATAATTGCGCTTTCTGCCTGTCTCGCAGGTGAAATCCCGAGAAAGCTTATGGCAGGAGATTTTGACTCGGCTTTAAATACTGCACTTTGGTATCGCGATACTTTCGGGAAAAATAATTTTTATTTAGAGCTTCAGGACCACGGCATACCTGAGCAAAAAAAGGTTAATTTAGATATTTTAAAGATTTCCGAAAAAACGGGTATTCCTGTTGTTGCAACTAACGATGTGCATTATACTAATGCTGAGGATTATTATATGCATAAGGTTTTGCTATGCATACAAACTGGAAGCAGACTTAGTGATGAAAATTCGCTCGAATTTAAAACCAATGAGTTTTATTTAAAATCAGGCGAAGAGATGGCAAAGCTTTTTGAGAATGTGCCTGAGTCTATCGAAAACACAAAAATTATAGCCGATAGATGCAATGTTAATTTTGAGTTTGGCAAAATAAAACTTCCGCATTTTGAAATTGGCGATAAAGACCATTTTGAATATTTTAAAGATAAATGCTATGAGGGACTTTATAGAATTTATGGCGAAAATCCCGAAAAATTGGTTTGCGACCGTTTGGATTATGAGCTTTCGGTTATAAACAAAATGGGGTATGTTGATTATTATTTAATAGTTGCAGATTTTGTAAACTATGCGAAGAATAACGGTATCCCCGTAGGTCCGGGACGAGGCTCGGGTGCGGCATCGCTTGCGGCATACTGTATTGGTATAACCGGAATAGACCCCATTAAATATGACCTTTATTTTGAGCGGTTTTTAAATCCTGAAAGGGTTTCTATGCCTGATTTTGATATAGATTTTTGTTATGTTAATCGTCAAAAGGTTATTGATTATGTTATAAAAAAATATGGTATAGACCATGTTTCTCAAATTGTAACCTTTGGTACTATGGCGGCGAGAGCGTCTATAAGAGATGTTGGTCGAGTTATGGATGTGCCTTATGCTTCTTGCGATAGGGTTGCAAAGCTGATACCTCAGGCTATTGGAATGACTATTGAAAAAGCTCTCGAAATTTCCAATGAGCTTAAAGGACTATACGATAGCGATAGCCAGATAAAAAATCTTATTGATATGGCAATAAAATGCGAGGGTATGCCGAGACATGCCTCTACCCACGCGGCAGGTGTTGTTATATCGGACAAGCCGGTTGACGAATATGTGCCTTTAAGTCTTAACGATGAAGCGGTTGTTACTCAGTATACTATGACCTCTCTTGAAGAGTTAGGTCTATTAAAGATGGACTTTTTGGGTCTTAGAAACTTAACGGTTATTGAGGATACCCAAAATTATATAAGAAAATCAAATCCTCGGTTTGATATAGAGAAAATACCCCTTGACGATAAAGAAACATATAATATGATGGGTAAGGGACTAACCGACGGTGTTTTCCAGTTCGAGTCGGACGGTATGAAAAATGTGCTAAGGCAGTTAAGCCCTCAAAGCATAGAGGATTTAACCGCGGTTTTATCACTTTACCGCCCAGGTCCTATGGATTCAATTCCAACCTATATTCATAACCGCCATAATCCTGAGGATATCAAATATCAAACTCCTCTTTTAAAACCGATTTTAGATGTAACCTATGGGTGCATTGTTTATCAGGAGCAGGTTATGCAGGTTTGCCGAACCTTAGCAGGATATTCGCTCGGCCGTGCGGATATTGTTCGCAGAGCAATGGCTAAGAAGAAGCACGATGTTATGAAAAAGGAACGAGAGTATTTTATATACGGCGAAAAGGATAAAGAGGGTAATGTTATTTGTGAGGGCGCAATAGCTCGAGGGGTGCCTGAGGAGGTTGCCGAGCAAATCTTCGATAATATGACCAGTTTCAGCTCTTATGCATTCAATAAGGCTCACGCGGCGGCTTATTCTTTTGTGGCTTACAGAACTGCATATTTAAAATGCCATTATATGCCTGAATATTTTGCGGCATTAATGTCGAGTATGATGGATTCGGCTTCTAAAATTTCAATGTATACTGCCGAATGTCGCAAAAACGGGATAAAGGTTTTGCCTCCTAATGTTAATTTCAGTGGTAGAGATTTTATGCCTGAAAACAGAAATATTCGTTTCGGTTTAATGGCAATTAAAAATCTTGGCGCAGGGCTTATTGATAGACTGATTGCAGAGAGGGAAACAGGCGGAAAATACACCTCGATGTATGATTTTTGCCTTAGAAATTATTCGCGCGAGTTTAACCGCAAGGCATTAGAGGGACTTATCAAAAGCGGCGCTCTTGATGGCTTAGAGGATAACAGACGGCAGATGCTTTATAATATAGATGGTGTTTTAAACGCGGTTGAAAACGAGGTTAAATATTCTTCAAAAGGTCAGCTTGATTTGTTTGGAGAAATGGGAGAATCAAACGAATATAAGCCGAAACCTCAAGCTGAAATGAGCGAGGAATTAAAGCTTAGTCTTGAAAAGGAAGCAACAGGACTTTATCTCTCAGGGCATCCTATGGATAAATATGCCGCATTTCTCAAAAATGCCAAAATGGATAAAATAGTTGATATAATAGGCGGAAAGCATAGGGACGGTAAGCGAATAACAATTGCGGGAATTATTGAAAATTTAAAGGTGCGCCAGCTTAAAAACGGAAATTTATTAGCATCTTTTCAAATTGAGGATATAACCGCATCTATTTCGGTTACTATGTTTAATAAAACCTATGCCGAAAACAAGCATTTGTTAGACGGTCAAAGACCTGTTATTTTATCGGGCAGAATATCCGAAAGGGAAGACCGCGAAACCGAAATTATCGCCGAAAAAATAGATATACTTAATGAGGCTGAGGCTAAACCGAAAGAGAAAAAGTTCGATAAAGGTTTATATCTTAAAATTGAAAGCTTGCAGGATATTAAGTTTTCTAAGGTTAAAGATATACTTAAAGAGTATAATGGAGATATACCGGTTTTTATCTATTGTCTTGATACAAAACGCAAGTTAGAGGCTTCTAACGAACTTAAAATAAGAGAAAATGATGATTTGTTTAATAAACTTTCTGAGGTTTTAGGTTCTAATAATGTGAAATTTATAAAATAATCAAAGTTTTTGTTGAAAAATCTTGGAATTTAGAGTATACTAATTTCTAAGGCAAAAAAGGAGATTTATGTATATGAAAACTATTGGTGTATTAACAAGCGGAGGAGACGCTCCTGGTATGAATGCTGCTGTTCGTGCCGTTGTTAGAACAGCTATTGACTGTGGTATGACTGTTAAGGGTATCCGCAGAGGTTATAATGGTTTAATTGAGGGCGATATTTTTGATTTGGATATTCGCTCTGTTTCTGATTTGATTCATAGAGGAGGTACTGTGCTTTATACCGCAAGAAGTCCTTTATTCAAAACCGAAGAGGGTATGAATGCGGCTATTGAAAACTGCAAAAAGCACGGTATAGAGGGTATTGTTGTTATAGGAGGAGACGGTTCTTATCGCGGAGCTCGCGATTTATCTCTTAGAGGTATTCCTTGTGTTGGCGTTCCGGGTACTATTGATAATGATATTTCGTCTACTGAGTATACAATCGGTTTCGATACTGCGATGAATACTGCTATGGAAATGGTTGATAAAATCCGTGATACTGCTCAGTCTCACGACCGTTGCAGTGTTGTTGAGGTTATGGGCAGAAGAGCAGGCTTCTTAGCTCTTCAATGCGGTATTGCTGTTGGCGCAACCTCTATTTTGGTTCCTGAGGAAGAATATCCGATTGAAAAGGTTATTGAGAAAATCAGAAAATCTCAGGCAACAGGTAAAAAACATTTTATTATCGTTGTTGCAGAGGGTGTTGGCGGAGTTGAAGATATCGCTAAGAAGATTGAAGAAGCAACAGGTATTGAAACCAGAGCAACAATTTTAGGTCATGTTCAGCGTGGCGGCAGACCTACCGTTCGCGACCGCGTTTATGCAACCCGTTTTGGCTATGCCGCAGTTCAGCTTTTAAATAAAGGTATCGGTAATCGCGTTGTTGGTATGAATCACGGTCAAATTGTTGACTATGATATTTACGAAGCACTTAATATGAAAAAGCCTTTTGATACTGATATGTTCGAGGTTGCAAATACAACATCTATTTAATATTTTAAAAGGGCTGTTTTAACAGTCCTTTTTGTTTTGAGAGGTGAAAAAATGTCAGATTTAAAATGTATGCTTGGAATGAGCGGAGGAGTTGATTCCTCTGTTTCTGCCGACCTTTTAATAAATGAAGGCTTTTCCGTAGCAGGTGTAACATTATCTTTGTGCGAAAATGATGAACGCAATATATCTGATGCAAAATCGGTTTGCGAGAGACTTGGTATAAAGCATTTTTCTTTTGATTTAAAGGATGATTTTAAAAGGTATGTTATAGATAGCTTTGCAAACAGTTATATTATCGGCGAAACTCCTAACCCTTGCCTTGAATGTAATAAGCATATTAAATTTGGCAAAATGATAGAACTGGCTCTGGATAATGGATATGATAAAATTGCTACAGGGCATTATGCAAGAGTTATAAAACGGGAGGACGGAAGATATTTGCTTTATAAAGCAAAGGATTTATCCAAAGACCAGTCCTATGTTTTATATATGCTGAATCAGTATCAGCTTTCAAAAACATTATTGCCTCTTGGAGAGTTGACAAAAGTTGAGGTTAGAGAAATAGCGGCAGAGAAAGGCTTTGTTAATGCTGATAGACCTGATAGTCAGGATATATGCTTTGTGCCTGACGGGGAGTATGCCGATTTCATCGAAAAAGCAAGCGGTTTTAAGTCGCGAGAGGGTGAATATACCGATATAAACGGCAATGTTTTAGGTAAACACAAAGGTATTATAAACTATACCTTAGGTCAGCGAAAGGGCTTGGGGATAGCTCTTGGCAAGCCGGCATTTGTTATAGATAAAAATGCTCAAACAAATAGGGTTGTTTTAGGTGATGAGGAATATTTATTTAAAACTCGCGTTATAGTTGATAATGTTAATTTTATTCCGTTTGATAAATTGGAAAGCGAAATTAAGGTTACTGCAAAGCTTAGATACCGCCATAATGCAGAAAAAGCTGTTTTGCGACCGATAGACGAGAATACTGTTATGCTTGAGTTTATGAAACCTCAAAGAGCGGCGAGTCCGGGTCAGGCGGCAGTTTTTTATGATGGAGATATGGTTATAGGCGGCGGAAAAATAGTAAGAGCAGAATAGAGGTTGTTAAGTTATGGATAAAAAAATAGAAAAGGTTATTAAAAATCTTCAAAATAATAATATAAATGTTGTTTTTGCGGAAAATACCGAAAAGGTTAGAGAAATAGTTAAAGATATGCTTTTTCAGGACGCGGATATTTTATCGGGTGGCTCGGTTTCTTTGGTGGAAAGCGGAGTTTTCGATATAATAACTTCCTCAGAATATAATTATCACGATAGATTAAAGCAAGGATTAACCGAAGAGGAAAAGAACGATATTTTCAAAAAGGTTATCGGATGCGATTTCTATTTTTGTTCGGCAAATGCTTTAACCGAAAATGGCGAGCTTATTAATGTTGACGGTTTTTCAAATCGTATTTCTGCAATATCCTTTGGTCCTAAAAAGGTTGTTATGGTTGTAGGCTTAAATAAGCTTGTTAAGGATATAGATGAGGGCTTTTTAAGGGTTAAGAAAATAGCTGCTCCTAAAAACGCGATGAGACTTAAAAGAGAAACCCCTTGCGTTAAACTCGGGCATTGTGTCTGCCTCGAAAAAACCGATACACCTCAGATAACCGACGGTTGCAATTCGGAGCAAAGAATTTGCAGAAATTATATTATTTCCTCTAAGCAAATGATTAAGGATAGAATAACTGTTATTTTGTGCGCCGAAAATTTGGGTTATTAAATTTAATAATAAAACATAAAAATTAAGTGTAACTGCAAAGTTGCGCTTAATTTTTTTAATTATAGGGGATGTGTTGATTGAAAAAGCTAATTGCTATGGCGGTAATTCTGGGTTTATGCTTTAATATGGCGGTTTCGGCTAAAACTGTTTCGAGTGAAAGCGATATTTCGGATATAAATGAGCCTCTATCAGTGTCTGTTTCGAGCTCAGCGATAGGTCAAAAGCTTGATATTAAAGCGAAATCGGTAATCTTAATGGAACCAAACACCAAAAAAATACTTTATGAGGATAATGCGGATGAAAAGCTTTCTCCTGCTTCTATTACTAAAATAATGTCGCTTCTTCTTGTTATGGAGGCGATAGATAGGGGCGAGTTTGATTTGGAGACGGTTGTAACTGCAAGTAAACACGCATGCAGTATGGGTGGCTCTCAAATCTGGCTAGAAGAAAACGAGAGTATGACGGTGGACGATTTGCTTAAAGCCACGGTTATAGCCTCCGCTAACGATGCTTGCGTTTGTTTGGGCGAATTTGTTGCGGGTAGTGAGGAGGGTTTTGTTGCCCTTATGAACGAGCGGGCAAAGGAACTTGGTATGAATAATACAACCTTTAAAAATTGCACAGGTCTTGATGCAGAGGGACATTTAACCTCGGCTTATGATGTTGCGGTTATGTCGAGTGAGCTTATAAAACACGATTTAATTAAAAATTATTCAACTGTTTGGATGGAAAGTTTAAGAAACGGAGAATCCGAGCTTGTTAATACGAATAAATTGGTGCGGTTTTATAAGGGTACAACAGGTCTTAAAACAGGTACAACCTCGGTTGCAAAATACTGTCTTTCGGCAACTGCCGAGAGGGATAATTTAGAGCTTGTTGCGGTGGTTATGGCAGGAGAGACCAGTAACGACAGATTTGAGGGTGCTAAAAAGCTTTTGGATTACGGCTTTGCAAATTATAGCTTTGAAAAAATCGAGGCAAAGCTTAATAAAAATTCAATCCCGATAGAAAAAGGAGTTAAAAAGGAAATTGAAATTAAGGCTGAGGAAGCTTTGAATTTGTTGCTTCCTAAATTGAACAAAGCGGATATAAAACAAGTGGTTGAAATTAATGAAAATATAACTGCGCCCATAAAAAAAGGAGATGTTTTGGGAACGGTTAAGATTTATTCGGGTGAAACCGAGGTTGGAGACATTAAAATTATTGCAGATGAAACGGTGAAAAAGCTCGATTTTGCTCAAATTATTCGATTTATTGTAAACGGAATATTTAAATTATAAAAACTTTTAATGAATATGCATATTTATGCTTGAAATATTAAAGATTTTATTGTAAAATAATAACAAGGAGAAAATTACGGAGGAAATTAAATGGCAATCAGTTTTAATTATAATTATGCAAAGGAATATATCCGTGAAAACGATATTAAAGGCTTAGAGTCTCAGGTGGCTTTGGCTCATAATATGGTAAACGATAAAAACGGTCTCGGAAATGATTTTTTGGGTTGGGTCGATTTGCCGTCAAATTACGATAAAGAAGAGTTTGACCGCATTAAAAAAGCCGCTCAAAAAATCCAAAACGATACCGATATTTTAATAGTTATAGGTATTGGCGGTTCTTATTTGGGCGCTCGCGCCGCTATCGAATTCTTAAAGGGACCTTATTATAACTCTTTAAGAGATAATGCTCCTGAAATTTATTTTGCAGGAAACAGTATCAGTGGCTCTTATTTAGCAGATGTTTTAAAGCTCTGCGAGGGTAAGAGAGTATCTGTTAATATTATTTCAAAATCAGGAACAACAACCGAGCCTGCTGTGGCTTTCAGAGTATTCAGAAAATATTTAGAAGAAAAGTATGGCGAGGAAGAGGCTGCAAAGAGAATTTATTGCACAACCGATAAAGCAAGAGGTACTTTGAAGCAATTAGCCGATGAAAAGGGCTATGAATGTTTCGTTGTTCCGGATGATGTTGGCGGAAGATTTTCTGTTTTAACCGCAGTAGGTTTGCTTCCTATTGCAGCCGCAGGTGCTGATATAGATAAATTAATGCAAGGCGCAAAGGCTGCAAGTATTAAGTATAACAATCCTAACATTTGCGAAAACGATTGCTATTTATATGCAGCTTTAAGAAATTCTTTCTATCGCAAAGGAAAATCTATTGAGCTCTTAGTTTCTTATGAGCCCAGATTTACTTTGATGGCAGAATGGTTTAAGCAATTATTCGGTGAGAGCGAGGGTAAGGACAACAAGGGTCTGTTCCCGGCATCTGTTATCTTCTCAACCGATTTGCATTCAATGGGTCAATTCGTTCAAGACGGTAGCCGTTTAATGTTTGAAACTGTTGTTACTTTCTCTGAGACCGATAAAGATATCGTAATTGAAAAAGAGGATAACGATGGAGACGGTTTGAACTTCCTTTCAGGCAAAACCTTATCATTTGTTAACCAAAAGGCATTTGAGGGTACCGTTTTAGCTCATAATGATGGCGGTGTTCCTAACTTGGTAATCAATGTTGATAAGCCTGATGAGGAAAACCTCGGCGAGCTTATTTACTTCTTTGAAAAAGCTTGCGCTATTTCGGGTTATATGCTAGGTGTTAATCCTTTCGACCAACCCGGAGTTGAAAGCTATAAAAAGAATATGTTTGCTTTGCTTGGCAAACCCGGCTTTGAAGCTCAAAAGGCTGAGCTTGAAGCTCGTTTAGGTAAATAATTTAAAAAAACAACTGCCAATTAGCAGTTAATTATAAAAGGAGTGGTAAAAATGATTAAAATCATTATCGGAAAAAAAGGTTCAGGAAAAACTAAGAAGTTAGTGGATTTTGTAAACGTAGCTGCTAACGAGAGCTTAGGAAATGTTGTCTGCATAGAAAAGGGAGACACCTTGACCTATTCTGTTACACATAAGGCGCGTCTTATTGACGCTGATGCTTACGGCATCTCAGGTTATGGCGAATATTATGGTATGATTAGCGGTATCAAGTCCGGAAATCACGATGTAACTCATATTTTCGGTGATGCAACCTTGCGTATCGGAACTCGCGATTATGAAGAGCTTGTTGCTTTCTTTGAGAGAGTTTCTAAGATTGAAGATATCGAGTTCTTGTTCACTGTTTCTGCTGATAAGGCTGACCTTCCCGAGAAGCTTTTCGAAATTGCTGAAATTGTATAATATTTAAGTTAAACTAAAAGCCGAGCTTGAAACAGCTCGGCTTTGTTGTTAGTTACAACCAAAATTTTCGACAAAATGGGTTCTTTTTTTTAGTTGACAATATTAGCGAAAGTGATTATAATTAATATAATTTATACAAATTTTTTCAAGTGAAAAGGAGTAGAGAAAATGGCTTATTATTTTAACGAAACATCTCATACTTTTAATGAGTATTTATTAGTTCCGGGTTATTCTTCTTCTGAATGTGTTCCGGCTAATGTTAGCCTTAAAACCCCGCTTGTTAAATTCAAGCGCGGAGAAGAACCTGCTATATCTATGAACATTCCTATGACTTCTGCTATTATGCAGTCGGTTTCAGGTGAGAGATTGGCGGTTGCTTTGGCTCGCGAGGGCGGTGTATCCTTTATATACGGCTCTCAGTCTATTGAGGATGAGGCTGCTATGGTTGCTCGCGCTAAGTCTTATAAAGCAGGCTTTGTTGTAAGTGCATCTAATGTAACTCCTGATAACACTTTGGCTGATATATTGGATTTAAAGGCTAAAAACGGCTTTTCAACCGTTGCTGTAACGTCTGACGGTACTTCAAACGGTAAGCTATTAGGCATTGTAACAGGTAGAGATTATCGTGTTAGCCGTATGTCAACCGATATTAAGGTCAGCGAGTTTATGACCAAGCTTGAAAACCTTATCGTTGCTGACGAATCTACTACTTTAAAGCAAGCAAATGATATTATTTGGGATAATAAGCTAAATTCTTTACCTATCGTTGATAAAGATGGAAACTTGCTTTATTTTGTGTTCCGTAAGGACTATGATGCTCATAAGGAAAATCCAAATGAGCTTTTGGATAAAGATAAGCGCTATATTGTTGGCGCAGGTATTAACACTCGCGATTATGCCGAGAGAGTTCCTGCTTTAATTGAGGCGGGCGCAGATGTGCTTTGTATTGATTCTTCTGAGGGATTTAGCGAGTGGCAGTCCAGAACTATCGCGTTTATCCGCGAGAAGTATGGCGATACCGTTAAGGTAGGAGCCGGTAACGTTGTTGACCGTGATGGCTTTAATTTCTTGGCAGATGCAGGTGCAGACTTTATTAAGGTTGGTATCGGCGGTGGCTCAATTTGTATCACCCGTGAGACAAAGGGTATCGGTAGAGGTCAGGCAACTGCGCTAATCGAGGTTTGCAAAGCTCGTGATGAATATTTTGAGAAGAACGGTGTTTATATTCCGATTTGTTCTGACGGTGGTATTGTTCACGACCATCATATCACCTTAGCTCTTGCTATGGGCGCTGATTTTATGATGTTAGGCAGATATTTTGCTCGTTTCGATGAAAGCCCGACTAATAAAATCGCTATCAACGGAAATTACTATAAGGAATACTGGGGCGAGGGCTCTAACCGCGCTAGAAACTGGCAGCGTTATGACCTCGGCGGCGATAAGAAACTATCCTTTGAAGAGGGTGTTGATTCCTATGTTCCTTATGCAGGCAGCTTAAAAGATAATGTTAACCTCTCTTTGAGCAAGGTTAAATCTACTATGTGCAACTGCGGTGCATTAACTATTGCAGAGCTTCAACAGAAAGCAAAGCTTACTCTTGTTTCTGCAACAAGTATTATCGAGGGCGGAGCTCACGATGTTATTCAAAAAGACCCTGCTTCAGCGGTTGTTAAATAAGTTTAACTAAATAAGGCGGACAGTTTTAAACTGTCCGCCTTAATTTATTTTGCCTTTTTTCTCTTTAATTTCAATTTAATTGTTTTGGGTAAGTTTTTTAATTTGCGTATACCGTTTGGTATCTGCTTAATGTATTTTATTAATAGTTTAAATTTAGCTATAAGATTATATTTGTTATGAACAAAAAGCACGGTTAATATAATTAAAACAATTAATACGAAGGTGCTTTTTTCAATCGGAACATCTTTTGCAACCAATATTTTATGGGGTTTAAAGGTGTGATTAATAATGGTTGGATAATCTTTTGCAAGAGGTAAGCTTCCAAGTATTAAACCGCTTAAAGCAGTGTAAACAAAGCGAGCGGTTATGGTTGTTATGATTGAACCTGAATATTCAAGCAGGAAGCATAATAAAACATTAAATAGAATAATATTTGCAATATAGTTTTTGCTTTCAGAGAATATTGCGAAGTTAAAGGATAAATATAATAAGGTTGTAACAATTGTTGCAAATATAAATCCATAAAACTTTTTATATAGAACGAATAAATAGCCTCTGAATAACATTTCAGCAAAGATAGCGTTTGCAAGCAGACCTAATAGCCAAAAAATTAGATGCTCAGTTTTAATAAAGCTTATAAAGTTAAAATGCTTTGTTGCCGCATTAACCGCTAAAAATATAATTGGAATAGCTGAGCCTGTTAAAAGTCCCAAAAGTAAAGATTTAGGGATGTTCTTTTTTATGGGAAGCTTAATCTTTCTGCGCTCGATAACTAAAATGAATAAAATAGTTAAAATAAGAACAATTCCGAGCGGCAGACTTTCCGCTATAAGCTTTTGCAAAGCAGGGTTTTTGTTTTGAACCTCGGGTAATAAGGTTATAAGAATTACCCCAAGGTCAAAAAAGAAAAGGGTTTTAAAAATATTGATAATTAAATTCTTCACTTCAAATCTCCTAAGCGACAAGAATATACTGTAATTATATAACAAATTCGGTTATATAGCAATAGCTTTATTCTTAAATTACCATTAATTTCTTCTAAATATTTTTTTAATAAGTATTAATATTAATTATTAGTTAAAATAAAGCTTTTAAATAACTTGACATATTAAACTAAAAATAATATAATATATTTTATATGATTATATCTTAATTAGAATTACAAAAAAAGAAAGCAGGGTTTTTTTATGGCGAAAACTATTAAAATTACCGATGACGGACTCAAGAAACTCCAGGAGGAGTTGGAAATTCTAAAAACAGAGGGTAGAGCAGATATTGCTGAAAAAATTAAGGTTGCCAGAGGATATGGAGACCTTTCTGAAAACAGCGAATATGATGAAGCTAAAAATGAGCAGGCTAAAATAGAAGCCCGTATCGTTGAGATTGAAGCAATGCTCAAAAATGTTGAAATTATCGAAGATGTTAAGGGCAAAGCAAAATCGGTTATTATCGGCGTTAAGGTTAAGGTTTTGGATGAGGAATACGGCGATGAAAGTGTTTACCGTGTTGTAGGCTCAACTGAGGCAGACCCGCGCTCAGGTAAAATTTCAGATGAATCTCCCGTTGGTAAAGCCCTTTTGGGTAAAAAAATCGGCGATGTGGTTATAGTTGAAGCGCCGGGCGGCGAATTCAAGCTTAAAATTTTAGAGATAACAAAATAATTCTATTATTGGATGGAGATAGCTATGGCAGAAAATAATGCTAATAATGCTAATGCAAAAGAGCAGGATTTAAACGAAATATTAAGATTAAGAAGAGAAAAGCTTGCAAATATGAAAGCGGCTGGTAATGACCCCTTTACTATAACAAAATTCGATTTTGATAGCAACTCAACCGAAATCAAAGAGAATTTTGAGGAGTTTGAGGGAAAATCAGTTAAAATTGCGGGTAGAATTATGGCTCGCAGAATTATGGGTAAAGCAAGCTTTGTTGGTATTGCGGATAGCACAGGTAAAATTCAGCTTTATGTTCGCCGCGATGATATAGGCGAAGATGTTTATGCTGCATTTAAGAAATGGGATATCGGTGATATTATCGGTGTTGAGGGTTTGGTTTTCAAAACTCAAACAGGCGAAATCTCAGTTCACGCTAATAAAATCACCCTTCTTTCTAAATCTTTAATTCCGCTTCCCGAAAAGTTTCACGGTTTAACAAATAATGATTTGCGCTTCCGTCAAAGATATGTTGATTTAATTATGAATCCAAATGTTAAGCGCAATTTCAAAATCCGCTCTCAGTTTATTAAATATATGCGTTCTTATCTCGATAATATGGATTATATCGAGGTTGAAACTCCCGTACTTAATACTATCGTAGGCGGTGCAGCTGCCAGACCTTTCATAACTCACCATAACACCTTGAATATACCTATGTATATGCGTATTGCAACTGAGCTTCCTTTGAAGCGTCTTATTGTTGGCGGTATGGATAGAGTTTATGAAATAGGCAGAATTTTCAGAAACGAGGGTATGGACCCTAAGCATAACCCTGAGTTCACAACAGTTGAATTATACCAAGCTTATGCCGATTTCCATGATATGATGGATATTGCTGAGGGTATTATTTCAGGCGCCGCTAAGGAAATTCACGGTACTTATGAAGTTGAATGGTTGGGCGAGAAAATCGACCTTACTCCCGGTTGGCGCAGACTAACTATGGTTGATGCTGTTAAGGAGTATGCAGGGGTTGATTTCGGTGCTATAACCGATGATGCTGAGGCTGTTAAAGCTGCAGAGGCTATCGGTGTTGAGCTTGCTGAAACCGCTGATAAAACCTGGGGTAATGCTCTTTATGCTTGCTTCGATCAAAAGGTTGAGGAAAAGCTTATTCAGCCAACATTTATAACAATGTATCCTGTTGAGGTTTCTCCTTTAACTAAGGCATCACCTGAGGACCCGCGTTTAACCGAGCGCTTTGAGTTGTTTGTTTGCCATAGTGAGCTTGCTAATGCTTATTCTGAGCTTAACGACCCGATTGTTCAGCGTGAGCGTTTTGAGAAGCAGTTAGAACTTCGTGAGCGCGGCGATGATGAGGCTGAGATGCTTGATGAAGATTTCTTAACCGCTATGGAATACGGAATGCCTCCAACAGGCGGTATGGGTATCGGTATTGATAGAGCAGTAATGCTTTTAACCAATTCGGATACTATCCGCGAGGTTATCTTGTTTCCAACAATGAAGCCGTTGGATTAAGAATAACTTTTGAAGAGTTATGGAGACTTATGAATACTTTTGTAAAGTAAGTACTTCATTGTTGGTGGTACCAATTGGTATACAAAACGCAAAACGAAAGTTATAACAACTTATAAAAAGTTATTGGCTCTGCTGAAAATCAGCAGAGCCAATTTTTTGTTGTAAAATAGATGTGTCGAAAGACAAAATATTAAGAAACGGAGAGTAGACACATGAAACCAGAAATTCCTATTTGGGAGAAATCAAACTTGACAATTGAGGAGGCGGCAGTGTATTTCAACATTGGCGCAAGTACATTGCGACGCCTTGCAGCAAGAGAGGATTGCCCATATGTGTTATGGGTAGGCAGTAAATGTCTGATTAAACGAGTGTGCTTTGAAGAATATCTTCAAAAAGCATTCTCAATTTAAGGGGGTGATGATATGCAAGGAGAAACTCGTTATGACAGTAAACGCGTTCGATTAAGAACGGGTGAATACGAACGGCCGGACGGAAAGTACGAATATCGATATACAGTGTTTGGAAAATCGTTTTCTGTTTATGATAAGACTTTAGATGGACTTCGTGAAAAAGAAAATGATATCTTGTCAGAGAAGAAAGGCGTCAATAATCAGTATAATAAACACACCACCACACTCAACGATGTTTATGATTTGTGGAAAGAGTTGAAGCGTGGAATACGCCAAAACACTTATCGCAATTATTGCTATATGTATGATCAGTATGTAAAAGATTCGATTGGTGATATGTATGTGAGTAGGATTAAAAAGTCGGATATTAAAAGATTTTTTAATCATTTAGTTGATGAACGCAGATTAAAAGCCGGAACGGTTGATGCAGTTCAAACCATTCTTCATCAGGTGTTGCAAATTGCCGTGGATGATGAATGGATCGATAAGAATCCTTCGGACGGTGCGATAAAGGAACTGAAGAGAGCACATCAACTCAATTCAAAGAAGAGACAAGCGCTTACAAAGGAAGAACAAAAGTTATTGCTTTCGTTTTTATCGGAAAACACAACGAATATACGATGGTATCCTATAACGGCAGTAATGCTCGGAACCGGTATGCGCGTTGGTGAGGCGACTGGACTTCGTTGGTGTGATGTAGATTTTAAAAATAGCATGATTGATGTAAATCATACATTGGTATATTACAGCAAAGGCGATCATAGCTGTACTTTTGCAATCAACGATACCAAAACACTAGCTAGCAAGCGAATCATTCCAATGACCAAACAAGTGAAGGATGCTCTTTTAATGGAGAGAGGGATGCAAGAGTTATCCGGTATTACGTGTGATGTTGAAATAGATGGTTATAGAAACTTTATTTTTGTTAATCGCTTTGGTGGATTGCATCATCAAGGAAGTTTGAACAAGGCGTTTAGGCGAATTATTCGTGATTGTAACGATGCTGAGTTTTTGAAAAGTAAGAATCCAAAAGTCTTGCTGCCCAAGTTCAGTTGCCATAACCTCCGACATACATTTGCAACAAGACTGTGTGAATCGGGAATGAATATAAAGTTAATTCAAGATATTCTAGGTCACTCCGATATATCTACAACTATGGATATTTACACACATATCACCAAAGATATGAGAAGTGAAGCAAAAGAAATAATGGAATTGGAGCTTATTATATAACGACCAAATCAAACCCACCTTTTTTGTAAAGGGTGGGTTTGATTACAAGAACGGGTTGTGCTACAATAAGAATACACCTACATATTAGATGAAGATGAAATTCGTAGGTTTTAAATTCACAATCAATATAGTAGTTATTTGAGGTTTATTAAAAAATTAAGCATCTTAATGAAGTTTGTGATTTTATTATATCAAAAACACAAACCCATTAAGGCGTAAATAGTCAATCTTACAAATTACCCTGACAGCAAGCTTAAAGCTTATGCGAGCATCAGGATATATGATAGATTTTGCGCTACAGGTTTACGTGTTTATGAAGATGAAAAAGGTCTTTTTGTAATGCCTCCTTCAAGAAAAGTCGGAGATAATTATCAGGATACCTTCTTCGCTCTTAATAAGAAAGACCGTGCAAAGATTAATGAGGCGGTACTCAAGGCATATGAGGAAAAGTTGGAACAAGTGCAGAATAACGGAGAAAGCGAGCAAATCAGCGAGGCTGAACAAGATATGTCTCTCAATATGTAGTTCTTGAGGCAGAAGCTTAAATTTATATTGTTTTTGTATAATTCTTGACTTAAAACTGTAAAACGGATATAATATATTAAAGACTTTAGGGGAGGGATAGAAATGTCACCTTTACAACTTCAAAAGCGAAAAAGAGCGATTAAGATTGCGGATGCTTTAAATAGTATAGAGGGAGTGCCTGTTTCAGCATATGCTAAGGAGCTTTCAAAAAAGTGGGCTGACGGTTCTATTTCTGCTACTCAAATGAAAGAACTTCTTATAAATTCTCATAGGAAGGCACAGTAATGTCAAAATACGATATTTATTTATACGAAGATTGTAAAATCTTAAAAAACCTTTTAAATATAAAGAATGAAGATGAACTTGACCTTGCTGAAGCCGAACTTTCAAGAGCTAATATGATGATCTTATACGAAGAAGGATTCTCGGATTTTTCTACTATGGGAATTCGTTATATTCATAAAAAGCTTTTTGAAGATGTTTATGAGTGGGCAGGTAAATTTAGAGTTATTAATATCCAAAAACGTGAAAAAGTTTTAGCGGGCAGAAGTGTATGGTATACCGATTGTGATAATATAGAAAAAGAACTAGATATTGCATGGAGTAATATAAATAGTATTAAATGGCAAGATTACAGTAAGGATGAATTTGTAGAGTTAGTTTCAAAACATTTTGCTACTCTTTGGCAGATACATCCGTTCAGAGAGGGAAATACTCGAACTATTGTAATGCTGATGACATTTTTCGTTGAACATTACGGATACTATTTTGACCAAGAACTTATAGCCCACAGTGCTGGATATTTTCGAGATGCATTAGTTATGGCTTCTTTAGAACAATTCTCAGAATATGAACATTTAGAAAAGATTCTAAATGATGCTATTTGTACTGAGCCTATAGAAGACAATGATGAAATTAACCAGGAGAATGACAGCAAAAAAGAAAAATACGAAAAGTACAAATATGAAAATTACAAGCCTTCTCCGCATGAATATGTAGAAAAGACGAATGACTAAAAACCTCTATAAACTCTTGTGAGTATATGGAGGTTTTGCATGTTTATAAAACCAAATATCATTAAATAACTTGTACCATTTAAACCACACCTTAAACCAATTTTTATTTTTTGGCGTGAATTTATGTGAAGTTTTGTGAGCTTGGTTTGTACGCTTCAATTCAAAAAGTGAGGTTTCGTGAGGTTATGTAAAGATAGTCCCCAAAAATCCCCACTATGAAACCGTTGGATTAAATATAATTTTACAAATTAAAGTCCTGCATATCTTGCGATATGCAGGACTTTTTTCTATTTACGTGTAGGTTTTACATTTGAATCAGGAGTAATATTTCCGTCAATAGTACCGTTAGATTCCTCAAAAGCTTTAATGTTTTCTCTTATCAAAACAAGTACCTGACTATTTACGCTTCTTCCTTCATAATCAGCAATATATGCTATTTTATTTAACATTTCTTCTTCTATTCTAATAGAAACACTTTTGATAGCCATAATTTCACCTCATTATAAATATATTGTATATTTATTTTAGATGTATTATGTGTTATAATGTTAATAATAGATATATCGTATATCTATTATTAAAGGAGAGGTAGGGAAATGAAAACTTGTTGTTTTATCGGTCATAGAAAAATAAATGAAACAAAAGGATTAAGGTTAAAGCTTTACGAAATAATCGAAAATTTAGTTATAAATGAAAATGTTGATACATTTCTTTTTGGAAGTAAAAGCCGTTTTGATGACCTTTGTTTAGAAACAGTAACAAAAATCAGAGAAAAATACCCCAACATAAAACGAATTTATGTTAGGGCGGAATATGAGAATATAAGCGAGCATTATGAAAATTATCTTTTGAAAAGTTATGAGGAAACCTATTATCCTGAAAAAATAAAAAATTCAGGCAGAGCGGTTTATGTTGAACGCAATTTTGAAATGATAAACAAAAGCCAAATTTGTATCGTTTATTATGATGAAAAATGTGCGCCCGAAAACCGCAAAAGCGGAACAAAAACAGCATTTGATTATGCGATAAAGCAAGGGAAACGAATTATTAAATTTCCAATGTAAATTTAATTCGTAGGGGCGATTATTAATTGCCCGAAAATGCAAGAACCTAACGGGAGGCAAATCGCCTCCCGTAACATAAAATAACAGTTTATATTTTAAAGTATTTCTATAACTTTATAGCCGTTATCGGTGATAAGCTTGGTGATAACTTCGTCTGCAATCGGGGAGCTCATAGTTACAACGGCAGTGCCTTCAATATGGCTTACAACTGCCGCCGAAACACCCTCTAATTCTTCGAGCAGAGTTTTTACTCTTGCTTCGCAATGAGGACACATCATACCTTCAATTTTTATTGTTTTTTCCATTAGTTTTTCCTCTTTTCTTTGAACAGTTTTAATTTTTTTATCCTTTTTGTTCGAGTGAATGTTATATAAATTAAGCCTGAGCGCGTTGGTAACCACGCAAAAACTGGATAGACTCATTGCCGCCGCGGCAAGCATAGGGTTAAGCGTTAATCCTGCCCAAGCAAATGCGCCGGCAGCAACAGGAATACATATCGCATTATAAATAAATGCCCAAAATAGATTTTGGTGTATTATTCTCAGTGTTGCGCGGCTTAAACGAATTGCTGCAGGAACATCAGAAAGTCTACTGTTAACAAGAACAATATCTGCCGCATCAATGGCAACATCAGTTCCTGCACCGATTGCAATTCCAATGTCTGCGCGGGTTAATGCGGGTGCATCGTTGATACCGTCTCCAACCATAGCAACCCTGCCGTGTTTTTGCAAGCTGCGAATGATAGCTTCTTTTCCGTCGGGTTTGACTTCGGCAATAACCTCGTTAACTCCAACTTGTTTGCCAATGGCTTCGGCGGTTATTTTATTGTCTCCCGTTAGCATAACAACCTGTATACCCATATTTTTGAGTTCTGTAACCGATTTAGCGCTATCTTCTTTTATGCTATCTGCAACGGCTATAATACCCAGAACAGTTTTGCCTTTTGAAAAGAATATAGCAGTTTTTCCTTCAAGCGCTAACTTGCTTGAGTTTTCAAGTAAATCGCTTGGTATGGTTGCATAGTGGTTTATAAAATCTGAATTACCACCGCAACAGATTTCATTATTTATTTTAGCCGAAAGTCCACCGCCTGAAAAAATTTCAAAATCGGTTGTTTTTAAGGCATTGAGCTTTAATTCCTCGCCATATTTAACAATTGCCTTAGCTATCGGGTGCTCGCTTTTTGTTTCGAGACTGTAAGCTATTTGAATTAACTCGTTACTACCGATAATATCTGTTACTTCAGGCTCGCCCTTGGTAATTGTTCCTGTTTTATCAAGGGCTACTATTCTGGTTTTTCCGGCTATTTCAAGCGAGGTAGCAGTTTTGAATAAGACTGCATTTTTAGCTCCTTTTCCGTTACCGACCATAATGGCAACAGGAGTGGCAAGTCCGAGCGCGCAGGGGCAACTTATAACCAGTACCGAAACAGCCCGAGTTAATGCAAAACCAACCGTTTCGCCAAGAATTAACCATAATATTAAAACGGCAAAGGCTATTGCAATTACAATAGGCACAAAAACACCTGAAACCTTATCGGCAACCTTTGAAATGGGGGCTTTGGTTGCCGAGGCATCGCTTACCATTTTAATGATTTGCGATATGGTAGTATCCTCGCCAACACGAGTGGCCTCACATTTTAAATATCCCGAGCGGTTAATGGTGGCACCGCTTATAGTATCGCCAACCGATTTATCTATCGGAATACTTTCACCGGTGAGAGCAGATTCGTCAACCGCGCTGTGTCCTTCAATTATAATCCCGTCAACAGGGATACTATCACCCGCACGAATCACAAAAATATCACCTTTGCGAAGTTCTTCAACGGGGATATTTATTTCGGTTTTATTTCGGATAACATTTGCGGTTTTTGGGGTGAGATTTAAAAGGCTTTTAAGGGCATTGGTTGTTTTACCTTTTGAACGGGCTTCAAGCAATTTGCCGAGGGTGATAAGAACTAATATCATTGCCGCAGATTCGAAATAGAGCTCGTGAAGAAAATTCTCAGGTCTTGCAATTAAAATATATAAACTATAAATAAAGGAAGCGGCAGAGCCTAATGAAACCAATGTATCCATATTAGGAGAACGGTGAATTAAACCCTTAAAACCGTTCTTGAAGAATTTATAGTTGATAACCATTATGGCAAGCGATAAAATCATCTGCAAAACGCCAATGACAATAGGGTTTTCTATAAAAAACTCAGGCAAAGGAAAGCCCCACATTATATGTCCCATTGAAAAATACATAAGTATCAGCAAAACCGATAGGGAAGAAATGAGTCTTTTAAAAAGCAGAGGGGTATCTTTATCGGCTAATGCATCTAATTTGGTTGCTTTATTGCCTGATTCTTTTTGAGAGGCAGTGTATCCTGCATTATAAACGGCGGCTATAATTGCTTTGTTGCTTGCGGTTCCTTCAACGATCATTGAGTTGGTGAGCAGATTTACCGAACAATCGGTAACACCCGCAACGCTTAAAACCGCTTTTTCCACCCTTGCGCTACACGCCGCACAGCTCATACCGTTAATGCTATATTCTTTCATTTGAAACAGGCTTTCCTTTCTTTTAGATTTTCTTCGATAATATTATACCATAAAAATAAGATTTTTTCAACGAATATAAAAAATCCGAGCAAAGCATTAGCAAGGCTCGGATAAAATAATATTTAGTTGTCCATTAAATTTTTGGCAAACAGTTTTTTAAGCAGTTCGGTTAAAGGAATTATGAGCAATCCTGCGCAAAAATTTCCAACCGCGTGCACTGCATCAAAGGGTAAGCCTGATATAACCCAAGCTACCGTCTGCTTGAAATTAAAACCGAAAAACAATGCCTGAGTTGGAGCGTAAAGTATACCAAAGGCAAGTCCGTGCAAACCGCAAATAAGAGGGTAAATAATATATGCTATCTTTTTGGGCATCTTTTTTGGTAATAACATAGTAATTCCCCAAAGAATAGTCCAAATATAAAGGTATGGAATCCACCACATAGTAAAACCCGAATATAATGCGGTAATTAATACACAGAGATAAATCGGTATTAATGCTTTTTTGCGAAAGACAAGAGTGAAAACCATTGTAAACATTCCGAGCAGGTGAATGTTTGGCAAAAATTCCATAATAACCTTTGAGCAGAACATTAGCGTGCCAAGCATGGCAAACACGACCATTTCCTGAACGCTCAAAAATTTTTTCTTTCGGGTGGTAGATTTATTCTTTGGTGTATTCAAGTTGATAGGTTACGCCTTCTTTAATTTCGGTGGTATCCACGCCTGAGGTTGCATATTCGCCGTCAACATAAAAAGCCCAATAGCTTTTATCAACATCATAATCGGCGGTTATACCGTTAACAACTTTTATATAAAGACCGAACTCGCCGTCTTCTCCCTCAATTAGATTATGTTCTGAAAGAGCGTCGCCAACAGTTTTTTTATCGGTGTTAATGGTGAATTTAACCGTTTTTTCTTCTGCTTTAACTTCAACTAAGGCAGTTTTTTCGCCTTTGCCAAATTCGGTGTCTTCTAAATAGGTTGCATTTTCCCATAAACCTGTTTCGGTCTTTGAATTGCCACCGCAGGAGGCAAGGCTGAAAATGCAGATAATTACAAGTGCGATTGATAAAGTTTGTTTAATTGTTTTTTTCATTTTTAAAATCCTTTCTTTTTTTACAAAAGAAAATAAAAGTACCCTTCTTTAAGGGTACTGTGAGTAAAGCGGTATCCTGCTCATACCAAAAAAGCTATAAAAATCCAACCTATTCTTCACACATCTCCCCAATTTGCCCAAGAGACTTTTATGCGGCACAGACCAATAAGCATTCCGACTCAACTAATATATAATTTAGAATTACGGTAATGGCTGTTGCTGCGGATTTTCACCGCGATTTCCTTATCCCCGAACAATACTGTCTCGCAGTATGCCCGACAACAAATGCAACGCATTTGATGGCCTGTGTTTATTCTTTTGTTGTTTGATTATTATAGCATATACAAAATTAAATTTCAATATTTTAATATAAAAGCTAAGTATTGATTTTTCTATACGATTTTGTTAAAATGTATTTGGAAAAATTTATTGGAGGCAGTTATGAAAGCGGTAATCGGCGGTAAAATTATTTTAAAAGATAAAATTTTAGAAAATCACGCGATAATTTTTTCAAATGTTATCGAGGATATTCTGCCTTGCGATAAAGTTCCTGAGGGAATAGAAATTATTGATGCTACGGGCGGATATATTTCTCCGGGACTTATTGATATTCATATACACGGATATCTCGGCAAAGATGTTTGCGATGGGGAAGAAGAAAGCATTAAAACAATAGCCGGCGGACTTCTCAAAAACGGTGTTACAGGCTTTTTGCCGACTACTATGACGGTTGATATGTCGGTTATTAAAAAAGCTCTCCAAATTTGCCGAGATTTAAAAGATGAAAGTAAAAATTGGCAGGGAAGTCAGATTTTTGGCTGTCATGCAGAGGGACCTTTTATAAGCGAAAGCAAAAAAGGCGCGCAAGACCCTAAATATATTTTAAAGCCTGATGCTAAATTTGTTAAAGAGTATGCCGATATTATTAAAATAATAACCTTAGCCCCCGAAACTGATACAGATAATTTTGCGGCTATAAGAGAAATAAGCGAAGATACCAATGTGGTTGTTTCTATGGGGCATACAAAGGCTGATTACATAATTGCCGAGAAAAGTATCGAATCGGGTGTGAAACATGTTACACACCTATTTAACGCGATGACACCATTATCCCATAGAGAACCGGGTGTTGTTGGCGCGGCTTTAAACTCGGATGTTAGCTGTGAGCTTATTGTTGATACATACCATGTTGATAAAAAACTTTATGATATGGTTTGGAAGTTAAAGGGCAGAAAGCTTTGCTTTATAACCGATTGCTTGCCGGCGGGCGGACTTGAGTTTGGAGAATATACTTTGGGCGGAGCTAAAATAATTTATAGAGATAATGTTTGTTTCTTAGAGGATGGCACGATAGCAGGTAGTGTGCTAGCTCTTAACAAGGGTGTTTGGAATGTATATAAAAATTCTTCTGTTCCTCTTTTTGAGTGTGTTAATGCTGCATCCTTAAATCCTGCAACAACTATTGGTGTGGCTGATAAAAAAGGCTCTATTGAAAAGGGAAAAGATGCAGATATAATTATAACAGATAATGAGTTTAATGTTTTGAAAACAATTATTGGTGGCGAAATTAAATATGAAGCTTAAAATAAAAAGCGAAACTGCAAGAAAAATTGCGGTTTCGCTTTTTTTATGATTGCTTTTTTAATGTGTTTGGTATATAATTAATTGGTAAAATGTAAAAGTATGTTTTGTTAAAAAACGGAGGGCAACTAAATGCTTGATTTAAAGGTGATTTCTTCTCTTGAAAAGGTTTTGCCGAAGCGGGAATGTTCTGTTTCTGAAATAAAAGAACTTTCTTGTTTAGAGGGCGAAAAAGTTTCTTTTCAGTTGGCTTTTTCGGCAGATAGCCGAGCGGCATATAATTTTTCGGTTACTTCTGACAGTGATATAGAAATAAAAACCTATTTTGTTGAAAATGTTCCGGTTGAGTATACCACCTTTACATTTGCGTTGGAGGACGAAAATTACATAAGCCATGAAGCAGGAATTTATCCGGATAGATTAATGCCTGCCGATAGAGATTGGGTTCAGGCTTCTGAGATATATAAGTCTATTTGGGTTACCGTTAAGGCAAATTCGGGTGTGCATAATTTAAAAATAAAGTTTAATTCGTTTGATAATAAAACAATAGAAGAAAGAACGATAAAACTAAATGTTTTACCGGTTAAACTTACTGAGCAAAAGCTTATTTTCACGCAATGGTTTCATACTGATTGTATTTCTGAATATTATGGCTATGAGTCGTATTCAGAAGAACATTGGGTTATGATAGAAAAGTTTTTGAGAATGGCGAGCGATAACGGTATTAATATGATTTTAACCCCGATTTTCACTCAGCCGCTTGATACAGAGGTTGGCAGAAAAAGACCTAGCTGTCAGCTTCTTAAAATTGTTAAAAACGGTAATAGCTATAGCTTTGATTTTAGCCGTTTTGAGCGTTGGATTTCTCTTTGTAAAAAAATAGGTATTGAATATTTTGAAATGCCGCATTTGTTTACTCAGTGGGGTGCTAGGTTCACTCCGCGAATTATAGCTGAAATAAATGGAGAAGAAAAAGATATTTTTGGCTGGGATGTTGCATCCGATTCAAAGGAATATGATGAGTTTTTAGGCAGTATGTTGCCTGAACTTATTGAGGTTTTAAAGCAAAACGGTATATTTGATAAAACCTATTTCCATATTTCAGATGAGCCTGCGCTCCAACATTTAGAGGCTTATTCAAAGGCTCGCGAGATAGCTAAAAAATATCTTGGCGGTTGCAAAATTATTGATGCTTTGTCTGACTATGATTTTTATAAAAATGGTGTTGTTAAAATCCCGATTCCGTCCACCGACCATATTAAACCATTTTTAGAAGCAGATTTAGAGGAAAGATGGACTTATTATTGCTGCATGCAATGCAAAGGTGTTAGTAATAGATTTCTTACAATGCCTTCTGCGCGTAATCGTTCAATTGGAATTCAGCTTTATAAATATCATATTGACGGATTTTTGCATTGGGGTTATAATTTCTATTATTCGCAGTTTTCCCGTATGGTAATTAATCCTTTTGCTCAAACCGATGCTTATAACGGTTTTCCTGCGGGGGATTCGTTTAGCGTTTATCCAGCAAAGGATGGTGCAGTTCCTGCCATTAGCCTTATTGTGTTTAACGAAGCTTTGCAGGATATGAGGGCTTTGCAATTATTGGAATCATATATCGGTTATGAAAAAACAGTTGAATTGGTAGAAGAAGCTTTGGGTGAAGAGGTAACCTTTGATAGTTGCTATTCGGCAGAGGCTATTCTAAAAATGAGAGAAGCAGTTAATAAAAGAATTTCAAAAGAATCTAAATAAAATAGGTGAAAGAAATGGATTATAATAATATAGTTAAGCAGTTTAATATACCAGAGGAACTATTGGATATTTCTAAGTATGGAAACGGGCATATAAATGATACGTTCTTGATTAATACAGATTCGGGGAAAAGATATATTTTGCAAAAGTTAAACCGAAATGTTTTCAAAGAGCCAGAAAAAGTAATGGAAAATATTGTCGCTGTAACCGAATATCTTAAACCTCGCCTGTCAGGTAAGGTTCAAACTTTAAACTTAATACCTTGCAAAAATGGTGAAAAGTATACCCCGGATGAAAATAACAATTTATGGCGTATGTATGATTTTGTTGAAAATGGTGTTTCTCTCGAATTGCCCGAGAGCGAGAACGATTTTTATCAAAGTGCGGTAGGTTTTGGCAATTTCCAAAATATGCTTAAAGATTATCCTGCTGATACTCTTTATGAAACCATACCGAATTTCCATAATACACCTGAAAGATATAAGGCTTTTTTAGAGGCGGTTGAAAAAGACCCTCTCGGCAGAGTAAAAACCGCGCTAGAAGAAATTGCTTTTGTTAATGAACGCAAGGAATTTTATAGTATTTTAGAGGATAGTCATAAAAACGGAAATCTTCCGTTAAAGGTTACTCATAACGATACAAAGCTTAATAATGTTATGTTGGATGCCAAAACAAGAGAACCGATATGCGTGATGGACCTTGATACTATAATGCCGGGCTATTCTGTAAATGATTTCGGTGATTCTATTCGTTTTGGCGCTTCAACTGCGGCTGAGGATGAAAAGGATTTGAGCAAGGTTCATTTTGATATGGAACTCTTTAAAATTTACACAAAAGGTTTTCTATTCGGTTGCAATGGCACGCTCACCGCTTGCGAGCAAGAGCTTTTGCCTGTTGGTGCTAAGATGATGACTATTGAATGCGGAATGCGTTTTCTAACCGATTATATTTTAGGCGATACATATTTTAAAACTGAATATCCTGAACATAATTTGATAAGATGCAGAACTCAATTTAAACTCGTTTCAGAAATGGAAGAAAAATGGGAAGAAATGTGCGATTTTATAAAAGAATTTAGCGTCTAATAAGATTAAAATATCCCCACCTTTGTTGAAAACAAAGGTGGGGGGTGTTTTAAATAAATGATTGAACCGAATTTATATCACGAATTTTGTCAGGAAGTTATATCAAAGAAAAAACGAGCCAAAACCTTACAGTTTGGCTCATTTTTTATTTTGGCGGAGACGGAGGGATTCGAACCCTCGTCCCTCAGGGGGCATCATGATTTCGAGCAAAAGGCAGTATCTACCGCACCGCCCCTCTCCGTCCCTGAAATGTGCAATACGTCCACCCATTCTGCGAGATTTTGCAAAACTAATGATTTTTTGCGAGAAATTTGCGAGATAGATGCGAGAAATGAGTGAAAATTGCAATCACGTATAACCGTGTATGATTGTCAATAATGTTTAGCCGAGCACAATCAAACATCATTGACAATCGAGGGCGATGTGCAGTACAAATTTAATTTCAAATCGCTAAACACTTCCACGCTTTTATGTGCTATACTTGGTTCATAAAAATATGGAGGTGCCCAATATGGCAAAGATTACATTAGAAAATATTTATGATTGTTATGCATACGGAAAGAGAGTCGCAGAAGGAGAACTTGAAATTGGAACTGCTGCAATGAAGGTTGCAAGGACAGGAATGGGTGAAGGCTCTGCAAAAATATATTTACGCTGTGTTCGTTCTTTGATATTAGGAGAACGATATACAGGTACAGTCAATGAAACGGCTATATCTCGTTTCTTAACAAACATTTTTTCTGACTATGGAATGGATGGTTTACGCAAAGCATTAAAATCACTTGAAATGCATTTGGAATATCAAGATATGTATCAAAATCTATCTGCTATTAAAAAAGTGTACGAAGAATTTTATGAAATCTTAAATTAAAATAAAAACTCCTTTGGCTATTCTCGGGCGAATAAACATAAGGAGAATTAAAATGAACCAAGAAAAACAAAGAGAAGCATACGAAAAGATGCTTAAAAAATGCCCCGATATCTTAACGCCGATGAAAGCAAACCGCTGGTCGCCCGTCGGTAAGAACACAATATACGCTGCACTCAAAAACGGTGAGATTGAATCCTATACCTATAAGGGCGGTTACATATTCACCAAGGACGCCTTCATTGATTACCTCGTCAAGACCGCAAACGATAAAGGAAAGCGATATAGCATCCGAGGTGATAAAAAATGTTGAGCAGCTTACCGCAAGTGCTGTCAGGAGAACAGGTGCGGTGTGCTCTGCATATCAGTAAACGTAAGTGCGCTTGGATGCTTAACAATGGCTTTATCAAATGCCAAAATACCGGCAAGAGAACAAGAAAATACACTGTGCTGAAAGAAGACCTGCTCACCTACATAGAGGACTCGGCAAAGCACCCGGAAAGATATGTTACTCCCCACGCCAAGTTTTCAACCGCAAAATATGGAAACAATCGCAAACCCCGACCGCGCAAAACAGGATTTCCTTCCTCTCTGCCGTCAACCTTCCGCCCGTGGCTCGAACAAGAATTTGAAACCGTCCCCGATGCACTCACCGTACCACAAGTCATCGCTACTACGGGCTACATCGATAA
>JAFYKZ010000022.1 GCA_017537365.1 Clostridia bacterium
ATGACCTACCAAAGTGAAATTAATAACGGTGGGCATAGTCAGTATTTTTGCAATGTAGATAATGTAAGTGATTTGAAAAAAGAAATGTCTGCTTTGGAAGAAATTCTTACGCCGCTTTTAAGAGAGAATCTTCAAAAAGCATATAAGGCGGATTTGATATTAGAAGAAAAAGAAGATGAAGAAGCAGAAGAAATTTTAGACCAGTGTGATGATTTTTTTTATGAAAATGAAGAACAAATAAATCGCATATTGCAAGAATACGCCAATACATTAGAAATTTGATTGTTGTTGGCTGAAAATCCTCGGTTTTCACCCAGTTCTTTTTCGTACAAGAGAGACAAAAAAGAACGAAGCAATTGCTTCGTTCTTTTTTTATCCAAGCCGACAGGCTTGGTATATCATCACGACGCAGTCGTGTATATCATCGCCGAAGGCGTATATCATCACACGAAGTGTGTATTTATGTCGGCTTGATTATATACAACTTCTTTCGAAGTTGATGATATACAACGGCAAGCCGTTGATTTATTGTTGCTTTTATGCTATAATAATTAAAACCTTTAAATCAGGAGGAAGATATTATGCAATCTGTTTTTATGAGATACCCCGGCGGTAAGTCAAAGGCTGTTACATTTAGTTATGATGACGGCGTTAAACAAGACCGTCAGTTAATCGAAATTTTTAATAAATACGGTATTAAATCAACCTTTAATTTCAACTGCAAAGCTAACAGTCAGTTCCATTATACAAATGAAGAGATACAAGACTTATATTTTGCCAACGGTCATGAAATTGCTGTTCACGGGGCACTTCATAGAGCAAACGGCAACCTCAGAGCTATCGAGGGAATACGCGATGTGCTTGATTGCCGCCTTGAACTTGAAGAAAGATGCGACCGTATAATAAGAGGTATGGCATACCCCGATTCAGGCATAACCTTAATGGGCAATTTCGGAAAATATGAGGATATAAAAAATTATCTGACCGAGCTTGATATTGCCTATGCCAGAACTCTTGGTCAGGATAACGACTCTTTTATGTTGCCTGAGGATTTTCATGCCTGGATGCCATCGGCACACCACGATAATCCCAATATTATGAATTATATTGATAAATTTTTAAATATTGATATTTCTGAAAAGTCTTACCACGCGAGACGCGTTTCTAGGCTTTTGTATATCTGGGGACATAGCTATGAGTTCGACCGTAACAATAACTGGGAGCATATTGAAAAAATCTGCCAAAAGCTTGCAAACAACAACGAAATCTGGTATGCCACCAATATAGAAATATACGATTATGTTACAGCTTATAAAAGTTTAAGATACAGTGCTAACGGCAGCAAGGTTTATAACCCGACCTTACATACAATCTGGCTTGAATATTGCTCTAAAATATATACCGTAAACCCGGGCGAAACTATTTGCATTGATTTATAATTTTAATGATAAACACAACCCCTCCAAGCTTAAAGCTTGGAGGGGTTTATTAGTTCGTTTTAAAATAATCTAAGCGTCCCGCACTGCCGTAATGTGCGCAAAATAACCTGCTTTTTTTTGCAGGTGGGTATCAGCCGTTTGGCTTCGCGCTCCCTTCTTCCGAACTCGGCACAGCCGCGGGAGGTCTGCAAGCCCACCAAACGAGCAAAATTCCCTATTTATAAAATTGTGGGGTTATATGAGCACGGTCCGCGAACAGCACAGGACTAAAATTTCAATTAAATTATTTATTATCTATCTCGAAAAAGTCTTCAAGGCGGTCTACGAAAGCATCTGCGATGGTCTCATACTCATCATCGTCCTCAATCTCGTAAAAATATTCCTCTCCGTTTTCCTCGCCAACCTTAACGATAACAAGCTCTCCGCTATCGTCTAACATTTTTTGAGGGTCATCATAGGTTGGAAGCAATGCCAAATATCTGCCCATATCAGTTTCAATAGCATCTAAAACCTCAAAGGTGTATTCCTTGCCTTCATCATCAGAAAGGGTTACTAAATCGGGATTATATTCTAATTCGTTTTTATTTTGTTCACTCATAGTATTCTCTCCTAAATCAAATTTACTAATATTATTTTAATATCAATTAGCCTTCAAGTCAACCCTTATTTGCGGCTGTTTTCATAATCAATAACTTTTCTAAACTGGGTTTCATAAAGCTCGCGGTAGCCCGCACTTTCTTTAAGCAAATTATCGTGAGTTCCCGTTTCGGCAATTACTCCGTTTTCTAAAATCATAATTTTATCCGCTGCCATAACGGTTGAAAGTCTATGCGCTATAACAATACTCGTTCTGCCTTTCATTATGCGGTTTAACGCTTCTTGAATAAGGCTCTCCGAAATCGAATCAAGCGAGGAGGTTGCCTCGTCTAGTATAAGTATTTTAGGGTTCTTCAAAATAACTCGCGCGATTGAAACCCTCTGCTTTTCGCCGCCCGAAAGTTTAAGACCGCGGTTACCAACTATTGTATCAAACCTTTGAGGCAAGCTATTAATAAAATCATAGATATTAGCTGCCTTGCAGGCGTCAATTATTTCCTCCATACTCGCATCAGGCTTAGCATACAAAAGATTATCCAAAATAGAACCGTTAAAGAGATAAGTATCCTGTGTTACGATACCTATATTCGTTCTGAGGTGTGCCAAGTCATATTCTCTTACATCAACCCCTGCTACCGTAACCATACCCTCTTTAACATCGTATAGTCTTGGTATCATACCGATAACGGTGGACTTGCCCGCGCCCGAAGTTCCGACTATTGCATACATTTTGCCGCTTGGAACCGAGAAGCTTACCCCCTGCAAAACAGGTTTTTCATCGGTATACGAAAATTTAACATTTTTAAATTCAACAGTGGGCTCGGTTAAATCGGGTTTTTGAGGATTTTCAGGATTTTCAATTTCGTGTTTTCTGTCAAGATACTCGAAAATTCTCGAAAAGAGCGCCAAAGAGCGCACAAAATCAACCTGTAAATTAAGAAGCATCCTGACCGGCTGATAAAGGCGGTTAACGAGAGCCACAACTATCGTTATATCGCCAACTGTAAGTCCCCTATCTCTGCCGGACATAATCAAAAATCCGCCAACACAGTAAATAAGCAAGGGCGCGGTTTGAATAAACATACCAAGCATAACATGAAACCAACTGCCCGCGCGACGCTCTTTTATGGTGATTTTCGTTGCCTCGTTATTTATCCTTTTAAACTTTTTATATTCAGCCTTTTCTTTTGTAAATAGCTTTACAAGCATTGAACCGCTAACCGATAAAGTTTCGTTTATCTGTTGATTAAGCTCGTCGTTTTTCTCTTGGGCATCGCTTAAAAGTTTCCACCGCTTTTGACCTACCTTATGGGTTGGGACAATAAGCAAGGGCAAAATAATAATGCCCACTATTGCCAATCGCCAATCGGTATAAAAAAGATAAAATACACTAACTATAACGGTTAAAAAGTTACTTACAATCGAGGTTAAAAGTCCTGAAATTACCGTGCTTACACCGTTTATATCGCTATTCATTCGGGTTATGATATCGCCCTGCTTTTCATTCGTAAAAAACGAGTGCGGCATTTTTTGAAGATGGTCATACATCTCATTTCGCATATCAAAAATTATTTTTTGCGATATCCAGGAATTTATGTATTGCTCTAAAACTGAAATTATTTGAGAAGCGCTAAGCACAATAAAGGCTAAGGCAACTAACTTTAAAAGGGTGTTTAAATTTCGGTTTTCGGCTATAATAGAATCAACTATCTGACCTGTTATAACCGACGGAAAAAGCCCCAGAACAGCCGATATTATAAGAGCTATAAAAACCAATAAAAACTGCCATTTATAAGGTTTTAAATATTTTAAAATTCTTTTAAGGAGAGGCATAGTGAGTTTAGGCTTGTTTTGCTTTTCGGCTTCGGTTAAAAAGTTTCGCGGTCCGCCGAGCCTCATAGGTCCTCTGCCACCGGGAGGCGGAGGCATTGTTGGTCTCACACTATCACCCTTTCTGTAATTTTTTATTTTTTTATTATACCACAAATCATTTTAAAGGTAAAGAATATTAATTTTTTGTGAATATTAATAAAAGTTATAAACTTTTTATTGACAAACTAGTTATTATGCATTATAATGAAGTCAGAAAAGAGAGGAGGAGTTAGAAATGAAAAACGAAACTCCGCCAGCAATTTTTTGAAATACATTGAAAGTGGTGGTTCCGATGAAGTAATAAGCTTTACTTCGAAATAAATTAAAGGTGAGACCAATGTACTAAACAAACTTTATTTAAAATTCTAATTTCCGTTAAGGATTTAATATAAAACCTAATAGGTGATTTGTATGATTAGGAGAAAACTTCATAACAAATAAAATGTAAAAGGTGATTCCGATGTACAAATTTAAGATTTGCTCAACCTAAAAAACTTTAAAAACTTAATATTTAAAATAAAATTTTCATCCGTTATGAAACGGAAAAAAAGTAGTAAAGGATTGAGTCCAACAATTTATTAAAACTAAATATTAAAATAAATATCCACCCGCTTAGTGCGGGTGGTATTTCATTTTCGGGCATAGCACTAAACGATACTGGTAACACAAGGGCACTTTTTGTTAGCCCGACAGCCATGCATATATTACTTGCACGGGTCAAGGGCGGAGCCATTGTCGTTTAAGGGGGTTAGGGTGACAATTATGCTACTATAAAATATATAGAAACTTGCCGCCAAATTGAAAACATTGTTTTCATTCTTTGGCGGCGGTTTTATGTGAATAAATTTTGTCACCTAAGGGGGAAATCGAAATTCCCCCTTAGGCGAATCTTTTCGCCCTTTCTTTTCGCCTACATAAGAAAGGGTGTGCCTGTCGCGGCATGAGCGACAATGCTCAAAATTTTATCTTTTTTAATCATAAAAATACTACACTCTCTATTTCACTAAAATATTTTATCGGTTAACCTTTATTGAACCACGCGACTTTCGCGCGGGTTTAGTTATACAATAAAATTCAAGCGGTTACGAAGAAATTCGCAACCGCTTTTGTTATTTCTTAACCGAATTTTCAACTATCTGCTTTGTTATAACAATTTCAGTTATGTTTTTATCTGAGGGGGCGGTGAACATAAAGTCCTGCAAAACAGCTTCAATTATAGAGCGCAAGCCTCTCGCGCCCGTCTTTCTCTCAACCGTTAAATCCGCGATTTTTTCAAGCGCTTTTTTATCAAATTCGAGCTTTATACCGTCCATCTCAAAAAGGGCAGTATACTGCTTAATGATAGAATTTTTAGGCTCGGTCATAATTCTAATTAAAGTATCTCTATCCATTGAATCGAGCGCAGTTATAACCGGCAAACGACCAACGAGCTCAGGGATAAGACCGAATTTAACAAGGTCTTGATGGGTTGCGATATTGGTTAAAGCCTGAGCTTCTAAGCTTTTCGGCGATTTAACCTCTGCTCCAAACCCTAAACCGCTTTTACCCATACGCTTTTCGATGATTTTTTCAATTCCATCAAACGCGCCTGCGCAGATGAATAGAATGTTCGTTGTATCAATCTGGATGAAATCCTGTTGCGGATGCTTTCTGCCACCCTGAGGCGGAACATTCGAAACTGTTCCCTCCAAAATTTTAAGCAAAGCCTGTTGAACACCCTCACCGCTGACATCACGGGTTATAGAGGCATTCTCCGATTTTCTTGCGATTTTATCTATCTCATCAACATAAATGATACCACATTCAGCCTTTTCGATATCATAATCGGCCGCTTGAATGAGTCTGAGCAAAATATTTTCAACATCCTCACCAACATAACCTGCCTCGGTTAAGGTTGTTGCATCGGTAATCGCAATCGGAACATCGAGCATCTTTGCCAAGGTTTGCGCAAGCAAGGTTTTACCCACACCCGTAGGTCCCAGCATCAACACATTACTCTTATTAAGCTCAACATCTAATTCGCTTTTTTTGAAAATCCTCTTGTAGTGGTTATAAACTGCAACCGCCAAGGTTTTCTTTGCCTCATCCTGACCTATAACATATTCATCAAGCTTTTCTTTGATTTCCATAGGCTTCGGAAGAACAAATTCGGTTTTACCCTTGCGTTTGTTATTCTTCTTAGCAGAAGCTTCATCCTCAAAAAGCAAGGATGAACAAAACTCAATACAGTTGTCGCAGATATAAACGCCGGGACCCTCAACCAAACGGTTAACCTCGTCCTGAGATTTACCGCAGAAGGAACAGCAAATATCATTATTATGCTCTTTCGGCATATTTATACCCCTTTATCTTTTTGTTATAACCTTATCAATAAGTCCGTATTCGCAAGCCTCAGCAGCAGACATAAAGTTATCTCTCTCGGTATCGCGAATAATATCTTCAATCGGTTTGCCTGTATTCTCAGCAAGAATACGGTTCAAGGTTGCTCTTGTTTTCTCAATATGATTAGCATGAATCAAAATATCGGTTGCCTGACCTTGCGCCTGACCTAAGGGCTGATGAATCATAATTTCGCTGTTTGGAAGTGCCAAACGCTTGCCCTTTGCTCCTGCAGCCAATAAAAATGCGCCCATACTTGCAGCCATACCCATACAAATAGTGCTGACATCGCACTTAATATATTGCATGGTATCATAAATTGCCATACCTGCGCTAACCGAACCACCTGGGCTGTTGATATAAAAGCTTATATCTTTATCAGGGTCCTGACCTTCAAGATATAAAAGCTGAGCTATTATAACACTTGCGGTTGCGTTATCAACCTGATCATTTAACATAATAATACGGTCGTTAAGCAAACGGGAAAAAATATCATAAGAACGCTCGCCTCTGCCGGTTTGCTCTACAACATAAGGAACTAATGCCATATCCATAATTTTTCTCCTTTAAATTTCTAAATTTTAAAAAATGCCGGCACCGTTAGATGCCGGCAACCTAAGTGTGAACTAAATTTATTGTTTATAATCAATTATTCAGCATCTTTGGTTTCTTCTGCTTTTTTAGTGGTTGTTTTTTTAGCGGTTGTGGTCTTTTTTGCAGTTGTTGTTTTCTTAGCTGCGGTTGTTTTCTTAGCGGCAGGCTTCTTTTCTGCCTTTTCTGTTTTTGCTTCAACCTCAGTTATAACTGCATTTTCCTTAATAAAGTCGATAGCCTTACCAACAGCTAAATCCTTAGCAATCTCGGTTGCAGGGATAGCGGCTTTAATTTTATCAACTTCCATACCGTATTCCTTAGCCATCTTTTCAAACTGCTCGTTAATATCTTCCTCAGAAGCGGTAATCTTCTCAAGCTCAACGATTTTTTCAAGAGCTAATCTGAATTTAACCTGAGATTCAGCTTGGGGACGGAAGCTAGCTTTGAAATCTTCAACGGTTGAATTTGTATACTTCAAATAGGTTTCAAGGTCAAGACCCTGAGACTGCAAACGATATGCAAACTCCTCAACGCTCTGATTCAAACGGTTTTCGAACATAGCCTCAGGAATTTCACCCTTAATGCTCTCAACTATTTGAGCAACTAAATCGTTCTCAACCTCTTCGTCTGCAACCTTTTGCTTGCGTTCGAGAGCTTTTGCCTTTAAATCAGCCTTTAAATCAGCCAATGTATCGAATTCGCTAACATCCTTAGCAAACTCATCGTCAATTTCAGGTAATTCCTTTACCTTAATTTCGTGAAGCTTAATCTTGAATACTGCGGGCTTGCCTGCAAGATTCTCTGCGCCGTATTCCTCAGGGAAGTTAACATCAATGTCAAACTCTTCGCCGATTTTATGACCAACAACCTGGTCTTCAAAACCGGGGATAAACTGACCTGAACCTAACTCTAAGCTAAATCCTTCTGCTTTACCGCCATCGAAAGCAACACCATCGCAGAAGCCTTCAAAGTCAATAACAACGGTATCGCCAAGCTTTGTTTCGCGGTCATTAATCTCAACCATACGGCTGTTGCGCTCTGCCATAGCATTGATTTGAGCATCAATTTCCTCATCCTCAACCTTTGCGATAAGCTTTTCAGCCTTTAAGCCTTTATATTCACCAATTTCGATTTCAGGATAGGTTGTAACGGTAACCTTAAAGTCAACACCGTCTTCCTTAGAGATAGAAACCATTTCGAAATCCATCTTATCGTTAATAACATTAAGACCGGACTCGGTTATAGCCTCTTCAACAACCTCACCGTAGATAAGATTTAAAGCATCCTCAAAGAAGATTTCGCTTCCGTAATACTTCTCAACGAAGCTTAAAGGAGCTTTACCCTTTCTAAAACCTGGGATGCTTATTTTATCAGCATTTTGAGCATAAGCCGCTTTAATTGCCTCGCGGAATTTCTCGCCATCAACAACGATTTCAAGCTGATGTCTGTTTGTTTCAATCTTTTTTGTTTCTTTTAAACTCATTTTTTATTTTACCTCCGAATTGAAAGTCATATCTAATTAAGTATTATAGCATAAACTATTTCTAAATACTAGTAATTTTTTGAAATATCTGTAAATTTATTAAATTTATATATATTATGCTATGAAAAACGGTGTAAAATCAATGCAATCGCACGATATTAGCTCCAATTTCAAGCCGTCATACTCCTTAACCGCATTATGAAAACCTGCACCGTGAATATGACCATAATAAACCTTATCAACATTATGCGCCTTTAAAACATCTAAAATCTCGTTGCAAACGCTATCCGAATAAACAGGAGGATAATGCAAAAAGGTTAAAATGGGAAGTCCTGTTTTCTTGGCTTCCGAAAGCGATTTATCAAGTCTGCCCGCTTCTCTTAGTAGCACCTTTTTACTTCCCGTATCATCATAAAACCAACCTCTTGTTCCCGCTATGGCATAGCCCTCAACAACGGCGGTATTATTAAAAATTATATCAACTGATTTGATTTCATTTTTTTCAAAAAATTCTTTTATCTTTTTAGCGGTTGACCACCATAAATCGTGGTTGCCCTTTAAAATAAGTTTTTTGCCCGGTAAACTTTCCAAAAATTTAAAATCTTCTAACGCTTCTTCTATTTTAAGCGCCCAGGAAAAATCGCCCGGCAAAATAACCGTATCATTTTCATTTACTAATCTTTTCCAATTTGCCAAAAGTCTGTCCGTATGATTTTCCCAGCCTCTGAAAATATTCATTGGTTTATCAACACCAAAAGACAAATGCAAATCAGAAATTGCAAAAATACTCATTTATATCCTCGCTTTTGAATAATTGAAATTATTTTTCAAATAATATATTTGACAATTTTATTGTCTAATTTGCTTTGAAAGGAAGTATTTTAAAATGTCAAAATGCAACTGTGAAACCGAATCCTGCGTAGCTTGCAGTGTTACAAGCTGCGTATACCACGATACAAATGATGTTTGTACCGCAGGAAAAATCAAGGTTGGTAACCGCTCTGCTTGCACATCAGAAGAAACCTGTTGCGACACTTATAAGTCAAAGTAAATTTTTTAAAGGGCGAACAATAAGTTCGCCCTTTAATTTTAATCTATTTTTAGAGCGCTGTAAACCGCAGAAACCATCTCGGTTTTATCGCAAATTTCATTAAATCTAACCTTGGCATTTTCAAGCTCGGCAATAGGCTCAGGAATTTCCATAGCAGAAACCTTATTTAAAAGTCTAACCTCAGCAAAATCAGAATCAGCCTTTTCATCAGTTACAGCAGAAAGCACACTGTTTGCAAACTTATAAGGCGAAGCTGTTGAAGCGATAACGGTTGGTCTATCGTCTCCTGTTTCAGCGATATACTGGTCGTAAACGTTCATAGCAACTGCCGTATGAGTATCGCAAAGATAACCGTATTCTGAGAAATATTTGTTTATCGTTTCAAGGGTTTGCTTTTCATCGCAGAAACCGCCAAAGAAAAGCTCGCTCATAGCAGTTTTAATGCTATCAGAAACAGTAAACTCACCTTTTTCGGCTAGGTCTGCCTGATATTTTGCAACCTCTTTATCATTGTTACCTGAAAGCTCAAATATCATTCTTTCAAGGTTACTTGATATTAAAATATCCATTGAAGGAGAATTGGTAGCGAAAAATTCGCGGTTGCGATTATATTTTCCTGTTTTAATAAAATCGGTTAAAACCTTATTTACATTTGATGCGCAAATGAGTTTATTTATCGGAACACCCATTTTTTTAGCATAATAAGCCGCTAAAATGTTGCCGAAATTACCTGTTGGAACAACAACATTAAAGCCATCCTTTAAATCCTCGCCGCGTTTTAGCATATCGCAATAAGCGGATACATAATAAACGATTTGAGGAGCAAGTCTTCCCCAGTTTATAGAATTGGCAGAGGAGAAAAGCATATTGTTTTCTGCTAATTTTTCTTTAACTAAATTATCAGAGAAAATCTTTTTAACGCCCGACTGAGCATCATCGAAATTACCCTTAATACCGAAAACATGAACATTTTCGCCTTTTTGAGAGCTCATTTGAAGTTTCTGCATATTACTTACGCCTTCACAGGGGTAAAATACGATTATTTCAGTATTCTCAACATCCTTAAAGCCTTCAAGAGCAGCTTTACCTGTATCACCTGAGGTTGCAACCAAAATAACGGCTTTCTTTCCACCGTTTACCTTTTTGGCGGATGTTGTTAACAAATAAGGTAAAAGCTGCAAAGCCAAATCCTTAAAAGCACAGGTAGGTCCATGCCAAAGCTCTAAAAGATTTGCATTTTTGCCTATTAAAGAAATAGGAGCAGGTTGCTCGTTCTGGAAGCTTCCGGTATAAGCCCCTTCGATACAATAATCGGTTTCTTCCTCGGTAAAATCGTTTAAGAACTGCTTTAAAATAAATTTAGCTCTTTGCTTGTAATCAACACCTGTTAAATATTCAAAATCCTTATCAGTAAACTTAGGGAAACTATCGGGAACAAAAAGTCCCCCATCATTTGATAGTCCCTGAGCAATAGCGACAGCTGCCGTTACCTTAACTGATTTATCTCTTGTACTTATATAATTCATAAGCCTCTCCTCTATTTACACATACTACTTTTATTTTACTTCTTTTAATCCAATTTTGCAATATAATTTAACGCATTTTTATAAAAAACTTTATGGATTATTTCTTTTGCCAGTCCTTTTTCGAATAAAAATTTATAAAGCAATGGAATTTGGGTTGTTTTGCAAAGTTTTTTATCCATTTCGCATCCATCAAAATCCGAACCGATAGCAATATTATCCTCTAAACCGAGCTCACAAAAATAGCAAATGTTTTTATAAACACCATCGTATATATCCTCGCCCGTAAATTCAGGATAAAGGCATATACCGATAACACCGCCTTTTTCGGCTATTAACTTTGCCTGAACATCGGTTAAATTTCTTTTATGATTTATAATTTCTCGGCTTGAAGAATGGGTGCAAATCGGAAATTCGGCTTTTTCCACCGCCGCAAAAAAACTTTTTTCATTCAAATGAGATAAATCTGCGCCGATTTTAAGGCGGTTCATTTTATCTATAACATTTTTACCAAAATCGGTTAAACCCTTAGCAGTATCTACACCGCCTGCAATTTCATTTTCACCATTCCAAGTGAGTGTTAAAAATTTAATCTTATCCTCTTTTAAAATTTCAAGACGGTCTAAATCATTTTCTAAAACCGCGCCGCCCTCAACCGCTAAAACAGGCTTTAAATTTAAAGGCAAATTTCTCGTTTTTTCTTTAAAATCATTATAAATTTTTTTATATAATTCAAACGGATTTTTAACATCATCTTTAATCCAAATCGCAAAGGTTTGCACCCAATTTTCAAAGCATTTTGACGCCTCGCCCGATACAGCAAGTTGGTTTACATAAAACTCTTCGCTTTTAGTGTAACACTCATAAGGTGTATCCGAATGTAAATCAAAAAAATCCATATTAAAACCTCTTTAACGGTTAAAATAATTATCGCTAACCTCGCTTTTCAGTAACTCTATAAAGGTATTTGTTAGTTCAGATACCTTTTTATCGGTTCTTAAAATATATCCAATTATATAAAAATCCTGATACTGCGGTGGTAATATAAAAAAACTATAAATTCCGTTCAAAAACATTAAATATTAAGTTTTTAAAAAGCATTTTCTATATAATGCAGGCTATAAGATAAGCTTTTATCCGCTTTTTCTAAAACCTCAACCTCAGCCACATCAAACCTCGGCTGCAAATGGGTTTCGGTTTTTGAAATATAATCCTCTGCGGTTAACATAATCCTTTTAACCTTTTTGCTATCAACCGCCTCTATGGGCGATACCAAGCTCCCCTTTTTTCTTGCCTTAACTTCGACGAAAATAATATATTCATCCTTTTCGGCAATTATGTCTATCTCACCGAAACGGCAAGAATAGTTTCTTTTTAAAATTTTATATCCATTTTTTCTTAAAAAGGCAGAGGTTTTATCCTCCGCCGTTTTTCCAATTATACCTAAATTCATTTTTTGCCACCTAAAAGATTTTTTAAGAATGACATTCTATGTATCTCGCACGGACCGTATTTTAAAATTAACTCGGTGTGCTCTTTTGTTCCGTAACCCTTATGCTTTTTGAAGTTATATTCGGGATATTTCTCATCATACTCTAAAAGCAAGCGGTCTCGCGTAACCTTAGCTAAAATAGAAGCCGCCGCAATAGATGAGGATTTTGCATCCCCTTTGACCACCGTAGCAGAAGGAATTTGCAAACCTTTCGGGGTACGGTTTCCGTCTATAAGGCAAAAATCAGGTTTAATGCTTAAAGCCTCAACCGCTCTGTTCATAGCAAGATAGGTTGCTTCTAAAATATTAAGGGTTTCGATTTCCTCTAAGCTGCCGTATGCGATACCGTAAGCCAACGCTTTTTCGATAATTTCATCATATAAAGCTTCTCGCTTTTTTTCGCTAAGCTTCTTAGAATCGTTTAAACCTATTATTTCGGTATCAGTAGGTAATATAACCGCCGCCGCGCAAACAGGTCCTGCCAACGGACCTCTTCCAGCCTCATCAACACCGCAAACGAATTTACAGCCTTTTTCAAGTGCAATTTTTTCAAGCTCAAAATCAGGCATTTTCATCCACACTTTCAAGAGAAATTAAACCGATTTTGCAGTTTCGGTATTCTTCCAAGAGCATATTTGCCGCTCTTTCGGTATCGGTTTCGCCGCCGCGAATAACCATACCGCGTTTTTTGCCAACCTGACACAGTAAATCATAGCTATCACATTCAAAATCAAGCTCGCCAAAACGAGACACCAATAAATCTCTGTATTTTTCGCTTAAAATTTCGAGAAGTCTCATAGCTAATAGCTCGGTATCTAAAATGCGGTCTTTAACCGCACCCGTAAACGCCAATCGTTCACCCACCGCTTTATCCTCAAATTTAGGCCAAAGAACTCCCGGGGTATCCAATAATTCGAGCTGTTTATCAATAGTAAACCATTGGTTACCTCTTGTAACACCGGGTCGGTTTTCAACCTTTGCGCGAGTTTTACCTGCAATTTTATTAATAAACGAGGATTTTCCAACATTAGGAATACCAACCACCATTACTCGAAGCGGTTTTCCTATCATTCCTTTTTGTTTATATGCTTCAAGCTTATCTGCTAAGGCAGTTTTAACACTATCCTTAAACAAAGACAAGCCTTTTCCCGATTTACAATCAACCGCAATAGCGATAATGCCCTGCTTTTTATAATAGCTTATCCACTGTTCAGTTACGGTTTTATCCGCCATATCGCATTTATTAAGCAAAATTATATGAGGCTTGCCCTCAATCAATTCTTTAATTTCAGGGTTTCGGCTCGACTGTGGTATTCTCGCATCTACCACCTCTGCAACCGCATCAATCAAAGGCAAAATCACTTTAATTTTGCGGCGGGTTTTCGCCATGTGCCCCGGAAACCATTGTATACTTTGTGTTGTATCGTTCATTTTTAATCCAACTTACCTATTTTATTAAAGGGGAAAATTCTGTAAACCGCGTGTCCCAAAACATAGCGGTTATCTATAATACCGTCTTTTCCGATATGAATAGAACGGCTGTCAAGCGAGTTTTGACGGTTATCACCAAGCACAAAAATGCAACCCTCAGGCACATAAACAGGGAAATCAACCTCCCATTTAGTAGTGGTTGGAGTGCTGATATAATCCTCTTTTAAAACCTTACCGTCAACCGAAACCTCGCCCTTTTCAAAATCAATATTAACAGTTTGACCGCCAACCGCAATAACTCGTTTGATAATCGGTCCATCGCTGCTGTCCTGATTTTCAACGCTGTTTTCTATATTACGCGAAACAACCACAATATCGCCATTCTTTGGGGTATACGCAAAATTAGAAATAATAACTCGCTCGCCCGAATGGAGAGTGTTTTGCATTGAAGGTCCGCTAATGGTTGCTATTCTGAAAAGCAACGAGAATATAACAACAACCGAAATCACCGCGATAGACAAAACATCGAGCCAATCAAAAATCTCTTTTG
Source organism: Clostridia bacterium (assembly GCA_017537365.1). Taxonomy (GTDB): domain Bacteria; phylum Bacillota; class Clostridia; order Oscillospirales; family Acutalibacteraceae; genus UBA737. The sequence continues at coordinate 14,412 of JAFYKZ010000022.1, forward strand.
CTGCCGATTTTGGTTCTTCTATAACCATTTCCTCGGGCAAATTTTCTGCAAATTCAGAATTCACCTGAAAACCGTTTATATTTTGGGGTGTTTCTTTCCTTTTTAAAAACAAAAACTTCATAATCTGCCTGCTTTCTAAAAATAAAAGGGAGAAGCCAAGGCATTAACCTTTTCCTCTCCCTCAAATTTTCTGCCTTTTAGCTTAGATAAGCTCTTTAACTTTTGCAGCCTTACCAACGCGGTCGCGCAAGTAATAAAGCTTAGCTCTGCGAACCTTACCCTTGCGAACAAGCTCAACCTTAGCAACTGAAGGTGAGTGCACAGGGAATACACGCTCAACGCCTACGCCATAAGATACACGGCGAACGGTGAAGGTTTCAGAAATACCGCTGTTGTTCTTAGCGATAACAGTTCCTTCGAAAACCTGAATTCTTTCCTTTTCGCCTTCCTTAATTCTTACATGCACTTTAACGGTGCTACCGATAAGAATTTCAGGAGCGTCTGCTTTAAGCATATCGGCTGTTAATTCCTTAATTACGTCCATTTTCTTTCCTCCTTAAAATTTTACCAGATGTTCATAAGGCAAATCCCCAGAGGACCATCCGCTTCAATGTCGATTTTTCGGCAATGAACCCACTTAGTAAGGCCTAAGCGACTCAAATGCTCGTATATTTTACCATAACACTTATAAAAAATCAAGCATTATTTTTAATTTTTATTTCTTTTTTCTCTAAAACCGCTTTCGGAACAGCAAAATTCACCGCTTCGGGTATGATTTCAATCGTGCTATCGTTGCTGAAAATAAGCTCACCGTCCACCGAATAGGGTATTTTTTTATCAGAAATTATCCTGACCGATTTAGCTCTTTTATAATTGATATATTTCCTAAAACGTTTATCTTCTAAATGAAGTCCCTCTTTATAGGTGTTCATAAGCCTTAAAAAATTAAGACGGGAAATTGGGTTTATAACGCAAACCTCCATAAGACCGTCGCTATTATCTGTAAGCGGCGCAGTTTTATAGCTTCCTCCAACATGGCTTCCGTTACAAAATGTTGCAAGAAGTATTTTTTTGCCACCAATTTCTTCACCGTCAGCAAAAACCTGAGCATTGGTTTTCATTCCAAAAAGAAAAGCCATTGCAACGCCAAATGTATATGCGTTTTTGCCAATTATCGGCTTGCGTTTTGCTTTAAACATATTCTTTAAAACGCATCCGTCTATTCCAAAACCTATCGCGTTTATGGAATATTTATCACCCATTTTAAGAACATCAACCGAATGATTTTCAGCAGTTACAAGCTCTTTAATATCAGAAAAATCCTTCGAGGTGCCGTAATATTTAATATAATCGTTTCCGCTTCCGCAAGGATAAACGGTTATACTGGCATTGGAAAAACCGATAACACCATTTACAACCTCGTTTAAAGTACCGTCGCCGCCGCAAGAATAAAAGCGGATTTCTTCGTTTGTTTCAGATAAGGTTTCTTTTATAAAACGAGTTCCATCGCCTGCGTATTTGGTTGGATAAAGCTCATAATCTATCCCTAAATCAGCATTTTCAAGCAGTTCTTTTATAGCCTTGGTTGAATCCTCCTTGCCTGCCGCAGGGTTTATAATAAAAATATGTTTCATATAAAATTCCTTTATTTTGAAAGTAGCCGCCAACGGCGGCTACAAAATCTATCTTTCCTCGCGGAAATAAGCTAAACCTAAGCTTTGAGGCGGTTGATTTTCCTTTTTATCGCGGATACTAACAATAACAAGCACCACAATAGTTACAAGATAAGGCAAAATCTTGATAAGCTCTTGGCTTTTATTACTAAGTCCCAAAATAAATGGACCTATAACATAAAGCGCGCCAAAAATAATCGAGCCGAAAACCGCAATATTGGGACGCCATACCGCAAATATTACCAAAGCTACTGCAAGCCAACCGAATTGGTCAAGAATATTATTCTGCCAGTTTGCCGCCGCAAAATCCATAACATAGCAAAGACCGCCGAGTCCTGAAATAATTCCGCCGAGACAGGTAGCAGTATACTTATAGCGGTTAACATTGATACCTGCCGCATCTGCGGTTGCAGGGTTTTCACCAACCGCGCGAAGATTAAGTCCCACTCTGGTTTTTGTTATAACAAAAGCCACAATAACCGCAATTATTATGCCAAGATAGGTCATAAATCCATAAGACAGGAATATTTTTCCAAAAACTCCCAATTTATCAGCAAAAGGCAAGGTTGCGCGGTATGCTTCGCCAATTTCGGGGAAAGCCGCAATACCTGTTCCTCCCATTTTGCCGTTAATCAAGCTTCCTATGAAGTTACTAATACCGATACCAAATGTGGTTAATGCCAAGCCCGTAACATTTTGATTTGTTTTAAGAGTTATTGTTAAGAAACAGTATATAAGCGTGGTAAGCAACGCGCCGATAATAGCGCAACCAAAAGTGATTAAAATGCTTACTATCGGATTAAAGGGTATGCCGCTTTTGGTATAAAAATATGCACCGATAATACCGCTTATAGCACCGCTTGCCATAATACCGGGTGTTCCAAGGTTAAGGTTACCCGATTTTTCGGTTATGATTTCACCGGTTGAACCTAAAAGAAGGGTTGAACTAAGTCTTACAGACTGCTGAATAAACGCAATTAACATTTCAAAACTCATAGCTTAATCCTCCTTACCGAATTTGCGGAAATTAACCTTATATCTTGTGAAAAATTCGCAAGCAATAATCGAGAAAATAACAATAGCGGTTAAAATATCGCCTATACTGTTATCAACCTTAAATGCCGAGGTTGCGAATTTACTGCCAACACTAAGGAAAACTATAAGAAGCGAAACAGGAATCATAATTATAGGATTAAACTTCGCCATCCAGGAAACCATTATAGCGGTAAAGCCTTGACCGCCAACTATATCAGGTTTAATAGAATGTTTATCACCTGCAACAATCATAAAGCCAACAAGACCGCAAATTGCGCCCGAAATAGCAACAGTTCTGATGATTACCTTTTTAACATTTATTCCTATATATCTTGCGGTGTTTTCGCTTTCACCAACAACCGAAATCTCATAGCCTTGTTTACTGTATTTTAAGTATATAAACATAAATACAACAACGCCCGCAACGATTAAAATATTGAAAATATAATTCATTCCGAATAGGTCAGGCAAATAACCGTAACCTGTTCGCTCATTTAAAATACCAAGGTCGCTTCTGCCCGACCTATCCTTAATCATTATGAAATATGAAACCAAGGTCATTGCAACATAGTTCATCATAAGGGTGAATAAGGTTTCGTTAGTATTCCAAAGCGCCTTACAAATAGCAGGAATAACCGCCCAGATAGCGCCAACTAAAATACTTGCCAAAAGCATTATGATAAGCAAAACCGTATTATCAACCATACCGCCGAATTCAAGCATACAGTATGCCGAAGCCAAGCAACCCATAAGCACCTGACCCTCAGCGCCGATATTCCAGAATTTCATTTTAAAAGCAGGGGTTACAGCCAATGAAATGCAAAGCAAAATAGCGCCGATATGAATTGATTCCATATACTTTTTATTTATGCCCATATTTGCCGCAGGAGTTCCTATAACTCCCTCATACATAGCCTTAAAAAGCTTTAAAGGGTTTTCGCCTGTAACCGAAATGATTAATAAACTACTCAAAACAAGGGCAACTGCTATTCCGATTAAATGAATTATAATTGATTTTGCAAAACTAACATCATCCCGCTTGGTTATATGAATAAGCGGTTCTTTCTGCTTGATTTTAATATCAGCCATTACCCTCACCTCTATCCGTTTTGGTCATTAAAAGACCGATTTCTTCTTTGGTTGTGTTTCTACCGTCAACCACACCTGTTATTTTACCTGAGCCTATAACCATAATTCTATCGCAAAGCTCAACCAAAACATCGAGGTCCTCGCCAACAAAGATAACCGCAACACCTTTTTCTTTTTGCTCGTTTAAAAGATTGTAAATCATATAAGAGGAGTTAATGTCAAGACCTCTTACAGGGTATGCCGCCATTAAAACGGTTGGCGAAGCGGCTATTTCACGGCCAACCAATACCTTTTGAACATTACCGCCCGAAAGTCTTCTTACAGGGGTATTCTCATTAGGGGTTACAACCTCTAAATCATCAATAATTTTAAGAGCCAAATCCTTTGGACGCTTTCTCTCTAAGAATACCGATTTTCCTTTTCGATAGCTTCTTAGCATCATATTATCAACAATATCCATATTGCCAACAAGGCCCATTCCGAGTCTATCCTCAGGAACGAAGGACAAGCGAACACCTAGTTCTCTTATCTGCAAAGGATTTTTATCTCTTAAATTCTCGGTTTTATCGGTTTTAGGGTTATTATATAAAACCTCGCCCTTTTGAATATGTTGAAGTCCCGCAATAGCCTCTAACAACTCGCGTTGACCGCTACCTGCGATACCTGCTATACCCAAAATTTCACCTGCTTTTGCGGTGAACGAAATATCGTCAAGCACCTTAACGCCCTCGCGGTTAATGCAATCAAGGTTTTTAATAACCAAACGGTCGGCAGTATTTTTAGGCTCACTGCGGTCAATATTAAGGTCTATTTTCTTGCCAACCATCATTTCGGTAAGCTCAGACTCAGAAGTATTTTTAGTTTCAACCGTTCCGATATATTCGCCTTTTCTTAAAACTGCAACTCTATCAGACAGCGACAATACCTCATGAAGCTTATGAGTGATAATTATAATAGCTTTACCATCATCTCTCATTTTGCGAAGCACAGCAAACAATTTTTGAGTTTCCTGAGGTGTTAAAACCGCCGTTGGCTCATCAAGAATTAAAATATCAGCTCCGCGATATAAAACCTTTATGATTTCAACTGTTTGTTTTTCGGAAACACTCATTTCGTGTATCTTTTTGGAAGGCTCAACCTCAAAGCTATATTTATCTGCAATTTCCTTAATGTTAATCTCAGCTTTTTTAATATCGTATTTGCCCTCTTCTTTAAGACCTAAAACGATATTTTCGGCAGCAGAAAAAACATCAACAAGCTTAAAATGCTGATGAATCATACCTATTTTAAGGTCGAACGCATCCTTTGGAGAGCGAATAACAACCTCTTCGCCGTCAACGAAAATCTGACCCTCATCGGGATAATAAATACCCGAAATCATATTCATAAGGGTGGTTTTTCCGCTTCCGTTCTCACCGAGTATCGATAAAATCTCTCCTCGGTTAACCGTTAGATTAATATCCTTATTTGCGATAACACTACCAAAGGTTTTAGTTATATTTTTAAGTTCAATAGCCGCTTTATTATTCACGGTTTTTCTCCTTTCACTGCAATTCTGGTATGAGTACATCTATTTATGTGCCTATACCAGAACTGCACTGTTAAAATGGAAATAAGGCGGAGTACATTTGCACTCCGCCTTAAAATCAGTTAATTATTCAGCAGGTACAGTAATACCATCAATAATTACATTGAAATAAGGAGCAGATCTCTTCTCAGATTCGATGAAGCGACCGTCAACGATAGCCTCTGTATCCGGAACATAATCGCCTAAATCAACAACGTCTGCAAGATAAGTTTTGAGCTCTTTGCCCTCAACGGTGAAGGTAGCGGTATCAAATACTTTGAGTTCGCCTTTGTTAAGCTTTTCCTTAGCAGCGTCAATAGCTTCCTGAGTTCCTGCAGCAGCATTCTTTGTTAAAGCGGTGAGCTGAACAGCACCCTCTTCAAGAGTTGCACAATAGTCAGCAGGGATAGAAGTACCGTCTAACATAGCCTGAATCATCTTGGTCATATAAGGAACCCAAGAAATTTTGGAAGAAATGATAGCGGTGTTAGGTCCGATGTTGGAAGTATCAACATTATAAGCAACGTTGGGGATACCAGCAGCTTCGCATGCAGAAGGAGCACCCGAAGAGTCAGCATGTTGGCTTATAAGCTTACAGCCGTTAGCGATAAGAGCCTTAGCTGCGGTGTTTTCTTTCTCGATATCAAACCAAGACTGAGTATACTGAACTTCCATAGTAACGGTTGGGCATACAGATTTAACGCCTAGGTAGAAAGAAGTGTAACCCGAGATAACCTCTGCATAGGGGAATGCGCCAACATAACCGATTTTAGCTTCTTCTTTGGTGAATTTGCCGGCTTCGATTAATTCGTTGAGCTTCATACCTGCAGCGATACCTGCAAGATAACGGCCTTTGTAAATCTCAGCAAATGCAGTATGATAGTTGCCAAGACCTTCGATTTTACCGCGAGTACCAGTTGCATGGCAGAACTGAACCTTCGGGAACTCTTTTGCAGCCTTAATTAAATAGGGCTCATGACCGAAAGAGTCAGCAAAAATTACCTGACAGCCGGCGGTAACAAGTTCCTTAGCGGTTGTGTAGCACTCTTCACCCTCAGGGATACCGGTTTTCATAATAACCTGAGTATCTGCAATTCCAAGAGCTTCGCAAGCAGCATTAGCTGCATCGATAAAGTTCTTATCGTAGGTGGAGTTTGCATCATGCAAGAAGATGAAACCAACTTTAAGGTCAGCCTTTGCAACCTTTTCGATTGTTGCCGGAGTTGTTAACTCAACTTCGTCAATAGATTGAACCTTAGTCTCTTCGGTTTCGTTTTCGCCGCAAGCTGCAAAGCAGAAAATCATTGCGACACAGAGAAGTAATGCGAGTAGTTTTTTCATTTTGAAAATCTCCTTTTTAAAAATTTGCGCAATAGTTTCGCTCTCTATCGCGCTATGTAAATAAAATTACATCTGTCTGAAAATGAGAGAATCGTCCGACATGCTCTCTACAATGGCAAGCGATTCAACCTTAATTCCTTTTGCTCTAAGATTATCGCCGCCCTTTTGGAAGCCCTTTTCAATAGCGCAGCTACAACCTGCCAGGGTTGCTCCTGCTTGTCCGATAATATCAATCAGACCTTCAAGCGCTTTGCCGTTTGCCAAAAAATCATCTATTATAAGAACATTATCCTTCTCACTTAAATATTCGCGGCTGACAACAACATCATAATCCCTGCCATGAGTATAGGAATGAACCACCGTTTTATAAACATCGCCCGAAATATTTCCCGATTTATTCTTCTTAGCAAAAACCACCGGCACATGCATAGCCGCAGCAGCAGCCACAGCGATAGGAATACCGGAGGTTTCAATAGTTAAAATTTTATTTACCTTTGCATCACTAAACAAACGGGCAATTTCCTCACCCATCTGCATAATAAAATCAACATCTAATCTATGATTTAAAAAAGAGCCAACCTTTAAAATATTGCCCGGCAAAACCGAGCCTTCTTTTATAATTTTTTCTTCGAGAGCTTTCATAATTAAAGGCGACCTCCTTTTACCATTAAATACACATATATATTATCATATTGATAGCTTAAAGTCAATAAATTATACGACTTTTTTCGTTTATTTTTGCAAACATTTTATTGCTGTTCGCATTATTAAGGATTTTTAAAGCATACTAATTTTAAAACGAAAGGGTGGTTTTATGTCGGGCAGAACAAAAGATTATCAAAACGAGAAATTAACAGGAAATCTAAGCTTAGATATAGCCATTTTCAAAGAAATTTTTAAAAACGAATCAGCATTAAGAATTAAATATATCCGCTCGCGCAATAAGGTAAATTACGACTGTGCTCTGATTTATATAGACGGTATGATAAACGGCACTCAAATTAACGATTCGATTATAAAACCTATTATAACGGTTGATGCTATGCCCGACAGCGAAGATTTAACCGAATACATCGAAAAACAGGTGCTTTTTGCAAGGGATATTAAGAAAAAATCGCTTGTTTCGGATATTTTAGAGGGTGTTCTTTACGGCGAAGTTTTGCTTTTGATATCGGGAAGTCTTGAAGCCCTGCTTATTGATTCAAAGGGCTGGCGCACAAGAGGAATTTCCGAGCCGAAAAATGAAACTGTTTTGCAAGGTCCGAGAGAGGGGTTTGACGAGGCGGCGCTTTTGAATGTTGCAATGATTAGAAGAAAGCTCCAAACCCCTGATTTTTGCACCGAAATGCTGAGAATAGGCAGACGAAGCTCAACCATCGTTTTTATATGTTATCTGAATACTCTTACCGATAAAAAAATATTATCCGAGCTCAAACGCAAACTTGAAAAAATAGATATAGACGGTATTTTAGATTCAAACTATATATCCGAGCAGATAAGAGCTGATAAATTTTCTCTTTTTTCCACTATCGGCTCAACCGAACGACCCGATATTATTGCTTCAAAGCTTTTAGAAGGCAGAATTGCGGTTGTTGTTGACGGAACTCCCGTAGTGCTTACTCTGCCTTACCTTTTCTCAGAAAACTTCCAATCAGACGAAGATTATTATCTGAATTTCCTTTTTGCGTCGTCGGGCAGAATTTTAAGATATATAAGCTTTTTTCTTTCAATCAGTATCCCCGCAATATTCATAAGCCTTTTAGCTTTTCACACTTCTCTTTTACCCACCTCACTTGCAATAGCAATAGCAAGACTAAGGGGCGGAGTGCCTTTTTCACCTTCAACCGAATGTATAATTATGCTTTTTGTTTTTGAAGCTCTTAGAGAAGCAGGACTTCGAATGTCTCAAAACTTGGGGCACACGCTGAGCGTCGTAGGCGGTTTGGTTGTAGGTCAGGCGGCGGTTGAAGCTAGAATTATAAGCACGCCTATGCTTATCGTTATTGCTCTTAGCGGAATTTGCGGTCTTATGGTGCCGAAACTCAGAAGCGCTGTATTATATCTCAGAATTGCCCTTTTAATAGCTTCCGCTCTTTTCGGGCTTTACGGATTTTTTATCGGTATCAGTATTATAATTATGCATATAATTTCGCTCTCTTCTTTCGGCGTTGATTATACTGTATCCCTTAGAAAATCGAGCTTTCAATCGCTTAAAGACACTATAATCAGAGCCGATTTCAAAAAAATGCTTACCAGACCTCTATTTAATTTTAATTTAATCAGACAAAAAAGGTATAAAAAATGAAAAAATTTTTAAGTTTAAGTTTAATTGCCGTAATATGTTTTTTATCCCTGTCGGGTTGCTCGGGTGGGAATAAATTTTCCGCCGCAACCCATAAATACATTCTGTCCGCAATCGGTTTCGACAAGGAAAACGGCTATTTAACCGTAACGCTTGAAGCGGTTGTTATAAATTCGGAAGAATCAGCAGACAACAGCAAAAGGGTTGTTATTTCGGGCAAATCAAAACGAGTATACGATGCCTTTAAACTAGCCCTCACCAAAGCGGTTGAGCCGCTTGAAACAGGCCATTGCACAACCATAATCCTTGGAAAAAACATCAAAGGAAAATGCCTTGAAAATATCCTCATTTTTTTAAATGAAAAACAAAATGTTAACCCTGCAATAAGCTTAGTTTCAGCCGATAATGCCTTGAAGCTTTTAAAAACCGAGCCTGTTTCCTCGGTTGCAATAGGCTATGACCTTTTGAGTATGCAAAGCAGTATATCAAGACATTTTAATATAAAATTCGAAAACCGCCTTTATAACTTTTTAAATGAAACCCAAATTCTTTTAATACCTTACTTTAAAATAAACGGTAAAGAGTATTGCTTAAAAAATGTTCATTTATATAAAAGCGAAGATTATACATTTAGCGAGGCGAAGGACCCAAAATGAAAACAAAATCTTTTTATGCTCATAATATTGCTCTTTTCGCCCTTTATATTTTAGGCACTAGTATATTTTTGTTGCCATCCGCAAACAGCGGAAAATACACCGTTTTAGCCTTTTTGATTGTTTCGCTATTATCAGTTTTAACATTTTTAATACTAAGCTTTTTAACCGAAAAAATATTTTTTTCAAAAATAAAATGGATAAAAATTTTATATTTTTTAAGATGCAGTTATTTATCTTTCTCGATTTTAAGTTATACCGCCTTCGATTTTTTAAGACTTGTTAAATCGGTTATTTTGCCAAACCTTGCTTTATTTGTTTCGGCGATACTTCTTTTTGTTCTAGCTTTTTACTTTTTTAAAAAAAGGCAAGAAGATATTTTAAAATTTTTCCTTTTGGGTTTTATAGTTTCATTTGGAATAATCATATTTTTTGCTATCGCTTTAAGCTTTCATTTTGATTTCAAAAATCTTTATATCAGTTCTTTGCCGAGTATAAAAGAGCTTTATAGAGAAACTTTGCCATATTTTTCAAAAATCACTTTGCCTTTACTTCTTTTGCCGTTATATAATCTTTTCGTTTTTAAAGAAAGACGAACAAAAGAGGGAATTTTGGGAGTTTCAATCGGCGTATTGCTTTTAGGAGTTTGCATTTCTTTACCCATTTTGGTTTTCGGAATAAAGCTTTCGGGCGAATACACTTATCCCCTTTCAAAAGCGGTTAGTATTCTTTCAATCGGCAGACTTTTCACCCGAACAGACGGAATTTTTTATCTTTTATGCTTTATAACCTCGCTTTCGAAAATTTCTATATCAGCATTTATTTTAAAACAAAGTCTTAAAAAATTAGATAATCTTTTAAATTGATGTAGCATATTTTTTAATTTCATAGTATAATCTTTTTATAATTTGAAATGAAATGAGATTAACTATGACCTACCGCGAAGATAAATACGGCAATAAATTATCGGTTTTAGGATACGGTTGTATGCGGTTTCCGCGAAATGTCGGTCTAACCGATTTTAAAAACACCGAGAAACAAATAAAGCTTGCAATAGAAAAGGGTATCAATTATTTTGATACCGCCTATATCTATCCCGAAAGCGAAGCCACTCTCGGCAAAATCTTAGAGAAAAACAATCTCAGAGATAAGGTTTATATTGCAACCAAGCTTCCCCATTATCTCATAAAAAGCCGCGAGGGCTTAAATAAGATTTTCGAGGAAGAATTATCCCGTCTTAAAACCCGGAAAATTGATTATTATTTAATGCATATGCTAACCGATACTGATACCTGGTCGCGTCTTAAAGATTTAGGAATTGAAGACTGGATTTCAGAAAAAAAGGCAGAGGGCAAAATCGGTCAAATCGGTTTTTCGTATCACGGAAACAGCGATATGTTTTGTAAATTGGTTGATACCTTTGATTGGGATTTTTGCATGATTCAATATAACTATATGGATGAGCATACCCAAGCAGGCAGACGAGGACTAAACCACGCGCATAAAAAAGGTATTCCTGTTATGATAATGGAGCCTTTGCGCGGAGGTAAACTCGTTAAAGGACTTCCCGAAAAGGCAAAAGCCGAATTTAAAAATCATACCGTCAAAAGAACACCTGCCGAATGGAGCTTTGCCTGGCTTTATGACCAACCGGAAGTTTCGGTTGTTCTTTCAGGTATGAACAGCGAGGAAATGATATTAGAAAATGTTAAAACCGCCGAAACCTGCGGTATTGGTGATTTAACCGAGCAAGACCGCGAAATGCTAAGCCGCGTGGTTAAAGAAATTAACTCAAAAATCAAGGTAGGTTGCACAGGATGCGGATACTGTATGCCCTGCCCTAAGGGTGTTGATATACCGGGCTCTTTTGCGGCTTATAACAGATACTACTCTGACAGCAAATTCGAGGGCTTAAAGGATTACTTTATGTGCACCGCTTTAAGAAAAAATTCAACCGCCGTTTCAAACTGCATAAACTGCGGAAAATGCGAAAGCCATTGTCCTCAGGCTATTGAAATCAGAAAAGAGCTTAAAAATGTTCAAGCAAAGCTCGAAGTTCCGATTTATAAAGTGGCAAGCAAACTAGCTAAAAAATTTGTTAAGTTCTAAAAGAAAAACGCACTCGTTTGAGTGCGTTTTTCTTTTAAACCAATATAAAAAACAAAATTGAAATGAATTGAAGAATAGAGCCTGCAACCACAAACAAATGGAATATGGAATGCATATATCTATGAACGCTTTTTCCTGCAATACCGTATAGCACTGCGCCTATCGAATAAGCAATACCGCCAGCCAGAAGCCATAAAAAGCCTTCGAGTCCTATCGCCTTTATAGCAGTAGGTCCTGTTAAAATAATGCACCAGCCTTGCACCAAATAGCAAACAACCGAAAAAACATTGTATTTTTTGAGGTCGATAGCATTAAGGGTTATTCCAAGAGCGGATATTCCCCAAACAACACCGAAAACAGTCCAACCGAGCGCGGTATTATATTCTCTCAAAGATACCAACGCTATCGGAGTATATGTTCCCGAAATCAGAAGAAAAATCGAACAATGGTCGATAATCTGAAAAACCTTTTTAGCGGTTTTATGAGTAAGACCGTGATATATACTCGACATAGTATAAAGGATTATCATAGTAAACCCATAGATAAACGAACCTGTTACCTGATAGGCATCGTGATTAAAAAACGATTTAATAACACAAAGCGCGCAAACCGCAACCCCGATACCTCCGCCGACTATATGCGATACCATATTAAAAATTTCTTCACCGCGAGTATAATCAGGCAAAATTCTATCTATTAATTTAGTTCTTTTCATAAGCACCTTTCTTTACTTCAAAAACAGAGATTTTTCCATAATATTTTATGCCAAATTTGGCGGTTTCGACGAAAAATTTTTTCTGTCAAAAAATGTCGAAATACTTTACATAAAACAAACCTCTAAATTATTATAAAACCCAAGTTATCCAACAAATTAACATAGTTATCCACCGTTTTTTATCCCCAAATTCAAATTTAATCGGGGACAAGCCTCAAAAATGTGGATAACTCTGTTGATAAAGTGGAAAAGTTTTAAGGTTATCGGGGTTTACATAAGACCATTTTTTACCCTATTTTTCCAATTAGTTTTTCCATAATATCGGGGCCATGTTCCACAAAAATTCCGCTCGCCTTTGCCGACTTTTCGGTAAAGCTTTCTGCACCCGCTTTTTCTATTCGATTATCATATAAAAGATAAGGAACAGGCTCCGCTGAATGAGTCATAATATCAAGCGGAGTCGGATGGTCGGGCATAATTAAAATTCTATAATCCTCACCCGAATTTTCAAGATAATCAAGCATAAGTTTAAGAGATAAACTATCAATAAGCTCAATGGCCTTAACCTTATTTTGAGCCTCGCCTCTATGACCGCATTCGTCGGGAGCTTCAAAATGGAGATAAACCAAATCCGTACCCTTTTTAAAGCTTTCGATACCTGCAAGAGTTTTAGCTTCAAAATCTGTATCTATGTATCCCGTAGCGCCTTTAACCTCGGGAGTTTCAGCGCCTGCGCAAATTCCGATACCTTTAAGCAAATCAACCGCGCTTACGATACAAGCCGAAACACCGTTTTTTTCCTTAAAGTTTTGAAGCTCAGGCTTTCTTCCCTCGCCCCAAAGCCAGATAGAGTTTGCCTCGTTTTTACCCTCAGCGCGTCTTTTTAGGTTAACGGGGTGGTCTTTTAAAATTTCATAGCTTTTTTTCATAAGCTCGATTAAAGGCTTAGCATTTTCGCTATCGCTTAAATACTCGGTTATAACTCTGCCTGAAATATCATGAGGCGGAGTTAAACTTCCTAAATCGGTTGTTCCGTTTGAAACAACAAGACAATGGCGGTAACTAACACCGCTATAAAACTTATAAATCTCGTTGCCAAGCTTTTCTTCAACAGTTTTGATTATTTCTTCTGCCTCGGCGGTTGAAATATCGCCTGCGCAATAATCAACCATTGTTTTATCCTGATAATTTTCCTCATCGGATAAGGTTACGATATTGCAACGAAGCGCAACATCGGTTTCTTTTAACTCAACCCCGATAGAAGCCGCCTCTAAGGGAGAACGACCTGTGTAACACTCGGCGGGGTCGTATCCCAAAACCGAAAGATTTGCAACATCGCTTCCGGGTTTAAGCCCGTCTGCCACGGTTTTGCACATACCAAGCTCGGCAGTTTTAGCCAGTTTATCCATATAAGGCTTAAAAGCCTTTTCCATTGGGGTTTTATTTCCAAGTTTCTCATTTGGGGTATCTGCCATACCGTCGCAAAGCAAAACTAAATATTTCATAAAAACACCTTCTATTTACTAATATAATATAATTATATCACATTATGAATCAATATGCTATACTCATTCTGATTTAAAACAAGCTTATAATTTTGAGGTTTCTCACCGAAGCTCATATCAAACTCATTAAAATCAAGACTAATTTCAACCTGTTTTTCGGTAGGATTTACGGCAGTTATACTTATATTCTCGCCTGATTTTCTCATAAATACAAGAGCGCCGTTTACCGATTTAATGCTTATAAGCTCACCGTCTTTAAACACTTTACCCTCGCGCCTTAACTTTCCGAGAGCCTTATAAAACTCTAAAAGCTCCGTGTTTTCTCTGCCCCAGGGATAACCGGCACGGCAAAATGGGTCGCCAAAGCCTTGCATACCTGCCTCGTCTCCATAATAAAGGGAAGGTACACCTGGCAAGGTATACTGCAAAACTGCCGCCAATTTTAAAAGACTTATTCCTTTTTTATATTCTGCTTCATTCAAGTTAAACTTAGATTGACTCTCTCTATCCCCATCAAATCGGCAATCGGTTGCAAGTCTGGTTAAAATTCTCGGAGTGTCGTGAGTTCCGATATGATTCATCAAAAGCTTAACCGTTTGAGGCGGATAATTCTCGCATATTGAGGACACTGTATTTATAAAGTTATCGGGATTTTTTGATTTCAAATAATCAATTATAGCATCGGCAAAAGGATAATTCATAACCGAATCAAGCTCTTTGCCTCGAAGGAATTTTCGTCTTTCGCCATAGCTTATCTTATTAGAAGCATCCTCCCAAACCTCACCTAACAGGAAGTTATCCTCGCCCTCGGTTTTAATGGCGGTTCTGATTTTTTCTAAAAAGTTATCGGGCAATTCGTCGGCAACATCAAGTCTCCAACCCATAACCCCTTTTTTAAGCCAATATTTTAAAACTCCCTTTTCGCCCGTTATAAACTCAGAAAAGCTTTCATCATCTTCAATGGTTTCAGGCAAGGTATCTATTCCCCACCAGGATTTGTATTTTTCGGGATAATTTTCAAACTTAAACCAACTAAAATACTCTGAATCAGGACTTTGATAAGCCCCCAAACTATTATATCTTCCATAACGGTTAAAGTAAATGCTGTCATCTCCCGTATGAGAGAAAACACCGTCTAATATTATATAAATACCGCGTTTTTTAGCTTCTTTTACAAGATTTTTCAAATCTTTTTCGTTTCCCAAAAGACTATCTATCTTGAAATAATCGGCGGTATTATAACGATGGTTTGAATGAGCCTCAAAAATCGGGTTTAAATAAATGCAGTTTACCCCTAAATCTTTTAAATAGTCTAGTTTTTCTGCAATACCTTTAAGGTCTCCGCCATAATAATCGTTACCGAGAACCTTTTTTTCACCCTTAACATATCGGTGCTCGGGGGTTTTATACCAATCGTTATTTATAAATCTATCGGCAGGAATATTCTCTTTTGCTTCGCCCGATTTATAAAATCTATCAGGAAAAATCTGATAAATAATTCCGCCTGCAAGCCAGTCGGGTGTTTTAAAGGAATTACTGTAAACCGTTTGTTGCCAGCTTCCGCCGTCTTTTGAAACAACTCCCAAAGAGGTATCGGTTTTGGTTACATAAAATTCGCCAAACTCGCTTTCATATCTGAAATGATACCAATAAAGTCCCTCACAGAGCTCTATTTCGGTTTCATAAACCTTATAATCATAATGATTTCCGTTTTGTTTTAAAAGAATTTCTTTAAAATTCTCGTCATTATCCTCTTTGTATCTTAAAAAAGCAGAATAAACCTTTGCATCGTTATGAAGCAAAAGCCTTAGCCGAAGAGTTTCCCCCTCGGCTAAGGCTCCTATTTTATCTCTATATAAATTGTTTCTCGAATCAAACGGATAAAACTGCATAATTATTCCACAGGTTTAATATGCCAGATGTTGTTTGCATAATCGTTTATTGAACGGTCTGACGCGAAAATACCCGATTTTGCAATATTATTGAGCGACATATTATTCCAAATTTCCTTATTATTATAAAGCTCGCGAGCTTTTGCCTGAGCATTTCTGTAATCGGCAAAATCAGCCAAAGCCATATATCTATCGTTATTTTTAAGCGAATTATAAATATTATCAAAGGGTTGACCGGAGATACCGCGACCGATAAAATCAAGCGCTTCTCTGAGCTCAGCATTGTTGTTATAATACTCTATAGCATTATAGCCTTTTTTCTGCAATGCCAAAACTTCGGGAGTTTGCATACCGAAGATAATTATATTGTCATCGCCAACCGCTTTATGAATTTCAACATTTGCGCCGTCCTCTGTGCCTAAGGTTATTGCGCCGTTCATCATAAGCTTCATATTACCTGTTCCGCTAGCCTCGGTTGAAGCTAAGGAAATCTGCTCGCTTATATCGGCAGAGGGAATCATAAGCTCAGCCAAGCTCACGCGATAATCCTCTAAGAAAACGATTTTTAGCTTATCGTTAACATCGCGGTCGTTATCAATAACGGTTGATAAGCGGTAAATCATCTGAATAATCTCTTTTGCAAAGAGATAACCTGCGGCAGCTTTTGCACCAAAGATATAGGTCTTAGGAGTGAAATCTGCGTTTGGATTATTTTTAAGATATAAATACTCACTTATGATATTAAGCGCATTAAGGTGCTGACGCTTATATTCATGCAAACGCTTAACCTGCATATCAAAAATAGAATCAGGATTTAAAACAATACCGTTTGCTTCTTTGAGATATTTTGCAAATCTTTCTTTGTTTACACGCTTAATCTCGGCTAATTTATTTAAAACCTCAGGATTATTCTCATATTGCATTAACTTTTCAAGCTCAGAGGGGTTTTTGATAAATCCATCGCCAATAATCTCGCTTAAATATTTTGTAAGCTCAGGGTTAGCTTGGCATAGCCAACGGCGGTGAGCAATACCGTTAGTAACATTAGTAAACTTCTCAGGGGTAATTTTAGCATAATCATTAAATAATTCATCAACCAAAATCTCACTATGAAGCTTGGAAACACCGTTTACAGTATGGCAGGTAACAACGCAGAGATTAGCCATTCTAACAACACCGTTGCTTATAATAGCGGTGCGCTCAGCTAAACCGAAGTCGCCTGTTTTTTGGATAATATCCTCTCTGTAACGGCGGTCGATTTCCTTAATAATCTGATAAATTCTAGGAATTCTCTGCTTAATAAGAGATTCTTGCCAACATTCAAGAGCTTCTGACATAATTGTATGATTAGTGTAAGCCACTGTTCCCTTAACTAATTCCCAAGCTCTGTCCCAAGAGTAACCGCATTCATCAAGCAAGAAACGCATAAGCTCAGGGATACAGAGGGTTGGATGGGTATCATTGATATGAATAGCAACCTTTTCAGGCAAGTTTTCAAGAGTATGATATCTATCTAAATGACGCTTTAAAATATCCTGAACCGAAGCAGATACCAAGAAATACTGCTGACGAAGTCTAAGCGATTTACCCTCCATATGATTATCCTCAGGATAAAGCACCTTAGAGATAGTTTCGGTCATAGCGCGGGTTTCGAGCGCGCGAACATAATCGCCCTGATTAAATGCAGACATATCAAAATCCTGACATTCAGCCGACCAAAGTCTTAAAGCGTTAACTGTTTTACCGTCATGTCCTGCAACCATAAGGTCATAAGGAACGGCCTTAACAGTCTGATAGCCTCTATGCTCGATATGGTGATAATCACCGTCCCACCATTCGTCAATCTTACCGTCAAAATTAACATCAACCGCGCTTGCAGGCTTAGCCTCTAACCAAACACCGCCGCCCGGAAGCCAGAAATCAGGCATTTCGGTCTGCCAACCATCAACCAATTTTTGACGGAAAATACCAAGCTCATATTTAATGCAATATCCCATAGCGGAATAACCGCCTGAGGATAATGAATCTAGGAAGCAAGCGGCAAGTCTGCCCAAACCGCCGTTACCCAAGCCTGCATCAGGCTCTAAATCATAAAGCTTATCAAGCTTAACCTTAAATTTAGAAAGAGCCTTTGCCATAGTATCGGTTAGCTCTAAATTGAAAAGATTACTTTTAAGCGAGCGGCCCATCAAAAACTCCATACTCATATAGTATACGGTTTTAGCCTCTTGCTCACCAACGCTCTTTTTAAACTCGGCGCGGCGCTCGTTCATAATTTCAAGCAAAACCAAAACGGTTGCCTTATAAAAAAGCTCATCTGATGCCAAATTCGGTGTTACACCAAAATTATGAGAAAGCTTCTTTTCTATCATTGAAGCAAGCATAGTAGATGTATATTTTTTCATCTCTTTAACCCCTTTTATTTTAAAAAAATAAAATTATAATTTTTCCATATTATTATATACATATAATAATACAATATTCTAACCGAAATTTCAAGTGTATTATATTACTTTCTATAAATTAGAAATACCGATTTTTGTTGAAATTAAACAAAAAATCGGTATAATTTAAAAAAATAAATTTAAAAACTAGCATTTAGTACAATTTTTATACTATTTTTAATTGCGTGGCGGTTTTATTTTCCTCTCCGCTTTTTAAGATTTTTATCCTGAATTCTACAAATTTATCAGTTTCTATTCTTTTATCGTCAACCTTAAAGCCAGAATTTTTAAGAGTTACTATCATTCTTTGCAAACTGTTTTCAAAAAGTCTTGCATCATTTATAACCGCTTTTCTTATCGGTTTTTCTTCGGTTTTTGGCGGTTTTTCCTCTGAAAAAAGCATTTTTTCAACATATCGCTCGGTTTGTTTAAGACTCAGTTCTTCTGTTATTACTTTTTCAACCGCTTCCTGTCTTTTTTCCTCAGGAAGTCTTAATATCTCTTTTGCCTGTTTTTCGCAAAGACCGCCCATAATCATTCTGTCCTGTAAACTCAAATCAAGCTTTAAAAGATTTAATTTTTCTTTTAACATATTTTTCGAAATCCCAAGACTTAATGCCATTTCCTCCTCAGAAAAAGAGTTTTCCCGCATAAGCTTTTTTATCGCCGCTGCCTCTTCAAAATAATGAAGCTTTGCCTGGCTTAAATTCTCGGTTATGGTATAAATATCAGCTAAAACGGGTGTTGCCTTATGAAGAACACAGGGTATTCTTCTAAGCCCCGCAAGCTTTGCCGCTTTATACCGTCTTTCACCCGAAATTAAAATATATTCTTTTTCCTCCGATTTATAAACCGCCAAGGGAACTATCATTCCGAGAGTATGTATGCTATCGGCTAAAAGCCTGAGGTTATAATCATCTATCACTTGCCTTCCGCTTCGCCTGTTTAATACTATTTGTTCGGGTTTTAGCATCAAAATTTTCTTATCCGATATGGTGTGCATAAAAACGCCCCTTTCGATACAATTATCGGTTAAATTCTACCTGTTGTAAAGAAAATTCGGTCGCGCTTTTCGGCATAAAAAACTAAAAACAGCCGCGTTATAACGGCTGTTTTGATATATCAGAGGGCTTTCTCGGATATTTTGGCGCACTTTGCGATATTTTTTTATAAATAACAAAGGCTCTTTTGGAATTTTCGGGCAGGGTTTCGCATATAATCTTTGGATTATTAAGTCCCAAAACCTTTTCGGCGTTTCCGCATTTCTCGGCTTCCTCGTTGGCAGACGGACCCTTCATAGCAACGAAATTTCCCTCAACCTTAACAAGCGGTGCACAGTATTCACAAAGCACTGGAAGATTAGCAACCGCTCTCGCGGTTACAACATCGAACTTCTCGCGGTATAGCTTGGATTTTCCTGCTTCCTCCGCTCTTATATGAACGGTTTTTATTTTTTGAAGTCCTAATTTATCTATAACCTCATTTAAAAATATAAGTCTTTTATTAAGACTGTCAATCAAGGTTACATCAAGATCAGGTCTTGCAATTTTCAAAACCATTGCAGGAAAACCTGCACCCGTTCCAACATCGGCAAGGCTCGCGTTTTCTTTTGGACTGAAATGCTTTAAAAACAAAAGACAATCATAAAAATGCTTATATAAAACCTCTTCGGGTTCAGTTATAGCGGTTAGATTTATTTTCTCGTTCCATTCAAGTAATAAATTTCCGTATAAATTTAAGTTTCTCTTTTTCTCATCGTCTAGCAAAACACCGAACTCTTTACACAAAGGCTCAATCTTTTCAATACCGAAATCAATCATTAAGATATGCCTCCAATCTGTAAATCGGTTGACCTAATGAGGCAAAACGGTGCTCATATTCGGTTTCAATATTGCCCTCAAAATCGCTATTATGCAAATCAAGAGATATATTTTTAAGCTTGAAACCGCCCAAAGTAAACTGCTCTATCGAAAACTCAAAAAAATGCATATTATCGGTTTTTTGATGAATTTCGGCAGTTGGTTTTAAAAGCTTTTTATAGATTTCCAAAAATTTAATATGTGTTAATCTATGCGAAGCATAAGCCTTTTTAGGAAACGGACAAGAAAAATTAAGAAATAACCTTTCAATGCTGTTTTCCATAATATATTTCTCTAAATATTCAGCCGAGCATTTTAAAAATTTAAGATTTTCAATATTTTCCGTCTTCGCCTTTTCACAGGCAGAAACTAAAACATTAGCCGTTTTTTCAACCGCAATTAAATTAATTTCGGGGTGGCTTTTAGCGTATTCGCAGGAAAATTTACCCTTTCCGCAACCGATTTCAAGATAAATCGGGTTATCGTTTTTAAACCAATTTTTGAAATCTATGTATTCCTTATCGTCCTTCGCGGTTTTAAAATTGCGGTCTTCTATATCACTTATAAAAAGAATATCCCCAACAGCCGATAGCCTTTCCTCTAAGTTTTTCTTTTTTCGCATTCGCATAAAGATAGCCTCGCTATTCGTAAATTTTAAGCACCAAAAGTGCTCTTTCTTTAATCATTTCCTTTAAGTTTTCGGGTTTCACAACCTCAATTTTATCCGAATAATTTATAATCCAGGTTACAAGTGCATCTGAAACCACCGCTTTAACAGAAAACGAAAAGTCTTTCTCGGTTTCACTTTTAATAAAAATATCCTCACCGAAGCGGTCTAAAACAGGTTCTGCAATAGACTTATCGCATTTAAGCTCAACCGCGGTCTGCTCACCGGTATGCATACCGAAAAGCTTATTGACATAATCAGCAACATCAAAATTTTCCTTATAATCGGAAACCTCAGAAAAATGTCTCGCTTTATCCTTTAAAACCTCTACCTTGCTCATTCTATCAAGTCTTAAATGAATTAAATTATCATATTTTATATGATTTCCCAAAAGATAATAGCAATCGTCCTCCCAAGCAAGCGCATAAGGATTTATAGTCATTTCCTTTGATTTTTTTATAATATTTCGGTTATCGTCAATCGCTCTTACGGTATATACAAGCTTTATTTGTTTGCCCTCTTTGATAGCCTCGTTTATTTTATCTATATTATAATAAATCGATTCATTATCGCATTTGCCGAAAAGCGAAAAATAAACCGCGTCTTTATTGCGCTTTGCCTCAAAAACACTAAGCTCGGAATAAAGCTTATCAACTAGCTCGCGGGTTTTTTTAGCGCTTATAAATTTTGCCGAACGCACCGCGTCGCTAAGCATATAAACCTCTGCGGCTTCAAGCTCACGGCTTGCTAAAAACCAACCCTTCGGTGAGGTTGATTTTATAATATCAAACCCAAAATCACACAAAAGCTCTATATCGGCATAAACCGATTTTCGCTCGGCAGAAATACCAAAGCCTTCTAATTTTTCTATAATATAAGCGGCTGTTAAAGGGTGATTTTCGTCTGAATACTTTCTTAAAATTTCTAAAACATATAAAATTTTAAGCTTTGAGCTGGTATTAGCCATTTTTCATCACCTCATAAAACTCTTCTTTACTATAAAAATTATTAAGAACATCAAGCAATGCGTTCGGGGATAAATTCTCAGGAAGCTCTAATTTTTTAAGCAATTTTTTTCGGTTATCCGCGCTGTTTTCAGTTCCCGAAAGACCAAATTCAAACATATCGGTTTTGGTGATTTTTTCTCGCTTTTCCCGAACCTCATCTGCCATAACACCGCTTTTTTCAAGCGCACTTAAAATAACCTGAGCGCTCATACCCTCAACCCCCAAAATTCCTTCCTTTGAGGGTGAAGCTTTGCGCTTTTCCTTACCTTTCAAACACGGAACATAAACATTAATAATCTCGCAGTTTGAGGCTATTTTTTTAATATATCCTCTAATAACCGAGCCTGCCGAATCAGAATCGGTCATTATAATAATACCGTTTTTCTCACCTGTTTTACGAATAAGAGCGCATTTTTCTTTGTCCTTAAAAATACCAAAACCATCGGTTTTAATTATAAGAGCATCTATAACATTTTCGAGGGTTATTTTATCGTATTTGCCCTCAACTATAACCGTCTGTTTAAGTTTAATCAATGCTTTCTCCCTTTGCAATAATGTACACAAGTTTAATTATCAGCGATTCTAAAATAATTCTAGGCTCGATTTTTACCGATTTTAATTTTTCGTCCGCCTCTTTGAGAGACATTAAACTTAAATGAATTTTCTTGGAATCAAAGCTTTTATTCAAATGCCTTGAAGCTTTTTCCAAAACAAACATTTTAGATTTATATGAGGGGTATATTTCTGCAACCTCTTTAAGCCCCAGCCCCGAGCTTTTTGCAGAATGAACCCTCGTTATATCAATATAAACCGAGGAAACGGTGGCGAGTATAACAATCGGCTCGATTCTCATAAATAAAAGCTCGTCTAAAAGCTTAACCGCCGAAGTTGCATCACAGTTTAATATAAATTCCGCAAGCTTAAATACCGATGCTTCAACCGTTTTAACCGAAACCAAATCAACCGTTTCGCGAGTGATTTTTTCGCCTTTTTTAAAGTTTGAAAGCTTAGTTATTTCATTTGAAAGAGTGTTAATATCGTCGCCTGCTAGCTCTATTAAATAATCGGCAACACTTCTATCCATAACGCTGCCGCGCTTTGCCGCCGCATCGGTTAGCATTTTGCTAAGCTCCGCTTTGCTTCTAAACCCTAAATCAACCGCAACGCCGCCCGATTGCTGAGCGCTTTTAACCAAACCACTAAATTTAGAGCTTTTAGGGTCAATCTCTATCGCATCAAATCTTAAAATTAAAACGGTTGTATCAGGAACATCCTTTAATATTTCGTTTAAGCGGTCCAGTTCGGATTTGGAACAATGCTCAAAATCGAAATCACAGATTTCAACAAACCTTTTATCCGCCATAAAGGGCATCTGGTCAACCGAAACCGAAACCTCCTGCAAATCGCAGCCGGTTTCAAATTTATTATAATTAAAAACATCGTCCGGAGTGGTTACAAGCTTTAAAATCTTATCGGAATAAAGCTTTTTCAAATAACTATCTCTCCCGAAAAGGATATAAACCGGCAAAAGCTTTTCAGGTTTTAAGGTGTTTTTAAGCTCCGCCTCTTTAATTATCGGCATTTATCCCACTCCTTTCGTACATTCAAAGATATTTTACCATAATAATTAAATTTTTACAAGATTTATTCGGGACGATAAAAATGAATGATTAATAATTTCGGTGTGCCTGCAGCACGAATACAAAAATCGTATTGCAGGGGAGGGGTGCGGGTGTCTGGCAGACACCTCTGCGAAGCAGAAGCACCGACCGAGGCGGCAGCCGAGACCTCCTCGTTCTCCCGTTTTTTTAAGCCAAAACAAATTTATCGGGAGGGCGCGGAGACCCTCCCCTACAAATTATTATTTATTATAAATTCACATTTGAAAATAAAAACGGGAGGCATAAATGCCTCCCCTACGATTTGTTATATATAATTAATCTTCTTCAAGCAGTTTGGACGGTGATACTTTGAGCACCTGCGCAATTTTAAACAATGTTTCCAAAGAAACACCGCGCACTGTACCTGTCCCCTCAACTTGTCCCACGAAACTTACGCTCTTTCCGATAAGCTCGGCAAAGTATTCCTGAGTATAACCGGCTTTTCTTCGATAATATGCAATCTTTAATCCAAGAGTAATATATCTTTCTGGAAACTCGGTTTTCATTTCATCGCCCCTTTTCATTTATAAATATATTTTACTGAAAAATAAGGCAATTTATTATAATATGTAATTGCAGATATATTTACTTTGAGTGAATAATATTATATAATAAGTAAATAATTATTTACTTATAGGGTGTGGATTATGAATACCAATACTTGTTGCTTTTTCGGTCATAGGAAAATAAATGAAACTGAAGAATTAAAGTTAACACTTTACGAAATAATAGAAAATTTAATTATAAATGAAAATGTTGATACATTTATGTTTGGAAGTAAAAGCCGTTTTGACGGCCTTTGTTTAGAAACAGTAACAAAAATAAAAGAAAAATACCCCAACATAAAACGAATTTATGTTAGGGCAGAATATCCTAATATCAGTAAACATTATGAAAATTATCTTTTAAAAAGCTATGAGGAAACCTATTATCCTGAAAAAATTAAAAATTCAGGCAAAGCGGTTTATGTTGAAAGGAATTTTGAAATGATAAACAAAAGCCAAATTTGTATTATTTATTACGACGAACAATGCGCGCCCAAAAACCGCAAAAGCGGAACAAAAATAGCATTTGATTACGCCATAAAACAAGGAAAAAGAATTATAAAATTACCAATATCGTTTTGATTTGTAGGGGAGGGTCTCCGCGCCCTCCCCTACAAATTATTATTTATTATAAATTCACATTTGAAAATAAAAACGGGAGGCATAAATGCCTCCCCTACGATTTGTATATAAATAAAAATATTCCTGAAACCCGATTTAATCTTTTGCTTGCGCCTCGCAATATAAACAGCGATAAACTCGGTTTTCGCGGTCTGCAAGGGTGAAAACATGTGGTAGTTCCTGCTCGGTTGCCGAAATGCAACGAGGATTTTTACAAACCAAAACATTTTCGAGTCTTTCGGGCAAATCAATAGTCTTTTTATCAACATTTTTGCCGTCTTTAATAACATTAACGGTTATATCAGGGTCAACAAAACCGATTATATCGGTATTAACCTCTATATCAGCATCAATTTTAATAATATCCTTTTTACCCATTTTTTTAGAATACGCATTTTTGATAAGGGCTATCTGACAATCAAGCTTATCGAGTCCCAAAAGATTATAAATCTCCATACCCTTACCTGCGGTTATATGGTCTAATACAATGCCGTTTTTAATTTCATTAACTGTCATTTTATTCGACCTCCAATAATTTCAAAATCAATGCCATTCGCATATATTTTCCGTAAAGCACCTGTTTAAAATAGCAAGCTCTGGGGTCTTTATCAATAGCAACACTGATTTCGTTAACTCTCGGAAGCGGATGCAAAATTGATAAATCAGGTTTTGCATTAGAAAGCTTTTCGGGAGTTAAAATATAGCTATCTTTAAGACGCAAATACTCTTCCTCATTAAAGAAGCGCTCTTGTTGAACTCTGGTCATATAAAGAATATCGAGTTCAGGCATAACCTCTTCTAAATCGGTTGTTTCGATATAAGGAAAGCCCTCTTTTTCAAGCGAAGCTTTAACATAATCGGGCATTTTTAATTCGTTTGGAGAAATGAAAACAAATTTAATTCCTTTGTATCTGCGAAGCGCAGTTATAAGCGAGTGTACCGTTCTGCCGAATTTAAGGTCTCCGCAAAGACCAACGGTTAAATTATCAAATCTTCCTTTTTCTCTATGAATAGTTAATAAATCGGCAAGTGTTTGGGTTGGGTGGTTATGACCGCCATCACCCGCGTTGATAACAGGGATAGACGCGTTCATTGATGCAACCAAGGGCGCGCCCTCTTTTGGATGGCGCATAGCGATAATATCGGCATAACAGCTAACAGTTTTAGCGGTATCGGCAACACTTTCTCCCTTTGCGGCAGAGCTGCTGTTTGCCTCAGAAAAACCTAAAACATTACCGCCAAGCTCGTACATAGCCGCCTCGAAGCTGAGTCTTGTTCTGGTTGAAGGCTCAAAAAACAAGGTTGCAAGCTTTTTGCCGGCACACTTATGCGCATATTTTTCAGGATTTGCAATAATATCATCTGCCGTTGCGATTAGTTCATCAATTTCCGCAACCGTTAAAGTTGCTATATCAATTAAACTTCTCATCTTTTTAATCCTTTCCTTGAAAGTATAAAACAATGTGAATAAAACATATTAATTTTGCATTTTGCACTTTGCATTTTGCACTATTCTTTCGCGCCGTTTACTTCTAAGTATTTCTTTATTCTTTCAACATTTTCGCGGTTTTTCTCGTCTTCCTCTAAATACTCGATAATATCATAAACATCAACAACCGAATATACAGGGAAGCCGTATTCCTCGCCAACCTCTGCCATTGCAGATTTTTCGGTTTTACCTTTTTCCTTGCGGTCAACCATAACGAAAGTTGCGGCAACCTTTGTTCCCTCAATTTTAGAGAGAATTTCCATGCTCTCGCGAATAGCAGTTCCTGCGGTTATAACATCCTCAACGATAACGATTTCCTCGCCCGCCTGAGGCTTATAACCAACGAAAACTCCGCCTTCACCGTGGTCTTTTTCCTCTTTTCTATTAAAGAAGAAAGGAACATCCAAACCGTTTTTAGCAAGAGCAACTGCAACCGATACTGCAATCGGGATACCTTTATAAGCAGGTCCGTAAAGCACGGTCTTTTTGTTACCAACCTTTTCAAAATAAGCCTTTGCATAAAATTCGCCAAGCTTGCAGATTTGCTCGCCTGTTTTAATATCGCCCGCATTTATGAAATAAGGGATTTTTCTGCCTGATTTAGCGGTGAAATCGCCAAACTTCAAAACACCTGCGCCCTCTAAAAACTCAATAAATTCTCTTTTATAGCTTTCCATAACAATTCTCCTTTTATATCTTATTCATCTGACATTCAGCCTTCTCCAAAATCATAGAAAATTATGATTTAATCTATAAACTCTGCACAGCAGCGCTCATAAGCTGCAACCGGGTCTTCTGCTGCGGTAATCGGTCTGCCTACAACGATATAATCACTTCCGATTTTCTTAGCCTGGGCAGGAGTCATAACTCGCTTTTGGTCGCCGATATCACCATCTGCAAAGCGAACACCAGGGGTAACTGTTAAGAAGCTCTTGCCACAGGTATCGTGCACCTTCTCTGCCTCTAACGGTGAGCAAACAACACCGTCAAGCCCTGCGATTTCGGCATTTTTTGCATAATGCATAACAACCTTATCAATAGGCTCTTTAATAAGCAAATCATTTTCCATTCTTTCCTGGTCGGTAGAAGTTAACTGAGTAACCGCAATAAGTAAAGGTCTTGTTCCGTCTGGTCTGGTTAAACCCTCCAACGCGCCTTGCATCATAGAGATAGTTCCTGCCGCATGAAGATTGGTCATATCAACATCAAGGCGAGACAAAACTGCCATTGATTTTTTAACTGTGTTCGGGATATCGTGAAGTTTAAGGTCTAAGAATATTTTATGGCCTCTTGCCTTAATATCTTTAACGATTTGGGGACCCTCAGCATAAAAAAGCTCCATACCGATTTTAACGAAAGGCTTTCTGCCTGTAAACTTATCTAAAAATTCAAGTGTTGCCTCGCGACTTGAAAAATCACAAGCTATAATTACATCCTTACCCATTATGAGCGCCTCCTATAATTTCTGTTAAACTGTTTATTTTATATTTTTCCATAACCCTCGGCAAATCCTCGATTATGTTTTTGCAAGCATAAGGCTCAACCAAATTAGCCGCGCCAACCTGAACGGCGGTTGCGCCCGCAAGCATAAATTCGATAACATCCTCGGCAGTAGACACACCGCCCATACCGATAATCGGAATTTTAACCGCATCATAAACCTGATAAACCTGCCTTAAAGCAACCGGTTTAATCGCAGGCCCTGAAAAACCTCCCATTTTGTTTGCCAAAATAGGTTTTTTAGTTTTTAAATCTATTCGCATACCAAGAAGTGTGTTTATAAGGCTCACACCGTCTGCCCCTGCCGCCTCGCAAGCCTTTGCGATTTCCACAATATCGGTAACATTAGGGGATAATTTTATAAAAACAGGTTTAGTTGTTACCTTTTTAACCGCTTTGGTTACAAGCTCGGCATTTTTTGCACTTGTTCCGAAAGCAAGACCGCCACCGTGAACATTAGGGCAAGAAATATTAACCTCAAACCAACCGATTTGTTCCTCGTCGTCTAGCTTTTCGCAGGTATAAGCATAATCCTCAACCGAAAAACCGCTGACATTTGCCATAACCGGTTTCGAAAAGCATTTTTTAAGCTTTGGGAGCTCGATAGATTTAACCTTATCAACCCCTGGGTTTTGAAGACCAACCGAGTTAAGCATACCGTTTGGTGTTTCGGCAATTCTGGGGGTATCGTTTCCAAATCTCGCGTCCTTAGTTGTTCCCTTAAAAGAGAAGGTTCCGAGCATATTTATATCATAAAGCTCTGCAAACTCATAGCCGAAACCAAAGGTTCCGCTCGCGGGGATAACAGGATTAGAAAGCTCTATACCGCAAAGATTAACCTTTGTGTTTACCATATTATCTCCTCTCTTTCTAAAACAGGACCGTCCTTACAAATTCGCTTGTTTCCGTACTTGGTTTTGCAGCTGCATCCCATACAAGCTCCAAAACCGCAGCCCATTCTCTCCTCAAAGCTATACTGACCGCTCGTTTTAGCGGTATTTTCTATCGCTTTGAACATCGGCATAGGTCCGCAGGTATAGAAATAATCATAATCTATGTTTTCCATAGCATTTGTAACAAAGCCTTTTATACCGTAGCTTCCGTCAACCGTTGTTACAAAAACTTTGGCTCCAAGCTTTTTAAAATCTTCTTCGCAAAAAATTTCAGTTTCAGTATTAAAACCTAATATAACCGAAACATCCTTGCCCTCGGCTATTAATTTTTTGCAAAGGTTATATAGAGGCGGAATACCAACGCCACCGCCGATAAGTAAAGGTTTGTTTCCGCTTTTTACTATATCAAAGCCGTTGCCGAGACCTACTAAAATATCGAAGCTATCGCCTGTTTGGGCTTTGCTCATAATTTCAGTTCCCTCTCCCACAACCTTATATATAACGGTTACGGTTTTATCGTTATAATCATAAACCGAAATAGGTCTTCTTAGAAAAAGTCCGTCAATTTTAAAATTGATAAACTGACCCGAAGCGGTTAAAGCGGAAGTATCTCCCGAAAGCTCCATCTTAAAAACAGATGGAGCTATATTTATATTAGAAATAACTTTATAAATTCCCTGTGTCATAATTACCTCACGAATCAATGGTAGAAATTGTGATAGTGGTTTCATCTAAAACATCGAGTAAAACCTTAACAGTATCAAGCGCGGTAAATAAGGTTACATTGTTTTCGGTTGCCGCGCGGCGAATTTCAAAACCATCGGTTACAGGACCTGAGGAATTGATATCTCTTGTATTAATGATATAAGCGATATGACCTTGACGGATAGCCTCAGGAATTTCTTCGCTTCCCTCGCCAATCTTTTTAAGCACATGGGTTCTGATTCCGTTTTCAATTAAGAATTCGGCAGTTCCCTTTGTTGCCTCGATATTAAAGCCTAAATTATAGAATCGGCGGATTAGAGGTAACGCTTCTTCCTTATCGCAATCTGCAATAGTTGCTAAGATTGTTCCGTAATTTTGAAGCTTCATACCGCTAGCCTGCAAAGCCTTATAAAGAGCGCGGTTTAGCTTATCGTCATAACCGATAGCTTCACCTGTTGACTTCATTTCGGGTGAGAGATATGCATCAAGTCCGCGGATTTTATTAAATGAGAATACCGGCACCTTAACATAATAGCGCTTTTTCTCCTCGGGATATACATCAAAAATACCCTGCTCTTTTAGGGATTTACCCAAGATAACCTCGGTTGCAATATCCGCCAGGCTATAACCTGTTGCCTTTGATAAGAAAGGAACGGTTCTTGAAGAACGGGGGTTAACCTCGATTATATAAACATCGTCGTTCTCGTCTACAATAAACTGAATGTTATAAAGACCAACTATTCCGATACCAAGTCCCAACTGCTTAGCATATTGAAGGATTATACCCTTAACCTTATTTGAAATGCTGAATGTCGGGTAAACGCTTATCGAGTCTCCCGAGTGGATACCTGTACGCTCTACAAGTTCCATAATACCCGGAACAAATACATCTCTGCCATCGCAGATAGCGTCAATCTCAACCTCTTTACCTGAGATATATTTATCTACGAGAACAGGCTTATCCTCATCAATTTCAACGGCGGTTTTTAGATAATGGCGAAGCTGATTTTCATCTGCAACTATCTGCATAGCGCGTCCACCCAAAACGAAGGAAGGACGAACTAAAACAGGGTAGCCGATTTCGGCAGCAGCCGCAACACCTGCTTCAATATTAGTAACCGCTTTGCCCTTAGGCTGAGGAATATTGAGACTCTTTAATACCTTTTCGAAGCTATCGCGGTTTTCAGCCTTTTCGATAGCGGCGCAATCGGTGCCGATAATTTTTATACCGTGTTTCATAAGAGGCTCTGCAAGGTTAATCGCAGTTTGACCGCCCAATGACGCAATAACACCCTCAGGTTTTTCAAACTCGATAATGTTCATAACATCCTCGGTGGTTAATGGCTCGAAATAGAGCTTGTCCGAACAGGTATAGTCGGTTGAAACGGTTTCGGGGTTGTTATTTATAATAATAGCCTCATAGCCTGAGTTTTTAATAGTTGTTACAGCGTGAACGGTTGAATAGTCAAACTCAACACCCTGACCGATACGGATAGGACCTGCGCCCAAAACGATAATCTTCTTTTTATCGGTTAAAACAGATGCATTTTCACCCTGATATGAAGAATAGAAATAAGGGATATAAGCATTTGTATGGCAGGTATCAACCATTTTATAAATCGGGAAGATGTTATTTGCTTTTCTAAGGTCAAACACCTCGCGCTCAGAAACTGACCAAAGCTTTGCAATAAACTTATCGCCAAAGCCCATAACCTTTGCTTCTTTAAGGGTTTCGATATCACCCTTATTTTCAGCAATTTTCTTTTCGAGCTTAATCATTTTCTCGATAGACTCTAAGAAATAAGCGGTGATTTTGGTTGCCTCGTGAAGCTCGGCTACCGAAACTCCCAAACGCATTAATTCTGCAACCGCAAAAATGTTATCATCCTTAAACTCTTTGATATAATCGAAAAGTTCTTCTTTTGTTTTACCGTCAAACTTAGGCAAATGGAAGTGATATGCGCCTGTTTCCAAGGAACGAACCGATTTAAGCAAGCATTCCTCTAAGGTTGAGCCAATACCCATAACCTCGCCTGTTGCCTTCATCTGAGTTCCTAAGGTGTTCGGTGCGTTTGCAAATTTATCAAAGGGAAATCGCGGCATTTTTGCAACGATATAATCAAGTCTTGGTTCAAATGCCGCAGTTGTGTTAGCAATTTCTATATCTTCAAGCGCCATACCAACCGCAATTTTAGCGGTAACACGCGCAATCGGGTATCCGCTCGCCTTTGAAGCCAAAGCAGAAGAACGCGAAACGCGAGGGTTAACCTCAATCAGATAATATTCAGAGCTTTCGGGGTTTAGCGCAAACTGAACATTACAGCCACCCTCAATTTTAAGCTCTTTAATGATTTTAATTGCGCTATCGTTCAGCATTTTAAGGTCATGGTCGTTAAGAGTTAAAATCGGCGCAACAACCAAAGAGTCGCCTGTATGAACACCAACAGGGTCGATATTTTCCATACCGCAGATGGTTATAGCGTGGTCGTTAGAATCGCGCATAACCTCAAACTCGATTTCCTTATATCCCTTAACACTCTTTTCAATAAGCACCTGAGAAACAGGGGAGAGCTTAAACGCATTAAGACCTATTTCAACCAATTCTTCCTCGTTATAAGCAAAGCCGCCGCCTGTTCCGCCCAAGGTAAATGCAGGACGAAGAACAACAGGATAACCTATTCTGCTTGCCGCTTCCTTTGCTTCCTCAATGTTATAAGTTATTTCAGAAGGAATGGTTGGCTCGCCGATAGACTGGCAAAGCTCTTTAAACAGCTCGCGGTCCTCAGCGCGCTCAATACTTTCGCTGCTAGTACCCAAAAGCTCAACACCGCATTCCTTTAAAATGCCCTTCTTTTCAAGCTGCATAGCAAGGTTTAAGCCGGTTTGACCGCCGATTCCCGGAACAATCGCATCAGGGCGCTCAAATCTTAAAATCTTTGCAATATATTCAAGGGTTAAAGGCTCCATATAAACCTTATCTGCAATGGTGGTATCGGTCATAATAGTAGCAGGGTTTGAGTTGCAGAGAACAACCTCATAGCCCTCTTCCTTTAATGCCAGGCAAGCCTGAGTTCCCGCATAATCAAACTCAGCAGCCTGACCTATAATAATAGGTCCTGAACCTATAATTAAAATCTTTTTAATATCTTTTCTTTTTGCCATTTTAGTTTCCTCCTGAATATATTAAATGTTTTGATATACTGTTTTTTCGCCGCAAACGGTAAGCTTGCATTTGCCCGAAAGCTTTTCGTTTTCAAACGGGGTTGCTCTGCCTCTTGACTTAAATTCCTCGGGGTTTACTATAAACTCCTCATTCAAATCGAAAACGCAGAAATCGTTTGTTTCTGAAAGCCCGAATCTTTTTCGCGGATTTATAGACATAACTTCAATTAGCTTTTCCAGAGTTATTTCACCTGTTTTAACTAATTTTGTATACAAAACTGCAAACGCAGTTTCTAATCCTACTACTCCCATAAGACTTTTTTCTAGTCCCTTAGATTTTTCCTCTGAGGTATGAGGCGCATGGTCGGTTGCTATCATATCAATCGTTCCGTCTTTAAGTCCCTCTAACAATGCAAGACGGTCCTCTTCGCTTCTGATTGGCGGATTCATTTTAAACCTACCGTGTTCTTTAAGGTCCATATCATTCATAACCAAGTAATGCGGCGCGGTTTCACAGGTTACATCAACGCCCTCGGCTTTGGCTTTTCTTATAAGTTCAACCGTTTCCTTGCAGGATATATGGCATACATGGTATTTAGCTCCCGTTTCTTTTGCCAGTTTCAAATCCCTCTGGACAGGTTTCCATTCACTTTCACTGCATATTCCTCTATGCCCGTGAAGCTTTGCATACTCGCCATCGTGAATATAACCGCCGTTTAAAAGACTGTTATCCTCACAATGAGCTACTATTATTTTATCAAGCTCTTTGGCTTTTATCATAGCTTCTCGCATTAATTCTTCGGATTGAACTCCGCGCCCATCGTCCGAAAAGCCTGCGCATAAATCTTTTAAGCTGTAAAAATCGGAAAGCTCTTCGCCTTTTTGAGCTATTGTTATTGAGGCATAAGGGTGAACATTTATAACCGCTTTTTCTTTAATAGCCGATATCTGCTCGTTTATATGCTCTTCGCTATCAGGAACAGGATTTAAGTTTGGCATTGAGAAAACATCGCTATATCCTCCTGCCGCTGCTGACATAGTTCCCGATAAAACATCCTCTTTATATGAAAAACCCGGCTCTCTCAGATGAACATGAACATCACAAAAAGCCGGAAAAACAAAACAATTATTTAATTTAGAAACAATAATACCTTGAGGCGCTGAGGGAATAGAAAGACTATCGGTTTCAAAAGAAAAATCACCCGATTTGAATATTCCTTTTTGATATATTTTAACATCTTTAAGGGTAACCTTCATTTAAAAAACTGCCTTTCTTCTAGTATTATTTACAATTCAATATATTTTATCATAATAAGCCTTTAAAGTCAAGCAAAAAGAAAGCACAAATCTCTCTTTTTTAAGAAAAATTTGTGCTTAAAATTTGATTATAATTTATCAATATCCTCATCGGTTATAAGATGGAAGCCCGCCTTTTCAAGCACAGCTTCTGCCGCTTTATTATCAGCAACTCTAAGCACAACATAAGCGTGCTTTTCAGTTCTGGTCATAAATGCATATAAATACTCAATATTTATATCTGCATTATCTAATACCTTTAAAGCGGTTGAAAGCTTACCGGGGGCATCACCTATTTTAACACCAACAACCTCGGTGGTTTTAATAAGAAAATTATCCTTTAAAGTATTTATAGCAGCATCGTTATCATTAACGATTAAACGCAAAATACCAAATTCCTCGCTTTCCGCGATTGAAAGAGCGCGGATATTAACATTATTTAAAGCTAAGGTATCGGTTATCTCAACCAAAGCACCTTTTTTATTTTCAACAAAGATAGTAAGCTGTTTTAATGACATAATTTCATCTCCTAATCATGCAATTTGCGCTTATCTATAACGCGGACTGCCTTGCCTTCGCTTCGAACAATACTCTTTGGAGCAACCAGATTAACCTTAGGATTAATACCAAGCACCTTTTTCATAGCCTCTGCCAAAGCCTTTTCCATAGCAGTAACACCGCTTACAATATCAGTGAACTGTTCTGCGTTCATTTCAACATTAACCTCAAATGTATCAACATTATTAACTCTGTCAACAACAATCTGATAGTTAGGTTGATAACCCTCGCTTAGCAATACCGATTCAATCTGACTCGGGAAAACATTAACACCGCGGATAATAAGCATATCATCGCTTCTGCCCATCGGCTTGGTCATTTTAATATGGGTTCTTCCGCAAGAGCAGGGCTTTCTGGATAAAATACAAATATCACGGGTTCTGTAACGAAGAAGAGGGAAGGCCTCTTTATCAAGAGCGGTGAAAACCAACTCGCCCTTACTGCCCTCAGGCAAAACCTCACCTGTTTCAGGGTCAATAATCTCGGCTAAGAAATGGTCCTCATTAATATGCATACCGCTTTGCTCTTCACATTCAAAAGAAACACCCGGACCTGAGGTCTCGGTTAAACCGTAAATATCATAAGCTTTAATTCCCAAAGACTTTTCAATTTCTCTGCGCATTTCCTCGGTCCAGGGCTCTGCACCGAAAATACCCGCTTTTAAAGAAAGCTCGTCAGGCGAGATACCCATTTCCTTTAAGGTTTCTCCGATATATGCCGCATAGGACGGAGTGCAGCAAAGAATGGTTGAACCTAAATCCTGCATAAACTGAATTTGCCTCTCGGTAAAGCCTGAGGACATAGGAAGAGTTAAACAACCAACCTTATGAGAGCCACCATGAAGTCCCGAGCCGCCGGTAAACAAACCATAACCGTAAGCCACATGGCAAACATCTTCCTTTGTTCCGCCCGCCGCAACTATTGCTCTGGCGCAACAATCTTCCCACAAATCAACATCATTTTGGGTATAGAAAGCAACAACACGTTTTCCGGTTGTTCCCGAAGTTGAATGAATTCTGACACACTCTTCGAGCGGTTTTGCTAAAAGACCGTAAGGATATGCTTCTCTTAAATCTGCTTTGGTTAAAAAGGGAAGCTTATGCAAATCTTCAATACCATTTATATCATCAGGGGTAACCCCTTTTTTATCCATTAAATCGCGATAATAAGGCACATTTTCATAAACATGCTTAACCTGTTTTACAAGCTTTTCCGACTGGAGTTTTTTAAGCTCTTCAACCGGCATAGTTTCTATTTCTTTTTGGTAGTATCGTTTTTCCACCAAAATCGCCGTCCTTTATAATAAAATGCTTATTTTTAAATATATCATTTTGAAAAGATATTGTCAATATAATAGGAAAATTTTTCGATTAAAAAAGAAAAGCGGAGACAGTCTTAAAACTATCTCCACCTAATTTAAAAATTATTAATTCTTTGGTTTTTTATAGAAAACATAGTTATAATACTGCGCATAGAAACCGCTTTGGCTTCCGAAGTGTTGGATACGACCGCTCCTATTTGAAACAACCATAGCTTCAGGATTATTTTTCTTCCATTCTGCCAAATGCTTTTCGCCGCTATAACCGATAGGTCCGAACAAACGGAACTTATAAAGGAAAGCAAAACCGTACTGATTTTTACTTGGAGTATTCGAAACATCAAACTCAATAGAAGCTTTTTTAACAAAGAATTTGTATTTAACAAATGGCAAGAATAAAGACTGATGTGTATCAACATTTAATTTCACATTACAAGCATAGGGGTTTTCAGCAAGCCATTCATTTATGTATTTCTCAAAGTTTTGGGCTGTCATTCGCTTATTAATCGGAACAACATAAACATTTTTTGTCTTTTTGGAAATTCCACAGGTTGCACAGAATTCGCCCTCACCAAACGGAGTCTGGCACTTAGGGCAAACAGTTTTATCAGGCATACCCTGTCTAACCGTTCTTTCGGTTTCCTTTATTTCAGGTAACACCCTCGCACCCATACTCTTTTTGCTAAGGCTAACTATTGTTACAATTTGATATAAAAGAATACCTATTGCCAAAAGCCAAATAAGAGCAAAAAAGCCTGCGCCGATAATTGCTGCGCCCATACTTGCTATTGCAGTAACAGCAGCTGCGCCTAATCCGGCTATCATTCCAAAAATGCTTTTATTTTTTATAATTTCGCTTTCAATTTCATCTTCGGTTTCAGGCAAAATTTCTTCCAAAAGGGTATCAGAATCGTCATCATCGGAATCGGGGACAGGCAGTAAACCGCCTATAACTGAGCCTTCTTCTTTTGCTTCAACCACGGTATACTCTATGATCTGATACATACCGGTTGTGCCTTGATTCATAAGATAAGCCGTTCCCACACCAACCGCTTCAACCGAACCATCGCTCAATGCTCTGATAACATTATCATTGCTCGAATATGATTCTCCGCCGTTTTGAACCCAAATAGCCGAGCCGTGCATATGAGTTTCGCCAACCTCTAACTCAACACTGGTATGGATACCTTTTTCCTCAATATACGGACTCAAATCATAGCTCACCGCAAATACCGAAAGGCTAAGTGAAGATACTATCGCAACCGCCATAAAAAGAACCGCTAAAATTTTTGCCACTTTTTTCATGATTTTTTCTCCTTAAACTTCTTAAATTTTTCGAAATCTTATTTCTTACATCTATAAAGGGGAATGAAAAACTAAAAAGGTTTTATTTTTTTGAAAAATTCATTTTTTTCTTTTCATTTGCTATTTCAACCGCTTCTTTCAAAAGGGTGTAGACCACCGCCGCAGTGGGCACCGCAATAAGCGCGCCAACAATTCCACCGATATTGCCGCCTAATAGCACCGCGCAAACAACTATAACACCGGGAAGACCTACCGCTTTTCCTACAACCCTTGGATAAATAAGATTTCCCTCAACCTGTTGAAGCACAAGTATAAACAAAACAAACAAAATCGCTTTTAGAGGATTTGTTATAACTATAAGCAAAAATCCGATTATAACACCAACCGTTGAACCGATAACAGGAACTAATGCCGTAACACTTATAAGCACCGAAATAATAAGAGCATTCGGCAATCTGAAAATAATCATACAAACGAAACAAAGCGCGCCTAAAATTATCGCTTCTATAAGCTGACCGCCGATAAATCTTGAAAAAGCTTCCTCTGTTCTTAAAGCTATATGATAAATAATCTTTGTTTGGTTTTCGGGAATAAACGCATCTATAACCCTTTTAACAAATCTGCCGATTCTTTCTTTTTGCGCCAATATATAAACCGAAATAACAAAGCTGAAAATGGTATTATAAACACCGCCTACTACCGAAGTGGTTATACCGATAGCGCCATCAAAAATTTTATTATAATAATTGGAAACCAAAGATTTTGCGGTTTCAAAAATACTGTTCCAATTAATCTTGATTTCAGGCAGAATTTCCTTATCAATCTTAAATCTTTCAAGCAACTCACCGAGACGGTTATAACTCTTTGTAACAAAAGAGGGAAGCTTTTCGGCAATATAGGTTATGGTTTCAATAATATCGGGTATGATTACGAGAATTAAAAGCGAAACCAAACCGAAAGCTATAAGATAGGTTAATACTAAACAAATAGGACGCCTCAATTTATTAACAAACTTTTTATTGCTATTTCCCATAAATGCGAAAACCTTTGTTTCTAAGGCTCTCAGCAAAACATTAAGAACAAAAGCAAGGCAAAGCGCCGCGATAATTGGGTTAAAGAGGGAAATTACAACCGAAAATCCCGCCCAAACACTCGGCAGCTTTTGAATAGCGGTAAAAATCACCGCACCGCAAAAGATAATAAACAAAATTTTCTTTATCGTTTTAGAATTAAGCTCCATTTTATTCTCCTAAAAATTAAAATAGGATTACGGCAAACACCGTAATCCTATTATATACCAGTTTTTACAATTAGTAAACCAATAAATTATTTTTTACCCGAAAAAATCTTATTAAGAAGCACGGTTATCAAGATAATAACACCTATAACCGCGAAAATGCTAAGCATACCTACACCTAAAAATTTAAGGCTATCAAACATTTTATCGGGTGAATATTGAATAATAGAGTTTAACAACATAATTTCAGCCTTCCTTTCTATCTAAACAACGGAGTGCCTAAAATCAAACCGCCGGCGATAACCGAAGCAATCTGACCTGAAACATTTACACCGATAGAATGCATAAGCAAGAAGTTCTGAGGGTCTTCTTTAAGTCCCATTTTATGAACAACTCTGCCTGACATCGGGAAAGCAGAAATACCTGCCGCACCTATCATAGGATTAATCTTCTTATCTCTCGGCAAGAAAATATTCAAGAACTTAGCAAAGATAACACCGAAAGCGGTATCAAAAATAAATGCAACTAAACCTAAACCTAAGATAAGCAAGGTTTGAGGTCTTAAAAACTCGGTAGCTTCCATACGGCAAGCAATAGTAAAGCCTAAGAAAATAGTTACAAGGTTTGCTAAAACATTTTGCGCTGTATCCGATAAAGAATTAAGCACACCGCACTCGCGAATTAAGTTACCAAACATAAGGAAGCCAACCAGAGCTACCGATTCGGGTGCAACCAAGCCTGCAACCGCAGTTATGATAATAGGGAATAAAATCTTGGTTAGCTTAGAAACGCTCTTTGGAGAATAGGGCATACGGATAAGGCGCTCTTTCTTGGTGGTTAAAGCCTTTATAACAGGAGGCTGAATAATCGGAACTAATGCCATATATGAATATGCCGCAACCATTATTGCGCCTGTTATATTACTCTTTGGTCCTAATAACTCATTAGCAACAACTATCGCAGTCGGACCGTCTGCCGCGCCGATAACACCGATA
This sequence comes from Clostridia bacterium, assembly GCA_017537365.1. Classification (GTDB taxonomy): domain Bacteria; phylum Bacillota; class Clostridia; order Oscillospirales; family Acutalibacteraceae; genus UBA737. The sequence goes on from JAFYKZ010000022.1 coordinate 53,555, forward strand.
GAAGCGGCTTCGGGAAGCTTGAAGAAGAAAGAAGAAACAAATAAAGTAAAGAAAATACCAAACTGCGCCGCCGCGCCGAAAATCATAAGCTTTGGATTAGATAACAGCGGTCCGAAATCTATCATCGCGCCTATACCTATAAACAAAATCAGCGGAAACAGTTCATTAGCGATACCTGCGTTAAACAGGGTAGTTAACGCGCCGTCTTTACCGATAACGCCTGAAAGGGGGATATTAACAAGTATTGTTCCAAATCCCATCGGTAAAAGCAAAGTTGGCTCCATATCAAAGCGAATAGCCAAGAAAATGAGCAAACCGCCGATAGCCCACATAACAGGGTATTTCCAACCGCCGTTTTCAAAAAGCATTTTGATACCTTCGATTAAAAATTCGAAGCTTTGCAAAAATTCCATCAAATCAACCTTTCTTTCATTTTTAAGGAATAAAAAAAGACCTTTACTATGCCCTAAACACAGTAAAAGTCTTGCCGTTTAATGCAAAAGCGGGTTTTTTAAAACCGTATTGACGCCTTTGCTGCGGATTAATCCGTCGGCTACTCCCTTAAACTGCACACATAATACCATAATTTTACTCTGAATGCAAGAAAAATATTCAGTAGCTTTTTTCTTCGTGTTTTCACAACCCGATTTTTATTGACTTATTGTGTTTTTAAAAGTATAATATACATATATATAGTTATTTTTAGTATTGGTGGTGGTAAAATGAGTTCGCCGTTGGCTGACCGACTAAGACCTAAAAATCTAGACGAGGTTGCAGGTCAAAAAGCACTTTTAGGAGAGGGGAAAATCCTCAGAAAAATAATTGAGCAGGGAAATACACCCAATCTTATTTTCTACGGTCCGTCGGGCGTTGGCAAAACAACCGTTGCAAATATCATTGCTAATAATTGCGGCAAAAAGCTCTACCACCTGAATGCAACTACCGCCTCAACCGCCGATATTAAGGAAATCGTTTCTAACATAGGAAGTATTGATGCTCAGGGCGGTATACTTTTATATCTCGATGAAATTCAGTATTTTAATAAAAAACAGCAGCAAATTCTGCTTTCATACATAGAAAACGGCGATATAACCCTTATTGCCTCCACAACCGAAAATCCATATTTTTATGTTTATTCGGCAATTTTAAGCCGTTCATCCGTTTTTGAATTTAAAACCCTTTCAGCCGAAGATATAATATCGGTTATAAACAGGGGAATAACTATTTTAAAACAAGAGCAAAACAAGGAAATTATAATTTCGCCCGAAGCGGTTAAAAAAATGGCAACCGCGGCAGCAGGGGATGTTAGAAAATCCTTAAATATGCTTGAACTTTGCGTTTTAACCGCTGAAAACAACGATAAAACCGAAATAACTGATGATATTTTAGAGCAAATTCTTTCCTCTAATGCCGTAAGATACGACCGCGAGGGTGATGAGCATTATGATATTATTTCGGCATATCAGAAATCTATGCGAGGCTCAGACCCCGATGCCGCAGTTTATTATCTTGGCAGACTTTTGGCGGCAGGGGATTTACCGAGCGCTTGCCGAAGGCTTTTAGTTTGCGCAAACGAGGATGTTGGACTGGCTTATCCTCAAATAATACCTATTGTTAAAGCCGCAGTTGATACCGCTATAATGGTTGGACTTCCCGAAGCCAGAATACCGCTTGCAAACGCGGTTATTCTTGTTGCAACCTCGCCAAAATCAAATTCTGCTTATAATGCGATTAATTCGGCAATGGCAGATATAACCGCAGGTGTAGGCGGCGATATCCCTCGTCAGCTAAAAAATAAGCATTTCGACGGAGACGAAGCGGAAATAAAAGGTCAAAATTATAAATATCCTCACGATTTTCCTATGCATTATGTAAACCAACAATATTTGCCCGATAATATTAAAACAAAGAAATATTATAAATTCGGTGATAATAAAACCGAACAAAAATACAAGGAATATTGGGATAAAATCAAGAAATAAGCTTTCAAAAACAAAGGACGGTGAGCTCTTTTGAAAACCTATATCATACCCAAAAAAACGTTAACTCTTTGGCGCATTAGAGTTGTTATGTTAACCGTAGCATTACTAGGTATTTTTTTCGTTATTCCATTACCAAAACTCGCTTTCATAATTATAGCATCGGTTATTTTATTTTTAAGTTTGCTTGCTAATTTTTGGTATTTACCGAAATTTATAAAAAGCTGCCGTATATCCGTTTTCGACGGTAAGGTTGTTATAACCCGAGGTGTTTTGATTGAAAACACACACATAATGCCTTTCTCCCGTCTCATTCATTCCCAAACCGTTCAAACCCCGTTAGCAAGGTTGTTTGGTCTTTCGATACTCTTTTTAAAAGCGGCTCGTTTCAGACTCTTTATAATTGATATGTCTGACGAGGACATAACCTCGCTTATAGACGAGCTCGGAGTGGGAGGTAAATAATGAAAAAGGTTTACCGCGCCCATCCTTTAATGGTTTTCAATTTTTTAAAACCGTTTTTATTTGTTTTGATTTTTCCTTTCATTACAGCGGCTATCCGTTATTTTACCGACCGCCATTTAACCTGGCTTTTTGTTTTAGAAATGTTGGCTGTTACGGTGGTTATTTTAACCGCAATAATCCGTTGTATAGCTTTCAGGCTTATAATAGAGGATAATCTGCTGACCATAAAAACAGGTGTGCTTTTTATCAGAAAATCAAAAATCAGAATTTCAAGACTTTCTTCTATCCAAACCGAGCAAAATCCTTTGGATATGCTATTCAGAGCGGCAACCTGCCGAATTAACACCGAAGCAGGCGTTACCCGAAAATCAGATTTTCAATTCAAGTTAAAGCTTAAAGAGGCGAGAGAGCTTTTAAGTATTATATATCCCGATAAAACAATTTCAAAGGTTCGTTTTTCGGCATTTAAGGTTGCAATTATGGCGGCGGCAACCTCCTCAGCGGCAACAGGTATGATTTTATGGGTGCCTACCCTTCGCCAAATCGCAAATCTTGTTGGTGTTGGTATCGACCGTGCTTTGTTTGACGGTATTAACAATATAACCAGCCGTTTCCATACCTATTTTCCGCCTATCGTTAATATAGTTTCCTTGGTAATCCTCGCGTCTTACGCGGTTTCGTTCCTTTATTCATTTTTAAAGCATATTAATTTTAAGGTTTCTTTCGGCGAAAAGAAGATAGCTGTGCAATCCGGCTTCTTTGTTAGAACTAAGACCTATTTCCGCCGAACAAGAGTTAACAATATCAAAATCGAGCAAACACCTCTGCTTAGGCTTCTCCACCGCTATACATTAAAGGTTAGCGTTGGCGGTTTTGATAATTCGAAATCGGTTTCGCAAGTGGTTGTTCCTTCGGGTAAAAGGCGGAAAATTCAAGAGGATTTTAAAGAATTTTTTCCTTTCTTAACCCATAAAGGAAAAGTCCTGAAACCTGAAAAAAGACCGCTAATCCAAAATCTTTTCTTAATGTGGCCCGGCATTTATCTGCTTCTTATGATAGCCGCCGCTTTAATTTCGGCATACCTTTTTCCGAGTTTCAGCCGACTCATTCAATTTTTAACAATCGTTTGCTTTGGCTTCCTTATCATATATACCCATACCTGTCTGTTTGAATACAACTGCGGTTCGCTCAAGCTTGGCGACTTTGTTTTCGCCCAGAGTAATTATTTTCTTAATACCCGCGAGCTTTATTGCCCTAAGAAGAATATTGGTCAATTAAAGATAACCCGTTTTCCTATGGACCGAATGCTCGGCATTTGCCGAATAAGGCTTACGGTTTGCAGCGAAAACGCCGATACTATAAGGGTTCGTCATCTTAAATACGACGAAGCCGTCAAAGAGCTTTCAAACACCTTTGAGTTAGATGAATATTTTAATACAAAAGACGAAAAATAAGAATGTTTCATATGAAACATTCTTATTTTTTTACTTAAAGGAGAATTTTTATGAGCATTTTACTCGATTGCCTGAAAGCGTTTTTGGTGGGCGGTTTTATCTGCCTTATCGGGCAAATACTAATCGACTATACCAAGCTCACACCCGCACGAATACTGGTTTCTTTCGTGGTTGCGGGGGTGATTTTAACCGCGATTGGAGTTTATGAGCCTATCGTTAAATTTGCGGGCGCGGGCGCAACCGTTCCCTTAACAGGCTTTGGGTACAGTCTGGCTTGCGGAGTTAAAGAGGCAATTAACACTCATGGTTTTTTAGGAATTTTGAGCGGAGGGCTCACCGCAACCGCCGCAGGAATTACCGCTTCGGTGTTTTTTGGTCTTTTAATGGCGCTTATTTTCAAGCCGGGAGACAAAACCAATTAGTTTGATTGTTTTAATGCGTAAAATTTTTGCGCATTATTTACATATTATTAACTTTACTTTTTCTCATAATACTGATATAATGAGTTTAAATTATTCTGATTTTAATTGTTTCATGTGAAACATTTTTAAGTTTTATAGGTTTAAAACTGCCGAAAGGGGCATATTTATGGGAAAAATCATTTCCGTTGTTAATCAAAAAGGCGGTGTTGGAAAAACCACAACCGCCGTTAATTTAGCCGCCGCGATAGGTATTGCAGGCAAAAAGGTTCTGCTTATTGACGCCGACCCGCAAGGAAACACAACCAGCGGTTACGGAATAAACAAGAAAAAGGTTCAAATTTCGTCTTACGACCTGCTTATAGGTAATTCAACCGCCGAAAAAGCCAGATTAGAAACCGAATATAAAAATGTTGATATTGTTCCATCCTCAATAGACTTAGCCGCCGCAGAGGTTGATTTAATCGAAATTGACCGCCGCGAAGCTCAGCTTAAAATGGCGGTAGCCGCGGTCAGAGAACAGTATGACTACATATTTATAGACTGTCCGCCATCATTAGGTCTTATAACAATAAACGCATTAAACGCAAGCGACACCGTTTTAGTTCCCATTCAATGCGAATATTTTGCTCTTGAAGGACTTTCGCAGTTAATGGCAACCGTTCGTCAGGTAAAAAGACTCTATAACCCAACCTTAGAGATTGAGGGAATAGTGCTTACTATGTTTGACGGCAGACTCAATTTAACCCAACAGGTTGTTGGTGAAATAAAGAAATATTTTGCAGACAAGCTTTATAAATCAGCTATTCCGCGCGCTGTCAGACTTTCGGAGGCGCCAAGCTACGGTATGCCTATTCAGTATTACGACAAGCGTTCAAAGGGAAGCCTTGCATATAATGATTTAGCAAAAGAATTTTTGAAAAAGAACAGGAGAAGATAGACTATGGCAGTTAAAAAGGGTGGTTTAGGACGCGGACTCGATTCGCTTTTTAATGAAAATTCAACCGACAACAATAATGCTGTTACGGTTAATCTTAATGACATAGAGCCAAACAGAAATCAACCTCGAAAAGACTTCGATGAGCAAGCCTTATCTGAGCTTGCGGACAGTATCGCAAAGCACGGTCTTATACAACCTATTGTGGTTAAACCAACAGCAAACGGAAGATATATGATAATTGCAGGTGAGCGCCGTTGGAGAGCTAGCCGTTTGGCAGGGCTTACGGAAGTTCCTGTTATGATAAAGGATACCGACGATCAGACTCTTATGGAATTAGCTTTAATCGAGAATTTGCAACGCGAGGATTTAAATCCTGTTGAAGAAGCTTTGGGATACAAAGCTTTGATGGACGAATATTCCTTAACTCAGGAAAAGGTTTCCGAAATTGTTGGCAAATCTCGTTCGGCGGTTGCAAACGCTTTAAGACTTTTAGGCTTAAACGAAGAAGAGCTTGACTCCTTAAAGCAGGGCAAAATCACCTCAGGCCACGCAAGAGCTTTACTTTCAGCAACCGACGCAGACCTCAGAGAAAAGATGTTCAGGTTAGCATTGCTCGGTGTTTCGGTGCGCGAGCTTGAAAGAATGGCGCAAGCCAAGAAAAAGCCTCAGCCGAAAAAAGAGCAAAAGTCTAATTTTTACAGCGAGGTTGAGCTTTCGCTTAAAAACGAGCTTCACAGAAAGGTTTTAGTAAAACCAACCTCAAAAGGCAAAGGTACTATAACTATCGAATTTTATAACGATAAGGAGCTTGCTGATTTCGCAAAAAAATTAGCAGACTAATATATGACGAAAAGACTTAAAAAAATCCTTTCAAACAGGCATTTTCGCCGCAGACCGCCCCCGTTAGTCCTTTTTTAAAGATTTTATTTAAGAAAGGAATTTAAAAATTATGTGGTTTATATTTGCATTAATCACCGTCTTTTTCTGGGGCGGTTCGGATTTGTTTTCAAAAATGGGTTCAAACCCGAAAGATAAATACAGTCATTGGAAAATTGTAACAGCAGTTGGCTTTATTATGGGTGCTCACGCTACTATCACCCTTAAAAGCACCTTAGACGGCGGCAGTTTTGATTTCTCGGTATTTTTAAAATATTCGCCTGCAATAATCCTTTATATCGGCTCAATGATTTTAGGATACATAGGTCTCAGATATATAATGCTCTCGGTTTCCTCACCAATTTGCAACTCATCGGGTGCGGTAGCTTGCATTTTATGCCTTATTTTCTTAAAACAACTTCCCGATACTCTCACTTGGATTGGTATCGTTCTTGTAACCATCGGTGTTATCGGCTTGGCATTTGTTGAAAAGAAAAACGACCAAGAAGCAGAAGCACTCAGCAAAAAAAGCGAAAACAAAAAATATGTTAATAGCTTTATAGCAATCTTTTTCCCGATTTTCTATTGTATTTTAGACGGTCTCGGAACCTTTGCTGATGCCATTTTATTAGATGAAGGCATTGTTAATGAAGATTTAGCAAATATCGCTTATGAATATACATTTTTTGCTTGCGGTTTAATCGCATTTATATATGTATATATCATCAAACGCGAAAAGCTCAAAATCAAAGAAGATTTGCCGAAGCTTGCCGGCGGACTTTGCGAAACCGCAGGTCAATTCTTCTATATCTATGCAATAGGCGATGATTTCGGTAACCCAACCGTTGCAACTCCTATGATTTCGGCTTATTGCGTATTTTCAGTATTGCTTTCTCGCATTTTCCTCAAAGAAAAGCTTTCACTTAAACACTATGCGGTTGTTTTCACGGTTTTTGCAGGAATTATTCTTATGGGTGTTGCAGAGGGCTTAGCATAATTTAAAAATTATATTTAATTTAAGGGTTGTCAAAATTTTAATCTGTTTTGACAACCCTTGATATAAGGAAATATATGAAACCTAAAAAACATATACATAATATTGTTCTTTCGGCTCTTTTCGCCGCTATAATCGCTCTGCTTTCGCAGATTTCAATACAAACACCCTTTGGTGTTCCCATAACCTTGCAAACCTTTGCAATCGCATTTTGCGGATATTTTTTAGGCGCCAAATGGGCTTCTCTTTCGGTTGTGGCTTATATTTTCACAGGCGCTGTGGGGCTTCCTGTTTTTTCGCAGTTTAATGGCGGTATCGGAGTTCTTTTCGGGCTTTCGGGCGGATATATTATCGGCTTTTTATTTTTGAGCCTTTTCTGCGGATTTTGCCGAAAAAGCAAAAATGTATTTAAAAATATAGGTTTTAGCGCGTCAGGTCTTATACTTTGCCATTTAATCGGCATTTTATGGATTTTATTTATGTCGAAAGGGGATATGCTGTCCTCGTTTGCCGCAGGCTCTTTTATATTCGTTTTAAAAGACATTATTTCCCTAACTCTCGCATATTTTTCATCTAAAACTATTCTAAAAAGAATAAAAATCTAGTTAGAGGTGCCCATGTTGACTAAACCCACTGTAAGCTATAAGGGCTTGCGACTTAAAAATATAACCTCGCCCGAATACAGACATTTGTTTTTAATTCTCGGTTGGCCGTTATATTTTGCCCTTTATTATTTAACTGAAAACTTTATACCAAACGAAAACTGCCATATTGTTCATAGCTTTTTCGATGATATAATTCCGTTTTCTGAAATATTTGTTATACCTTATGTTTTATGGTATGCTCTTATCGCTTTCTCGCTTATATACTTTCTATTTTACAGTCTTGAAAGCTTTAAAGCGCTTCAAACCTATTTTATAATAGTTCAGCTTTTGGCTACGGTTATATTTATAGTTTATCCCTCAAAGCAAATGCTTCGTCCTGAGGAATTTGCAAGAGATAACCTTTTAACCGATTTGGTTGGCGCGCTTTATTCTGCCGATACTAATACAGGGGTTTGCCCATCGCTCCATGTTGCAATGTCGATAGGTATTGCGTCGGCTTGGTTAAAAGAGAAGTCGGCGCACTGGACATTTAAAGCATTTATCGTTTTGTTTTGCATTATAATCTGTCTTTCAACCGCATTTATCAAACAACATTCAGTAGTTGATACTTATGTTGCTATTCCGGTTTGTATGGTGGCAGAAATAATCGTATTTTATAAATGGTATAAGGCTAAACTAAAAAGAAAATAAAAATTAACGCAGAAAAGCAAAATTAATATGCTTTTCTGCGTTTTCGTATTACAATAATTCGATTAATAATTTTCTTTTATCTCGGTTGCAGGCTCAGGGTTTTCTATTATTATTTCACCGTTTTCTTCGCCTTTATTTTTCTTTCTGGTTAATAAAATGATAAGGAAAACAAGCCCGCCGATAAACGCCAGACCTAACAATAATATTAAAAGAAAAATAATAATATAAATTAAAAGCATTAAAAAAAGTTTCATTTTGTATTCTCCTTAAATAGTTCGTATTTTAGTTTTTATATAATTTCTTATATTTTAGTCTGCGAAGCAGACACCGAACTTCTTCACTATTACATATTACTTATTACCTCAAAATTCCAAGGACTCTTCTAGTGAAGAGTGAAAAGTGAAGAGTTAATAAGTAAAAATTCCAAGAACTTAAAGTCCTTGGAATTTTTGGTGCGAGTGACGAGACTTGAACTCGTACGTCATTGACACACGCCCCTCAAACGTGCCTGTCTGCCTATTCCAGCACACTCGCATTTACACATATTAAATTATCGCACCTTGATATTATATCAAAAGCATTACCCAATGTCAACTAAAATTTTTAAAAATATTAATTTGCTCTTTAAATTTTCGTTAAAATAAGGTAAAATGATAAAGTAATAATTTTTAAGGACTTGTTTTATGCAAAAATTTAAAGATGCAGAAATTCTTTCTCCTGCAGGAAATTTCGAAATGCTGACTGCCGCAGTACGCAGCGGCGCAGACGCGGTATATCTCGGTGCTAAGGATTTTTCTGCCAGAAGAAATGCTCAGAATTTCGATTTAAAAGAGCTTAGCGAAGCTATTAAATATTGTCATATCAGAGGGGTTAAGGTTTATTTAACCCTTAATATTGCGTTGAAAGAAAATGAAATTTCAGATGCCTTTTATTTGGCTCAAAATGCTTATAATATGGGAATAGACGGCATAATTCTATCCGATTTAGGTTTAGCTAAGCTTCTTAAAACCTATATTCCCGATTTGCCGCTTCATGCCTCAACTCAAACTTCGGTTCATTCTGTTTCGGCGTTAAAAATTTTAAAAGAGTTAGGTTTTTGCCAAGTTGTTGTGGCGCGTGAGATGAGCAAACAAGAACTTGAAGTTTTTTGCAAAAGGGCAAAAGAGCTTGATATTAAGGTTGAGGTTTTTGTTCACGGAGCTTTGTGTATGTCGGTTTCAGGTCAATGCCTATTATCCGCATTTTTAGGCTCTCGAAGCGGAAACAGAGGTCTTTGCGCAGGTCCTTGCCGACTTCCCTTTGAAGCTAAAAACGGCACAGGCTATGATTTAAGCCTGAAAGATTTATCTCTTTTAGAATATCTTAGTGAATTATATGATATGGGTGTTAGGTCTTTTAAAATAGAGGGCAGAATGAAACGCCCTGAATATGTTGCCGCCGCAACCTCTGCCGCAAAGTTTTCTCTTTATAACGGATATATAAACAAAGAGCTTGACGAAACCTTAAAAAATGTTTTCTCCCGTTCAGGTTTTACAAACGGTTATTATACCGATAACCTCGGTCGCGATATGTTCGGTATCCGAACAAAAGAGGATGTTTTAAGCGCAAACAAAGCTTTTCCTGTACTCCACGAGCTTTACAGAAATGAAAGGCAATCGGTTAAAATAAACTTAAAATCCGAAATAAAAGAAAATTATCCTATAACCCTTTTAGGTTTCGACGGTGAAAACGAGGTTTCGGTTAAAGGTGCTGTTCCGCAAAAAGCACAAAACCGCCCGACTACTGCTGACGATATTAAAAAAGCTCTGTCTAAACTCGGCTCAACCCCTTATTATTGCGAAAATTTTGAAATTTCAGTAGATGACGGACTTTTTATCAGCCAAAGCGAGCTTAATTCTTTAAGGCGAGAGCTTTGCGAAAAATTAAATGAGAAAAGAGCAGAAGTTAAGCGAAAATCATCTAATATAACCTTATCTAAACTTGAAAATCATAAAAAATCAGATAAAACACCCGAACTTTTAATAAGGGTTCAAAATGAAAATCAAATACCCGAAAATTTAAGCGGTATTAAGGCTATAATTTATCCGTTAGAAGAAAATACAGAAATAATAAAAAAATATAATATTCCTTTTATTGCCGATATACCTCGCGGAATAAAGGACGAAAAGATTATTTTAAATCTGCTCAGAAAATTCAAAGAAAACGGTGGAAAAGCCGCATTTTGCGGCAATATTGCTTTAATCGAACTTTGTAAAGAGGTTAACATAATACCTCTTGCAGATACCTCTCTTAATCTTTATAACAGCGAAACTGCAACCGTTCTTGAAAATTTAGGTGTTAAGGCTCTAACTCTTTCGGGAGAGCTTGAATTAAGCGATATAAAAAATATAAATTCCTCTTTAAAGAAAGGAATTATATCTTACGGAAATATTCCGCTTATGCTTTTTAAAAACTGTCCTGTTAAAAACGGTGTGTCCTGTTCTTCTTGCAATAAAAAAGGCTTCTTAACCGACCGAATGGGCATAGAATTTCCTGTTCGTTGCCGATTAGGATATAGTGAATTATTCAATAGTCTCCCACTCTGGCTTGCAGACAGACTACCAGAGCTTAACGGCTTAGATTATCATATTTTATATTTCACAAACGAAACGCCCGAAAGGGTAAAAGAGGTTGTTTCGGCTTATAAAAAAGGCCTTTCGCCTGACATTAAGCATACTCGCGGTCTTTATTATAGAGGCGTAATCTAAAAATCAATCTCAAAATCTAATACTCTTAAAACCCCGTCTGAAAATTCAACGGGGTTTTTATATTCCCCGAAGGTTATCAGAGTTGTGTTTCTATAAGCCGAAGAAATACCGTAAACAAACCCGCCTAAGCAAAGTATAACAACAAGCGAAATATAAAGGCTTTTAAAAAATAATTTATATTTGTCCTTGATTTTAAAAAACTCCTTTTTTATGAATTATTTAATGTTTTTATAAGTGCTTTCGAAACCATTTCCGCCGAATATTTTGCTTCGTCAAGCGAATTTGCATCGGTACCGAATTCAATAAGCATTGAGCCTTTGGTTAAACTCTCGTTATAGTTTTTTGAGGTGAGGCTTAAAGGTCTTGCCAGAGTTGGATAATCCTTTTCAAGATTTTGTTGCAGTCTTACTGCAAGTTTTAAATTTTCTTTCCAATTAGGGAAGTTTTTAACCGTACCGCTCTGGCTTCCCATAACTATCATTACCTGAGCCGCTTTTTTACCGTTTATTTTAGTAACAAGCTTTTGTTTAGAACCGTCTGAACCTGATATTGCGTCGCGGTGAAGGTCTAAAACTACTTTTATTGAGGGGTATTTTTTAAGATAAGAATTTATTGTTTTTGCCGCTCTTGTATAACTTCCCGAATAATTAGGATAATCGTGAAGCGTTTGGTCGTGAATTGTTTTAATTCCGTTTTCGTTTAAATTTTTTGCTACTATTTCTCCTATTTTAACCATATTTTTTGCTTTATCGGTTGTTCTTGAAGTATAAGTATCGGTGTAAAAATCGCTGTCGGTTTCCATAAAGGTTTCGGTTGCATGGGTATGAAGAATAAGCACCTGAGGACTATCATTCTTTTTAACCTTAAAGGATAACTCAGAAGTTAAAAGAGTTTTTATATTAACCTCTAAATCGGTTGAATTTTTTATATAAATTTTATCGTAAGAAAGAGATGCAGAATAAGGAGAAACATATTTTTCTGCTATTTTTCCTTTAACATTTGAGGAGGCTTGAACCGTTTCTTTCTTTTCTTCTTTGCTTTCTTTTACTTCTTCGGTTTTTTCCTCTGTTTTTAAAGTTTCTTTTATTTCGGTTAATTCTTTAATTTCTGTTTCTTCCGACTTTTCATTTAAAGGAATAGAAGTTTCATTTTTTTGAGATTCTGAAATTAAAGAAACTGCATCAAAACCGTTATAAATAATTATAGAAAAGCAAATTAAAATTGCCGAAAACACCCTTAAAACATTAGAATTTCGCATAATTTTATCACCTATTTAAAATTATGCTTTTTTTATGTTTTTTAGACCAAATCCAAAATTATTTCTCGGTCGGTATCAGGTTGGAGAGATATATTTATGGCATAACTTAAAATTTCACTTAGCTTCTCGGTTAAAATATCAACATCTTTCGGAGTAACAACCAAATCAGGTCGGTAATTTTCCTCTTTTCCGCTAATTTCAAAAGCTATAGAATTTGCATCAACAACGGTTGGAACCCCTATTGCCAGAACCTTACAGCCTATACTTTTTTCACTTATTTCTTTTCTACTGTTTTTAACACCTGAGCCAGGTGAAATTCCGCTATTTGTTATTTGAATTGTTTTAAATAATCTATCGGGAGATTTTGCAGCTAAGGCATCTATAACCAAAATTAATTGAGGCTCAATTTTTTTAGCTGCCGCTTTTATAATTTCTGCGGTTTCTATGCCTGTGTTTCCTAAAACATCAGGGGTTAAAACCGCCACACTTTTTAAATTTCTAAGTTCTGATACATTTTTAAAAAGCGAGGTTATATGTCTTGTTGCGAGTATTTTCTTAGCTGTTTTTACTCCTATTGCATCGCTTATCATATCGGGATTACCGAGACCTACAACAAAAACTTTTTCTATTTTTTTATTTATAAATTCACCTAAAACATCAATTATAATTTCGTTTAATTCGTCATTTTCTTCTTTTAATATATCAGGAAATTCAATAGTTATATATTTATTATTTTTTTCTTTTTCCAAAGCTTTTAAAACACTTATTTTTCCTCTCTTTTTTATATTTGAAATATATTTTTCTTTATTTTCATCTGTTTCTATTGCAAGGTCGGTTCTGATACTCATTTTATCCCTTTTTTCCTTAATTTTTTCTAACTTTAATATTCTCGGTTTTTAGAAAAATTATGCAACTTTTAAACATAAAAATGTTGAAAACTTTTTTATTTTATGATATACTTCTATATATTAATATAAATATTATAGTATATTATATAAAGGGTGGTAAAAAATGTCTGTTTCTTCTTTGGAAGATATATGGGAAGCAATATGTGAAATATGTAAAAATCAAATATCGGAAGTTGCTTTTGAAACCTTTTTAAGTAAATTAAAACCTATATCTTTTTCTTCGGGAAATTTTTTGGTTTCTCATGAAAATGAATATATGGCAGGAGTTATAGAAGATAATTACGGTGAACTTATGAAATCTGCTTTAAGTCAGGTAATGGGTTTATCTGATGTTAAAGTATCGGTTATTTTTGAGGATGAATCAAAGGAAATTGAAAATGAAGAAAACATAAATGCTTCTTTAAATTTCGAGGATTTTTTCACCTTTAATAACTTCATAGTAGGCTCAACCAACCGTTTTGCTCAAGCCGCTTCCTTTGCGGTTGCCGATAATCCTAATATTATTTATAACCCCTTTATTATTTACGGTCCTTCTGGTGTTGGTAAAACCCACCTTATGCTTGCTATTAAAAATCATATTAACAAAAAATTTCCTCAAAAAAGGGTTGAATATGTTAGAAGCGAAAGCTTTACCAATGAGCTTATTCAGTCCTTGCAGGGCGGAACGCTTGGTATTGGAAATATAAACGATTTCAGAAACAAATATAGAAATGCCGATGTTCTTTTGATTGATGATATTCATTTCATTGCGGGAAAAGAGCAAACTCAGGAAGAATTTTTTAATACCTTTAACGCTCTCCATCAAAATAACAAACAAATCGTTGTTACTCTTGACAGACCTCCCCGCGATGTTAAAACTCTTGATGATCGTATCAGGTCTAGATTTGAAAGCGGATTATTTGCAGATATAACTCCTCCTGATTTTGAAACAAGAGTTGGTATTATCATAAAAAAATCCGAGCAGCTCGGAATTGAGCTTAATCCAAATATAACATATTATATTGCCGAGCATATAAAAACCAATACCCGTCAGATAGAGGGTGTTGTTAAAAAACTTCAAGCAATAATTCAAATTCAAAATAAAGTTCCAACTATTGCAATGGTTCAAAATCTTATAAAAGAGGTTGCAAATGATACTCAGCCTGAGCCTATAAAAATTGAAAAGATTATAGCTGAGGTTGCAAGAACTTATAATATCTCAGAAGCAGAAATTGTTTCAAACAGAAAAACTTCTTCTTTGGTGCTTGCTCGTCAGGTTGCTATGTATATCGCAAGAGAAACTACCGACCTTTCTTACAAAGCTATCGGCGAATTTTTTGGCAGAGACCATTCAACTGTTCTTCATAATTGCAGTAAAATTGAAGAATTTCTTAAAGACAAGCCTTTCCAACGCGAATTGGTTGACGATATTATTAAAAATCTTCAAAGCAGCAGTGAACTTTAATTTAAAAAGTTATCCACTCTGTAAAGGTTTATAAACATATAAGTTGTCCACATAGTGTTTATATCTTAAATTTAAAAAAATTTATAAACATTTTATCAAATCGGTTATAAACTTTAAAATTCCTTTTAAAATAAAGGTTTTTATGAGTTTTCCACCGTTTCCACCGCACTTATTATTACTGTTATATTTTTATTGTTTTATAGGAGGAAAAAAATGATTTTTTCGGTTGAAAGAGCAAAGCTCTTAGAAGTTGTTTCTCATTTGCAAAGAACTGTTGGTGCTAAAACCTCAATGCCTGTTTTAGAGGGTATTTTAATTTCTGCCGAGCAAGGTAAAATAACCTTGGTTTCTTATAATCTTGAAATGGGTATGAAAAAAGAAATTTATGCTAAATGTGATGAGCCGGGTGATATTGTTATTAATGCTCGTCTTTTAGCAGATATTTTAAGAAGACTTAACGGATTGCAGGTTGAAATCCAAACTGATGCAAAACTTAATTGCCATATTAAATGCGGGGGCGCAACCTTTGATATTATGGGTATGGCTGCAACAGATTTTCCTGAAATGCCTAATGTTGCAGAAGGTAACAGTTTTTCAGTTTCAGGAAAACTTTTAGCTGAAATGGTTAAAGGAACTATTTTTGCAGCTGCTCAAAATGAGGGTGCTAAACCTATTCTTTCAGGTGTTAATATTCTTTTTGAAGAAGGCTCTGTTCAGTTAGTTGCGATTGACGGATATAGACTAGCTATAAGAAAAGAAAAAATAAACAGTGAAAAGAACGGAGAGTTTACTATTTCTTATAAATCTTTGGGAGAAGCAGTTAAGCTTATAACTGAAGATGAAGAAGATATAGAAATAAATGTTGGAGACCGCCTTATAAGCTTTAATATAAACGGATATAGTTTTATTTCTCGTTTGATAGACGGTGAATTTGTAAATTACAGAAAAACTCTTCCTGAAAACTTCTCTCAAAGAGTTGTTATTAACACAAGAGAGTTGACAAATACGATTGAAAGAGTCTCTTTATTAATAAGTGAATCTTTTTCAACTCCTGTTCGTTGTTATTTTAATGAACTTAATGTTGTTTTCACTTGTGCTACCTCTATGGGCAGAGCAACCGAAACTTTTGATACTAAATTAGAGGGCGAAAATTTTGAAATAGGTTTAAATAGCAGATACTTATTAGACGCTTTAAAGGCTTGCGATGCTGAAAATATTCAAATTTTATTTAACGGACCAAATGCAGGCATTTTAATTTTACCATTAGAGGGCGAAGAATTTAAGTATATGATAATGCCTATGAGGTTAAAATAATGGAATTTAATAAAATTAGTATAAAAGAAGAATTTATAAGGCTTGATAGTGCTATGAAGCTTGCCGGTATGGTTTACACCGGGGGACACGCGAAAATAGTTATTCAAAACGGTGAAGTTAAGGTTAATTCTGCGGTTTGCACTATGAGAGGAAAAAAGCTTTATAAAGGAGATAAGGTTGAATTTGAAAATCAAGGCTTTGAGATAGAATGAGAGTTTTAGATTTAAACTGCAATAATTTTAGAAACATAAACGAAGGAAAAATAATTCCTTGCGAAGAAATGAATGTTATTTGCGGTGAAAATGCTCAGGGTAAAACTAATTTTTTAGAGGCTATATGGCTTTTTACAGGAGCTAAAAGTTTCAGAGGAAGCAAAGATATTGAGCTTATAAAATTTGGAAAAGAAAAAGCTTCAATAAATATGAATTTTATTTCAAAAGAGATAGAAATGGATGCTCAAATTGAGATAAAAGAAAAAAGAAATTTTTATTTAAATTCTAAAAAGGTTAAATCCTCCTCAGAGTTTGCAGGAAATTTTAATGCAATAATTTTTTCGCCAACCGATTTAAAATTGGTTAGCGAAGGTCCTGTTTTCAGAAGAAAATTTTTAGATACTGCGATAGGTCAAAGTAAACCTGCTTATATTGAAATTTTAAAAAATTATATGAGAGCTGTAACTCAGCGAAATAAAATTATAAAAGATTTCAAGTATGATAAAACCCTTAGCATTATGCTTGATGTTTTTGAAAATGAAATTGCAGAAAACGGTCAAAAAATTATAAATTTAAGAAAAAATTATATAGAAAAATTAAATCCGTTTTTAACTGAAATTTATTCGGGTATATCTTCGGGCAAGGAAAATTTAGATATAGAATATATATCAAATTCTAAAAATAATTTAGAAGAAAAATTAAAACTTGCAAGAGAAGAAGATATGTATAGCGGAGTTACTAGTATAGGACCGCATAGAGACGATTTAGATTTTAAAATAAACGGTTTTTCGGCTCGAAGTTATGCTTCGCAAGGGCAAAAAAGAAGTGTTTCCTTATCCTTAAAATTAGCGGAGGCGAAGGCTCTTGAAAAAGATGTCGGTGAATGTCCCCTCTTTTTATTGGATGATGTAATGAGTGAGTTAGACCCTGAAAGGCAAAATTTTATTTTAAACCATATAAGAGGTATGCAGGCGTTTATAACCTGTTGCGACCCCTCTAATATAAAAAATTTGAAAGACGGAAAAATTATAAACATTAAAGACGGGCGGGTGGTTTAATGTATATCCATTTAGGTCAGGAAACAGTTATAAAATCAAGCGATGTTATAGGTATTTTTGATTTAGAGAGTACAACCATTTCAAAAAACTCCCGAGACTATTTAACCAAAGCCGAAAAAAACGGTGAGGTTTTAACCGTTTCTTATGAGCTTCCTAAGTCTTTTATAGTTTGCTCAGAGAAAAAAAGAGAGCAAAAGGTTTATATTTCTCAAATTTCATCAACAACCCTGCAAAAAAGAGCAGAATTTATAGATAAATCCCAAATGAAAGGATTGTAATTTAATGGAAAACGAAAATTTAACTCCTGTTGTTACCGAAAATTATGACGAAAATTCGATACAGGTATTAGAGGGGTTAGAAGCGGTAAGAAAACGCCCCGGTATGTATATCGGTTCAACCGGTGAGAGAGGTCTTCATCATTTAGTTTATGAAATTGTTGATAACTCTATTGACGAAGCCTTGGCAGGTTATTGCGATAAAATAACGGTTGAAATTTTAGACGACGGTATAATAAGAGTATCGGATAACGGCCGTGGTATACCTGTGGGTATTAACCCTCAAAAAGGAATACCCACCGTTACGGTTGTTTTCACCATTTTGCACGCAGGCGGTAAATTCGGCGGCGGCGGATACAAAGTATCAGGCGGACTTCACGGTGTTGGTGCTTCGGTAGTTAATGCCTTGTCTAGTTGGTTAGAGGTTGAGGTTAAGGACGGAACACATATCTATCGTCAAAGATATGAAAAAGGTGCAACTGTTACCGATTTGGACATAATCGGGGATACAAACGAGACCGGAACAACCGTTACCTTTAAGCCAGACCCCACTATTTTTACCGATACTACCCGTTATGATTACGATACCTTGCTTAAAAGACTTCGCGAGCAGGCTTTCTTAAATGCGGGCATAAGGGTTGTTTTAAAGGATTGCCGTTCAGACGCAGATTTGCCTGACAGAACGGACGATTTTAAGTATGACGGCGGTATTAAATCCTATGTTGAGTTTATCTTAGAGGGAATGAAAAAGGATAAAATCAATAAAGATGTTATCTATTTTGCTGATACCTCAGGAGAAGAAACTGCTGAAATCGCGCTTATCTGGTCAACCTCTTATGATACAAAGGTTATGTCTTTTGCGAATACTTTATATACTGTTGACGGCGGTACTCACGAGCAAGGATTTAGGCAAAGTCTTGCAAATGTTGTTAACAAATATGCTTTTGATTTTAAAAAGCTTAAAGAGGGAAATGCAAGACTTAAAGGCGACGACATTTTAGAGGGTGTTGTTGCGGTTGTATCGGTTAAGCTTGCAGACGCTCAGTTTGAAAGCCAAACCAAAGCAAAGCTTGGTAATACTTCTATTGGTAAGCTCGTAAGAGACTTGGTTAATCAAAAGCTCTATCAGTATTTAGAAGAAAATCCTGATGACGCTAAGATTATTATAGATAAAGCAATCGCCGCATCAAATGCGCGCGAGGCGGCTCAAAAAGCCCGCGATTTGCAAAGAAGCAAATCGGGTATCGGCGGAAAAGCTCGTATGCCCGAAAAACTTAAAGACTGTATTTCAAACGACCCAACAAAAACCGAATTGTTTATCGTTGAGGGAGACTCTGCGGGCGGTTCGGCAGTTGAGGGAAGAAACAGTACTTATCAGGCAATATTGCCTCTTTGGGGTAAAATGCTTAATGTTGAAAAGGCAAGGGTTGATAAGGTTTACGGAAATGATAAGCTAACCCCTGTTGTTGTGGCATTAGGTACAGGAATTGCCGAAAACTTTGATATAAGTAAGCTAAGATATGATAAAATCGTTATTATGGCCGATGCCGATGTTGACGGTAGCCATATCAGAACACTTTTATTAACATTTTTCTTCCGTTATATGCCTGAGCTTATCGAAACGGGTCATATTTATCTCGCTCAGCCTCCTCTATACCGAGTAGCAAAGGGAAAGAGATATTTTGATGCTTTCACTGATGAGGACAGAGACAGATTTATAGAAGAGCTTGGCGGTAATGTTGATGTTCAGCGTTATAAAGGTCTTGGTGAAATGAACCCTGAACAACTTTGGGAAACAACCTTAGACCCTGAACACAGAACAATGCTTCGTGTTACTATGGCAGATGCCGAACTTGCAGATGAAACCTTCTCAATGCTTATGGGTGAGGAAGTTGAACCCAGAAGAAGATTTATCGAAGAAAACGCGGTATTTGCTACCGATTTGGATATTTAAGGAAAGGAGATAGTGCAAAAAAATGGCTAAACAAGAAAAGGTTTATTGGCCCAGTGATGAAGAAACTAATATTTTGCCCGTTGAAATTGTAGACGAAGTTAAACAGAGTATGCTTCAATACTCAATGTCAGTTTTGGTGGGACGCGCTATCCCCGATGTGCGAGACGGATTAAAGCCTGTTCATAGAAGAATACTTTATACTATGTATGAAAACGGCTTAACTCCTGACAAGGCATACAGAAAGTGCGCCGACACAGTAGGTTCGGTGCTAGGTAGATACCATCCCCACGGTGATGCTTCGGTTTATGATTCGATGGTTCGTATGGCTCAGGATTTCTCTCTGCGCTATCCGCTTATTGACGGACACGGAAACTTCGGTAATATAGACGGTTATCCTGCTGCGGCATACAGATATACTGAGTCCAGAATGAACAGACTCTCTCTTAGTATGCTTGATGATATTGATAAAGAAACGGTTGATTTTAGTCCTAACTATGATAACCGTTTGGAAGAGCCTGTGGTTTTACCTGTTCGTTTTCCTCAGCTTTTGGTTAACGGTTCAAGCGGTATTGCGGTTGGTATGGCAACCGAAATTCCTCCTCATAACTTGGGCGAGGTTATTGACGGTATGTGTTGCCTTATTGATAACCCCGATGCAGAGCTTGGCGAGATTTGCGAGCATATTAAAGGTCCCGATTTCCCAACAGGCGGTATCATTATGGGCAGAAGCGGAATAAGAGCCGCTTATGCTACGGGCAGAGGCAAGATTATTCTTCGCGGCAAAGCCGAAATCGAGGAAACCGCAAACGGAAAATTCAGAATTGTTATAACCGAAATTCCTTATAAGGTTAAAAAACAGGATTTGGTTAAGAATATTTATGATTTAGCGGCTGATAAGCGAATTGAGGGTATTGATGATGTTGTTGACTATTCCTCAAAGCGCGACGGCGGTATCAGAATTATCGTTGATTTAAAGAGAGACGCTAATCCGCAGGTTGTTCTTAATAAGATTTATCGTTATACTTCCTTGCAAACCACCTTTGGTGCGATTTTGCTTGCTATTGTAAACGGTAAACCTCAACTTTTAACCTTAAAAGAGATGCTTCAAAACTGTATTGATTTCCAATATGATATAGTTTATAGAAGAACCGCTTATGATAAGCGCAAAGCAGAGGAAAGAGCTCATATTTTAGAGGGCTTGAAGGTAGCGCTTGATTTTATTGATGAAGTTATTTCAATTATCAGAAATTCAAAAACTATTCCTGAAAGTAAAGAGGCTTTAAGCGAGAGATTTGGTCTTGATGATATTCAGACTACTGCTATCGTTCAGATGCAATTAGGTAAGCTTGCAGGTCTTGAGAAACAAAAGATTTTAGATGAGCTTCAAGAAAAATTAGATTTTATTAAAGAATGCGAAGAAATTTTAGCAAGCAGAGAAAAAATTCTCGATATTGTTAAAACCGAGGCATTAAATCTTCGTGATAAATATTCGGATGAAAGAAGAACCGAAATCACCGATGTTGCGGGAGAGGTTGATATTGAGGACCTTATTCCTGAGGAGGATTGCGTTCTTACTAAAACAGTTAACGGTTATATTAAGAGACTTCCTGCCGATACTTATAATGTTCAAAACCGCGGTGGCAGAGGTATTACAGGTATGACCACAAGAGAAGAAGATGCGGTTGAGAATATGTTTGTTTGTTCTTCTCATGACTGGATTATGCTTTTCTCGAATTTAGGCAGAATGTATCGCATTAAGGCTTATGAAATTCCTGAGGGAAGCAGAACAAGCAAGGGTATGAACCTTGTTAATATCTTGCCTCTTATGGCAGACGAGAAGATAACAATTATTCTTCCCGCAAGCGAGCTTGACGAGGAAAAATATATCGCAATGGTTACCAAAAAGGGTACTATTAAGAGAACTCGCGTTTCGGAATTCAGAAATACCAGAAAGAGCGGTATTATTGCTATTAACATTGATGAGGATGATGAACTCGGCTTTGTCAGAATGACTAATGGCGACCAAAATATCTTTATCGCAACTAAGGACGGTTTGGCTATTCAGTTTAAGGAAACCGATGTCAGAGCGATGGGCAGAACGGCGCGCGGTGTCAGAGCGATTAATATGCGCGAGGGCGATTCGGTAATAGATATGGCTATAACCGATGAAAATACCCGAATTTTAACCGTTACCGAAACGGGTTACGGTAGAATTAGTTCTATCGCGGATTACCGTTTGCAGTCGAGAGGCGGTAAAGGTCTTATCAACTACCGAACCGAGAGATTCGGTAAGGTTGCGGCAACTATTCCTGTTGGCGAAAATGATGATATTATTATGATTGCTTCAAACGGTATCATAATCAGAATTTTCAGCGGCGATATTTCAACCTTCTCGCGTCCTGCTAAGGGTGTTCGTGTAATGAGGGTTGCTGAGGGTGAAAAGATTCTTTCAGTGGCGCTTACCGAGCATAACGCGGAAGAAGTAACCGAAAAGCCAGAGGAAGCAGATGCAGATGCGGGCGAGGTTGGAAACGAGCCTGAAATTATAGAGGAAGAAACAACACCTGAGGAGTAAATTTTTAAAAATATAAAAGGCGATAAGTTTAAATTATCGCCTTTTATGTAACTTGCGGTAAATTTTTAATAAGTCAGGTGAAAAAATTGGATTTCAATGAAACTGAAAAAAGCGAGGGTTTTGAATTAAACTCAGAAAATAAGGAAACTATCTCTTTTGAGGAAGAAAACACCGAAAAAAAATTAAAAGCCGAGGTTTTAAAAGAGAAAACCGGGATTAAGCGAGACGGAAATATTTTAGGCGCCGCTTTTCTTGCTATGACAGCGGTTGTTAATTTATTAAACTATGCCGTTTATTTATTAGCTTTTATTTTAAGCTTTATAAGCAAAGAAGCGGGGGAGTTTTTCTTTGACCCTGCGGTTATGCAGGTTGAGCAGATTTTATTTGCAATAACCGCTTTTATATTGCCCTTTATAGTTGTTTTTAAATTGGCTGATACCAGAATAAGTGATTTAGTAAGCTTTTCTTTGCCTGAGAAAAAAACAATTTTACCTTTTTTTCTTATGGGAATAGGCTTTTGCTCGTTTGCTAATGTTTCGGTTAGCTTTGCTGAGTCTATTTTTAGCCGAACAAATATTAATTATGAAGTGCCCAAACCTCAAAATCCCGAGGGTATATTCGGGTTTTTGCTAGTTTTAATTTCAACCGTTTTTGTTCCCGCCTTGGTTGAGGAATTTATTTGCCGAGGTATTATTTTAGGTTATCTTAAAAAATACGGCGAGGGCTTTGCGGTTGTAATTTCGGCTTTGCTTTTTGGTGTTATGCATGGAAACTTCGAGCAAACCCCGTTTGCATTTTTGGTTGGGTTGGTTTTAGGTTATATAACCGTAAAAAGCAAAACCATTTGGATTGCGGTTTTAGTTCACGGATTTAATAATTTGATTTCGGTAGTTATAAGCTATTTGCCGAACAGTTTAAATGATTATATAAATTTAGGATATATAATTTTTATAATTTTGTCCCTTTTAGGCGGTATAGTCTCTTTGCTCCTTTTAAACGGAAAGGACGATGATTTTTATCGCTTTGCCAAGCCTGAAAACGAGGTAGTAACTTCGGGTAAAAAAATAGTTTGGTTTTTAAGTTCGGCTTCAATTATTATTTATTTAATAATCTGTTTAATAACGTCGGTTCAATACTTTTTTTAGGAGATTTTATGATAGTTTTAATTATTTTGCTTATAGTAAAATCCTTGCTGTTTGTTTTAGAGGCGATAGGAATTTTCAAATTAGCGAAGAAAAATGAAATTAAAATGCCAATACTTTGCTTTCTTCCGTTTGCAACCCCTTATTATTTAGGTTTGGTTGCAGAAAAAAGAGAAACCAACGAAAAAAAGAGAAATTTAAAGCTTTGGCTTATAATTTTATTTTTGCTAATGCTTTTATTGGCAGTAGTTTTTGCAATAACCGGTTTTATTTCTGCAAACGAAATAATAGAAAACGCAAAAATTTGCATCGCTAATGATACAAAAATGACTCTCGATATGTTTTCCTCAGCTATATATGCTATTATATTTTATTTTGTTTCGCTTTTCACAGCGCTTTCTTATAAAATATTAAGGCTTGCGGCTTTCTGGAAAATTGTTTCTAATAAAAATCCGAAGAAATCAGGATTATATATGATTTTATCGGCGGTTTTATATCCCTTGATGCCGATATTTATATTGATAAATTCTTAAAATTAAATCCCTTCTCGTTTGAGAAGGGATTTTTGCTATTTATTATTTTTCATTTTCTTTAAAAATATAAATATAGCGAGGGCTAAAACAAAGAAAGTATATCCTAATATAACCAAGAAATGAGGCAAGGCTTTTAAAATTTCACCCGAAAGGGCTTTTCGTTCAAGTTCAACGGCATGGATAAAAGGTAAAAAATTAGCGATTTTCTTAAAGGTTTCACCCATAAGGTTTATATCAAACCAAATACCCGAAAGCCAAGCCGAAAAATTGGTGAGCAAGGCACCGCAAACACCGCCAACCTGTTTGGAATTTAATATACAACCGCAAAGCAAACCGAGACCAATATAGAAAAGAGATACAAATCCTAAGAAAATCAATGCAATAATTATATTTAGCGATGGCTTTAAACCTAAAATCATTGCGGTTATATAGCAGATAATACCCTGAGTTAAAGCGATTGGCAATAATGGTAAAATATAGCCTAATATAAAATCTGAGGGTTTAAAGGGTGTTGTATAAAGTCTTGCAAAAAAGGCGGTTTCGCGGTCTTTTGAGATTAAAACCGCAGAAAAAAGGGTTATAAATGATAAACCAAAAACGGTAACACCAGGAGTTAAATGCTCTATTTCAAAAAGGTCAACAGGTATATTTTTTTGAATTATAGAAAGAAGCAAAAGCAAAACCAAAGGAAAACCTAAACCAAAAAATAAATTTAAAGGGTCCCTTATGATTTCTTTTGCATTTCTTTTCGCGAAAGCTAAAAATTTCATTTGTTTTCCCCCTTAACTATTTTTATGAAAGCCTTTTCGATACTATCGGTTTCGGTTATTTCTTTAAGGCAAGCGGGAGTATCGCAAGCGATTAGTCTGCCGTTTTTCATAATACCTATTCTATCCGAAAGGGCTTCTGCCTCCTCCATATAGTGAGTTGTTAAAACAATAGTGATTTTACCCTTTAATGAGTTTATTATATCCCATAAATCTGAGCGAGCAAGAACGTCAAGTCCCAAAGTTGGCTCATCTAAGAATAAAATTTCGGGCTCGCTTATTAAAGCAAGAGCAAGGCTTAGTCTTCTTCCGTAACCGCCCGAAAGCTTGCCTGCTTTTTTATTTAATATAGCTGATAAATCGAATTGGTTTACAAGCTCGTTAATTTTATTTTCGCATTTTTCTTTTTTGAAACCGTAAATTTCGCAGATTAGCTTTAAATTTTCTTTAACGGTTAAATTAGGCGCAATGGCGGTTTCTTGAGGTGAAACGGATATGAATTTTTTGCATTTTGAGCTTTCGGTTAAAATGCTTTTACCGTTTAAAAAAGCATTGCCTGAGGTTATATTTGTTAGCGAGCAAAGCATTTTAATGGTGGTTGTTTTACCTGCACCGTTAACTCCTAAAAGCGAAAATAATTCACCCTTTTCAATTTCTAAATTGAGGTTATCAACTGCAATAATATCTTTATATTTTTTAGTTAATCCCTCGGTTTTTATTGCTATCATAATTACTCCTTATAAATTTGAAGTTAGTCCGTTATATACATCAGAAATGCTTTTTTTTATAAACTCTGTGTCCCAATTTAAATAACCTGTGGCGCACATAGTTGCAAACCCGTGAACATAAATCCAAAGCTTTAAATGCAAGAAAAATGCGGTATCTTCGTCAACGCTCAAATTTTTCATAATAATTTTAAGCAATGGCATTATTTCTTCGCGGCTTTCGGTTAAAACCTCACCTGTTCTATCTCTCATAAAAAGCAGTTTAAAAAGCTCTTTTTCCTCGCAGGCAAACCTGATATAAGCCATACCGCTAGCCTTATAGGTTGGATATTCGCCTTTTTTCATATCGGTTTCAAGATAATTTTCATATATTTCTTGGGCAGAAGCGAAAACCATGTTTTTAACCTCTTCCATACCCTCGAAAAGACTAAAAATAGGCTTTGCCGAAGAACCGAGAGCGGCGCCGAGGTTTCTTGCTGTTAAATAGTCTGCACCGTTTTCGCGAACAAGGTTAACGGCGGTATTTATTATTTCCTCTTTTTTAAATTTGAATTTAGGCGGCATAAAATTTCTCCTTAGTAAAAAATAAAGAAACAGTTGTTTCGCAACATCTGTTTCTTATTATAGTGTTAAATTTAATTTTTGTCAATAGTGGTTAGTTATGTTTTTAGTTAGTTTATTATTTAAAATGGTATTATTTAGAGCCTTCTCCAGCGGAGAAGGGGGACCGCTTGCGGTGGATGAGGAGATTATAAATTAAGCAAAGTTTTTTGAGTTATAAAAATTGGTTGTTCTCCTCATCCGTCAAAACCGTTGGTTTTGCCACCTTCTCCGCTGGAGAAGGCTTTTTATGAAATCGTTTCTGCATGGTTGCGTAATTTTCAGTATAAAAATAAAACTGCCCGACTTTTTGTCGGGCAGAAAACATATTATAAGTTATAATATTTATCAAATTCAGCGGGGTGAGGAATAGCGGCTAATTGACGGCATTCAGCGCGCTTTGATTTAATAAAGTTATCAATTAACTCTTTCGGGAATACGCCGTTTGCAGTTAAATAATCGTTATCAGCCTCTAATGCATCAAGAGCCGCTTCAAGAGAGGTTGGTAAGCCTTGAAGCTTAGCCTTTTCTTCGTCAGGAAGATTAAATAAGTTCATATCATAAGGACCCCAACCATTCTCGTGTGGGTCGATTTTGTTTTTAATACCGTCAAGACCTGCCATCAAAATAGCGGCATAGCAGAAATATGGGTTGCAAGTTGCATCGGGATTGCGAAGCTCAAAGCGGCGCTTATCAGGACTCTTAGCGTAAGCCGGAATTCTGATAACAGCGCTTCTGTTTGATGTTGCATATCCAACCGTAACAGGAGCTTCAAAGCCGGGAACTAAGCGCTTGAATGAGTTAGTGCTCGGATTGGTTATAGCGCAAAGAGATGCGATATGCTTTAAAAGTCCACCCATAAAGTAATGAGCAGTTTCGCTTAAATTAGAATAACCGTTATCATCAGAGAACACAGGCTCGCCGTCTTTCATGAGAAGCATATGAACATGCATACCTGAGCCTGCTTCACCTAGAATCGGCTTCGGCATAAAGGTTGCGGATTTGCCGTATTTCAAAGCGGTGTTATGGATTATGTATTTAATCATCATAGTAGCATCTGCCATATCAACCATTTCGCCAAGCTGAGGCTCAATTTCGAACTGACCGGATGCAGCAACCTCAGGGTGATGATAATTGATTTTTATACCCATATCAGCCATATGCATACACATTTCGCTGCGGCATTCATAAGAAATATCAAACGGCTTTGCGATATGATAATTCTTTTGCTTTGGAACAATAACACCTTTGCCCTCGGTAGCGCTGTTCCAGTAAGACTGCTTTGCATCAACCGATGCGCCGATATAATTTCCTTCAACACCCCAAGTTACATCGTCGAAAAGATAAAACTCAAATTCGGGGAGGATAAGCATAGTATCAGCAATACCGCTTTCTTTCATATAATCAACAGCCGCGCGAACAATATTTCTCGGATATTGAGCCAAAGGCCTGTTCTCAGGATTATCAATAATCATAGCATTACCGGTCATAGATAATGTTGGAATATCGCAGAAGGGGTCAATCATAGCAGTGTCAGGGTCGGGAATAAACACCATATCGCTCTTTTCAACAACGGCATAGCCATAGTTTGAAGCATCAAAACCGATACCGCTTGTCATAGTCTCCTCAGAGAAGTTTTGTGCAGGAATGGTAACATGGCGGTATTGACCGTTAATATCAACCATTTTAAAATCAACCATCTTAATATCGTTTTCTTTTATGATATTAAGAATATCTTGAACGCTCTTTTTCATAAAATACTCCTTTTTTGTAAGTTTTTATAAAATAATTATACTATTATTTATTTTGAAAATCAAGGAATTTTATTATAATGATTGTAGTTAGTCGAAACGCTTTTATAGTCGCTTCTCTGTCGCCCTAACCCCCAAACGAAATGGCTTCGCTATTAAACAAATAAGTATTAAGTATGAAAATTAGTAGGGGAGGGGTGCGGGTGTCTGGCAGACACCTCTGCGAAGCAGAAGCACCGACCGAGGCGGCAGCCGAGACCTCCGTGCCTCCCCTACAAAGCAACTAAATTTTATAAAAATCGGGAGGCATAAATGCCTCCCTTACAAATTCACAATAAAATTATTACTTATAACTCGAAGTTATACATAAGTATTCTTCAAGGCAGAGACCGCTGTTATAAACTGCGGTTGCGGTTTCAACTCCTAAATATCTCACATGCCAAGGCTCATAAATATAACCTGTTATAGATTCTTTACCCTGAGGGTAGCGGATAATAAATCCGTATTTATAGCAGTTTTGAGCTAGCCAATTAGCCTCGGGAGAACCTGCAAAGCTTGAATTTGCTTTGTTAATATCAAAGGCTAGTCCTGTTTGGTGCTCGGAGTGGCCCGGTCTTGCGGAATAACGGTCTGCGGCGGCGGCTCCGTCTCTTTTAACATAATTGTTATAAAGGGATTTTTGGGTGGAATAGCTTCTGAATCCTGATTTAACAAAAAGATTCAAACCTTCTGCCTTGGCGGCGGCAAACATTTCCTGCAAAGCGGCATTTGCGGCAGGATTAACACCCGGATTATAAGTGCTAGGCAGAGGATAGGTTTTGTTTGCGATTAAAATGCCGTTAATATATGTAGCTTCGGGCTCAACAGGTGCAATATAAGGGGTTACAGTAACCGAAACATTTGCAAAAATATTCGGGTTATCCTGAGAGCGAACGGTAACAGTGCAGTTTCCGACACTAACACCTGTTATTCTGCCGATATTATTAACCGTTGCAATAGCGGTGTTATCACTGGACCAGATTTCTGCTTTGTTGGTTGCATTTGCAGGATGCATTGTAACTATCGGCATATCGGTTGAGCCTTGCATAACAGTAACTGAATATTTATTGAGGGTTATTTTCTCAACCGCTATATGAACAGGTTTTGGCGGCTCAACCTTTTCTTCTTCAACCGGAACATCGGTGCTAACTACGGGCGAAGCTTCGGATGAAGTTTCCTTATTGTTTGAGCAACCGACAAAAGCCGATAAACCTATAAGGCATATTGTTAAAAGAGAAAGTGTTTTAAGAGAAAATTTTTTCATAATAATTAATAATCAAATCCTATTTTATAAGTTTCTTGCTTTATTGGAATTTCTTGTACAATATCTTGAAGAGTGATGGTGGTTATAACATCGGGGTCTTCGCTAGTATAGGTGTTTTTAGCGTGCTCTTGCAAGGTTTTTTCAAACAGGTTGCGAATATAACGAGCATTACCAAAGTTTTCTTGCTCACGAGCAGAAGCTAATATCATACTCAAACGGTTATAAGCATCATCGTCAAGGCGAAGTCCGTTTTTAATTACCAGATTAACAAACATAGAAAGAAGCTCATCGGTTGAGTAATCAGAAAACTCTAACTTCTTAGCAATACGCGATTCAAAACCTGGATTAGAGTCTAAGAGGTCTTGTATTTCCTTGGTGTAACCTGCGAAAATAACAACGAGTCGGTCGCGGTTATCCTCCATTTGCTTAATAAGCTCGGCAATACATTCCTCACGGAAAGAATTTGTGCCTGTTGAACCGTTGGTGGTTGCAAGGGTATAAGCTTCGTCGATAAAGAGAACTCCGCCATAAGCTGCTTCACATTTTTGAGCAGTTAAAGGCGCGGTATGACCGATATATTTACCGATAAGGTCTTTTGCAGAACATTCAATAACCTTATTTTGCTTTATGAAACCGATTCCATGCAAAATTTCTGCCATAAGTCTTGCAACGGTTGTTTTACCTGTACCTGGATTTCCTGTAAATACCATATGCATATTTGGTTTCTGCATTTTGGCATTTCCGCTTTCACTGAGCTTTTTCTGGAAGGTAAGATATTGCTCAATACCCTTAACCTCGCTCTTAACATTTTCAAGACCTGTAAGAGAATTAAGTTCTTCCCAAATCTCTTCATTACTGCGGCGGTTTTGGGTTGCGGGAATATCTTTGCAAAGAAGGGTATTAGAAATATTAATTTCGCGGTTAAAATGATTGAAAAGTATGGTTTCTATCGTAAGGTCGATAAAGGCTTTGCTTTTTAGCTCGCTTTCACCGTATTTATCAATAACGTAATATTCAAGAGTCTCTTTAAAGCCTTCTTCAACTTCATAGTTTTGAGTTAGCTCTTCCATTATTAACTCAACAACCTTTGCTTGACTCATATCGTTAATTTGAAGTCGGTAAGCTAGAAGACCGTCATAAAAATCTTTGTATTCACCAAGAGCGCTGTCAAGCTGACGCTTTTCACCGCTTACAATAACAAAAACCTTTTTATTGTTATCTTTTATTGCATTTGTAAGCTTTGTCATCTGCAAGGAGAGGTTTTCGGCGGTTCCAACCGAACGGATAAGCTCCATTTCTTTAAGTAAAAGAATAGTATCCTTTTCAGCGCCTGTTATTGCATTAATAATTCCATTAAAGCCATCCTTTGAAAAATGCATGGTTTTGAAATTGGTGTTTTTTAAATAGCCGTAATAGTTTGAAGTATTAGCCATAAATTGACCTATTTCATCTGCAAAGTTTTCATCATTGGTATGAATAACCATATTAAAAGGAATCAGCGGGATTTTATCACTGCCAACTGAAAAGCGGTTGATAATATATTTGATTATTCCGTCAATTTGCTTTTTGCTATCATTAGTAAACGGTATGTTTTCTAATTGGCGCATTTTTGAGAAATAATAGAAATTTCCGTTTAGCGAAACACCCTTAGTTTTATTTTTTTCAATAATAAATCTTGCTAAGGTTAGAGCATCAACATTATATTTATCAGAAAGATAGCAAATATATGCGGCAACGCGGTCGGGACATTGTTTATAAAGGCAATTTCCACAACCTCTGTTTTCGGTTAAGTTTTCTTTTAATTGATTAAAATATAGTCTATCCTGAACATCATTTTTTGTAACATAGAAATTGATTATTTCGGGAATTTGAGATTTTTTAACCTTTTTGCAAAGCGGAACATAATTATAAACTATTTGAGAGTCGGTAATGGCGGAAACACATAAATATCCGTTTTTAAGAATAGTCATAGCTGCCATAACGGGAGTAACCTCTAAAAAAGAATAATCCTCGGCGGGAATAGCCATTTCGGCAAATGCAGGATATTCAGGTTTCTTGCGGTATTTTTCGGTAAGTATTTGCTGATACACAGCCTCAACATCAAGGTTATTTGATTTGCAAACATATTCGATGTAAACCGCCATTTTATAAGGACAAAAAGCAAGGTCGCCTTCGCAGGTGCTACATAAACTTTTAACACTTAGGTTTTTTATATTAACACTATGAATTCGAGGATAAGCCGAGCTGGGATTCATATTTGAATTTGTTTTAGCATAAAATTCGGTAAGTCTTTCGAGGCGATTGTATTTTCCGGCATTATGGCAAAGCTCCATATATTCAAAAGGAATAATATCTTCTTTTTGTTGCGGTGTGATATTAAAAAAATCTTTGCAATGAATACGGTATGTAAAAAGCCATAAATCCTTATTATTGCTAATAGGACTAATTTCCGAAATCAGCTCATTAAAACTTCTAACAATCTTTTTAAAGCTTTTCTTTTCTTCCGCCTTTTTCTCCTCTGCTTTTTGAACGGGAGCAGTAGGGGTTGTTTGAGCGGGAGGGGTTTGAGGGGTTGGTGCTGCCGGTGTTTGAACGTCTGCCATGATTTTTTCTCCTTTTATGTAAATACTTTAAAGTTTATTAATAAATGCGCATAATTTGTTTATATCAGATACAGATAACACAGCTTGTCTGTTTTGGATATAAGCTAATAAACCATCCGTTTCGTCATTAGAGCAAGAGAAAACAGGAGTTTTTTGCTCGCCTGATATGCTGACGGTGGCTTCCGGGTTAGAAAAATATACCGCCGCATTAACATAGGTATTAAAACCGTTATTTCTCATATTTTTTGCAAGGCGGTAAACATGAGTACCAACCTGCTTTACGGGGCTATAAAACTCTTTTGAATATTCTCCGCCCTGACGGCCGATTTTATGCTGAATCCAATGAGAATTTTCGGCATCGCCCACAATATGCCCGTTCATATTTTTGTTTTCAATAACGAAAACTCCTGTCGGTCCAACAACTATCATATCAAGCTCGCTTTTTTTGCCTTCAAAGCAAACACTTGTGTTTTGGAAACCGTAATATTCGTCGGGCAGGCGTTTTATAATATCTGATAATTCGTCTTCTCCGAACACACCTGATTCGAGAATGGAATATTTTTTATGGAAAATTGCTGCATACACACCGCTTATGAGGAAACCTAGCATAATCGGAATAGCCAAAATCCCAAGACTTAATGCGCTAAGTGGCAAAAATCCAATGAAACATCCAATGCAAATAAACAGGCTTGTTTTAAATTTTGATTTTTGTTCTTCGTATTCTTCTTCTAGATTTAAGTTTTTCTTAATTATCTGAGCCATTTTTATATTCCTTAAATAATTATGTTATTAATGTTATGAGTTAAAATGTCTTACATCATAGGTGCAATTAAGAAAAGAAATATCAACATTTGTTTTCGAAAGTGTATCGCTTTCAAAAATAAATGTCCAAACAAAGTGGGAATAAGGGGGTAGAGCAGGACGGTTAATAGTACCGAACGAAGCACTTGCAAAAACACCATCTTTATTGGCAAAAGTAAGGTTATCTACAATGATATTAGAAACATTGTTTGAAAAACCGTTTATCACAAAACATTCGGCAATAAGTTT
Organism: Clostridia bacterium; assembly: GCA_017537365.1. GTDB lineage: Bacteria > Bacillota > Clostridia > Oscillospirales > Acutalibacteraceae > UBA737. The sequence continues at coordinate 86,196 of JAFYKZ010000022.1, forward strand.
TCCGTTTTCCCAGTAAACATGGCGAGGTTTAATGGAAACGGCATTTATATCATAAGCATTGTTAGTAAGATTAGTGAATTCTAAAACAGGTTTAACCTGAGTAGTTTCAGTTTTGCTTTCGGTTTTATTATCAGTTTTATTATCAGTTTTGTTATCAGGCTTACTTTCGGGTTTGCTTTCAGGTGTACTCTCAGGTTTGCTTTCCGGTTCACTAGTTGTCTGACTTTCAGTAGTGTTTTCAGTAGTGCTCGCGGGTAGGCTTTCGATTGTACTTTCGATTTCACTTACAGCAGGGGGATCGATTTTGACGGTTTTTGTTTTGCAACCTGTAAAAGTTGCGAAAACAAGGATTGAGATGATAGTTAATGCGATAATTTTTTTCATGATTTTTTCTCCTTAAACTTTTTGAATTTTTGGAATTTTTATTTCCTACATTTATAAAGGGGAATGAAGAATTAAAAAGGTTTTAAATTTTTAAAAATTATTTAAATTCTATAATATGAGTATGCACTTTTTCGGTTTTGCATCCGAGTGCAATTATGCCCTCTTTTTTGGTTATATCCTTGCTATCGCCTTTGGTTGAGCAGATTCCAGCCCATGGTTCAATGCAGATAAAAGGAGCGCCGATAGGATGCCATAAAAGAAGATAATCAAAACCTTCAAACCATATATTATCGGTCTTTTTAGTTTCTCGGTTTATAAGGCTTACCTTTTTTGATTTAATGTTTTTGAAAATTAAAGAGTCTAATTCAAAATAATCCTCTTTTAAGGAAAGGGTGTTGCCGCTTTCTAAAATTGTTTCGTATTTGCCTGAAAAAACAGGACCTTCTAAAAGCGCGGTTTTTAAGACTTCTTCTTTTTCGAAAACAACATCATAAGCTTCAATGCCTTCGGGACAAGCATAGCTTTCATGCGAGCCGATTGAATAATACATTGTGTTTTCCGATTTATTTAAAACAAAATATTCAACCAAAATTTTATCAAAACTGAGAGTATATTTAACCCGAAGCTCGAAACAGAAAGGAAATATTTTTAAGGTTTCGGCGTTTGATTTTAAAAGAAAGGTTGCGGTATTTTTATCGGCTTTTTCAACATCAAACAAAAGGTCTGAGGCAAAGCCGTGCATTTGCATTTTATAGGTTTTGCCGTTTAATGAATATTCGTCATCAGGTAAACGGCTGCAAATAGGAAACAAAATCGGAGAAACACCCGACCAATATTCAGGATTTCCCGACCACATACGGTCTTCTCCGTTTTTTAAAACTCTGCGGATTTCCGCGCCTATTTCGGTTATTTCTACATTTAATATACCATTATTTAAAGTTATCATGTTTTTAATTCCCCCAAAAGAGAGTATATTTTAATTATACAGTTATTCTTTGAATTTTGCAATAACTATTCATTTTATATTGTCTTTAATAAACGGGAGGGCACAGAGGTCTCGGCTGCCGCCTCGGTCGGTGCTTCTGCTTCGCAGAGGTGTCCACAGGACACCCGCACACTCCCCTACGATATAATATAAAAACTATATTGATTTTTGTTTTTATATATGTTAAAATTTATTTGCGACGCAAACTGAATAAAAAACTCTAACGACGGGAAAATACCTTGGTAAAAGGTGTTTCCCTTATCCCTCGTTGGAGTTAGTTTGCGTCGCAACAAACTGAGGGTAAACACTTTTTCGGCACACCTCTCGGGGTGTGCTTTTTTATTGAGGTGAATTATGGAAAATAAAAAATTACCAACCAAACGAGTTGTTATTGCAGGTTGCAGGGATTACGAAAATTACAAACAAGCAAAAGAGTTTATTGATATATGTTTATCTAATGTTCGAAAAGAAAATGAAATTATTATTGTTTCAGGCGGAGCAAAAGGAGCAGACGCTATTGGAGAGCGGTATGCAAAAGAAAATGGTTTCGCGGTTGAAAAATACCCTGCCGATTGGGAAAAATACGGCAAAAGCGCAGGACCTATAAGGAATAAGCAAATGGCAGAAATCAGCGATTATGTAATCTGTTTTTGGGACGAAAAAAGCAAAGGCACAAAATCAATGATAGATTATGCTAAAAAATTAAATAAACCCATTAAAATAAAAATCGTATAATTTATTGTATGGTCGCTCATGCCGCGACGGGCACGCCCTTTCTTATGTAGGCGAAAAGAAAGGGCGAAAAGATTCGCCTAAGGGGGAATTTCGATTTCCCCCTTAGGCAACAAGGTTTAATTTTTATTAAAAAGCCGCCAAAGTGTGAAAACTGTGTTTTCAATTTGGCGGCAAGTTTATATTTATTTTATAGATATATTTTTGTTGCCATACCCCCAAACGAGTATGGCTTCGCCGTTAATTCGATATAGCCCGAAAACGTAAAGTGTAAAATAAAAAATAGTCCCCTACAATATATCAATTTAATTTATAAAAAAACAGGAGGTGTTTCGCCTCCTGTTACGATTTTTAATCCTTGCTTATAACCTTTTTTTGCCAGGATTTCTTATTGCATTTAGGACATCTCATATATCTTGTTCTGCCCATATGAGGAGCCAAGTTAACCGCTTTAAATGTTGGAACATATTTATGACCACATTCTTTGCATTCATAATATCCTGCAACCTGCTCAATTTTTAAAGCAAAGAAAACTCCAACAAAACAAGGAATAAAGCCTGAAAAAGTTAAAATTATTCTTAGCCAATACTCCATTTCAATATATGAAGCTATAATTATCGGAAGTAACAAAACAAGAACAGAGAGAATTCCGATAACCCATTCGAGTGTTAAAAGTCTTTTATCCGCTTTTTCTTTTTCCTTTATCATTTCAAGTAAGTTTTTTTCTAATTCTTTATTATAATTATCCATTTTAACAACCTCCCCGGATAATAAATCATTAACATTTATTTTTAAAATATCACAAAGCTCGAGCATAATCGAAGAATCGGGCATGGTTTTTCCCGTTTCCCATTTTGAAACCGCTCTATCGGTGATGTTCAGTTTTTCTGCCAACTGCATTTGAGTCAGATTTTGTTGTTTTCGGCATTCGGCTATAAATTTTCCGATTTTGATTTGGTCCATTTGCCTCCTCCTTTCGATTATAGTTTAAGCGAAAACCTTGAAAAAGTCTACAAACCCACGGTTGAGTGGGGAGATTCAGGCCGTTGGGCGAGAAGAATTTAAAGTTTTATTTATAAGTTATTCTGATGTTACCTGTATCGGTGGAAATTTCACATTTTCCGCCTGTTGCGGTTTTAGGAACAGAAATGAATCCCGTATCGCTTTCGGTTATGAAAACCTTTTCAGAAAGCAAAGTTCCTGAAACATTTCCTGTATCGGTCTCAATAAATATTTCTGCGGCATCAGAAGCTTCGAATTTAACATAACCCGTGCTCCTTTTAGCTGAAAGCTTTCCTTGGGCAATAACATTGGTTAAAATAAGGTCTCCTGTATCGGCGTCAGAGGTCAGGTTTTTGCATTTTAAATCGGAAAGTATGGTTTTACCTGTTGATGCCTTGAACTTAGCATCTTCTTTGCAGATAACATTTGAAACCGAGAGCTTTCCTGTTGAAACAGTAAGGTCGAGCGAGCCTGCGGAGATGTTTTCGAGCGAGATTCCACCTGTACTCGTTTTCATTTTAACCGCGCCTTGAACCTCGGCGGCAGAGTTGATTTCTCCTGTGCTACTCTTAATATCCATACTTTTGAAACCGAAATGTTTTGGAATTTTAACATCGCCTGTGCTTAATTTTATCTTTAAATCACCATATTTGCCCTTTGGCAAAGAAAGGGTTATTTTGGGAGAATTCCAATTAATCCCAATATGCTCATACCATTTCTTGCTGTTTTGAAGCTCGATAAAAAGCGTGTTTTCTTTTACCGAAACCAGATGCTTTTCTTTTGTTTCCTCAAAACATAAAACCTCTATTTTTTCGTTTTCAGATAGCAAGAAGGTTATGTTTGCGGTATTAGTGTGGATTTCGATATTTTCAAATTTTTCGTTTATTTCGTGTGTATTAGTTTCATATTTTGTTGTTTGAAGTTTTTTGAAATCAAACTCTGCCATATATAAAGCACATCCTAAAATTATGCACCCTATTAAAACAAGGGAAGTTGCTATAACAAGCCATATTTTTACCTCTTTACTCATTACGCTACCTCCTTTTTGATAAAGCAGTTTTTAATCCAAACTGCGAGCTTTTTAGTTAGTATCAAAATTCCTTTTGTTGCTATTTTGCAACCGTAGAAAATAAAAACAGAAAGACCGCCGCAGAAAATTCCCGCGCCGATAAGCGCAATCCCTGAGGGGACTTTATTTGTAATCGCAATAATAATTCCTCCAAATACAGAAGCCGCTGAGCAGGCTATAACCGAGGCAAAAACCGCCCAAAGAGAAATGATAACTGCCCATAACGAAATATAAACCGAGAGAATAACAGCTACCAAGGCTATAATGAGTGAAAGCCAAATCGGAGAGCCCACTGCTAAAAGAATAATCTCCCATGTCTTTAAGGTTTGTTTTTGTTTAAACCTTTCCTTTGCAATTTTTGCAAGAGGAGTATCCGATATAATTTGAGCCGCTATCTCTGAAACCTCGCCGATATCTGCAACCGCCGCTTCTTCGGACAGACCTTCTTCAATTCTATCGTCTATCATTTCGCTGTAAAAGGTTAAACGGTCTTCTATATCTGTTTGCGGTAAACCGCGCAAAGCTCTTTCAAGCTCGGCTAAAAAATCTTGTTTATTCATCCGCTTCACCCTCCTTGGTTACAAATTGGTATATAGATAATATTTCCTGCCATTCGGTTTTAAATTCCTCGATGCGTTTAATACCCGCATCGGTTATATGATAATATTTTCTGAGTCTGCCACCGTGCTCGGCGGTGCGGACGGTTAGCATATTTGCAGTTTCCAAGCGTTTTAAAATTGTATATAAGGTCGATTCAGAAAGCTCAATATAAGGCTTCATATCTTTTATAATCTTATAACCATAAGAGTCCTCGCTTTTAATAGCCGATAAAACACAGACATCTAAAAGCCCTCGCTTTAATTGAACATCCATACTATACCTCCTTTTGTGTAATACATCATAACACGAAGTATTGTTTTTTGTCAATGATTTTTTGAAAATTAAAAAAAGCAGCTTGAAATCAAGCGATTTCAAGCTACCTGTAAGCCATTTAGTATTATTCCCACTCGATAGTGCCGATTGGCTTTGGTGTGAGGTCTAGAAGTACACGGTTTATGCCCTCAACTTCGTGGGTGATGCGGTCGGTTATGCGGTGGAGAACGTCATAAGGGATTTCCTCAATAGTGGCGGTCATAGCGTCGGTAGTGTTAACTGCGCGGATGATTGCCGGCCAACCCTCATATCTCTTATCGTTCTTAACGCCAACACTCTTAACATCGGGAACAGCGATAAAATACTGCCAAACCTTCTCGGCGAGACCGCAGTTATCAAACTCTTCTCTTAAAATTGCATCAGCTTCTCTTAAAGCGTGCAAACGGTCGCGTGTTATAGCACCGAGGCAACGAACACCAAGACCGGGTCCTGGGAACGGTTGACGGTAAACCATAGCGTGAGGTAAGCCTAATGCTTCGCCAACAACTCGAACTTCGTCCTTATAAAGAAGCTTTACAGGCTCAACCAATTCCATTTCCATATCCTCAGGAAGTCCGCCAACATTGTGGTGAGCTTTAACTCCGTCGCTCTCTAAAATGTCAGGATAAATTGTACCCTGAGCCAAGAAAGAAATACCATCTAACTTAGAAGCTTCCTCGTCGAACACTTTTATAAATTCGCCGCCGATAATCTTTCTCTTTTTCTCAGGCTCGCTAACGCCTGCAAGCAAATCGAGGAAACGGTCGGTCGCGTCAATATAGATAAGGTTAGCGTCAAGCTCTTTGCCGAAAACTTCAATAACCTGTTCGCTTTCGCCTTTTCTCATAAGACCATGGTTTACATGAACGCAAACCAACTGCTTGCCGATAGCTTTGATAAGAAGCGCGGCAACAACCGAGCTGTCAACACCGCCTGAGAGAGCCAAAAGCACCTTTTTATCGCCAACCTGCTCTCTTACAGCTTTAACCTGCTCGTCAATAAATTTATCTGCTAATTCTTTTGTTGTGATTCTTTGCATAGAATCGGGTCTAACATTTAAGTCCATAGTAATAGCTCCTTAAAGAAGAATAATCCGTTTACACGGATTATTCTGAGTGTCAATTAGTCGGTATAGTTATCGAAATAACCCTGAATAAGAACAACAGGAGTGCCCTTATCACCTGAACCTGAGGTAAGGTCGCAGAGAGAACCGATAAGGTCGGTCAAACGGCGAGGGGTTGTACCCTGAGCGGTCATATCGTCGATAACAACTTTACCTTTTTCCTGAATTCTCTTAGAAATAGCATCCTTGAGTTCTTGACCTGAAAGGTTTACGAAATCATTATCTGCTAAATATTTGAGTTTAATTTCGTTAGGTGTTCCTTCAAGACCTGCGGTGTAAGCAGGGGAAACACATGGGTCAGCAAGCTCCCAGATTTTGCCGAGCGGGTCTTTGAAAGCACCGTCGCCATAAACCATAACTTCAACATGCTTGCCTGTTTTATCCAAAACCTTCTGCTGAATTTCTTCAACTAAGGGTTGGCAGTTTCTGGGGAACAACTTAACAGTGTCCTCAGTGGATTTATTAGAGCCTAAAAGACCGTAATTCTCGTTATAGCCGCTACCGTTTACAGATGAGCTTAAAATTTGGTCCATACCGTAAACTATTCTGGCGCCTGCTTTTTTAAGAACGCGTCTGGTCTTTTCGCGAGTATGAATATCGCAGTTAAGAACGCAATCGGTATACTTTAAGATTTGGGTTGCCTGGTTACCGAATATAACCTCAACCTCAGCGCCGCTCTCGCGGATAAGCTGTTGATAATATTCAACATAGTCAACGCCTGTGAATTGCAAACGGTGAACACCAAATACCTCACGGTAGCGCTCAAGAGTTAAAACATCAGAGAAGGGGTTAATTCCTGCTTCTTCAAGTTTTTCCATATCTGCAAGGTCGTTACCAACCTCGTCAGTTGGGTAAGAAAGCATTAAAACAATCTTCTTAACGCCCTTTGCTATACCTCTAAGGCAGATAGAAAAACGGTTACGAGAAAGAATTGGGAAAATGATACCGATGGTTTCTCCACCAAATTTCTGTTTAACATCTTCTGCGATTGCATCGATAGTAGCGTAGTTACCTTGAGCACGAGCAACTATAGACTCGGTCATAGAGATAACATCACGGTCGCGAAGAGAAAAGCCTTCGCTCTCAGCGGCTGCGAGAACGCTATCGGTAACTATGTCGGCCAAGTTGTCTCCCTTACGGATAATGGGACAACGGATACCTCTTGAAATTGTTCCTACAAGACGGGTGTTTGACATAATTTCGTTCCTTTCTGACGGGAAATTTAAAATTTGAGAAAATTTAATATAATTCTCAACTAAAATAGTATACTCCAAAATTGTGAGTTTTTCAAGTGTTTGTGAAAATTTTTTCAAACTTTTTTGATTTTTTGGGTTTAATAAAATTATAAGCCACAAAAATGTAAAATGCAAAACGCAAAATTTGTTAAACGGGATGTCGAAATCGCCATCCCCTACAATATATCAATTAAATTTGTATTGTAGAGAACGGAATTATCCGTTTTGAGAAGAATGGGTAGGATTTTTTATGACATAAAAAAGCAGAGCCCCTTTTTAGAAGCTCTGCTAAATTATAAATATTAGTTACAAATTGTAAGCTCGGTATCCTTATCGAAGAGGTGGATTTTAGCGGGCTCAATAGCAATTTGAATCTTGTCGCCAGGTTTAGCGGTGTTGGTAGGAGCAACACGAGCATTGATAGCTTGACCTTCGCAGTCCATATAGAGATAAGTTTCAGCACCCATAAGCTCGGTAACTTCAACATTAGCCTCAACGATACCGTCTTTATTAGCGGCAATGAGGTCTGCCTCGTTATGAACGTTCTCAGGACGAATACCCATGATAACTTCTTTATCGATATAAGGAACTAAGCAATCCTTAGCGTTCTTATCAGCCGGAAGCTTAATCTTATATTTAACACCTGCGCGGGTTTTGGTATCCTCTGAACCAAACTCAACATAGAAATCTTCGCCATCTTTGAGAAGCTTAGACTCGATGAAGTTCATCTGAGGAGAACCGATAAAGCCTGCAACGAAGAGATTGCAAGGTTTGAGATAGAGGTTGTTAGGAGTATCAACCTGTTGAACAAGACCGCTCTTCATAACAACGATACGGGTACCCATGGTCATAGCTTCGGTCTGGTCGTGGGTTACATAGATAAAGGTTGTTCCCAAACGCTGATGAAGCTTAGAAATCTCAGTACGCATCTGTGCACGAAGCTTAGCATCCAAGTTAGAAAGAGGCTCGTCAAGCAAGAATACCTTAGGTTCACGAACGATAGCACGACCCAAAGCTACACGCTGACGCTGACCACCTGATAAAGCCTTAGGCTTTCTTTCGAGAAGGTGAGAAATGTCAAGAATACGAGCAGCCTCTTCAACGCGACGCTTGATTTCCTCCTTTGGAGTTTTACGAAGTTTAAGACCAAATGCCATATTATCAAATACGGTCATATGGGGATAAAGCGCATAGTTCTGGAAAACCATTGCGATATCACGGTCTTTAGGTGCAACATCGTTAACCAAACGGTCGCCAATGTAAACCTCACCGTCAGAAATTTCTTCAAGACCGGCAACCATTCTTAAAGTTGTTGACTTACCGCAACCGGAAGGACCAACAAGAATGATAAATTCCTTGTCTTTAATTTCAAGATTAAAGTCGGAAACAGCGGTAACGCCGCCCGGATATCTCTTGTATACATTGCGTAGAGATAAGCTTGCCATAGAATAGCCTCCTAAAAATGCTAGTATAGTATTTTACAATATGTATTATATCAAGTTTCTTTCCATATTTCTATGAGTACAATTTCCAAACTTATAAAAAATATTTTGTATATTATGCATACAATGTAAATAAAAAGCAGAAAAATGTCGTTTGGATTAGTTGTTTTTGCTAAGAAATATAAAAAAGTGCAGTAAAATCATTGTTTATTCAAATATGAGCGCAATTTCTTCGTCTGTTAGCTCGCGGCATTCGCCAAGCTCCATATTTTCGGGCAAAGAAAAACCGCCGATAGAAATCCTTTTAAGCTCGTTAACGCCTAGCCCCACAACCCCGAACATACGCTTGACCTGATGATATTTGCCTTCGTAAATTTTAATCTCGGCGGTGTTCTCGCAGACTCTTGAAAGAACGGCGGGCAGACATTTTTTGCCGTCTGCTAAGGTTATACCGTTTTTAAAGCTTTCAATTATTTCCTCGGTTATATCGCCGTCAAGCTCGGCTATATAGGTCTTAACTATCTGTTTTTTTGGCGATATAACATTATGTGCAAAATCACCGTCATCGGTAATTAAGAGAAGTCCCGTTGTGTCGCGGTCGAGTCTGCCGACGGGCGCCATACCCTGCCTTCTGAAAGCTTCGGGCAAAAGGTCGATAACGGTTTGCTTTTGCTTGTCCTCAGTAGCACTAATAACACCTTTCGGTTTATTTATATATAGGTACAGATGTTCTTTGTAGGAAACGGCTTCGTTTTTATAGCGGATTTTTGAAAGCTCGGGGTCAAAAGAAAAGGCAAAATCCCTTATAACCTCACCGTCCACCGAAACCTTACCGCGCTTTATCTGAGTTCTCGCCATACTGCGCGGAATATTAAGTTGATTAGATATAAATTTATCGAGTCTTATTTTCATAGTGTTCCTTTGATTAAACCCTTTATTTCTCCGTCTGCCTTATTTTCGCTTACATCTCCGCCGATAATTTCGCCCTCAATAACAATAAGGTTAACCGTTTGAGAGCTTCCCAAAGGATAGCTATAAACTGTCGCGGATTTACCTTTATGTTTTTTGAGGTCGAAGCCTGACTTTTTTTGGAGATTATTATATTGCTCAAAAAAAGGAGAAAATTTTTTCGGGATAATAATATCTTTTTTCAGAAAATCGCTGTCTGACACAAAAAGCTTAACCGATTTCAGATAGGTTATTCTTTTATAATGGGTAGAGCCGTCTATCTCAGAGGCTAGAGAAGACATATACTGAGCGCAAAGAATAATTACGATAAGCAGCGCTGCAAGAATAACCGCTAAGCTTTTTTTCGAAAGGGTTAAATATATTTTCATTAGTATCACCTATTTATAAGATACTAACAAATAAAAATTTTTATTACTGAATCAGACAAACTGCATGAGAGGAAATACCCTCTAAGTTACCTGTGAAACCAAGTTTTTCTTCGGTTGTTGCTTTTATATTAATCTGGGATATTTCTACGCCGCAATCGTCTGCAACGTTTTTAATCATATCCGGAATAAAGGGGGCAAGCTTCGGCTTTTGAGCGATAACGGTTGCATCAATATTAACAATTTCATAGCCTTTTTCTTTCAATAGAGAAACGGTGTTTCTTAAAAGGATTCGGCTATCAATATTTTTATATGTGTTATCGTTATCGGGGAAATGCTTTCCGATATCGCCGAGCGCGGCGGCGCCTAAGAGAGCATCGCAAATTGCATGGAGCAAAACATCTGCATCCGAATGACCAAGCAGTCCTAACTCAAAGGGAATTGTTTCACCGCCTAAAATAAGCGGTCTGCCCTCAACTAATTTATGAACATCATATCCGTGTCCTATTCTCATTGTTCCACCTCATTTAAAAAGCCTTCTGCGATTATAACATCATCAGGAGTGGTTATTTTTATGTTTTTATAGCTACCCTCAACTATATGAACTTCATGACCTGCCGCTTCCATAATGGAAGTATCGTCGGTAAAGCCTGAAATTTCGCCGATTTTTCCAACGGCGCGCATATATTCGTGAACCCTAACCCCCTGCGGAGTCTGAACAGCAACCAAATCCTCACGCGGCACGGTTTTTATAACCTTACCGTCAGCGTCTACCTGTTTAATGGTATCCTTAACCTTAACGGCACAGGTTACAGCAACCGAGGTTTCGAGTTTTTTGCAAACCGAGTTTATAATTTCTTGGCTGATAAGCGGTCTTGCACCATCGTGGATTAAAACGAAGTTGCAGGTTTTATCAAGTCTTGCAACGCCGTTTAGCACCGATTCCTGACGGCTGTTACCACCGCATACAATATCGGAAATTTTAGAAATATTATATTTCTGGGCAAGCATTTGCATGGCAAAAATATCGTCTGCGCGGGTTACTAAAATAATTTTTTTGATATTTTCATTAGCTTCGAAAGCTTTCAGCGTTCTGGCAACAACCTCAATACCGCCTATGGTTAACATTTGTTTATTAACCGAGCCCATTCGGGTTGAATTGCCCGCAGATACGATTATAGCTGAGAACTCAGCTTTTTTGTTGTTTTTAATTCTGTATTCGAGTTTATGTTTTGTTTCGGTCATTATAATAATCCTTATAAGTATCTTCTTTAATTAAAAACGCTCTCTTTCGAGAGCGTTTTTTCTGAGGCTATACGCTCAGTTAATTATTCTTCTTCCTCTTCTTCGCCGCAACCACAGCAACAATCATCGTCATCACAGTCAAAGTCGAACTCTAAATCGGTTCCGCAGTTGGGGCAAACCATACCAACCTCTTCGAGCATATCAGCATCGAGGTAAATTATATTGTTGCAAACGGGGCACTCGATTTCATAAACTTCGTCATCACAATCGCAGTCGCAATCACAATCACAGTCGCAATCACAATCGCAGTCGCAATCATCATCTTCATAAATGATTTCTTCGAGAGCAGCTAAATCTTCGTCAACAGCGTCAATTTGGTCTAGGAGTTCATCGCAACCGTCTTCGATTTCGCAGATTTCGTCAGTTATATCGCCTAAAAGGTCGATAATAGCTAAAAGAACTTTGCCTTCTTTTGATTTATCATCTAATGCGAGACCTTCTGCCAAACCTTTAATATAAGAAATTTTCTCACAAATATCCATTGTTCTTTTCTCCTGTTATATAAATTTAAGCGCGCTCCATATATTCGCCGGTACGGGTATCAATTCTAACCATATCGCCTTCGTCAATAAACAAAGGAACACGGATTTCAGCACCGGTTTCAACAGTAGCGGGTTTAGTTGCGTTAGTTGCGGTGTTGCCTGCAAAACCAGGGTCGGTCTTGGTAACAGCGAGCTCTACAAATGTAGGAGGCTCCACACCGAAAACATTACCCTTATAGGATAAAATTTTGCAAACCATATTTTCTTTTACGAACTTAAAGTTATCGCCAAGCTCACTTGCGTTAATCGGAACCATATCATAGGTTTCCTGGTCCATAAAATAATAAAGGTCTCCATCGCTGTAAGAATATTCCATATCCTTGCGCTCAACAAAAGCTGTTGGGAATTTAGCGGTTGGGTTATAAGATTTTTCAATAACCGCGCCGGTAATTACATTTTTAATTTTTGTTCTAACGAAAGCGGCACCTTTACCTGGTTTTACATGTTGGAATTCAACAACCTGAAGAACATTACCGTCTTCCTCAAAGGTTACGCCGTTTCTGAAATCGCCTGCACTAATCATATTTTTATAATCCTCCAAAAAGCCATATTAGTACCTTTATTATACTAATGTTTAAAGGATTTGTCAAGGACTTGTCAGTACTTAGGGGGGATTTTATTTTCGCAGTCGGTTTTTATTTGTTTTTTATTATACCCTTGCGCTATGGTGGGATACATATTTTTTGTGTTGGCGGTAGGTTGGATATTATAAGTGCCGTAGCAGTTGATTATTTCTTCAACCGTTTCAGGATTGCCTGTCTCAAAAGCTTTAACCGAAATTTCTTTATCTTTCTTTTTTCTTTTCATTTTATCACCTCAGAATTATTTTATCCAAATGTTTTGTTACATAAAATTTTAAAATATTTCCAAATATAGTCTTTTTTTACAACGCACTGCGACAAAAATCTGAATTTTCAAGAGGTATAATTAATATCGGTATTACATATAATAATAGTTTACGGACGGTGCTTAAAATGAAAGACACGGTTAAAATCACGAGCAAAATTGAAAATTATTCCGTAAAGGAGCTTTTGTATGCTTCGGCAATGCATTTTTTAATCTTTGCGGTTAGTTTTACAGCTTGCAAATCGGTGGTGCTTGGCAGACTTTTGCCCTTTGGTTTGGGATTTCTTGCGGGTTCAGGTGTAACATTTCTGCCGGCGGCGGCTCTCGGTGGATTTATGGGATATTTTATTCCTGCGGTGGGCAATAGCGGTTTCAGGTATATTGCGGGAATTTTCGCTTTGCTTGCAATAAAGCTTTTGCTAAGCTCATATAAAAAATTGGTTTCCTCGCCTTATTTTTCGGCAGGTATGGCAATACTTGTAAGCTCATTTACTTCGGCGGTGGCGCTTAAAGGCTTGCAGATTAATTTTATCGACCTTTTAACCGAGGCTCTGCTTTGCGGAAGCTTTGCTTATTTTACCGCCTGTTGCTTTAAAATTCCTTTTCATAAATCGGTAGGACTGACACATTTAGAACTCGCCGAGCTTTTAACGGTTATAAGTATTCTCTTAACAGGTGCTTCCGCGATTTCGGTAAACGGAGTATCTCTGGGCAGAATTCTAGGCTTTTTACTTTTGCTTGTGGCTTCTAAGTACGGCGGCGTTTTAGCGGGTAGTGTTTCGGCTGTTTCTTTATCGTTTAGTTTGATGTTAACAGGAACTTCGCCTGAGGTATGTGTTAGTTTAGCTTTTGCGGGATTAGCGCTTGGAATTTTCAGCGTTTTAGGAAAATATGTTCAAATGTTAACTCTTTTAATCTTTTCTTTTTTGGGAACGGTTTCTTCGGGAGATATGGAGATTGTTTCAAGAACTATTATTGAAACAATTTTGGCTTGTGCGCTGTTTTTAAGTCTGCCAAGAAAGCTTGGTATATATATAGGTAAGGTTATATCGAGCGGACCTCGGCTTGCAAGCAACATAAATGTCAGAAAATCGGTTGCTATGAGGCTTGAATTAGCGTCAGGCGCGCTATCTGATGTTTCGCAAACGGTTGAACAGGTATCAAAAGAGCTTTCTAAAATCAATTCACCCGATTTCAGTCGGGTTTTAATGGCGGTTGAACAGGATGCCTGCGCGGGTTGTAAGCTAAGAGTTCATTGTTGGGAAAGCCGACGGGACGATACGATAAATGCAATTTTGGAAATGACTAAGGCTGTAAAACAGGGGGAATGTTCACCCGAAACCTCCGCACCTGATGAGTTTAAGGGACGGTGCCTTCGAAATTCCAGAGTTGGAAATGCAACCTATAAAAGATATTCAGATTATGCTTCCAGAATTGCGGCGGAAAACCGCATAGACGAGGTGCGCTCAGTGGTGTCTGAGCAGTTTAGCGGAATTTCCGAAATGCTTTATGATTTAAGTCTTGATTTTAAAGCCGATGAACAGTTTGATTCCTCTGCCGCAGAAATTGCCGTTTCGGCTTTAAAGGGATTGGATATCAGGGTTAGCGAGGCGGCGGCGAGAATTGATAAATTCGGCAGAATGACCTTGGAATTCAAGCTTAAAAAAACGCCCGAGCTTGTGATTAACAAGCTTGGCGTTATGAAAACCTTGTCGGTTGCTTGCGAGAGAGATTTTGATATACCTCAGGTTAGCGAAACAGGAGGCGATATTTTTATAACCATAAATGAATACGCGGCTTTAAGGGTTGATTTCGGGGCGGAGCAGATTTGCGCCGATGGGTCGAGTATGTGCGGCGATGCATATAAATATTTTTATGATGGCAGAGGTCATTTCATAATGGTGTTAAGCGACGGAATGGGAACAGGCGGCAGAGCCGCGGTAGACGGTGCGATGGCATCAGGTCTTATGAGCAGACTTTTAAAAGCGGGCTTTGGTTACGATTGCTCGCTTAGAATTTTAAATTCTTCTATGCTTTTTAAGTCTACCGATGAATCCTTGGCAACGGTGGATATAGCGAGTGTTGATTTATATACGGGAGACACATATTTATATAAAGCGGGTGCCGCGCCAACCTTAGTCAGAAGGTCGGGCAGAACGGGGAAAGCCGAAAGCCGTTCCTTACCGGCGGGAATTTTAAAGGATATAGGGTTTGACAGGGCAACCCTTAAATGCAAAACAGGGGATATAATACTCTTGATGTCCGACGGAGTTTGTGCCGACGGCATAGATTGGATCAGAGCCGAGCTTGAAGCCTGGCAAAACGGCTCGGCGCAAGAGCTGGCTGAAAGAATTGGCGAATGCGCGCGAAGAAGAGCATCTGCCGACCGCCGCGACGATATAACCGTTTTAACCGCGATACTTGAAAAACGATATTGATTATGGCGATATAAAAAATTAAAGGCTAGGGATTTCCTAGCCTTTTGCTAATCGGTATAAAAACAATCCTCTTTCCATTTTTGAGGGTTAGTGTCGATATAATTCCAGATTTTCAAATAATCCTTTTCGCCGCGGATTATATGGTCGTGAAACGAGCGTTGCCAGAGTGTATCACCATATTTATTATCAGTAAACGATTTAAACCGACCTATTATATCATACACTTGTAGGGGAGGGTCTCCGTGCCCTCCCGTTTGATTATTAATAATTAAATGTATATGATTAGGCATAATAATATATTTGTCTACCAATACACCCTTATAATTACTATCAATATATTCTATTGACTGTTTCACAATTTCACCGATTGTGGTTAATTTGATTGACGGGAGGGCACAGAGACCCTCCCCTACGATATCACATAATAATTTTTGTTTTTTATAGGTGCAAATGGTTATAAAATAGGCACCTTCATTACTATAATCATAATTTTTCAACCTTGTTGGTTTGCGGTTTGGTAAATTCATTTTTATTTTTCGTCTTTAATAAATTCTGCAATATCTTCAATTCTACAATTTAATACAGAACATAGTTTATCTATTGTTTTAGTCTCCACATTTTCGTTCGCTTTTAGTCTTCTTATGGTTTTGCTATCGATGCCGCACTTTTCACGCAATTTATAGGTAGAAAAACCTTTTTCTTTCATCGTAATCCATAATTTATCAAAAACTATCATAAAACAACCCCCTTGACATTTATTATTATGGGGGTTATAATCTCAAATATTAAGGGGATATAATCCCCACAAGGAGAATGTATTATGATTAAACGAGTTGTTATTGCAGGTTGCAGAGATTATAATAATTATAGCGAAGCGAAAGAATTTATTGATATATGTTTATCTAATGTTCGAAAAGAAAATAATATTGTTATTGTTTCAGGTGGTGCAAAAGGAGCAGACGCGATTGGAGAGC
>JAFYKZ010000023.1 GCA_017537365.1 Clostridia bacterium
ATCGTTACCGTCACCGCCGCTTATTGACGAATAATTGCCGGAATTGGAAATTGAATCGTTGCCATCTCCGCCGCTTATAGTTACGTTATAGCCTTTATTGGAAATGTAATCGTCTCCTGCACCGCTGCTGATTGACGAAGAACCACCGGAATTGTAAAGAGAATCGTTGCCTTCATCTGCGTAGATTGTGACGGAAGATCCGCTGTTGGAAATTGAATCGTTGCCTGTTCCTCCGTTTATTAAAATATTTGTAGAGGAATTAAATATTGTGTCATTACCGGCACCGCTGTTTATTGTGGAGTATTTAGAGTAATAGCTACTGACCGAAGTATAATACTCCTCATTTGTAATAGAATCATTACCGGAGCCTGAATTTATTTTGGCATAACTGCCGCGATTTTGGATGATATTATTACCGTTACCGGCGTCTATCGTCACAGTATCTCCACTATTCGTGATAGTGTCATCATCATCAGTTCCTGTTACCTGCTGATTGTCAAGAATATTATTCAAACTGATACCGCTGAGTGAAGTACCTGCGATATGTAAGGCATTGTTCGCCGCGCCCATAAGTGTAATTACATTTTTATCAACTTTAACAAAAACATCATTATCATTTGACGAAGTAGAGTAACCCGCGCCAGTTACGACGAGAGTGTCGCTTGAACCGAAGTTGAAGATAACATCGTTGCCGTCACCTACATTGTAGTTGAAAATATTTCCTGAAATTGTACTGTTATAAATGGTGTCGTCGCCAATACCACCCGAAACAGTAACATTTTTTCCGCTGTCAAGTATTATCGAATCAGTTCCTGCACCGCCAAGAATTGAAACATTCGAGGCATAATTTTTTATAGTGTCGTTACCATTATCCGTCTTTATAGTAACATTTATCGCCTCATTATAAATGTTGTCATTGACGGAAGTGCCTGTAATAATTATGCCGTTGTCTGTATTTCTTATCGTCGCAAACAACTGAATATCAAAAATTTTTTCTTTCATCGTCATCAATTCCTTTCAGATTTAACCTAAACACAAAATTTCCTATGTGCTTATTTAATCGTTGATTTTAAAGATTTTCTTAAAATATTTTACGTGAGTGTATCACGAATCTTAATACAAGACAAGATTTTATCAAATTTTAATTCAGATTTGAATTTAGTGGACAAAAATAAATTTTTATGTTAATTTATCAATGAAAATATTTTATAAGAAGGTGCATTTATGTCAAAAAATATTGCAGTTGCCGGAATCGGTTACGTCGGTTTATCTTTGGCTACTCTCCTTTCTCAAAAAAATCACGTTATTGCTGTCGATATTTCGGAAGAAAAAGTTGCAAAAATTAATAATCGTCAATCGCCTATCGTTGATGAGTACATTGAAAAATATTTTGCTGAAAAAAATTTAGATTTATCGGCGACTACTGACGCAATTTCTGCTTATAAGGACGCAGATTTTGTAATAGTTTCAGTTCCGACAAATTATGATAATAAAATAAATTTTTTTGATACTTCTGCGGTACAAAATGTTATCGAATTAGTTTTAAAAGTAAATTCGCACGCCAACATTGTAATAAAAAGCACAATTCCCGTTGGATTTACAAAGTCTATTTGCGAAAAATTTTCTACAAACAGAATTATGTACAGTCCAGAATTTTTACGAGAATCAAAAGCTTTGTACGATAATTTGTATCCTTCGCGAATAATAATCGGAACTGATTTGAATGACGAAGTTAGAAAAAATTTTGCGCAAGAATTTGTAGAAATGCTTTACGAAAATTCTTTGAAAAAAAATGTAGAAAAATTGGTTATTGGAATGACTGAAGCTGAAGCGGTAAAACTTTTTTCAAATACTTATCTTGCGTTGAGGATAGCATATTTCAACGAATTGGACACTTACGCGGAAATTAAGGGATTGGACACGAAAAGTATTATAAAAGGAGTTTCACTCGATCCGCGAATTGGCGATTATTATAACAATCCTTCGTTTGGTTATGGCGGATATTGTTTGCCGAAAGATACGAAACAATTACTTGCGAATTATAATGACGTGCCGGAAAATATTATTGAAGCGATAGTGAACAGCAATCGGACGCGGAAAGATTTTATTTCTGAAAGAGTATTGGAAATTTCCGGCGCGTATATTGGCAGTGAAAATTATTCTCCTGAACGCGAACACGAAGTTATAATTGGAGTTTATCGGCTTACGATGAAAAGCGGCAGTGATAATTTCCGTCATTCGTCGATACAAGGGATTATGAAACGAATTAAGGCAAAAGGCGCGAAAGTGATAGTATATGAGCCTTTATTGCCTGATAAAAGCACATTTTTTGGCAGTCGCGTAGTAAATGATTTAGAAGAATTTAAGCGATTAAGCAAATGTATTATTACAAATCGTTATGATAAAGTGTTAGATGATGTAGCAGAAAAAGTTTATACACGCGATTTATTTTCGAGTGATTGAGTTGAATTTTTGTAAAGAAAAAATTAGGAGCAAATAATTATTGTAAAGAAAAAATTCAGTTAAAAAAAAAATTACCCTCCGTAATTGGAGGGCTTTTTTATTGGAAAGATAAAAATTTTTAAAGACTTACAAAACCTGCGTCCCGATACCTTCAGCGGTAAATAATTCTAAAATGATTGAGTGAGGAAGGCGACCGTCGATAATGTGAGCTTTATTTGCGCCGTTAGAAATTGCACGCAGGCAAGCTTCAACTTTAGGAATCATACCGCCTGAAATAATTCCATTTTTAATAAATTCGCGAGCGTCATCAGCTTTCAGCGTCGAAATAAAAGATTGTTTGTCATCAAAATTTTTATAAACGCCGTCAGTATCAGTCAACAGCAAAAGTTTTTCGGCTTTAAGAGCACCGGCAATATCAGCGGCAACATAATCAGCATTAATATTATAACTTTCGCCGTCTTCTCCGACACCAATCGGCGCAATAACCGGGACATAATCTTTTGAAATTAAATCTTCAAGAATATGAGTATCAACTTTTTTAGTTTTTCCGACGTAACCAATATCAACTTTAGATTTTTGCCCGTCTTCGTAAACTGTAGCTAATTTTTTTTGCGCTTGAATTAATCCTGCATCTTTACCGCTTAAACCGACGGCACGAAGTCCGCGACGATTTAAAAGCATAACAATTTCTGAATTAACTTTTCCGTCAAGAACCATTTCGGCAATCTCAACAGTTTCTTCATCAGTTACGCGCAAACCGCTGACGAATGAACTTTCTTTTCCAACTTTTTTAAGAAAATGTGTAATTTCGGGTCCGCCGCCGTGAACAATTACAACTTTAATTCCAACAAATTTCATCAGCGCAACGTCTTGCATAACTTTTTCTTTAAGTTCATCATTAACCATTGCGTTGCCGCCGTATTTTATTACGATAGTTTTTCCGTAAAATTCTTGAATATAAGGAAGAGCCTCAATTAAAACATCAGCTTTAGCGGACGCGGGAAAATTTTTAAGCGGCGTCTCAACTTCATCAACTTCATCAAAACTTGCGGACATTTTAATAAATTCTTCGGCAATTTCTTCTTCAGACATATCGGGCTTGAGAGCGACTTTGCCGATAAGTTCAAGCGTCATTTTTTGAATAAAATCTTCATCAACCTGCGCGTCATCAACTAAATTTTCGGCGGAAACTTTTTCTTTTGACGTGAGATTCTTTATTATGAGATCCGCCAAATCTTTCGTCAATTTTTCTTCATTAATCATAAAAAATTTCTCCTTTCACTATTTACGTCTGCCGCAACAATTTTTATATTTTTTACCTGAACCGCAAGGGCAGGGATCGTTACGTCCAATTTTTTTACCGTCAGCAGTTTTAGGCGTTTTCTTAGTTTCTGCAGGAGAACTTTCATCGCCATGAGACGCCTGCGCGGTTTGCAAACGATCTTGAAGTTGCTCCTCTTCGCGTTGGACAACGGACACGTGATACATTGTTGCCGCAATTTGATCTTGTATCGACGCTTCCATTTCCTCAAACATTGACAAAGCTTCAATTTTGTATTCGACAAGCGGGTTACGTTGCCCGTAAGCACGCAAATTAATTCCTTCGCGCAACATATCCATATGGTCAAGATGTTCCATCCATTTATTATCGACAATGCGCAACATTATAACTTTTTCCAATTCGCGCATAACCAACTCGCCGTACATTTCTTCACGGTCATGATAATTTTCTGCGGCAACTTTTTCAAGAAATTCTTTCAATTCATCGCGGCTAAGATTTTCTAATTCTTCCTTATCCAAATCGCCTTCGACCGCGTAAATTTTTTCGGCGTCCTTAATCAATTCGTCAAGTTGCCATTCTTCGGGATAAAGTTTTTCATTGGCATATTGATTAAGTTCCTGCTTGATAATGTGATTTACCATTCCCATAATATTTTCGCGCAGGTTGACGCCGTTTAAAATCTTTTTACGTTCGCCGTAAATAATTTCGCGTTGCTGATTCATAACGTCATCATATTCTAAAACGTGCTTACGAATATCGAAGTTACGCGCCTCAACTTTCTTCTGCGCGTGTTCAATCGACTTTGTGATAAGCGTATGTTCGATAGGTTCATCTTCCTCCATACCGAGCCTGTCCATAATTTTTGCAACGTTATCTGACGCGAACAGCCGCATTAAATCATCTTCCAATGAAAGGTAAAATCTTGATTCGCCGGGATCTCCTTGACGCCCTGAACGTCCGCGCAGCTGATTATCAATGCGCCGTGATTCGTGCCGCTCCGTGCCGATAATGAAAAGCCCGCCCAATTCTGGTACGCCGTCACCAAGTTTAATATCAGTGCCGCGTCCTGCCATATTAGTTGCAATGGTAACCGCGCCGTATTGTCCCGCATTGGCAACAATTTCCGCTTCTTTTTCATGGAATTTTGCATTAAGGACATTATGAGGAATGCCGCGCTTTTTCA
>JAFYKZ010000024.1 GCA_017537365.1 Clostridia bacterium
TATTGCTACATCTACTGCCTACGAGCTAATGCATGAGAAAGACTTTCCTGCATTGAAAATAGGAAGCCGTCTGCTCGTGCCGAAAGAAAAGTTCCGCCAATGGGTGGACAGTAAAACTAATTTATAAGGAGGAATTTTTTATGATTGAAAAAACAAGTAAAGAATTAAATGAAAAATTTGTTGAACGGATGGAAGGGTGCTTCTTTCATCCATCAAGAGATAAGATGTATCCGACAAAAGAAATAAAAGAAATTGCTCTCCGGGCCATGGAAAATCTGTGGCAAACGGAGAGCATTTCTTTTGAGGTGATTGAATTTTCCAATGCGGAAATTCAGTATATTATTCTCGAAAAGTTGATGCCTGAGCATATCGATTTTGCAATCGATGAGTTCATGAATTGTAACAGACTTGACGGAGTTGAAATTCTGTCTTATTTGATTTTTGTAAAGGCTCTTTCAAATAATAATTTGATGGTGTTATTTGCAAAGCATGATATCGAACATGGTCTTATTAATGAGAAAGGAGGCGCAGCATGAATTACTATTATTTAAATCAGCAGCACAAGCTTAAGAATGTGTTTATAATATCCAACTACGTCATGCAGTTGGATATAAGTGCAACGGCACTGGCAATATATTTCTACCTCATGTATATCGAGGACAGAAAAACTTATCAGTGCTACCCGAGCTACAAAACTATCGGCAAGGCTCTTAAAATTAAAAGCAAAGGTACAGTTGCTAAATATGTAAGAGAACTTGAAGATAAGTGTTTAATCTATACCGAGCCAACAGAAGTTATTCTGAAAGACGGTAAGAAAAGAAACGGCAACCTGAAATACACAATCCGTCCCATACAGGATGCGATTGAACATTATCATCATGAACAGATGAAAAAGGTTAACGAGGTTGCAGCTCGGGCAAAAGCTCAGAAGATGCTTGATGATTATAACAGAAAGCATCCGAAAGTAACTGCATAAATTATTTACCCGTTTCAACGCCAACGCCACAGCAGGTTTGAAAGCGGAAATTATTCGGTAAGGTAGTTACACTCCCTGAAATGTTTAGCATCAGATTTTGCCAACGCCATAGGGAGCGTAACACCTTAAAATCGATATTAGGTCAAAAGCAATAAAATTCAAAGAAATTTGACAAAAAGTTTCGGAGTAAGGTCTTAACACTACTAAAAATTTTTAGGTCGGAAAAACTCTATAAATTACAGACGATTAAAACCTAAAATTCGATTCTATGCGTTTGACAAGGGGTTAAGACGGGGTGTTAGACATATAACTATCGGGGTAAGGTATGTACACCACTCTGAAAAGTTAACCTCTCGTACCAAGGAGATAAGCCCTATGGTAAGCCCTTAAAATCAATTTTAAACACAGGTTAGAACAGAGGCATCGTAGATATTGGAAAAAGAAATGCATGGCATATGAGAATGCACCTTATAGAAAAACAAGTTACGAATGCAACATAAATGTCGTGCAATAAAAAATAGCAGTGTGAAATTGGCAAAATTACCGTCTGAAAATGAACTCAATTAAGCTGAAAAAATCGGCGGAATAAATTGAAGCAGGAAAAAGCACTGGTGTCGTAGA
>JAFYKZ010000001.1 GCA_017537365.1 Clostridia bacterium
CAATGCGTGAGGTTCATGAATATATCCGAACAATGCGAACCGGCTTTACTGTTCAAAGCTACGACGAGTATTTGCGACTGCGCAAGGCAATGCGTTTATACCGTGAGTTTGGTAACAAAAGTGATGATGCTACTATGGAGAAAATAGCGGAGGCCATCGGTACAAGTAAAGAAGATGCCGCCGAGATTATCCGCTGTGGTATTCAAAATATGCAGTTCGTAGACTTTTATAGGCAGTATGCCGATGAGGACAGTGAAGAAAGCCGAGAAGAAGTTGCTCACGACAGTTCTTCCGAGCCGGACAAGATATTCTTTAATTTAGAACGCACCGAAACTGTTATGACGGCATTTGAAAATCTAAACTATCGTGAGCGTGCGATGGTATCGGCGCATCTTGGCTTTTGTATGGAATGTTATGCCACTCATTTTTACGATAAAGACGATTTGGATGAGGACGGCAAACCGATACGAAAACCAATCCCCGAAGAAGCATTTATTGATATAGCCATCGACCACGGTTTGGCATCGCCCGATACCGCTGACAAAACATACCGCAAAGCACTCGGTAAAATGAAAAAGGAACTTAAAAAGAAAGATATTAATAATTAAAGTCAACCACATACTTTACGCTTTATAAATCCTTACGCAAATCGATACGTAATAAAGCATATAATTACTACATGTTGATTCTTGACAAATGTCTTAAAATCAGTTATAATAAAATAAAAATGAAGGGAGATAAGTTAATGGAAATCATTGTAAAAGCAGAGTTTCTTGATTCAGCTAACTTGTTGTCTCAGGGAGGATGCACCAACTGTGAGAATTGTCCTTGTAGATCCAATGACGTCTAATAGTTGATAGCTTCTATATGCAGTACTCAAACTAGGTATCGCGATCGCAATCAATTCGATTGGATTGCGATACCTATTTCTTTTATAATTAATTGATGATTGGAGATATTAAATGAAATTCAAGCAATCTAAATACAATGTTCATATCGAGCATCAAGGCAACAAATATGTGTTTAACACATTCTCAAATGGATTTTGTAAACTAAACGACGATACATATGAAAACTTAATACATGATACTCCGCAAAACACTCAATTTCTTGACACGTTAGTACGTGAAGGTTATGCCGTACCGGTAGCAGTCGATGAAACAAATAAATTGTTTGTGGAACGTTTATCATATCAGTATGGCAAGGGACGTAGTATGCAGTTTTTGATCGTACCGTCTTTAAAATGCAATCTAAAATGTATTTATTGTTATCAGCGAGATGTGTCATATAATCACTGTGTAATAACACCTGAAATGGTTGAAGACAGTATAAAGTTTATTGAAAATACACTTGAAAAGAATCCGTATGTCAATAAATTAAAACTTAATTGGTTTGGTGGTGAACCACTTCTTAATTTTGAAATAATTAAAAAGTATACCGAGCATTTTATTAAATACTGTGCAGAAAAGAACATCGAGTATTCCGCAAATATGACTACGAACGGATTGTTGCTCACTAAAGATGTTGCTGATTACATGTATAAAACTGGTTTGAAAACACTTCAGGTTACGATAGATGGAACTGAAGATTTCTATATTGCATATAAAAAAGGTAAACCAGGAGATCTTAATAAACTAATTGAAAATGTAAAGTATGCAGCTTTATTTTTTGATATTAATGTAAGATTTAATACTAGTGCAGAAAACAGAGAAAGCATTTTGGAAATTGCAGAAATCCTTTCGAGAAGTGTTTGTATGGATAAAGTTCAGATGTATCCTGCGAAGATTTATGGATGTGAAGGCTACGATACTCTAACTTGTTTGACTGATGAAGAATTTGATGAGTTCAACCGTGTATTTTGTGAAAAGTTTAAAGCATACAATTTCGATGTTGAATATTCAAGAGTTTCGGCACGATTGTCGTATTGTGGTAGTTTAAGAAAAGACTATGCAATTATTGGTCCCGATGGTTATCTTTATAGATGCGAACATCAAATCGGTAAAGAAAGTGAAATCATCGGTGATGTGAAATATGGTTTCTATCGCAATGAAGCCGATATGAAGTTCTTAAATATGCCGTATCCGGACGAATGTATAGAATGTAATCTTTTGCCGTATTGTTTTGGCGGTTGTCCATCAGATAGAATCTGCGAAAAGAAAAAATTCGACTGTGATGCATTTAGGAAAAAGTTTATGTCATGGGTAGTTAAAAAACATTTAGATTCTATCTGTTAAATTAGTAGGAGGTTTCTCTATGGGATTATTTGATTTATTTAAAAAGGCACCTATAATATCTACGGAAACTATTATTGCGGCAGATAGCGGAGATGAAACAGCCAAGGAAAAGTTGAACTATGCGTTCGCTCGCGGATTAACCAGTGAGGAGCACAATATTATCAGAAAGAAAGTGTATTATCCTTTAGCAGTTAACGGTGATGCGAACGCACAGTATTGGATGGGGTTTCTATATTTAAATGTTGACAAAAATGCAAATCAAGCTCTCTACTGGTTTGAAAAAGCTGCGGCTCAGGGAAATACAGAAGCTATGCTTGCACTAGCTTTCGGATATAGTGAATTTATTAATGATCCGGATAATAGTTATGCAGGTTATATTGGTTTTGGATTTGACACGTCTAAAGAACGATTTTGGAAACTCAAAGCGGCGGAAAGTGGAAATTCACAAGCCCAAGTTGATTTAGCTTTGGATTACTCAATTGATGGGGACGTGGAGAATGCGTTGAAGATGTATCAGAAAGCCACAAACTCAAATGATTGCAAAATCTTGATGAAAGCATATAAAGGGTTGGCGGATATTTATGGCAACTCGTTAAATGCCCAAAACCACAATGTTTCTAAACAAAAAGAATGTTTAATTCGTGTTTTAGAAATGAAACAAAACAACTTAAATGATATGGGCGCTTATGATGAAACATATTATGCCTCTGCCGCCTTTAGTTTGGGTTCAATATTTATGCGTGAATATGAGAATACCAAAGATCTTGTAACTTTAAAACGTTATGTATACTGTTTTGTACTTTCTTATACATGTGGCAACAATTTTGCTAAAGATATCATAGAAAAGTCTGGATATGCTTTATCGAGAAATGAGATAGATGTATGGCAGAGCCACGCGAGATCACTATCTTTTTACTTGCCAAAATGTTAAAGGGTTTTTCAATCAACTTGTGTTTGTTATATTCATAATAAAGAAAGTGGGAAAATTATGTATAACTTTTTATTGTCAATCAGAGAACTTAGTGTAGCAGTTAAGATTATTATATCCGTTGGTTTATTTTTATTTGGCGGTCCGCTTTTGGTTATGGTGTTTTTGATTTTTGTTGCAAAATCAAAGGATACGAATCCAGATAAATTTTGTGTAGAAATTGATTCATTTAAAAGTAATTACGATAAACCCAGGACATATGTTGATAGTTCGGAAGAAAATATAATTTGTTTTGGTAGTTATGTTTGTGAGCTTGAGGGGAAGATATGCTATCTGTCCAAATTTATCTCAATATACGCAAAAAATATTTCAAATTCAATTACAAGTGCATATCCTAATATTGAACAAATGCGAATTGAGAATGATGTATATTTCCAATTCCCCATTAAGAAAAATTATTCTAAAACAGCCAAAATCACAATCATTCTTGCGATCATCCAATATATCAATGAAAAATATCGTGATGATAAAATTCATTTTGACAAATCAATTCCTATCGGGATGTCGGCGGTAGGCTTGAATAAAATCATAAATAATTTCCAAAACATTTAACGGTATAGTTGCATTTCCGGTTTTAATAAATTGTTCAAACAGTTTTAATATTTTACAAAAGAACGAGAAAGACGTTAAAAACAACAAAACGTTTTAAGAGGATGAAGTTAAGTATGGCGATAATAGGTGCTTTAATAGGACTGTGTGTTTTAATTAATTTAATAACATTTTTGGCGAGTAAATATCAATGTGTAAAATACGATAGAAAAGTGAAAAAAGAAAGAAAACGTCTGAAAGAATGGGAACAAAACAAGGAAAAAGAAAGAAAACTTAAAATTGTAAAATACCCTTTCGATAAAGCATTAGATAGTTTACTTGAAGATTTTTTTGAGTTTGAAGACGAATATTTTAAATACTTTCACGGAGATACCGCAGACTATGTAAGATTAAGTACTATTATAAAGGAAGACGACTATGGTAGAGATTGTGCTTATATTGAGTTATGGGTGTTGCTTTCGGATTGGTGGGATTCTATACCTAACTACAAATCAGAGTTATCTTTGATGTGCAGTTTCACTCAAGAAGATGATCGTATATTTTATAAGTTAATAAAGATAGGTGAAAATTTAAATTATACGGAATCCTATGAAATTCTTGATAATTATATGTTATCACGAGCGAATAAGTTAAATCAAAGGGGTTTCACGAAAGAAAAAGGCATTTATGGATATAAAAGAGATAAATGAAGATTTTTAAATTTAGAGTGAATGAGGATGAGACTGTTTTATGGGATTATTTAATTTTAAAAAGAAAAAAGCTTCATCATTAACTAATAAAATAGTTGATGAGCGTGCAGAAGAAAAAATTTTCGATTTTGAACAGGCTTTGTTTAATGTTCTAGATGTGTTTTTTGAGTTTAAAAAAGCTTATGGAAAAAGAGGAAATGCTCATTTGTCTATATTACTAGAATCAACTCAGCAAAATTATAGTGATACATTTTATACTAAAGATTATTTTTTGCAAATGACAGTTTGGGTTTCGGACTGGTGGGAAAATTGTATGGCGTTACAGCAAGAAACTTTTGATACCTTTGAGGCTATTTACAATGAGCGTCCCGATGAACTAACGTTTATATATAATGGTGTAGGGGTTGGGACCACAACATGTAGATCTATTTCTTGGGATAAAGTTATTCAAAGATTGCATCAGTATTTAGACAAATATGAAAAAGAGCACCCCGGAGTTTGTTTTGAAAAAGGCACTGGCGGTGCACATTTGATATTATAGTGAAAGATGGTTTAAATAATATGTTTAATTGGTTAAAAAAGGACTCTAAGCAAAAACATTCCAAAAATTATTTTGAAGATAATAAAAAACAACAAATATATAATCCGTATGGTTTATTTGCTGATGTTTTAGATAATACATTAAAATTTATTGATGCGTATCTCGAAGAGATGCCCAACGAATGGCTACTTATGTTTATCAACAAAATTCCCAGTAAGGTAACAAAACATACTCCAGACTATTGGTGCTATGAAGAATTTATCGAGATTAAGATTGCGGTTGGTTGCTGGTATGATGGAATTCTTTACAAAAATAAAGATCTCGAAGATTATATGCTAACAATATATGAATTTGATCCGGAAGAAAAGGAGTTTATTTATAAAATTCGAATTGCTGAGAGTACGAACTGTATAATTGATAGGGATATATTAGTAAAAAAGTTGTTCGAATACTTAGATGCCTATGAAAAAAGCCATCCTGAACGAAAACTTAAAAGAACAGAATGTGGCGTTCACCATGAATGGAATTTGTAGGATTGCGAATAACTTTATAGCCTATGTATAAAAGAAATGAGGAAGATAAAATGTTTAAACCTTCAAATTATACTATAGAAAATGCATTAAAAGAGATTTTACAAGGTCATTTTTCCGCAGGAGATATTGTTGTAGGAGATAATCATGTGATGAAAGATCATGGTGATTATATCCAAATTAATGTTGATGCAAACACACCTAAGGGGCATGTGAGCTATGATTTGTTTTTTGATGAGAACGATAGATTAATCAGATGGGAAAAACACAGATAATATTTTCAAATTTATTAATTTCTAAATTAAAGAAGCAAGGTTCAAAATGAAATGAACCTTGCTTCTTTATTATTTTAATGATATATCTCCCTTTAGAGAATATTCCGCCACTCTTTTTAATTCCTCAAGAACACGTTTGATTGCCGCTTCGCTTTTCCACCAAGTGTCAGGTCCGATGTTTTTACCTTTTTTATCTACCGTGCCGTAAAAGTCAATTGATTCTGCGGGATATCCGCAAGCGGATGCGCACATCTTGGCGCGTCGGCTCATAAAAGCTCTACCTATGCACAAGATGCCATTGAATTCTTCTAATGGTTTTATCTGTTCAGCTATGGGCTTACTGAATTCGAAGTTTTCTAATGCATTTGTTGCTTTTGTTTCTAAAATAAAGATTTCTTTTGGTACACCCATATCAACAACTGCATTGAAAAGTCGAATAGCTTCGGGTTCTTTTCCTTGGTTTAGCAATCCTACATTGCCGCTTAAAATGACTGTGGATTTTGAAGTAACACGCCCTTTATCCCAAAGAAATTTTATTGCATTAGCGTTGCCTTCAATATCGTCGTTCCCAAGAAAGATTACTAACTCATATGTCTTTAGGTCTGACTCTTCTTTGCCAATGAAAAGGAATTTGGTTATTGCGTTAATTGTTTCACTATTTTTAAGCAATTTTCACTCATCCTACTTTCATAGTTATTGAATTTTTCTTTGCAATTGGGATTTAGAGATAATTCAAGACATTTCATATCACAATAAATATAAATTGGATGTGTTTTGTCTATAGTATCAAATTCCGGATCATCAAGAAGAGACATAACTTTCTCATATACAACTTCTAATTTAACATCTTCATCAAATCGATACTTTAGCATAATTAAACTTAGAAAATTGTCACTTTCTGATTTGAAAAGTCTATAAGCTTCATCGTGTTCCTGCTTATATAACGCAATTCTTCCTCTCAAATAGTTTAGAGAACCCGTATATAGACTGCTAATCTTTGTCAGTATATAGTCAGCAAATAAATAAGATGCCGTACTGATAGTCATGGGATTTCTAGAACCTTTAACCACTGTTGAAGGTTCGATATCAGATGTATTAGGAATATAATAATCGTCAAAAATCTCAACTGTTCCGCTCAATAAAAGCGAAACGATCTGTCTTGCGGTATATAGAATTTCTGTATTAGTATATCCTGTCTGTTCTTTTGAAAAATATGAAACCATTAATTTATTTGTAAAGATGGTTTCATAATAAAGCCAAAAAGATTCTACAGGATTATAATATTTTTGACATACGTCAAAAATAAAAGGAGATGGTTTAGAATAAATTAACCCTAAAAGGTTGGTAGAAAGATTAAAATTGTTTTTAGCAGGCTCTATAATTGCATCCATTCCGGTAATAAACAGTTCTTCAAAGTGCTTATAACAGTTTGGAATATGAGATTTTATTTCATGGTTGTTCTTACGTGCTTGATATTCAAACAGTAGTAGCTTTGCCTTGTGATGTTGAACGTGATCGTTTTTGGGCAAAACTTCTTCGGCCATTTTGATTAGTTCGAAAGCTTCTTCATATAGAGCTTCTCTTCTATAATACTCACATTCCTTGCAAATAACATTTGCAAGGGCATTTTCATAATAAGGGCGAACTTTCTCCGGTAAAGCCTGGAATTTTTTCACCAAACGATTTCCTTTATGGTATTTGTAGCACAAATCAATCGCCTTGTTTAGTATGCCGTGAATGGATTCTTTAATTTCATCAAACGGAATTGCTAAATAATCAGATATAAAAAATGCAGCGTGAGCAACCGCTATCTTTTTGAATAACGCTTCATTGTCTGTGCAAGAAAGATATGCAGAAAAATATTTATCAATATCATATATCATTTTTCCATCTTGCAGTTTGGATTTTAAAACTTCTTTAGTTAACGTTGAAATGTCATTTGAAAAATTAAAATTTATTTTAAAATTGTCAAAACGGACATCTTCATTATATATTTCATTGATTAATTTGAGTTTATTTATATTACCATAAGCAACTAAAAAATCTCTTAGATCATCATGATAGAACTTGAAATAATTAGAAGAACTGTCTTGCGCTAAAAGTCCGCCACTAAGTAAAATTCTAAAAATTTGTTCAGGATCCTTCTTGTAAGTTAAAAGGCCATAACGATCTTGGATATCGTCTCTTAAAACGATATTAAGTAAAAAATCTAAATATTGATTATTGGTAATCTCATTCTCGATTATCTCTTTTATACTGGAATCTTTGATGGTTGTACCGGATGTTTCACAAATAAATTGAGCAATAATCGGTGCGATTACATAATACGAAAAATATACAGCAATTGCAAATTCTGACGATTGGTTTTGCAAAGTTAATTTATTATAAAGATTATATAAAACATCATACTTAGTTTTAAATTGTAAAATATCATCTGTAGAAGATAGATGATTAAAATATAAAGGGATTTTAGCGAGATCTTTAACGCTATCGTCTATGTTAGGGTGTTTTGCCAAAAAATCATCGTATACCGTAGACGGCACACCACTTAAAAACGTTTGGCTATAATTAGCGATCAGACTATTAACTTTAGATGGTCGGCTTGTAATAATAATACACGCATTATCCCACTCTTTTTCTATTTCCTTAACGCTGTTTTCTATAAATCTTATGACCGACTTATTTGCAACAGAATAAACCTCATTAAGCCCGTCCAATAAAATCAGGACGGGTTTTTCGTTATTATTGACGGAAATGAAAAAATCGTTGATATCTATATTTTCGTTTTGAGAAAGATACAAAGCTATATAATTTTGAACTTCCTCGGTGATTTTAGTGGTTAATATGTTTTCTGTGAACGCCGTTAAATCACTTAAGGATATTTTTATAACATAAGAAAAACATCCTGCGCTTTTTGCTATGCTAAACAGTTTATTAATAAACAAGGACTTCCCTTGACCGCCAATGCCCTCTACCAATATGTGTTTATGGTTTATCAGTTTAGAAAAATCGGTATTAGGAGAAGTTGATAAAGTAATAATTTCTTCTTTATTCAAATTTAGATAAATGGATTGCTCAAAATAATTTTCTTTTTTCGATTCCAATGAAGGAGTGTATGATTTTACTACGGTTGGTTTTGAGGTATAGCAATCAACAAGCTTGGCTTTCAGAAAAGAAATAAAAAATGTTTTAAAATCACCATGAGCGCGCAGACTAGAAGGTATCCGCACGCCTTTGTCTTCTATGTAGAATAAAAAGTTATTAAATAATTCATTATTATTTTGAAAAAAAGTATCAAAAATATCTGAATGGGATATACCGCATCTCAAGTCTTTAGGAAGCCCCTTATTGACCCAGTTGTTTATAGTGCGAATATCAACCCCAAATTTATCACTTAAGGCTTGTTGGTTAGAACAAAGTCCCATGTCATTCAAAAATTCATACAGCAACCGAAAAGATGTCGCTTTTTCTTTGTTAGCCACTGAAACACCTCCAATTTATCGTAATTTCAACTCTTATTTCGTACTTATTTCCATCTGCTTCGTAGTATTAAGTGTTACTATATGCTATGCTTTAATTACCGAAAGGGGCAGATACATTATAACATAACGATAAGTTGATTTCAATAATCGTTATTCCTTTTCGAGTAATTATATGGAGGAAAAGAAAATGGCACACAAATGTAATTGTTGTAATGGAGAGGGATACGTTCCCTGCCGACGTTGCGGTGGAGTGGGTACTTTTGAATCTCACGGACTGTTTAAAAAAGAGGAAACTTGTCCCGCTTGTGACGGACGAAGATATGTTGAATGTCCCGCTTGTAACGGTCGTGGCGAAGTAGAAGATTAATAGAAAGGAGAATACATATGCCCGATACATGTGCTGATTGTAGATTTAACCAGGGTGGTTACTGTGTCATCAAGGAAAAAGATGTTAGCAGTAGTGCAAAAGCTTGTTCGGATTTTGAAGAAAGATAAGGAGAATGAATATGCAGTGTTCTTGCGGAGCAACTATGGTGAAGATCGCTGAAAGTTGGACAGATGAAAACGGTTATAGATACATTTCTTATCGCTGCCCTAACTGTGGAAAAATTGAAAAGGTACGAATTTAAGCTGCCTGATGATGGCTTGGTGGTTCTAAGCCGAAACGCAAGATAGCACTAGTTATCTTGTGTCGCAGAAACCATAAATAAGGAGGACTCGAAATGCTATGGGCAATTATTTTGTTTATCATTTTGCTTAAGATTATATGTCCACATTTTTCGTTGGGTGAAATGGTTTGTAGGATAATCGAACGTATTTTAACATTAGCCGCAACACTTTTGATTATCTATGTAATACTTCAATATATTTTCTGAGAGGAGAAATCAATATGAACGAAAAAATTCTGGATAATTTCCGTAAAGGCAAAGGGATACATAAAGCACTTAAGACACCGATGTTCATTCTCAAAATTAAAGGCAGACGAGATGCTCAAAAAGGGGCGAATATCGCCGAAACCTATATCAACAAAGTAAAGGCGAAATGTCGTGCTTGTGAAAATCGCGAGGTCCTTACGGCAGAAGAAATTTTGTATGACTCGCGTAGAGAAGCTGCGGTATTGATGTCTTCAATGTGTCAGGATAAGGATATTCTCGGGAATATTCCAAATGCGAAGACAGAGTCATCTCCATTAGATATTAGAGCGAATCGTAGAAATGCTGCTAAACGTGCAAACACCGTTTCTATTATCAAGGGTAATTTCGAGAAACTCGTTCAAATTAACGAGTTAATCATAGACGTAAACGCGTGTTTGGAACAGCGGATTTTGAAAACGCGTCATCTTTGCACCGAACGTCTAAACGCCTATATTCTCGGTGTAAGAGAGGTGCATCTCGAATTCGATAACAGCATTGAGTACGACAATTCGGCATCCAATGTATACGAGGCTAAACACAAGGCGTGCGATGAAGCTATCAAGAATACGGTGGCAATGGTTTATACTGCGGGAGGTAATGGTTATGAAGTGGTTTAATAGGCGCAAAAAGCGAAACGATAAACAAGGAGAAAAGAATCTTTTAACGCAAAAGATTATCAAGGCGTTGAATTATACTCCTGTTGATTACAATCATTCTGACAAGTTTTTAAGCGATGGTCAGGACCCTGTAGAAGCAACACGCAAAAAGCTTGCAGGAACCAATCCCGACAATTTGTGTGATACTATGCTGGATCCAAGTATAGATGCAGACACGCTTAATGAGAATGTGTATGGTAAACAGCAAAGAATTCATCACATCAATACCATCTTGCAACTCACGGATTCCGCTATGGAAGAAGCGGTAAAAGCACCCTACTTACGTAAGGTATTGCAAGAAGATCGCGAAAACCTGGTTGCTGTGCGTGATAAGCTCTTGGCAATTCGTGAGTCGTTATAAATGGGAGGTAAAAGGTATATGTTCAATAGAAGAAAAAACGAAGCTCTTGCTTTGGATGATTATGGTACTCGTTTGTGGAGAACAAATCAGCTTAACAAATCTGATTCCATTTACGCAAGCTCTTTAGTTGCTAATATTGCAACAATCTTATTCGTGCTGATTGATTTTATTTGTCTTTATACTGTGTGGAACACGGTGCAAACCGAGTCTTCGGTGATGATTGCACTGATTGCCGTAGGTTGTGCCGTTTGCCTTGATGTTCCGTTGGCAATTGCTGGAAATGCACTTAAAAGTCACCATCAAAAATTGAAGGATAAAACAAGCACTATGATTGTAATGACGTTGGCCATTACCACATTTTTGCTTACGTTTATATTCGCCTTTTGGTTTAGGGTAGAAACAAAGGACTTGACCTTTGATATTTCAAGTGGATCTACATTAACTAACACATTGGCAGATACAACGACAACAGAAACAAAGGACAGCAACGCCGTAGTTGTAGCCGCATTGTTTAACGCTATTGTGCCTTTGTGCACTAGTATTGCCAGCTTTGTGATTTCTTATTTTGCAGCCAATCCTCTTGATGTGAAAATCGCAAGACTTGACAAGGCGATTATCACGCTTGACTCTAATCTTACGGAAATTGAACAGGTTTGCCAAGAAGCAGAAGGCATTCAGAAGTACAAGCACTATCTTCTTGCGCGCGAAGAGGATATGTATCAACAGTTCTGTGAATCGTCTGAGGCTCAAGGTATTGTGCGTAAGCAAGCTGTAAGGTTTGTTATTATGGAAATGTTAGGAACCCCGGATGATATTACAGTGTTAACTGAATCCGGCAAAGAGGTAAACAAAAAGGCGGAACCACTTTTTGCAAATGATAGTCGCTCTGTCGAAGTTTTAAATGCATAGATTAAGGAGGTATAACTATGAAAAGGAAAAGCATTGTCTTAGTAATTATTATGATGATTGCATTATTGATGAACACCTTAACCGGTTGTAGTTCAAATAATACCGCAACGTCAAGTGCGATTTCTTTGGTTTTAGGCAATCACGAGTATTTTCCTAAAATCAACTTGCGCGCAGAAAGTGTTTACCAAAAGATTTATGACGCAGTTTATTCCTATGGTGATTGTTCCATAGTTGTAGTAGACGGGAATCCTTATGTTGCTGCTTCGTATAACATAACCAAGCCAGATGCAAATATAGATAATGCGAAGAGAAAACAGATTTCCAAGCAAAACACCGAACAGATTATCGCAGATGGAAGTAACGCATTTGCAAAAACATCTGAAATTGATACTCTTTCGGCAATCGTTGCATCTTCTGCATTGTTGAAAAGTTCTCCCGCTGAAGTAAAAGAGATGTTGGTTTATGACAGTGGTTTTTCAACAACTGGTTTACTTGATTTTAGTAGTGAGAACTTGATTGAAGTAGAACCCTACTTGATTGTTGAACGTCTTTCTGAACTTCACGCTTTACCAGAACTTAATGGAATCAGAATTATTTGGACCGGGTTAGGAGAAGTGTGCGATGAGCAAGACAAATTAAGCTCAACCTATAAGTACAATCTTAAGAATATTTGGAGAGAGGTAATTATTGCTGCAGGTGGCGAGATTGAGTTTATCGACGTACCTTTGTCGGCAACACCTAAAAGTGAAGAACTCCCCTCATGTAAGACAATTCCCATCATCCAAGATACGCTTGAGTTATCAGGGAATATTGCAAAACCTATTAAATTTGGTGAAGACACAATAAAATTTTTAGGAGACCAGGCTGTATATGTAAACGCTGGAGACGCGAAAAAAGCATTGGAGCCTATTGCAACATTTCTTAAGGAGAATGCAACTAAGCGTATTTTGATTGTTGGTACTACTGCATCTGCCGGTAAGGAGTCATCCTGCTTGAGTTTGTCATTAAACCGTGCAAACACATGTAAAAAAACGCTCATTGAAATGGGCGTAATGGAATGTCAAATTGAGACATTAGGACTGGGACGCAAAGTGTGCTTTCTAAGAGTGAACGATCTTGATGTGAACGGGAAATTGATCCAAAGCCTTGCCTCTCAAAATAGGGCTGTATATATTTTTGATCTAGATAGTGAAGAGGCTAAACAAGTGATAAAGATTAGTTAATATATATGGATTTTGTATAGGAGAGTGAAAAAGTATGATTGATTCGAGATATGGTTTTGGAAACTTTAAGGTAGGAGAATCGAATCTAACTGCCTTTTCTAAAAGTAGAGAAATTTGCCAATTGCCCGATTCACACTGTGGGATGTGGATGTTTGGACCGTCAGGGTGCGGTAAGACACATCTGCTAAAGGCGATTTATAATGAATTTAACTATCGAGAAGATCGAATGATTGGAATATATATTTCTGCTAAAGAATTGGCAGAATTATTGTATGATTTTCTCGGTGGCGGAACAAACCTTTGGGTGCATATAAAAACCTACGATTTTCTTCTTATTGATAATGCAGAGGATTTACTTGGAAGACCTAAAACACAAGAAATGATTACTGAATTGATAACGGAAATGTGTGCGAACAAAAAATTGGTTTTTTTGACATCCATTTGTCCCCCCTGCAAATTGCGGAATTTAGATAGAGTGTTACAATCGCATAAGTTCAGCATTCCAATTGTTGAAATTCAATCGCCTGATTATAACCTAAAGAAGTCTATTGTAGAGAATTACATATTTGAGAATTCTATCAACATATCAGACGAAGCGTGTGAGCTTCTAATTACTACGTCTAACCACATTTATCGTCTCAAGGGTGTCTTATTTTTGGTAAAACACCTCTTTGAAACACAAGGCATTTGTATCGAAAAAGAATGGATTAAGCGGCATGTATCGTGGTTGTAAAACAGTGTTATTATATTTTGATTTAGCACAAAAAGCGATATGTTATGAAAAAGCATAGAACTCTTAATTCCCGTTCTATTTTCGTGTTTATTTCATATTTAATTCGTAACACCAACCATTAAAAGCTGATAAAATTAAATCAGAGAAAAACATTAATATTAGTTTAGAAAGAAAGGAGGCGTAGTTGTGGAAAACACAGATACTTTAATTTCTGCTATCGAAGACGACATCCAATTAAGCGAAGACGATGTGATGTTGTTGGATGAGAATGTAAAAAATTTAGAAAAATTAGAAACGATGATTTGTTCTGAAGCTGTGATAAATGCAAGCATTGAACAAGTCAAACAAAAAAACGCAATACCTTTTACATATAGAAATAGAAAATGCAATTTAATTATCTCAAAAGAAACAAAAATTATAGATGACCAACAAAGCAATAGAATTTACGCCTTATTTCGTCATTTTGAAGATGCTTTTGATAAAGAATCTAACGCTATAATTGAGTGCGAATGCGATTATGTGCTGAGCGAAAAAGACGGATTATTATTTGATGGAATGCCTATAAACAAGAAAGCACGTAGAGTTGAAACATTCTGCAGATTGTTACCGTCGCAACGCGAATATATACGAATCAAAAGCACAATGCCAAAGCAAAGTCGTGCTGGATATAGTAGCCCGATTATAGATGAGGATTCTTTGATTATGCTTTTTGAGATATGTGGAGAAACATATCCTCCAGACGTGCAGATTCAAGCAGAGTTAATTATAAAAGAGCTGCGTGAAGCTCATTTTTCGCAAACTAAATTTGACCTTATAAAAAGGCTGTCCTATTTATTGAATGGTCAATTAAACAAACAACACGTTCGTAAAATCTCGTATGACGAAATAATAAGAATATTTGATAAACGAATCTATGGAATGAAACCGATAAAACGAGTTATTGCCGAGCGTATCATGTTATTGCAAAGGACAGGCAAGGTACTATCGGGAGTTCTCATTGAGGGAAATCCTGGAGTTGGCAAAAGTTCATTTGCTGAAAGTATGGCTGAATGTTACGGACTACCGTTAGATAAGATTAATTGTGATGGTGCGGACCCGTTGGTGCTTAAAGGTTTATTCAGTTCATGGGCTGGAGCAAAGCCAGGTGAACCCGCCAGATTGATCTATCAAAGAGGAACCGATCATGTAGTATTGCTAATTGAAGAAATAGATAAATTATCTACGCACGATGCAAAGGGCGATTTATATTCTGTTTTAAACACAATGTTGGCAGATAAAACATTACATGATGAATTTGTCGGCGCAGACATGCCTATTAATAACTGTATCATTGTTGCCACCTGCAATGATCTTGATAAAATACCAGGATATATCAAAGACCGTTTTTCTTTGATATTCAAGGCAAGTGATTTGTCGGTATCTGAAAAGGTGGTTGTCGGACGGGATTATATTATCCCAGAATTATTTAAGGAAAACCAAATTGGGCAAGATGAACTGGTTATTGATGATGAGATCCTTGAATTTATCGCCAAAAGGTACTGTGATGATTTTGGAGCCAGGAACATGAAATCGTGTATAGAAACAATAATGTGCTCTGTCGTTTCTGACCAGTCAAGAGGAATAATCGCTGACCAATTTAAGGTGACTCAAGCTTTTGTAATTGAAAGATTAGACGATATTATGGGCAAAGACAAGAAAATAGGAATGGGGTTTGCACCATAAAACCGGAGGTGAAATTAATGAAAAACACAATGAGTAAGATGGAATATGTATTGACACAACTATGGTATTCTTTGCTTGCGATTTTGTGGTTTAGAAGCACCTGCTTCACACTTCTCTATAACTTAAATAAAGATAAGTCTATTATTGTATATTGGTTCATCGTAATAATTACAAGCGCGTGGGGTCACAAGTTAACATATAAAACCAAAAGAAATGGATTTTCAATTTTTGTTAACGCTGTTTTACCAAATGGATTTTATGCAATACTGTCTTACGCCAATTACTTCACGCCTTTTTATTGGGTTTTGATTGGTATTTGTGTTTTTCTTTGCGTGACTTTAGGAGTGTTGATATTTAGTGTGAAACCAAATTCTAACACTGATATGTTGAAGCTTCTTAAATTTAGGTTTAAACGCTTTTTGCATGGTACGAGAAACATTGTAGCCATTTGTTTAGTCGTGGTAATTGTCAGTATAGGAACTAACTCTTTTCTTGGAAACCCAATGTATAAAACTAATATTCAATCCTCTACATCAGTATTTGATTCCAAACCTTGGACTGTTGAAAAGCAGATCGATGTGGTTGAAAAATTGAGGCCTGAGATTTGGGGTGAATTATCAAGATGTGAAAAGCAAGCCGTTTTAGGGACGGTTCGTAATATTGAAATCAAATATTTGGGTATAACGCATCCAGTTGAACTTGGTTTTTCAGTTTTAGAACCTAATACACTAGGAGAATACCGCGAAAATCTACACCAAGTAGTTATTGATTTAAAACATTTAGATTCTTCGCCGGTTGAGGACGTATTAAAAAGCCTTCTTCACGAAATGTATCATGCTTACCAGCACGAACAAATAAAAGTTTTAGAATACGTTCCAAAAGAATACCAGCAACTTCTTATGTTTTCTAATCCAATAGAATATGCAGAAGAAGTTGTTAATTATACAGATGGCGACGATGATTATTTTTCGTATAGGATGCAAACACTTGAGATGATGGCAAATAATTATGCCGATTCTGGATGCACTCAATACTTTGAATTAATTGATAAATACACACAAGGAGAAGACGATGATGTGTAATAAAATGGATATGTATTTGGAGAGACTTGCACAGAATGACAAAGAAGCAATTGCTACAGAGCGTTTTTTTGATAATTTGTTTGAATCAATATATCAAGACGGATTCAGCAAAGAAAGATTAAAGGAAGCAATTGACTGTTATGATATTTTTCATCTTTACCATCTTATGTTTGAAATGTTTGAAAACGAATTGAGTAAAGGTGAATATATAAATCTTAAAAATCGGTATGTCGAAACTTTTGACCTTGATATTGTTCCTTTACCGGATTGTTGCAAAAGATTAGATAAAAAGTGGGGATTAAAAAATGTTTGATGTTGACATGTTATTAACCGGTGAAAGGTTTAGAGGTATACTAAAAGACTTATCAACCGGAAATTACGATAGTATTAAATTGTTAATTAATGAATTTGCTGAATATGCTGAAGATGAATATAGCGATGCTTTTGTACACAAAATGCAAACAATATGTCGTTTTCTGATTGATTTGGGAGCATTGGAAGCGTTTGAATATGTAGGCCAAATTTTAGAATTGTCTAACATTTTGGGAACGTATGAAAGTGCAGCTCATGAGGGTGAAGAATGTGTTATTTCATACGCTATCAGAAAAATTGATGACGAGGAAAAAATTATTCGTTTGTTAGAACACTGCGAAGGCGGAGATTTAACCGTGTATTTTTACGAGTATGAAAATCCCGCAATGCTTGCAATTGACCTCGAAAAATACCGAACATTGAAGCTGGTGTTTGAAAAGCAACTTTGTAACGAAGAACGTGGTTATGGTAGATGGACGGCATTACAGTATGCTGCTCATAATCGCAAATATGAATTAGCCGAACTTTTATTATCAGAATTACATCACGATCCTAATCTGTATAGTATTATAGATATGCCACCTATCGCACTTGCAGCTGATGCAAATGACTTCAAAATGGTAGAACTCCTCATCAAGTATGGTGCTGATGTGTCTGCTACCGATGGAGATGGAAGAACTGCTATCAACTACTGTCGTTCCGATAAAATGATTGGGATATTCAATAGTAATGGCGCTGTTCGTGAGAATCTTCAAATGAGGAGTATTAGTCGTATAATTTCTGAAATTAAAAACAAGGGCTTTGCTAAAGATGATTCAATTCAAACTTTAATTGGATATGATAAACCGATGTTCAGCAATAAAGAAGATAATATTATTCTTTTGGCTGCACGATATGGTGATGTGGAAACTTTTAAAAAACTGGTTCCTTTTTTTAACCATACGAGCCCTGACGATATAATATATTCATTATTTGATTGGTATGAGCTTGATGGTATCACTCATAGAAAAGACGTTGATAAACTAATTGATTTGACAAATATACTTGTGGAAGCTGGAGTGAAACGAAAATCTTCAGGAACAATGCTGTCACCGTATCACACTTTGTCTATGCGTCCTGAAATGTTTTTGGTAACAACACGTGAAAAAGCCTTCTCTCTCTTTAACAACATTGAAAAATTAGGTTATAGTTTAGATGAAAGTGATTGTTTAGGATGCAATAGGTTCCATGATGCTATCGAGAATCTTAACATTTCACTTATCGATTATTGCTTAAGTAAAGGTATGAAATATAAAGACCTTGATACAGAAAAAGTCAGTGCAATTAAACTTCTTTTAAGCGCTTCTACCCGCAGAGAATTTAAGGAAGCAAATATTCCCCTATTGGAAAAGGAGTTCAAAAAACTGTTACTGAACGGATGTAATCTTGATCATCAAGATGAATTTGGAAATACTCCGTTACACAAATTAGTAAATGCAAGAGTCTTTCGAGAATATCCTATAAAATTGCTTTTAAAAAATGGTGCAGATGTATCTTTGCGCAATTTTATGGACGAAACGCCTTATCATATTGGATTGCGTAAGAACCTATCGGAAGATATCTTAGAGTTGTTAAAGCCAAAGGAGAAACACATATGATATACATAACTGGTGATACACACGGCGACGACTTAAAGTTTAAAGAAAATAATATGCCGGGAGAAAGTGCTTGGACTTCTGAAGATACACTGATTATATGTGGTGATTTTGGATTTATATATTACGATGATGCTTTCCCAAAAGGCAAAGAGCATTTTGACAACTTGTTAGATATGCTAGAGCGCAAAAAATACAATATTGTTTTTGTAGACGGTAATCACGAGAACTTTGATTTGCTCTACGACACTGATAAATATCCACTTGTTGAAAAATATGGTAATACAGTTCGAAAAATTCGCAACAACATATTTCATCTGCAAAGAGGTTTAATTTATACCATTGAAGGCAAAACCTTTTTTTCTTTTGGCGGTGCATACTCCATTGATAAAGCAAAAAGAGTTGCCTTAAATCCAGAACGTTCAAAAGATAATCCTGTTCACTGGTGGCCGCAGGAACTACCCAGCGAAGAAGAATATGCGCGTGGCGTAGAATCATTGAAGAACGTTGATTATAAAGTTGACTATATTATTACTCACACAGCATCTAATGTTGCTCTTGAAATGTTGAAGTATACTTTGCCGCCCAAAGAACGAGAGAGTCTCATCTTGGATCCACATGATATGCAGTTGAGAAGTTATTTTGATATGATTTGGCATAATACTACATTTAAGCGATGGTATTTTGGCCATTGGCATTATGACAAACACTTAACGGATAAAGCTCGAGCTTTATTATTTGACGTTGAAACCATTAACTAAAAGAAGGTGAAAATATGATTTTATTTACCGGTGATAATCATTTAGGACACGAAAACAGCATACCTCTTTGTGACAGACCTTATTCCACGATTGAGGAAATGAATTCAGAAATGATTCAGTTATGGAATGAAAGAGTAACCGGTAATGATACGGTTTATATATTAGGTGATATGTTTTTCGGTGTAATTACGCCGAAGATATTTTAAAGCAATTACATGGAAAGAAGCATTTGATTGTTGGTAATCACGATAGTTCTTGGTTAACTAAGTTTGATGCGACAAAGTATTTTGTTAGTATAAACAATTATCTTGAAGTTTCAGATGGACAAAGAGGTTTGATTTTATGCCATTATCCTCTTGTTACATGGAAACATCAAAAGCGAACCTATATGATACACGGACATATTCACAACGATACAACAAGTGACTACTGGCCGCTACTCTGTTCACGTGATAGGATTTTGAATGCTGGAGTAGACATAAATGGATTTAGACCCGTTACATTTGATGAACTTTATGAAAATAACCAAAGATTTAAGCAAGAATATTTAAATAAGGAGAGATAATATATGTTATTTGCAAATGGGATTCATAAAGATGATACCTATTCTTTATATGACGTGTACGGGAGAAATAAAGTCTTCTATAAAAGTACAACCGTTCGAATTCAAGGCTGGGAAACCAATGCGTCCATCTTCTATATACGCGACAATAAACTTCGTATTCGATTCAAAAAGGTATTAGAACCTTTTTACAATTCTTATCAAGATCCCCCATTTGTCGGTGACCCTTATTTTTTATTTTATGATATGGAGTTAATAGAATACAACTCAAAAGAACCTATTAGACGAATGGAATACGCTATTAAACAATTTAAAGCGACTAATGAAAGCTTTTCAATAAGTCCTCTTCTCCCAAGAGAGATAGAAGAAAAGTTAAGCGATACTGATGCCTTTATTGGACCTGAATTTTCTTTTGAGAATGAAATTACTTTTTCAGATTTTT
The DNA here is from genome assembly GCA_017537365.1 of Clostridia bacterium. Taxonomy (GTDB): domain Bacteria; phylum Bacillota; class Clostridia; order Oscillospirales; family Acutalibacteraceae; genus UBA737. The sequence continues at coordinate 20,600 of JAFYKZ010000001.1, forward strand.
ATGATACATCTTGTTTTTTCTTTCCTGTAGACATAGATGTGTTTTTAACTGATTTTTTAAATCGCAATTCATTTTGTCACGATGAAGCTATGCTTGTGTATTGGAATGGTAACACCATACACGGACATGTAGGATATGACGGTAATTTTTATCGTACAGATATTTTCCCAAAATGTAACGATAAACCTCAAGTGTATAACATACGAAACGGTGTTCAACAGATTTCAACCCCTCATTGGTTGAGCGATAACGATTTAAATTATGGATATACTTTTTTAAAAAATTGCATAGTGTGCCGAGACAACAATTGTTTTTCTTACAGCGGTGAACACCTTCCCGTTAATACAAAACACCATAAAAACACGAAACTGCTTAATGATCTGATCAGGCTTTTATATAAAAATCCTAAAAAAGGATATTCGGATGCACCATATTTGCAGCTTGTCGTTCCAAGAGAATTTGTAGATTTTGATATTTCGAGCATTGAAAATATTGTTGTTCCGCACTTAGAATCCAAAGGAGCACTAAATAAGACTGCGTGGGAACATTTCAAGAATATAAAAGCTATTATCGAAAAGGTTGGTTTATCTACTAATTTTGAGAGTGCTTTTAGAAACATTTTGGACCTGAACAAATCTCAAATATATGGTGGTTCTAAACGAAACATTTGTAGCGAGCATCTGGCTGAAAACCTTCGTAAGTTGAACAAAAAATTTGGAAACGACAGAATGGCTGTTTTGCTCAAAGATGAAGTACAATTAAAATTCGAGATTGCAAAAATGAACAAGGTAAATGTGGTTGAAATCTTTGTTTCAGAAGAAGCGTTTTCTACAATAAAGTTCGAGCGCAAAGTACCTAAAGAGTTGAAAGACAATTCTAAATGGACAAGCTTACAAGCGGGAGCTTTTGTTGTATTTTCAAGCAAAACAACAAACGAAAGGTTTTGTGCTATAACCACAAATACAAAATCTGGTTTGAGTCTAAACCGAGTTTAATAGTGAAGGTGATAAAAATGAATGGAATAAAAAAGTATACCAGTTATGCTTCGTTAATTATTGCGTTGTTTCTATGGATCAAGTCATTTACATTGCAAGAAACCGGCTTTGAGGCAATTTCTTATGTTCAAATGACGGTATTTAGAAGATTATGTACAGCAGAGAATATTATGATAGAAGCAGCGTTAATAGTGGCTTTGTTTTATGCTGTTATAACTTTTGCTGCTGTGGTACTCTTGTGCTCGGCTTTAACAAGTATTCTTCATGATAAGCCCTTGATTGAATCAGGAAGAAAACAGATGCTCCGATATTTCGGTTTCTTTTTGCTACTCCCACTCTTAATCACTAACCTATCTTGGAATTTTATTTGGTCCCACCTGCCGGCAAAAACACCTAATCTTATTACACAAATCATAGAAATTGAGCCCATTTTAGATTTAACCGCAAAGTATGATGGTATCGCTCTATACATAACGGTAGTAAGTGCCGTAATTCTTATATTGCTATTCGCATATGGAATTGGTGTAATTTCGAATATATGGTTCAATAGAGTATGTGTGGGGCTTTGGTTTTTCTATGCATATAGCACGATATATATAACAACAGCGTATATTGAATACGGTATATGGTTTTTGATTTTTATCTCGCTGTGTTATATGTTCCTTGGGGCGGCAATCCTTATTTGCAGACGTAAAGTAGAAGAACCTTTGGTTCCAAAGTATGAATTATTCATCCTCTCTTCAGACGATGATGAAGAAACCGCAGAAGATAATGACCAAGAATATGACTTTAGTATATTTATGCCAAAAGAAAAGGAAGATGAAAATGACTGAGTTCAACACAAAGAAAATTCAAGAACGGATATATCAAAACAAAATAGATAAAGGTTTTAATACTACTGATATTCCAAAAGAGTTTTGTTATCTTTATTCTGAAGTTGCTGAAGCGTTTGAGGCCTTTAGAAAAGGAGAATCTAATTTCGGTGAAGAACTAGCTGATGTTGCTATTTTTCTGTTAGGGATCGCCGAAATCAAAAATATTGATTTGGGCTCAGAGGTTCTTAGAAAAATGGAAATAATCGAGAAACGCAGATATTATCGTAGCAAAACAGGCAATCTAATAAAATTGCACGATAAAAACGAACAGTTGTAGAATCTGGCGAGGCGGTATCATGAAATTCAAATGTAGTAATTGTAACAAGAAAACGTCACATCGGTTTGTAGAGAATGTTAATATCATACGTGTTGTAAATCGAAGCGGAAAGCGACGATTCGGCTTGTTTAAACAACATTATGGTTGCATCCTAAGGGAAAACGAGTATTATTTATACTCTTGCTCAATATATACCTGCAAGGATTGCGGCAAACCGAAAAAGTGTTTTGGTTTCCCTAAAAAAATCACACGTGCAAAAGCGGAAACACTGGAGAATTCCGGCTTGCTAATATTACACAACTTAAGTTTTTGGCATTTTATTTACCATTAGAGGTGTTTATAATGAATATGTTTTATGAGTTCTTTAGAACCCAACGGCAAACACAAACTGTGGAAGTGCCCGGTGGCAAATTCGAATTCAAAGCTCTTTCAAAAGATATTCCCCTTAAGGTGCTTTGGTTCACAAAACATGATATTATGCAAAGTACGGTCGCAGAAGCAGAAGTTCGCAACATTGCTCCCTTTAGAGGTAATGGTGTTGCTTGTGAAATTAAATGGCCAAATGGTCATCAAGCAATAACACTATATTTCTTTGAAAACGGCGAACTATGGGATGAAAAAGGTTTTATCCTTAACAAAGACGACCTCGTTTATATGTATAAGGATGAATTGCGCATCTTTAAAAAAGGTGATGGGGATAAGCTGTTAATGAGCAAAAAGGAACTAAAAGATCGGGGTTATAACGGAAGTGTCGTGTTAGACAAGGATAAGTTTTATTTTAGAAACGATACTGCTGCAGAATTGGTTCCTTTTAATTTCTTCGATTATGGGGGAAAACCATTGCTCTTGCTCAAGAAGGAATATATTGCTCGCGCAATAATGCAACAGATTCGTATGTTCATAACCGATGATTTTGCAAAAAACCATATAGATTCAAAACACAGTGATGAACTCACTGCTCTAACCTGGGAAGCAAAAACAGCAACTATTGAAGATGTAAAGCGTCTAATTGCGTTAGAAAAAGATGAAAATAATCTTTCACAAAAAAACACAGAAAAGCTTATCGCTATCATCAATACCTTTGAATCAGCGAAAAAACCCGAATTATTTACACGGTATATAGAGCTGTTTATTACCAGTTACGAACAAGTTTCAATGCATCGAGCATGGGTTGAAAGCCAATGGTTCGGAAAAAAGAACTTAACAAAAGAGTTAGATGAGCATCATAGTATGGTTTATCAAAAAATGCATTTTAATATGCACACACTGGCGCAGGAACTTATGAAAAGAACGGATGTTGATGCCTTGTTAGACAATTATGCTGAGTTTGAAAAAATGGTGCGAGAATATCTAGGACTTTAAAGGAGGATTAAAAATATAAGGACGATACCCTATATAGTATCGCCCTTATAAAATAAGAAAAATTTATCTTTAATATTTGTATTATTTAAATCTATCACCAATTTGTCCACTGAAAAGTTATAATTCCGACAATGGTGCCGAGAATAACTCCTGGAAGCGCGATGGTTGCAAATAAAAGTATTAATAAAACACTTTGATTTTGAGAAAAAGGCGAGGTAGGACCATAAGACATTGAAATAATGAAAGTATACCCATTCATAACAATTACAAAAAAACCAACAATAACAAGTAATATTATACCAATTACAGCACCCATATATTTCACCCCATTATGTAAATTGAACTATGCTATCCTATGTGTTACCAGTTATATGATAACATTTAATTTATATTATGATTATATCATGAAAATATATTTTAGACAAGCCCAAATATCAAAGGAGCGGATGAAGAAAATGAAATATACAATGTCTGACCTACATGGCAGATATGATAAATATACTATCATGCTTAATAAAATAAACTTCACAGAAGACGATGAATTATTTCTTCTAGGAGATGTATGCGATCGTGGTCCGGAGGCAGCACAGATATATTTGGATGTAATGAATCGAGATAATATCTATTGCATCATGGGAAATCATGAAAAGATGCTTTTAGAAGCTCTCCCCCATTCGTTTGGGTTCTTGCAAAAAGACTACGGTTATTATGCGACATTAGATTTTGAAATTTGGAGTGCTTGTGGTGGTGGAAGTACCTGTGGATCTCTAATAAAAGCCGGTACAGATAAGATTATTGATATTTACAATTACATTCTCTCATTTCCTTTTTATAGAGTTGTTGAAGTTGAAGATGGTCGAAAATTCCTTTTGGTTCATGCAGGATTGGATAATTATGAACGGACAAAACGACTAGGTGATTATTTACCAGAAGAACTTGTCTGGTATGGTTTTGACCATAATGGTACCTACTATCCTTTACTATATGATAGAATCATTGTCGGACACACACCCACTTTTTTATTGAATCCCCAAAAGCCTGCTTCAATCTTTTATGGAAAAGGAAACGTAATCGACATTGATTGTGGCGCAGTATTTGAAGGAGAAAGCGACGGTCGCTTAGCTTGCCTTTGCCTTGATACAATGGAGGAATTTTATGTTTAAAAACGGAAAACCCTTAAAGTTTTTAGCTGCGGTTTTGTGTGTCACTTTGATAGTTTCCATTAGTGCTTGTGGAAGGCCTGCAAAAAAATATAACATGACCCTTACAGAAACTGAACGTAAGCAAATCTTTGTTACAAACGAAGATGATAAGTCAAAAGTAATTCTTTTACCAAAACACGAAATTGATGATTTGTATTATTATATTGATAGCATTAAAGTATTATTTCCATATTCGGAATTATTTGAAACTGAAGAATGTTATAAGCGATTACAAACAAAAGTATTTCTGCAAAACCACAACGCTACATTCAAATCGTTCGATGAGCTTAACCCCAATGCTCTTACCGATGCAGTAAAACGGAATAACACAGAACATCTCAAGACAAACACGTTTGGATTAGAAGCACCAAGTGATGATTATATTTTAGAATTATCAAAACTTATTATTGATACTATCCTTAAACTCAAAGAGTCATATGCGGACATTGATTACAATCGTGTCCTTTGTAATCTAAGCAATCTAAAAATACTTTATAAAAAAGGTATGGTAGATAACGCACAGGTTACTGCGGATATGGTTTTACATGTTAGCCCGAACATGTTTGAAATAGTAGATTTAATGAGTGGTGAAAACGGATGCCGAAATGTAGTTATACACGAAATCATGCATATAATCCAAATGGGCTGTCACTGCGAAAACATCGAGCATTGTACAAGGAGATGTGGCTTTTCATATCGTTGGGATGATTTTGAAATGAACTCGTCGGATTTCGGATGGCTATTTGAGGGTTCAGCCGAGCGTATGATGTGTAATCTTACTAGCGATGTTGCACTTACATACAAATATATGATAAACTATATATGCACAATGAATCTAACCACAATTATGAAACAAGACGTGCCTGCTAATTACTTGGAAACGTTAAGCTTTTATGATAATGCTGACAAGCTTTATGAGTTGTTTGATTGCAAGAACAAAACAGAAAAAACAGAACTATTAAATACTATGATTGCCATTAATATTATCCAGATGACTCCGGATACTTTTTTGAGTGTCTATGCAACAGCATATGAGAAGGATATCAATAATACAAGCACAATCGATGACATAAACTACTCTCTAAAACCTTATGTTTGCTTGTATTTTACTAAACAGTTTTACAAGCAAACTCTCGATGCGTTTTCCAGCAGTTCAAAACTTACTACTAACGATTTATTGTTTTTAATCAATCTGTTTGAGGCAAGTATAGACAATCATCTAAAGTATACCAATGATGACTATCTATTATATAATCAATCGTTTGTCGAAACATATTTGAATGTAAGAAATCGTTTTTTTGAAGTGATCTCCAAATATAATGGCATCGATATTTTGTCGCAATATGAATCATATAACATGCTTGCAGGAAAAACAAAAATCAACGCATCTCTTAAATGGCTCGAAAAGGACAAGATAGACTTTTTAATTGAACGATTTGAATATTTAGAATTCAACAGAAATTCGAAAATTCAGTAATAAATAAAGGAGAAATCAAATATGAGTAATAGGCAATTTACTTTTTGCGCTATGGACCGAGATGGCAAAGAAATCGAATGCGTTGCCTTGAATTTCAAATTCAACGAACAAACAGGAAAAAACTATATAGTTTATACTGACAACAGTGTCGATCCTGCAGATGGATGCACAAAAGTGTTTGCTTCCATATTTAATCCTGATGCGGATGATATGGTTTTGCACCCAATAGAGACTGAAGAAGAATGGGACTTCGTGCATAGTATGCTCAGCGAATTGGAAACCGAATCCGATCAAGAAAATCAATAAAAATGAACTTTATAAAATTGGAGAATTAAATAAAATGTTTGACGATATTTCACGCTTCACATCTTTTATGCCACCTTATACGATTGCGCGAAACAAACAACTTAAGTATTTATTCCTTGAAATAACTATGAAATGTAATATGTGTTGTGAACATTGCGGTTCAAACTGTTCTTCGGAAACTGATTATTCTGAATTGACCACTGAACAATGGAAACAGTTCATTTTGTCTATTGGTGAGCAATTTGATAGTAATCGTTTGGTGCTTTGCATTACAGGTGGCGAACCACTTCTTCATCCTGATTTTTTTGACATTGTTAAAACGATAAAAAAAGCTGGTTTTAGATGGGGGTTGACAACTAATGGTCTAATGATAAAAGATTCCGATTATGTTAAAGAATTATATTTATCGGGAATGAAAACAATCTCGCTTTCTATAGATGGATTGAAGGATACTCACGATACGTTTAGAGGTATGATAGGTGCTTATGATAAAACAATGGCAGCAATCAAGCTGTTTTATGAGCGCAGTAAACATGCTCATGTTCAAGTTACAACTACTGTCAGCAAGAAAAATATCGCCGAACTTGAAGAATTATATTTAGAACTCAAAAACAATGGAGTAAGAGATTGGCGTATTGCGAGTGTTGATCCAATTGGCAGAGCTGAAACCGCGGCGGATTTGCTTTTGGATGAGGACGACTACAGTAAGTTGTTTTCATTCATTTCTGAGTTGCGCAAGGAAAACGAAATTAACGTCACATATGGATGTGCGCATTATATTCCTGATTCTTTTAGATACAACTTAAGAGATATGCCGTACAAATGTGGGGCCGGTGAGTTTGTAGCCTCAGTTTTATGTAACGGAGATATTTATTCTTGCATTGATATTGAGCGACGCCCTGAACTTGTTCAAGGTAATGTTTTGAAAGATGATTTTTTGCAAGTGTGGGAAAAAGGATTCAAACCATTCAAAGGAACAGAACGGATTAAAAAAAGTCCTAAATGTTCGAATTGTGGTAACGCTCCTCTTTGTAATGGTGATAGCGCACACACGTGGGACTATGATAAATGCGAACCTAAAATTTGCCTATACGAATTAATGAGAAAACGCAAATATTCTGAACTAGGTAGATGTGGTAATTGCGGCAACTATTTAGAAGATGACGCAGCTTACTGTGAGACTTGTGGAACAAAACGCGGAGATGGTGCGTTTGAACACTTTGATTTCAATGATGAAATGTTTCAGACCCTATATGGTCCTCCTCCGATGAACTACCGATTCGAATGTAATGAGTGCGGTTCACAATGGAACAGAGTGTTAATGAGTACCGGATCAGTTAAATATTGTCCTGGTTGTGGTAGTTCTAAAATCAAAAATACATTTGAAGAATCTATGTGGTAAGACGGTATATATTATTATGGAATTTTACAAATACAAAGATGAACTCAGTAAAATGACTTTTGAAAATTTTATTTGTGATCAATCAAATGAAGAATCCTATAAAAAACTTTATTTGTTATCAACCTCTTTTCCTTTCTCTGACAATCGGATTGTTTTACAAGGGCCAAGAAAATCAGGTAAATCTCATCTTATTACAGCTTTACTTAATAGTGTTCATGAAAGTAATCCTTCTTTGAAAATCCAAAGAACCAACGGCGAAGATTTCGTGAGTCATATACTTTTCGAGCATCACAGCAAATCACTTGGATTCACTAACACTTCTGCAGAGAGATATATCGACAAACTATTGAGTAACAATGTGGTTATAATAGAAGATATTAACTATGTTGACAAACAACTCGCCGAAGAATGCTTAACAAAAAAGATGTTTTGCGAATTGTTAGATAAATGGGATTTCAAAAACAAATTGTTGGTTTTTACCATCGATGAGTCATATGAAGGAAGAATTACAGATGATGACGTGCTTGATCGACTCGCAGCGTTTGAAAAACTCTTTATAGGCAAACAAAACAAACAATCGGTACACATGCTTTTTGCATCGTGGGGTTTTGACAGTCCGTTAATGAGAACAAAATTTTCAAGGATAATTCCACAAAATGATTCTTTATTTGAAAAAACTTGTTTTATACTTCCTTATGCCGGATTTGATTTTGAAGCGACATACAAACAAGAAAAAGAATATCTTGTTGAATTTGGGTTTGACCCCGATAAAATAAACATGGTAGATTGTAACTTTAATAGCACATCAAAAGCTCCAGATTATATTTACGTTCCCGGTGGCGACCCTTTCAAGTTGCTAAAAACCTTAATCGATATGGATATGCTTGATGTGATTAAAAAATGCATTTTTGAAAAAGGAACTGTTTATATAGGCATATCAGCTGGAGCATATCTTGCAAGCAAAAGTATTGACTATGTAACGCAACTTGAAGATAATAATATTATAACTAATAATATTTTTGATTCTTTAGGCTTAATTAAGGAGTGTTTAATTTGTCATTATGAGCATTATTCATACACAACACTTAAAATTTGTGAAGAAATTATCGGAACAGTTTCAATGGCAATTAGAGACGATCAACTACTAATGTGGGAAAACGAAAAATGGTCATATATTGAATAGATTAAGGAGAAATAAACAAAATGAAACACGACAATAACACAATTTTTATACTAAAGGGACCCGACAGAGTGCGAAAAAGACCGGCTGTTACGTTTGGCTCAGATGATACGGAAGGCGTTATCTCAGTTATCAAGACTTTACTCGATATTTTTGTTACTGAAGCCGCACTTGGTTATTCTTCGGGTATTGATGTGAACATTCACGCAGATGATTCGATTAGTGTTCGAAGCTATGATAGAGGCTTCATTCTTGATGAAACAATTATTGATGGCAAGCCTGCGTGGTATCAAGACTTTTGTGAATTATACTGTGGCCCACGTAAACTTGACGAGAAATACTATTTTAGTTTAGGGGTCCATCATAATGATTTGTATGGACAAGTAGAAACCCCTATGCCTAAGTACCAGGTAGATACTGACCATGGATTTGACCTGTGTTGTGTCCAATATGTATCGAAGTTTATGCATGTAGAAGCGACACGAAACGGCACCAAAAAGGTACTTGATTTTGAAAAAGGATATAGTGTCTCCGATTTGCGTAAGGAACCTTCAGCAGAGCCTACAAGCACATTTATTCATTTTTTGATTGACTCAGATGTTTTTAGAGATATAAATTTCCCTGTATCTGAAATTGTGGATTTTTTGAGAAATGTAGCAATTACAATTCCCGGAGTAAAATGCGGAATTAGTGATGAACGAAACAACCTTTCGACTACGTTCTTATATCCAAATGGTACAGAAGATTACGTTTCTAATATTTCAAGTACCATTCCTTTACCACTATTCACAAACGAAATGGAGGCAAAAGGAAAAGATCGATACAACTATCGAGAATACGACGCAAAGGTTAAGATCGTTTTTGGGTTTGTGAAAGATTTTACAAATACACTCTGTTTGCACAATTACAGAAAATTAGAGTGTGGAGGATATCATCTTGATGCAGTTAAGGAACGGTTGCTTCACTATATTAACTGGGAGTTCATCTGGGATTTTAGAGATGATTCAAGTTCTAACGATGAGGACAACTATTATTCTCGGAGACGATTTGAATTATCGTTTGATGATATAAAGGAAAATATCGTTTTGATAATAGAAACGAACTGCACTAAATATGCTTCCGATTATGTGAACGCAACAAAAAAATCAATTAAAAATCGAATGATAGCTGATATGGCATATGATTTAATATCCGACGACTTCGGCCATTATTTAAAACAAAATCACGATGCGATTTTCTCTATATTAAAAAAGTGTCAAGATAAAAAATAATAAAAATAGAAAAACATAAAGAGGTTGAGAATTTTCCCTACCTCTTTATGTTTTATTTGAATATTAAATCTGCATTTACAATTTCCATTGCCCTTTGACGAATATTATTCATCTTACCAACCCAAGCCATTTGGTTTGTCGCTTTGAGTTGTTCGGTCATGCCCTCACATTCAGCCATTTGTTTAACCAAACGATTGAAAGTATCTTCGGCATCACGATCAAGTTGAAGAAGGTAATCGTAAAGCGTATGGTCATTTAGCATTTTATTATAAGTAGCCTTGTAATGTTTTTGAATGTATTTCAAATGACGTTGACCCCATACGCCGATTGGTTCACGCTCTGGTTCATCCTCACCGGCGATAATATAATAATCACCGCAGAGTTCATACTCTAGCCCCGTTCTTTCGTCGATAATAAATTTCGCTAACTGTTCCATAATTAAGCCTCCCTATAAACCACTTTAAGTTTCTTTTGTTTTGAGCGAATAACTTTTAATAAAACTCCATCCAAAGCATCGGTATATTTACCATCCGCAATAAGTTTATTTCTCATTTCATTCATACAGTTTACGACTACCCGACGTTCGAAATCATCCAATGCGATGTAATATTTCTTTTCTTTCATATTAGCACTCCTTTAGCAAGTCCTTGAATGGAGCCTCATCGTTTACGAATGTGTCGTAGGTGAATTGTGCGCCTAAACGGAAACCCATAATAAAACTGTCGAGGTTTGATTCACCGTTAACTACTCCCCAAGCATTGACGAAATCGAGAAACTTTTTCTTGCTTTCGCCCGAAAGGTTCTCGGTCAAGAAATCCTCATTTAACATCAGGATTTCCATTTGTTTCTGCACGGCTTTGTTTTCCTTTGTGCTCCTTGCTTGTGGGTCAAGGTTGCCGTAATAAAACTCTTCAATAAATTTTCCCATAAAATTGCCTCCTTTAAGTTTCTACAATAATTGTACTTAAAGAAGGCTCAATAGTCGAATGTACGGATATAAAAAGAAAAAGGACAAGAAAAAAGAGAGAAGATTAAACTTCTCTCAATTCTCTTGCCCGCAATACTCGTACCATTAAAATGTACGATGCGTCTTCTCATTTTTTACTGCTTAGTCTTCTAAATCATTTTGAAATGCTTTAATGCATCCATAATCGCATCTTCTTTTTCTTTAGGGCACTGCGGAACTCTATGGCCTGCTTTTCCCTTATTATAGTTTTCTCTTTCTATAATACCGCATTTAGTTTTAACTTGCGATATATATAGCGAAGATACTTTAAGCCCAAATTTGTTAAGCACGTATTCTTTGATTTCCGGATACGTAGCTTTAAGCTCGGCGGCAGTTGTATCAAACTCTGTAAGGTCGATTGTTATGTCGATATGTTCGTCAGGTCGGCGTTGGGACAAAAGAGCAACCGTCTCCACATGAGAAGTTCTCGGAAATAAATCAACCGGTGTGTATTCTTTTAAAATATATCCATTTGCATTAAAAATTGCTATATCGCGGGCGAGGGTTGCGGGGTCGCAGGAAACATAGACCACTTTTTCGGGCGAGAAATCATTTGTTATGGTGTTTATAAGCGAAGCTGCGCAGCCTTTTCTTGGAGGGTCAACTATTATAACATCCGCGGATATGCCCTCGCTCTTTAAAATTTCAGCTGAGGCGGCGGCATCACCGCAGATAAAACGGGAGTTTTCTATGCCGTTTTGTTTTGCGTTGAATTTAGCGTCCTCAATAGCTTCGGGAATTATTTCAACTCCGATTATGCTTTTGGCTTTTTTCGCCATTGAAAGACCTATTGTTCCTGCGCCGCAGTAAAGGTCTAGAATGTTTTTATTTTGAGGACATGCATATTCTTGCGCTTTCTCATAAAGCTTTTCTGCCATATCGCGATTAACCTGATAAAAAGATAGGGGAGAAAGGCGAACCTTAACACCGCATAAAACATCGGTTATATAGTCCTCACCGTATATCGTTTTACATTCTTTTCCTAAAATAACATTTGTGTTATCGGTATTGAAATTAAGCTGAATGCTTTTAAGGTTATCTTTGCAGACTGATTTTAAAGAGGTAATTAATTTATCTGAACAAGGTATAGATTTTCCGTTAATGATAAGGGTTATCATTATTTCACTGGTTTTTTCGGCTATTCTTATATAAAGGTGGCGAAGAAGTCCCTTATGAGCGGTTTCATTATATATACTGATACGGTTTTCCTTAATCCAGTTTTCAGTTTCTTCTGCGATATTTTTAAAAATTTCGGGCTGCAAAAGACAGTTTGAACAGGGGATAACACGATGGGAATGAAATGCATAAAAACCAACTTTGCCGTCTAAATCAAAAGGGTATTCAGCTTTGTTTCTGTATCGGCTGGTGTTATCGGGGATTATGATAGGGGAAGGCTTTAAATCTACACCGCCTATTCGCTTTATCGCCTGATAAACCTTATCCTCTTTAAGTTTAGCCTCGGCTTTATAATCAATATGCCTGAAAACACAACCGCCGCATTTGCCTGAAACTTCGCAATCGGGGGTTATTCGGTCGGGTGAGGGGGTTATAATTTCTAAAACCTTGCCATAGGCATAGGTCTTTTTAACCTTTAAAATCTTAACCTTGGCGGTATCTCCAACAGCGGTTGAAGGCACAAATATAGCCATACCCTCATATTTTCCAACACCGCTTCCTTCATTGGTTATATCGGTTATTTTAAGAATAATTTCGTTGTTTTTTTGCATTTTTTCACCACCCTATCTTTTTATTTTATCACAAATTGCAGTTTCAGTCAAACAAAAAAGCTTTTCGGCACTAGCCGAAAAGCTTTTGTTTTAAATTAGTTTAAGATATAAACTTCCATATTTCTAACACCGAAATTGGTGCAAGCACTTTGAGTAGTCATAAACAGGTCGATACCTGTTGGGTGCTTTCTGATAAATCCGCCTGTATCGGCTGCAACGGCATAACCGTAGATAATTGAACCGTCAGGTGATTTGATATAAAGCTTAGTACCGTAAGGAATAACCTTTGGGTTTACCGCGATATAACCTGGCTTCGGGGCAACACCCGTAGCACAGTTGTTACCTGTATAGGTATAAGCAGTAGCTCTTACGGTCATTTTAGACTTATAGTTTACAGGGTTTCCGTTTTTATCAAGTTTAATTTCGGTTGCAGGGGTTAGAACGGAAATTGATTTAACCGCAGAACTTGTACTAACAGCGGTGGCAGTTGCGGTTTTTGCAGGCGCAGAGCCTATAACTTTTTGCTCTGTAACAGGGTTTGATAAAACTTTGGTTTCAGAAACAGTTTTCTCTGCAACAACACCGTTTACGATTCTTTCGCGGTATTTAATTTCCTTAACGCCGTTAACACCGGCAGTTATAGTTTTTGTTTCACCCTTTTTCAAACTGCCTGAATATACAGTTTTTGTTTCATAAGGGATATTTTCGGTTACAACTGTATCAACATAATCAATATTAGTAAAATCAATGTATGTTGTATCGTTGATTTCGGTTTCGGCAGAGGGCTCTAAAAAGTCATGCTCATCAATAGAAAAGCCGGCTTGCTTTATAGCATCTGCAACTGTACCGCCTGTGAAAGTGATTTCTAATGTTTTGTCGCCACAGGTGATATAAACAGGAAACTCGGTTTCGATTTCAATCGATGTGGTTGTTCCCGAAACGGTAGTATTTTTAATTTTATAGCTGTTTGATTCGTAACCTAAACTTGAAAGCACTCGGGTAACATTGTTACTTAATGTGCGAACAGTGTAGGTGTTTTCACCGTCAAAAATATTTACAGTGTAAATGGAATAGCTTAGTAAAGTAGCTGCTGCGACCGTAACAGCGGTGATAACCGCCAAACAGCTTTTGCGCGTTTTACTGAACGAAAAACCGTTTAGTAAACGATACTTTATTTTTTCTATCATCCAATAACTCCTTTTGTTTGACATCGTTTTTTTCAAACCTCTGTAAGTAGTTCGGCGAAGAGTTTTTTAACTTTTTCATCGAACGATAGCCATTATACTCAAAGGTTTTCACTATGTCAAAGTTTTAAAAAAGCGATTTTTTGGTATATTTGACTAAAAAACCGCCGAATTAAAAAGGTTACAAACCTGTAACTTTTTAAAAAAACGGAAATTTTTGACATTTAATGACAAATGCGTTGTGCAATTATACAAAAATGGCACCTTCTGGTTGATGAAAATGCCAAATGAGGCTTTAAAACCACCATTTATAGCGTTTTTTATTGCGGTTAATCGAGTGCCCACCACAAAATATCGTGTATAAAAAACATCGAATTTTTGCCTTGTTATACTCATTATATGAAGAAATTTCTTGAAATATTACTATTTTGTAATAAAATCTTATATATATAATATATATGCATTATAAAAATCGAGGCTCGCACCTTTTTTCGAGGTGCGAGCCTTATATATATATTAAATATGTGTTACCGATATTAAATGAAGAGTTTTTTTGTTTACCTTGAATTTAATGTTAAAGGTTTCAAATTCAAAGCTGTAAACTCTATCGGGGTCATTATGATAAGAGGGTCTTGGGTCTGATGCTAAAATCTTTTTAAGCTTTACCAGGGTTTCGCTATTAATTGTTTGCTCAATTTCTGTTGGGATATTAACCTCTAATAAATCACCATAGACTTCATCAGAAAAACCGCCTTTTGCATCGGTTACCGAGTCGGTATAAGGAATATAGGGTTTTATATCGTAGATTGGTGTACCATCCACCATATCGGCGCCTGAAACCTCTAAAACAGTTCCAAACTCATCGGTTTTTAAAATGTTTTCAAGCTTTAAAACCGATAAACCTATCGGGTTTGGTCTGAAAGGGGAACGGGTTGCAAAAACGCCTACTCGTTTATTTCCCCCGAGTCTTGGAGGTCTAACGGTTGGAGACCAATCTTTTTCTTCGTTTTTGGAAAATCCCCATAAAATCCAAATATGAGAAAATCCACTAAGACCTTTTAAGGCTTCATCTTTGCGGTATTCGGGTGTAAAAACAATTTTAGCTTTAAGCTCTGGGATAAGTCCGCTCTGTCTGGGAACACCGAATTTTTCAGGAAATTCGGTAGATATATTTGCAATAATTTTTAACTTTTTCATAGATTAAAATTTGAAATTTTCAACAAATCTATCCCAATCGGGAGTGCTTTCAAAAGGCACTTTATTATACTCTGTGAAAATGATTTCTAATACGCGGTTATATGATTTTCTCATTTTAAAATAACTGCTGATTGCTATATATGTCATAACCAAAGAGCATATAGCGATAATAACATTAGGTAACAAATGCAACAAATAGAATTTTGAATTTAATGTTACCAGCCATTCATGGTAATAATTTGAAAATGTTATAATAAGAAAAACAGAAGAAAATAAATTGACTGAGCCGAAAATAGCGGCAATGATAGGTTTGGTATTGAATTTGGATAAAATAAGCATAGCAATCATTAAGAGTATCATAAGAGCAAATGATATTCCGTAATTCTTTGTTTTGCTGACATTTCCTAATATACCCTCCGCATAAAGCAGAATAAAGCCTGCAACATAAAAAGAGGTTACAACCGAATTAAATATAACCGCTAAAAGATAAATCCATTTAAAAGTTTTATAAAGTTTTCCGCTTACAAGAGGATAAGAAATACCTTCTTTTATCTCTCTTTCTTTGGCACGCGCTAAAACTTTTTCATTAAAAGCCATAATTTTTCTCCCAAATCATTTTTTTAATATTATACTACTTATCAAATTGGTTGACAAGTGTTTTTTATACATTATAATATAGTAGTAAATATAATAGTAAGAAGGTTTTATTATGACAATAAATATAGTAATGGTTGAGCCTGAAATTCCGCAGAACACGGGAAATGTTGCGCGAACCTGCGCCGCAACAGGTGCGAGGCTTCATTTGGTGGGTCCTATGGGCTTTACTATTGACGATAAAAAGCTTAAAAGAGCAGGTCTTGATTATTGGGATTTTCTTGATATTACATATTATAAAGATATAAATGAATTTTTCGAGAAAAACAAAGGCGAGTTCTTTTTTTTCACAACTAAGGCTTTGCATACTCATTCGAGTGTTAATTATCCTGATAATTGTTACCTGTTTTTCGGCAAGGAAACTAAGGGACTTCCTGAGGAATTATTGCTTGAAAACCCTGATAGATGCGTTAGAATTCCAATGCAATATGATATAAGAAGTTTAAATCTTTCAAACTCGGTAGCAATAGCTGTTTATGAAACTTTGCGCCAATGGGATTACCCTGAATTGCAAAATTTTGGACAGTTGCATAATTATCGTTGGCCTGAGGCGGAATAATTCTACAAAGAAAATATAAATTTTTGTTGAAAAAAGTTTAAAATGTGGTAAAATATATAGTGGTAATTTTTGAAAATGTTTTGAAAGGATGTATTCAAATGAACGCTCTTAACAAAAAAACAGTTGATGACATTAATGTAAAAGGCCAAAAGGTGCTTGTTCGTTGCGATTTTAATGTTCCGCTTAAAAACGGCGTTATTACTGACGAAAACCGTATCAATGCCGCTTTACCAACAATCGAGAAGTTGATTGCTGACGGTGGCAAAGTTATCCTTTGTTCTCACTTAGGTAAGCCGAAGGGCGAGCCAAAGCCTGAACTTTCTTTAGCTCCTGTAGCTAAGGCATTATCTGAGAAATTAGGTAAAGAGGTTGTTTTCGCAGCTGATGACAATGTTGTTGGCGAGAATGCTAAAAAAGCAGTTGAAGCTATGAATGACGGTGATGTTGTATTGCTTCAAAACACCCGTTATCGCGCAGAAGAAACCAAAAACGGCGAAGCTTTCTCCGCTGAACTCGGTTCTTTGGCTGATATATTTGTAAACGATGCTTTCGGTACTGCTCACAGAGCTCATTGCTCAACCGTTGGTGTTGTATCTCATGTTAAAGAGGCTGTTGCCGGTTATCTTATCGGAAAAGAGCTTAAATATTTAGGAAACGCTGTTGAAGAACCTGTTCGTCCTTTCGTTTGTATTTTGGGCGGCGCTAAGGTTGACAGTAAGCTTCCTGTTATCGAAAATCTTTTAACCAAGGCTGATACTCTTATTATCGGCGGCGGTATGGCTTATACCTTCTTAGCTGCTAAGGGTTACACAGTTGGTAAATCTCTTATTGATGAAACTAAGATTGATTATTGCCGCGATATGATGGCAAAGGCAGAGGAAAAAGGTGTTAAGATTCTTCTTCCTATCGACTGTGCGGTTGTTTCTAACTTCCCTGACCCGATTGATGCTCCTATTGATATCGAAATCGTAGCGGCAGATGCTATCCCTGCTGATAAGGAAAGCCTTGATATCGGTACAAAAACTGCAGAGCTTTATGCTAACGAAGTTAAATCCGCTAAAACTGTTGTTTGGAACGGACCTATGGGTGTATTTGAGAACCCAACCCTCGCAGCAGGTACTTTGGCAGTAGCTAAGGCTTTGGCTGAGACCGATGCTGTAACTGTTATCGGTGGTGGCGACTCTGCTGCAGCTGTTAACAACTTAGGCTATGGCGATAAGATGACTCATATTTCTACCGGTGGCGGTGCATCTCTCGAATTCTTAGAGGGTAAAGAGCTTCCTGGTATCGCAGCGCTTAACGATAAATAATTTAAAATAAAATTCCATTAGGGGTGAGGCAAACTTCACCCCTATATTTGTGAAAAAGGAGAAATAAAAATGAATAAAGCTAAAAGAACTGCTGTTATAGCAGGTAACTGGAAAATGAACAACACTCCCGCTCAAACCACCGCTTTAATCAACGAAATGAAGCCTTTGGTTGCAGATGCTGATTGCAAGGTAGTGCTTTGTGTACCTTTCGTTGATATCGCCGCTGCTGTTGAGGCTGCAAAGGGCTCTAATATCGAAATCGGCGCTGAAAATGTTCATTTTAAGGCAAGCGGCGCTTACACAGGCGAAATTTCTGCTGAAATGCTTGTTGAAGCAGGTGTTAAATATGTTGTTGTTGGTCATAGCGAGAGAAGACAGTATTTCGGCGAGACCGACCAAACTGTTAACCTTCGTACACTCGCTGCTGTAAACGCAGGTCTTACTGCTATTGTTTGTGTTGGCGAAACCTTAGAGCAAAGAGAACTCGGTTATACCGAAACTTTACTCAAATATCAGACTAAAATGGCTCTTACCAATATTTCCGCAGACCAGTTAAAGAATATAATCGTGGCTTATGAGCCTGTTTGGGCTATCGGCACAGGTGTTACTGCTACTGCCGAACAGGCAGACGAGGGTAACGGTTTTGTTCGCGAGGCTATTGCTGAGGTTTACGGCGCTGATGTTGCTGAAACTGTTACAGTTCAATACGGCGGTTCAATGAACGCTAAGAATGCTGACGAATTAGTTGCTAAAACTAATGTTGACGGCGGTCTTATCGGCGGTGCTTCCTTAAAGGCAGAGGATTTCTCTGTTATTGTAAAGGCTGCAAGCAAATAATATATTTGTAGGGGAGGGTCTCTGCACCCTCCCGAAATTTTTGTTTTTAGGAGAAAGATATGAAAAAACCGATAGTTTTAACTATTATGGATGGTTTCGGCTTTAATGATGATAATGCGGTTAACGCTATTGATAAAGCAAAAACCCCAAGACTTGATAAAATTTTCAAGGAATGCCCAACAACTCAAATCGGCGCTTCGGGTATGGATGTAGGACTTCCTGACGGTCAGATGGGTAACAGCGAGGTAGGTCATACCAATATCGGCGCCGGTCGTGTTGTTTATCAGGAGCTTACAAGAATTACCAAAGCTATATCTGATGGCGATTTCTTTACTAATACTGCATTTTTAAATGCGGTAGAAAACTGCAAAAAGAATGATAGTGCTTTGCATCTTTTAGGTCTTTTATCTGACGGCGGTGTTCATAGCCATATCGAGCATCTTTATGCTTTGATTGAGCTTGCTAAAAGAAACGGACTCAAAAAGGTTTATATTCATGCTTTGCTTGACGGACGTGATGTTCCTCCATCTTCTGCGGCAGATTTTATTGATGCTTTAAATGCTAAGCTTGATGAGATTGGTTGCGGTAAGTTGGCAACTGTTATGGGTAGATTTTACGGTATGGATAGAGATAACCGTTGGGAACGTGTTGGCAAGGCTTATGCCGCTTTGGTTTATGGCGAGGGTGTTAAGTCTGACGATGCTGCAAAAGCGGTTAGAACCTCTTATACTGTTAAGGATGAAGAAGGCAAGTTTATTACTGATGAATTTGTGCTTCCAACCGTAATCGAGGGGACAGAGCGCATTAAAACAGGCGATAGTGTTATATTCTTTAACTTCCGTCCCGATAGAGCTAGAGAAATCACCCGTACTTTTGTAGATGATGAGTTTAACGGTTTTGAGCGTTTAAATGGCAGACAGAATGTTTACTATGTTTGTATGACTCAGTACGATGCTTCTATGCCTAATGTTGAGGTTGCATTTAAGCCTCAAACATTAGAGAATACTTTGGGCGAATATTTAGCAAAGAATAATTTAACTCAGCTCAGAATTGCCGAGACTGAGAAATATGCCCATGTAACCTTCTTCTTTAATGGTGGCAGAGAGGTTATGTTTGACGGTGAGGATAGAATTTTGGTAAATTCTCCTAAGGTTGCAACCTATGATTTGCAGCCTGAAATGAGCGCAAATGAGGTTTGTGATAAAGTTTGCGAGGCTATCGAAAAAGGTATTTATGATGTTGTTATCTTAAACTTCGCTAACTGTGATATGGTTGGTCATACCGGTTTCTTTGATGCGGCTGTTAAAGCGGTTGAAACGGTTGATACTTGTGTTGGTCGTGTTGAGGATAGCGTTCTTAAAATGGGCGGTATTATGCTTTTAACTGCTGACCACGGAAATGCTGACCGTATGATTGATACCGACGGCTCACCCTTCACCGCGCATACAACTAATCCTGTGCCATTCTCTGTAATAGGTAAGGATTGCACCTTGCGCGAAGGCGGCAAGCTTTGTGATATTTCTCCAACAATTATTAAACTTTTGGGACTTGCTCAACCTGAGGAAATGACCGGAAAGTCTATTATCGAATAATAAAATAAACCCCTGATAGCCTGGCTATCAGGGGTTTTGTTATATCTTAGGGTCAAAAGAGGGGATAACCTCTAATTTAAATCGGCTGTTTTTATACATACGGTCGATTTTTTCTTTTTTCTCTTTATCTTCGCATATTCCTGTTCTTATATATTTATCGAGCATAGCATAGGTGAAGCCCAGATTTTCCTCGTCGGTCTTTCCGCAAAGTCCGTCTATTGGAACCTTATCAACTAAATTATCAGGTAAGCCTAAAACAGTTCCAATTTCTTTAACCTCGGCAACAGTAAGCTTTGAAATAGGGGAAAAATCTCCTGCGCTATCGCCGTATCTTGTTGAATAACCAACATAGTCCTCAGATAAATTGCAAGTGTTTGCAACCCTTCCGTTAACGCTTTGGCTTACTGCATATAAGGTGGACATTCTGATTCGCGGCGGCAAATTCACCTTGGTTTGATTAGAAATTTCCAAACCTTCGGGCATTGCCGACATAAGACCATCGACCGCAGATTTGATATTAACCGTATAATGCTTAATATCCAAGAATTCCACAAGCTGTTTAGAGCAATCAATATCGTGTTGCTCACCGCAAGGCATAAGCACACCGATAACTCTGTCTTTACCGAGCGCTTCCACGCATAAAGCTGCAACAACCGAGCTATCCTTACCGCCTGAAATACCTATAACGGCATTGCAGTCTTTTCCGTTGTTTTCGAAAAAATCTCTTATCCATTTAACGCAATCGTTTTTAACCTTTAAAGCATCAAACATTTTAAACACATACCTTTCAGGTTTATTGTATCACAAATGATATAAAAATTAAAGTAAATTTAAAATTTCTTCTTTTGTGGCGAGTCCATCAGAGCAAGCGGTGGCGCCTCCTGCGGCGGCACCAAGTTTTAATGCATAAGAATAATCACCTTTTTGAATATATCCTGCTATAAAGCCTGCAACCATTGAATCTCCTGCACCAACCGAATTTTTGAAAACGGTTCCAACGGCATACGTTTGATGTTCGTTTTTGTTTTCATTGAGTAAAACTGCGCCCTCGCCACCCATTGAAACGAGCACATTTTTGGCGCCTAAATCGGATAACCTATGAGCATATTTTAAAGCCTCGGCTTTATTGGTAATCGTAACCGAGAAAATATCTTCAAGTTCGTTAATATTTGGTTTTATTAAAAATGGTTTATATTTTAAAGTATTTAAAAGCAAATTTTTCTCGGCATCAACAACAAAATTGATGTTTTTGTTGTTTAAATGCTCTAAAATTTTTTCATATATATTTTGAGGCAAACTGCTTGGAATACTTCCTGCTAAAATAAGGTAGTCTCCCTCGTTTAGAGTGTTTAATTTCTTGAATAATTTTTCTATATCGTTTTTAGAAATTTCAGGACCGTTTGCGTTTATATCGGTTTCAACACCTGAGCGGATTTTAACATTTATACGGCTATTTCCGTTTTCAAGTTCAATGAAATCGGGTTTGATTTCATCGCAAGCGATACCGTTTTTTATGGCTTCTCCCGTAAACCCTGCAATAAAACCTAGCGCGGTTGAGCTAATGCCCAGTTCTTTTAAAATCAAAGAAACATTTATTCCTTTTCCGCCAAAATGAATGAGCTCTGATTTAGAGCGGTTTATTTCTCCAATATTAAATTTATCTGCAAAAAGAGTATAGTCTATTGCAGGATTAAAGGTTAAAGTATAAATCATAAGGAAACCCTCTCAAATTAGTTAAATGCAAAAACACCCTAATGCCTAAGCATTAGGGAATTTTGGTCGAGGCGACAGGATTTGAACCCGCGCCTCTGCGTCCCGAAGCATTTAATATTCATATTTTTTAATCAGTTTTGCTACATATAGCGGTTTGTGTTCCGAGAAGTAATCGTCTTTGGGCATCTTTTTTCCATTGTTTCCACCTACTCCATACGGCACTGTGGGGTGAAATGTGGTCGCAAAAACAGGGAATTTTTCAAAAAAGATACCAATTTATATCAACAATATATGGTCGCACCACACAAGCTTGCGTGTGCTGATATTATACCTTACTTCTTCCGTAAAATCAAGAGGGTAAAAAACGAACACCGTAAGTAACACGTTTCAGTACTACTTGCGGTGTTTTTTGTATTTATAGTGTTGTATTAAAAATTATATCGGTGTAAATTTTCCACCGCTATAAAACAAAGAATAGGCATATATTTTGCAATCGAATAAGTTAGTACGCTTACGGGAAACAGGTATTTTTACTCAATATATTTTTTTTATTAATTCTTTAAGTTATTGGTGGGCAGTTTTCACGGTTTGGTTTTTAATAATTGCTTTTTATATACTGTAGGAGAAACACCTTTTATTGATTTAAAGATATACCCGAAATGGCTTTCGGTAGAAAAGCCAACATTTTGCGAAATTTCGGTAATGCTTAGAGGGGTTGTTTCAAGCAATTCGCAAGCATTATCTATTCTTATTCTATTTAAAAATTCTTTAAAGCTAAGCGCAGTTGTTTTATGAAACTCTCTTGAAAAATGCGAATGGCTCATACATGCTATTTTAGCACAATTATCAAGGGTTAAATTTTCGTGATAATTTGCAATTATATGATCTATTGCATTTTGAAGGCGCAGGTCTTTTTTATTAGCGGATAGAAAATCGGTATTGTTGCGCTCGATTAACAATAATAATTCGGCGAGGATAGCTTTTATGTAGTCGTTGGAAAGAGAGTCTTGCAAAGTTGTTTCATCTCTTAATTTGAGTAAAAGTTTTATTGCTTTTTTAAAGGCTTCTTCGGGCAGATTGAAAAACGGTGTAGCAAGTACATGCTTTAAAGAAGGGAAATCCTTGCATAAAATCGACATTAACTTTGGCGTTATATATAAAACGTATCGCTCGTATGGGATATTTAAGTTGATATTAACTTGGTGGGGTTCGTTTGGTTTAATAAGCATAATCTGGTTTGGCTGAATCGTAAAAATTTGGGTTGAAAAGAAATATTTTCTACTTCCTGAAATAAGAAAATATAATTCATAATCTTCATGATAATGAGCGCAAGGCATACCTTTCGGGTCATCAACCTTAGCGTATGACACGGCGCAATCGCAATATAATTTATAATCAGTATCAAGTACAGAAGTATAATTCAAATTACCCACCTCCAATTTAATTTATTTTAACATATAAATTTTCAAATATCAATAGAGAGAACTTTATAAATTGATAAAAAAAGAATACTATTTTGTGAAAAATATGGAAAAATAAGAATTTTTAGCCTTAAACTCTCGTAAATTTGCTGATTTAATTAAAAAAAGACTGAATAAAAGTTGTTTTTCGATATACATAAAAAAGCAATTATGGTATGATAAAAATAAACAAAGGTATAAATATATTTTGATACTGTTTTAGTGATTTAGCTATTTTAATAGCTCAATATTAAAATTATTTTTGGGAGGAAAAATTATGAAAAAAATAATTGCATTATTATGTGTCGTAGCAATGATGGTTTCTTTATCTTCTTGTGGCGGTCCTGTTGAGGAAACTTCTTCTGTTGTTACGGTTGAAGGTGGTGGACAGCAAAACGGAGTACAGGGGGAAAATGGCGATAATAGTGAAGCTGGTTCTAGCTCAAACGGTTCTGTATTAAATTCCAGTGGTTCAAATACCAAGATAGATAATCCTTTAAATGTTGATTTAAAGGGAGCAACTATCACTATTTATGATATTAGCACTTTTAACCCAAATGCTTCGGCTTCTAAAACCGAAAAAGCAAAGGCTGATATGTTGAATAAAATCCAAAAGGAACTTAACTGCAAATTTAAGGTTACAACAACAACCGATGAAAAAATGGAATCTTATGTAACTACCTCTGCGGCTTCCGGTAAAGCGCTTTGTGGAATAATAGCACCTTCTATGTATAATTCCGGTTATTATATTTCGGCAAATCTTGTAACCAATCTTACAAAGGTTTCTTCAATGGACTTATCTAAAAGTTATATGAATCGTTATGGTATTCTTTCTGCTTCTCAATTCGGCAGCGCAAAATATGCGGTTGCGGCTGAGGGCGAATCAAGAACTTATGTTGTTTTCTATAATAAGCGTATCCTTAAAGAAATGGGATATTCTGAAAATCATATTTATAATTTAGTTGATAGCGGCAAATGGACCTATGATGTCTATCGCGAGCTTGCTAAAAAGGGTATGAAAGATTTAGATGGTAAAGCAGGTTTCTCAGCAAACGACCAATGGGGTCAAGTTTTGCAGGATGGTTCGACCGGTATAATGTCTAATGTTGTTGCGGCTCAGGGAACTTCAATGCTTAAGCTTTCTTCAAGCGGCAAGCTTACATATAATATGACCGATGCTAGAATCATAAACTCTATAAATCTTGCTCATAACATCTTGGTTAAAGATGGAACCGATAGCAGTAAATTCGGCAGCACCGCTGATGATAGAGTAAAAATGTTTGGCAACGGAAAAGCATTATTCTTGTTTGCATCCTTGCATAAGGCGACTAATATTACAGGAATGAAGGATGATTACGGTATTGTTCCCGTTCCTCAAACTGCGGCAACCAAAAACTATAAATCTTCTATAGATTGGAACGCAAGAGTTTTAATGATGCCCGCAGGTCTTTCAGCTAAGGATCAATATAATGCAGGCGCAGTTATGCAGGCTTATCAATATTTATATGATAATGTTTTGAAAACAATGGAAACCGAATATGTTAACCGTTATTTCTGCGATGAAAAATCGGGCGATAATTTCAAAATTGCGGCGGCAGGTATGACAACTATGCCTGAATTCTTATATGCTCAAACCAACGAAACCATTCTTTCGGGAACATATAGAATTTTCTGGGATTATTTTAATGGAAAAACAAATTCACCTGTAAGTAATATAGAAGCTCAAAAGAGCGCAGTTGAAAAATCATTAGAAGAACTTAATTCAAAAATCAAAGATAAATGATTAGGAGAAATAGAATGAAGCGTGTAATTTCGCTTTTAGTTGTATTGGCTTTATGCGCAGGATTAGTTTTGATTCCTGTGCAAGCAGCTGATAATACTGCTGATTTAAAAACTCGCGATGATTTTTATTGGGGAATGAATCATCACGAAGGGCAATATAGAAGTTACCAATGGGAGTATATGGAGGAACAAATCCATTTATCCGCTAAGTTAGGCTGCAATATGATTCGTATCGGCGGCGATATAAGCGGAGATTTAACCTATCAAGACCAACTCGTTGGACTTTGCAATAAATACGGGATGAAAATCATTATGGTTTTCAAACCTTCTCAAACTATGGGATTAGAATATATCACTCTTGCTTGCAAGGCTTTAGCTGAGAGGTATAACGGAAAAAACGGTAGAGGTTTTGTTGATTATATTCAAGTTTGGAATGAAACCGATGCGATTTTGATTAAAGCAAAGTATGGAACGGGCGGTCCTTTGGGAAAAATTCCTGAGGATTACTATACCATTTCGGTTGATGGCGCTGCTGATTTGCCTGAATATACCGAGTATTTCAGAGCGGCGGCAAAGGGTATTCATGAAGCGGATAGCGATACTAAATTTATGGTAAACTTCTGCGGTCAACATTGGTATTGCCTTATTTGGTATCTGGAAAGAGATGTTGAAATCGATGTTATCGGTTGGGATACATACGGCCAAAGCACCGACCATGCGGAAGCTACTAAAATGTTTAAGCAGGATTGCGATGAGTTATATGAAACCATTATTAAGAGATTTAATATTCCGGTTATTATATGCGAATCAAACACCTCTCAAGAATTAATTCCCGATATAGCTTCAACAAAGAAGCTTGAAACTTATGAAACCCTATTGAATATGATGGACATTGCTTATACTTATGATTGGATAAAGGGTTTCACCATTTATGAATTGTTAGATGAGCCATATTTGCAGCAAGGTGAGCAAACTTGGGGTATGGTCGAATGCGATTCAAACGGAATAATCGGTGAAGAAAAGCCGATTTATTGGGAAATTCAAAAGCGTTTGGGCGGAAATGAAAATCTAAAAATGCTTAATAGAAGTATCGTTGATTTAGTGCCTTATGAGAAATTAAAGGTTGATACAACCGATGATTCTCAAATAAACGGCAATAAAAACGAGAGTTCAGATTTGGTTGATAATGGGAATATGGATTTCGATTTTGATTTTAATATGGACGAAATTGATATCGGAACACCCGATGTTCTCGAAATTAAACCCGATACAATTGTAACGCAAACTAATATTGTAGAGAAAATTTTCAAAATGCCTTGGTTTATTTTAATCCCTTCGGCAATAGGTATATTTTTGCTTATAGGCGGAGCGGTTGTGGCTTTCGTTGTTATTGATAAAAAGCGAACAAGGAAAAAATCGGCAAAATAATTAATCAGGTTTTATTGGTGGCAAAATGAATTAGATTATATAAAAATTGCTGCCTAATAAATATAAATTTGAAATTAAACTGCTGTTATATGTAAGTAGAGAGACGGAATAATGGCGGTTTTTTAGGGGGCGTGATAATTATATTTTTCACGGGTTCTCAAAATTTTTAAAAGGAGTTGTTTTAAAGATGACTAAAAAGAAACTTTTAGCGGTTGTTTTATGCGCTGTGATTCTTGCAACTCAGTTTGCAATGCTGGGCGGCGTGCTTGGTGTTAGTGCAGCAGCAAATTATACCGCGCTTAGCGGAAGAAATGATTTCCTTATGGGCGTTAATATTCATCCTGTTGGAAATTCCGCGGCATATAACGAAAAGCAATATGCTGCAATTTTCGATGCTAAAAATTTAGGCTCAAACATCATTCGTATTGATGGTTTACCTGCACTTGGCGATACAAAGGGTTATGACTATTATAAGTCAGTAGGCGATGTTGCCGCAACAAAAGATATGCAGGTTATGCTTGTTGCTAATGCATTTAAAAATTATTTATGCGATGCAAACGGAAATTATTTAACTGCATCTCAACTTGATTTAAATGCTATTTCTGCTCATTTTACTGAGCTTGCAACTGCTTTAAAAGGCAACGTTAAATATTACCAACTCGGTAATGAAATGGATAATGGCTATTTTACTGATTCTTTATTTAATGGTTCAGGCGAAAACTTTAATAAAGGTTATAACACTGATGAGATAACTGCCGCAGCTGTTGCTATTAATGTTGCAAGAAATGCTATTAAGGCTGCCGACCCCGATGCTCAGGTTGGCGTTAACTTCGGTTATTATCATAGAGGTTTTATTCATGGTTTAAAAACTGTTGACTGTGATTTAACAACCGCAGAAACCCAAACTTTAACTTTGGATTATATCGGTATGGATTTCTATTCAAATATGATCGATGAGGGATTGTTTGGTTCTGTTGACTATACCGATAATATCGAAGACTTAGCAAAATATGATGAGCCTATAATTGTTTGCGAGGCTAATATTGCAGCTGAAGGCTGGGATAACAATAACCATGATAATGTTACCTATGATGAGGATGCCGATTGGCTTGCAGAATTTGCAACCTATTGCTACAATAGCGATGATGTCGCAGGTTTTATTGCTTATGAGTTGTATGATGAGCCGGCTTTAGGCGGCGATTCATTCTATAAAGAAAAGTTCTTTGGACTTATTGATAAATATGGCAATAAGAAAGAAACTTATACTGCTTTGCAACAACTTTTCGGCGGTGTTGATGCTGAGCGCGGTGAAATAACAGAGGTTACTGCTGAAACAGTAGGTGATACTGTTACCGGAACATTGATTGATGGTATTTATGAGAATGATAATACTTTTGCTCTCAAATATTCGGATTCAAACTTTGTTTTTGCTGATAATTTAGCAACTGTTGATTTATCAGGCGGTGATACTGAGGCATTTAGAGATTCTGATTTCTTTGAGTTTGATTTATATGTTGAAGATGCTGCTGCTTTAAAGGCTGCCGCTGCTGATGTTGGCGGAGTGTTATATGTTCAGGTGTTCGGAACTAATGGTGAAAACCGTTTGGCAACAGATATTCCTTTAAGCGTAATCAAAAACGATGGTTGGAATCATATTGCGCTTCATAGAAGAGCTTTCACACAAGGTAAGGAATCCGCTTTCACATGCGTAAATAAAGTTGTTATAAGACTCAGAACCCCTTCCGCTAAGTCGGAGACAAAGGTAGCTATTACAGGCATGAAAATTGCGGTTGCAAATGTTTGCAAAACAAGAGTTACAAGCCAAAACAAAGCTGAAATGGGTGATGTTTATCAAAATCAGCTTGGCGCAGGCGCTTATGTTGCACGTTGGGGCGAGAGTTCGGGTGCTAGAACCGAGTATCCTCTTAAAGCTTTGAATGTTGGTAATGCTAATTTAAGTGGAATTTTTGATAAAGGTTTTATTGAGTTTGATTTCTATGTAGAAAATTATGAAAACCTTATGAAATCACTTTCAGAAGATGTTAACGGAAACGCTCATAGCTTGGAGCTTAATTTCTATATTTCAAGTAATGCCACTGCTATAAATGGCAATTTCTTTAGATATAACTTAGCTCCTCATTTAAAACAAGACGGTTGGAACCATGTTGTTTTACAATTCAAGGGTGCGGTAACGGGTAATGTTTATACACCTATCCAAACCGCTTCAATGGAACAAACATCGGTTAAATCTTTCGGTCTTAGATTTGTAGGAACTCCTGCCGGAAATATTGCAGCTGCAAACGATGTTTTTGCTATCAAAAATCTTACAGCTTCAATATTTGCAAATCCTGTAAACAATCAAACTGTAGGTGAAGTTCAAGGAACTGTTTTTGAAGATGCTAAAATGTCTACCACGGTAAATAGCGATTATCGTATCTATGATAGTGGTAAAGTATTTAATGCAAATCTTTCGGGAGCTTGGTCAAGTGAGGCAGGACTTATTGAGTTCGACCTGTATGTTTCTGATGTAGATGCCCTCAAAAAGTCTATGAGCAAAGGCTCATACTTTACATTACTGGTTGTTGGTAACAATTCATTAAATCGTGAGGCACATTTCTCATTTGCGGGAAGTGGGATAACAAAGAACGGCTGGAATCATATTGTGCTTTCAAGACAGAACTTTACCGGAAGCGGTTCTGATTGGAGCTCTGTAACAAGAGTGATTCTTGGTTTCTATGTTTATAACAACAATGCACCTAAGCCTACTGATGAGTGCAAGAGCCTTGTTTACGGTATTGCTAACTTTAAAGGAACTAAGATAACAAAAACTACTGCAACCGAGAATAAGCTTCACACTAGTCAGTTATCAAATGGAGCACAGACCAATTCTCTTGCAAGCAATGGAACACTTAAAGATAGCGGTATTGCTTTAGAAGTTAAAAATCTTTCTCCAACAGCAAATTATTCTGCTTTATTTGAGAAAGGAAGTATCGAGTTTGATTTTTATGTGCCCGATTATGAAGGTCTTATGAAATCCCTTAAACAGGATATAAACGGCAATGCACACGATTTGACTCTTTGTTTCTATATTTCGAGCAATAAGGATTCGATAAAGAGCAATTTCTTTAGATATGATCTTGGCGCTCAACTTAAAAATGATGGTTGGAACCATATTGTTTTATCCTTCAAGGGTAAAGATGAAAAAGATCCAACCTCACCGATTGAAACTGCAGGTCTTGACCAAACAGCTATTAAAACTTTTGGTATCAGAATAACCGGTACGGCTGCAGGTAAAATTGCTGCCGGTTGGGATATGTTTGCTATGACCAATATTGTTGCAACTTTCCCTGGAATAAAGAAACCAGCGGTTGATAATATTGCTAATTTGGAAACAATGATTTTTGATAGTATGCAAGAAGTTGAGCTTTCTTCTAGTTTCTCAACTTATATTCACAACAGCTTATCTTCTGCTGTAAACACAGTGATTGCAGGCGAAAATCCTGAGTATATCGAGTTTGATTTCTATGTAGAGGATTATGAAACCTTTACTGCTGCATTAAGCGCAGGAAGCAATCATTTAATCGTTAGAATTTCTTCAAATACTGATGACTTTAATCGCGATAGCCTTACAGCGGTTGACCTTGAAAAGTATATTACTAAGTCGGGTTGGAACCATATTCAAATTCCGTTCTCAGCATTTGAAAAGGGAAGCACAAGCGGAACATATAACGCAAGTGCGCTTCGTCAAATCAGATTCAGATTTAACGGAACAACAACTAATTCAACAGGTGATGCTAAGGGTATGGCTCTTGCAGTTGCAAATATTGCGGCAACAACCGATATGATTGTTCCAACTGATGTTATGAATGAGTATAACGCTATTATCGATGGTACTGCTAATATCAGCGTTGCAGGTGATGGTTATACAGTTGATTTCGCTGAGCCTATGGACATTTCAAACGATAATTTATTTGAAATGGATGCATTTGTTTCGGATGCTCAGTTAAACAATATTTTGGTTATGTTTGTAGATGTTAATGGCTTGAGTGCTATGTATGATTTCGCAGAATTAAACACCAAATGGAATCATTTGGCGGTTCGTTTAGATGATTTCGTGGTTGATGATGGCTTCGATGCAACTCAAGTTGTAAGCTGTATGTTAATGTCTGAAACAACAGGTAACGGCGAAGTAACTGTTGCTAATTTCTATACCGCTTTCTATCTTGAAGGCGATGGAAATCGCGATGGCGCTGTTGATGTTAAGGATATTATTCGTATGAAGAATTATATTCTTAATAACACCTCAGTAGGCAATAAGATTGCTATGAATGTTGATGGTGAAGATGAAGTTGTTAACGGTGTTGACTTAACTGAATTGAAATATTATTTATTAACTAATACTTGGCGTTAAGCTAAATTAAAACAAAGGGTGGGTTTCCGCCCACCCTTTGTTATTAAAATTTATAAAACGAATAATAGTTATTTGCTTAAAATGGTTATTATTGGTTTTACAAATTTCATTGAAAGGAATTTAAAAAATGAAAGTAAGCTTTAAAGGGATAATATGTATTTTGGTATCAATATGTATTGTATTAACGGCATTACCGATTATGTTTGGGGTAATGGCTGATTCAACCGAGCCTGAATTATCTAATAGATGTGATATGGTGATAAGCGAAGACGGTACAAATACCGATTTTGGCTCAAAATATAACGACCTTCCAACAAAAACCAGAATAACATTATCACCGGTAATAGATTTATCAGCTTATGAGAATTTTGAGTTTGATATATATGTTGAGGATGCTGTTGCGCTTATAGATGCAATAGAAAACACACCGGGAAATAACCCGCAGGGAATAGGTTTCTATTTTAGCTCGGCAACAAATACCACACTTTCTCTTACAAGAAATCAAGCTTATTTTGATTTTACCGAGCAAATAATCGCTGATGGTTGGAATCATATTTCATTTTCAAAATCTGATTTAAATTTCAGTGCTACCGCTATAAATTGGGGCAGTATTAAATATATATTCCTTAAATTCAGTGATAATATAACAAATGCTTATGGCGATGATTTAAAAGAAACAACTATTAAATTAAGAAATATATGCACAATTTTAGATATACCCGAAATAGCTGAGGGTAATACCGTAATTTATTCCGACTTTTTAAAGAATAAATTAGGCAAAAATGAAAATTCATTATATAGCGAGATTGCTTCTAGTTTTACTGTTTCTGATATAGAATCGGTTGATATTTCTAAAAATACCCATATCGGTATAGATTTTAAGGTTTCTGATTTTGAAAAATTTAATGCTTTGATTGATAATGAAGATATTTTCGCAAGATTAGGTTTAATAACTGATAATGGAAATATTTTAGTTGAGTTTGATAGTATAAGAAATGGCGCAAAATCAGGTTGGTATAATATGATAGCGGCTCTTGGTTCTACTAAACCTGAAAAAATAACAGGCTTTTATTTTGAACTTGTTAATTCGGAAAACGGGGCAAAATTAGGTGAAAACCATGCTCTTGTTTTGAGTATTGCTAATATCTACGGAATAAATATAGCTAAAACCGATGCGAATACTTTATATGGCGAAGCGGTAACTAATTTTGGCGTTCAATTTAAAGAAATTTCAAGCGGAAAAGCTTATAAAGACTTTAAAATTTTTGCAAACGGAAACTTTGATTCAATAAATAATAGTGAATATATTGAATTTGATTTATATATCGAAGATTATGAAAGCTTTAAGAATTCTTTTTCTAAAGATGCTGGTAATACCGATATTTCGGTTGATTTGCAGTTATCGGTTTCTAATAACGAGGATTTAAACGGTAATACCTTAACCTTCTCAAACATTCAAGAAAAAATAGTTTATAGTGGATTTAATCATATTATTTTGCCTATTTCGAGCGGTGTTAATAACGGTTTTGATAATTCTGATACCATAAAATCATATAGTCTTGAAATTTCGGGCGCAAATAAAGATAATAAAACCTCTTATGCTCAAAAAATTGTTATAATTGATAGCCTTTATGCTACAAAATATCAAACCCCTGATGCTTCAAATAAGTATGATGAAATTTCTGTTTTATCGGAAAATGGCAAACAGTGGAATATGGGCAACACTTTTGCAAATAGCAGTACGGGAGAATATCATTTAACAAATGCTGCAAATTTCAGCGAGGCTATGTTTGTTGAATTTGATATTTATATTCAAAATTACGATGCTTTGATGTCGGTTATGCAAAAAGGTAATGTTAAGGGCATCACAATGAGCTTTTCCTCAACAAATACCAATGATTATACAAAAGATAGCCGCAGCACAAACTTTTTAAAACATATAACTCATAGCGGATGGAATCATATTTGTATACCTTTGGGTGATTTCCAAAAAGGGAACACATCAGGCACTCTAGATATTTCAAAAATATCAACATATCGTGTTTATTATAACGGAACAACTTCTTCTGAAACGAGCGTGCTTAAAGGTCAGTATGTTTCGGTTGCAAATATAGGTGGTTATGCAATTAAAGTTCCTTCTAAATATGCAGGTGAAAATGATGTTAAAGCAAATCTTAATGCTGCTGCAACAAGTGGAACTTATGGGGGAAATTATAGTTTATCAATATCATCTGCGGTAAGCGAGCCGATTGATTTTAGTGGTTGTTCTTATATTGAATTTGATATTTACATAGAAAATTATGAGGAATTCAAGAATTCCTTTAAAATCGATGCGGATGGAAAAGCGGTTGGGGTTGACCTTAAATTTGGTATCGGTATGACTACTGTTTATGCCGATTCAAATGGTTATTATGAGTGGGGCAGTATTCAAAATAAAATAACCCATAGCGGTTGGAATCATATTGTTCTTGATATTGATAGTCGTAGTCGTTCAAAAGGCGAGGCAAACAATAAGAAAACCATAGAGAATATACAATGCTTTAAAATGTGGTATGGTGGCGACGCTTATAAAAAAGGTGATTATCAAAACCTGATAGGTGATACAGTTGTTATAATTGCTAATATATGTTCTGCTAACATTCGTTTGCCTGAGCTTCCTAACAATGTTTTGGCCCAAATAGGTACTTATGATAGTGCGACCTTGGGTGGATATTTCCACGATGCTGAATATAGACTTTTTGAGGAAAAATTAACCGCGGTTGATTTCTCTAAGGGAACTGCAATAGAATTTGATATTTATATTGATGATTATGAGGCGTTGTTGGCGGCTGAGGAAGCAAGTGCAACAAATTATTCAGGCTTAGAGAGAACAAGAAATTCAAAACTAGCTCTCTTTATATCTTCAACACCCGCAGGTCTTTGGGGACAATATGAAAAACCTCGAAATTATTTCAGCGCTTATATAACCATTTCTGATAAAATAACCCATTCGGGTTGGAATCATGTTGTTGTTGGTAGAGCTGATTTTATAGCCCATAAACAAAACTTAGATTGGTCTAATATAACTGCTTGGAATGTTGCATTCACCGCAGGTTCAAATGTTCATAAAGAGGTTAATCCATCACCAAATGTTATGGTAAGTATTTGCAATATCGTTAATACGGGTGTTGTTTCGGATATACCTAAGGATAACGATAAAACTGCATATCCTGATAAAAATGCCGCTTATATAAGTGATGCGGAAACCTTATCAGATTCTAACGGAACTTGGAATCCAAGCGCGGTATATGTTGATGAGGATTATAAATCCGAGGGCAAAGCTTCAATTCAATTAAAGTTAACTTATAGGTCTGAGGTTGAAGAAGCCTTTATGTATTATCTTTTTGATGAAACGGCTGATATTAGTGATATTAAAACCTTAAACTTTGATTTCTTCGTTGATTTGCCGCAATTTATTCAAGCTTCGGGTAATAAAGCTGAAATTGTTATTGCAAATCATAGAAATGCAAACGATAACTATTATAAATGGAATATGAATTTTGATACCTTAAAATCAGGTTGGAATTCTTTTGCGCTTGATATAAACAAAGCGGCAAAATCGGGTAATCCGAATTTGAGAGAAGCTAAGGTTATAATGCTTAGATTTACCGAACTTAATATTGATGCAAAGGTTTTTGCGGAAATTGTTATAGGTTTGGATAACCTCAGATATATTTCTTCGGTTGGCAATAAAACCTTGAAAATTAATAGTGATGATTTATCGAACATGGATTCGGGATATATAAATGATACCGATTTTTCAACCGATGGCGAAATTGTTGATGAAGGTCCATTGGTTATAACATCTGATCCTGAAACAAAAAATATTAAAAATATGAAAAGACTTATTTACCAAGATTATTTATCTTTGGGAATAATTCTTGGCATTGAAACCGTAGGACTTTTGGCTGCGGCAGGTTTATTTATACTTATTTATTGTTTAAGAAAGAAGAAAAAATCGGTTTAAAATTTAGATTGAGAGGATGAAAATAATGGCTTGCAATATTTCGGTTGGAATGAATATTCATCGTTGGGGTCCGCCTTGCTTTGCTTATCCAAAGGTAATGATAGAACAAAATTTGGATACCTGCAAAGAGTTAGGAATAAAAATTATAAGATATAATAATTCAAACCGCGGTGAAAATGGGCTTGCTGATGCAAAATATGTGGCAACTCAGGTTAAAGACCGAGATATGAAGTTTATGCTCGTGATAGATGACAGCCAATGGGTGAATCCTGATGTTTCGGGTGAAAAAGAAAATCTCGAAAGTTATTATGAGGATTATATGTATCGTATTTCATCCGAGCTTAAAGGCTTGGTGGATGTTTACCAAGTGTTTAATGAGATGGATGTAACTGCGATGAGAGGCGATATTGCTAATATCATTCTACCCGGTAAAGATGGCAAAGAAAAAGGCGAGTATGATTCGGTTTTGTGTGAAAGAGCTATTAATGCGGTTAAGGGAGCACTTAGAGGAATTAGAAAAGGAGACCCTGATGCTAAAACCTGTGTAAACTTTGCTTGGTGGCATACGGCGCTGATTTACGAAATGTGTAAAGAGGGTTGCCGGTTTGACATTATAGGTCTTGATTGGTATTCCGATTGCGAGGAAGTTTCATCCATAGATTTGCTTTTAGAGGATGTTAAAAATCATATTCCTGATAGTTCTTTTATGATTTGCGAAACAAATTATTGGATGCATCCTATGGGTAGAGACCCGATTGAAAAGCAAGAGGCATTAAAGGTTAAAGAAAAACGTGATGAAGGTCAGGCAAAATGGGTGCCTGAATTTATTCAAAAGCTTATAGATTTAGATGAGCCTAAAATAAAAAGCGTTATCTTTTATGAACTTCTGGATGAGCCTGTTTTTGAAAGAAATAAAGGTAGCTACCATGGTGAATCGCATTTTGGGTTTATTGAATGCGATGAAAACGGAACTAATCAAGTGAAGAAACCGGCGTTTTATAGTTTGCAGGAAAAAATAAAAGAAATAAACCACTAAAATTGTTTTTTGATAAGTTCGTTTTAAAACGAGGAGAAATAATATGAAAAAAATATTTGCTTTAATATGCATAATCTCTATTTTGCTGACTTTTAGCGCTTGTAGAAAGCCGATAATAGAAACATCTACTTTCACTTATGTTGAAAAAGGTGAGGAAATTTTAATTGAGGGAACTGCAGGCAGCGGTAATTCTAATAATTTAGGCTCAGCAAACGGCGGCAGTAATGAAAACGGTTCCTCTAATGACGCCGGCAATGAAATTATCGAACTTAGCGAAGAAGAAATGCGTTATAAACCAACCACTTTAACGGTAACTCTTTATGATTCGCAAAAATCAATTTATGGTTTCACTTATAATACAACCGAAAATCCAATAAAAGCGGTTATACAAATCAAGAAAAAAGGCGCTGATTCTTGGAGCGAATATGCCTTAAATTCTAAGAAAGCATTGTATTTTGACAGCGAGTGGCAAATTTTTTATCATTATATTTCTAAGGCGGAAATTAAGTTAGACGCTAGCAGTACATATATTTATCGCGTTTGCGATACAGGAGCTCAGAAAAAATTTGGAAAATATATAGGTTCAGAGGAAGTAACATTTAAAACTAAAAATACAAAATCCAATTCGTTTTCTTTTGCGCACATAAGTGATACTCAGCGCGGTTCTGAGCAGTTTGGACTTTCACTTTCAAAAATAACTGATAAGGTTGATTTCTTGCTTCATACAGGTGATATTATTCAAAATCCGATTGAATCTGATTGGAAGGATATGATAGACAATAATTTTAAATATCTTTCTCGTATACCTATGATGGCTATTGCAGGAAACCACGAGGTTAATGGCGGTTTCAAAAACTATGATACTTATAATCATTTTAATAACAGTATCCCACCCCAAAGTTCAACTGCATCGGGATATTTTTATAGCTTTGTTTATGGAAATGCAAAGTTTATAATGTTAAATACTAATGATTTAAACGGCAATAAATTAACTACCGAGCAATATGATTGGCTTGTTAACGAGTTGAAATCAAATGATAGCAAATGGAAAATAGTATCGCTTCATAATCCGCTTTATAGTGTTGGCATATGGGGTTCAACAAATAACACTATCGCGTTAGCTCTGCAAGAGCAGTTAAAAAGCATTTTTGCTCAAAATAAGGTTGACATTGTTTTGCAGGGACACGATCATACTATTTCCAGAACATACCCACTTAACGAAAACGGACTACCTGAAAATGAAACTTTTGAAACAATAAATGGTATAGAATATTCTAAAAATCCAAACGGTGTTATTTATTTAACTAACGGAACAACAGGAAGTGTAACCCGCGGGCCTGAAAATTATGATAAAGCATTATTCAAATATGCCACAGCTTCAAAAGAGGCAACTTGGAGCGAAATTTCTATTGATGGTGATAAGCTGACTGTTGTTGTTAAACATTACGATTTAGGTAAAGAAAGCGTATATTATAAGTGGGGCATAAATAAATCGTAATATTTTTTTAAAATTTAGAGGGAGGTAAAATTATGGTTATATCAAAAAACGAGGCTTTTGATTTGGTTTATAAAAATATAAATGATAAGGTTTTAGAATTAACTTTTTTACCGCCTCTTAATAAAATTTATGAAAAATCGCCCGCATATTTTTTAATTCCCGGCGGCGGTTGGCATACTGCGAAAAGAGAAAGTATGATAGATTTTTCAAAACTTTCGGTTGATATGCTTCGCGAAAAAGGGTTTGCGGTGGCGGCTATTGATTATAGAACCGCAAACGAGCAAATCAAAATTTGCGATATAATAGGCGATTGCTTTGATGCTATGGGATATTTGGCCGAGCATAGCGAAAGTTTGGAAATAGATGTTCAAAAAATAGCGGTTTCGGGGCATTCGGCAGGCGCGCATTTAGCTTTAATGCTAGCTTATGCCGATGGCAATCGATTTACAAAGCAATATGATTTTAATAAAATTTCAGCAAAAATAAAGGTTGCGGCTCTTCTTTCGCCTGCAACGGTTTTATATGAAGAAGAATATGCAAAAACGATAGGTTTTGGCATAAGCTATTTATTTAAAAATCCTGATGATTTGGATGAAAGAAAAAAGGCGAGTCCTATTGAGTATGTTAGCGATTTGAGTCCTTCAACTATTTCATTTGCAGGAACATCAGATCCTTTGATTTATCCGAAATCATCTGAAATTTTATATGATAAGCTAAAACTTTATAAGGTTAACTGCAAGATGGTTTTATCCGAAAATGCAGGGCATAGCTTTGAAAAACTTTCGGAAGATAACGAACCTTCGGTTTCTTTTGAGCAAATTCAAAAAATGTTGGTTGAATTTGTTGTAGAAAATATTTAATGAATTTATTAGAATAAAGCGGGATGTATTATAGATGGTATCTATTATAGATTATGGTGCGGTAAACGATGGCAAAACATTATGCACTAAAAATATTCAAGAAGCGATAAATGCTTGTGCTGATAATGGTGGCACAGTTTATATTCCAACAGGCAAATATTTAACAGGCACTTTGCATTTATATGATAATATTCATATATATTTTGAAAGCGGTGCTGTGCTTTTAGGTAGTAAAAATACCAGAGATGATTTTGAACCCGATGAAAAACGCGATTGTCCGCTATACCAGGATGCATCGCATAGCTATTATAATCATAGCTTGTTTGTGGGAAAAAACTGCAAAAACATAACATTTTCTGGTTTTGGAACTATAGATATGCAATCCGCTTGGGAAATGGATGAAAGAGATTTTGGTCCGAGCGTTAT
The DNA here is from genome assembly GCA_017537365.1 of Clostridia bacterium. GTDB lineage: Bacteria > Bacillota > Clostridia > Oscillospirales > Acutalibacteraceae > UBA737. The sequence goes on from JAFYKZ010000001.1 coordinate 59,633, forward strand.
TGATTGCAAAAGAGGTGCTAAAACAATAACTCTTGTTGAGTGCGAAAATGTTGTTGTTAGAGATTTAACCTTGCTTAATTCGACCGATTTAACCTTATATCTTTTGGGCTGCGAAAATGTTAGAGTACATGGCTTGAACATTGTGGGTCATATAGACGGTATTAGTCCTGATGCTTGCAAAAATGTGGTTATTTCTGATTGTATTGTTAAAACAGGTGATGATGGTATCGTTATCAAAAGCTCTTATTCGTTATCAAAGCATAAATTTTGCGAAAATGTTACTGTTACTAACTGTATTGTTTCGAGTCGTTGCAGTGCGATAAAGTTCGGGACAGAGTCTAATGCAGGTTATAGAAACATTACTGTTTCCAACTGCGTGGTTGAAAATACGAGGTTAAGCGGTTTGGCTCTTGAAATTGCTGATGGCGGTATTATGGAGGGTATAACCATTTCTAATATCACTATGCGAAATGTAGGAACACCGTTGTTTATTGTTTTGTGCAAGCGTGGTAGAGGACCTGGTATTACCGAAAACGGTATCGTTAGAAACATTTATATAAATAACTTTATGGCTTATGGTCCTTATGAGCCCTGGCAGGCTTGTGTGCATGATTATTTTCATCAAGAAACCTTGCAAGAACCTCAAATTATAACAAGCTCTATAACAGGACTTAAAAATCAAAAGATAGAGAATGTTATACTTTCTAATGTTTACATAGAGGTACCTGGTGGCGAGGTTACAGATATGAAAAATTATATTGTTCCTGAAAACGAAACAGGATATCCTGAAAACAATATGTATGGTAATTTATCGGCTTATGGACTTTATTGCAGGCATTGCGATGGTCTTGTTCTTCATAATGTTAAATTTAAGGCTTTAAAGGAAGATAAACGCGAAGCAATAGTTCTTGATGATGTTGCAAATTGATATATATGTGGCAGGTTGGATGCTTATATGGAAAATATAGAAAAGTTGATTTTTGAATTTAAAAATCCGTCAAATAAATTTACACCGATACCTTTTTGGTTTTGGAATGATGATTTATCCGAGGAAGAAATAAAACGCCAAATAGGCGAATTTAATTCAAAGGGTGTTAACGGATTTATAATTCATCCTCGTATTGGTCTTCCTGAGAGTATTGAATATATGAGCGAGGAATGGCTCGGGTTTGTTAAGTTTGCGGTTTTAGAGGCAAAAAAGTATTCGATGAAGGTTATGCTTTATGATGAGGCCATGTATCCATCGGGTTCTTGTCATGGTGAAGTTATAAAGACTAATCCTGATTTTGCTTCGAAGCGCTTGGTGATGAAAGAAGAGAACACCTGCTTAGAAGATGAAAAATTTGTTGCAGAAATTTCCAAAAACAATAAAAAATATTATTTCTTTGAAGCATTTAGTAAGGGAACAATAAGAGGAATTCATTTTGGTGAGGATGATGGTGAACCTAATGCACCGCCGTCTGCAAATTTGTTAGACCCGGATGCTGTTTCTTGTTTTATCAATTTAACCCATCAAAGATATTTTGATTTTCTTAAAGAAGAATTCGGAAAAACCATTATCGCTATTTTTACCGATGAGCCTATGATTTGCGGTCGTGTGCCATATAATTGTGTTCCTTGGACAAGCGGTTTAGAAAAAACTTTAAATCAAAAAGGTTTTAATACAGATGATTTATATTATCTTTTTGAAAAAGATGATAGCGAGAAATCTAAAAAGGCAAATGATATTTTTGAAAATGTTGTTCGTGAGCGGTTAGAAGAAGCGTATTATAATCAAATATCGGTTTGGTGCAAAAATCATTATATAGCATTTATCGGTCATCCTGAAAAATCAACCGATATTTCGGTGCTTAAATATTTTGATATTCCTTGCCAAGATATTGTTTGGCGATATGTTGCACCCGGGGAAGATACTGCTATAAATGGTCCTCATAGCACAATGGCAAAATGCGCATCAGATAGCGCAAGGCATAGGGGAAAACGCCGCAATGGAAATGAGTGTTTTGGCTGTTGCGGTCATACTGATGATAAATATGCATTTACTCGTAATGATATGAAATGGTATATAGATTGGCTTTTTGTAAGAGGTTGCAATCTTATCATTCCGCATGCATTTTTCTATTCTATCCGTGGCGCCCGTAAAGACGAAAGACCCCCTGATGTTGGTCTTAATAATTCGTTTTGGAGAGAATATAAAGAAATATCGGATTATATAAAGCGTTGCAGCGCAATGAATACCGATAGCAAAAATGTTACCGATATTGCAGTTTTATGCGGTGCAGATAATTTGCCTTGGAATGCTGCAAAAGAGCTTTTTGAATCTCAAATAGAGTTTAACTATTTGGAATATGATTTATTAAGTGAATGTGAAATATCAAATGCTAAATGCAAACTTAAAAACAATGAATATAAGATTTTAGTAATAGATGGTATTTATCCCGATGAAAAAGTAAATAAATATTTGCAAGAGTTTAAGGCTTCAGGCGGTATAGTTATAGATTATTCTAATCAATCCGAATTTATAGATGAGATTAGAGAATATAGTTCAACAATACTTAATATTTCTCCGGTCAATAATCTTCGCATAACTCATATAAATAAATATGGTGTTGATATATTATTCTGTGTAAACGAGGGAGAAGCCGAAATTGAAGCCTCTATAAATGAAAAGATTTTATATGTTTTAGATGCCGAGAGCGGCGAGGTTCTAAATTGCGAATGTGGGAAATACAAGTTATCTTTATTGCCGCGCAAAAGTTTGTATCTTATTTTAGATAGTAAAAATTAATTCTATTAAAGGAGGTAAAAAGAGTGAAAATCACACCCGAAAAAATGCAGGAAATTTATGAAAAAATAAAAACCCCGTATAAATACGGGGCAGTTGTTAAGGATAAAGATTTTTTAACCGATAGTCCAACTGTGTTTAAATATAACGGTAAATGGTATATGTATTTTATTAAAATACATAAAAATATAACCGACTCGGGTTATGAAACTCATTTTGCTTCGAGTGATAATCTCATAGATTGGAATTATGAGGGTAAGCTTTTTGAACGATTGGATGATGATAGTTGGGATAGCAAGCAAATTGCAGGGTATGCAGCTTTTGTTGATATAAATTTTGGCGGTAGCAATGAAATAAAGCTCGTCAATGAAAAATATTATATGGCATATCTTGGCGGTAATTTAAACGGATATGAGACCGACCCGCTTTCTATTGGATTATCATTTTCAAATAACCCAACAAGTAAATTCACTAGATTTGAAAAACCGATTTTATCGCCCAAAGATAGCGATGCGCGCGAGTTTGAAACATTAACGCTTTATAAAAGCGATATGTTTATTGATGAGGATATGGTTTTAGGTTATAAATATGTTAATGCTTATAATGCAAAGCCTTCGGATAATAAAGAACGCATATATTTAGCGGTTTCAGATGATGGTGAACATTGGAAACGCTTTTTAGATGAGCCTATTATTGATGAAACTAAAACTATTGAAAACTTGCGTATTTCGGGCGACCCTCAAATAGTTAAAATCGATGATGTTTATGTTATGTTTTTCTTTAGGTGTATAAATAATGTCGGCGCATATAATACTTTTGCCTGTTCTAAAAATTTAGTTGATTGGACTGTTTGGAATGGAGAACCGTTAATAAAATCTGAATTTGAATGGGAAAACCGATATGCTCATAAGAGCTATGTTGTTAAAGAAAACAATGTGGTTTATCATTTTTATTGCGCGGTGAATAACCAGGGAGAAAGATTTATCGCATTAGCAACATCAGAAGAGGTATAGAAGATTACTTTATATTAAAGTATATTAAACAAAAAATTCACTATATTTATAGTTATTTCTTTATAATTTATAAGGAAAAAATCCAACACATTAATCAAAGAATAGGGGTTTTTACATTGCTCCTATAAATTGAGGGATAATAAGTGGTCGTAAAATTAACTCCACAAGTAAGAGTTTTAAATCTTGCTTGTGGAGTTTTCTGTATTTATATTAACAATTTTAAAATTATCATAGCGCTTAAATAAAAGAAAATGAAATTGGTATACAGAAGTTTTATATATTAAATTTTTTCTCAGGTTTAGTCAACGAACTTCGCTCTTTTATAGAAACAGGAACATAAATATGTTCATAGCTTTTTTGAGGATTTAAAAGTCTTTTATACAGAAGTTCGGCGGCAGTTCGCCCAATTTCGTATAGGTTTTGGTTTATAGAGGATAAATTATAGCTTTTCGAAAGAACAGTGTTATCGAAACCTATAATAGCGGGATGCTTATTGGAATTAGCAAATTTGTTAATAAGAATAACTGCGAGTTCGTCGGTTGAAGCGAAAATTGCGGAGGAGGTTAGATTTTTAACAATGTAATCGCCAAATGCATCATAATTCATATCGTTTTGAAATAAAAACATATTGTTCGAGTGATTAAGATTATGCTGTTTTAGAGCAGAAATAAATCCGTCATATCGCTCGCCAACTGTATTGGTGAGTTTTGGGTCGGGAAGGGTGCAAAAAGCGATATCCTTATGACCTAATTCGATTAGTTTTTTGGTTGCAATATATCCGCCTAAAAAGTTGCAGCTTGTTACATAATCACAGGCTAGTTTAGCGGGTAGAGTATCAATATAAACGCAATTACATTTTAAATCAAATAATTTTTGATAAAAAATTGTGTTATGCTCAAAGGTTGGATAGATAATAAAATTTTTGTAACCTTCACTAATAAGCTTATCTATAAGCTCCATTTCGTTTTTAGCGGTTTTATCCGTTAGGGTTAGTAATGGAGATAGTCCCACACTATTTAAAAAATCTTGCGTTCCTTTGAAAATTTCCATCATACGATGGTTTTTGTTGTTATTAGGCATAATGATAGGGATGTAACTATTAATACTTTTAGCACATATAAATGAACCACTGCCTTTGCGCGATTCGATTATGCCCTCGTTTCGAAGGGAATCTAAAACTTTTCTTAAAGTTGTTCTGCCTATATTAAGATTTTGCGCAAGAATTTCCTCAGAGGGAAGCTTTGATTGGAATTGATATTTTCCGTTTAATATTTCATTTTTTAATTCATCCAAAGCGTTTTTATATAAAATATCGTTCTTTGCCATTGAGCACCACCGAAAATTTTATTTTTAATAATTATATAATAAAATGCCTTATAAATCAAATTATTTTTACAAAAGCAATACAAATAAGCGAACAACTTTAAACGATAGATGTATTTTAAAATGCATTTTTATTAATAAAAAATAAAAAATTCTTGCAATTCGTACAAATATATGTTAATATGATTTTGCAAAAATGTATACATAAGCTATTAGCATACATATTTTAATACAAGTTGTTCGCTTAAATGGGTAAAAAAGGAATTTAGATATATTTTTGGTATTTAAAATGTTTTATCTTCATTCGTATTTTTCGGATGATTTTAAATAAGTAAATTAAATTAAAATAAATTTTTGGAGGTTATTTTTATGAAAAGATTTTTAGCTTTATTTTGTGTGCTCGCAATGATTTTTTCGTTGTGTGCGTGCCGAGAATCAAGGGTTGAAACAATCGGCGAATCCTATTTTGAGGGTGAAGAGGTAATTGAAACCGAGAGTGGCACTGTAAACGGCGATAAAAATTCTAACGCCGAAGGCAACAATGCTTCGGGAAATGGCGCCGGTAATTCTAATATAAAAAATCCGCTTAAAGCAGATTTAAAGGGCGCGAGTGTTACTATTTATGATGTTGGCGGTGTTTTTGCACCTGATTCCAGCAAATCTAAAACAGATGCTGCAAAGGCAGAAATGATTAAAAAATTGCAAAAAGAATTAAATTGCAAGCTTGTTGTTAAGCAAACCGATGAAAGCAAATTGGCTAGTTTGGCTGCGGCTTCTGCTGCGGGCGGTCAGGCTTTATGCCAAATTATCACTACTCCTATATATAAATCAGGTTATTTTATCAGTTCAAACTTGGTAGCTGATATGGGCAAAATTTCCTCAATAGATTTATCAAAGGATTATATGAATGTTGCTAATATGCCTGAGGCTACTAGATTTGGAAACGGAAGATATGCTGTTGCAGCAGATACTACTGTGGCAGCAGGTGTTGTTTACAACAAGCGTATTCTCAAAGAACTTGGATATAAAGATAATTATATCTATGATTTAGTTGATTCAGGAAAATGGACTTATACCGAGTTTAGAAAGCTTGCAAAGGCTGCTTTGAAAGATTTAGACGGTAAGCCCGGTATGTCTGTTGAAGATCAATGGGGTATTGCAATAATGGACCGTTCAACTGCCGGTACTGCTGATTTGTTAGCTTCGGCCAATACTCCTATGATTAAGCTTGAAAACGGCAAATTAGTTTCGAATATGACTAATGCTAATATCGCTAAGGTTGCCGCTTTGATGAGAGAAACATATAGAACTGACGGAACTGTTATTAATAACAATGGCTCTAAAATTGACGGCACCAAAGCGCATGATGCTTTCAAAAGCGGTAAGGTGTTTATGGAGTATACCACTTCTGAGGTTATGTATTGGTATTCAAATATGAACGATGAATATGGTTTTGTTCCCACACCTAAGTTTGACGGTGCAAAGAATTACACCTCAGCACTTGACTGGAACTATAAATGCTTGATGGTACCCGCAGGCTTATCTGCAAAAGACCAGTACAATGCAGGCGCAGTTGTTCAGGCTTATATGTATCTTATGCAGGATATTTATGAAGTTAGAAAGAAAGAATATGTTAACAGATATTTCTGCGATGATAAGTCTGGTGAAAATTTGTTAATAGCAATGAAGGGCGTAACTGTTCATCCTGCTCAATGCTATGCAAAGATTAACGAAGCAATTTTATCAGGCACATACAGAGTATTCTGGAATCATGTTTCAGATGGCGCTTCGGTTGCTGCGGCTGTTGAGTCTACCGGTTCATCTCTCAAAAAATCTCTCGAAGAATTGAATGTTAGAATCAAGGATAAATAAATGAGAGAATTAAAGTTTTGAACTCATTTAGAAAAGAGGTTTTTTAATGAAAAGGTTTTTATCTTTGATAACAACCGTGGTTTTAGTGCTGAATGTTTTTTGCATGGCAAATCCTATCTCTTTTGGATTTATAGCCGAGGCGGAAGAGCAGATTAGCGCTATTCCGAAGCCTGTTGATCTTACCGCCAGAGAAGATTTTTCAATTGGCGTTAATGTTCATTCGGCTTTATATCCGGATTATCCTGAGGCATATCTTGCTGAACAAATCCATGCAGTTGCAAGAATGGGTAGTAAATGGATAAGATTGAATGGTCAGTTAGTTGATGACGAATGGACTTATACAGATACAGTGGTTGGTCTTTGCAATAAATATGGACTAAAAATAATAATGGTTTTAGATATTGATAAATCAGTAAGTCTTGAATATATAACGCTTATGTGCGAAACCTATGCCCGTCGTTATAATGGTGAAGAAGGCAGAGGCTATGTGGATTATTTTCAGGTTTGGAACGAAGTTGATATAAATCTTTTAAGGGCAAAATATGGCGGTTCTTCACCAAGCGGTGAGTTAGAGTCGCATTATTTTACAATACCTGTTGATGGTGCTGCTGACCTTCCTGAATATTTAGAGTATTTCCGAGCTGCTGAAAAAGGTATTCATTCTAAAGATAGCAATTCAAAGTTTATGATTAATTTTTCTGCAACACATTGCGGTATGATTAGTTATTTCCTGAGAAATGGTTTAAAAATTGATATGGTGGGCTGGGATTTATATGCCAACAGACCTTATGATAGAGAAGTTAGCGCTTCGGAGCTAACTGCAGATTATGATTTGATTCAAAAAAATATTTATGAGCCATACGGTGTTCCCGTAATGATTTGCGAGACTAATGTTAATCCGCATAAGATGGATGAAGATGATCGTAAAAAATATGATTTTGGTATGGAAATATATCAAATAGCTATTGATAATCTTTATTTGGCTTATAACCGTCCTTGGATTAAGGGCGCGATAATGTATGAACTTTTAGATGAAAGAACTAAAGAATTCGGTGCGCCTGAATCTTGTTATGGACTTATAAAAACCGAATCGGGCGGAGCAGGCATTCTTGATATTAAAAATGAGAAAACGATTTACTTAGAGTTGCAGAAAATGTTAGGTGGAAACCGTAAACTACCTATTATTAAATGCAACGAAATCAATCTTAAACCTTATGAAAAGCTAACGGTTGATACGGCAGATGATTCTGATTTGAAAAATGAAGATTCAACTACAAATGTGGATATTCCAAGCTTTAATTGGGGTACGGAAGATAGTGAAACCGAAAAAGAAATTGAAGAAGTTGTTATTGAGAATGTTACTAATCCCGTAAAAAATCTTAAACTAAAAGAAATAGTTTATGAATTTCCTTGGTTGATATTAATAATAAGCTCGGTTGTAATGGTATTGCTAGCCGGCGGTGCGGTTACGGGTTTTGTTATTATATATAAAAAGAAAGCAAAGAAAAAAGGTTAAACCGATAGGTTTATTTGGTAGAGGTAATTCGTGAATTACCCAAAAATGCAATTTAATTTTGGCTATACTGCTTTTGTTGCTTGCAAATGGCTGGCGCAAGAGTTTAGTTGATAGTAAGAGAGAGACAATATGTACTAAAAGGGAGGGGATATAAATTTCATATTTTAATCCTCGCAAAGTTTTAAAATTTAAAAAGGAGTTGTTTTTTAAATGACAAAAAAGAAAATTTTGGCATTGGTGTTAACATTGGCATTGCTTGTAACTCAGTTTGCAATGTTAGGCGTTAGTGCTGAGGCGGCTGCGCTTTCAGGCAGAAACGATTTTGTCAAGGGTGTTGCTATGCATCGTCCAGAAGGTTATGAGGCATATCAAGAGCCTTATAAGGCCATCTTAGAGGCTAAGGCTTTAGGCTCAAGTCTTATTAGAATCGATGCTGAATCGGATGATTTTGATGCTGATTTCGCATATATCGCTGATAAAAACGGTATGAATGTTATGTTCGTTACCTCAATTGATTTAACCCTTAGCGGCAAATCAAGTCTTACTCAAGAAGAATATAATGCAGTTTACAATAAATTCTATAATAAGGCTACTGCTTTAAAGGATTATAATGTATACATTCAAATTGATAATGAGTTAGATAATATCTATTATAAGGGTAGCGGATTATTAACTGATGGAACAGATGCTAGCAGATATAACAGTGTTGTTGGTGTTGCTCTTGCAATTAACGCTGCTAACAAAGCGGTTAAAGATGCTAATGCTGCAAACGGCAGTAACATCAAAACAATTGTAAACTTCTCATATAATCACTATGGTTTCCTTACAGCTTTAAAGAATGTTAAGATTGATGCTACTTCTTTACTTACCACAGCATCATCTAACTATGTAACAGCTGATTGGGATATTATCGGTTTAGATTTTTATTCTAATATGGCTGATAACGTAAGTTATAGTTCTGTTTTGAGCGATCTTAAATCAAACTTTAATAAAAAGGTAATTGTTTGTGAATCAAACCTTACACCTGAAAGCAAAAAAGCAGACGGAACAATAAACTATGCAGAAGATGTTAAATGGTTTGAAGAATTTATTAGAGCTTGCTATGCTGATACAAATGTTTTAGGCTTTGTGGCTTATGAACTTTATGACCAACCTAAAAGAGAGGGAACTGCTTTTAATAAAGAAGCCCATTTTGGTCTGATAGATAAAGATGGAAACAAAAAGGTTACATATAACACACTTTGCGCTCTTTACGGTGGAAGTGGTGTTGTAGCAGACCGAAATATTCCTGTTAAGCCCGAACTTGATTTTGCTGATGTTGAGATTTCGAAAGATGGTATTAGCACCGCTTGGCCTGCATCTTACAGCAAAACACGCGATCGCCTTGTTATCAATTTAACCGAATCTCCGCTTAATTTAAGCGAAGTAAGTTATTTTGAGTTTGATCTTTATATTGAAGATTACGAGGCTTTTAAAGCTGCAGTTGACGGCAAGAGAATCAATTTTGTTTTAGCATGCAGTGATGTTAAAACTAAAACTTGCGTTCGTTTCGATATTGAAAACCAAATCACAAAGAGTGGTTGGAATCATATTCTTCTTAAACCAGGGGACAGATGGAGTGTTGATTCCGGATTTACTTATACAACAATTAAATGGGCTATGATTAATTTCCAGGATGGTGGAAGCGGTTATAACCCAATTGCAGGTCAAAAGGTTGCTATCGCTAATATTTGCGGTCTTAAAGAGGAAATTGATCGTACACCTGCATGGCCTGAATATGAGCATATTAAAGCTAGTAGAGAAGGTAAAAAAGATTTTTGGGGCAAATATACTAATACAGGCAGCAACTTTGATTTCGCCCTCGATCAACCTACTAATATTAAAATTTCAGATTCGGATGAAATTCGTTATTACGATCAGGTTGAATTTGATATTTATATCAAAGATTATGATGCATTCAAAGCAGCGGCAGAAGGCCATGATTTACACTTCCGTATAGGTTATTATGACAAAGCAACATCAACATCAGAAGCGGCTGATATGTATCTTGAAAGCAAGATAACTCATAGCGGTTGGAATCATGTTGTATTGGTATGGACAAAGAGCGGTCTTAAAGATTATAATAATAACGAAGTAACTGATAGAGATTATAATGGCGCTAGTACATTGAATCCGAAAGAAAGACCTATAACCTATGTTAAACTTTATTGGAATAAAAATACATCTGATACTATTAATGATGAGTTTAGAAATACTTATGTTAGAATTGCTAACATTTGTTTTACATTAAGGGAAATTCACCGTGAAGCTCCTGCATGGCCTGAATATGAACATACAAAGGTTTTAAAAGATACGGTTAGAAATTATTGGGGTAAAGATGCAAATAATGGTAATTTCTTGAAAACCGGATTAGGCAATAATGATATTACCGGTACTGATCAGGTTGAGTTTGATGTTTATATCAATGATTATGATTCTTTTGTTCAAGCTATTAGCAATAAAAATTTAGGTTTCCGTTTTGGTCATGGCGATCATTATGTTGATTTATATTTTGATAAAGCTCAAATCACTAAGACAGGATGGAATCATATTACATCTATTTGGGTTGATAAAAATACTGATTCTGATACCGATAGAGTAAGCACTACAGGAAATATGAATCCTGAAACTATTACTTGGGTAAAACTTTTCTGGAATTGGGCTGATGGTAGCGGTGAGGATAGCGCTATGAGTGTATATACCAGATTGGCTAATGTTTGCTTCACCAAAAAAGAGATAAATCGTATTCCTGAATGGCCTGAATATGAGCATATTGAATTATTAAAGAATACTGAAGCAAATTATTGGGGTTCAACACCCGGAAAAACTTTCATTGTAGAAAATCTTGGTCCACTCAATGTGGAAAATACCGATCAGGTTGAATTTGATCTTTTTGTTGAAAATTATGATAGTTATATGCAAGGTTTGGAAGGCAAGGATATATTCTTGCGTTTGAGCAGCCCCGGTAGTAACTATATTGATGTTAAAATTGATAAAGACCAAATCACAAAGAGTGGTTGGAATCATATCAAATTAGTTTGGGTAAGCAAAGACGTTAACCCTGATAGTGATAGATATTCATCAAACGGAACATTTAACAGTGAAAATATTACTTGGATCAAATTCCATTGTAACAGTGGTGTTCAATGGAATGTAACTAAAAAAACCAGAATGGCTAATGTTTGCTTCACAAACAGTAAAGCTGATGAAGAGCCAACACTTCAAATTCCTACCGATGTAATGAAAGATAAGTTTGATTTCATCGGCGCAGAGCTTAAAACTGTTGAATTTGATTCTGAAGGCATTTCAAATACTACATACATGAATGAAGCTATTGATATGTCTGGCGATAATATGATGATAGAGCTTGATGTATATGTTGAAAACGGCTCAAATACTGAGATTACTATCGATTTGTTTGATAGCAACGAAAATATGGCAGTTTATGTATACAACGGCTTAACTGCCGGTTGGAACCACATTGCTTTCCGTAGCGATGATTGCACCGATGGTGATGGTAATGCTACCGCAATTGATTTCAGTGATATAATTGCATTTGATTTCGTTGGCGCAGCAAACACTGAAGTTACAGTTTCTAACTTCTATGCGGCAAGCTATATCGATGGCGATGGAACTCGCGACGGCAAGACCGATATTATCGACTTAATTCGTTCAAACAAGGTATCCTTGGGTAGCGAAACTAAGGGTAATATTGTTGCATTAGATTTAGTTGGCGGCGATTATAAAGTTAAAGCTGAAGATATTTTAGCTTTAAGAAGATTGTTGCTTAGCTAATTAAAAGCTTAATAATTAGAGGGTGGGTTTCCACCCACCCTCGTTTTTGAAAAGTTAATTATGTATTGTAGGGGATGGCGTTTATCGACATCCCGTGATTGCAATGTTTTGCGGTGCGTCGAAAATCGCCGCACCCTACAAATCAGCAAATAAATTTATAAAACGACTAATGGGTATTTGCAAAAAATATTTATTATTGGTTTTACAAATTTTTTATGAAAGGAATATGAAAAATGAAAACTTCTATTAAACGAATTTTATGTCTTTTGGTTTCGGTATGCATTTGTTTTGCATCTTTGCCGATAATATTCGGTGTGATGGCTGATGCATCTGAGCCCGATTTATCTTTAAATTGCGAAAATATTATTGAAGAGAAAGGAAAATCGGGCGAATTTGGAAGCGCTTTAGATACTTTGCGTATAAATTCTAAAATTAAATTCGGTTCGGCTAAGGATTTTTCTTTTGTAGATATTATTGAATTAAATGTTTATATTGAGGATAAAGATGCATTGCAAAAAGCAATAACATCAACTAATAAATTAGGTTTATTTTTCAGTTCCAATGCAAACAGAGAAAAGCAAAAAAGCGCTTATGCCGATATTTCTGCTCAAATAGTTAATGATGGTTGGAACAGTGTTAAGATTACTGTGGCAGATTTCCAAGCTTCTTCAGGTGAATTGGATTGGAGCTCGGTTCGTTTTATTTACTTAGGTTTCACTGATGAAGATAACGCCTCAATGCCAAACGAACTTAAAGGTACCGATTTTAAATATAAAGATGTTTGCGATGTTATGGAAATAATGGCAAATAAAGAGGGAGATATTGTTCTTTATCAAGACGCTATTATCAATAAATTAGGTGATAGCGAAAATTCATTGGTTTCTGATATTGCTAATCGTTTTTCGGCTTCCTTTGAAGCAAAAGATATTTCTGATATTGTTGTTTTAAAAGCAGATTTTTATATTTCTGATTATAAAGCTTATACTGAGTTTTTTAATCAAAATAAAATGCAGATAACTCTTATATCCCAAAACGGCGAAAAATATACTGATGCTACTTTAAAGTATATTGTTGCTAAAAAAGCCGGATGGTATACTGTTAGCTTTGCTACCGATGAAATGAAAACATCAGGCAATTTTGATGAGGAAAAGGTTACAGGCTTTAAGATTGAGTTTAAAGGAGCTAATAATGCAATATTAGGCTCAGCTCATTCTTTGAAATTGATTGTTTCTAATCTTCGCGGTTTTGAATCTGAAATTTCGGCTTCAGCTATAATTTCTAAGGATGGAAAATCGGGAGTTTATGGTGATACATACTTAGCTATTGAAACAAACTCCGAAATTAAGCTTGATACCCCTATAGATGCCACAGTTGCAAAAAATATTGCGTTTGATTTTTATGTTGAAGATTATGATGCTTTTAAGAAAATGTTAGAAGAATCTTCAAAACCTCTATATTTTGTATTAGCAACTTCCAAGGACAAGGAAAATGCTTGCGCCTTATATGAGTTTACCGAGCAGGTGAAAGGTGAGGGCTTAAACCGTATTAAGTTTAAATCCGAAAATTATTCGTTGACAAAGGGAGATGCAATAAATCTTAAAACAGTTTATTATGCTTATCTTTCTTTTGCGGATGAAACTGCCGCTAACTCTTATGCAGACCTTGCATTTGGTATTTCTGATATTTTAGTAATCAATTCTGCTATAGATGTTAAACCTGAGCCTCCTAAATATTCGGTTGAAATATCTCTTGATGGTATAACTGATACTTGGGGAGATCAATATAACTGGACTATGGATAAGTTTTGCTTTGATTTCAGAGATAACTTGATTGATTTAGATACGGTGGATAATTTCGAGTTCGATATTTATATAGAAGATTATGATGCCTTTAAGACCGCTGTTAAAGGTAAAAGAATTAACTTTGCTACTGCAAGCAGCGATAATAAAACTAAAACTCGAATCCGTTTTGATTTTGAAAATCAAATAACCCGTAGCGGTTGGAATCATATTGTGCTTGAAAAAAGCACAAGATGGCATGTTGATACAGGCTTTATTTATAGCGGAACTAAATGGGTAATGATTTTCTTCCAGGATGGCGGTACAGATATTAATCCTATTGCTGAAACCGAGGTTAGAATTGCTAATGTTGTTGGTACCAATGCTGAGCATTATTATTTGCCCGAGCTTCCTGAAAATGTTATAGCTCAACTCGGCGTTGCTGAGAATGATCCTGAGGACAGTGATAACAAAGGAAAAGCAGTTGGAGATTATTTCCACTATACCTTGGATAAAATATACCGAGAAAAGCTTACTCCGGTTGATTTTTCAAAATCAAATATTGTTGAATTTGATGTTTATGTTAGCGATTATGAAAAAATGCTTGAGGCAGAAAATGACCCGACCGACGGTCAAAATTCAAAGCTTAGTTTTGTTGTTTCTTCAACAATTCCCGGGTTATGGGAACAGTATTCAAAGCCTAGAGTATATTACAGTAGTGAAATCGATCTAGCACCATATATTAAGCATAGTGGTTGGAATCATATTAAAATCGGCAGAAGTGAATTTAAAACTAAGAATCACGGTGTTGATTGGTCTGCTTTAACGGCATTTATGATTTACTATCGCAATTCTTCTAACCTTTATCCTTATAAAAATCGAAATAGTGATTTATATATTAAGGTTGCTAACATTGTAAATACAGGTGTTGTTGCAAATATTCCTGTTGATAAAGATTGTGAATTACAACCTGATAAAAATGCAGTGTATATCAGCTCGGTTGAAGGTTTTTCTGATGAAAACGGTGTATGGAATATCGAAAATCCAATAACAAGTACTGATTATAAGACGGCAGGCAAAAGTTCTATTCATAAAAAAGTGAATTATAACAGCGAACCTGCTGATACAGTTATGGGTTATATTTTCGATAGCTCAGCAGATTTGTCGGATTTAAAGACTCTTAATTTTGACCTTTTCATTGACCTTCCTCAATATTTAGATAAACCGAATAATAAGGTGGAGCTTATTATCGGTAACAATCGTTTCGCTAAAGATGATTATTATAGCTTTAATGTTAACCTAAATAATATAAAGCAAGGCTGGAATAAGGTTTCATTAAACCTTGCAAATGCCCGCAAGGTTGGAAATCCTGATTTAAAGAGCACAAAGCTTATAATGATTAGATTTACTGAGATAGACCTTGATCCGCAAAACTTTGAAGAAATAGTTTTCGGTATAGATAATCTTCGTTATATCTCCTCAACAGGTAACACAACCTTAAAGATTGAGGGCAAAGAAGATACAGAAAATAATGATGCAGGTTTTGCAGATGACGATTTGTTCGCTGATGATACATTACTTGATAACACCGATGAAAAGGAAGTTGTTGAGAAGGTTATTAATAAAACCGGTAAGAAAAAGGTTAACAAAACAATTTTAAGAACTTATGTTACTGATTTCTTAACCTTGGGAATTGTTCTGGGTATAGAAGCTGTTGTTTTAGCCGCCGGAGTTACATTATTTATGATAATTTATCTGGTTTGTGCTAAAAAGAAAAGTAGGTAAAAAAATTAGCGGTAACAGTTTTTACTGTTGCCGCTAATCTCAAAGGTGATTTTAAATGAATTCAAAAATGAAATTCGGTATGAATATTCATAATGAAAAATATGAATCTTATCCTGCCGCAGATTTAGAAAAAAATATTAAATCCTGCAAAGAGCTTGGGATGGATATAGTGAGATTTAATCAGTCTTCTATTTCGCCTGAGGGTATAGAAGAAATAAAGCGAGTGTCAAACCTTTGCCATAAAAACGGTATGAAGTTAATGTTGGTGGTTGATAAAAACGCTCCATATTCTATGGATTTGCCACTTGATGAAATTGAGTCTCAGATGGCGGAGTATTATAAAAAGCTTTCGTCCTCTCTTTTGGATGCGGTTGATATTTATCAGATTTATAATGAAATTGATGTTCACCTGATGGGAGGAAATATCGCTAATATTTTCTTAACTCCCGCGGATGGCAAAGAAAAGGGTGAATATGATTGTGTTTTATGGGAACGCATGGTTGCCGCTGTTAAGGGTGCGCTAAGGGGAATGGAAGAGGGTTATCCTGAGGGTAAGACCTGCATAAACTTTGCTTGGTGGCATACTGCGTTTATTTATGAGCTTTATAATATTGGTTGCCGTTGGGATATTACGGGTATTGACTGGTATTCCGATTGCGAGGAAGTTTCGTCTATTAAACTTCTGATGGAAGATGTTATGAAAAATGTTCCCGACTGCGACATTATGCTTTGTGAGGTAAACTATTGGATGAATATTCATGATAGATATCCACAGGAACATAAGGAATCTTTAAAAGATGCCGAAAAACGCAATAAATGGCAGGCGGAATGGATCCCTGAGTTTATTGATACTTTGATAGATTGCAATAATCCTCGATTAAAAGGAATTATATTCTATGAACTTTTAGATGAACCGAGTTTTGAAAAAATTGACGGAAAATATAATGGCGAATCGCATTTTGGGTTTATTGAATGTGATAGAAAAGGTCAAAATCAGATTAAAAAGCCTGCATTTTTTTCGTTGCAACAAAAAGTGAAAGAGATAAAGGAAAATTAGAATATTATAATTTTTTATACAAACTTGTTTTTAAAGGAAAAATATGTTATTATATCTTTAAAAATTGAATCGAGGCGAAGTATAATGAAAAAAACTTTGGAGTATAATAGAGAGCTTTTAGCAAAAGTGAAACCTGCGATGTCATACTGCGGTGAAAATTACGAAGAGTGGAAAATTGAAGCGAGAAAAAAATTATCCGAGCTTTTAGGTTTAGATAAACTTTCGCTTGTGGATACCGATTTGGATATTGAATATGAAACTGAGCTTGAAGATTCTATTGAAATTCGATTCACATATCAATCAGAGGAAGGATACCGCGTTCCTGCGCATTTCTTTGTTCCGAAAGGAGTAAAGAATCCTCCCTTAATGATTTGTTTGCAAGGGCATACAACTGGAATGCATATATCCTTTGGCAGACCCAAACATGAGGGAGATGCAGAGGATTTAAAAGGTGGAGACAGAGATTTTTCTGTCAGAGCATTAAAAGAAGGCTTTGCAACTATTGCATTTGAACAGCGCAGTATGGGTGAAGTTTATATAAGAGACGGCAGAATGTGTTTCTTAGCTTCAACAACCTCCTTATTATTGGGTAGAACAACTATTGGTGAGCGTGTATGGGATGTTATGCGTCTAATTGATGTTATTGAAAAGCATTTTGCAGATAAGGTTAATATTAACAAAATTTGCTTAATGGGAAATTCTGGTGGCGGAACAGCAACAGCTTATACTGCTGCTTTGGAGGATAGAATAGCTCTTGCTATGCCTTCTTGCGCTATGTGCACTTATAAAGATTCTATCGGTGCTATGTTCCATTGCGCCTGCAACTATGTGCCTGATATAGTAAACTGGTTTGATATGAATGACCTTCTTTCTATGGCTTTTCCAAAATCATATATTCAGATAAACGGAAAAGAAGACCCGATTTTCCCACTTGAAGGTGCAAAAGAGGTATTTTCAAAGGGTAAAAAGGTATATGAAGAAAACGGTTGCGGCGAAAAATGTGTTATGATTATAGGAAAAGGTGGACATCGTTTCTTCGCAGACGATGCTTGGCCGATTGTTCATAAGCTTTTAGGATAATTATTATTTTTCGATGTTTCGGAGTTTAAAATGATATTATTAGCATATTTATTTACAGTTTTAAAGAATGTTATTTACGGTGTATCTGTATTTTTTACAGGTGCGCTTAGTGATAATGTTGATGTGCTTGATATTCTAGCTATCAGATTTTTGTTAAGCTTTACGGTGCTTTATTTGCTTAAAGTTTTAAAGATAGTTAAGATAAATGTTGGTTTAAAGGATGTTTTTAAGAAAACATCGCGTTCTAAATACATTAAAAGCTTATTGCTTGCCGCAATTTTTGAACCCGTTCTTTATATGCTTTTCGAAACACTTGGTATTTCGATGACAACAGGTGTTACGGCAGCGGTTATACTTTCTTTAATACCTATAAGCAGTTGTATTTGCGAGTCGATTATACTTAAAGAGAAAACAACTTTTATGCAAAAGGTATTTTTAGGACTTGGCATAATAGGTGTTATTTACATATCGGTAAATACTAATACTAGCGATGGGGAAAATGCAATATCCGGTATTATTTTTATAGTTTTAGCGGTAATTTCAGGCTCTTTGTTCATGGTGTTTTCAAGAAAGTCCTCGTCTCATTTTAATTCGATGGAAGTTACTTATTTTTCCGCAATGTTAGGTATGATTGCATTTAATGCGGTAAATGTTGTAAGACATATTATAAATAGAGATTTATTTGAATATTTTTCACCGTTATTTGATTTGCAAAATTTAATTGGTTTTATATTCTTGGCTATAATTTCAACCATTGTTGCCACAGGTATGAACAATTTTGCTCTTTCAAAAATCCAAACTTCAACATCAACTGCTTTTAGCGGATTATCAACCGTTGTAACCATTGGTATCGGTGTTGTTTTTGCAAATGAAAAGCTTTACTATTTCCATTATATAGGGATGGCTTTGATACTTATAAGAATGATTGGTGTAAGCTATATATCATTGAAAAAGTCTAAAAATGTTAATTGACTTGGAGGTTTTCTCATAATGGGCAAAGAA
The DNA here is from genome assembly GCA_017537365.1 of Clostridia bacterium. GTDB lineage: Bacteria > Bacillota > Clostridia > Oscillospirales > Acutalibacteraceae > UBA737. The sequence goes on from JAFYKZ010000001.1 coordinate 78,678, forward strand.
TTTTTTCCTGATAAAACACCGATTAGTAATTGGTTTTTTGATATTCCGCAAACTAAACTTGAAAACCTTGGCAAACAATACCTGATTACTGATTTTGGTATTGTGGATGATGGTAAGGTATATACTGATAAATTTCAATCTCTTATAGATACTGTTTCAGAAAACGGCGGCGGAGTTATCGTAGTGCCAGAGGGAACATATATCACAGGTGTATTATATTTAAAAAGCAGAGTAAATCTTTATATTTCAGAAAACGGAATTTTAAAAGGCAGCGACGATATATCCGATTATCCTGTTTGCACTACAAGAATAGAAGGGGAAACCTGTACATATTTTCCGGCACTAATCAATGCTGATAATGCCCATGATATTAAAATCTGCGGAAAAGGTACAATAGACGGAAATGGATTTAAATCTTGGAAAGCTTTTTGGATTCGCAGAAGTTGGAATCCTAATTGCACAAATAAAGACGAACAAAGACCAAGGTTAATTTATATTTCAAATAGTAGCAATGTAGTTTTAAGCGGATTGAAGTTGCAGAATTCGCATTTTTGGACCAATCATTTTTATAAGTGCAAATATATAAAAGTTATAGATTGTTATATTTATTCGCCTGTAACCCCTGTTGGCGCGCCGAGCACAGACGCAATTGATATTGATGCTTGCACAGATATGCTTATTAAAGGTTGCTATTTTCATGTGAATGATGATGCAATAGCGTTAAAGGGCGGAAAAGGTCCTTATGCGGATGAGAACGCCGATAACGGCGAAAACGAGCGCATTCTTATTGAAGATTGTGAGTATGGTTTTTGCCACAGTTGTTTAACCTGCGGTTCGGAGTCTATACATAATCGTAATGTATTATTGAGGAATATAAAGGTGGAGTCGGCTCATCATTTGTTATGGCTTAAAATGAGACCTGATACGCCGCAACATTATGAGTATATTACAATTGAAAATGCAACGGGCAGGGTCAATGAGTTTATGAACATCAACCCTTGGAAACAGTTTTTCGATTTAAAGGGTAGAAAAGATATTCCCCTATCTTTTGCGGATAATATAACCATTAAAAATTGTGATATAGAATGCAATACTTATTTGAATGTTAAGGCTGATGAAACTCAGTATAGATTATCTGAATTTATATTAGAAAACTTGATAATTAACACAGAAGATGATAATTATCCCGAAGCTGTTATTGATAATTTGAGTGTTATTAATGTTGCTATAAATAAAATAAACTAATAATGGTGTGTGGTTTTTATGAAAAAACAAGATTCATTAGAATTGATTATTATAAGGCATGCTGAAACACAATATGATAATTTTGGCGACAGGGACGGTTGTGACGGTGACTTAACCGAAATCGGTGAAAAGCAGTGTCTTGAATTAGGTCAAAGATTAAAGGATATGGATATAGATGCGTATATTACAAGTCCTTTGTTTCGTGCCTTTAAAACTGCAGTGGGTGTTTGCAATGCTAAACCTGATAACCCGATTTTACAAATTATGCCTGAAATTATCGAGTGCGGTGTGCCCGTTGGATATTACGGTTGCAGTGAAGAATATTTGCAAAATTATTATCCTAATACGCAAATGTGCAGAAGTCTTTTCGAGACTGAACAGTATGAGTTTGCCACTAAATATGGTTGCGATAATGAATTGCGCGCAAAAAAAGTGATTGATTATATTAAGAAAACATATCCCTATGGCGATCGTGTTGCTTTGTTCACTCATAACGGTTTTTGTCAGCATTTAATCCGTGCAGCATTAAATATTGATAAACAAACTTTTGATTTTGCAATTAAAAATACAGGAATTACAAAAATAGAATTCCGTAGAAGCGGACAAATAATATTACATGGTGTAAATCTATGAGGACATGATTTTATGTATCCATTATTAAAATCACTTATTAAAGATTACTTATGGGGTGACACAAAATTGGCAGAGTTTTGCCGACGATGACGGTATTGAAAAGGTAGGGCTATTGGTTAAAAACTTTATAGACCGCGGTATTGCCAAGCGTGATGACAATAACACCGAAGACGATGATGCGCCCGGCCAAACCTCAAAAACACCGTGTGAGCCTAAATTTGAGCCTGTAAAAAGAAAAATACGAAAATCAGGGACGGGTTGCATCACAGAGATAAACGACCATCTATTCGAAGGCAAATTCTCGCCGACAGGTGCAGACGGGAAAAGATTCACCCGTCATATATACGCCAAGACAAGAGATGAGTGCGAAATTCTACTCGCAGAGATGATTGCTAAAACCAAAGCCGAAATTCAAGAAGCAAAAGAAAAATTGAAAAAATCACAATCGAAATAAACGAACACACCGCCACAAAACAAGCCGTGGCGGTGTAAAAATTACTACACATAAATCAAAGAATAGGAGTTTTTACATTGCTCCTATAAATTGTGGGATAATAAGTGGTCGTAAAAATTGCATTTTTCTAAAAGTGGCGCGAAGATACTTTGAAAAGGTATAAAAAATAACCGAAAGTGGAGGATAAACCTTCATTTTCGGTCTTTTTTATGGTCGAGGCGACAGGATTTGAACCTGCGGCCTCTGCGTCCCGAAGCCATCTGAAAACATCTTTTATAGCCGTTTTTGGCGGTTTATAAGGGTTTTCTCTCTGCTAAAATATCGTCTTTGGGCATCTTTTATCCATTGTTTCTACCTGCTCCATACGGCACTGTGGGATGAAATGTGGTCGTAAAAATGAACTCCTTAAATAAGATAAATGTAAAATCTTTCTTGTGAGATTTTTTATATAACTTTTTATAAAAATAACTATTTTGGCGGTGCAAAATTTCTACCGCTATTAAACAAAGATAACAGTATACGAAGAGATTTCGAGTCGAGCTCGTTATGACCACTTCGATACGCCTCCATATATTACATCGCAAAAGCGAGTGTAAACTGGAAAATATGATGAAAATCTGTTAGAAATGCTGTTAGAAAAAATTGTGGTTTGTCAAAACAGGAACTCAAAAAGTCAGTATTTAAGCCATTTGTAAGAAAAACTTCAAGGATAAAGTGTATGATTTCGAGTGTTATCCCTTGCTCCTTAATAGACATTGACAGACCTTGCTCCACCTCAAAATAGGAACTCTGATTTTCAGTATTTATGCGGCATTTTTTAAGTTTTCCTGATAAAACGGGAACTTTTGAAAAATCGTGTTAATAGTTCATTTTTTGCATCGTTGTTAGAAATAACTGTTAGAATTGTTAGAAAGTTCGAGTGGTTCTATTGGGTCTATTACTTACTCCACTCGAACTTGTATTTTTAAAATTTACTTTCAATTTTTATACTATTCATTTTTTCTTACCTACCAACCATTTTCCACTGTTCTCCTTGATAAGTGGTTTTTTGATTTATTAGCTGAATGGTTTTAATATCGTAAAATAATCCAAATATAAACTTTAAAGTATTTTTAAAAGTTTATGATGAAAGGTAGGTTGGTGATAAATGTTTTTAATTATCAGATAGAGCGATAAACATACAACATAAGAGGCGGTTTTTGGTTTTCCCCGGTAACTGTTTTATTTTTATTCATTTAAATATTTTAATGTTATAGCCAACATCCAAGAAATTCCAAAGAATATGCTACAAAAGTTATATAATTCTTTTACTCAACCATCCGACCAACCTCATAATGAAGAAAAAGTTAAAGAAATAATTTCGGGTGATTTTTGCGGTATACCGAGCGCAGAACTTCCGTTTTAATGCATCGTGAAAAATAGTGGACAAAAATATTTTGTCGCTTTTAAAAGAATTTTGCAAAAAATAATCAAATAGTAATCCGCCCAATAAAAAACAGTGGACGGATTTATCTTTTTAATGATGCGATGTAGTGCAAACAAATTGTTAAACATAATGCACGAAGTATTATTTTTTATTAAACTCAACTAATACTTGACACGGACCTGCATACCAGTTTAAAACACCTTTTTGGTGGAATGGTGTGCACTATGTTAAAAAGAAAGATATACCGAATGATTTTATAATAGTTGAGGAGGCCGGCTGATGAAAAAATATAATGAATGTAAAATGTATTATGGTTTCACACAGCACAGCCGAATGAATTTTTGTAATGTACCAAATGAAAAGTACATAGATGAAATAGTATTCGGTATATATGTTGAAAATGATGGGTGCATATCCGAGGCTGCTTTTGTATGGGAAAAGTTCGGGGATGGACTGACTCCATACTTAAGAGTGTTCTCTGTGGTATTACTATTGCATATTCTGATAATTTCAAATCTTTAGTTAATGAAATAAGGGATAAGGATAGTATAACACCAAATCAAATTGTAGAACTATTATTAAGGCACGGATTTAAGGATATTTCGGATATACCTTTATCCGTGTAAATGAATATACCGACTGATTTTTTGTCAGTCGGTATATTGCAATTTATAGATTAAATTGTATAATGAAATTATAAAAGAGGTAATGATATAAAGGATTTAATGAGTCTTGTGGCTATATGCAAGGCAGACCTTGACGGTTTAGGTATTAAATACGGCAGAGTGAGTAATTGGACTATAAATACTCATGCTAAATGCCGTTTGGGACAATGCAGAAAAATTGCTGGAGATTTATTTGATATAAGCATATCTTCAATGTTACTTGCCGATGAGGTTGATGATAGAGTTACTCTTAACACGGTAATGCACGAACTATTGCATACCGTACCGAGTTGCTTAAATCATAACGGCAAATGGAAGGTTTATGCTGAATTTGTAAATAGAAGGCTTCCGCAATATAATATAAAGCGAGTAGCTAAGGAAAGCGAAACGGGTATTATTGTAGAATGCAAAGCACCCGTTTACCGTTATATACTTCGCTGTACCAAATGTGGGTAGGAAATTAAAATGCAAAAATAAACTAAAGTGGTAATAAATTATAAAAGTACCGTTGTGGAAAATGCGGAGGTAAGTTAGAAAAAATAGTATAAAAAGGTATGGCTAAAGCATGGCATAATCATAATTTAACTTATTGAGTTTGCAAACTTTAGTAAAAATTTAATAATTAAATCTAGTTGAATCGGCAAGGTATTCTTTGATACTTTTGCCGATTTTTCTTTTGAATACTGTTCTGAAATACCCGACATCTGAAAAACCACAACGATAGGATATTTCTTTTTGAGAAAAGTAGTCTGTTTCAAGCAAAGTTTTAGCATATTGTATCCTCAAAGCATCAAGATAAGATTTCGGTGATGTGCCGTAAACTCTGTTAAATTCACGCCTGAAAAAAGCAGGCGAAACACCTATTTTCTTTGCTAATTCCTCAATTGAAAGCTCAGGATTCCAGAAATTCTGTCGCATATATTCAGCTGATTCTATAATTCTGTTATCTTTAGGATTATTTCCAAAGCCGGCATCACGAACAAGCTCGGAAAAAATCTCATAAACTATGGATGTGATTTTATACATACACCCTACATTGTTCTCATATTTAAGGTTTAACGCTTTGAGGAATAGAGCTTTGTATTTTTCGCCGTCGGTTACTTTGAAAATCTGTATTCCGTCAAAAACGCAGTTGAGCATATTGAAATGTATAACTAAAATATCCTCTTCTAAATTGTTTCGCTCGTAGCTGACACCTTCGGGAATTATACAAACGCTCACAGGCTCAAAAGCGATAGTTTTTCCATTGCAGATGTATTTTCCTGCAGTTTTGAGACGGAGAGTTATTGCAGAATATGAACGGGCAGACACAGAAACTTTTTCTTTTTTTTGATGATAATTTAAAACATCAATCACAGAAATTGTAAGATTTTCGGGTAGCATATATTTCACCTCAAGGCTATTTTATAACTATTGGTATCGAAAATCAAGTGTTTTGTAGCGAAAATAAACTTGTTTAATATCGAAAATCGTTTATAATTATAGTGTAAAATAATAATTTGAGGTGGAAAAATGAATTACTGTTCTAACCCAACTGATTTAAAAATCACGGATATGCGTTTCGTTGATATTGACGGCGCACCCAAAAGATGTACAATTCTCCGAATCGACACCAACCAAGGTATAAGTGGTTTTGGTGAAGTTCGTGATGCATCAAGCAAGACTTATGCACTTATGCTTAAAAGCAGAATTTTAGGTGAAAACCCTTGTAATGTAGATAAGATTTTTCGCAAGATAAAACAGTTTGGCGGTCCGTCTCGTCAGGGCGGTGGTGTAAGCGGTATTGAAATTGCTCTTTGGGATTTGGCAGGCAAGGCTTATGGTGTACCGCTGTATCAGCTTTTGGGCGGTAAATTCCGTGATGAAATTCGTGTATATTGCGATACCGATGTTGATGGTAAGCACACAGGTCACGATATGGGACTAGCTCTCAAAAAAAGAATGGATATGGGCTTTACATTCCTCAAAATGGATTTGGGCATCGGTCTTTTGCTTGATGAACCGGGTACACTCAATGCACCTTTGGGATTTATTGATGATATGAAAAAATATGCATCACACATATTAAATGTTCAGGGCGGAAGTGTTACTCAGGATATGGTTAAACACCAGAAAAGTTATTCTATTGTTACAACCGCGCATCCACATACAGGTATTCATTTAACTGAAAAGGGACTTGACTTCCTTGAAAACTATGTTAAAGAGGTAAGAGAAGTTATAGGCTACGAAGTACCTTTGGCAATTGACCATTTCGGTCACATTTGCGTTGAAGATTGCATTCGTTTTGCAAGAAGAATGGAGCCTTATAACCTTGCGTGGATTGAAGATATGGTGCCTTGGATGTATACCGACCAGTATGTAAGACTTAAAAATTCTACTACAATTCCTGTTTGCACAGGTGAAGATATTTATCTTAAAGAGGGATTTGAAACCCTTATTAAATCAGGTGGTGTATCGGTAATTCACCCCGATATCTTAACCTGCGGCGGCGCTTTGGAACTGAAAAAAATAGGCGATATTGCAGATGAATACGGCGTCGCTACGGCAATTCATATGGCGGAAAGTCCTGTGGCTTGCTTGGCGGCTGTTCATACCGCAGCAGCAATGCACAATGTTTTAGCACTTGAATTTCATTCAGTTGATGTTCCTTGGTGGTCAGATATGGTAACAGGAATTGAAAATCCAATATTTAAAGACGGATTTATAAAAGTTCCCGAAAAACCGGGTCTTGGTTTCGATGACCTTAATGAAGAAGTATTAAGACAACATATTAATCCTAATATACCGGGCTACTTTGAGCCAACCGACGAATGGAATAAGGAATTTTCTAACGATAGAATTTGGTCCTGATGATTATGAGGTAAGTTTATGGACAGAAATTATATTTTAGAGAGCTTTTTAAAAAATAAAGAAAAGTTGGATAAGCGCAATTCGGAAGGCATTGAGAAATATCGCAAAGGCCAATTTACTTTGAAACTTCCTGCAAAGGAAGGACAAAAGGTTACTGTTAAGCAGAAAAAACACGCATTCTATTTTGGTACAACTGCGTTTATGCTTGGAAGTTTTGAAAAACCTGAAAAGGAAGTACAATATAAGGAGGCTTTTGCAAATCTGTTCAACCAAGCTGTTGTTCCGTTTTATTGGTCTGATTTTGAGCCACAAGAGGGACATTTGCGTATGAGAACAGATAGTGAATTTATTTATCGCAGACCTGCGCCGGATACCTGTCTTGAATTTTGCAAGGAATATGGTATAGAGCCTAAAGGACATTGCTTAACCTGGTGTGACTTCGTTCCTAAATGGCTTGAAGCCTATTCACCTGAGCAACGAAAAGATATACTTGAACGTCGCTACAAAGAAATAGCTGATGAATATGCTTCTGAAATTCCATCGTTTGATATCGTTAATGAAAGTGCAAGTAATTATCGCTTTGGTGCACAGCACTTGTTTAAAAATTACGATGAATACGGTTTGCAATTAGGTGAGAAGTATTTCCCTGATAATATCAAAATACTTAACGAAACCAATGAGGCTATCTGGCGGGATTATTACACAGAGGGCAAATATATGGCCTTTAATATGCAATTGCAAGACTTTATCCGACGTGGAATTCCTTTCGATGAAATTGGACTGCAATACCATATTTTCACAACCACAGAAGAGATGGAAAATCCAATTGTTCGCAATACTTATCTGAATGTGGAATCTATGATTGAGATTTTAGATATTTATGATAGCTATGGTTATCCGATGCATATTTCTGAAATTACTATTCCGGGTAGTGGTATGAATGACGAAAACGAAGAAATTCAAGCTTACATTGTAAAAGAGTTATATAAGACATGGTTTGCTACCCGTAATATGAAGAGTATAGTTTGGTGGAATCTAGTAGACGGTTATGCGGCATATGCACCGCTTGGATCAAACCAAGGTGAAAATCGTTGCGGTGGCGGTCTTATTCGTTTCGATATGAGCCCGAAACCTGCCTACAAAACATTGGACAATTTGATTAATAAGGAATGGAATACATCTTTTGAAACTGTTGTTGGCGAAAACGGTGAACTTTCTTTCCGTGGTTTCTACGGTGAATATGAAATTATAGTTGACGATAATACCTATACAGTGAATTTTGATAGCGATGGATTGGAAATCTCACTATAGATTAAATTTTACGAGAGGAAAAGTTATGAATTTTAATGATAGAGAAAAAATCATTCAATTAACACCATTATGGAAAGGTGAAAGATTACCTGACGGAAGACCAAAGGTAGAGGATAAATATCTTGATGCACTTTACGGTATGACTTTGGAAGAAGTTTGGAAACCGATATTTGTGTTAGGTTACGAGCATCAGTTTGTAGGCGGTGGAGAAAATCCGATGTTTGCATTACACAATGATGATAGGAAACTTGTAGGTAGAGCTGTTACCTGTACTTATTGTCCAACCCGACCCGATTTGCATGATGTTCAGTTTACGCGTGGCGCAGAAGATGGTCTGCAAGGAAACTATAATCAATGGGTTATAGACCATCTCTATGAGCGTGATGTTGTTGTCTGTGATATGTACGATAAGATTTATAAGGGAACATTCCTTGGCGGAAATCTTACAACAGCTCTTCAGAAACGCACTAAAAATGGTGGTGCGGTTATCTGGGGCGGTATCCGTGATGTTGAGCAGATGAAAAAAGTTCCTGATGTTCAGGTTTATTATAGAGGTATTGACCCGACGCCTATTCGTGAATTTGTAATGAAAGATTGGAATGATATAACCAATTTTGGCGGTGCGGTTTGCCTACCAGGTGATATTGTTTTTGGTGCAGGTGGTGGAGTTTTATTTATTCCTTCACACCTTGTAGCCGATGTTGTAGAGGGTGCAGCTAAAACTCACGTTAAAGATGATTTCGGTTTTGAAATGATATGTCAGGGTAAATTTACAACTGCACAGATTGATAGAAATACTTGGTCAGAAGAAATGCTCGATATGTTGCTTGATTGGATTAAGAACGACCCTAGAGGTGAAGAATATCGTCACCTTGATTGGTCTAAAGAATATGACCTTGCTCGTAACGGTGATCCAAACGATACACAAACAGCGTTATAATGAATCATATATATATTTTATCTTGTGAAAAAACAGGCGGAATTTATCATTATTTATTCGAAAATGGTAAATTTCAATATCTTGAAAAGATACAACTTGACCGCCCGATGTATGCTATTATCAGAGATAATAAAATGTATGTTATTATAAGAGAAATTGATACAAAAACACATTTTGGTGGCATATTAGCGTTTGATATTGCAGAAAAAGGAAACCTTATAAATTCTACAAAAATAGAAAATACAAATGGTATTGTTCCTTGTCATCTTGAGGTAACTGTTAACGGACATTATGTTGTTAATTATCTTTCGGGCAATATTGTTAAAATTTGTGAAAAGACTGTAACACACGAAGGGAAAGGCGTTCATCCTACCCGTCAGGAAGCAGCACATACGCATTATGTATGTGCTTCACTCGATAAAAAACATATTCTTTGCACTGATTTAGGTATAGACACAATTTTTGTCTATGACATAGACTTGAATGAAGAATTCGCTGTTAAAGTGCCTGACGGTAGTGGTGCAAGGCATCTATGTTTTAGTGAGAACGGAAAATACCTTTATTGTGTTAACGAACTTTCGAATGATGTAAGTGTTTTCGAGTGGAATAAAGGAAAACCATTGTTTAAAAATACATATTCAGCAATACCTGATTTCGATGGAGAAAGCACAGCGGCGGCTATCAGAATAAAGGATGGTTATCTTTATATCTCAAACAGAGGCGCAGATACTATAAGCCGATTTAAAATTTCGGGCGATAAACTCGAACTTTTAGAAAATACATATTGCGGTGGTAAAGGTCCGAGAGATTTTAACATAATAGATGATTATATTATTTGTACCAATGAGAATAGTGATAATGTAACGTTATTAAAATTAGAAAACGGCAAACCTGTTTTGTTAGATGAGAATATAGAAATAGGTAGTCCGTTGTGTGTAATAGGTGGTATTTAAAATGAAAACAGCATTAGTTACAGGTTCTTCGAGGGGAATCGGCAGAGCCATAGCAATAAGACTTGCTAAGGATGGTTATAAGGTTATTCTTCATGGAGCAAGAAGTGTTGAAAAGGCAGAAGAAACTCAAAAAATCATTGAAGAAAATGGTGGAATAGCTATCATTGAGATTGCTGACTTTTGTAATGTTGAGGAAACAAAAGCATTGGCAGAAAGAATAGGAAAAGTAGATACTTTAGTTCTTAATGCATCGTTGCAATATGATACGTATATTGATAATATTTCTTCCGATGACATGATTGCACACTATACTTGCAATGTAGTATCTTCTCTCATACTTATACAGCATTTTATTCCTATGATGAAGGAACAAAATTGGGGTAGGATTGTGACAATAGGTTCTGTCAACGAAAGAAAACCTATACCAAAACTTATGGCATATTCAATGTCAAAGGCTGCACAGACAAATATGGCGTTATCGCTTTCACTACAATTTGCTCAATATGGTATTACTGTAAATAATGTGGCGCCTGGTGTTATATATACAGATCGTAATGTAGAGGTATTATCTGATCCCGAATATGCAAAAAAGGTTACAGACAGTATACCTGTTGGTTTTTATGGTGAGCCTGAAGATTGTGCAGGAATAGTAAGTCTTTTATGTAGTGACGAAGGTAGGTATATAACTGGTCAAAACATATTTGTCGATGGTGGTAAAAGTGTTTAGAAAATTGGTTGGCTAAATATCAAAATATAAGTTTTAATGAATAAAGTACAATATGATTTAGGGATTATTACTGATATAGATTTGCGCGGTGATGTAGGTGATACTTCAAGTTCGTTGGGTATAAAACACAAATTGCATGCAATTGGAAATTATTATGATGTTTTCAAAGATGATGGAAATGTCGGTATGTGTGCTGTCTTCAAGGGTTTGGCAGATGTTACAAATTATCCTGTATACCTGCATTGTACACATGGTATGGATCGTACAGGTATAGTTTGCTTTATTCTTGAAGCTATTCTTGGAATTTCAGAAGAAGATTTAGTTCGTGATTATCAATTATCTGCTCTTTATTATGATAGAATGTGGTCTTTGAACTAATTATATTTATTTATGCAAAATTTAGATGATAACTATGCAAGAGATACTATTCAAGCAAAGGCGGAAAATCACCTTATATCAATAGGAATCACAAGTGCAGAAATCTAGAAAATTCGTTCGATTTTTCTAGATGAATTTAGCATAAGTATATCCTAACCCATTAAACTACATTGGACTTTAATAGACTGTTTTATATCATCTGGATTTTTTAACTATCTTCAAGTCGCTTGCATATTTGACGCTTACAATCAAAGATAAAGATTTTTCATTTTCTGGATTTTATAATTATAAAATTCAATATGTTTAGAGAGCGGATTTACCCGAAATTCTAATTCGAAAACTACCATTCCTCGTAAAATGGGGAATGGTAGTTTTATGTACATAGAGTAAACTTTATGCAACACTTGTTGAAATATAACTAAAGTATATTGACAATTCTAAGCATTGTGTCAACCTAAATATACAAACCTTGAAAAATATATATCAGCGTTTCTTTTATGTTCCCTTTGTCGTTGGTAAACCAACAAGCTAAATGAGAAAACATTTTATATATTAATAGTACCTAACAATATGGCGCACACTGTATTGTATGCGATGACAGGCAGAGGGTATAACAGATATTTTGAACTCTGCACTATAAACTTTGTTTTTTCTTCCTGCTTTACTCATAAAAATATGCACCTCCAAAAGTGTCTAACTTTTGGGGTGCATATCAATAGCTGAGCTTTTTCGACAGATTGACCGGAGTTTTACTTCCGGTACTTTTATTTTTTATATTAGTTCATAATCAAACTTGAATTTGGTATATTCATGGTGCACATCTGCTACACCGTCGGAAGTGATTTTCAGAACGGTACCGCCGTTGAGGGTGCGATTCCAATAGGAGCCAATTCCAGTTTTTGTGCCATACACCAAGCGAATGCCTTTGTGCTGAATTACAAAATTATTCACATGGTCATGACCAGCCACAACCGTTTTTGTGGAGTTCAAATGTTTAATTAAGTCAAAAACCCCGTCATCTACTGGATAACTGGATACACCTTCATAACACACACCGAAAGAATCCTTGTACCCTTCGTTCCAACAGTCCTCTTTATAGCTGTCCTCTATGGAAACCTGCGTGGGAATAAATGCAGGGCTAAACGCCATTTGGAAGGCGGTGCGATATGCGTAAATAGGAATATGCAGTATGAGTGTTGTGTCGTTGCAACCCCGTTTCCGCAGTATTTCCACCTGTTCCCGATACCAAATTAACTGCGCAGGAAGGAGTTTTGCATTCACGGAAGATACCTTGCCGTTCTGGCTTTCGTATAACTCTTTGTTATGAGAATCCATCATAATTAACCCTTCTACAATAATTCCATCTTCCTCAATGCCGATAACATAGTTTCCGTTGCCTAGGGTGCTGGGTCCTTTTTCATACAGGCAATATTGGTGAGTTAAATATTCATCTGCAATGGAATCAATATAGCTGCTACCCATTTCGTTGTCGTGGTTTCCCCAAACCGGTGCCCAGGGGATGCGGAAGCTATCCATAAGATCAGCGAAATGCCTGTAAGCATCCGTGTGACCCGGGAGCGCGAAGTCGCCGCTGACGGTAATCAGGTCTGGATGTACTCGGTCAATTAAGATACGCAGAATTTCCCTAAGTACCATCTGATTTGGATGGGCATGCCCCCAACCTTCATTTCCTAATTGGGGGTCGGTCAAATTCAAAATGATAAAATCTTTGCCAGATTCTTTTTTTAGCACGATCATAATATCACCAGCCTTCGTAGTTACAGGATTTCGTAATGGAACTCGATTTTGACATATTCGTGCCGAACTTCTTCTACACCTCTAGAACTTACCCGCAATATGGTACCACCGTTGAGAAGGGGTTCCCAGTAGGAACCAGCTCCCAGTTTCAAACTGTATGCAAGGGTAACACCCTCGTAGGAAATGACAAAGTTATTCGTATGATCTTGTCCTGCGAGGACGGTTTTAGTAGAACCGCACTCTTTTATTAAGGCAAACATACCGTCATCGTCGGGGTGCCTTCTCATAGGCTCGGCGCAGTTTCCATAGGAATTATGATAGCTTGCAATGGACTGATGACACACACCAAAAGAATCTTTGTAACCATCATTCCAACATGCTCCAGAGTAGCTTTCCTCCAGAGATACATCCAAAGGATTACAATCGTGGCGAAAAGCCTCCAGAAAGGCAGAGTGATAGGCAAAAATTGGGATGTGATGGATCAGTGTTGTATCTGAGCACCCCTTACTTTCTAACATTTTTACTTGCTCATGATACCAGCTTAACTGCTGTGGCCAAAGTTTTGCGCAAAGGGTGAAGGTTTCACCGGCTTCGTTTTGGTAATACTCCGTCCCGTGGGAATCCATCAGGATTAGACCTTCCACAATTTTTCCTTTTTCTTCAATGCCGATAACATAGTTTCCGGCACCTAGCGTTTTGGGGCCTTTTTCATACAGACAGTGCTGCAGGGATTGAAGTATATCGCCCATAGAATCTATGTAGTTAGAACCGCCAAGGTTATCATTCATACCCCAAATTGGTGCCCAAGGAATGCCAAACTGATCAATCAATTCTGCCAGGCGAGTACAGGAGAGCACGTTACCGCCCCAAGCTAGATCACCACTGACGGTGATCAAGTCCGGTTGTACACGGTGTATCAGTGCAGTTAATGTATCCGTAAGGATCTTGGGATGAGGGTGATTTTTTCCCCATTCCTCATTGCTTAGCTGAGGATCGGAAACGTTCAAAATGATGAAATCCTTATTGGGGTCTTTTTGTATAATCTTCATAGCGGACTTCCTCTCAAATAGGTATACCAACGAAAGGTTTTAGGTATCCCGTTGTGTATAAATAATACCCTAAATTTACCTAAAAGTCAAGTCCTACCAGACGGACAGGAGTGCATTAACATTGGATGTGTTTTAACTTTTCAAAACCAAAAATTATATGAAACACAAGCATTTGAGAAGAATTTGTGAAAAGCCATGAAGCCTAAAGGGGTTATAAATGTGAGAATATACAATGATTTTTAGATTTGTAATTTACATAATAAATATTATTCAGTCTGTCGAAAAAGCCCAGTATAAACTGGACTTTTTCGACAGACTGAAGCGACAAAAGAACTTATTCTTTATTATTTCATCAGGATAGGTTGCGGCTTTTAATATGTCGTGTGCTTCAACTTCAAGAGCATCGGTAATACGGTAAAGTATATCAAGAGAAAATGCTTTTATAACATTAGGTGCCTCAATATTGCTTATGTGTGTACGGCTTACACCGGAACGCTCTGCTAACTGTTCTTGGGACAAACCACGCATTTTGCGTAGTGTTGCAATGGTCAATCCCAACTGTAAAAATCTATCTCTATTAACAAAAGCAACCTCGTTTCGCATACATCACACCTCTGTAGTAGATTATACAATATTTCAGGTATTATGTTTGCAAAATAAAGATTGCTATTAACTAACTTAATGTGCAAATTTATAATATAATTGAAGATTTGTTTCCTTTCCTTTCGAGTTTTTCTATTTGATGACGACTTCTATATTCTTTTGGAGAAATATTGAGCAGGTTTTTGAAAGTGCTTGTAAAATGTGTTGCGGTACAAAAACCTGTTAATTCTGCGATTTTAGTAATCGAATAATCTGTGGTTTCGAGTAATTCACAGCCTTTATCAATCCTGATTCGTATCAAAAAATCTTTAAAACCGATTGCCGTTTCTTTTTGAAAAACAGCTGAAAAGGTATTATAGTGCATACATGCGATTTTGGCACAATCGGATAAGGTGATATGTTCTGAATAATGTTCAAGAATAAAATTTATTACAGATTGAATGCGAAGATCGCTTTTGTTGAGAACGAGATTTGAAGTGTCATTATGACGGCATATAAACATTAATAACGCTCCGAGAAGATTTTTAATCATACATTGTGAATATTCGTCATTTCGTTCTAATTCTTTATTTATTTCAGATATAATATCTAATGCTTTTGCAAAATCACTGTCCGACAAATTAAATAGTTGAAAATCAAAAATAGATTTTAAAGATGGATTATTATCGATAATTTCTGAAAAAAGTTGGGGGGTGACATAAACTAATTGTCTTTCGTAGGGCACATTAAGGTTAACAGTAACCTGATGCGGAATATTGGGTTTAAATATAACTACCTGGTTTGGCTGAAGAGTGTATATGGTGTTGGAAATAAAATATTTTCTATTACCTGATATGAGAAAATATATTTCATAATCTTCATGATGATGCGGACAGGTCATTCCTTGCGGATTTTCAATATATGCACGATGAGTGGCACAATTCAAATTTAGGTCATAAAAACGGTCTAATTCGGAAGTGATATAAGTCATTTTTTAGCCCTCCTTTATTTGCTAGTATAACACAAATGTTTGCTCTAATCAAGAAAAAGATAATTTTAAAACACTATCTTTTTTGTGTTTTTCGTGTGAAATTTTGGAAAAAAGGGGAATTTTAGGATAAAACCTTAAAAAATTTAGTGTAAACTCTCGAAAAAAAAGTTCAAAAAAATAAATTTTTTAAGGTTTTAAAAAATGAAATGTGCTATGATATTATTGGATTAAAATAATAAGAAAGGTTTGGAATTGCTATGAATAAAAAACCTATAGAATATGGTATTGAGGCTTGTGAGGCTTTAATACGCAGATTTAAGCCTGAGGAACTCCCACCGGTTGGTACACTTTTTTATCATCAGGGTGTAGCTTTATCAGGTATGCAGCAAATCTATTTTTTGACTGGCGAACAAAAGTATTTCAATTACATAAAGGATTATGTAGATAGCGTAATAGGTCCAAACGGTGAGCTATATGGTTTTAATCACGAATTGACTAATAAAGATACCCCATGGCTTACTTGGAACGCTCTTGTTATGCTAGACCATAAGCAACCGACTATTCTTTTATATGATTTGTATGATAAAACGGGCGATGAAAAATATCTTAATGCTATAAAAACGGTGGCAGATTCTATGCATTATTGGCCTGTAAACCAATATGGCGGATATTGGCATATGATGACCCAACCATACCAAATGTGGATGGACGGAGCATATATGGCAGGTCCACTTTCTGTAATGTATGCAAACCGTTTTGGCGATGATGTTTTAAGAGAAAGAGCAATTAAACAAATCTTCATAATGGAAGAGCATATGAAGGATGAAAAGACAGGTCTTTATTATCACGGCTGGGATGATTCAAAACAAGAATGTTGGGCAGACCACGAAACCGGCTTATCAGGTCAGTTTTGGGGCAGAGCGGTTGGCTGGTATGCAGTAGCAATTTTAGATATTTTAGATTATATCCCTGAAGACCATCCCGCAGTTGAAAGACTCAAACAAATTGAAACCGATTTGCTTAAATCGCTTGTTAAATTCCAAGATAAGAAAACAGGTATGTGGTTTGAGGTTTTAGATAGAATAGAAGACCCTGAAAACTGGGTTGAAAGTTCGTGCACTAACTTATTTATCTACTCTTATGCCAAGGCAATTCGCAAAGGTATTATCGGTAAAGAATATGAGGATGTTTTATTAAAGGCTTATGAGGGTATAGAAGATATTCTTTATTATGATGAAAATGGAGATATTGTTATAGATAAGGTGTGTATGGGTACCTGTATTGAGAGCGGTACTTATGAGCATTATATAAACCGTGAACAGATAAAAAATGACTTGCACGGAATGGGAGCATTTATTTTAATGTGTGCCGAAATGCAAAGATATTTAGATAATAAAAACTGATTTGGTGGGAAAGAAATGTCTATTTCGGTTGAAACAAAAAATATAAAAGAATTTACAAGAGTATACCAAGCAGAATATATCTATTCTTGCGGATATTATTCGCAAAATTGTTGGGTAGATGATAATAGGCTTATTTTAACCAGAATGAGAAATTTGCCAAAGGATAAATTTTGTGGCGGTACGGATTTGGTTTTAGTAGATGTTGAAAACAAAACTGAAAAGGTTATATTCTCACAAGAACTAATGGGGATTAGTTATGTGGTTCATAAAAATATAGTTTATTTTG
Organism: Clostridia bacterium; assembly: GCA_017537365.1. GTDB lineage: Bacteria > Bacillota > Clostridia > Oscillospirales > Acutalibacteraceae > UBA737. The sequence goes on from JAFYKZ010000001.1 coordinate 96,329, forward strand.
TTAAAACGAAAAATCAACTTTGCAGTATTGATGTGGAAACATTAGAGGAAAAAATTTTATATACTTGTGAAACAGATATTGTTCAACCTCATATTACTGCCGATGGTGGATACATAGCTTGGTTTGATGCTGAGGGTAAAACCATGAAGCAAACCTGCCGAAGAATAGATTTAAAGACCTGTGAAGTTGAAAAGATGTTAGAAGTGGGTTTCTTGCCGCCGTTTTATGTTGCAAACCATTTTATGATTTGCCCTACTGATCCTGATAAAATCTTTTTTGCTCACGAAGGTGATACAACATACATTACAAATCGCTTGTGGATGTTCGAAAAGGGCAAAGAGCCATATAACTTAGCAAAACAAAGACTTGATGAAAACGGCAATTTGATTGATTGCTTTGGTCATGAGAGCTGGGTGGCGGATGGAAAAGGTTTGTATTTTGTTAAATATGATGTTTCCCCCTCAAAACCTACAGGAATAGGTTATGTTGATTTAGAAACAAGAGAAGTAAAAATACTTTATACAAAAAATAAATACTGGCATGTTTGCGCAGCGCCTAACGGCAAATATCTTGCGGCAGATTTAGGTCCTAACGATTTGGATGAAAACAATTTGATGAATAGCGGTGTTTGCTTAATAAATATTGAAAACAATACTGAGGAAATTATAGTGAATGTTAAAAACCATAGATCACATCCCGGTCATCCTCATCCGCAGTTTAATCCATCTTGTAGTAGAATGTGCTTCCATGATGCTTTTGCAGACGGAACACTTAGTGTTGGAATAGTAGATATTAAATAAAAGGAGAAAATAAAATGGATATTAGATATTCTTGCAATCAGCGTGATTTTAAGCGCTATACAACCGAAGAAACAAGAAATGAGTTTTTAATTGAAGAATTATTTAAAGCAGATGAAGTTATATCGGTATATAGCCATGTAGATAGAATGGTAACCTTGGGCGCTATGCCTGTAAACGAAGAGGTTTCTATCGAAAAGGGTATGGATGTATGGCATAACTTTGGTACTAAATATTTCCTCGAACGCCGTGAAATCGGTATTTTCAATGTAGGAACAGGTAGCGGTAAGATTAAGGTTGATGGTACTGTTTATGAGCTAGGATGTAAAGACTGCCTTTATATAACAAAAGGCGCTAAGGAAGTTATATTCAGCTCTGAAGATGCAACAAACCCTGCAAAGTTTTATATGGTTTCTGCTCCTGCACATACCTCTTATGAAACAAAGCTTATAAAAATAGCAGATGCTGCAAAAAAACCTCTAGGCGCTATGGAAACCTCAAATAAGAGAGTAATAAATCAGTTTATTCATCCTGATGTTTTAAAAACCTGCCAATTATCTATGGGTATGACCGTGTTAGAACCGGGCTCGGTTTGGAATACAATGCCTGCACATACACACGAGAGAAGAATGGAAGTTTATTTCTATTTTGATATACCAAAGGATAATGTTGTATTTCATATGATGGGCGAGGGTAATGAAACCCGCCATATCGTAATGCAAAACGAACAAGCAGTTATAAGCCCCTCTTGGAGTATCCATTCAGGCGCAGGTACCGCTAATTACACATTTATTTGGGCAATGGGCGGCGAAAACCAAGTGTTTGATGATATGGATACTATCCCTACAACAGAATTGAGGTAAAAAGATATGAATATAAATAAATTTAGTCTTGAAGGTAAAATTGCTTGGATAACAGGCGGCTCTTATGGTATAGGATTTGCTATTGCAGAAGCTTATGCTGATTGTGGGGCAACAATAGTTTTTAATGATATCAACGAAGACCTCGTAAATAAAGGACTTGCGGCTTTCAATGAAAAGGGTATAAAGGCTTACGGTTTTGTTTGCGACGTTACCGATGAAAATGCAGTGAATGCACTTGTTAAAAAGGTTGAAGTTGAGATTGGTACTATTGATATTCTTGTAAACAACGCTGGTATCATCAAGCGTATACCGATGCATGAAATGAGTGCTGAAGATTTCAGAAAGGTAATCGATGTTGACCTTAATGCACCGTTTATATGCGCTAAGGCAGTTATCCCTGCAATGAAAGAAAAAGGACACGGTAAGATAATAAATATCTGCTCAATGATGTCTGAATTAGGTCGTGAAACCGTTTCAGCTTATGCTGCCGCTAAGGGCGGACTAAAAATGTTAACCAGAAATATCTGCTCTGAGTATGGAGAATATAATATTCAATGCAATGGTATAGGTCCGGGTTATATTGCAACTCCTCAGACTGCACCATTACGTGAGAGACAGGCTGACGGTAGCCGTCATCCGTTTGATAGCTTTATTATTGCTAAAACACCTGCTGATCGTTGGGGAAATGTTGAAGACTTGCAAGGTCCTGCTGTATTTTTAGCTAGTGAAGCCTCTGACTTTGTAAACGGTCATGTTCTTTATGTTGATGGCGGTATTTTAGCATACATAGGTAAACAGCCGTGATAAAGGACAAGTTAAATATAGGTCTTAGAGGCCATGATGTTGAAGCAGAGAATTTACCCGAACTTTCAAAGAAATTAAAAGAATACGGCATAAATAATGTTCAACTCGTTTTAAAAAGGTCTTGCAAGGATTTTAAAGAGGGAATGTTTTCTCCATCCTTTGCAAAGCAAATAGGCGAAATATTTAAAGTAAATGATATTGAAATCTCGGTTTTAGGTTGTTATATAAACCCCTCTAATACAAACAAAGAAGTATTAGAAAAAGATATGGCATATTTTGTTGAAAGCCTTAAATATGCAAGATTTATGAATGCAGGTGTTGTAGGTTTAGAAACAGGCTTTGTAGGTGAAGAATGTATCCCTGAAAACAATCAGACCGAAGAAGCATACCAATATTTACTTTCAAATATGAAGGTGCTGCGTGATGCGGCAGAAAAATTAGGCGTTATGATTGCGGTTGAGGCGGTTAGCTGTTTTGTTATAAATTCACCTGAGAGAATGTTAAGGCTTTTAAACGACCTTGATTCACCTAATATATTAGTTATTTTTGATTTACTTAATCTTCTAACAATAGAAAATTATAAAAATCAAGAAGAAATAATAGATACTGCTTTCGAGCTTTTAGGTGATAAAATCTCGGTTATTCATTTAAAGGATTTTATAGTTGAAGAAAATCTATTAAAACAATGCCCGATAGGTGAGGGACTTATAAATATAGAAAAAATCCTTTCTATTATTAAAACAAGAAAGCCTAATATACCGATTATTCTTGAAGAAACTCGCGGTGAGGATAGCGGTTTAGCTATAAACCATTTGAATAGAATAAATATAAATTAAAAAGGAGTTATTGAAATGAAAAAAAGTATAGCGCGAATTTTTCCGATTTTTATCAGTATCTGCATTATACTTGCCTCTTTACCAATAACATTTTTTGCTAATGCAACAGAAGATCCAAAGCTTACTAAAAGATACGATATTATCATTAGTGAAGCAGGTATAGATGGCAATTTTGGTGAAAAATATAATGCTCTGCCCTCAAAAACAAAAATAACACTTTCTCAAATTATCGATTTATCTTCGGCTGAAATTTTTGAATTTGATATTTATGTTGAGGATTTTGATGAACTTAAAGGTGCGATAAGTTATTCTCCTGGAAGTAATGAGCAAGGTTTGAATTTAACATTTAGCTCATCAACTGTGTCGGCTTTATATGCATCTAAGAATATAGCCTCTGCTGAAATTTTTTCGCAGATTGAGTCAGATGGTTGGAATCATATTAGGGTATTAAAATCTGATTTTAGTGAGACTAATATTAATTGGGCAAAGGTTAAATATGTTTTTCTTAAATTCTCAGATAACATCAGTAATACTCACGGCGATTTAGCCGGAAAAAGTGTCAAACTCAGGAATATTTGCACAGCAGTTGCGATACCTTCAATAGATTCTAATAATACTATTATTTATAGTGATTTGTTAAGAAATTCTTTGGGAGATAATGAAAGTTCCCTTTATACAGAAGTAGAACATAGATTTACAATGAAGGACCTTTCAAGGGTTAATATATCTGATTGCGATTTTGTGGGTATGGATTTTTCGGTTTCTGATTATGAAAAATTCAAAGCCTTGTTAGATAGCGAAGGCGTTAATGCATATTTAACATTATTTACTAATAAATCGAACTTGAAATTTGATATTAAAAATATAGGAAAATCTTCTAAATCAGGGTGGTATAAGGTATTATTACCTATAGGCTTAACTGATGATTTAGAAGTTGACGGTTTTAGTTTTGAAATTGTAAATTCGGAATCTAACGCTAAATTAGGCGAAGCTTTTTCAATAGTTTTAAGTATTGCCAGTATATATGGAGTTAATATTAGTTTGCCCGAGGAAAACAGTTATGGAATAATGGTTTCTAATAGAGAGGCTAATACTTTAAATTATATTGTTGATGAAAAATATAATGATTTTTCGATTGTTTCAAGTGGAGATTTGGGAACTTTTAAAGATGCTTCGTATATTGAGTTTGATTTATATATTGAAGATTTTGAAGGCTTTAAAAATTCATTTATAAAAAATGCTCAAAATGAAGAAATAAATGCCGATTTGCAATTGATATTATCTAATAACGAAGCAATAACAACTAATAACATCGCTTTTAGCGGTATTCAAAACTATATTGTTCAAAACGGTTGGAATCATATTATTTTGCCGATAGATAAGGCAATAAATAATGGCTTTTCGTTTGAAAATTCAATAAAAGCTTTCGAGTTTAAAATTGTTGGAAACGACCTTGAAAAAGATAATTCGGCTTGCGGCCAAATTATAATTATTGATAGATTTAAAGCCACTAAATATGAAACGCCTCCTCAAAACAATAGATATGATTATTTGAAGGATTTATCTAATAATGGTATACAGTGGAATATAGGAGATACTTTTTCTCAAAGTAGCGCAGAAGAAGGTAATTTTTCAGGCGGTATAGATTTAAGCGATGCAGAGTATCTTGAATTTGATGTTTATATAGAAAATTATGAAGCTTGGTTTGAAATTCTTAAAAGTGAAAACATATCAGGATTAGCAATCAGTTTATATTCAAATGGGCAAACAAATAGCTGCAATGCAGATTTGTTGAAGTATATATCTCATAGCGGTTGGAATCATATACGCATACTTTTAAGTGAATTTAGCGGAAGTTCAACCTTTGATTTTTCAAACGTCACGGCATATAAAATTGCATATACAGGAGATATAGCTTCTTCAACCGATAATCTTGAAGGTCAGTTTATAGCAGTGGCCAATATATGTGGTACTGTAAATTTGGTACCTAATGAATATGTTGGTCAAAATGACGTTTTAGCCAAACTTGGAGCACCTGCAGTTAAGGGTAAATATAAATCCGATTATACTCTAAATATATCTGGCTCGGCAGAAACATCGGCAAATTTCGGTAAAGCTGTATTTATAGAATTTGATATTTTTATCGAGGATTATGATAAGTTTGTGGAATCTTTTAAAACCGATGAAAACGGCAATCCAGTAGGAGTAACTCTTAATTTTGGTATTGGAAGAACAAAAAGCTATTCCTCATCTGCCGGATATTTTTCATGGACTGATGTCCAAAAGTATGTTTATCAAGATGGTTGGAATCATATCACTTTGCCGATGCTTGTTAAATATCAATCTAACAGCGAGGTTAACGGGGTTAAAACCTTAGAAAATATCCAATGCTTTAAATTATGGTATGGCGGAGATAGTTATAAAACAGGCGATTATGAAAACCGTATTGGTGAAAATATTTTAACTATCGCTAATGTTTGCGCTACCGAGGGCACTTTGCCGGTTATAAATGTTGGTAAAGATCAAAGTGAAATTTATATTACATGGTTTGATAGAAGCAATCCGCAAAAAGGTAAGGTTTTATTAACCGAAAACGGCAATGAAACTATTTTTGAGGCGTTTGAATATTTGGAACCTGAAACAGGATATTTGAGTTGCAATCGCGCGAAAATAACCGGACTTAAACCAAACACATCTTATACATACCGTGTTGGTGATGATAATGGTTGGTCGCAAGAGTATTCGTTTGAAACTAAAGATTTTGATGAAAGCTTTTCGTTTATACATATTAGCGATGTTCAAATGCCAAAATCAGTTGATACATATTTAAACTGGAATAATACTTTAAAAAATATATCTAAATATTTTGCAGATAACAGTTTTATATTGAATACAGGCGATATATCAGACTTATCTGCTTCGCAAGACCTTTATGTTCTTTATAAAAGCCCGGATTTGCTTAGAGGACATATAGTTGGCACCGTTCCCGGTAACCACGATAACGATCCTAATACATATTATAACCGCCAATTTACCGCACCTGAAACCAAGGAGGTTTATAGTGGTTTTGGAGAAAATGAATGCGATTATTGGTATGCCTACAACAATGTTTTATTTATATCTATAAATACCAATATAGGTAATAAGGATTACCATGAAGCGTTTGTTAGAAAGGTTGTTGAAGAGCAAGGAGGTAAATATGATTGGAAAATAGTAAATTGCCATCACTCTTTGTTTAGTGCTTCTTATCATAGTACTGAAAGCTGGCCTATTTCGCTTAGAAATCATTTAGCGCCTGTATTCAGTGAACTTAAAATTGATATGGTGCTATCGGGGCATGACCATTGTTATGACAGAAGTTATATAATGAACGGAACTAGCCCTGTTAAATCAAATAAGGATTATGCTTATAATACGGATGGCGGTGTGCTTTATATTTCGGCAACCACCGCATCGGGAATGAAGTTTAATCCTGCTGTTGAAAACGCAAAAACCTATTCGGCTAAACTTGTTGAAAATGAATATGGCTTTGTTAAATATGATGTTTGCAATGCAAAAATCACATTAACTTATTATAGTTCTAAAGATTTATCGGTACTCGATAAGTTTACGGTATATAAGGTTAACAGTACTCATTTGGTTGAACTGAAATATGCTTTGCTGGATGATGGTAAATATGAGGCAGTTGATTTTAACGAAGATGAAAAAATTGATGTTATAGACCTTATTCGTTTAAAGAAAATGTTAATGAATGTGGCATAATTTAGTAAACTTTTATCCTAAAAATGTTTTATATTTGAAGGATTTTAAAGTAAAGAGAAATAAGTTTTGAAATAGTTTATATTTTATAGATTTATTTCTCATAAATAAAAATCAAAAGCTAATAATTCTTGAAAAAACATTTGGAGAGAGACGGATGGTTACAAAGAATTATATAAAAGAAATTTTCTTTTAAAGGCTTTTGTTTTAAAGGGTTGGTGGTATTTGAAAAAATAATGCAAAAATTTATTAGCAATTTCCTAAAATATTTCAAAAAGGAGTTATTGAAATGAAAAAAAGTTTGTTAGCAATCGTTTTGGCAATAGTTCTTATTGCTACGCAGTTTTCTATGCTTTTAACTGTAAGTGCTGAAACTACATATACAGCACTCACAGGCAGAGATGATTTTGTATTCGGCGTTAATGTTCGCGGAAATAATGCATGGAAAATTTATCAGAATTCATATTCCACAATAACAGATGCTAAGAGCTTAGGTTCAAATATTATTCGTATAAAGAACGAAAGCTTAGATAATGCATATATAAAAGGCTTGTCTGATATTACCGCACAAAAAGATATTACACTTATGCTTGTGGATACTAAAATTCATGAATATGTAAACGGTGTAAATGTATCTGAAATTAATGTTAGTGCAATTAAAGAATATTACAGTGCTTTAGCTGCAGCGCTTAAAGGAAAAATCGCATATTATCAAATTGGTAATGAGATGGATATCGAATCTAAAATATCAGGAAAATCCGGAACAAAAGCATCTCATTTTAACAATTCTGACACTTATGCAGTTGGTATTTACAATGCAATAAATGCGATAAAAGCGGTAGATGCTAATGCTAAGATTGTTGTAAATACATCTTGGATTGATGTTGGTTTTATTGAAGGAATTAAGAATGTTTCTATTGATAAAACAACCGGTTTGGTAGCAACTTCTGCAACTGCGGCAGAAAATAAAACAACTGCATCCTGGGATTTAAACGGTATTGACTGGTACTCGAACGGCGAGAACGAAGATTTCCGCAATTTTGAGGATTGGTCAGATTTCGGCAAAGTTCTCAATTATGACTATGTAATTGAAAAACTTTCTCAGTGGAATGAAGATGTTATCATTTGCGAGGCTAATTTATGGCCAACCGAATATAAAGAAGATGGCTCTGTAAATTATATGGAGAATGCTGATTGGTTAGCAGAATTTGTTCAGTATGCTTATTCTCAGGAAAAAGTTAAAGGTTTCATCGCTTATGAGCTTTATGATGTTGAAGGTATTGAGACTGAAGGAACATTTGATAAAGAAGCTCATTTCGGTTTGATTGACAAAAATAAAGTTCGCAAAGATACTTTCGGGGTTTTACAGGCACTTTATGGCGGCACTGATATTGTTCGTGCTGAAATTCCTGATGCTCCTGAATTTGAAAAAGTAGGCGAAGTTTTAGGCGATTTATATTCGGGTCAGCCTATGACAAGCACTGTAGGAAAGCTTAATACTGATTCGCTTATCGTAATTGAAAATATTGATAAAGTTAACTTAACTAAAGATTTTGCTGACTATACATGGAAAGGTCTTTTTGAGTTTGATTTCTATGTAGAGGATGCAGAAGCATTTAAGAGCGCGGTAAAAGCTATTGGCTCGAACTTGCAAGTGGCTTTCTATTCGGGTTCAAATGCTAGAGTAGCTTCGGGTCTTCCGTTGGATAAGATTAAAAACGACGGCTGGAATCATATTGTTCTTGCAATTAACAACTTCTATCAAGGTAATGATGCAGCATTTACAGCTATCGATACTGTTTTAGTTAATTTGGATAACACCTCAAAAACTAAAATTAATGCTGCTTCCGGAATTAAAATTGCTATTGATAATGTTTGCGGAACAAAGCTTGTTAAAGAACCAGAATCAACAGTTGGTAAACCTATCAGTACACAATTCCCTTATACTAATGCTATTGGAATGTATGCACAAAACACTGGCGACCGCGTGAATTTATTGAATTATCCTGTTAACAAGAAAAATGTAGCAACATTGAATCTTGACAGCTATATGACTTCAACCGATCCTGATAGAAATAGTATTTCTAAGAGTAACCGTTTATATATCGAATTTGATTTCTATGTTGATAACTATGAAGCATTTAAACATGAGGTTACTAATAACAGTGTTAAATTTGACTTTATGCTTTCAAGTAATGCTTCCAGCATAGAAGCAAATTTTTTAAAATATAATTTTGCTAATCAAGTTTGCAAAGATGGTTGGAACCATATTGTTTTAGAGTTCTATTATGCTGCATCTTATGATGCTGCCCGTCCATATCAAAGTTCTAGTTTTGACGCAAAAAGTGTTAAATCATACGGTATAATGATTTGGCCTTTAACTAAGAGTGCTTCGTTTGCTAAGTATACCTTTGCAATGACAAATGTTATTTTTACTAAATATGATGCGGCTGTTAATACTGCAGAAGGAATTGTATTAAGCTCATTAACAACTACAAACGGTAAACTCCGTGAGTTTACAAACAGAAGTGGTGGAAATTCTTCATTTGATAGTACAGGCAAGGTTTACGGCGCAGAAAATTTGGGCGATTTCGATTTTAGCGGCGCTGATAATATTGAGTTTGATATTTTCATTGAGAACTATGCTCTACTCAACAATGAAATCAAGGCAAATGATTTGGAACTTGTTTTAAAACTTAACTCTGATTCTGTTCTACGCGAGACAACCAGCTTAGAAGTTTCTTTCTGGGATAAGATAACACAACCCGGATGGAATCACATTGTTATCCCTGTTTCCGAATGGACAAAATCTGAAGTTGCTCCGGATATGACCTCTATTTCTTCTTATAGATTAACCTTTAAAGGTGTTTCGGGAACAAACGGATATGGTTTATGGGCGAATTCAACTACACCTGGAACCTTGTTGGGTATTTTCAATATTCAGGCAACTAAGAATTTTGTTTCACCTGAAAAGTTGATGAATGAATATACATCAATCGGACCCGATAGCAGAATTGAGTTTAATGTAGAAGGTGGCGCTTTCACTACAGAATTGGAAAATACAGCAGATATAAGTGCAAGCAAAATGATTGAAATGGATATATTTGTTGAAAATATTGCTAATGTTAGCGGAGAAACCTCTTTCCTTTTGCTTGATTCAGAAAGCAGATTTGCAGCATTTGATATAACCTCTCTCCTTATTGCCGACGGTTGGAATCATATTCAGTTCGATATTGAAGATTTACTCTTAGCTGCTGAAGATGGTTTTGACTTGACTGCTATTGCAACCTTCGGAATTATGAATGAGAATGATTTTTCCGGTTATATTGCAAACCTTTATGCCGCAGATTATGTTGTGGGCGATGCTAACCGCGATGGCGAATTTGATATTATGGATTTAATTCGCGTTAAGAAGCATAGCTTAGAAATCTCTAATCCAACAACTAATATTTGCGCAGTAGACTTTGATAGCGATTATGTTATCGGTGCTACCGATTGCACAAATACAAGAAAAGAACTTTTAAAAAAATAAAGGTTTAAAGCTTTCTAATTAAATATGTTTACTCTCCGACCGCAAAATTGCGGTCGGAGAGAACAAATCAAAGTTTTAAATATCCTTTTTCACATAGGGTAATAAGAATAGTCTGAAACATTACAGTCTATTGATACTATGTTGAAATTATTATCTATTTGAATTTTTATAAAACAAATATTATAGCATTCAGGTTATTCTTATTACCTTTATAGGGAATAAAAAAATTTAATTTAAATCGGAGGAAAAATTAATGAAAAAAAGAGTATTAGCATTGATAATAGCAGTCTTTTTAATTTTTGGTTGTTGCGGATGTAATGATACAACTGTTGCGACTGAAACAGAATCATGGGTTGAAGGCGGCGAGACCACAACTGATAAGAGCGGTTCGGGCACAGGAAACAGCGGTTCGGGCACAGGAAACAGCGGTTCGGGTGGTAGCAATACAACTATTACAGAGCCTATGAAGGTTGACCTTAAAGGCGCCACCATTACTATATACTCTGCAACAGAGTTATTTAAGCTGAGCGATTCTTCTAAAACACAGAAGTCAAAAAATGATATTTTGAATTCGGTTCAAAAATCTCTCAACTGCAAATTCGTAATCAAAGAGGTAGACCATGAAAAATTAAAAACATTAACGCTATCATCTGCTGCCTCGGGAAAAGCATTATGTAATATTATCTCCACAAATATGCAATATGTTGGTACATATGTAGCAGCAGGTGTTCTTACAGATTTTACAAGAGTTTCTTCAATGGATTTATCTCAAAAATATATGAATCGTCTTAATATGTTGGAGGCTACCGAATTGGGCGGCGCTAAATATGCTGTTACATCGGAAAATGGTTCAAGAACATGGGGAACTTTTTACAACAAACGAATTTTGAAAGAATTGGGTTATTCCGAGAATTACTTATATGATTTAGTTGATTCTAAGAAATGGAATTATTCTGCGGCAAGAGAGATAGGAAAAAAAGCTATGAAGGACCTTGATGGAAAATCAGGTATGTCAAAAGATGACCAGTGGGGATTCTTATGGGTTGATCCTTCAATGATGACCTCTCACGCAATCGCTAACAGTGGGGGAGCACTTATAAAGCACAGCAAAGATAAATATCTTGAATACAATATGACAGATTCTCGCGTTATATCTTCAATAAATCTGATAAATGAATTTTATAAAGAAGGAACTACTTGTCGTAGCATATCCAATTATGCTGATAGAATCTCAGCATTTGCTGCAGGCCATTCACTATTCCTATTTTCTAATTTATACTATGCGGGAACAATATCAGGCAAAATGTCTGACGATTTCGGTGTTTTGCCGATTCCAATGGTTGATGGTAGGTCTGATTATGCTTCTGCACTTGACTGGAACGCAGAGGTAATGATGATGCCGGCAGGTCAATCTGGTAAGGATCAGTATAATACCGGAGCTGTTATTCAGGCTATTATGTCTCAGTGTGATAAGAATGTCGAAGTTATGAAATCAGAATATAACAACCGTTATTTCTGTGATAAGCAATCCGGAAAAAATATGGTATTGGCAATTGAACAAGATAAGGGAATGGTAGAGGCTGTATATTCATCAACAAATGATGATGTTTTAGCAGGAACATACCGTCCTTTCTGGGACTTGCATGACGGAAAAATATCTTCAGTTGTTACACAGATTGATGCAACAAAGAGTACTACGATTAAGGCAATTCAAGAGATAAATGCCAATGCGAAAAAGAATAAGTCATAAATATTTAAAAAATGGAGGTTATACCGTGAAAAAAGGATTTTCATTGGTTATATCAGTATTGATATTGTTGTCTTCTTTCACCGTTTTTTCGAGTGCAACGGAAAATCTGAACAATTATGAGGTTTTAAATTATCGTTCGGATTTTTTATGGGGTCAGAATATGCACACCAATAACCGTGGATTTGATGCACCTAATGCATATTCGGAAGAGGCACTTCATCTTGCTGCTCAGCTTGGCGTAAAAATGATAAGATATCAAGGTAACTATATTCATCAGGATTTTACCGAGGCGGATCAAATAATTGGTCTTTGTAATAAATATGGTATTAAAGTAATGCTCTGTTTGTTTCCGCAAGAAGTAGATGAGCCTACACAGGATGACCTTGATTTTATAACTCAAACCACCAAAACATATGCCGAAAGATATAACGGAAAAAATGGCAGAGGAAAAGTGGATTATTTTCAGCTTTGGAATGAATTGGAAATAGATCTTCAGGCCGCAAAGTATGGTACGGGCGCTACTACCGGTCAGTCTATTAATAATTATTATACAACATCAGTAGCGGGAAAAATGGATCTTATCGAATGGGTAAAAAACCTTAAAGCTGCCTCTAAGGGAATAAGGGAAGCAGATACTGATGCAAAGATTGTAATCAATTTCTCATGGATTGCTTTTGGTTGTATAAGATATTATATACAAGAAGGCGTGGATTTTGATTACGTTGGATGGGATTGGTATGCCCAAACATTTGATCCTGAAAAGGCTGAAAAGAATTTTTATGCTGCTATGTATGGCGGTACTCTTGAAACAGGAAATAACAAATATGATATTATGGGCTTAAGGCAGGCTATTCCTGATAAGGATGTAATAATCTGCGAATCAAATACCTGGGTTCAAGGTTATGCTTATAATGGCGGATATAGTGATGAAAATATGGATCTTGAATCATATCAGCCATTTATAAGACAGATGAAATTGGCTTATCAGCAAGATTGGATAAAGGGTTTTTGTGCATTTAAACTTACAGATTCACCGTCTCATAGTGTAGAGTCAGAGAGACATTATGGTTTTATTTCAGTTGAGCCGGGCGGTAAGATTATCGGACCTGAACCGATATACTATGAATATCAAAAGCGGATTGGCGGTACGAATAGTATTGAAAAATTATTGAAATCTTCTGTAGATCTTAAGCCTTATGAGGAATTTAAGGTTAAAACACAGGATGATACTGATATAAATCAGAATGTTCCTGTAGATCAACCCAATATTAAAGATGAAACACCAAAAGATACTCCAATTATAGAAGATATCCCAACTATAGAGAATACTGATGTAGTTGAACCGATAATTGAAACAATTACAATCAAACCTGATGATATTTATAAAAAAACCACTTCAACAATAACGCATAATAAAATACCGTGGATTTTAATAATAGCCGTTGGTGTTGGTATGTTAGTGGTATTTGCAGCAGGATTTGCTACACTTTTAATTATTAGAAAGAAGAGAGGCCTATAATCCTTTTTTCTTAAACGTTTTAAATTGTACTGGAGGAAAAACGGATGAAATTGCAAAAACGCATTTTTGGTATAGCGTGTTGTGTGGTGTTGGCGGCAAATAGTATAGCTGTGCCAACTTTTGCTGAAACAAATTCGAATATCAAAGATATCTATGTAAGCTATGAGGAGTACCGCGAAAATAAGCAGGCATTCA
>JAFYKZ010000025.1 GCA_017537365.1 Clostridia bacterium
ATCTGTTCAAAAGAGCTTCGAAGAAATGACAGATGAAGAAGCATTCGAAGCATCTCTCAGCAGCTTAACAGGCGACCAAAAAGTTGAAGGCACAGTTATTGCTGTTAATCCCACTGAAATTACAGTGGACATCGGCAGAGGAGTTACAGGTTATGTATCTGCTGCCGAATATTCTTCTGATCCTAATGCAAAGCTTATGGACGAAGTAAAGGTAGACGATAAGTTGAATCTTATCATTATGAAAATTAGTGATCAGGAAGGAACCGCAATGCTTTCAAAGCGTCGTTATGATGCTATTGCCGGTTGGGACAATATAGTTGCCGCAAAAGAATCGGGCGAAATCATTACCGGTTTCGTTAAAGATGTTATCAAGGGCGGCGTTGTGGTTTACTCTAATAATGTTAGAGTATTTATCCCTGCTTCTCAGGCAACCGCTTCAAGAAACGAGTCCTTAGAAGACCTTAAAGGCACAGAAGTTTCTTTCCGTATCATTGAAATCGGCAGAGGCCGTCGTGCAATAGGCTCTATCAGAAGCGTGCTTCGTGAGCAAAGAAAGGCTGCCGAGGACAAGATTTGGGCAGATATCGCTGTTGGCGACCGTTTCACAGGCACCGTTAAATCTCTCACCAGCTATGGCGCATTTGTTGACATTGGCGGTGTTGACGGTATGGTTCATATTTCTGAGCTTTCTTGGACCAGAATCAAGAACCCATCTGAAGTTGTTTTAGTTGGCGATACTGTTGAGGTTTATGTTAAGGATATCGATACCGAAAAGCGCAAGATTTCATTAGGTTATAAGAAGCCTGAAGAAAATCCGTGGGTAATCTTTGAGAATACATATAATGTTGACGATACTGTTAAGGTTACTATTGTTAGTATGACCACATATGGTGCATTCGCTCGCATTATCCCCGGTATTGACGGTCTTATCCATATTTCTCAAATTGCTAACAAGCATATTGCTAAACCACAAGACGAGCTTACAGTAGGTCAAGAGGTAGAAGCTAAAATCACTGCTGTTGACTTTGAGAAAAAGCGCGTAAGCCTTTCTATCAGAGCTCTTCTTCCTGAAGAAGTTGTAGAAGAAAATGCTGAAGTTGCTGAGGAAACTGTTGCTGAAACAGTTGAAGCAGTAGAAACTGCTGAGGAAGCAACCGAAGAATAATTGAACTATTCATTATGCGTTGCGGTTTCCCGCAACGCATATTTTTTAGGTTTAAAAATAAAACTTTCTAAAAACGCTTGACATTTATAGAAAGTTGAAGTAAAATAGCATTTGCAGTTTGTTATCGCTTTGCAGTTACGCAGAGTGCGGCTGCCATTTAAAAACAGTATTCAGCTTTTTAGCTTTATATATAGAATTTAATATTGATTTGCGGGTGTGGCGGAATTGGCAGCATTTTTCCGAGCGCTGCCCGCGGCAGATGAAGCGAGGAATAAATGGCGCAGCGGTCAAAATTTATAAGCGCTCCAAGCTTATATAAATTTTGGGCACCGCAAGCGGTTACGCAGAGTGCGGCTGCCATTTAAAAACAGTATTTAGCTTTTTAGCTTTATATATAGAATTTAATATTGATTTGCGGGTGTGGCGGAATTGGCAGACGCACTAGCCTTAGGAGCTAGCGCTTACGCGTGCAGGTTCAAGTCCTGTCACCCGCACCAAAAATTAGACCGAAAGTGAAGAGTATTTTCACTTTCGGTCTTTTTATTTCTTTAATTAATCACAATAATTTAATATCTTATAGTATTTAATAAATATATTATGCTTTCTTTTTCAAAAGTTTTTTCATGAGTACAATACCGTAATGCACAACAAGTCCTACCGCGATAGCAACTACAAGGTCAAAAAGAACGGTAAGAGCAAAGGTGATTACGAGTACAACCGTTTCGTAAATCGGAGCTTTTTTACATATCCCAACAAAATGACGCCACTCGCTCATATTATACGCAACCATAAAGAGCACTGCGGCAATAACAGGCATCGGTATAAATGCCGCATACGGCATAAAAATCACAAGAACTAAAAGAAGTACGATAGCATGAACAATTCCTGAGATTGGCGAGCGTCCTCCGTTTTTCACATTTGCGGCGGTTCTTGCTATAGCGCCTGTTGCGGGGATTCCGCCGAAGAGAGCTGAACAAATATTGCCAGTGCCCTGTGCGATAAGCTCGGTGTTAGAGTTGTGTGTATCTGATATCATTTTATCCGACACAACGCAAGAAAGCAACGATTCAATCGCCGCAAGAATAGCGATAGTAAACGCGCTGGGTATCAGCGATACGATTTTGGCACCACTAAAATTCGGTAAAGTAAACGGCGGAAGCGATGCACTGATTTTATAGAGGTCGCCAATCGTATTAACGCTAATATCCGCAAGAGCAACAACAACGGTAATAACGATAACCGCAATTAATGAGCCAGGGATTTTTTTGCTTGTTTTAGGCCAAACAATTAAAATAGCCAGAGCAACAAGCCCTGTAACAATAGCCCAAGGATTAAGCGTTGAGATTGACTCTACAATCGCCGCAATCTTTTCAGGCGCTTCAATCGCGTTAGTACCCTTAGCAAATGTAACACCAAGAAAATCCTTGATTTGACCGATTACGATAGTTACGGCAATACCCGATGTAAATCCGACGGTTATGGTTTCGGGTATGTATTTTATAAGCGAACCCAGCCTAAAAAGCCCCATAATTATAAGGATAGCACCTGCCATGATTGTCGCTATGGCGAGACCGTCAATACCGTGCTGCGCAACAATTCCTGCAACAATCGTAGCAAAGGCTGCCGTAGGTCCTGAAATATTAACTCGGCTACCGCCCAAAAGCGCAATAACGAATCCTGCAACAATAGCAGTATAAATACCCTTTTCGGGCGAAACTCCCGAAGCAATAGCAAGCGCGATAGAAAGAGGCAATGCTATTATAGCAACGATTATTCCTGCCACAATATCCGAAACAAATTGCTTTTTTGAATAATCTTTAAATGTATCAAAAAGTTTTGGTTTAAATGTTTGCATAATTATTTCCTTCTGATTATAAGATTTATTTCAGCGTTTATTTTACACTATTTTTATTATAAAACACAATAGTTTTTGCGAATTTTTTAAAAAACATATACAAAACCGTGTCTCCTGCTTACATAGGCGGCACGGTTTTATTTGATATTAATCACTGAACATCTAAATTTTCTTTTATAAACTTAATAATTCTTTTTGAAATAACCTCATAGCCGAAATCATTAGGATGAAGTCCGTCAACAGTATATTTCTCTTTATGAGCAGGTATTTCTGGGTATATACCTGAATTTGCAAACAAATCCAAAACAGGCAACGAATAACAATCAGCAACCTCTCTGATTATCTTAACATATTCGCGCAAAGAAAGCGATTCCTTTTCTTTACTGCCATCACCTTTCAGATTTTCCTCATTAGTTCTATGAAGCGGAGTTATCACGAATATAAATGCATCGGGATATTTTGCGATTAAATTTTTATATAAAAAATTAAGTCCGCCATAGAAAGTATCGGGTGTATTATCGTTTATATTACCGATAGGCGCATCACCGTGCCCAAAATCATTAGTGCCACCGAAAACCGCTACGATATCAGCATCCTCATCCATTGAATCTATTCTGGAAGAAAAATACTTATCATATCTTTCTTCTTTTGATGGCTTTATTTGTCTCGCTATTCTGGTGCCTCCAATACCGTAATTTCGGCATATTGCACCTGTTTTTTCCGCTATTTTGCTAACATAACAGTTTTCAGGCTTCGAGGCGCCATGTCCCTCGGTGATACTATCACCCAAAAAATTAATTTTAAGTCCTTTTAATTCCATATTAAAAACCTACTCCCTTTATTTTAAGAAAATTCCGTTTTCAACAAACGAATAATCATCGGTCCATTTAGGATTCTTGCCGTCTCCCCAACCCCAAACACCTGTTTCGTGGAAGAAATAAAACGGCAACGCTGTATGGGTTTCTCCTTCTTTAAGATGGAAGGGACCTAGCAAGTTTCTTAAACTTCCCGTAAGGGTTATTTTAATCTCATTTTCACCCTCGCGGACAAATTCAGATATATCTATGCTATAAGGCTTCCACATTATTTTGCCTGCATTTATACCGTTAACCTCTATTTCGGTTACAATACTAGGCAATTTCTCAAAACAGATAACGGCATTTTTAGCCTCATTTTCCGATAAAACAAGTTTTCGACACAAGGTTATACTTCCCGCAAAGAAAGGATAGCCTTGGAGTTCAAGAGCGCCGTCTTTTACCTTTTCAGGAGCCTTATCAAGATAAAATCCACCCTTTGTTTTTACGGCATTTCGCTCGATAAATTCAAATTCATTTTCTGCGTAAACCCCGAAATCACCCTTTAAGTATACCGCCTCAATTTCCATATCGTATGTAAGGCTGTTTTTTATAGACTCAAAGTATTTTATCTTATTAAGCATCTCATAAACGGCTTCGCTTTGCTCGAAATCACAAGATAGGCATATCTCGTTTTCGCCTTTTTTAAGATATTTATAAATATCAATGGTTTTAAAGCAAGCGTCGTGGCAGTATCCTGTAATATTCTTTTCAACCTTACAGTTATTTACAAAAATATCAAAAATCTCAGGTGTTTCAAGCATTAATTCTAAGCTACTGAATGTAAGTTCTTTAATAAAGGCATGGAAAATGATTTCAGCATTTACCTTCTTTCCGTAAGAACAAAGTTTTTCCTGAACATCGCTTACAGACACATTCTTTGAAACCATTTCGCCATTTACAATCAAATCGCAAAAATCAAGAGTTATCGAATTCTTATCCGAACTTAAAACCTGCCAATCACCTTTTAATTTATCCGATACAGAAACTATATTTTTGTTTTCTGAAATTTTTTTAGCTTCATATTCTTTTTCCTCATAAACAAAGAATATAACACTAGCGTTTGATGGGATTTCAGCGTTGATTTTAATAGTATCACCGCAATTTTCAAAGCAAGCAGGGATTATCTCACCGCTTATTGCATCAAAAAGCTTTGCGTTTTTTCCCTTAGCATTAAGGGTGATTTTGTTCTCTTTATCGCCGAAATTGCAAATATAATACATTTTCATTTGCTTTTCTTTGAAACATCTTACGGTTGAGCGAATAAACTCGCTTTGCGATTTATCTTCAATTTCAAGCGAAATCAAACGGCAGTTTTCGGGTATACTATCAGCTATATTCTCGCTGTTTGTTATAATGCATTTATTTGCAAATTCTTTAACCTTATCGGTTTTAATACCATTTATATATTCAGGGATTTCCTCTGAGAAAATAACCGTTCCGCCTTGGCTCTTAAATTCCAAAAGCATATTAAATGTGTTTTCGTCAAGGCATTTCGCAGGAGGAACAACAACCGCCGAATAGCTTTGAGTGCCTATATTAAACTTACCGTTTTCAATACTGCCGAAGCGTTTAATAATTCTGCTTTCGCCAAGGTGATATTGAAGTTGAGCATCCTCTAACACATTCATAACATTGGTTAGCTTTTTGGCATAACTGTCAGTCTCAGCACGGTTATCGGTCAATAGCCAACCACTTTCAATAGTATGAAGAACTAAAATATTAAATTTAGCATCACCCTCGGCAATCAACATACCGATACGGCTTACCATATCATTAAACACCTTATAATCCTTCCACCAAGGCTGATGACGATATAGCGAAGCAGGATAGTCGCGCTTGCGAATTCCTCTTAATGAATATCCTTCAAGGTGTTGGCATAAAAGATTAATACCATGCACCATCTGATGCTCATAAAGTTTTCTTAAATCCTCAAAGCTCACATTCCAACCGCAAGCCGCAAAGGTTTCGGATAAAATTTGCTTTTTGCCAAGCTGATTGCAAACAGAAGTAAGCTGCATTTCGGTCTGAACAGAGGGCATACCTCGGCAAAGATGGTCCATACCGGGAATATCCATAAATTCATACATTGGCATACAGCATCCATTTGCTAAAATATGCTCATAATAATACTCTTCGAGCACCGCATGACCTGTAAGCTCTGAACCGTTTTCATTACACCATTTACCAATAGTTCCCATGAAGCTATCGGTAAAAAGGTCGCGCACCAGTTGCCAATACTTAAATCTGAACTCCTCAAAACCGTCAATTCTGTAAAAAAGCTTCGGCAAATGCTCTCTAATCGGTTCGCCATATATCTTTTCATACTCTTTTTCGATATTAAACGACCACGGAATACCGTTTCTCGATGCCTGCGGTTCATCGGTAAAAAAGCCTTTCATCTTTTTAAAATCGCCGCCTAAAGTTTCGCGGTATTTTTCGTGGGTAGATTTTAAAAATTCACCTATAACCTCGGCGTTCATAGTGTCCACATAAAACGGATTTACATCAAAATAGCAATGGTAAATTTTTCCGTCTATAATGACATTAGCTAATGTAAACTCATCCTCCACGGGAGCTTCAACCAAAGCGCATCTTAAATATTTTTGCTGATATTTAAGACCTAATCCGTTTACCGTGCCATTACCAAATCCGCTCGGCCAACCGTTTTCATCATATCCCCAAGCGAGCATATCTAATGCTTCTCCCTCCTCTATGGAAGCAGAAACATTTTGAAACCATTCATCAGACAAATATTCTGTTTGAAGTCCGCCTCTTGCGTGCATAAAAAATCCGCCAAGACCCGCTTCATTCATCTGCCTTATTTGTTTTCTTGTTTCTTCCACATCTAGTTTTTCGTTCCAGGACCAAAACGGAGCAGGACGATATTTTTTAGGTGGATTTTTAAGTGATTTTTCAAAATCGGTCATTCTGTTTTCTCCTTTTGTTTTGAAGGCTATTTTTTAAAACGTAAGGTTTTAATTTCAAAAGGTTTAAAGCTAAGCTTTATACTATTATTTTTACTATCAATCGGCTCGTCATTATATTCAAGCATATCAGTTTTGAAAACTGATTTAACCGACGAATTAAATTCTAAATTGCAAAGAGTATACGCACCCTCGGTCTCATAAACGCGGGCAATAAAGCCATTGCCGTCCTCAGCAGGCTTAACCGTTTCGATAATAACATTATCGGCATCTACATTTAAAAACGAGCCGCAGTTTTTGAGTGTTGCCTCACCGTCTAGTACAAGAGCAGGATAATTCAATTCATAAGCAGGTTTAATAACCGATTCGGTGCTGAATCCTGTTTCATGAACCAACAACGAATATGTAAACTTATGAACACCCTTATCTCCTCTCGGGTCGGGACGCCAACCGCCCTTATGCAAGGTTAAACGCATATCGTTTCCATCTACCGATATACCATACTTGCAGTCATTAAGAATTGCAACGCCGAATCTTGTATCCGAAAGGTCGGTCCACTTATGGTTGCAAACCTCAAACTGCGTTTTATCGGTCGGGTAGTTTTCGTGAGTAGGTCTTTTAATATTACCAAACTGGGTTTCAAATCTAGCCACATCAGATAAAACATTAACCTTAAAGCCCACCTTCAATAATGAGTGTGTGCTATTCCAGTCTACTTCCGATTCGAAATCTATACGGGGATTATCCGAATAGAAAACTATATCCTGAGAAAGCTCAGATTCCGCAAACTTATACTTAATACGAATACGAAGCTGCAACGCGCCGATAGACACAACCTCACTTGAAACAAAATCAAGTACAGGATGCATTTTTTGAGACTGGTCATAGTCTATATCCCAATTATCCCAGATTTGAGGAATATCCTCGCCGAAATAGAGAGTGTTAAGCGGAATGTTTTTATCCGATACAACCTCTAAGCCACGCTTCGTTTTATACGACACAAAGCGTCCCTTTTCCATAACAATATCTGCAAACGGAGTGTTTATTTGATTGCCCTCAACCTTAAACGGACATTCTGCAGATTTTGCTGTTCCTGATTTGAGCTGAGAAACCGAGAATGCAGGCAAAGTAATACCTGAAACCGCAGTACACTTATCACCATAAATATCAGTATATTGCTGAACAATAGTGTTTTCGGGTATAAAGTCGGTATTTTTTAGTATAATCTGGTCCTTTCTCTCGAAAGACAAGGTATTGCATATACTTTTTACTGACTTTTCGCCGTTAAACAAGCTCTCTATACCGCTTTCAACTTCATCTATTGCCTTTTTGTTCTCATAAATTGCAACATCATGCGCATCGGCAAGACAGGTGCCAGGTAAAATATCGTGGAACTGATTTAAAAGTAAGGTTTTAAGGGTTCTGCTGCGCAATTCTTCATCGGTATTATCGGTCATAACCGATAAAAGCTCGTAATTATGTATAGCCTTTTCAAGCAAACGGTTAGTTCTCTTTATTTCGTGCAGTTGAGTCAAAGTTCCTCTATGAAGTTCAAGATAAAGCTCACCTGTAAAAACAGGTAAATTCTTTGAGGTTTCTTCTAAACGCTGCATAAATTTACTTACAGTTGTGCTTTCAAGCTTGGGCATTCCCGCCATATCTTTAACGATTTTTTCGGTTTCAAGCATAGAATAGCTTGGTCCGCCGCCACCATCACCATATCCATAAGACAAAAGCTTCATATTTGTCGATTCGGGATGTTTTATAGAATAAAGAGCTTTATTCTTAACATCGCATATATCAGGCCAAGCAAATGTTATATTAAAATGGGTTAATACCTCGGTACCGTCTATACCTCTCCAAACAAATGAATCATGCGGAAAAGTATTTGCCTCGTTCCAGGAAAGCTTGGTTGTTAAGAAATATTTAATACCGCATCCTTTCAAAATCTGAGGAATCGCCGCAGAATAACCGAAAGTATCGGGTTGCCAGAAACAGTCTGCCATATAACCCAGGTTTTCTTTTGTATATCTTTGACCTATAAGAAACTGCCTTATAATATATTCTCCCGCAGGGATATTATTATCACATTCAACAAAGGCACCGCCGTTCGGCTCCCATCTACCCTCAGCAGTTCTCTTTTTTATATTCTCATATATATCAGGATAATATTTTTTCATCCAATCGATATAAACAACCGAGCTTTGAAGATAATGATAATCGGGGTAAATCTCCATAAGTCTTAAAGCGTTTGAAAATGTTCTTGCCGCCTTATGAAGTGTTTCGCGAACAGGCCACAACCAAGCAGTATCAAGATGGCTATGTCCTATAAGACCAACATACCCGAGTTCTTCTCCCTCTTGACTTTTCCTATCTGTAACGCTCTTTAATATTTCGTTTGCTTTTTTTAGAGACGGATGCCAGTCGAAATCAACCTCCTCAGGTTGAAGCGGCAAAATCTTAAAAAGCTCGCAAAAAGCATTAGCCGCCGCCGAATAACTAGCGGTATTTTCAGCATAACAATCTAAAATTTGTTTTACTATTCTATGTAGATTTAAAAATTCTGCAACAGTTTCATCGCATTCAACTATATCTACCGAATAAAAGGTATGAACAAAGTTAGCAGGATAAAAGCTCCATTTATCAACCTCGCCGTTTTCATAAGGTCTGGTGCCAAGTATTTTATGTCCTGCATAACACTCAATCGCAATTTGAAAGCTTTCTCCGCCTTTTGCATCAAGAGTTAAAGGCTGAACCTCGTGAAGACGAAAATCAGAGGGAATATCAGGCGAAACATCAAAGATTCCCGATGCTTTACCGTTTAAAAACAATAATCCCTCAACAAGACCTACATTCGGTCTTAAAAGAAGTTTTTTGCCTTCAAATTCGTTTGGAACAGTATAATCAGAGCGAACCCAGGCATAACCGAATTCTTCACCCCATTTATCACCCGAATTTGCCTTTTTCCAATTACCTTCGGGCATTGCCGCCTGAAACTTTGCGCGAGCCTCAGGTGTGTTATCGGGTGCTGGTATTTCGGATATTTCACAAGGAAGCTCATCTATCTTATTATATAAAAATTTTCTATATTCCCAGAATAATCTTTTAACCTTTTCAATGGTTTTTTGAGTGTAGGTTTCCAAAAGCGCTACCTCCTTGTATTAGTTTTCGAAGAAATATTTTTCAATCTCTGCGCAGAGATAATGATATGTCGGCAGATGCAGTTCCTGAATTTTATAGGTTTCGGTTTCAGGCGCGCATATACAAACATCTGCAATTTCTTTAAGTTTTCCACCGCTTTGACCTGTTAAAGCTATAACCTTAATACCGAGTGCTTTACCAACAACCGCCGCCGCATATACATTTTTAGAGTTACCCGATGTGCTTATACAAAAAAGAACATCCTTTTTTGAAGCTAGTCCCATCAACTGCTGTGCATATAAAAGCTCAGGGTTAACATCATTGCAAAAAGCCATATTCAAAGCCGTAGCCGAGGGCAAGGATATTGCAGGCAATGCGCCCTGCAACTCTAATAACCACTCTCTGTTTATATAATCGGCATTTTTTATCATTTCGCTCTTTTTTTCTTCTGATAAGCTTCTTTTGCTCAAAAAGCCTTTCATCAGTTCACCAACAATATGGTCGCAATCGGCAGAAGAACCACCGTTGCCGCAAAGCAAAAGCTTGCCGCCCGATTTATAGGCTTCAATCATCATATTTTTTGCATTTTCAATGCTTTCTTTCGCTGTGTTCAAAGCTTCATAACGCTCGTATATATTCATTTTTAATCTCCTTATAGTAACGCGGTAGCAATAGCAGCATAATCTCCGATTTTCTCGCCAAGCTTAGCCGCAACCACTTCGCAACAGTTAGCATTGTTTTCTAATGCTTCTCTTTTTATAACCTCGCTTGCAGACTGCCACAAAAGATTTTTAGAGCGAGCGAAAATACTTCCAATTACAATCCTTTCAGGATTTAAAATATCAATTAAAACCGAAAGACCTTTTCCTAAATATTCTCCGCAAATATTATAAACCTCTAATGCGGTTTCATCACCTTGCTCGGCGGCATCGGCAATAGTTTTAGCATTTATATCCTCTTTGTTCATGCCAGGCTTATAGTATAGCGGATATTCGCCTCTTTGAGATTTTTCGAGAGCTAAGATATAACCCAACTGAGCTATACCGCCTCCACTGCAAAAGCCTTCAAATGAGCCTGATTTTCCATATCCCACAGGACCGAATTTATCGAGCCTGATATGACCTACCTCGCCCGCATTATCATTAGTTCCGCTATAAAGCTTTCCGTCTAGAATAAGTCCTGCACCAAGCCCCGTTCCAAAGGTTAGAAAAACCATATTCCGAGTGCCTTCACCTGCACCAAATTTCCATTCGGCAACCGCGCAGGCATTAGCATCATTTTGGAGGTTAACCGGTACACCGTAATGCTCTTTAATTTGGTCCACTATCGGAACATAATTCCAACCCACCAGATTTGGAGGTCCCAAAATAACGCCTTTGCTCGAATCCAAAGGTCCTCCGCAGGAGATACCTATTCTTTCGGGCTTTTTGCCGTCTAAAATTTTATCTGCCAAAGCAATTAATTTATCTATCATTTTCGAAGGCTCAATTTTCAAATCAGTCTCGATTTTTTCTTTTTTAGAAAGTTTAATTTGACCTTCTTTATATTCCGCTGTTACCACAGCGCATTTTGTTCCGCCAATATCAAAACCTAATAACATATTTTTTATCCTTTGGTAAAATTATTATATTTTTATAATACAATATATTTTGAAAAATTTAAAGTTTTTTTATTTATTACAACTCAAAAAATTTAAAAAGGTCAGCCGAATCCTAACGGATAACGGCTGACCACCTCATTTTAACTACGCTTTGAGCGTTTTTTTACAATAATGAAGATAGTTTCGGCAGCAATAACCACAAGACCGATAACACTAAACAATACATATTTCAAAACATTTAATATTGTTTTTTCTTCCCCGATTGGCTTGATAATCGAGCTTAAAGGATTCTTTTCGCCAAGCGGCGCCTTCTTAAAGCTTGCAACCAAAGTTATAGGAGCATTAACGGGAGCTTCCATATTATACTCGCCACCGTCTTCACTTAGCCATTTATCAAACTTGTATCCGTCCTTTGTCGGTATATCGAATATTTGAGCAGTTTCTCCTGCAAAAACATTCAATCTCTTATAAAGAACACCGTCTACCATAAGTAAAACAGGATAAGTGCGCTTCTGGAACTTAGCCTTGAAAACAGTATCAAGATAAATACCATCTGTATCAAAATTCCATTCCTCGCCAAACTCAGTAAACCAACCCATAAAGAGCTTATCGCCTCTGTCGGCTAGTTTTCCGTAAGATTTAACTGTATTACCTCTTAAAATTTTATGAGAAGCTAATAACTTATCACCATCATAGAAAGATACAGTTTTATAAATATCTATATTTCGCAAAACACCGGTGTTTGGCATACCCTGGAAGAATACATCTGAGCCTTCGATATTAGCTCTGTTATCAAATTCCTCAAAGATTAGTTCGCCGTTTATATAAACTGTTAGAACCTTAACACCCTTATAGCCCTTATTATTAAGTACACGAACACCAACTTCGAATAAATACTCTTTTCCGCCGATAATATCATATTTAAGATTTAAGGTTGGCAAACCGCCGTCAACACCGCTTGAATACACATAAAGTGTATCAAACTTAGTGAAATATAGCTTTGCAAAATAGTTTTCATCCCATTTTGGTGAGAAGCTTATCTGAGGACCGTTTTGCATATTTTCGGTTGGAATATAAATTGCCTTAAATACGCGACCGCCTGTTTTAGCTGCTTTGTGGTAGGTATAATTCTTGGTATTTGTTGCACTTACCTTTGAAACCTCAAAGTCATTATAGATACCTAAATCGCGCAAGCTGATTTCATCATAATCATCAAAACTATATTCTTCAAACAAAGCGGTAACATTCATATCCTTGGTAACATTGCCCTTGAATATTGCACCGTTTACTGTCCAACCGGCAAATACATGACCCGGTTTTTGAGGCTTCGGCAATTCATCAAGAGTTTTACCAACCTCAACACGATATGTAAGTATCTTTCCTTCAACATTTGCCTTAATCACTTTAACGAATGCAAAATGCGCATAAAGACTCATATCGTTATATACGGTATCAGCGTTTTCGTCCCAAAGCTTGCCGCCTGTTTTTTCAGTATACCAACCAGCAAAAGGAACGCCGTTTTTAGCCGCAGGCTCTTTAACCTTTGGTAACAATCCGCTACGCTCAACCTTATAAGTTCCCATAAAGGTATTTCCATTATAGAACTTAACGGTCTTATAAACAGGCTTGTTTATAAGATAAGCAGAACCTGAGCCACCATGGAAATAGAACAGATTTTCACTAAGGTCAGCCTTGCAACCGATATATTGAACTAACAATTCACCGTTTACGGTAACCTCAAATACCTTCTTGCCCTCATAGCCCTTATTCTTCATAACACGAACAGCAAATTCAATGTCATACTGTTTTCCTGCTTCGAGTGAAAGCATTTTTGAGATATCAGGACCGTTTTCGTATGTACCACTATTATAAACATGGGACATAGTGTTAGTCTGGAACCAAACTCTTGCAAAACTGTTCTTAGACCAATCATTAGTTAGTGCGATTTGAGGACCATCACCATTGTTCATATTGCCAACGGGTTCAAGAATAAATTGAAGCAAACGACCGCCGCTTTCTGCGGTCTTTTCGTATTTATATACGGTATTTGTTTGATTCAATACCTTATTTTCCTTAACGCCTAAATCTTTAAGCGAAACGGTATCATAAGGTTCAAACTGAATATTCTCAAATTTAGCAGTTAAGGTAATATCGTTGTTTGTATAACCATCATACTTTTTGCTTCCGTTATAGAAGCCAACGAAAAGCTTACCCATAACTTTAGGAGCTTCGGGCATAAAGTAAACACCGTCAAACGACTGATAGGTATACTTTTTACCTAAAACATCAACTGTAATAATATTAGGCTTTTCGTTAGGTGTTGCATTTTTATCAAGCAATATATCCTTAATAGAATTTAATGTTGCTTCAGAAAGACCAATATAGCCAGTAAGGAAGTTTTGGATTGCGGCCTGCAAATTTTCACTGCCATCACCGTACTCTTCGAGCATACGCTTATATGTTCCGTCCAACGTAAGATTTGGTTGGTAAGAATCAGCCGCTCTGAGACCTATTGCACTAAATGTAGTAAGCTCATACTCAGGACGGATATCATCATACGAAACACCCAAAAGTCCATAAAGCAAGAATGCTAAGGTACCAGTTCTGTCAGCACCTGCAGAGCAGTGGAAATAGAAGGGATAATTATCTTTGTTCGCCAATTTCTCAAACATAGCCTTGTACTGGCTTATCTGATTGGAGTTCATTGTGAATATTTCCTGATAAGCTGCGCCCTGTGTATAATGCACATTTGAATTGTTCTCATCCCAAGGGGTATAATCGTGGTCCATACCGCCTCTGAGTTCTATTTCGGATTTCATTCCTAAATACTCAAATACATAGCGAGCATCATCATCAAGATGAGATGTGTATTCATCAAGCGCGGCACCGCGATAAATAAGCTCATATTTAACCTTATCGCCGTCAGCATTTACCTGACCGCCCAAATCACGCATATTTATAACATTTCCTGCGGTAATGTAACGAACAGGGGTGTTTACAACAGTGAAGCTATCAACCGCACTGCATTTGCCGGTGTTATTTCCGCAAACAAACCAATAATAAGTTTTGCCTGGAACAAAGATACCAACCTCATTTGTAAGCGAGGTTTTTGTTGTTGTAACTATATAAGCATCTTCAAAGTCTTTATTATCTGCAAAGTAAACGGTATATTTACTGTTTTTGCCGCTATCAGTCCACTTGAATGTTGTGTTTTGATAGTCTTGATAGCTTCTTTGCGCCGCAGAATAATATTGTTTAACAAACGCTGTCTGCTTAGAGGTCTCGGTTGATAGATAATCGTGTATCATATCAGTGTTAAGATAAATCTTCGTTTGCTCTGTAAGCTTAACTGCCGAGCTAGAAGACGGAACCTTAACAGTATAAACCGCATTAACAGTCATACTCTTGGTAAGACCGTTTACATTATGCTCCTCCCATTTTCCTGTTGCATTTTTGATTGCAGGAACGGCAGGCTCTTTACCGCTAACGGTTGGATTACTTAATACAAACGCAACCTTTTTAACAAGCTTGCCGTTCGCATAATAAGAAACAAAATACTCTTTCTCTTTATATTGAGCAATAAATGTTGTGTCTTCGGTTATTCTATCATTTTCAAAATCGAAAATCTTGCCGGTTGCCTCGTTTTTCCAACCAACAAAAGAATATTCAAAGCCTCCGTTTGAATAAGAAGGTGCAGCAGGGGGAGTTATGAGAGCTCCTTTACCTGTTGTCATGGCAGAAACTGTGCCGCCATTAGCATCTTTAAAGGTTACATCAACCGCCTCGGTTGTAAATCTAGCATAAAGATTTATGTTGCTTGTAAGCTTAGTGTTTTTAAAATCGAATAGCTTGCCGCCTGATTTTGCAGTATACCAACCAATAAAGTATTGACCGCTCTTTTCAGGGTCGGCAGGCTGTTTTGCAGTAAAGCCTTTTTGAGCTAACTGGTCGAGATAAAGCTCATCGCCAACATAATATTTAGCGCGAAGCTCATTGTAACCCATAACCTGAATTTTTTCGATAGCTTCAACATAAATTTGCTGACCAGCCTTCGGTCTTGATTCGGGGTTAGCATAGAAAGAACTTACAATGTTGCCATCAATTTTGAGGTATACATAGTCTTTTCCTTTGTTAACTCCGGAAGCAACACGAATTCTACCTTGCTCAAAAGCATACCAGGTGTTACTTTCAAATTTAAAGCTCTTTGTTCCGCTGGTACAGCCATCAATTTCCCAACCGAACATAATTTGGCTCTTTTGACCTGCAGAAATATATGCACGGCAGTTACCGCAGTTACCGCCTATATCAACAACCATAACCGAGCCGTCCATAGCGGCATCGCCGAATTCACCGGTTTTAAGAACATATTTAACAACGGTTGAATTGGTTGCTGAGGTAAGGTTAGCAGGATATGTATAACCTAAGAAATTATCGTGTTTTGTGTCTTTCGCAACACCGCCCGGAATGATATCACCAAGATTCACATAGTCAACATCAGTAACATATTCGTCAGGCTTAGCAAAGCCTGAGAAGCCTTGCTTTGAAACACCGTCATTTACAAAATGAACAGTATAAGTTCTGGGGAATTTGTTGCCGTCATAAGCGTCATATCCGCCGGCAGTCTGATAATGTTTAGTATATTTTGAGGCTTTAACATCACCATCTATTTTAAAGAACACATAGTCCATGCCCATATTAGGACCTGCTGTAACGCGAAGTCTACCAAACTCAATATCGTGTTTACCGCTTGTGTATTGCTCATCAATCTTAACACGCAAATCAGTAAATGAGCCTTGACCTGGGCAGAAATAAATAGCATCATCTCTGAACCATACCATGCAGTTAGCATTCCAATAGGTATCAAGAGCCAGTTTCCAGTCGATATCGCCGGTTACTTTGGCATCCCAACCCATTTTAACGATAACTGAATATGTGTCGGATTTTCCTTTATAGCTATATGAACCGCTCTGAACAGAAGTTTTATAATCAGTTCCTGATAACCCCAAATCAGCGAGAGTAACTGTATCATATTTATCGGTAAATGCTTCGGGTTTAGAACGCATATCTTCACCTATACTAATATTCTTGATTTTAGTGCCTGCGGGGAATGTTGTTGCAATACGAATTCTTGATACAGCCTTTCCAACATGCGAAGAACTATGCGGAATGGTTGCTAAAGAAACTATATAGCGATACCAACCATCTTCAAGCGGTTCTACAACCATGCTAAGACCTTCTACACCATCTTTTAAACGAAATTCGGTTGCAACCTGAGCGCTTCCGTCATAAAACCTCAATTTGCAAACATCAGAATCCGAGATAAGCACATTAAGGTCAAATTCGAGCGTTTTACCCGATTCAAGATAATTTTCAACCTTTTCGGGCAAATCAAAATAATCGCCTTTCTTAAAAGTAACGCCCCCTTCAGCCAAATCGGCGCGCACACTTTGAATAGGCGCAATTATATTGCTAACCACCAAAACAGCAATAAGCAATAAGCCCATAATCATTTTAGATTTTTTAAATTTCAACATCATTATTGCATTCACCTTTCATAATATATTTATATTTAAAAAGTCGTATAAAACTTAATAATAACAGCGGAATAAAGATAACACTTTTTATCTGTATTCCGTTATCATCATTAAAACAAATGACAATAGGTGCCTTTTGGGGCATTTCTGCCCCAAAAGGCTTAGAATTAGCTTAAAACACTATCTGCCAGTAATTCAATTATTCAGCAGGAGCATATTTTGCAACTAATGCATCAATAGCAGCGTAATCAGTTGATCCGTCATGGATGTAACTGTAAATAGCTTTAGCGCTCAACTTAGCTTGATAAGGATAATCCATATCATCATAGCAATAGAACAAACCAAAGTAAGTTTCAGATGCACTAGCGCCCTTATCTGTTGACATATCGGCAATCTGATAGAAGATTACAGTATCAATAAAGGTAAGCTCGTTATCTAACTTTGTGAGTGCTTTTGTGATGATTTTAGAAACATTTTCCTCATCGCGTGCATCACCATAGGTAGACATACCTGTTTCGGTTATCCAAACGCGGCTGCCGCCATCGTTATGAGCCTTAACTTTGTTGTAAGCCTCATTAATGTAACCTGCCCACTCATTAACCTCTTTGTTTGCGTTGGATTCGAAATTATCACCGAACCAAGCATCATCCTCAGCATAATCAGGATAAGCATGGAGGTTAACGATTGTGAAGTAGTTATCAACTCTGGTATCAGCAACACCCTTATTTATCGGATGTGAACCTGATTCAATAGCATTGTAGAATGCATCAATAAAATCATCTTCAATAGCATTCTTATTAGAACCTACAACGATTGAAGGAGATGTTACCTGATTTGCAGAATCAACCGATTTAACAGCCTTAGAAATATACCAGCATAGGTCTGCCATAATAGCAGCTTTTTCTTCAACAGTATATTTGAAAGGAGTTCTGTCTGCATCAGATTCCCAAGCAATACCGTATTTCTCAAATCTTGTACCGGTAGTATTGATTTCATTGAAAGGCTCAAAGAATTTAATCTCAGGAACTTCTTCTGCTAATGCTTTAAATGCAGCAGCATTTACTTCAAGCCAAGCAATATAGTTTTCTGTATCAGATTTTGGATTCGGAACAGTTATATTGTGGTTCTTAGTAATATCGCTGTAATTTACAGGAAGAATAAATGAATCGGTTACATAAAGAATATCATTAATTCCTCTTTCTTTAAGCTCAGCAACCATTTCCTTGAAAGCTTCCATATTATCTTCTCTAACAGCAACACCGTTAGTTGCAGTTACATAATATAAATCGTGAATCGGCTTGCTTAAACGGTATGAATTAGCACCTAATGCAGCAGTAGCATCAGCGATATATTCAGCTGTTTTGCTTTCATCTTCACCAAGATGCTCTTGAACACCTATTGAAAGCTTGCCTGATTTAGCATAAGAGTTAACAGGAGCTAAATATTTCTGAATAGCGATTAAATCGAGAATATCGGTTTCGCCATCGTTATTGAAATCAGCAATACCCTCAGGCTTTTCAGACATATCTATTAAACCTAATAAGATTTTCTTCATAGATACAAGGTCGCTTGCATTGATAACGCCATCGCCATCAAAGTCGCCCTTTGTACCCTCAGGCATAATAATAGGTTTCTTCTCTTTGTAAGCACTGATTTCGTTATTCTCGCTGTTCCAATATGCGAAGAAGATTTCGCCTGATTTAACATTGCAGCTTGCATCGCCGGGTTTAGTTACATAATTACCATTAGCATCAACTAAACTTGCATCAACATAATCTTCAGCTATGATAACATCATCAATCTTAATGTATACATAATATTTGCCCTTGTTAGGACCGTTTGCAACTTTAAGTCTTGCGAACTCAACATTATAAGAGTTGCCTGAAACTAAAACAGAAGGCATTTCAACCTCTGGACCGTAAGAAGGTCTTAACCACATTCTACCGCTAGGATATTTTGCCTCTTCGCCAGGTGCTGCTAACCAAGCGCCAAACATATAAGACATATTGGTTTCAGTTTTATCTTTTTCAGCGTTATAATATTCAGCTTTTTCAAAGGACATCTGGAACTTAGGAACTGAACCAACAGTCCAATTATACTTGAAAAGAACAGAGCCTGTTGGAGATGTGCGGTCATAATACAAGGAAGTACCGCCTGACATATGTTTCTTAGTTCCAAGAGTATCGCCGTTTGAATCCTTCAAATCTTCAAAACCAACTTCATCATAAGCTTCATACTCTTCAACAAAAGGAGTAGCAGTTACTGCGTTGCCTGCAGGTAATTCGATCTTAATTACATTTGTTAATTGACCGCTTTTACCATATGTACCATCAGCATTAACACCATCATAATAGTATGATTGAATCAATTTACCGTTTACCATATAGTAAACATAATATTTACCTGCGTGTTCGCCGGTCTTCACCTTTAAACGACCAATCTCTATATCATAAGCCTGACCTTTTACGATAGGCTCATCCATATTCACCATAAGGCTATCGTTAGAAGGAACAAGATGCCATGCGCCATTCTCGCCAGGTACCGCACCAAAGGTAGATTGGTAAGGTGTTTTAACTGCATAGCAGAATGCATACTCTGATGAAGTGCCAAAATATGTAGTGAATTTCGGCTCATCACCACCGGCAATCCAACGATACTTAAATTTAACAGAATATGTAGGTGATGTTACATTATAAGTATACTTTTGAGTAGAATCCATGGTTTTACCAGCCATAGAAATTTCGCCTACATACAAATTGTCAAATCCGATTTCATCATATTCATAATATGGTGATTCGGGTTCTTCTGGCTCTTCAGGAACTTCGGGTTCTTCTTCAGGAATTGAAGAAATGATGCCATCCGCAGTACCATTTACCATACGAATGATATTTGTCGGAGCCGGATTGGTTAATGCATCTGTATAATGAGCTTTGATAGGCTCGCCATTAACGGTAAGAGAAACATAGTATTTACCTTTATTTTTACCGTTCTTTACCAAAAGACGAGTAAATTCGATATCAAAAATCTCGCCGTTTTCTATAGGCTTATCTAACTGTTCGATACTGCTATTATTAGAACAGTCAAGATGCCATGCACCGTTTTCGCCTGCTACTTTTCCACCACCAACATCGGTAAGGGGCGGTTTTGCAGCAAAGCCATATGGATGATTAGGCCAAGCGTCATAATAAACAACAAGTGATGCTACTGTGCCTGCTGTCCAACGGAACTTCACTTTTGCAGAATATGATGGAGAAGTTGCTTTATATGTTATTTTTCTGTTAGCGCTTAAATCTATACCATTTGCAGGTAGCGAATTGCCATCTATACGGAAATCTTCATATGTTACTTCATCATATGCATCATATTCTTCTACATAAGGAGAAGGAGCGATAGTCTGAGTGCCGCCACCCCAACTTGAGAAGTAAACTCTATTGGTCATGGTGAAAGGTGTGTCAGATTTAGGATCGGAGTTAGAGGTGTAAACACCCTGCTTGCTAACTAAACTACCATCAATATAACATTCATCGATTAACTCGCCATTTATCTTAAAGTATAGGTAATAATCGCCTTTGTTTTCACCATTTTTAACTTTAAGTCTTCCAAGTTCAAGGTCGTAATCTTTACCAACTTCAAGAGGTGCCTTTAAGCCAACCTGTGCTCTGTAGCCAACGCTTAACCAAATTTTACCGTTAGGATCATCTGTATTCGGTGGGGTCAACATAACACCAAATCTATAAGCAAATTTATCTTCTGTATCAAAACCTAAGTAGAAGTTTGTTTTCTCTTTATATTCTTTCAAACGGAATTTTACAATAGCCGAACCGGTTTCAGAAGTTTTATTATATGTGTAGGTCTTGGAACCAACAGTGTAGCTATCGGTTGGAAGAGCACTACCATTTGCGTACATATCATAATATGTTACTTCATCGTATGCATAATATCTTGAATCAGGATCGGGGTCATAAGGAGTTGCAGAAATTTTGCAAGTATTATTGTCTGCAAAACCAAGGAAAATCTTATTACCTAAATAATTAGCAGTATTTACATCATCTGCAGCTACATACTTTTCAAAGATAATTTCGCCATCTACCTTGAAGTAGGTATAATACTTACCTATATTTTTTCCGCTAGCTACCTTAAGTCTGGCAACTTCTAAATCGTAGTAATCGCCGGATGTAGGTTTGGAATTTAAAGCTACCGGAGAAGCCGCACCATTTGCTTTGTGTTGCCAATGGTTATCTTGTAAGAAATATGCAAAATTATTTTTGCTGCCCCATCCTTGCATGTGAATTTCAAATTTAGCCAATGTTTCCATTGTCCAACGTAATTTGAAAATTACAGAATGTGTTTTAGCTGCTTCTGTTGATTCAACATATGAAACTGAGTTATTAGTTTTTGTTAATTGAATACCGCCGGGGGTAAGAGGATTATTACCTGTATCCAATAAATCTTCATATCCAATTACGTCGTATGCTTCATATTGCTCTGCGGGTTCAACATATTCAGAAATTACATCATCTTTTCCGTTGCCCCAACCGCCGAAACGAATTTGGTTGGAAACTTGGCAATCATATTTATTAGCGGAAGAATAACCGCCGTTTTCATCGGTATTAGAATAGCCTTCTTGAATAAGCTTGCCGTTTACCTTTAAATAAACATAATATTGACCAACGATTTTGGGGTCGCCCTCTAAAACCTTTAAACGACCAAATTCAATATCAAAGGTATCACCCTGCTTAACTGCAGTATCCATCTTAACTGCAAATTCTTCTTTGTTGGGTTTTAAGTGCCAAGCACCGTTAGGAGCAACCTGGTCTGCTCTCTTAATCCAAACACCGAAAGGATGGGAAATGTTGCCGTTTTCACCTATATCGAACGAGAACTGGAATCCCGGTTTTGAACCTGCGGTCCAACGGAATTTCAATATTGTAGATTTTGTATCAGATGTTGCATCATAAGTGAGGGTATGACCGCCGCTAATAGTATAGCTATCACCTAATTTGTTGCCGTTTTCTTTCAAATCAGCATAAGTGATTTCATCATACTCATCATATTTGGTTTCAGGAGCAGCACCTAACTCTGCATCCAAAGTTGAGAACTTAACCGAATGATAATCATAATCAGATAAATCATTTTCGTCTAATTCGATAACACCGTAGCCTCTTATAGCTTCGTCGCCATAGTTGAAATAGGTCATACCGGGAACAGCAGTGATTTCAACGCCGTCTTCTTCAAACTTGCCGCTAAAATCATTTAAGTGGTCATGACCTGAGAATACGCCTAAAACATTACCCATTCTCTTAAGAGTTGCGTATTCACCGGTATTATCATCAGCATAAATTGAATGAGGGAACTCGCCGGTTGAACCCACAACACCGTCTTTCAACTGCATTGCATATTTCTTATTACCGTAAGAACCTTTACCGTTTTCATCCTCAACATAGAGATTCCATGTTTCAGGCATTGGGATATGCTGGAATACTAATGAATTAACACCTGCATCGTTATTAGCTTCCATCCAAGCTAATTGATCAGCATGAGGATTATCGTATCCACTGCTAGTATCTTCAGGGTCTTGATAAGAACCTGAGTCTACCATCCAAAGATTGAATGCTAAATCATTGCTATTAGATGCATAAATCGGGATTTTGCAAGTACCTGTACCCCAAAGGTCAGGATCAGCATCAATTGTACGGCAATCACCGATTGACTGCCAAACTCTTAATAACGCCTCTTTGTCAGCAACAGGAACACCTTCTGCACCTGATTGTGGATCGTGGTTACCAAAAACTATTGAATACGGAATACCTGCTTCAACAACAGGTCCGAGTATTTGTGTAACTGTTTTTCTGTAATCAACCTCAGGGTCTTTTGTATTTATTTCGGTCATATCGCCTAAAAATACAACGAGGTCTGGATTTTCGCGTTCTATTGCCTGTTTCATTATATTGAGAACTCTTTGATGAACAGGATATTGGTCTTGAACATCAGAAAAGATAACAACTTTAAATTTGCCATCTTTAAATTTCAGGGGAGTTTGTTCTGCACTTGCAGTCATCGGCACTGCAAAGAAAGAACCGAGCATAGCAAATGTTAAAACAAATGCTAATAGTTTCTTAAACTTTTTTCCCATAACTTTTTCTCCTTTTATAGAATTTTTTTGATTGCTTTGCAACAAAGCAATTGCCTTGGGACATGCAAATTTCATTTCTTCCTAAAATACCACCTTTCTCTAAAACATTTATCCGTCTCTTTTTATATAAACTTATTTCAAAATAAGTTCAAAGCAATTAAATATCTTTTCTTTCTCTCTCATAAAGAAAAGTATTATCTCATTATATATGTATTACTTAGGCATAAGCTCAGGGCAGTATTTATAAAGCGGAGAAACATCATCCGTTTTATGAATATATTTATAAAACTCTAATGTTGCGGGCTTCGGACAACAAGGCTTCTCAGGGTCGCCGAAAGAGGAGAAGAAACCAAAGTTATCTTCGCTATCACTTACCGAATAACCCGAATAGTCGTTAAGCATATAGAACATAACCGCTTCCAAATAGGGCATTTTCTCGTTATACATTTCGAGAAGCGGCACCATATTTTCGCCGTTCATCACTTCTCTGGCTTCGTTGCCGTTATCTGTGAAACCACATTCAGTTATAATAGCAGGTTTACCCGCGTCGTTATGACGCTCGCAAGCCTTATAAAAGCTATCGCAATGCTCGAAATATTCTTCCAATGTTGTATCATTCAAATACTTATGGAAATTAATAGAATCAAAATACTTATCAGGGTCGGTTTCTGCAAAATCCTCTCCGTAGGGATGAGCGCCTGATTCTATTGACTCATAGATATAATCTAAAATATCATGACCTTCACCGTGGGTTGAGAAACCTGGTGTTGTTACAATAACTTTCGGATTTATCGCTTTAACTTCCTTATATATGTAATACTGCAAATCGGCTATCATATGAGCCTTTTCGGTTATGCTGTATACATATCCGTCGTCAACACCCCATTGATGTCCCTGCTTAGTAAATATATTTGCTCCCGGAAGTTCAGGCTCGTTCATAGACTCAACATGAGTAATTTCAGGAAATTCTTCAACAATCATTGCCCAAGCTTTTGCATAAAGCTTAATCCAACGGATATACATATCCTTTTCAACCGCAGGGTCGGGAACAACACCCGAAGTTGTTACCGAATAACCGTAAGGATAAATTGGAGCATCGCTTACCGCAACGAACTTCTTTATACCCGATTTAGACATCTTTTCAATTACTTGATGAATAAGCTTTCTTTGTCCCTCTTTGAAAACAGGGGTGTCTCCTTCTTCAACCTCAAACATCGAATCGAGCGGAGTGCTTAAACGGTAATATTCAAAACCGAAAACACCTGACATATCTGCAATATTATCAAGAGTTGAGCTCGGGTCCATTACAGGACGAAGTTCAAATACATGCGCATTAATTCCGTATTTCAAAGGGGTTTCTCTCTTAGTAATTGCCCCGCTATTAGTTTTGCTCGAGTTATTATCACAACCGG
Organism: Clostridia bacterium; assembly: GCA_017537365.1. Classification (GTDB taxonomy): domain Bacteria; phylum Bacillota; class Clostridia; order Oscillospirales; family Acutalibacteraceae; genus UBA737. The sequence continues at coordinate 24,622 of JAFYKZ010000025.1, forward strand.
CAACACAAACAACAAGCAAAATCACTAAAAAAACAGCAATTATTTTTTTCATTGTGCATTACCTCTTTTCTTCACAAATAAGGCGATAATAACACCTAAAAGCGCAAGAATAACCGCGCCGATTACTGAATATAAAACGATAAATAAGATTGGCATTCCTTCTTTTGCGGAATCCACAGAAACCTTATTGCCATTAAGCTTTGAAACCCAGATATCTGTATCATTGGGGTCTTGCTCATAGCTTACACCCTCAGCTTTATAAGTATTATCTAGCGAGTATACCGAGATATTATCAATTAAAGCGTCTTCTGAAAGCCATTTTATAATGCCTTCGTTTACAGGGTTTGCAAATGTGTATTCAACAATAGGAGAAGCAAATTTATCATTTGGCTCATATATTCCCTTTGCCGCTATCGACAAGGCATCATACTGCAAAATAAACTGTATCTGAGTATTTTTATAATCAGCAAGATTATATTTAGAAACATCTAAAACGGTCTTTTTAGCACCGTCATTTATTGTTACCTTCTTTAAATCCTTCGAAAGAATCATAGATTTATTATCGGCAAAGCTAACAACTAAATCTGCATTTTGCTCTAAAATAGTAAAGTTTGCAATATAATATCTGTTCTTATCCTTGGTTGCAACGCTGCCGCCCGAAAGCTTCATAGCACCGTCTTTAACCGAAGCCGAACCGTTTATAACAAGCTTATCAGAAATGTTTTTCTTATCGAATGACTCTCTTAGAGCAATGCTTGAATCCTCTGTTGCCTCGGGAGCAATATTTGTAAGCTTATAGTTGAAAATATCAAAAGATAAACCGCTAACACCGAAAATTGAAACATAACCCGCTGTATTAACATTAGGGATTACCGCACGGCAAATACCGAGTTTTGAAATATCCTCGCTATCTTCTTTATAGTAAACATATACTGTTCGGTTTTTTGCAACCAACATAATGTTATACTTTGTTTCTTGGTCTTTATAGAAATGATAACCTTCAACCTTTTTAGATTTAGTACCGTCATCAAATTCACATAAATTTGCAACCATTTGAGTATACGGAGTAGAATCCCAACCGTAATATTCGAATTTTATGCTTGTTGAATTATCCGAAATAGAAGCAAATGAATTTTTACCGAAGTTAACACCAAACCACTGACTGTTTGCACCCTCTGATACCATTTTTATATCAAACTGCAATATAAAATCGGTATACTGCTTCTTAGGTGCGAAAGCACTGTATGAGCCAGCATTTTCGAAATAAAGGGAAGGCTCGGTTGTGAAAGCACCCTTTGGACGAAGCGAAACACCCGGTCCTATATAATATGTACGGTCGCTGATGTAATACTCCTCAAAACCGTCAGGAGTGAGCTTGATTCCGCCGAAGTTGTTGGATAAATCAGGCTCTGCGCAAGAAGCATAAGTATTTTTGATAACCTTAACTACATTAAGCTTTACATCTGATGCGCTCTTATCGGTGGAATAATTGCAAATTCCCCAGAATCCGTCATACTTTATATTATTAAATGTAAACTTAACTCCACCAATATTGAAATTGATAGAATAGTCGCTATTAATAACAGCTTCAATCTTAACAGATGTATCTTCTATATTAAGAACGCTCAGAGGAATTAAATTCTCTCCGTAATCCTGTATTTTTCCGTTCTTAATAAGGTTTACCGATGCGAATTTACTATCATAAGCGCTAACACCTAATATTGTGGCATTATCCAGAGTGCCTGATTTTTTAGCACCGAGATAAAGGCCAAAGGTGGAATTTTTACTGAGACTTGTTATCTCTGCCTCGAATGAAATCTCATAAGGCTTGCTTATTTTATCACTTGCAACAAGCTCGCTTTTTGCGGTTATAATATCTCCCGCTTTTTTAAATTCAGGGCCCGAATTACGAGAGATGAAAATTTCATCCTTTGTAAATCTTGCCTCGTTTATATGCCATTTGCTATCACCTAAGGCTTCATCGCCATAGGTGAGACTGCTATTTTCAAAATTATCAGAAAAAGCTAAATGAGTAGGACTGTCATAAACCTTGAAATTGCGAATATCGAACTGCTCATTCATACCGCCCCACATACAGAAATATCCGTTTGTATGCTCCATACGAACAAGAGTGCCATAATCGGTTGTGATAATAGGTTCGCCGTTTTCAAGTATTTCAAAGGTAACTTTATAATCCTTACCCGAAACTCTTTCTAGAGTTATAGCAAAATCGGTTGTTTTACCAACTGTTAACGCATTATTAAGAGGGGTGTTTCCAAGCTGTGTCCAAGATTCCATACCGCCCATCTCATAAATCGCGGTAACACCCTTTGAAACACACAGGTTGAAATCATAAAAAGATGCAGTTGTTCTCTCATCTTCACCGCCGAAACCGCAATAAATGAAACCGTCATTAGTGCCTAGCATATCTATCGAATAGGTGAATTTATTGTAATCTTTAAGCTTATATGCCGTAAGCACCAGCGCCGAACCGTAATGATATGCACCTTCGAAATGCATACTGTAAGAATCGGTGGTAACTTTTACGCTATCACTTGTGAAATTCGGTTCGAGTGAGCCTGAATAAAAATGTTCTTCCATAACGGTAGATTTGTTCTGACCGTCAGGCTCGCCCTTGATAACAACACCCTGCGCAAAAGCGGATGAAGTTGCCGAAATTATAATTACAGTACTAAGCAAAACGGCCAAAACCGCTCCTATTAGTCTGCGAATTTTCATAATATCATCTACCAATCCTTAGTAAATGCGATAATCAAAACCCTTTTTTAAGTTTGGATTTTCGCCTTTACTTTGTTTAAATACTTGTTAATTTAGAAATCAACATCAGGGGTAATCTTATCAGTAACCTTTTTAACCACGATTACCATAACCGATACCAATACGGTTAAAATAAAGCCTACTGTAGAAATCAAAGGCATATCAGAACTCTGAGCCTTCGGCGCCATAGTAAACATATACCAACCAACCGTATTATAAACACTGCCCGGTCCGGTTGTGTTTCCTGTCAGCAACATCGGTTGGATATAGAAAGCAGATACTGCCATAACCGAGTTAATCAGGAATACGCTGATAGTAGGCATTATGAGCGGAATATGAATTTGGAAAAGCTCGCGCCAGAAACCAACACCGTCCAGCTTTGCCGATTCAATAACGCTCTCAGGTATACGAGACATTGCAGACGCCATAAGAATAATATTAATACCTGCACTCGCCCAAACGCAGAATATTGAAATTAACCACCAAATTGTATTAATAACTGCGGGGTCGTTCAGCGTTGTTTCCCATCCGTTATAATTAAAGCCTAACATTCTAAGCAATTCTGCCGCAGGACCCTGAAGCATTCCGGGGCTATATGTAAACATATAACGGTAGCAAAGGGTTTGGATTACGATAGATATCATGGTTGGCAAATAGAAAATTACACGGAACACCTTTTCACCGCGAATATGCTTTGAAAAGGCATATCCGATAATAACCGCCAACACAAGACAGGCAATATTAATAGGAAGCGCCCTGAACGCATTGAAAAACATATTCATGGTTTCAGGTCTCTCTTTAAACTGCCTGAATTGCTCGATAAAGTTATCTATTCCCGCAAATTTATAGGTATTTGCGAAATAATCCCAATCCATAAAAGCAAGTGAGATAGTTTCAACATTTATGTAAAGCCAGAAAACTATAAAATGAAGCATCGGAACAATTAGTAAAGATGCAATAAACAAATTGCGTTTCAAATTTTTTCTTGGCCTTTTCGGTATTTGGTTTCTTTTAGAATTAACCAATGCGATATACCTCCAAATTGGTATAATATAATTTCTTTTTTATTTTACTTCGGTCATACGGAACTTTTTAACATAATTGTTCTTTGAAAGGTCGAAGGTTCTTCTGACTTCCTTCATAATTTCAGCACCGTTTGTTTTCTTAAGCATATTCATAACAGTTGCAATATTTAAGTCTGCAAAAACAATCGGGCTTTCGTAAGTATATATAAGTGAAACTGCATAAGGACTTTCCTTATAAGCTTTAAGCGGGAAATCATAAACCTTTGTGCTGTTATAGTAAACATCGAAAACGCTCTCATTGTATTTAGTTAAAGCTTTGTCCTCAATTTCTCTTGCATCATAATTGAAAGGACGGATACCGCCGTTTGAACGAACGGTAAATTTCTTTAACTGGTCTTCGCTGCAAAGGAATACTAAGAATTCTTTTGCTAAATCCTTATGAGCTGCAGCACTAGGTACAAACATAAGGTCGTCATAGGCACAATATAAATATTTCTCATTTTCATGGCCGTCAAGAGAAGGAATATTCATAAAGCGAATATCTGAATCCTGCTTGCCATCGGAATCACTGTCAAGAACACCGGTAAGTCTGGCTTCGGATTCACCGAAGGAACTTGCAAATGCGATTACAGGTCTTTCCTCGTTACGCTCGGCGTATAATGCACGGGTAAGCTCCTGAGTTGTGATAGTGTTAACAGCAGAAAGGCTGTTTTTGTAAGTACCTGTTTTTGTATCAATAACAAGTTTTTTGAAATTATCAAGCGTAGCGGCTATACCCTTTTGCTCGAAAACCTTGCTTGAGAAGGTTTGGTTAAGAGTGGTCTTTGAGGTGTTGCCGAAGTTCCAGAAATCATAGAAGCTTCCCTCTCCTGCAACATTTGAATCATAAAGACCCTGATATTGAGCCCACCAGGTGAACATAAAGTAATAAACCTGCTCTAATGCTAATGCAGACCAACCAAACGGAACATACTTATGACCGTCTTTGCTCTTATAAGCATTGATATCATCGCAAAGAGCTAACCATTCGGTAAGATTCTTAGGAGGAGCTATCCATTTATTTGTAGCTTTATCAACCGATTCTGCAGAAACAGCAGTGGAAGATGTATGAGGGATTTTCTTTAAAGCATCATAGTTATAAGCCAAAGACATAGGCATTGCGGTGAACGGAACAATCCAGGGATAAGAATCGCCTGTTCCAACCTGTCTTTCAATATAGCAACGGCCAACAACCTCTGGGTCTATGTAATCCGAAATCTTAACATCGCCCTTTGAGGTTTTAACGGTTGAATCAAAAACACTTTTAAGGTTTTCAATATATCCGCTTTGAACCCAGCTCTGCCAACGGTTTGAAGAGCCAATATACAAGTCTGCAAGATTTTTACCTGCTGTTAAACTGTTCTCTGCACCGCAGTCCATATCGGAAGAAGGAACAACCTGAACCTTAACGCCTTTTTCCTCGGCAAATTCCTTAGCGGCTGTCTCAATCCAATCATCACCGTAAGCACCTGAATAGTATTTAACAACTAAATCATAATTCTTACTGTCGGCATCTGAACCGGATGAACCGCAAGCGGTCATACAAGCAAGAATAGCACCAACCAGCGCCACCGCCAAAAGTCTTCTAAAAATTTTCATACAAACATCTCCTTATAATATTTAAAATTTATCCTTTAATACCGCCGCCCAAAGACACGGTCATAATTTTCTTTTGGAATACGAAATATAAAATTAAAGTGGGGATAAGCATCAAAACAATGGTTGCGAAAAGCTGTGGGTAGCTATATCCTAAATCAATCTTATCGGATATTTCTTTAACACCAACGCCGAGGGTTGGATGAGAAGGTAAGAACAGATACGGTCCCGAAAAATCGTTCCAGGTACCGATAAAGCCCATAACCCATTGCGCCGCAATCAGATTTATCGCCTGAGGACATAAAATCTGTATAAATGTTCTCCAATAACCTGCACCGTCCATCATTGCAGCTTCGCTATATGTATGCGATATATTTTTGAATACCGAATAATACATCAAAAATCCAAAGCCCGATACACCGCAAGACATTACTATCAAGCCTATGTGCTTATCAAACAAGCCTATATCATTAAGCAGTTTATAAACATACGGTGTAGTACCTGCAACCGAAACAAACATAGGCATAAGGAATATAAAATAAAACACATTCTTTAATTTATAATCAAAACTTGCAATCGCATGTCCCGCGCAAAGCGAAAAGAAGGTTGATACCGTTGGTATACTAAGCGCAAGGAAAAGGCTGTTTACAAACATTTCCATAATATTGTTTTCACCGGTAAAAAGCAGTTTATAATTTTCAAAAGTAAAACTGGTGAACTTCCACTGGTCATAGAAAAATTCATTATTATTCGGTTTAAACGAATTTATGAACATCCATACAAGCGGTAAAAGAAGTGTTGCCGCATAAATGCAAAACAAGACAAATAAAACGCCCATAATTATGCGGTTTTCTTTTTTTACTTTCTTAATTTTCTTCATTTTAGGCAAAATCCCCCCATGATTTTTTAAAATTGTAACATACGAGAATTTTTTTGTATACCAAAAATTAAGCAAATCATACAAAAAATTAAACATTTTTTTAAGTTTTATAATTAAACTGTTATAATTTTTTGAATTTTTAAAATAAATCCAAGAATTACGCTTTTTTATGACATAATTTTAAAAATCATATTTTTATTTTAAACCGCCCTAAACCCCTTATCAAGTGGAATATATTATCAGTTTTGCCTTTATTTGTTATGGTGATAAGAAACAAAAATCTTCCTTTTTAAGTCTTTAAAAGCAAAAAGGAAAATTTACTTAAAATTGCAAAAAACATTAAAATTTATGCAAAACAAATTAACTTGACATTATTAAAATACAAATATATAATACAATTAAATATACATTTGATATAATTTTTTATATTTAAAAATTTGTTTATATCGGGAGGTTTACTATGCAGGATATATACGAGGAAAAAGGCGAAATCAAGCTTGAAGACTATGAAATTGTATATCAAATATGCGACCATCCGGTCTTAATGACTTCGCCCCACTATCACAATGTTATCGAGATAATCTATATTTTAGAGGGCGAGTTTCTTATTACAGTAAGTAACAAAAAATACACCTTGCGCCCTGGCGAAATGGTTTTAATCAATGCAAAAGAGGTTCATTCGGTTAATATCTTGGACTACGGCATACATAGGTCATTTGCAGTTAAATTCTTGCCGGAAACAATTTGTTCTGACAGTCAATCGCTTATGGAGCTTAAATATGTTATTCCTTATATCGTTTCTTTCTCCGACTTCAAAACCTATTACACCAAAGAAGAAGTTGAAAACTCTAATATCAAAAATTGTATAGATAATATTATGAAAGAGGATCGCGAGCGAAGCTACGCATATAAATTCGCAACAAGAATATATATTTCGCATTTATTCCTCGATTTAATCCGCAAAGTTAATACTATCAACCCAAACGAAGAGGAGATAAAGGATAGCGTTAAAAAAGAATTCATTAACATTTTCCGCTATATTTCCAACCACTACACCGAAAAATTAACCGCTGTTCAGATTGCCAAGAAATTCGGTTTAAGGCAATCGGATTTTTCGGCGCATTTTAAAAAGATAACAGGTAAAAGCTTTAACGAATATCTGAATTATGTTAGAATTTGCAAAGCAAAACGAATGCTTATAAGCTCTGAGAAAAATATAACCGAGATAGCTTTCTCGGTTGGCTTTACGAACACCAGTTATTTTATCAACTGCTTTAAAACACAAATGGGCATAACACCCGCAAGCTTTAAACAGATATACACCGACCCACCAGCCAGCGTTTACTATCATTTAGAAGAAAATTTTGTTGAATAAAATTTAAAAGCACACACCGTTCGGTGTGTGCTTTTGCTTTATAAAATTATTGCTCAATAATTCTTAATTCTTCTATTTTACCATCTTTGGTGATTTTAATTGTTTTCACCTCTTGCGCGGTAAAATCCAATTTAAATTTTCGGTTTATTGCCTTAAAGTCAACATTAACAGTTGTTGCCTCTCCTGCGGTTTCTGAAAATCTGATAACTAAGCCATCATTATTTTCGCTGTTTTTAAGAGCAGAAATACTGATATTTTTCTTATCAAGTTCCAAACCGGAATATTCTTGGGGTAACACACCGTCATGGTGGGATTCCTCAATCAAAACGGGAGGCATATTAAGCACTTTACCGCAATTTGCGATATCTGCTGTTTGATTCTCGGTATGAGGGAATAAAATAAAGTTGAACTCTTGTTCTCCTTTATCTATAAACTCCATTTCATCATCACGAGTGCTTTGACCGTAATGGTCCAAATATGCACAAGAACGGGCAACAATAACTCTTAAATCATTGTCTATCGCTGAATGGCTATATCTTCCGTCATTTATAAGACCTAAGCCTGCACCTGTATTGCTATCGACCATATCTACCCATTCATGAGCAATATCCTCTTCTCCGTTTGGCGCTTTTTCAATAAAGCCATACGGCATAGAATATACAACCTTCGGAGACTCAACATTTACAGGGAAAGAGAATTTTATAATCTTATATTCCTCATCAACATCTAGAACCACACGGATATGAAGCCTTGCATCATTTTTATAAAGAGTATAATACTTTTTAAGAACCGAGTTGCCGTTTCTGGTAACCGATTTTATGGTAGCTCTCAAAGGTCCGTTTTCTATAAGACTTAAACTTCCGTCCCCAAAAGCTCCGATATCATCATTAAGATGATTAATCAAATGCGACCAGGTATCATGCTTAGAATCATCGCAAACAATAGCACGACCTAGCTCACCCTTAGCAAATTCGCGGTTTTCTGCCTTTAACAAATAAGAGGTAACGGCGCCGCTTTCTTTATCAACAACAATCTTAACTAGGTTGTTTTCAAGAGTGCTTTCAGTAGCCTTTAAATCGGTTGCTATTTCTGTTTCAGACGAATTTTCTTCTTTTTTATAAATATAATAAACCCTATAACCCGTCGCGGGAAGCTCAACCTCAAAAAGACATTTTGTAAAGTTTTTGCCATCTGTATAAGATGCTCTTACCATCTGATAAGGAACATCGTTTCCATTATGGTCAACCACTCTTGTTACACTATAAGCGCCAAAGCTTATAGAGGTTTTAACGCTAAACGGATGCGGATTGAAAACAACCATAGGAGAGCCTTCGCCCTCTCTGTACCAAAGTCGGTCTCTCATTTCGGAGAAATCGGCATCAAGGAAATCGGTTGTTTTAATTTTTGCGGCTATTCTTTGAAGGGCATAATTTTCAAGCTCATGCGCTTTTTGACGCGCATAGCCATAAGCGTTAGAAGCATCGAGATAAGCCTCTTTAATACAACAGCCAGCTATAACATCATGGAACTGATTGAACATAACTCTCTGCCATGCTTTTTCAAATTCCGCATTATTACATTCTCCGCCAACTATAAGAGAAGCCAATGTATCATATATTTCAGCGCTAACGAGCTCGCATTCGCTGCGGCGGTTTTCAAATTTAACCCTGCTGTTTGCACTGTAACAACCGGAGGCATGATGTTTTAAATCGCCTGTTACAACAGGCATTTCTATACCGTCTATATTTTCAAAATACTCACTCGGAACAGCATACTTAAACCCGTCTTTTTTAACCCATTCCTCAGCCTGCTTTAAATGCTCCTTTGAAGGACCGCCACCGTGATTACCTATACCGTAAAAAATCATCTGGTCCTGATTCTTTTCAAGATAAAGGTTCACTCTTTCCTCAGATAAATCACCGTTATATAATTCAAGTATTCTAAACGCTGTAACCTCGCTACCGTCAGGACTTACCCATTTATGTAAATTTTCCTCAGGTAAATCAAGGTTTTCTACTTCCCTTGTCGGACGCATATACACATAATTATCTATACCTGATTTTTTAAACAACTGCGGAAGAACTGCACTATGACCGAAGGAATCAACATTATATCCTATATTAGTAATTTCACCGAAATTTTCTTTGAAAAACTTTTGAGAATAAAGAAAATGTCTGCAAAAAGCTTCGCCCGACGGAATGTTGCAATCGGGTTGCACCCACATACCGCCTACCGTTCCCCAACGGCCTTCTTTTACTCGCTGTTTGATTTCTTCAAACATTTCAGGGTCGATATTTTTTATCCAAAAATAGTAACCTGCGCAAGCGCTGGTGAATTTATAATTTTCATTCTCTTTCATTCTATCCAGAGCAGAACGAAAGGTCGACCTTATCAGCGATAACCCTTCGGATATTCGCCACTGCCAAACAGGATCTAAATGAGCGTTGCCAATAAGGTAATTCTTTTCCGCCATTATTTAATCTCCTCAAATTTTATTTCATCGTTATCATTTTATTTTAAAGAACTGCAAACAACTTTTTCAAGCACCATAACCTCGTACGGTTTAACTTCAATATTATTTTCGAAAATTCTTTCAGAAATAATATCTCTGTATTTTATATTATTATGATATGTTCCGCCTAATCCGCAAACATCAACCAGAATCAAGCCTTCGGTATCTTTGCCCTTGCGCGAAGCCACAATAATCGAATTGCCCTCTACCGTATTGCAAGAAATATTTGCTTTTTCGCAAACAGCCGAAATCAGTTTGTTCATATCCTTTTCGTCAGGCATAGTACCCAGAACATAAACAAAGCCTTTTCCAACGGGGAAACATTGCATAACCGAGCCGCCGATAATCTCTTTATGCCCATCTGTTACGGTTACTATATCGGCATTTTTGTCAGGCTCAAATATTTCATAATAAGCGTTTCCGCTAAAAGCTTCACCATCGTTCCATTTAGATTTAACACTTTTTTCTCTGTCAGGAAACCAATATTTAAAGACAGCAGGGGTTAATTCCTCTAACATTCCGTGAAGACGGTCGGTAAATCTTGTTCCGTCTTTCGTGCGTATATCGGTCATAGGACCTGTAATCCAGATGCCGCCGTTTTTAACCCACTCTTCTATTCTTTCGCGAAGCTTTCCTTGGTCAAGAGTTATCATTAACGGAGAGAAAACCACTTTATATTTATCGAGGTCTGCTTCCTCATCAATAACATCAGGACGAATACCTGCGTTTAAAAGCGGTTTATAAAAATATTTTTTCAAAGCTGTATCATAATGAAAATCGCCGACAACCTGTTGTGTCTCAAATATATTATAACAGAGTGAAGAATAATGTAAAGCAATATTTGTATCAACTTTTGTGTTATTTACAAAATCAGCGCATTTTTTGAAGTCCTTTGCTACTGCTTTTACTTCCTCAGTGCTATACATCGGTCGACCGCTCGAATCTAAAACCGAACCGTGAACCAATTCATGCCCTGCCCAATGAGTTCGCCACAACCAATACATAGTTGCCTCTCCGCCTAAGGCTAACGGCAACCAGGAATTAACATAACAAAAACCGTCAGGCTTGATACTGCCGTAAGTTCCGGTTGAACCCGAAAAACAGGTTGCAGTTTCGGTATTCCAGAAAGGACGGTCCTTCATTGTTCTCAAATAATCAAACCATAATAAGCATTCCCAAAGGTTTTCAGGAATATTATAGTGATTAAACTGTATAACGTCAAGAGGCTCATGCATTTTACGGTAGTTCATACCGTTAAACGGAATTTGGTCGGTGCCTATCGGCGCATTAGTATATTTTCTGAGAATTTTTGCCTGCATAGCAACAAAATCAATATTTGCCTGACCTGCGCTAATTAAAAATTCCTGCTTCAAATGCGGATTTTCCCAAGTATCTCTCGGCAAAGGAACTTCATCGAAGCTATCGTAAATCTGGCTGAAAAGGTTAAGATTTAACCTCTTATTCATTTCTTCAACCGTGCCGAATTTATTTTTTAAATGCTCATGATATTTTTTTAAGCAGTTTTCACAGAAACAACCCTCGTTATTCTGCAAATAAATTTCGTTATCAATCTGCCAACCGATTATTGCTTCTTCTTTACCAAATTCCATTGCCATTTTCTCAACGATTCGGGCAGAATATTTTAAATATTCAGAGTGATTTGAACAAGCGTGTCTTCTTCCGCTGTGTTGCATAACCCTACCGTTTTTATATTGCACTAACATATCGGGATATTTTTTAGTAAGCCATACAGGAGGCACAGCAGTAGGTGTTCCCATAACAATAGCGATACCCGCATTTTTCAGCTTATCAACCACCTCATGAAGCCAGGAAAAATCAAATTCGCCGTCTCTGGGCTCCATTTTGCGCCATGCAAACTCGCCTATTCTTGCAACATTTATGCCAATCGACAACATTTTTTCAATATCTTTATCTATTTCCGATACATCCCAATCCTCAGGATAGTATGCCACTCCCAAAAAAGGCGGTTTAACTACAAACATAATGAATCTCCCAATCTATCAAATCAAGCTAATTGCATATATTTTTAAACTATATGCCGCAAAGTTTGTAAATTTTCACATATATAATTTTAATATACATCGAAATATTTGTATATCAAAAATTACGCAAAATATGCAAAAATTTAAACATTATTTTCAAAGAAACCCTTAAATACGGTTTTTATTGTTGCATTATAAAATAAATTATGCTATAACAAAATAAAATTTCGTATATCGGGGGTCAAAGTTATGATAAAACATATAAACGAAAAAGAATTATCCGCAAGAATAGCACTCAATTTTAAAAGACTGGCCGATTCTTCTTATTATCAAATAAACGAGGTTTTTGCGCCCGAAGCTTATGATTGGCCCGCCGATAAGGAAGGCAGAGCGCTTTTAAGCTTTGTTTCGCATTACAAAATAAGCGGTGAAAAAATCCCTTGTATGAACCAAATGATAGAAATGCTTCCCTCTAAACTTAATGAAAAGGGATATTTGGGAACCACACGCACGGATGTTATCTTAGAACAACAGCTTTCGGGGCATTCGTGGTTGCTTCGCGGTCTTTGCGAATACTATGAGCAATTCCCAAGTGATACCATTCTAAACTTTATAAAAAATATAACCGAAAATCTTTTTATGCGCACCAAAGGTATGTTTTCCACTTATCCGATAGACCGCTCGAAAAAAGACGAGGGCGATGTTAGCGGAAACGAAATCGGTTACTTCGGCAACTGGCTTTTATCCAGCGATATCGGTTGCGCTTTCATGAGTGTTGACGGGCTTTCTCATGTCTATAAAATCACGAAAAACATAGAAGTTAAAGAATTGCTCGACGAAATGATAGATGTATACCTATCCATCGATAAAGCAAATCTTCGCGTTCAAACCCATTGTACCCTGACTGCCGCTCGCGGAATGATGCGTATGTATTCTGTTACCAAGGAAGAAAAATACCTGAACGGCGCAAAACAAATATACGAATTATATGTAAACGGCGGCGGTATGACCTATACATACCAAAATCTCAACTGGTGGAACCGTCCTGATACATGGACCGAGCCTTGCGCAGTGGTTGACTCGCTCATGCTCTCATTAGAGCTTTATAAAACAACAAAATTGGAAGAATACCGAAAAACCGCCGCAAGAATTTATCATAACGGTTTTTCTACCTTGCAAAGAGATAACGGCGGCGCAGGAACAGATACTCTTGTAACCGAGTCAAGTCCATGGGATTATCTTAAAGCCAGAACTTATGAAGCCGCATTTTGTTGCAGTATGCGTTTGTCTGAGGGGTTGTGGTATATAAACGAAAATAAAGACCTTTTATATGCTGAAACCGCAGGTGAGGTTTCAAAAAATGAAAACGGAATTTATCAGGACGGCGATATAATTTACGCTTTGCCGGACGAACAACTTTTGCCGTATGCCGAAGAAAAAGTTCAGATTGACGGTATGACATTAACCCCGATAGTTAAGTATTACCGCGTTCCAAAAGAAATCATCGAAAACACCGAGCAGAAAATATTATTCAGATAAAAATATCCCGACAAGGAGATTTCACCTTGTCGGGATATTTTGTATTAAAATTTCACAAAGCCATAGCTTTCAAGTATTTGAAAATACTTTGCAAGCCGCTCATATAAAGGCTCTGCCTTTTCGCCAAAATGCGCTTTAACATCTTCTCCTATGGCAATAATATCTCGTTCGCCGTCGATAAAAGGCCAAACGAAACTTCCCATTTCATCTAAATGGATAAAGCTATATTTAGGCTTTTTAAAAACCTTTTGAGCTATTTTATTGAAAAATCCTTTATTCTCAACCTCGAGAGTTATATTTCCGCTTTCATCTTTTTTCCAAGCAATTTCGGGATTTTTCACAGGCTTTTTTTCAAGGAAGTTTTCCGCTGTTTCTGTTTTTTTCATACTTCTTTTTTACGTTTCTTAAAGAGAGAAAATTTAAGCAAGGTTAAAATGATTATTGCAAACAATACTAAACCGCCTATATCTGAAATTGTCTTTGGAACAAATCCCGATAGGTCGATAATCTTATCAAGACCAAATATAGCAAATACTGCAAGCAATATACCAACTAAGCCCTCACCCGCTATCATACCTGAGCAGAAGAGAATACCGTCATTCTTAATAGCTTCTTTTTCTTTCTCTTCGCGCTTGATTTTATCAATAACCAAACGAACGATACCACCTATCATAATGCAGGCATTAAGCTGAACAGGCAAATAAACACCTATTGCAAACGGAAGCACAGGAATACCCAAAAGCTCAACAACAACCGCTATAAATACGCCGATGAATACAAGTGGCCAAGGAAGATTTCCGCCCATAACGCCCTCGATAATAAGCTTCATAAGGTTTGCCTGTGGAGCGGGAATTGCCTCTGAGCCGAAGGTCCAAGCACTATCGAGAAGATAAAGAGTTCCGCCGATAGCAAGAGCTGCAGCTGAAACACCGATAACCTCAGAGATTTGTTGCTTTTTAGGAGTAGCGCCAAGCAAGAAGCCTGTTTTAAGGTCTTGCGAGGTATCTCCTGCAATAGCGGCGATTATGCAAATAACCGAGCCAATTGCAATAGCACTGCACATACCTTTTATACCGTTGTTGCCTGTAAATTTAAGAACTAATGTTGCAATAAGAAGGGTTGCGATAGCCATACCTGAAACAGGGTTATTACTGCTGCCTACTAAGCCTACCATTCTTGAAGAAACGGTTGCAAAGAAGAAACCGAACACAACAATTATAATAGCACCTATCGGATTTACAGGAATTGCAGGAACTAACCAAACCAATAATGTAAGCACTAAAATCGCCGCTAGAACAATCTTCATGCTCATATCTTTTTCGGTACGCAAAAGAGAATTTGAAGCGCTACCCTTAACGCTCTTAATGGCGCCGCCGAAGGTTTTGATAATAAGCGGCAAAGATTTAATAAGGCTTATGATACCGCCTGCCGCCAAAGCGCCTGCGCCGATATATCTGATATAATTACTCCAGATACCTGAAGCTCCGCTCTCAGCGAAAATTTGACTGATAGTAAGCTCAGTACTGGGATAAATAACCGCGTCCGCACCTATAAGCACAATAATCGGGATAAGAACAAGCCAAGCCAAAACACCGCCCGAGAACATATAAGAGGATATTCTCGGTCCGCATATATAACCAACACTCATAACAGCAGGATAAATCTGAGTTCCGATTTCGCCGGCATAACCTTTAACTCTGCCTGAAACCTCACCCGATACCAATTTGAGTCCGTCAATAATAAACTTAAATAAAGCCGCAAATCCCATACCTGCAAATACGGTTGACGCGTTTGCACCGCCTTTTTCGCCTGCAAGCAAAACCTCTGCGCAAGCAGTTCCCTCAGGATACGGAAGAACATTATGCTCTTTAACTATTAAAGCATTTCTTAAAGGCACCATAAAGAACACACCCAAAAGACCGCCGATTAAAGCAATAAGGGTGATTTCCAATAAAGAGGGTTTACTGGTTTTGCCCTCTGCCGCCCATAAGAAAAGCGCGGGCAAGGTGAATATAGCACCTGCCGCCAAAGATTCACCCGCAGAGCCTGCGGTTTGAACGATATTACTTTCCAAAATAGAGTTTCTGCGAAGTATAACTCTGATAACACCCATAGCAATAACTGCGGCAGGGATAGAAGCAGAAACCGTCATACCAACTCTAAGTCCTAAATAAGCGTTAGCCGCGCCAAAAACCACCGCCAAAATCACACCCATAAAAATAGAGGTGAAAGTTAGCTCAGGAGTGATTTTTTCTGCAGGAACATAGGGTTTAAATCCTGTATTTTTATCCATAATTTCTCCTAACCGTCAAAAAGACTTTAAATAATTCATAATATTCTACCACAAAAGGTGGTTTATTGCAACCTGAAATTATTTGCAATTTTCTAGTATTTCAAGAAGTAATTTATATATTTCAGCAGTTGAGCTTATTGATAACCGCTCGTTCACGGTATGAACATCCAGAAGCTCGGGACCGATTGCGATACAATCAAAATTTTCTATTTTATCCGCAAAAACACCGCATTCAAGCCCTGCATGAATAGCCTCAACCTTGGGTTTTGCTCCAAACTGCTCAAAATAGCATTTCTCATAAATTTTCTGCAATGAAGAATTTGGGTTAAACTCCCAAGGCGGATAATGACCGCCTGTTTCGATTTCGGCATCTATAACTGAGTAAAAGCGGTAAAGCTTGTCCTCCAAAGCCTTTAAAGCCGATTTTTTATTACTTCTCAGAGCATATCCAAAAGTGATTTTATTATTATCTGAATTTAAAACACCTAAATTAAGCGAGGTTTCAACCAAATTCTCTATTTCCGCGCTCATTTCCAAAACGGAGTTTGGGGTGCAGAAAAGCGCAAATATAAATTTATCTAAAACTTCATCGCTAAAAGTCTCTGCGTTTTCAACTTCGCCCAATTCAATGTTTACCTCAAATTCAGGCTCTCTGGCAGAAATTTCTTCTTTTATAATTTTTACATATTCCTCTGCTTTTTCTTTAAATTCCTTTGCATTTTCGCATAAAAGGGTGGTGGTGCAAAAATTCGGAATTGCATTCGATTTATCTCCGCCTGAAACTGATACAAGCTTGAAATAAGAAAATGCTTTCATAAACCCTAATATTCTTCCTAAAAGTATATGCGCATTTTGTCTGCCCTCGTTTATGCAAACACCGGAATGACCGCCCTTTAAACCTTTAATAGTCAAGGTTAAAAGCTCTCCGCTTGAAGCCTCTGATTCACCCTTTAAAAAAGCATTAAATTCGCTTCCGCCGGCACAAGAAACCGTAACCGTATCAATTTCCTCCGAGTCCAGATTTATCATTTTTCGGCTATTTAAAGGCGAGACATCAAGTGCCATAGCGCCTATCATTCCAATCTCCTCATCGGTGGTAAAAACCGCTTCAATTCGCGGGTGCGAAATATCATTTCTCTCCAAAATGTTTAAAATCATAGCGGCGGCAATCCCGTTATCTGCGCCAAGTGTTGTACCCTTAGCCTTTAAAAAATCACCGTCAACATAAAGCTTTAAACCGTCTTTTTCAAAATTAATATTATAATCCTTATCCTTTTGGCAAACCATATCTATATGCCCTTGCAAAATCAAAGGCTCGGCATTTTCATATCCTCTTGAAGACTCTTTAAAAATTATAATATTATGGGCATTATCCCTTATATATCTAAGCGAATTTTTGATAGCAAAATTCTCGCAATAATCGGCTATTTCCTTCATATTTCCTGAGCCATGCGGTATACTTGAAATCTCGTCAAAAATCTCAAAAACTCTTTCAGGCTCTAATCCTTTTAAAGCAGACATTTTATTTCCTCCGTGAAAACTTAAAAATCTTAGTTATTTTAACATTTTTTTAAATTTTTTTCAAGCATTTGTAAAATTTAAAAACTTGACTTGAAAATATCAAAATATCATATATAATATAAATAGCATTTATATTAAGAGGTGTAATTATGACTATAACAAATGACATTAAATATATCGGCGTTAACGACCGAAATATAGACCTTTTCGAAGGTCAGTATATCGTGCCAAACGGTATGTGCTATAACTCTTATGCGATTATGGACGAAAAAATCGCTATTATGGATACGGTTGATGCTAATTTCACTCATGAATGGCTTGATAATATCCAAAACGCATTGGGCGAAAAAACACCCGATTATCTTATTGTTCAACATATGGAACCAGACCATTCAGCAAACATTTTAAACTTTGCAAAAACATATCCTGATGCTACTATTGTTTCCTCGCAAAAAGCATTTAATATGATGAAAAACTTTTTCGGTACCGAGTTTGAGGACAGAAGAATTATAGTCGGCGAAGGCGATACCTTGAATTTAGGCAAGCATACTCTAACCTTTGTTGCAGCACCTATGGTGCATTGGCCTGAGGTTATCGTAACCTATGACTCTGCTGATAAGGTGCTTTTCTCGGCAGACGGCTTCGGCAAATTCGGTGCAAATGATGTAGACGAGGATTGGGCATGCGAGGCAAGACGCTATTATATAGGCATTGTTGGAAAATATGGTGCTCAGGTTCAGGCTCTGCTCAAAAAAGCCGCAGGTCTTGATATCGAGATAATCTGCCCACTGCACGGACCTGTTCTAAAAGAAAATTTAGGTTATTATATTAATCTTTATAACATCTGGTCGAGCTATCAACCCGAAGAAGACGGCATTATGATAGCTTACACTTCGGTTTACGGCAACACCAAGAAAGCTGTTTTGGCATTAGCCGAGCAATTAAAGGCAAAAGGTTGTCCCAAAGTGGTTGTGAACGACTTAGCCCGTTCAGATATGGCAGAGGTGGTTGAGGATGCTTTCCGTTACAGCAAATTAGTGCTTGCAACAACCACCTATAACGCAGAAATATTCCCCTTTATGAGAGAATTTATTACCCATTTAACCGAAAGAAATTTCTCTAACAGAACAGTAGCTTTAATTGAGAACGGAAGCTGGGCACCTGTTGCCGCAAAGGTTATGAAGGGTATGCTTGAAAAGAGCCAAAATATAACCTTTACCGAAAATTCAGTTAAAATTTTATCGGCATTAAACGAGGAAAGCAACGCTCAAATTGAAGCGCTGTCTGACGAGCTTTGCCGCGAATATATCGCGCTTAAAGAGGACAACACTAATAAAAACGACCCCACCGCTTTATTCAATATCGGTTATGGACTTTATGTTGTTACTTCGTTTGACGGGAAAAGAGATAACGGACTTATTGTAAACACCGTAACCCAGGTTACAAACACCCCTAACCGCATCGCTGTTACAATAAATAAAGAAAATTATTCCCACCATGTTATTAAACAAAGTGGAAAACTTAATATAAACTGCCTAACCACCGAAACTCCTTTCTCGGTTTTCGAGCAGTTTGGATTTAAAAGCGGAAGAAATGCGGATAAATTCGAGGGTAATCCGCCTACTCATTCCAATAACGGACTTGCTATTCTTCCCCGTTATATAAATTCCTTTATGTCATTAAAGGTTGAGCAATATCTGGACCTTGATACTCACGGTATGTTTATATGTTCGATTACAGAATCTCGCGTTCTTTCGGATAAAGAGACCATGACCTACACATACTATCAAAACAATGTTAAACCAAAGCCTCAAACCGAAGGCAAAAAAGGTTTCGTTTGCAAAATCTGCGGTTATGTTTACGAAGGAGACACTTTACCTGATGATTTCATCTGTCCTTTATGCAAACATCCCGCTTCAGATTTCGAAGAAATAAAATAAATTTTAAGGAGGAAACTAAAATGAGCAAATATGTATGCAACATTTGCGGTTGGGTTTATGACGAGGCTCTCGGCGACGAGGAAAACGGCATCGCTCCCGGCACCGCTTTCGCAGACCTACCTGACGATTTCGTTTGCCCACTTTGCGGTGTTGGCAAAGACGATTTCTCAGAAGAATAGTAGAAATTTTTAACTTCGGTAATACTATCCTTTACTTTAATTAAAGCAAAATGCTAAATTATAAATGCAAAGTTTCGGTGTCGGCTATGCCGACTTATATATCCGTCGCTTCGCAACACATTAATTTAGCACTTTGCATTTTAAATTTTGCACTTATTATTAAATAAACGGCGAAGCCATACCCGTTTGGGTGTTAAGGCGACAATATAATAATTTTATCTTATTATATGGCAAAAAGCTATCTCACCTCGGTAAGATAGCCTTTTCTTTTATTCTTCGTTTGAATTTTCTTTAGTTTGCTTTTTCTTTGTTACCAATTTAACCTGACTGCGATGAACCTTTCTCGGTATCGCTTCGGGGGTTTCCTCTTTAACCCATAAGTTTCCTGTTATAAGGTTGGCATCGGTAACTCTGGCAGTTCCCTCAGGAGTTCTAACGGTTGCGCCAACACGTGGAGTTATGGTATCCAAATACTCATAAGCCTCTTGCTCATATTTAAGGCAACACATAAGTCTTCCGCAGCTGCCCGAAACCTTAGTAGGATTAAGCGATAATCCCTGTTCCTTTGCCATTTTTATTGAAACCGTTTGGAAATCATTTAAAAAACGCTTGCAGCAATAAGGCTGACCGCAAATACCGATACCGCCCAAAATTTTAGCCTCATCGCGAACGCCGATTTGGCGAAGCTCAATTCTTGTGTGGAAATGAGCGGCAAGGTCTTTAACAAGTTCTCTAAAATCAACCCTACCCTCTGATGTAAAGAAAAATACAATTCTTCCGCCATCAAAAGAATACTCAACATTTACAAGCTTCATATCAAGCTTATGCTTTTCAATCATTTTTTCGCAAACAGGCAAAGCCTCTGCTTCTTTCTGGCGGTTCTCTTCAACCTTTTTTAAATCCTTCTCAGTGGCTTTTCTTAAAACCTTTCTAAGCGGGGGAGGAATATTATCATCCTCAACCGAGTGAACACCGCGTTCAATCGTACCCATTTCTTTGCCGGTAAGCATCTCAACTATAACCTTATCGCCCACCTCATATTTAAAACCGCAAGGGTCGAAATAATAAGCCTTTCCGCCTGGTTTAAATACTATTGATACAACATCTGTCATAAAAAATATATCCTTTCAGCAAATAGAACTTTATCTCATTTGCATAACACTGCTCACAAGCGAGCAATATAATAAATTTAAGTTTATGTTAAGCTCTAAATTCTTTTCAAACGCAGCAATTTCAGAATAAAGTCTAAAAAGTTTTTTAGCTCTGTTACCTTCGTTTTTTAGTTTGAGCTCTGATACTATCAAAAGCTTTAATTCTTTTAAAAATTCTTCCGCTAAAAGACGGTTTTTCTCAAATGCCGCAGTTGTGCTTAACATTCCCCAACTATCATTCAGGTCCATAAACCTCAAAAATTCTTTTGCGCAAATATTAGCCTTGCTTTTTTTCTTGCCTGAAAGCAATTTAATTGCCTTTCCGATATTAAGACCGGCTTCTTTCAAAGCAAAGGTTATAACCTCCGTAGTATACTTGCTGTTTTTAGAAAGATATTCAACTCCTGCCGATAGCTCAACCGAGGTTAAAGATAAAACAACCGAGCGGGAAATAACCGTTTCAAGCAAAGCGGATTTATTTTCAGCAATTAAAATAAAATAAGTGTTTTCAGGAGGCTCCTCTAAAATCTTTAAAAGCGCATTTTGAGCCTGAGGGTTCATATTATCGGCAGGGTCTATAATAAAAACCTTACCTTTTGCGGTATTAGGCTTTATAACCGCTTGCTCAATAATTTCTCTGACCTGGTCAACCGTTATAAACTTTTTATTTTCAGCAGGCTTTATAACCGAAACATCGGGGTGGTTATTGCTTTTTATCAAATTGCAATTAATACAGCTTCCGCAAGGCTTCTCCGCGCCTTCGCAAACCGCGCCCTTGCAAAGATAGGTAGCCAAGGTGTGTCT
Organism: Clostridia bacterium; assembly: GCA_017537365.1. GTDB lineage: Bacteria > Bacillota > Clostridia > Oscillospirales > Acutalibacteraceae > UBA737. The sequence continues at coordinate 46,257 of JAFYKZ010000025.1, forward strand.
GCCTGTTCCCTCGTCTCCCTCAATAATAATAGCATGAGGCAAACGATTTTCTTTAAAAGAACCTAAAACCGCATTTGCAATCTTCTCGTTGCCAACAAGCGGAAATGCTATCATAAAACAAAACCGACCTTTTTCATAGCCTTATTATAGGTTTTATAAGCCTGACGGCAAGCCTTATCAGCACCCTCTTTATAAAGCTGTTCAAGAGCTTTTTTATCCTTGATAATTTCCTCATAAGAAGCTTTTATCGGAGCTAAGGTATCTGCAACCGATTCACCGACTGCTAATTTAAACTCGCCGTAACCCTTACCCTCGAATTCGCGCTCAATTTCAGCTACGGTTTTGCCTGTTACCGCAGAATAAATAGTTATAAGATTAGAAATTCCTGCCTGCTCCTCGCTAAAACGTACACAAGCCTCGCTATCGGTAACCGCTCTTTTAAATTTGCGGATAATATCGTCCTTACTATCTAAAATAGCAACCCAGGAATTAACATTATCGTCCGACTTGGACATTTTTTTACTTGGGTCTTGAAGCGACATAACGCGAGCGCCTGTTTTTGGAATATAAGGCTCAGGAATAGTGAAAACATCGCCATATTTGTTATTAAATCTAACCGCAATATCACGGGCGATTTCAAGGTGTTGTTTTTGGTCTGCACCAACAGGCACAAAATCAGGTTTATAAAGCAAAATATCTGCCGCCATTAAAACGGGATACGAGAAAAGACCAACATTAACATTTTCAGGATGCTTTGCTGATTTATCCTTAAACTGAGTCATACGAGACATTTCGCCGAACTGAGTATTACAGGATAAAAGCCAAGAAAGCTGAGTATGAAACGGCACATGCGACTGAATAAAAACAGTATTTTTCTCAGGGTCAATACCCAGCGCCAATAAAAGCGCATAGGTTGAATAAATCTGAGAACGAAGCGCCGCAGGCTCTTGACGGACTGTTATCGCATGAAGGTCGGCAACCGCAAAGGTACAATCAAACTCATCTTGCATATTAACCCAGTTTTTAAGCGCACCCAAATAGTTTCCGAGGGTTAACATTCCGCTCGGCTGAATACAGCTTAAAACCTTTTTCTTTTGTTCAGTTTCGATATTACACATATATAAATCAAATCCTTAAATAATTCTAATCAATATATTATAACATAATTTTTTTAACTTTACAAGATTTATTCCTCAGAGTCGTTTATAGTGTCCTCCAAGTCGCTTATAGCCTCAGGATTTATTTTAAACCCGTTTTCAAATCCCTCGTTTATGCTTGGAACACTAATATTAGTATCAATATCCAGAATAGAAGGCTTTAAAAGTGCCTCCTCGGCTTCTATCATTTTCTGTTGTTCCTCTATTTCCCATTTTTTGAAGGCTTTAAGTAGCTGTTCACCCTCAGGATAAACCGTATCCTTTTTATGAGTTCTGCTCCATAAAGCGAATGAAAGAATATATATAAGGAAAATAAGCGCCGCAAAGGTTGTTATGATTAAACCTAAATTTAATCCGGGTGTCATATACTTAAATTCTATTTTGCTTTCACCGGCTTTCACCTTAACCGCCATAAAGCCGTGATTAACATTTTCTATCTGGGCAGGTTTTCCGTTTACGGTTGCTGTAAATCCTTTATCATAAGGAATAGAGAAAAATACAAGGCTTTCCTTATCGCGAGAAACCGTCGCAGTGAATCCGTTTTTGGTATATTTAAAGTCCTTTGAAGCGGTTTCTTTTAGCTTTTCGCAATCGAAACAGAAGGTATCATAATCGGTCGAAAGAGAGGTTTCGCCCTCTGAATAAAAGCTTATATCCTCGTCGGTTTCAATATCTTTAAACATATATGCATATTTCTTAATCTGCTCTTTGTTTAAAACAACCGCTTTAAGCATCATACTGGCTCTTTGTTCATTATTAAAGCCCTCGCAAAATTCCTCAGTCATATAATAGTCATACGAAAAGCCGTAGGGTATATAGTTTTCGTTTTCATAGATATAAAAATCATCTTCGGTTTTAAGATAATTATATCCCGGCATAGCGGTCTCACCTGTTTCGGTATCAACAAAGCTTTCGCTGCTATGCTTACTGTTTATAAGATATTTAACCGAAAACAAAGACCTTAAAGCATAATAATCCTCCGAAGCCTCACTGTTAACAGTTCGCTCTATACCTATATAATCATAAAACTCCATTATGCTTGGAGATATGGTTGAATGAAAAGAAATATTTCCCGAATATCCTAAAAACATAGTAGCATTGTTCGGACCGCCATAGGTTTCAACGCGGTATTTATCCTTTTGAGGCAGATTAATCTCCCCGTTTATAAGCTGATTTATAACAACATCCTTGGCATCGGTAGCGTGGGACCTGCCGCAAATCATATAAAAGTTTGCATAAACAATCGTTATTATACAAACACAGGCGGTTGCAGTTTTGAAAAACAGCTTTTTATCTTTCTTTATAGGCTTTAAGGTAAAACCTAAAATAACCAAACTCATTATAGCTATAAAGCAGGTTATGATAAAGCGTGAAAGATACATATAAAAGTCTTCTTCGCTGCTTCCCTGACTAAATAAGCCAAACAGCACTTTGCCGTTTTCATCCTTTTCTCTCGGAAAAAGACCTATAACCAAGCTTATAGCAACGGTTATACCCATAACCCATTTAAAGCTCGGCTTCCAATCTACCGAATTATCCTCGGTTAGCATAACAGTTGCAAGGCTTATCATAAGAATCGGCATATAAAACCATCTGGTGTAGAAAGCCGTATTAAAAGCCGAAAATGCGCTGTTTAGAAAAGGTACTAATGCTATAAAAATGCAAATTCCTATAAGGGTTTTAAGCCAATGCTTTTTGCGGTTTTTAAACAACGCGAAAATTCCAACCGTGCTAAACAGCGGCAACCAACCGCCGAGCGACGACCATTGCACCTTAGCTCCCGGGAAAAACACAGGACGGGCAGGGATATCAGGCGGGAAAAAGAAGCACTCTAAAATATTTCCGTATATCTGCTCCTTGCCATACATTATGGCGCTCCAACCCATAAGAATATTGTCTACTCTTGGATTGCCGCTCACAGCCAAAACAGACGGAAGAAGTATAAATGCTGCTAGCGCAACACCCAATATTCCCTCAAACCATATACATAAAAATCTTGAAAACTTAAATTTATATGCACCTGTAAACACTCTTACGAAATAATAAATCAAAAGGAAAATAAACATTCCAAAGAAGAAATAGTAATTTGTTAAAGCGCATAAACCCACCATTAAAGCAAAGAAAAAACGTTTATTTTCGGTAACTAACTGTTCAAGCGATAATAAAAGCAATGGAAAAAATACTATTGCTTCGTGGAAATGGTTGAAAAATATATTATAAACCGCAAAACCCGAAAAGGCATACATTAAACCGCCAAGCTCTGCGGCGGCAGGTGTTCTTGTGAAACGACGGATAAATAAATATCCTGTAAGCGCCGATAAAGCAAATTTTAAAATAAGCAAAGGTCCTATAAAATAAGGCACCCAGGCAGTAGGAAACGGAAGTGTTATCCAGAAAAACGGACTTCCCAAAAGATAAAAACTATAAGCACCGATAAAATTAGAGCCTAAATCGGTATACTGACTCCAAAAAATCTCACCCGACCTTACAGCGCGATGGCACTCAGTATAAAAAGGTATTTGCTGAGCATTAAAGTCGCCGTAAAAGGTAAAAGTTCCGCCGTCTATTATAATATAAGGTATAAAAAATGCCATAGCGGTTAAAAGAGCTATTAAAAATGTGCTGAAAGCTTTTTCTTTTTGCGGCTTTAAAATTTTAGCCTTTGAAACAGAAAAATTCATTTATATAAATCCTTTTTAAATCTTTTTGTTGATATTATATCACTTAATGGTATAATATTCAATAAAGGAAGTGTTAATTTTGAAAAACAATTTTTATGCAGTTATGTCCCGTATGAAAAATATCTACCGTTGGGGACTTATGAGAAATACTAAAACCGAAAACCTTAGCGAACATTCCTTTGAGGTGGCTCAGATTGCGCACGCTTTGGCTATTATAAGCAATAAGCGTTTCGGCGGAAATGTGGACCCGAATTTCACCGCAGTTGTTGCTATGTATCACGATTCTTCGGAAATTATAACCGGCGATATGCCAACACCTATTAAATATTATAACAACGAAATCAAATCAGCATACAAGCAAATTGAAGCCGCCGCCGAAAACAGTCTCAAAGATATGTTGCCCGAAGATTTTAAAGAGGATTTTCTTAAAATCTATTCGCCAGACGAAAAAATCAAGCGTTTAGTTAAAGCGGCAGATAAAATTTCGGCGCTTATTAAATGCACCGAAGAGCTTAATATGGGAAACCGCGAGTTTTTAGTTGCCGAAAAATCGGTTCGAAAAGCTATTGAAGATATGAAGCTTCCCGAGGCAGAGGTTTTTATGGAAGAATTTATGCCAGGCTTCTCACTTTCTATTGATGAGCAGTAAACAAAAAAGACGGCTGATGCCGTCTTTTTTATATGTAGGGAAGGCACTAATGCCTTCCTTTTTCGGTACGGATAAATCCGTACCCTACAAATATTTGAAAATTATATTTTCGTTTGTAGGGTGCGGCGATTTTCGACGCACTGTAAACCTATATCGAACTAAACGGGATGTCGATAAACGCCATCCCCTACAAAAAGATAATAAAATTAAATTTAAAATTTGTTTTATTCATTATCTTTAATGCAATTTTCACATAATCCCATTTCGGTTCCGTTTACTATATACCCTCTAAGTAAAACCGCTTCCCTACCGCAAAAATCACAGGTTCCTACCCATGTTGTTTTAGTTTCCTCAAACTCGTTATTATTTTCCACCGTATCTGCTGACACATCAAATTCTTCGCTACCACAAACACAAACCTTTTGATCAATAGGTACTGACCTACAACAAACTAAGCACATCTTAGAGTTTTCTTCTATATGTGTTGGAACAATCTCTAATTTTACACCTGTTATAGGATCACCCGACTTAGAAGTCGACTCTGTTTTTTCTGCTTTTTTATCCTTAGTTATCGGTTCGGAGAATTTATCTCCCGATTTACCCTTTATACCATACAACGATAAATTAGCAGATATATTTGTGTTTTGAACAATACTTGCTAATGCACCAATAAGTAATGCTACCGAATGGTATATACAATATTCAACAAATGCACTTATTGCAAATGCAAACACACTTATTACTATGGATAAAAAGGACATTAAAATCGCTTCATCTTCATCTATAACGCTATATCCCTTATATACATTTACACCTATCGCAATTGCAATGATACTACCTAAAATAATTATAGAATAAAATATTATGGCTCCAAATCTTTCAAGCCTTTCAGCCCACTTCCAAAGGTCTGTTGAAACACCGTCAGGTTTAATACATTCATTAAGAGTCTTAGGTACCCTTTTTTTATATTGTCCAGTAAATAAATTTTTCATAAAAATCTTCCTTGTAAAAACAATTCATAAAATTTATTTTGTTAAATTATTATTTGCGTTTTTTAAATTTCATTATATAAATAATTACTATTGCCGATATTACAAAACAAGTAATTATTATAGGTATTATTAGATTCTTCTTTTCATCGCTTAAATGTCCGTTGTTTTCTACACTAGAAGAATCTACATTTGAAATTTTAGAAATTATTTTACTCTTTCTTTCTCCACAAACCGCACAAAAACACTCTAACAATCCATCTTTTTCATTGGTTGCTTCCAATATAGTCTCCCATCCTCCAAACTTATGACCACTAGCTGCAATAGTTTTATTTTCGCTTTGTTGGCATATAGAACATTTTCTTTGTGCCAGACCATCATTTACACAAGTGTTTTCAGCAACAGTTTCCCATTCTTCAAAATCGTGCTCATGCCCATCTTCGGCTAACATGGCAATTGTAATTTTCTCAGTTGCATTACAGTTAGCCCTTGTGCAATTCCTTGTTTTTTCACCTTGCGAATTTATTGTTGCTTTTTTAGTAACAACAAATTCAGACCATGAGTGATTTAAAGGCGATATGGTAGTTATATCACATATGTAATTACATCTTGAACAATGATGAGATTTACTGCCCGACTCAGTACAAGTAGCTTTTTTATCTATAACCCATTCAGTGCTACAATTATGACCTAGCGCAGCAATTGCTTTTGTATCTTTTTGTGAACACTTAGAGCATTTTCTCTCTGACGATCCTTTTGTTGTGCAGGTAGCCTGTTTTGTCATATTCCAATTTCCATAAGAATGTCCCATTGCGGATATAGTTGTATTACTTGTAGTAGCGCTACACCTACTGCAATGTTTAGATTTACTACCCAAAGTAGTACAAGTAGCTGCTTTATCTACCGTATATGAAGAAGCAAAATTATGACCGAGCGCAGAAATTGCTTCACTTTTTGTTTTTGAGCAACCCGTACACTTGCAGATTTTTGTTCCGCTTTCAGTACAAGATGCCGCTTTTTGTGTGCTCCAAGCACCATAACTATGAGAGCCTGTTGTGGTAAATGATAACTCCGCACTCCAATATTCTTTCCCATTAACCATAGAATAAAATTGATAATAATATTTAGTTACATGTGTAAGAGTTAAGGCAAGTTCATCTTTTAGATTATAATATGGGTACATAACAGTTTCACCTACATAATTTTTACTAGGTGTTTCATATTTTGACCATGCGCTAGAATATGAGCCGCCGTCCACTCTAACCCTTATGCCTATTTTTGTAACAGAATAATTTGAAGGCTTATCAACTTTTCCCCACAAAATTGCATTTTTTTCGCTAATGGAATTCTTTGAAGAATAAGAAGAAATATTAACCGAATTTGATGGTGTCCCTGACAAATAAATAAACCCTAATAAAGTACACGAAGAATATGCGCTTTTCTTTGTTCCTACAACACTACTAACAGTAGAGCCTGTTACTATTCCAGTGCCATTTGCAGCACCACCGCTACTATTTGTCATACCGCCTTCATTAACTGTCATATAATTTCCGTTAACCGCCGTAACAAAAGAAACATGTCCATAAGAATGTGCCGATGATTTCCATACCGCAATAGAATTTGCTTTAGCAACACTTCCTGTACTGTATCCTGCACTTGTAGCCCGATCAAGCCAATTAATTGCGTTTCCCCAATTAGGTAATGCTATTCCTAATCTATCATAGGTTTGTTGCCATGCGTACCGAGTACATGGCATAGTGGTAACTCCACTTATTGTTTGAGAAGAAGGGTATGGATTAGACGCCGCCAAGACTGATGTAGGTAATATGCTAACAATTAAAACAGATATAAAAATACATAATAAAACTACTTTCGAATTTTTTTTCAATTTAATCAACCCCTAAATGAAATTTAATAACAAATAAAAAATAAGTTAATGTAACGTAATTTTAACATAAATTTATGTTATTGTCAATACGTTAATATAACGTATTGAGGGTATAATAATTATATGAAAAAGATTTGCTTTTATAATAATAAAAACATCATTTCGGAAAGGCTTAAAAAAATAAGAGAAGAAAGCGGATTATCTCAAAGCAATTTAGCCGCAAAATTGCAAACTATGAATGTCAATATCGACCAGCAAATGATTAGCAAAATCGAAAAAAACAACCGGCAGGTTACCGATTATGAATTAGCCTGCATCTGCAAATGCCTATCGGTAACACCTAATGATTTATTGAATTTTTCTAATATGGAATTTTAACTTTTTAAATATTGTAGGGGATGGCACCCTTGACATCCCGCCAACCAAATATAATGGCGAAGCCGTTTCGTTTGGGGGTTAAGGCGACAGATATGCCAGTATAGAATAAATACAAACTTGCCGACAAATTGAAAACTTTGTTTTCACTCTTTGTCGGCTTTTTAATATAAATCATACCTTGTCGCCTGAGGGGGAAATCGAAATTCCCCCTTAGGCGAATCTTTCCGCCCTTTCTTTTCGCCTACATAAGAAAGGGCGTGCCCGTCGCGGCATGAGCGACAATATAAAATAATATTTAATTGGTGTATTGTAAAGAAGTGGCTCACCACACCGCTTTATTTTAAGCAAGAGTAATCCCCTGCCCTACAAAATGCAAATTGAAATGATATACTAAATGTCGATAAACGCCATCCCCTACAAATATAAATCAAAGGTTTATATTGTGTTTATATGTTATTTTCAGGAAAAATTGGGTTAAAATATGAAAAATCAGGTTTAATTTCTAAAAATTACAAAATTATTACAATTTTATTAAAAAATGTTTGACATATCATAAAAGCTATGATAAACTAATATAGCATGCCGTAATATGCGAAAATATGCGGTTTGACTATTAAAAAAGAGAGGATGGTGTAAGAGTGCCTACGTTTAACCAATTGGTTCGCAGTGGCCGTGAAACTGTTGAGAAGAAGGCTAAGGCTCCGGCTCTTTTAAAGGGTTATAACTCTATGAAGCGTCGCACAACCGACAATGATTCTCCTCAGAAGCGCGGTGTTTGCACAGCCGTTAAGACTTCCACACCTAAGAAGCCTAACTCTGCTCTTCGTAAAATTGCGAGAGTACGTCTTTCAAACGGAATTGAAGTATCTGCTTATATTCCCGGTATTGGACACAACTTGCAAGAGCATAGCGTAGTTCTTATTCGTGGCGGACGTGTTAAGGACTTACCTGGTGTGCGTTATCACATCGTTAGAGGAACACTTGACACACAGGGCGTTGCTAACAGAATGCAGAGCCGTTCAAAATACGGTGCAAAACGTCCAAAAGCAGGTGCGAAGTAATTTTAGTTAGTATAATCTCTGCTGCTATTCCAAGGCGGTATTTATATATATGTATAATATAAGCCGACTTGGTGCCACGGGGAAGTTACTCGAGTACCTATGATATCATTACTATGAAGGAGGGAAGCA
>JAFYKZ010000002.1 GCA_017537365.1 Clostridia bacterium
GGGCATAGCTGGGCAGCTAAGTGCGGCTTGGATAAACGCTGAAAGCATCTAAGCGTGAAGCCAACCTCAAGATAAGATTTCCCATAGCATAAGCTAGTAAGGTCCCCGGAAGACTACCGGGTTGATAGGCTGCGTGTGTAAGCATAGTGATATGTGTGCTAGGCAGTACTAATAGACCGAGGGCTTGACCTATTTTTCAATCCTCTCTTTCATACTTGTTCAGTTTTCAGGGTGTGAGTTATATTGTATTTTAAAACGACCTTTTTGGGTCTTTTTTTGTTATTTTAGAATATATTTTTGCTAACATTTTTATTTGTATTGACTTTTAAAAAATAATAATGTACACTCAATTTATAGTTACTTTATAGATGAAATGAGGTTTTATTTTGAAGAAAATAGTATGCTTTTTTATGATTTTTGCTATGCTTTTTTCATTTTGCGGTTGCAAGGATGATGAGGGTTTTGTCGGCGGCTCTTTTGATGATATAGGAGTTTATAATCCTGATGCACTTTTTAAAGACCCTGATAGTGAAGATTCAGATACCGATAGCGGAAATTCAAAAGTTAATTATAATGCGAATTCAGGTACTCAAACCGGCAATTCGCAATCAAGTTCTTCAGAAGGTGATGATTCGGTGAAAACTATTGATTATAATTTCAGATATTTAGCTAATACATATTCAAAGCTTACAAAGGATAAAAAATTAACCGTTGGTTTTTTAGGTGGCTCTGTAACCGAGGGAACAGGAGCTTCCAGTCCTGAAAGGGATAGTTGGGCAAGACTTATTTGCAATAATTTAAGAAATGATTTTGATGCCACCGTTGTTGAAAAACGTATGTCTATTGGCGGCACCTCCTCTTTTTTAGCTGCGTTTAGATATGAGTATGATTTTGGTAGCACAAAAGCTGACCAACCTGATTTGTTATTTATAGAGTTTGCTATAAACGATTATTATGATGAATATACTTATGACCAAGTTGTTAGGAATTCTGAATCATTAGTTAAAAAAGCTCTTTCACTTAATCCTAAAATGGATATAGTTTATGTGTTGACATTTGATAATAATACCAAAAATTCTGATTACGACCAACTTCGTGCACACAAGGATGTAGCTCAAAAGTATGGCTTTTTATGTATAAATCTAAGAGATATATTAGGCCCTGTAGCAGACTTTAAGAATGATTATTCCGATAATGTTCATCCTAATACAAATGGCTATAAGGTATATGCAAAAGAAATTTATAGAAAAATTTCTGCTTGTATGCCTAGTTTGAGCGATGGTATTGCTAATCCTCAGGTTAAGAATACCGCTGTACCTGCAACTGCTATGAGCAACTATTATAAAAATATGAAGTTTATTACTTCTGATAAAATGAAATTTACCGGTAATGGCTGGAAATACGAAAACGAAAAATTCTCTTGGACTCAAAAAGGCAGATTCGGCGGAGTAGTTAAAGCTAGCACAAAGGGTGCTGAGATGAACTTTGAATTTACAGGAGATACATTTGCTATTCTTTATAATAGAGAAAATGGTAAAGGTAGTATTTCGGTTCAAATTGACGGTGGAGAAGTTCAAACACTCAACGCTTCCACTGGTAACCAAAATCCAAAAACTCACGAGTTTAAGGTTTCGGGCAGCGGAAAGCATACCGTTAAAATAACCTTGAACACAAATGCTGAATTCCAAATCGGCGCTATTATGTATAATTAGTTTTGAATGACACTTTCAAATTTTTGAAAGTGTCATTTTTTCTTTGACTAAATTTATTAAATATGATATTATATTATATATTTATTTAAAGGAAGTATTATTTTGAAGGATATACTTTATATTGTTGTTCCTTGCTATAACGAGGAGGAGGTTTTGCCTGAAACCTCTAAAAGTTTAGGCGAAAAATTGAAAAATTTAATAGATAAAGATGTTATAAATCCTAAAAGCCGAGTGCTTTTTGTTAATGACGGCTCAAAAGATTCTACATGGAAAATTATTGAAAATCTAAACAAAGAAAATGAATTTTTTGTTGGGATTTCTTTAAGCAGAAACCGCGGTCATCAAAATGCTTTGCTTGCGGGTCTTGAAGTTGCGATAGAATATGCGGATGTTACCATTTCTATTGATGCAGATTTGCAGGATGATATAAATGCTATTGATGAAATGCTTAGCAAATACTATGATGGTTGCGATGTGGTTTATGGTGTTCGTTCAAGCCGCAAAAAAGATTCTTTTTTTAAGCGTTTCACGGCTGAGTGTTTTTATAGGTTTATGAAATGGCTCGGTGTTGATACTATTTTTAACCATGCAGATTATAGACTTATGAGCAAAAAAGCGGTATTGGGTTTAAAAGAATTTTCTGAGGTTAATTTGTTTTTGCGCGGAATGGTGCCGTTGGTTGGCTTTAAATCGGATGAGGTTTATTATGAACGGGATAAAAGATTTGCCGGAAAATCAAAATATCCTTTTAGAAAAATGCTAAGTTTTGCTATTGAGGGTATAACCTCTTTAAGCACTAAGCCGATAAGATATATAACCCTTTTGGGCTTTTTGATTTTTGGAATAAGTATCGGTATGTTAATATATTTTCTTATTCGTTGGGCTATTGGCGCTACCGTTGTTGGTTGGGCTAGTGTTGCTTGCTCGGTTTGGGCAATTGGCGGTCTTATAATGTTGGCGCTTGGTGTTATCGGCGAATATATCGGGAAAATATATCTTGAAACCAAGGCGAGACCTAGATTTTTAATAGATAAAAAGCTTTTAGATATTAAGTTTGATGACATATAAAATAAGACGAATAAGGTGCTTTGATGCGTGCTTTATTCGTCTTATTTGTTGTGTTAAAGCTTATGGTTGAAAAAATTCATAAAATATAGTATAATATATAAATAAATTTAATTTCGGAGGTTTAATATGATTAATACCGAAAGACTTTGTTTTGGTTGTATGAATGATAACGGGGGAGAAAAAATATGTCCCGTTTGCGGTTTTGATGCAAATGAAAATAATCCCGATTCATATTTGCCGATTAAATTTTTATTAAATAACCGATATTTAATTGGTAAAACAATATCGGTAACAAGTGAAGCGGTTACTTATATAGGTTTCGACAAATCGAACGACAGCAAGGTTGAAATAAAGGAATATTTTCCTAAAAACTTCGCTCATAGAAATCCTGATAAAACCGTATCAATGGTTAAGGGCGGCGAATATACCTTTAATGAAGGCTTGATGGAGTTTGCCGAGATAAATACTAAGATAATGACCAGTGAAGCTACCGCGGTGGTTTCAGTGCTTTCTGTTTTTGAGGAAAATGGAACGGTTTATGCTGTAAATGAGCTTATTCCTTCAATAACTCTTGAACGCTTTTTGCAGAAAAACGGCGGCATTTTAAAATGGGAGCAAGCGAGAGCATTGTTCTTACCTGTTATTGATACTGTAAAGGCAATGAATGATGCAGGTGTTATTCATAGAGGTATTTCGTCTGAAACTGTTATAGTTGGACGAGATGGAAAGCTTAGAATAAAGGACTATTCTATAAAGAAAACCCGTATTGCCGATACCGAGTTAGAACCTAAAATTTACGCCGGTTATGGCGCGGCAGAGCAGTATGGCTTTGAGGAAATGCATACTGATACATATACTGATGTTTACGGACTTTGCGCTTTGCTTTTCAGAGTGCTTATAGGAAATGTTCCCCCTGAAGCAGCGGTTAGACTTAAAGATGATTCTATGACCATACCTGCAAGATTTGCAGAGGAATTACCTAGACATGTTTTATCTGCTCTTGCAAACGGATTGCAGGTGTTGCCTAAGAACCGAACTCGAAATATAGAGGAATTAAAAAATGAACTCGTTTATGCCGAAATTGCAGGCGCTTCGGTTAAGAAGACTCGCGTTCAGGCAGGTGTTTCTGTGAATTCTGGCTCGAATTCAAATTTGTCAGATAAGAATAATAAAAAGCAAAAGAAAAAAGGCGGCGCAGCAAAATATGCAATAATTTCTGCCGTTTGCACTGTGGCCTTGCTTATAATTTTAGGTGTTATTTTAGGCTTTGCTTTCAGAGATATTCTTTTCCCGAACACAAATGACGATAATCAAAGTGAGCTTAGTTCATTTAGCGAGCCTGAGGTTGAATCTATCGGCTCGGTTGAAAGTGGGGCAGAGATTAGCGCAAAGCAGTATACTGTACCTGAGCTTCGCGGAAAATATTATTCTGATATTGCTGATGATGACCAATACGAAATGTTTAAAATCGAAATAATTGATAAGGCTTATTCGGATTCTTATGCTAAGGGCGAAATTTGTGCTCAATCCTTAAAGGCCGGAAGTTCCGCGGTTAGAGATACTAAAATAGAAATTACCATATCCTTGGGACCTAAAGAAATAAGAATGGGTAATATCAAAGGCTTGGATGAGGTTAATGCTAAATTAGAATTATTAAAGCATGGATTTTTGTATGATAATATCGAGGTGCTTGAAAAGTATGATGAAACCAAGAAACCGGGTGTTGTTCTTGAACAGGTTCCTGAATATAATGAAACTGTAAGTCCTGAGGACAAGGTTAAGATTTATATTAACTCTTATAAGGGCGAAGAGGAAGAAGAATCTTTGGAAGAATCGTATTAAATTAATATAAATTATACTTGATTTTCAAAATGTTTTATGGTATAATATGTAAAAGACTTTAAGAAAGGTGAGTGGGGAAACCCGCTCACTTTTGTTTTGAGTATTTATCTTTGCAAAAGTAAAGGAGTTGGAAGGATGGCAAGTGCTGCCGAGAGGGTTTATTCTTTGATTAAAGAAACGGTTGAAGAATGCGGTGTTGAGCTTTGGGATGTTCGCTATCTTAAAGAGGGCGCGTCCTATTATTTAAGGGTTTTTATCGACAAGGCAGAGGGTATTAATATTGACGATTGCACCAATGTTTCCCATGCGATTGACCCGATTATTGATGAAGCCGACCCTATAAAAGATTCTTATTATTTAGAGGTTTGCTCGCCTGGTATTGAACGCGAGCTTACTAGGGATTATCATTTTAAGAGATTTATAGGTGAAAAGATTAAAATTAAGCTTTATAAAGCTATGGATGGTAAAAAAGAATTTATGGGTATTTTGAAGGCTTTTTCGGATACTGTTATTTTAGAAATTGATGGTTTAGATATAACCTTTGATTATAAAAATATTTCAAAAGCAAATCTATGTGATTTTGAATAAATTTAACTTAAATACTGTTTGGAGGAATTTGAAAAATGGCTAGAACAAAAAAGACTGCAAAAAAAGAAATAGATAACGCTGAGTTTTTTGCTGCACTTAAAGCGATGGAGGAAGAAAGAGGTATACCGCAAAAGTTTATTGCGGATAAGTTTTCGGAGGCTATCACCATTGCCGCGCGCAAGGATTACGGCGGAAATGATATAGTTTCCTGCGTTATTGACCCTGAAAATCAAATCTTTACCGTAACAGCAAGAAAAACAGTTGTTGATGAGGTTGAAGATTTTTATACCGAAATTTCCCGCGAGGATGCAGCCGCTATCGACCCTGCTTCAATAGAAAACGGTTTTGTTGATATTAAGTTAGACCCAAGCAAATTCGGCAGAGTTGTTGCTCAAAATTCTAAGAACAACTTCCGTCAGGGTGTTAGAGAGGCCGAGAGAGGTCAAACCTTAGCGGAGTTCCAAAGCTATAACCGCGAACTTGTTACTGCGGTTGTTCAAAAGATAGACCCTAAAACAGGAAACGCAATTTTAACTATCGGTCATAATGATGCAACCTTGCCAAAGTTAGAGCAGGTTCCAGATGAAGTTTTATCTGAGGGCGACCATATTAAAGTTTATGTTGTTGATGTTAAGGATACCGAAAAGGGTGCAAGAATAATGCTTTCTCGTACTCACCCGGGTCTTGTTAAGCGTTTGTTCGAAACAGAAGTACCTGAGATTTTTGACGGTACTATCGAAATTAAATCAATCTCCCGTCAGGCAGGCTCCAGAACTAAAATTGCAGTTTGGTCTCCCGACCCTGAGATTGATGCGGTTGGTTCTTGCATAGGACCGAAAGGAACTCGTGTAAACAAGATAGTTGAGGAATTAGCAGGCGAGAAGATTGATATTGTTAAATACAGTGAAAATCCTGTTGAATTTGTTTCCGAAGCATTGTCTCCCGCTAAGGTGGCTTCGGTTGAGATTTTAAGTGAAGAACCTAAGGTTTGCAAGGCAAGTGTTCCTGAGGCTCAGTTGTCTTTGGCTATCGGTAATAAAGGTCAGAATGTTCGTCTTGCCGCTAAGCTTACAGGCTGGAAGATTGACATTCATCCCGAAAGCGGATTTTTCGGTGAATAATAGGTATAGGAGTATAGGCTATGGCAGTAAGAAAAGTACCTATGCGAATGTGCACCGCTTGCAGAGAAATGAAGCCTAAGATTGAACTGATAAGAGTTGTTAAATCGGCAGAGGGCGAAATTAGTCTTGATGTTACGGGCAAGAAAAACGGCAGAGGTGCTTATATTTGTAAGAATTCTGAATGTTTTAAAAAAGCCAAAAAGACCGATGCTTTATCTCGTGCATTTGAAACTAAGGTAACAGAAGAAATATATAATCAGCTTGAAACGGAGCTTGAAAAAATTGAAAAATAAAATACTGTCGCTTTTAGGTTTTGCAACCAAGGCCGGAAAACTCGGGTTTGGTTTTGAGGCCGCAAGGGAGGCTTTAAGGGATAAAAAATCGAAGCTTATTTTAATAGCTTCGGATATTTCCGAAAAAAGCTTAAAAGAAATGAAGTTTTATTCCGAAAAAGCTAATGTTAGATGCATAGAGTTAAAGGATTTAACAATGATAGATATTTCTAATTCCGTTGGAAGAAAATGCGGAATAATCTCCGTTAACGATAACGGATTTGCCGATGCTTTGCAAAAGGCATACGATATTTAAGGAGGATTTGCTAATGACCAATAAATATAAAATAAGCGATCTCGCTAAGGATTTTAATATGAAATCCAAAGATTTAATAGCTTTTATAACCGAGGTTACCGGTGCTGAGAAAAAATCGGGAGCTTCTTTAAACGAGACCGAAATAGGTCTTGTTTTCGAAAAATTAACCGAGAAAAATTCGGTTAAGAGCTTTAAAGAATATTTTGCAACAGGTGAGGAATCTCGCGAAAAGGCTAAAAAAGCCCGCGAGGAAGAAAAGAATAAGAAGCTCGCCGAGCAAATGGCAATTTTAGAACAGTTGAAGGCTGCTGCCGCCGCTCAAAACGGCGAGCCTGCTCCTAAAAAAGAGGAAAAGAAGGCAGAGCCTAAGACCGCTGAGAAGCCTAAAAAGACCGAAGAGAAAAAGGTTGAAAAACCCGCCCCGAAAAAGGTTGAAGAAAAGAAAGCAGAAAAGCCTGCTGAGAAAAAAGCTGAGCCGAAGCCTGAAAAGAAGGTTGAAGCAAAGGCTGAGAAAAAGGTTGAAGAAAAACCTGAGGTTAAAGAGCATAAACCATCAGACCCCAATCCCTTTGTTTCAAAGAAAAAGGATAAAAAGCCGGGTGCCGCTCCAAACAGAGGACCTGCTGAAATCCGTCGCGTTGATACAAGAACTTCAAATATCAATATTGATAAATATAATGAGAAGTATGAAACTATCGCGCCTGCTAACTCAATGAAGGATAACTATTCGAGAAAGCAGAAGATAAAACAAAAATCTCAGGATTATAAGCGTCCTCAGGGTGCTAAGCGCGAAACCGAGGCAGATAAGCTAAGAAGAATGCAGTTAGAGCGCATCAAGAAAACGCCTATAACCGTAACTGTTGGTGATGAGATAACAGTTGGTGAGCTTGCTGCTGCTATGAAGAAAACTGCCGCCGAGGTTATAAAAGAGTTATTAAAGCTCGGTATGATGACAACTGTAAATCAGGTTATTGATTATGATACCGCCGAAATAGTTGTTACCGAAATGGGCGCTAAAATCGAGAGAGCGGTTGTTGTTACAATCGAAGAGCAGATTATGGATGATACTGAGGATAATGCAGAAAATCTCAAACCCAGAAGTCCTGTTGTTGTTGTTATGGGACACGTTGACCACGGTAAAACATCCCTCCTTGATGCTATTCGTGATACTGCGGTTACTGATACAGAAGCCGGCGGTATTACTCAGCATATCGGTGCTTACAGAGTAAACTGCAACGGTAATGATATTACCTTCTTGGATACTCCGGGACACGCTGCGTTCACCTCTATGCGTCAACGCGGTGCTATGGCTACTGATATTGCAGTTTTGGTTGTTGCCGCTGATGACGGTATTATGCCTCAGACCATAGAAGCTATAAACCACGCAAAAGCTGCTAAGGTTCAGATTATCGTTGCAATTAATAAGATGGATAAGCTTGAAGCTAACCCTGATAGAATTATGCAACAGTTGACCGAGCATGAATTAGTACCTGAGGAATGGGGCGGCGATATTATTTGCGTTCCCGTTTCAGCTAAAACTCATATGGGTATTGATAACTTGCTTGAAAATATCTTGCTCGTTGCCGAAATGCAAGAGTTAAAGGCTAACCCCGACCGTAAAGGTCATGGTATTGTTATTGAAGCGAGACTTGATAAGGGACGCGGACCTGTTGCATCCTTGCTTGTTCAAAACGGTACATTAAATTCAGGTGATATTATTGTTGCAGGAACTTCGGTTGGTCGTGTTCGTGTTATGACCAATGAGAACGGCGTTGAGGTTAAGAGTGCAGGTCCATCTGTTCCGGTTGAGATTACAGGTCTTGCTGAAACCCCGAATGCAGGCGATGTATTTGATGCGGTTTCTGATGAAAGACTTGCTCGCCAGTTAGTTGAGCAGAGAAAGCAAAAGATTAAAGAGGAAATCTTTAATTCTAAGCAAAAGGTTACCCTTGATAATTTATTCCAAAATCTCTCTGAGGGCGACCTTAAAGAACTTAATATTATCGTTAAAGCCGATGTTCAGGGTAGTGTTGAGGCTATCAGAGAAAACCTTACCAAGCTTTCTAACGAAGAAGTTAGAGTTAGTGTTATTCACGGCGGTGTTGGTGCGGTTAATGAGTCGGATGTTATGTTGGCTCAAACCTCAAATGCTATTATCGTAGGATTTAATGTTCGTCCTGATGCAGTAGCTCAGGCTGCCGCAGAGCGCGACGGTGTTGACATGCGTATGTATCGCGTAATTTATGATTGTATCGAAGAAATCGAAGCGGCTATGAAGGGTATGTTAGCACCTAAATTCCGCGAGAATATTTTAGGTACAGTTGAAGTTCGTAATGTTTATAAAATTTCAAGCGTTGGTACCGTTGCAGGTAGCTATGTAACAAACGGTAAGGTAACAAGAGCTTGCCAAATCCGTGTTGTTCGTGATGGTATTGTTATTTGTGAGGATAAGATTGATTCGCTTCGCAGATTTAAAGACGATGTTAAGGAAGTGGCCCAAGGTTACGAATGCGGTATCAGCCTTGAAAAGTTTGCCGATATTAAGGAAGGCGACGTTTTCGAAGCCTTTATTATGGAGGAGTATAGAGACTAATGGCAGGATACAAAATTAACCGTATCACTTCGGATATCAGATTGGCTCTATCCGAGCTTTTAAGAGAGGTTAAAGACCCGAGAGTAAGCCGTATGCTTAGCATTGTTAAGGTTGATGTTTCGGGAGATTTATCCTATGCTACTGTATATGTTAGCGCGATTGAGGGCTTTGAGGCTACCGTTAATTCGGTTAAAGCCCTCAAAGGCGCGCAAGGCTATTTAAGACGCGAGCTGGGCGCCAGATTATCGCTTAGAAAGGTGCCTGAGCTTCGCTTTGTGGCTGATGATTCAATAGAGCAGAGCGCTAACATTTCAAAAATAATCGACTCGTTTAAAGAGGAAGAATAAAATGAAGAATGATAAAAATATAGGCTGTAATGAGCTTAATTTAAAGCAAACAGCCTCATATTTGAGAAAGCACAATAATTATATAATCCTAACCCATGCCTCGCCTGACGGTGATACCTTGGGCTCGGCTTATGCGCTTTATTATGCATTAAATGAAATAGGTAAAACAGCCTGCGTGTTATGCCCCGATGTTATACCGAAAAAATATGATTACTTTGCAAGAAAAACTGACCATGTTTCAATGGAAAATTCAACCGTTATTGCGGTTGATATTGCAACCGAGGCATTGCTTGGCGGATTAAAGGATGAATTTGCAGGTAAAATCAATCTTTGTATTGACCATCATATTTCAAACACTCGTTATGCCGAAAATTTATATCTTGATGCTTCGGCTGCCGCAACTGCGCAGTCAATGTACGAGCTTATCGAGCAGATGAAGGTTAATATTAACGATATAACTGCAAAGGCTCTTTATACAGGTCTTGCCACCGATACAGGTTGCTTTAAATATGCAAATGTAACCGAAAAGACCCATTTAATTGCGGCAGAGCTTTATAAATTTAATATCGATGCGGCTGAAATTAACCGTCTTATGTTTGATACTAAATCTAAAAAGCTTATCAAATTAGAGCAAATGGTATTATCAAAATCGGAGTTTCATTTTGATGATAGATGCTTTTTGCTTCCTGTAACTGCCGAAATGCAAGAGGAAACAGGTTGCAGCGGTACTGAGCTTGAAGGTATAGCCGTTATATCCAGAAGTGTTGAGGGTGTAATGGTTGGAATAACTATGAAGCAGACCGATATGGAAGAATTTAAGGTGTCGCTTAGAACATATCCGCCTCTTGATGCAAGTGCAATTTGCAATAAATTAGGCGGCGGCGGTCATGTTGCGGCGGCAGGAGCTACTGTTAAAGGAACTTATGAGGAAGTTAAAGCAAGGGTTTTAAAGGCAGTTGGCGAAGCATTGGAGGAAGTTGATGCAGGGTCTGATTCTGTTAGATAAGCCTGAGGGCTTAACCTCGTTTTCGGCGGTATCTCGGATAAAGAGAGCCGCAAGTGAAAAAAGGGTTGGTCATACGGGAACATTAGACCCTATGGCAACAGGTGTTTTGCCGATACTTTTAGGCAGAGCAACCTCCCTTTCTTCTCTTATGCTCGATGCGGACAAGCGATATATAGCAAAGGTTAAGCTTGGTATTAAAACCGATACAGATGATATAACAGGCGAAATAATAGCCGAGAAAGAAGTTAATGTTTCTGATAATGATTTAGAAAAAGCTATAAATTCTTTTGTTGGTAAAATCAGTCAAACTCCGCCCATTTATTCAGCTTTAAAGAAAGACGGTGTTCGTCTTTATGATTTGGCAAGGCAGGGTAAAACGGTTGAAATCGCCTCTCGCGAAATCGAGATTTTTTCCATAAAGCTTTTGAGCGGATTAGATGAAAACAATGAGTTTGTTATAGAAACCCATGTTTCAAAAGGAACTTATATTCGCTCTCTGGCAAGAGACATTGGCGAGAAATTAGGTGTAGGTGCTACCTTAACCGAGCTTCGCCGAACCTATGCATCAGGCTTTGATATTGAAGCTTGCGCCAGCTTAGAAAAAATAAATTCAGATAATATCGGAGAGTTTATTTTAAGCGAGGAAATAGCGGTTAGGCATTTGCGCGAAATTAAAGTTACCGAAAAACAGGCTATTCGTTTTTGCAACGGAGGTCAGCTTTCGTTTGACCGCATAAATATAAAAGATATAAAAGAAAATGAATTATTCAGAATAAAGTTTAATGATAAGCTTTTAGGTATTGGTTTTGCTGATTTTGAAAAGTGCGAAATCGGTATTAAATGCGTTATAAATAATATATAAATCAGAAAGGGTGGGTTTAGCTTTATGAAAAATGCAATAGCCTTAGGCACATTTGACGGTGTTCACATAGGGCATAAAGCGGTTTTAAACCTACCCGATGATTGTTTTAAGATAGCAGTTACCTTTAAATTCCCACCAAAATCTGTGTTTTCGGGAGAAATTGAGTTGATAACCGATTTAGAGGAAAAATGCCGAATTTTAAAAAAATTGGGTATAGATGAGGTTTTTGTTTTAGATTTTTTAGAGGTTAAAGACCTATCAGGTGATGAATTTTTAAAATTTCTAAAAGAGAAATTTAATCCCTCGTTTATTTCTTGCGGATATGATTACCGTTTTGGAAAGGGCGGAGAGTTTTCGGCGAAAGATTTAAAGGCTTTTTGTGAAAAAGAGGGTATCGAGTTCAGAGAAACCCCTGAGGTTTCATTGGGTGGAGAAAAGGTTTCCTCAACCTCAATCAGAGAAATGCTTAAAACGGGAGATTTTACGGGCGCTAACCGTCTTTTATCAGAAGATTTTTCTTTCGAGGCAGAGGTTATATCGGGTGATAAGAGGGGAAGAACGATAGGATTTCCAACTGTGAACCAAATATATCCTGAAAACCTTTTAAAGCTGGAATTTGGTGTATATGAAACCAGAGTTTCTTTTGATAATAAGATTTATAAAGGTATAACCAATATAGGTATCAGACCAACCTTTAAATCGGATTTTATTATAAGCGAGACCTATATAGATAATTTTTCGGGTGATTTATATGGCAAAAAGCTTAGGATAACACCTCGGAAATTTATTAGAAAAGAAGTTAAATTTTCTTCAATAGAAGAACTTAAAAAACAAATAGATTTAGATTTAATGAATATAAAGGAGAGTTAAAATGGCTGCAAAGAAGAAAAGTAGTTCTAAAAAGAGCAACGCATCAAAATCGCAAAATAATACTGCCGGTCAAAGACAGCTTTTGTCTGTTATTTGGTTTGCGGCGGCAATATTTCTTTTATGTGTTGTATTTATTCCGGGCGAAAATGTATGGTCCTGGCTTCATAATACAATGTTTGGCATTTTTGGTATAACTGCATATTTCTATCCGTTCTTGATGGGCTTTGTTGCAGTTATGTATGCTCTGAATAGACTGAACGGCTCGATTACCGCTAAGATTATCGAATCGGGCGTGCTTGTTATGCTTATCGGCGGCGCGGTTGATGTTTTCGCTTCCCATATTTTTAAATCAACCGAGCTTGCTTGGGGAGAGCATATTATAGATGCGTTTGTAACTAGAAGCAAGGGCGGATTTTTCGGCGCGTTTATCGGCGAAAGCTTATGCGCGATTTTCGGCAATGTTCCTGCCGCTATAACTATTATACTTTTAATATTTGTTTTCTTTATGATTATAACCGGAACAACCCTTATTTCCTTGTTTAAATCTATTTCAACTCCTGTTAAAAAGATTTCCGAGCAGGCTGAAAATTCTTTCCAGGAAAGACTTGAAAGGGAAGAAACAAGAGGAAGACAGTTAAAGGTTATAAAAGGCTTTGATGTTGATATTCCTGTTGAGGATGAAAAGCCTTCAAAACGCAAAAAAGAAAATCAAACTACTCTTAAAGAAAAACAGGAAAAACTTGTTAGCGCATATAGAGATGAGCCTGTTAAAATGGAAGAGGAAGAGCCTGAAACACCTTTTGGCGCAGAGGATAAAGCTGAGATGGACAAGGCTTTAAAAATTGCAAAGCAAGAGGAAGAAAAAATAGATTTCAAGGCGGAAACCGATAAATTCACTAAGGATTTAGATGAAAAAAATGATGCCATGGATAGCGGTTATGTTTTTCCTCCGATAAGTTTGTTGAAGGCGGGAAAAAGCTCAAAAGCAACCGCAGCAGGCACCGAACTTACTGCTGAGCATTTGGTTGAAACCCTGCGTTCTTTTGGTGTTGAAACAAGAATCGTTGATATAAGTCGCGGACCGACTGTAACAAGATACGAGCTTCAACCTTGCGCAGGTGTTAAAATAAGTAAAATAACCAATCTGGCGGATGATATTGCTCTAAATCTTGCAACCGCAGGTGTTAGAATAGAAGCGCCTATTCCTAATAAAGCGGCGGTAGGTATTGAAGTTCCTAATAAAATGAGCGATGTTGTTGATGTCAGAGGTATTTTGGAGTCTCCTATATTTACATCTGCTAAGAGTAAGTTGACGGTTGCATTGGGTAGAGATATAGGCGGTAATGAAATTGTAACCGATATTGCAAAAATGCCGCACGGTTTAATCGCAGGTGCAACAGGTTCAGGTAAATCGGTTTGCATTAACTCGATTATTATGAGTATTCTATATAAAGCAACACCCGAAGAGGTTAAGCTTTTAATGATAGACCCTAAGGTTGTTGAACTTGGTATTTATAACGGTATTCCTCATTTGTTGGTACCTGTTGTTACCGACCCGAGAAAAGCCTCAGGAGCTCTCGGTTGGGCGGTTACCGAAATGGAACAGAGATACAGAATGTTTGCCGATAGAGGCGTTAGAAATATTGAGGGATATAATAAGTTCGTTGAGGAAGAAAATAATCCCGAGCTTAAAAAGATGCCTCACATTGTTATTATTATAGACGAGCTTGCAGACCTTATGATGACTGCACCTAATGAGGTTGAGGATTCTATTAATCGCATAGCCGCAAAGGCAAGAGCGGCAGGTATGCATTTGCTTGTTGCAACTCAGCGTCCGTCGGTAGATGTTGTAACCGGTGTTATCAAGGCTAATATACCAACAAGAATTGCGTTTGCAGTTTCAAGTCAGGTTGATAGCCGAACTATTTTAGATACCGCAGGAGCAGAAAAACTTTTGGGTAGAGGCGATATGCTCTTTAAATTTGCAGGAGCGCCAAAACCTAACCGTATTCAAGGTTGTTATGTTAGTGATGAAGAGGTTGAAAGCGTTGTAGACTTTATTAAGGGCAAAAGAACTGCCGATTATGATGATAATATTATGGTTGAAATCGAGCGTCAGGCGGCGGTTGAGAAAAAGCAAGAAACAGGGCTTGAAGAGGACGGTCCTGACGAGGATGTTATGCTTGAAGATGCTATCAAGGTTGTTGTTGAAAACGGTATGGCATCAACCTCGCTTTTGCAGAGAAAGTTAAAGTTAGGTTATGCTCGCGCAGCCAGAATTATTGACTGTATGGAGCAAAGAGGAATAGTAGGTCCTTATGAGGGTTCAAAACCCAGAAAGGTGCTAATAACTGCCGAACAATTAATGGAAAGAGAAGCTCAGGGGGATGAATAATGAGAAAATCGGTTAAAGCCAATAAGCTAAAATCGGTTCTCGTGGCACTCGGGTTAATAATAGTTTTAATAATAACTTATTTTTTAGCCGATAGTGAATTATTATCAAAAAATGCATCGTTTGATGCTTCTCAAAGCTTTGTAAGGTTTTTAGATGTAGGTCAAGGCGATGCGGCTTTGATATATAGCAACGGATACTCTGCTTTAATTGATACAGGAACTACTGAGAGTGCTAACGATGTTTGTATTGCGCTTGATAATTGCGGCATTGAAAGAATAGATGTTTTAATTATTTCGCATCTTCATACCGACCATACGGGCGGTGTTGAAATGATTGCTGAGCAGTTTGGAATTGATAATGTTATCTTGCCTGAGCTTTCGGTTGGAAGTGAAGGACTGGGACACGCAGAGTATTTAATAAATAAAGTAACTAAAACAGGCGGTGAGATTTATACCGCAAAGCAGGGTATGAATTTCACTGTTGGCGAATTTGAAATTACTGTTTTGGCTTCTTTCGATAAATTAGACGATGAAAATAATCGTTCGATAATGCTCGCGGCAGAGATTGACGATAAAAGATTTATATTTACGGGAGACGCTGAGGTTAAAGCGGAAAATATGCTTTTAAATGAGGGATTAGACCTTAAATGTGATGTTTTTAAAGCAGGGCATCATGGTAGCAGTACCTCAAACAGCGAAAAGCTTTTATCCGAAATGCGACCGAAATTTGCAGTAGTTTCGGCGGGTGCAAATAATATGTATGGACATCCGCATAGAGAGGTTTTATCCGCTTTCGAGCATTTTGATATTGAAGTTTTAAGAACGGATTTAATAGGAGATATAACCTTTTATGTTAAAAAAGGTCATATAAATCCAAAATATGAAAAATAGAGTGATTTACGGAGGAATAGGCTGTGTGCGGATTTGTAGGGTTCACAAATTTTATAAATGACGATGGCGTTATATTAGAGCAGATGATGAATCGCATCGTCCATAGAGGTCCTGATTCTGAGGGTAAATTTATAGATTCTGATATCGCCTTAGGATTTAGAAGACTAAGCATTATTGATTTAGCAGAGGGCGACCAACCTATGTTTAATGAGGATAAAAGCTTAGTGCTTGTGTTTAATGGCGAGATTTATAATTTTAAAGATTTGCGCGCCGAGTTAATAGAAGCAGGGCATACCTTTTCAAACAATTCGGATAGCGAGGTTTTGCTTCACGGTTTTGAAGAATGGGGCGAGGAACTAGTTAAAAAGCTTCGCGGTATGTTTGCATTTGTGATATTTGACAGACGCGATAAATCTATTTTTGCCGCGCGAGATATGTTTGGCATTAAGCCTTTTTATTATACTTTTATGGGTGAGAGCTTTATATTCGGTTCGGAGATTAAGTCGTTTTTAGACCATCCTGAGTTTAAAAAGGAATTAAACGAGGAAGCACTTGGTCATTATTTATCTTTTCAGTATTCTCCGGCAGAGGAAACCTTTTTCAAAAATGTTTTCAAGCTTCCTCCTGCGCATTTCTTCACCTTTAAAAACGGAGAAATGCAGAAAACGCGATACTGGAAGCCTGAATTCAAAGCCGAAGAAGGAGTTTTGGAATATTTTTCTGATATAACGGATACCACTGTTCGTGAATCGGTTGCGGCTCATAAAATCGCTGATGTTGAGGTTGGCTCTTTTCTTTCGAGCGGTATAGATTCGAGCTATATTGCAGAGGCGGCAAAGGTTGATAAAACCTTTACGGTTGGTTTCGAAAGTCCCGATGGCGACCGATATAATGAAATACATTTTGCGAAAAAATTTGCCGATACTATCGGTGTTGAAAACATTTCAAAAATTATAACCGACGAGGAATATTGGTCAAGCTTTCCTGAAATTCAGTATTTTATGGACGAGCCTTTGGCAGACCCTGCCGCTATCGCTTTGTATTTTGTAAGTAAGCTTGCAAGTGAGCATGTTAAGGTTGTAATGTCGGGCGAGGGGGCAGACGAGCTTTTTGGCGGATATAGAATTTATCAAGAGCCTTTAACCTTAACGGTTTATGATAAATTGCCCTTTGCGGTTAAAAGATTTATCGGTAAAATATGCGAGTATTTGCCTCAAAAACATGGAATTAATTATCTTGTAAGACGAGGCAAAACTATTGAGGAGCGCTTTATCGGAAATGCAAATATTTTTTCCTTTAAAGAGCGAAACGAGCTTTTAAAATCCGAAAAGGCAAAAAATGCAGTAGAGCCTTCGCTTTTATGCAAAAAGTTTTATGACGAGGTTTCTGATAAGGATACCGTTACTAAAATGCAATACCTCGATATAAATATGTGGCTTATGGGGGATATTCTTCTTAAAGCTGATAAAACTAGTATGGCAAATTCGCTTGAACTCAGAGTTCCATTCCTTGATAAAAAGGTTATGGAATTTGCTCAAACGATACCGCTGAATAGTAGAGTTAATACTGTAACTACCAAATTAGCTTTAAGAAAAGCGGCAGAAAAAACCTTACCGCCGCTTACCGCTAATAAGGATAAATTAGGTTTTCCTGTGCCTATAAGGGTATGGCTTAAAGAGGATAAGTATTATAATATAGTTAAAGAAGCCTTTTTAAGCGAAACTGCAAATAAATATTTTAATACTGATAAATTAATGTCCTTGCTTGATATTCATAAATCGGGAAAAGCAGATACAAGCCGCAAGATTTGGACGGTTTATACCTTCCTAGTATGGCATAAAAAATATTTTGAAATATAAATTTTAATAAAACTTCTTTTGTTACAAATACTATTGTTGCAAAGGAGGTTTTTGATTATGCAAAACGGCAGTATGATGTCTTTTATGAAAGGTATGGGCGCAGGTATGATTGCAGGCGCGGCTGCGGTTGTTGTCGGCAAGGTTATGATGCAGGACCGCAGAAATTTAGATAAAGGCTCAGCAAAGCTTGTTAAGGCTGTAAACGAGTTTGTTGACGGCGTTCAAACTATGGTTAAATAAAAAAGAGAAGTAGGTTTAAAACCTACTTCTCTTTTTTAAACCACATTAAACTTAAATTTTGAATCCTCGTATACGCAGGATACATTATCACCCTTTTTAATGCTACCATCTAAGATTTTTTCACTTAAAGTATCTTCGATTTTGCTCTGAATTTCGCGTCTTAGAGGTCTTGCGCCAAAGCTATCATCGAAACCGGTTTCGGCTAATGCGGATTTAACCGAAGCATCCCATTTTAAAGTTATTTCAAGGCTTTTAAGCCTTAAACTTAAATTTTCAAGCATTTTTTCGGCTATTTCTTCAATCTCTTGCTTTTCTAGCTTTGAGAAAACAATTATATCATCAACTCGGTTTAAAAATTCGGGTCTGAAAGTGTTTTTAAGCTCGGCTAAAACCTCGGTTTTTATATCCTTGTTAGAGGTTTTATTATCGGTTTCGGCAAAACCAAAGCTGATTTTTTTATCGGTGATTTTGCGTGCGCCGATATTTGAGGTCATAATTATCACCGCGTTTTTAAAATCAACCCGTCTTCCTTGCGAATCGGTTAAAATACCATCCTCTAAGATTTGAAGAAGCATATTAAAAACATCGGGATGAGCTTTTTCAATTTCATCAAAAAGTATAACAGAGTAGGGGTTTCGTCGCACCTTTTCGGTGAGCTGACCGCCTTCTTCAAAACCAACATATCCCGGTGGAGAGCCTACGAGCTTTGATACCGTATGTTTCTCCATATATTCGGACATATCAAGCCTTATCATCATATTTTCGCTTCCAAACATAGCCTCGGCGAGCGCTTTGCAAAGTTCTGTTTTTCCAACACCTGTAGGACCTAAAAATATAAAAGAACCGATAGGTCTTTTTGGGTCTTTAAGTCCAACTCTGCCTCGTCTTATTGCCTTGGAAACGGCTTTAACTGCTTCGTCTTGCCCAATTAGTCTATTATGAAGTTCATTTTCAAGCCTTAAAAGTCTTGCGCTTTCTTCCTCGGTTAGTTGCAAAACGGGAACACCCGTCCAAGAAGAAACAATTTCTGCAATATTTTCGGCAGTAACGGTACCCGATGAATGTCCGTCGCCGTTTAACCAAGCATCTTTTTGAGTTTTGTATTTTTCTTTTAAGGATAACTCGGTATCGCGAAGAGATGCCGCGCGTTCAAACTCTTGGGATAAAATTGCTTCATCCTTTTCGGCTTCGGTTTTGCTTATTTCTTCCTCGAGCTGTTTGATTTCGTCAGGCAAAACCGATAAGGAAAGCCTAACCTTTGAAGCCGCTTCGTCGATAAGGTCTATTGCTTTATCGGGAAGATAACGGTCGGTTATATAGCGGCTTGATAGTTTAACCGCGCTTTCAATCGCTTCATCGGTTATTTTAACCTTGTGGTGAGCCTCGTATTTATCGCGAAGGCCTTTTAATATTTCAATGGAATCTTCACTTGATGGCTCGTTCACTGTAACAGGTTGGAAACGGCGCTCTAAGGCAGAATCTTTTTCAATATTTTTTCGGTATTCAGAAATGGTGGTTGCGCCTATAAGCTGAAATTCGCCTCTTGCTAATGCCGGTTTTAATATATTTGCGGCATCGGTTGCACCCTCGGCAGAGCCTGTTCCTATAAGAGTATGAACCTCATCAATAAACAAGATAACATTTCCTGATTTTATAACCTCGTCTATAACCGCTTTAATTCTTTCCTCAAAATCACCTCGGTATTTTGTTCCTGCAACCATACCTGTTAAATTTAAGGTAAATAGTCTTTTATTTTGCAAAATATCAGGAACATCGCCACTTGCAATTTTTTGAGCCAAGCCCTCGGCTACCGCAGTTTTACCAACACCCGGTTCACCTATGAGACAAGGGTTGTTTTTACTTCTTCGGCAAAGAATTTGAATAACCCTTTCAATTTCCTTTTCTCTTGCTAAAACAGGGTCTAGCTTTCCTGATTTAGCTTCGTTTGTTAAATCTATTCCGAATTTCGAAAGATTTTCAAGTTTTGAGTTATCTGCTTTTTCATTTTCGGCTGAACTTTCACGATAATTGTTCATATTGGTATCAAAGCCCGATGCCGATAAGGCATCTGTGGAAATAGCTTTAATATCACCGCCTAATGCTTTTATAAAGCGTATAGCATAGTTATCGCCATCTCCTAATAAACCTAGCAAAATATGCTCGGTTCCAACATATTGCTTGCCCATTTTATTGCAACCGCTCATAGCTGTTTCAATAACCTTTTTAGCTCTTGGAGTGAAATGGTCGGGCGAGAGCTTGGTTGGTGTTCCATAGCCTATATCGTTTTTTATCAGATTTAATATTTCATCAAAATTTATATTATTTCGGTTTAAAACAGCAAAAGCAACGCCACTTTCAAGTTTTAAAAGTCCTAACAATAAATGCTCGCTTCCAACATAGGTATGACCTAAGCTTTCGGCTAAACTTATAGCCGAATTTAAGGCTTCGTTTGCTTTGGTTGTGAACCCGTTAAAATTATATTTCATTTAAAAACCTCCATTATAGAGTAATTTCTTTAAATACCTCCCTTATAGCGTCGGCGCGTTTAATATCGCGCTCATCGGGAGATATTTCTCCGTATTTTCTCATTAGCATATATTTTTGATTTTCTATTAATATATTAAATGCATCAATTTCTGTTTTTATTATGCCCAAGGAAACTCCGAGTTTAATCACAGAAAGCAGACTCATCATTTCTCCACTGTTTAAAATTCGGCATCCCTTTAATGTTCCCAATGCTCTGAAAACTGTATCAGAAGCTTTGGTTATATCAAGAGAGTTTCTTAAACTGCGCTCTTTTTCAATGAGACCTGATGCTATAATTTTCAGGTTATCTATTGCATTTTTTTCACTAATGCCTAAGGTTATCTGGTTTGAGATTTGATAAAGCGAGGCGGCAGAATTTGTTCCCTCACCGTAAATTCCTCTAACCGTGAAACCGATTTTATTAATGTTTTCGCGAAGCTCTTTTATTTCACCCGAGCTTTCGCAAAGGGGCAGATGAAGCATAACCGAGGCTCTGAGCCCTGTACCTAAATTTGTTGGACATTCGGTTAAAAATCCCAACTCGTTATCAAAGGCAAAGGAAAGCTTATCGCAAAGTAAAGTGTCTATTCTTTCGGCTATATCATAAGCTTTTTCAAGCTGAAAACCCGATAAAATTACCTGAATTCTTATATGGTCTTCTTCGCCTATCATAACGCTGATGCTTTCATCATTTGATAAAATTATAGCTCTGCCCTCAGGCTTTGATGCAAATTCAGGACTTATAATATGTCTTTCAACCATAGCACCAAGCTCAATCTGAGGCACATCCTTCATATCAATGAACTTTAAGGTTTTAGCATAAGGTGTGTGGCTATCAATAATCGCAGATTTAACCTTCTTCTTTAATTCCTCAAGCTCGGATAAGGACATATTAGAGGGAAAAGGGATACCGCTTAAATTTCTCGCAAGTCTGATTCTGGTTGAAGCGGCAATATCATAGTCGGGCAGATTAAAATTATTATTGCTCATTTTTTTCACCCTCCAATTTTCTGATTTTATCTCTTATAACAGCCGCTTGTTCATATTTTTCCTCGCTGACCAATCGGTTTAGTTCAAGCTTTAAATTATCAATACTATCCTCTTCGGGAATAACAGCGAGTGGCGCACGGTTTGGAACTTTTCCTGAGTGGGTTGTAGCCCCGTGAACTCTTTTTAAATAGGGGAGAAGCTCTGATTTAAAAGTGTTGTAACACTCGGCGCAACCAACTTTTCCTGTTGCGGCTATATCCGAAAAAGCAGAACCGCAAACGGCGCAACGGCGTTTTCCGTCGCTTAAACCTGTTGTAGCAACATCGCCAAGCATAGATGCTAACATTCCTGCAAGACCTGTTTGAGCAAAACCGCCGAGTCCTTGCTCTGCGGCGCAAATTCCACAAAGATTAATTTCTCTAACAACACCATTCACAACCGACTTTATATGAGTAGTTGCGTGGTTTTTACCACATTTTTCACATAACATAAATAATCACCATATCCTTAAATCACACTTAAAAGCATTTGCTTTAAAATAACCGCTCTAACATTTTCTTTTAAAATAGGCGGTACACTCTGCATAACCGATTCAGATACCGCCGCTGCCATAATTTTGGCTTCCTTGCGGCTAATAAGTCCTGATTCGAGGCAGTTTTCGATAACAATACGAGTTGTCATAGAATCTATACTATCTCCAATAGAGTTGATTATATGCATAAGGGCAGAGGAGGAGTTGAGCATAACCCTTTTAATTCTTATATATCCTCCGCCACCGCGACGGCTTTCTATAATATATCCGTGCTCAGGGGTAAATCTTGAAGATAAAACATAGTTTATCTGACTTGGAACACAACCGATAAGTCCTGCAAATTCGTTGCGTTGAATTTCGGCTATATTTTCCTCGGATTCGTTTAGCATTTTTATAATTTCTTTGGTTATTAAATCGCTCATTCGCATATTAAAGCACCTCTTTTTGACCTTTCCTGACTTTTATTATACACAAAAGTCAGGAAAAGTCAAATACTTTTTAAAACTAATTAAAAATTTTTTTAATTGATTTGTAACCGTCAAGGTAAAATTGGCATAGTATGTGATGAAAACAAAAGGAGGTTTTCAGTATGTGTAATTTTGGTGGAAATAACTGTTCATGGATTATCATTCTTATCATAATCCTCTTCTGCTGCGGCGGTTGCGGCGGCAACAATTATGTGAGTGGTAATAACGGTTGTGGCTGCGGCTGCGATAACAACTGCGGCTGTTGCTAATCCATAGCCTAAAAAACACGCAGGTCAGAAAGACCTGCGTGTTTTTTGTTTAACCATATTTCTTTTGAAGCTGTTTAATACCTTTTGGCATTTTTTTATAGTATTTTCGTTTGTTCTTATTTATGTATTTTATAATTTCCTCGCCGCAAGGCTTTTCTGATGAAATTTGCGCCGGTCTCCCTGCCGGACGGTTATTAGCTTCTATAAAGCAAGGACCATCAGACGAAATTGCAATATCCCAACCAACAATGGCGGTTTTATTAATTCGAAGTGCACCATCCTTAACCATTTCTTTCGTTTCATTCCAATAGGGAATTGTGAAACCTTTTATTTTAGCGTTTGAAACGGGGTGATAAGAATAACGGTTCTTTTTAGCATCGCAACCAGTTGAGAAAATTACACCGGTTTCAATATCAACTGCAGCACCAAATCCACCTGTTGATATATTATCGCAAACATTATTATCAGTAGCGGTGCGAAGCGCCGCAGAAATGATTTTAACATTTTTTCCGTCACATAAGGTCATTATCCTCACAGTATTGACCGAATTAGGATTCATTTCGTTCATTTTCGGGTGTTGAACTAAATATTCTTCGCAAATATATTCTTCCTCAGTGATTTTAGATATACATTCAGCAAGCTTTGTATCAATCTCTTCGGCTGAAACAGAAAAAATTCCTCTGCCCTTTGAACCGTGAACAGGTTTAAATACAACCTTGCCGTGCTTTTTTATAAAGCTTTCCACTTCGGACAAGTTTTCGGCTTTTACATTAAACCACTCGCGTTTTAACATATCTTCAAAAAGCATATACTGCTTATCTTTTCCTGAACCTAGTTTTCTTTCAAAATCGCCATCAACCAAAGGATATTTTGCCCGTTGGTGATAGGTGAGAAGATAGTTTTTGCGAACGCTGTTTTTAAGATTTTGAAAATTGTATAAAAAGTATTCGTTATAGGTTGCATGGAATCTTTTTTTGCAGTAAATCAAATCGAAAAAAACTATAAATTTTTTAAATCCGCAAACACCGTTTTCTTCAAGCATTTTATTGCAAGATTTAATTTTCTTAAATGGATTTCTCATTTAACCTATTCCTTAGTTTTTATTAGCTAGAATTGCTTTAACTGCATCTTCAAGATAATTATTATCAAAACGCTCAAACTCGCCGTTATCAACCATTTGAGCTAGTGATACATCAATAGGCATTTTGCCAAGCAGGGCGACACCTAACTCCTCTGCGATATTTTCACTACCTGAGCCGAAAATATTAAACTTTTTGCCGCAATCAGGACAAACAACATAACTCATATTTTCAACAATACCTAAAACATTGATATTCATAAGTTTAGCCATATTATAAGCTTTTTTAACTATGAGAGAAACAAGGTCTTGCGGAGAGGTTACGATAATTGCGCCGTCTAGCGGAATGGTTTGGAAAACAGTTAGCGGAACATCGCCTGTTCCGGGAGGACAGTCGATAAATAAATAATCCAAGTCTCCCCAAACAACCTCTTGCCAGAACTGTTTAACAACGCCTGCAATAACGGGTCCGCGCCAAATTACAGGCGCATCTTTTTCTTGAAGCATCATATTAACCGACATTATTTTAATGCCTGTTTTGGTTTCGGCAGGTAAAATACCAACCTCGTTTTGCATAGCGGGGGTATTAATACCAAAGGTTTTCGGAATTGAAGGACCTGTTATATCAGCATCCAAAATACCAACCTTATAACCTTTGCGGCTCATAAGAACAGCAAGCTGCGAAGTTACCATTGATTTACCAACGCCGCCTTTGCCGCTAACTATACCTATAACGTGCTTAATGTTATTAAACGAACCAGTAGGCTCTATGAGGCTATCAGGTTTTCTGCTTGAACAACTTTCTGAACAGGAAGAGCAATTTCCTGAACAACCGCTTGAAGTTTCTTGTGCCATTTTAATTTCTCCTTTAAAGCTTTGCGATTAGATTATCAATGGAAGCATCATTTTTAACATCAACATCAAAGTCAATTTTCGAAAGAGTCCATTTCTCGTTTAATGTATTCGATTCGCCTGGATTTACAACTTTAAGCTCACTTAAAGTTTCAAATTCGAGCATACAAGCATTTGTATAGGTTTCAAAAGAACAACCACCGTCGGGATATTTACCTTCTAAATGATTGGTTTTATATTCTTTCTTAAATACCTCACCGTTTAAGAGGTAATATGCCTTGCCGCAATTTAAGTCGAGACCTAATTTCATAGGACCGTCGCAGGTTGGCTTTTGGGTAACGGTTAAATATTTTTTGCCCCAATAAATTCTATCGTTGCTCATATCGGTATAAGGCCAGATTGAAACGATTCTATTTGGAAGCAATACAGTATCTCTTGTGTTCATAGGAAGAATAATAGTTCCGTTTTGAGCGCAAACCGAGAGAGCCCAAACTGAATATTCACGAGGAGTATCGGCAATATTTTGAACACTCATTTTAATTTCAAGTTCAGAAGAATTTTCAGCCATAATAATTTCCATTTGGCTTTGAATTCCAACCTCTTTATAGGGTACTTGGGTGAATATAGCACCATTTTCGGTTTTTTCATATTCAACCGGACTATCGTCAGGAGTGTAGGTTTCAGGATAGCTTTCGGGGGAAGACCAAATTCTGTGTCCTCCAAGGTTTTCCCAATGCTTGCCTTCGCCGAAAAGGTCGGTATAAGGTTTGTCCATATCAATACCGCCTAAACCGGCTCTGTCATCGCACATAAAGTTCTGACCGCCAACAAACCCGAATTTTATAATACGGGGACCGATTTCAACTGTTACAAGAGCAGATATAATACCATTTGAAATTTCAACGCATTTACCGTAATCCTTGTAAGCTTCAACTGTTTTTAAGGTTACCATTTCTTGAGACTCCTTTTATGTGTTACATATTTATTTTATTAAGTATAGCATCTGCAACCTTTTTCATACCTGCATTTCCTGGGTGGGTAATCCAATCGCTTTTTACATAATCGGTGCCGCCGTTTTCGGTTACATAAGTTTGGTTAATAGTAGCTTCGTGTGCCGGCACATGAATAGAGTCTAATGATACACATTCAATTTCCCATTTTGCGCAGGTATCAATAACAGTTTGCTCAACGGTTGATGCTTGATACCAACCATAAACCCAAATAATACGAGCTTTCGGGCATTTTTCTTTAATAAGTTCAACAAATTTACCGCAAGTCTCAGTAAACGCAGCTTTTCTGGCACTGTTATTAATATTATCGCCCGCTTGAATAATAATAAGGTCTAGGTCTTTGGTGAATAAATCGCCGAGAGCGGGAGAATTTTCTCCATTATTTTTCCAAGGAAGACTTAATATGTTTTCATTGAAGTCTTTAACTTTTTCGATAGCCTCAAAACGATGAGCTATGTGAGCTCTTTCAAACTTACAGTTTGGATTTTTAGCTAAAATAGCTTGGGTTACATGATGATAATAGTCATTTTCAGCATCGGTAGCACACATACCATAGCTATAATTGCTCATACCTAAAAGCAAGGAGTTTCCTAAGAATAAAACCTTATTAGGCACAACATTAACATTTATTTTACTGCCGTTAATTCTTTTAACAACAGCTTTTTTAACTCCGTTTTCGGTGATGATACTATTGTTTTTAAACACTAGCTTAGCTATTGTCTCAGTCTTTTCTTCTCCGCACTTACTGCATTTTAATAATCTGGAGCCTTCGATCTTTGTGGTAGGCTCAGTAATGATTTTTGATTCAACGAAATTATGATTGGCGCATTTCTTGCCCGAACCGGAAGTGGTTTGAGAATTTGAGGAGACCTCGTTTTTAGGAGTTTCGCTTTCGGTTGAAGCGGGCTCGCTGCTTTCATCTTTATTATAAGCATAATCGTTAGTAGAGCCTGTTTGGAAGCTAACCTCATCGTTACATGCCGCAAAGGATAAAACGAGAACGGTTGCCATTAAGACACATAAGATTTTTTTAAACATTTTTATCACCTTTCAGTTTTATAATTTTTCTTTTATATTCCAAACCGCAAGCGAGCGGATTGTTTAAGGATAAAGCATATAAATCGGTAGCTAAACATTCGGTTTCAAAAACCTTTTTAGTATCGGCGGTTAATTTTTCGGTATCTGCCAAACGGGAAATAACGGGAATGGGTGAATTTTTAATATTTTCTTTTAAAAACTTCTCGCCATCATTACTAAACCCCAGTATTCTGATATAGGGGAGAGGCTTCATAAAAAATGAATTATCAAACCCTAAAAATGCCGAAAGAACGAGTCTTCTGATACGAGCTTCGGTATACCGTTTAACTTTTACCTCATTATACAACATTTTGAGATTCGTTGCAACCCTGGAAGCTGAAAAAATTTTATTTTCAAGTCCCTCGCTAATGTCGGGCAAACTAGCAAAATCCTCTTTTGTTTTTGTTCTTAAAACTGATAGAATTGCGGTTTCTATTTTTGAAATATCAGATATACTATCGGCAGTTAAAAGCGATAATATTTCAGGATTTATATATTTCTTGCAAAATTCAAAATCATTTCCTTTAAGTTTTTCTCTAAGTAATGAGGCAGAAACAAATTCGTCTACTTTTAAAGAATCGTGTTTAGCCCCCTTGCGCGATATGGTTTTAAATTCGCAGTTAAATCCGAGTTTTTTTGCGGCGATAATATATTCGAGCCCTAAATTGTTATTAGGTTCCTCTAAGATACCATTTGGTGCGCCTAATTCTTCGGCAATTTTTTGACGAGCGGCGGCAAAGGTTATGTTTTTATCTTGGTATTCCTTTAATTTTTTCGAAAACTCGTTTGATAAAAGAATATCGGCAGTTTTTTTAAGCTTTTCAATATTTCCGCATTCGCTTCCAAAAATAATCGTATCGCAACCGGCATACATAAGGGCAGATACACCGCCTAAGGCGAAGTTTTGCGCGGTGGACATAGACCATAGAACAGGAAGCTCAATTACAACATCTGCTCCTGCCTTTAAAGCGGACATGGCTCTGATACCTTTATCGCAAATGGCGGTATCTCCTCGTTGAACGAAATTTCCGCTTATAACACATACAACAGTGCCTAGTTTTTTAGCCTCTTTTATAAGGTATTCGTGGCCTGAATGCAGTGGATTAAACTCCGCTATAATGCCTATCTTAGACAAATTATCGCCTCCTTTTAAAAAACACTTGAAAACTCTGCCAAATTAGAGTATTATAAATAAGATATAAGTATAATTTAACATACTTTTAAAATTTATTCAACAGTTTTTAAACGGAGGAAGAAAAATGAAGATTTTCGTTGTAAACGCAGGAAGCTCTTCTCTTAAATATCAGCTTATTGATATGGAAAACGAGCAAGTGCTATGTAAAGGTCTTTGCGAGAGAATAGGCGTGGAGGGAAGCTGTATCAGTCATAAATCGGCTGACGGTAAGGTTTATGAAACCGAAACTCCAATGCCAACTCATAGCGAGGCTTTCCAATCAGTTGTTTTTGCTATGACTAAGAGTGATGCTAAGGTTATCGACTCTTTTGATGATATTAGCGCTATCGGTCATCGTATCGTGCAAGGCGGTAGTATTTTTAAAGGCTCTTGCATTATCACTCCCGAGGCATTAAATGATATTGAAGAGTTAGGCGCTTTGGCTCCGCTTCATAACCCTGCTCATGTTTTGGCTATTAAGGCTTGTATCGAAACCTTTGGTAGCGAAAAGCCTCAGGTTGCAGTATTTGATACCTCTTTCCATCAAACAATGCCTGCTAAGGCTTATATGTTCCCAATTCCGTATAAATATTTCACCGATTATAAGGTTAGAAAATATGGTGCTCACGGAACTTCTCATAACTTTGTAAGCAGTCGTTGCGCTGAAATTATGGATAAGGATATTAAAGATCTTAAAATTATCACCTGTCATTTAGGAAACGGTTGCTCAATTACCGCAGTTAAGGGCGGAGAATGTATTGATACTTCAATGGGCTTCACCCCTCTTGACGGTTTTATGATGGGCACCCGTACAGGTACATTAGACCCATCTGCTATCACCTTTATTGCAGAAAAAGAAAATCTTTCTCCTGCTGATTTAAATCGCATTTTCAATAAAGAATCTGGCGTTTTGGGCGTTTCAGGTGTTTCTAACGATAATCGTGATGTTGTTGCTGCTGCAAAAGAGGGCAACGAGAGAGCTCAGCTTGCAATAGATATGCAAAGATATCAAATCGCTAAGTTTATCGGTTCTTATGTTGCTGCAATGAACGGTGTTGATGCTATTGTATTTACCGGTGGTATCGGTGAAAATGATGCGGCTTTAAGAGCTGAGGTTTGCGGTTATTTAACCTACTTAGGTATAACTGTTGATACCGATAAAAATGCACTCAGAGGTGAAAATAAAATCACAACTGATGATAGCCGTGTTAGTGTTTATGTCATTCCAACAAATGAGGAGCTTGCTATCGCAAGAGATACATTAGCGCTTGTAAAATAATTTTGGAGTGGAAATTATGAATATTAACGAAATCAAAACAGCTGTTTTAGACGGTAAGTTTAATGATAGTTTCAATCTTTTATATGGTGAAACTGAAATCGCTAAACAGCGATATGCAAAGGCTTGCGACAGTTTTAATGAGATTTATCCAACCTCATTGGATATTCGTTTCTTTTCTGCTTCGGGCAGAACCGAAATCGGCGGTAACCATACCGACCATCAGCATGGCTCAGTTTTAGCGGCTGGCGTTAACCTGGATGTTATTGCGGTAGTATCTCTAAATGATGAGGGTATAATTCGTATTAAGTCTGAGGGTTATCCTATGGACGAGGTTGATATAAACGACCTTGATAAAAAGGATAATGAAAATGGAAAAGCGATTGCCTTGATTCGCGGTGTTGCAAGTAAATTTGCTGCAGCAGGTTGTGAGCTTAAAGGATTTAATGCTTATACTATCTCTAATGTTTTAAAAGGCTCGGGACTTTCTTCTTCTGCCGCATTTGAAACCCTTATCGGTAATATCTTAAACGGAATGTTTTATGATAATAAGATGGCTCCGATT
Source organism: Clostridia bacterium (assembly GCA_017537365.1). Taxonomy (GTDB): domain Bacteria; phylum Bacillota; class Clostridia; order Oscillospirales; family Acutalibacteraceae; genus UBA737. The sequence goes on from JAFYKZ010000002.1 coordinate 29,798, forward strand.
GAAATTGCAAAAATCGGTCAGTTTGCTGAATGTGAATATTTTGGTAAACCCTGCGGTTTGCTTGACCAAATGGCAAGCTCTATGGGTGGATTTACATACGCTGATTTTAACGACCCGAAAAACCCGATTTGCGAAAGCATAGCGCTTGATATAAACAGTTTTGGTTATAGCCTTTGCGTTGTTGATACAGGCGGAGACCACGCTAATCTAACCGAGGATTATGCAGATATAACCCGCGAATGCAAGGCTATCAGTAACGAGCTCGGCGTTGATTTTTTACGCGATGCTGATGAAGAAGCCTTTTATGGCAAACTAGCTGAGCTTAGAAAGAAATGTGGCGATAGAGCAGTGCTCAGAGCTTTCCATTTCTTTAATGAGCAAAAGAGAGTTTTGGCTCAGTATGAAGCATTGAAGCAAGGCAATTTTGAAGAGTTTTTAAGACTCGTTAATGAATCAGGCAATTCTTCTTATGATTATTTGCAAAATCTTTATTCAAACTCCAATGTTTCTGAGCAAGGCTTGTCCCTCGCCATTGCTTTAACAAGACAGTTCTTAAACGGAAAAGGCGCTTGCAGAGTTCACGGCGGCGGTTTTGCAGGAACAATTCAATGCTATATTCCAACCGAAAAAATGGCTGATTATAAGCTTATGATAGAAAAGGTATTCGGCGAGAACAGTTGTTGTCCTCTTTCTATTCGTAAGGTCGGCGGATATGAAGTTGTATAAAATATTTTAAAAATAAAAATGAGTAGCAAGAAAATTGCTACTCATTTTTTATACTCATTTTAATCTGAAATGTTTTGCGAAGTAACAGGCGGAGTTATTGGTGGGGGAGGGGTTTGCGGAGTGCTTTCCGGCGTAGATTCAGTTGGAGTTGAAGTTGAATCTCCGCTTTCAGTACCGCCTGAGTTCTCGTTTCCATCAGTGTCTGACGGGGTTGTTGTAGTACTGTCTGTCGGGGTGGAAGTGCTTGTTGTTGGTTTAGAGGTGGATGTTGTTGATGAGGTTGAGGCATTTGAACTAGTTTCCTCTTTTTCAACTTCATCAGGGTTATAAGAGAATCCACCGGGGGTTGTTCCTTTTTTATAGTAACCGCCGTTTTTCTTATAAACATCCTCGCTGTCAGTAAAGGTTTTCTTTTCCAAACCTTTATGAACCTGTTTCATAACATCTCGCCAAACGGTAGCCGCCGCGGAGGTGCTTCTGACTTGTTGAGGCATATCAAAGCCATACCAAACCGAGCCTACATAGTATGGAGAGCCGGCAACCATCCATAAATCGTTTGATTCGCTCGAAGTACCTGTTTTAGCGTAGGCTTTCAGTGAATAGTTGAAGCCTCTGATACCGCTACCTGTACCCTCACTGCCGTAAACAACCTCTTGCAAAAGGTGATTCATAATAGTTGCGGTTGAGGGGGAGATAACCTGATTACCCTTGGTATCGGATTCTAATACAAGCTCACCAGTCATTTTTTCTATTTTATAATAGGTGGTGGGCTCGAAAAATTTACCGCCGTTTCCAAATATCGCATAAGCTGCGGCGGATTCAGTAGTCGTCATACCGTAGGTGCATCCGCCGAGAGCCAAAGAAGCTAAATTTTTATCTGTTTCATTTAGATATTTAAGACCTAATTTTTGGGTTAAAAATTCATAAGAGGTATCAATTCCAACCTTTTGCAAAAGTCTGACAGGAATAGTATTAGCCGATTTTCTTATAGCATAGTTAAGACTAATATCGCCTTTATAATGCCCATACCATTCATTAGGACCTGATTTGTTTCCGCGATAGTTTTTAATAGGTTGGTCTAAAACCTTAGAAGAATAGTTAACAATATCTTTTTCAATTGCCAATGCATAAACGCCAATTGGCTTCATAGTGGAACCAGGTTGACGAGGCGCGCCTGTTGCACGGTTTAAACCGCGGTTAACTGTTTTTTCTCCAACACCGCCAACAATGCCGACGATATGACCGCTATAATCCATAATGGTCATAGCTGATTGAACTCCAACTCGCTCGCCTTCGGCATTTTTACCTTTCAGATAGAAGTATTTCGATGTGTTCAAATACACATTTTCCATAGTTGACTGAATCTCGGGATTAATGGTTGAATAAATTTTATAACCGCCGTTATAAAGCATGGTTGAAGCGATATCCTCGCTGCATTTATATTCTTTTGCTAAATCTGATATAACTTCTTCGATCAATGTATCAACAAAATAGCTGTTTATTTCGGCTTCTAAGTTAGTTTTTTGAGATACATCAAGCTTAATAGGTTTATCATAACTAGAACTGAATTTTTTAAAATCTATAAATTCGAGTTCTAACATTTTAGTTAGTATTGCGGCTCGGCGCGAATTGTTGGATTCCATACCTGTTATAGGATTATGTTTAACAGGGTTTTGGGTTATAGCCGCCAAGGCAGCACACTCGTTTAAGGTTAATTCGCTGACGTCTTTGTTAAAATAATAGTTAGATGCAACCTGAACACCGCAAATACCGTTTCCTAATGAAATGGTATTCAAATAGGCTTCAAGTATTTGCTTTTTAGAAAGCTTTGTTTCAACAAGAGATGCTCTTACAATTTCTCTGATTTTGCGAAGAGCGTTTCTGCCATCGTCTCCCGAAACATTTTTTATAAGCTGTTGAGTTATGGTAGAGCCACCGAATTCCTTATCGTTAAATTTAAAAATATAGTTACCGATAGCACCGAGGGTTCGTTTCCAGTCAACACCTCTGTGCTTTTCAAATCGCTCATCTTCAATAGCTATAAAAGCATTTAAAAGGTCTTTGGGCATTTTATCAATACTAACCCAAATGCGATTTTCATTACCGTGCAAGCGTTGGTATTCGGTCCAATCGCCCTTTTCGTTTTTAACATAGATAGCAGAGGTCATATTAAGTTCCATGTTTTTAATATTTTCAGCTATACTGGACGCAGAAAAAAAGTCGATTTTCTTTTCCGATTTAGCATAAACCGGAATAGCAAAAACCGAAATAGCGGTTACGAATATTAAAATGTAAGATAAATAAACGCACAGCCTTTTAAAAAATTTCTCCATTTCATAAACCTCTGAAAAAGTTATATATACTGATTATATCACTCTATACCATATTTATCAAGTTTTTTAAGGCAAATTAATCAATTCTTAAAAAAATAGACCGATTAGGAAAAGAAACCTAATCGGTTTGTTTTTAAATACTCTTTATTTCCCAATAATATTTCCTTTTAGAAGGAGGAAAATCTTCTAAAATTCCATATTCAGGGTCGTAGAATGTTCCTTTAAAATACAAAGACCAATGCCAACATTTTGGAGTTTCAAGACTTAATATGCAAATTTCGGGAAGCTCAGATTTTTCTAAAACTTCTTTTCTTTCTTTATCATAAGAAATACCGAACATATCGAGTGCATAAAACATTTGCTTTAAGGTGGTTTCGCGGTTTGTTTCAACTGTTTTTCTAACTGTTTCAATACTTTCGCCCGATAACATTGAAAGAACTGCCTGACCACATTCGAGAGGCGTTGGCTCATAAATATGCTCGATTTTTTCGATTATCATTTTTTAATACTTCCTTTATTTTGTTGGGTCTTTAAATATATTCAAATTTGGAGGGATAAAACTGAATATAAAGAATAATGCTGTAAAAACAACGGTTAAAAAATATAAAAGCAATCGCGTTATATTTGAATATTGTTTAGAGTATTCAATACTCCTGTTTCGGCAAACAAGCATTAAAATAACAGAAACATAATAAATAATAATGTTTATAAAATCGGGTACTTTGCCGAAAATACCGTTCAAGGTGTAAAAGGATATAACAATAAAAGCCATAGCCTTAAAAATACTGCTTATGGAAGCGGGAATATAATTTTCTGCCTTTTTTGAAATGAGCATATATTCTATGAAAAAATAAATAAGAGAAGGGAAGAAAACGAGCTTTAAATGCTCCCAAACGCTCTCGTTTATGGGAAAAACGAGCCCTAAAAGCATCATGTTTCCCGATAAGTCATAAATAAAATGCCCTAATGTTCCAAGTGCTCCTATTATAAAAAATGCTAAAATATTTTTCTTTAAGCCCATATATATCACCGTTAAATAATATTTACGGGCTAATGCAAAATATTACAATTTAAGCAAGCTTATTATTGTCTATTAAGTATTTTAGCTTTAAAACGGCGGTTTGGGTTTTGGCGTCTTTTATTTCGCCCGACATTATCATATCTAAAACAGTATCAAACGGAATTTTTTCAACATTTAAAAATTCATCCGAATCCAAATCCTGTTCACCGATAGTTAGCCCTGTTGCCGCATAAAGCCAAATGATTTCATCGCAGTATCCGGGTGTGGGGTAAAGTGTTCCTAAATCTATGAACTTTTCAGCAACAGCACCTGTTTCTTCTCTAAGCTCGCGTTTTCCGCATTCCAGCGGGTCTTCATCCTTGCTGTTTCTTTTTCCTGCAGGAATTTCTAAAATACTTTCAAAATAAGGGTATCTGAACTGCTTTACTAAAAGTAAGCAGTTATCGTCTGTTAGTGGAACAACGCAAACTCCGCCGGGGTGTTCAATGATTTCTCTTGAAGCGGTGGTATTATTTGGTAGAAGGGCGGTATCTACCCTTAAATTAATAACTTTTCCGTTATAAATATATTCTTTTTTAAGTTGTTTTTCTTCTAAATTCATTATTTTTGTCCTCCGTAAATATACTAGTAGTAATATATAAAAAATAAGGGAGATTAATTATGGAAAAAATTGTGCTTTCAAAGGAATATTGTTATGTTGAAAGGCAAAAAATAATTGACCAAATTTGCAGTAAATATTCCTTTGTTAAAAAGTCTGTTATAGGCAAAAGCTGTTTGGGAAGAAATATAACCGCTTTAAAAATAGGCTCAGCTTCTCAGTACACTCTTATAACAGCCGCCTTTCACGGAAGCGAGCATATAACCTCAAATGTGCTTCTGATGTTTATCGAAGAACTTTGCGAAGCACTTGATAATGGCGGTTACATAGCAGGACTTAATGCGAGGCGAGCTTTAAGAGGCAGAGGGGTTATTTTTATACCTTGTGTAAATCCTGACGGTTGCGAAATATCAATAACAGGCAGACCGCCTGAAAACGATATTGCAAATATTTTTAAACACAAAACCGATTTTAAAAAATGGAATGCAAACGCAAGAGGTGTTGATATAAACCATAATTTTGATGCCGATTGGTATGCGCTTCGCGAAAAGGAAAGAAACGAGGGTATTTATGGACCTGCACCCTCGCGATTTGGCGGATACAAGCCCGAAAGCGAGCCAGAAACTCAAACCCTTGTGAATTTATGCAAAAAGGCTGATATAAGGCATATTTTGGCTTTGCATAGTCAAGGAGAAGTTATATACTGGAATTATGGTAAAAATATGCCTTACCGCAGTCGCAAAATGGCGGAAATTATGGCAACCTCGAGCGGTTATGCTCTTGATGTTCCGATTTCCATAGCAACTGGTGGCGGTTTTAAGGATTGGTTTATTGATAAATTTAATCGCCCTGGATTTACCATAGAGATTGGAAAAGGTGAAAATCCGCTTCCTATTAATATAGCAGGGAAAATATATGAACAGCTTAAAGAAACTCTGGTTTTATGCAGTATAATGTAAAAAACGGACTGCTGCAAAAGCAACAGTCCCATCTATATCAAAGGGGATGTATCGGTAATTTTAAAGATAGTCTCAGACTATCGCCGATATTATGGGATATCCCGAAAACCCCCTGCTGTATAATATGCGGCAGAGGGTTTTTTGTTACTTTATTCGCGCTTGTTTATGCAATGGGATTTTTGCGGATAAATAGAACACCCAATGTATCTGCGCCGCAGTGAGAAGAAATGGTGCAACCTGCTCTTGTTAAGAAAACTTCTTTAAAGTCTGCCTTTGATTTTACATGGTCTACAACGGCTTTAACGATTTCTTCATCACAACCTGCATGGGTTACAAAAATGCGTGAAAGGTCGATATCCGAAGCATCGCCGATTCGCTCATCAACATAAGTTTTGAGCACATCAGCATATTTTCCGCGATATTTTTTGCCAACTCCCATAGAGCCGTTTTTAACCTCTATACAAGGCTTTAATTTAAGAAGGTTTGCGCCGAGCATTGCAACAGCTGAACATCTGCCACCCTTATGAAGATATTCAAGATTATCAATAACAAAAGAAGCATCAACACAAGGAACCAGCTCATTTATTTTGGCTACGATTTCTTCTGCGGATAAGCCTTCTTTTGCCATTTCAGCGGCAGCTATAACTAAAAGACCTCCACCTGTTGAAAGGTTTCTTGAATCTATCGGATAAACATTTTCAACCTCTTCTGCCGCGATACAGCTATTGCGGTAGGTTGAAGACATTTCAGCGCTTATGGAAAAATGGATAACTGAGCTACCGTCATTTGTAAGCTCGGTAAAATATTCAACAAACTCGCCGATATTAGCGGCGGTTGTTTTTGGAAGCTCGCCTGTTTTATCATGGTGAGCATAAATTTCATCGGGTGTTATATCAAGACCGTCGCGATAAGTTTTATCGCCTAAGGTTACGCCTAGGGGCAAAATTTTCACATTATAACGCTCAATAAGTTCGGGGCTTAAATCGGTTGTGCTATCACTTGAAATAATAATATTAGCCAAGTTAATTCCTCCAATATTTAATAACAAAATTTATTATTTGATGTTATTATATCATTTATTTATTAAAATCGCAACAAAATTATTGCAAAAATGCTGTAAATAAATGCTACTATATGTTGAAAATGGCAGATTTTTGTACATATTTAACAAATTCGAAAATAAAAATTCTATTTTTGTTTCGGAAATTTCACAAATTTTACTTGAAAATGGGGAATAATACTGATATAATATATTATGTATAGGAGAAGGTGCTTTTTGCGCCGTGTTAAATTCTATGAATAACTCTGTTAAAAAAATTAGTGATTTTTCGGGAAAGTATTTGCCCGATGCTTATAGAATGTTAGGTTCAAAGCTAAAAGGGGATAAGGCGGTTTTCAGAGTTTGGTCTCCTAATGCCAGTGAGGTTTCGGTTGTTGGTGATTTTAATGGTTGGGATATAAATTCAAATCCAATGAAATTAATAAACGGCGGTATTTGGCAAGCGGAAATAAAAGGTATCAAAAATTTCGATAATTATAAATATGCGATAACAGGTTTCGATGGAAATGTTGTTTTAAAATCAGACCCTTATGCCAATCATTTTGAAACTGCTCCGAATAATGCCTCTAAAATATATGCAGAGGATAATTTTGTTTGGAATGACAGCGATTGGCTTAAAAAACGCGGCGATATAAATATTTATGAAAAACCGATAAACATTTATGAAGTTCATTTAGGCTCATTTAAGAGATATGAGGATGGTAACTGTTTCGATTATGTTAAATTAGCCGAGGAGTTATCGGTATATTTAAAGGATATGCATTATAACTATATAGAGCTTATGCCTATAACCGAATATCCTTATGATGCTTCTTGGGGATATCAGGTAACAGGTTATTTTGCACCAACCTCGCGTTACGGAACACCTGCCGATTTCAAAAAATTTGTTGATATTATGCACAAGGCGGAAATTGGAGTTATTTTAGATTGGGTGCCTGCGCATTTTCCGAAAGATGAGCACGGGCTTTACAGGTTTGATGGTACCGCGCTTTACGAATATGAGGACACTCGCATAGGTGAGCACAAGGCTTGGCAAACGGCGGTATTTGATTATGCTAAACCGCAGGTAAAAAGCTTTCTTATATCAAGCGCGGTATATTGGCTTAAAGAGTTTCATATTGATGGATTAAGAGTTGACGCGGTTGCCTCTATGCTTTATAGAGATTATAACCGAGCGGACGGTGAATGGACCGCTAATATTAATGGTGGCAAAGAGCATTTAGAGGCGGTTGAGTTTTTAAGAGACCTAAATAAAGAAGCTTTTAAGGTTAATAAAAATGTTCTTATGATAGCCGAGGAATCTACTGCTTGGCCTCAGGTTACAAAACCTAGTGAGCTAGGAGGCTTAGGTTTTAATTTCAAATGGAATATGGGTTGGATGAACGATATGCTCGAATATATGAAAGCAGACCCTTATTTCAGAAAAGATATGCATAAAAATTTAACCTTTTCTTTCTTTTATGCATTTAGCGAAAATTTTATTTTACCGATTTCTCATGATGAAGTGGTTCATGGAAAATGTTCTATGATAAATAAGATGTTCGGTGAATATAATTTAAAGTTTGATTCTTTAAAAGCCTTTTATGCTTATATGATGGCTCATCCGGGTAAAAAGCTTTTATTTATGGGTGAGGAGTTTGCCCAGTTTGATGAATGGGATTATAAATCTGAGCTTAATTGGTTTTTGATGGATTTCGAAAGCCATAGAAATATGTTAAAATACGTTAAAGCCTTAAATTTGTTTTATATGGAAAATTCTTCTCTTTGGGAAAATGATTTTTCTTGGGAAGGCTTTAAGTGGATTTCGCATGACGATTATTTGCAGAGCGTTATAGCTTTTAGAAGAATTAATAAAAAGGGAGAAGAACTCATAGCAATTTGCAATTTTACTCCCATAGAGAGAAAAAACTATCGAATAGGTCTTCCTTCAAATTCAAAATATAAGAGAGAATTTTGTTCCGACGATAAGGCTTTCGGCGGTAATACGCCTAAATCCAGAAAGCTCATATCTGCTGAGAAAAAAGAAATGCACGGATATGAATTTTCGGCGAATTTTAATATACCGCCGATGTCGGTAAGCTTTTATAAAAAAGTGAATTAACCGTAAGTGATTTGCGGTGATATATAGCGCAACAATTTTGTTGCAGCAAAATTAGAACAGGAGTGTTTTCTTTGAAAAACAAAAAATGTGTGGCTATGCTGTTGGCAGGCGGTCAGGGTAGCAGATTAGGGGTGCTTACCAGTAAAATCGCGAAACCTGCTGTGCCGTATGGCGGAAAATACCGTATTATAGATTTTCCGCTATCTAATTGCACTAATTCTGGTATAGATACAGTTGGTGTTCTAACTCAGTATAAGCCATTAGAGCTCAACGATTATATCGGCTCAGGTAAGCCTTGGGATTTGGATAGTTCAAACGGCGGTGTTCATATTCTTCCGCCCTATCAAGGTTTATCAGGTGAGGGTTGGTACAAAGGAACAGCTAACGCTATTTATCAAAACCTTGAATTTATTGAGCGTTATAACCCTGAGTATGTTCTTATTTTATCGGGCGACCATATTTATAAGATGGATTATTCCAAAATGATTGAAGAACATGAGGCGAGCGGTGCAGCTTGCACTATTGCTGTGCTTGAAGTTTCTATGGAAGAAGCAACTCGTTTTGGTATTATGAATACCGATGAAAATGATGTTATCTATGAATTTGAAGAAAAGCCCGCTAACCCTAAGAGCAACTTGGCTTCAATGGGAATTTATGTGTTTAATTGGGATAAGCTTAAAAAATACTTAACCGAAGATGAGAAAAAAGAAAATTCCTCTAACGATTTCGGTAAGGATGTTATTCCTGCTATGCTTTCTAATAATGAGCTTATGAGGGTTTACCGTTTTAACGATTATTGGAAGGATGTTGGAACTGTAAACTCCTTATGGGATGCAAACCTTGACCTACTTAATCCTAAGCTAGACCTTAACTTAGCAGATAAAAAATGGCGAATTTATTCCCGTAATGTAGGCTTCCCGCCACAGTATGTATCTGAAAATGCGGTTGTTGAAAATTCGCTTGTTACAGACGGTTGCGAGATTTACGGCAAGCTTGATTTCTCTATTCTTTTTGAAAATGTAACTGTTGAAGAGGGGGCAGAGGTTGAATATTCCCTTATTATGCCTGGTGCAGTTATTAAAAAAGGTGCTAAGGTTAGATATTCTATTATAGCTGAAAATGTAATCGTTGAGGAAGGCGCTGATATTGGCGGAGACCCTGCTTTTGTAGGCAGCGATGATTGGGGTATTACGGTTGTTGGCGATAATTTAACTGTTGGCAAGAATGCTCAGATTCAAGCTAATAAAATGATAACAGAAGATGTAAAAGAGGGGGAGAAAATATGAAGAATTCAGCAGTTACAGGAATAATTTTTGCTAATTTTAATGATGATTTATTAAAAAAATTAACAACTAATCGTTCTATGGCTTCTGTGCCCTTTGGAGCAAGATACAGACTTATAGATTTTCCTCTTTCTAATTTAGTTAATGCAGGTGTTACTAAGGTTGGCATTGTAACTAAGGAAAACTACCGTTCGCTTATGGACCATGTCGGAAGCGGTATTTATTGGGATTTAGACCGTAAAAACGGAGGACTTTATCTTTTACCGCCTTATATAACAGGTGCTAAGCGTTATAGAGGTACGGTTGATGCTTTAAACGGAATTAGAGACTATATTAAACATTCAAAAAGCGAGTATATTGTGCTTTGTAATGCCGATGTGCTTGCTAATGTTGATATTTCAGCCGCTGTTAAAAAGCATATTAAAAATGAAGCGGATATTACCTTGGTTTATGCTAAGGGCTCTCTTGCGGAAGTTCCCGACGAAACCATGATTCTTTCTTTGGAAGATAATAATAGAGTAACCGAAATTGGTTTAGATTCTAAAGAGGGCGAGGTTAATTTTAGCATAGGTATTACTATTATCGGTCGCGATTTGTTGCTTAAAATAATTGATAGAGCCTATGACGAGGAACTTTCAAGCCTTAATTGTGATGTTATAGCAAGAGGTGTTAAGCAATTTAAAATCTATGGTGTGCTTCATGATGAATATGTTGCATTTATGAACGGAATTGACAGTTATCATACCGCTAATATGGATTTACTTAAAGCAGATGTTCGCAGTCAGGTATTTAATAAGAAAAGACCTGTTTTCACTAAAACTCGCGATGATATGCCAACCCGTTACGGCATTGATGCAAAGGTTACTAACTGTGTTATCGGAGACGGTTGCGTAATTAACGGTACTGTTAAAAACTGTGTTCTTTTCAGAGGTGTTAAGGTTGAAAAAGGCGCTGTTGTTGAAAATAGTATTCTTATGCAGGAAACCTGCGTAGGAAAAGATGCTGTGCTCGATTATGTTATAGCTGATAAAAATGCTTGCATTGGCGAGGGTATGACCTTGAAGGGCACAACCGAAAATCAATTCATTGTTAATAAGAATCAAATAGTTTAATTCATAAGGAGAAAATAATGAAAGTTTTATTTGCTGCCAGTGAAGCTTATCCGTTTGCGATGTCGGGCGGACTTGCAGATGTTGCAGGAGCTTTGCCAAAGGCTTTGAGAAAGAGATTTGTGGGTTGCAGAGTTGTGCTTCCGCTTTATGCTGGTGTATCTCAGGAAATGAGAGAGAAAATGACCTTTGTTTGCAATATAACTGTTCCTGTTGCTTGGCGCAGGCAGTATTGCGGTGTATTTGAAGCTCATATTGACGGTGTGATTTACTATTTGATTGATAATCAATATTATTTCAATCGCGACGGGCTTTACGGTTATTTCGACGATGCAGAGCGTTTTGCATTTTTCTCCCGTGCGGTGCTTGAAATTTTGCCTCATATAAATTTTAAGCCTGATATTATACATTGTAACGATTGGCAAACCGCATTAATACCTGTATATCTTGATGCTTTTTATAAGTATGCGGATTTTTATAAGGATATTAAAACAGTATTTACAATCCATAATATCCAGTATCAGGGAAAATACGGATATGAGCTTACTGAGGATGTTTTAGGACTTCCGCAGGAGAATGCAAGTCTTTTAGATTATGATAATTGCATTAACTTTATGAAGGGCGGTATTCAATGCGCTCATAAGGTTACTACCGTTTCTCCAACCTATTCACGCGAGATATTAGACCCCTATTATTCTCACGGACTTGACGGTATTTTAAAGGAATTTACCTATAAATTAACCGGTATTGTTAACGGTATTGACTGTGATGTTTATAATCCCGAAACCGACCCGTTAATTTACAAAAACTTCTCGGCAGAGGATGTTTCAAATAAGGCTTATAACAAGCAAAAGCTTCAAGAGGAGTTGGGACTTCCGCAAAATAAAGATGTTCCTGTTATAGGTATTGTTACGAGACTTGTTAAGCATAAGGGAATAGACCTTGTTAAATGTGTTTTCGAGGAGCTTTTAAATGCCGATTTGCAGTTTGCAATTTTAGGCTCGGGAGAATGGGAGTTTGAAACATTTTTCCATGAGATGGCAAGCCTTCATCCTGATAAGGTTGGTTTGAAGTTAGGCTTTAAGCCTGATTTGGCTCATAAAATTTATGCGGGCGCAGATATATTCTTAATGCCTAGCCAAAGTGAACCTTGCGGATTAGCGCAAATGGTAGCTCTTCGTTACGGAACAATTCCGATTGTCCGTCAAACAGGCGGTCTTAACGATACTATTTCGGATAGTGGGGACGGTAAGGGCAACGGCTTTACTTTCAGCACATATAATGCTCACGATATGCAACATACTATATGGAGAGCATTAGAAGGATATAGCGATAAGGAAGGTTGGGCAATTCTTCGCGACCGCGCAATGCGTTGTGATAACAGTTGGTCGGCTTCTGCAAATCAATATATAGGATTATATAAAGAAATTATAGGAAAATAAAATCAGGGATTTTAAAAAGGGTTGCTTTTTGCAACCCTTTTATATTTATTTATATGTATATGGGTGATATTATTGGTAGAAATTTTAAAATCGGTATTTTTAGGTGTGATACAGGGTTTAACCGAGTTTTTGCCTGTTTCATCATCTGCTCATTTGAATTTTTTTCCTTGGGTTTTCGGTTGGGAGATAACTGAGTCGTTCGATTTGGGGCTGCATATCGGAACTTTAATGGCGATTTTTGTTTACTTTTTCAAGGATTTTGTTATAATGGTAAAGGGTGGGGGAAGACTAGTCTTTAAAAAAGAAAAAAATAATGATGGTAAAATTTTCTGGTATCTTGTTATTGCAACTATTCCGGCAGGCATTTTAGCTTTATTGTTTGAAAAAATGGTTGACCTTATAATCGGCGGTAATATAAACGCTTTAATGATAGTAATAGCTTTTGCTTTGATTATAATGGGAATTGTTTTATACATAGTCGATAAAAATGCTAAACAAAAGGTTAGGTTTGAAAACTTGAAGTTAGCTCAGGTTTTAAAGGTTTCGGTTTCGCAAGCTTTGGCGGCGGCGGTGCCCGGTGTTTCGCGTTCGGGAATAACTATGACGGTTGCGCGAATATTAAAGCTTGACCGTGAGTCGTCGGCAAGACTTTCTTTTTTGCTTTCTGCACCTATGGTTTTGGCGGCGGTTATTTTTAATCTTAATAACTTTAAGCTTAACCTATCTTTCTTATTTGGAATTTTAGCTAGCTTTGTATCGGGAATTTTGGTTATAAAATTCCTCTTGGATTATCTGAGGCGGGGAAGCTATAAGCAGTTTGCTATATATCGTATTATAATAGGTGTTGCTATAATTGGTTTGGCTGTTATAAGAATGTAAAAATATCTGTGATTTTTTTAAAAAGTTCTTGACCTTAGGGGGTTAGTATGTTATAATACTACTACCTCTGAGGTTCTTTTTTTTTGCAAAGAATCGGAATGTTTGAGTTGAAAGTATATATATTGCGTGGTGCTTTTCTTTTCATAACTATATGTTGTGAAATGGCGCAATAAGGCTTTTTCAAACTGAGGGAGGCGTTTACTTTTACAAATGTTGGAGTAAAAGCAAAAAATATTTCCGTAAAACGGGAGGTGCCGTTATGAGAGTTAAAATTACTCTGGCTTGTACAGAATGCAAGCAACGCAATTACAACACAATGAAAAACAAGAAAAACGATCCGGACAGGCTTGAAATGAACAAGTATTGTAGGTTCTGCAAGAAGCACACTGTACACAAGGAAACAAAGTAGGAGGTAAAGTATGAAAGCTGTTAATAATATTTGTCGCTATGCGGCAATCGTTTTCGGTTTAGCCTCACTTTTGCTTTTCTTTGCGGATTTTGCCACTATTATAACAAGTGGCGGTCAAGCAACTGCTGTTGCTGCTCAGTATGCTTTTGGTAGCAAAATTGCTATTGGAGAGACAACATTTGATTTAGCAAGATCAACCCATCTTCAATTATGCTTCTGGTTAACAGCAGCATCGGTTGTATCAAGCTTCTTAACAATCAAATATAAGAAGGCTCGCTTTGCAGCTTCGGGCTTAGGAATTGCAACTAGTATTTATATGTTGGTTGTAGCTCTTTCAGCTCCTGAGAAGTTTATTGACTTCCGTCCTGTTACTAACATCACCGATATAACTCATACTCCTTTTGTTTGGGTATTGTTTGGTGTTTTAGTTGGTTTCACCGCTCTGTCAATCGCTCATTTACTTATTGACGATTATCTTGAAGTGTTAGCTTCAAATGGCGAAAAGAGAACCATTTGGCAGCATATTGTTCACTTTGTAAGAGATTATAAGAGTGAAGTTAAGAAAATCGTTTGGCCAAATTATAAGGATGTTATGAAGAATACTTTCATCGTTCTTATTATGTGCTTATTAGTAGGTCTTTTGATTTGGGGCGTAGATTTCGGTCTTGTTAAACTTCTTGACCTTATCTTAGGTATTAATTCCTAAGGAGGAATATAAATGTCTGAAACAACAGAAGCTAGATGGTATGTTGTCCATACCTATTCGGGATATGAAAATAAGGTAGCAAGCGACCTTGCAACAATGGTTGAAAGCCGCGGTATGCAGGACCTTATTCAAGAAATCAGAATCCCAACCGAAATAGTTACAGAAATCAAGGAAGACAAAAAGCGTGAGGTTGAACGCAAAATATTCCCCGGTTATGTTATGATTAAAATGATTGTAACAGATGATAGCTGGTATGTTGTAAGAAACATTCGCGGCTGCACCGGATTTGTTGGACCGGCTTCTAAGCCCGTTCCGCTAACAGATGAAGAGGTCGCTAACCTAGGCGTTGAAAAGCACAGCGTTGAAGTGGGTTACAGCGAGGGTGATAATGTTAAAATTATCAGCGGTCCTCTTGAAGGCTATTCAGGTACTGTTAAAACGGTTGATACCGCTAATAACAATGTTTGCGTAGTTCTTTCTATGTTTGGCAGAGAGACACCTGTTGAGTTAGAGCTCGACCAGATTTCTTTGGCAGACGATTAAAAATTTATTGGTTAATAATGCAGTAATGCTTATTAGGTCTCGGCATAGGACTTTATATGCCACGGTGGGAGGGACGGAATATGACCGTTCCGCCAAGTATCGAAAGATACTGTTACCACGAATATTGGAGGTGCAAATAAATGGCTCAAAAAATTTCAGGTTACATTAAGCTTCAAATCCCTGCAGGTAAGGCTACACCGGCTCCCCCGGTTGGTCCTGCTCTCGGTCAGCACGGCGTCAACATTATGGCGTTCACTAAGGAGTTTAACGAAAGAACAAAGAATGATGCAGGTCTTTTAATTCCGGTTGTTATCACCGTTTATGCAGACCGTTCATTCAGCTTCATCACTAAAACTCCACCCGCAGCTGTTCTTATTAAAAAGGCTTGCGGTATTGAGAGTGCATCCGGTACACCTAACAAAACCAAGGTTGCTAAAATTACAAAAGAGCAGATAAAGAAGATTGCAGAAACAAAAATGCCCGATTTGAATGCAGCTAGCATTGAATCCGCTATGAGTATGATAGCTGGTACAGCTCGCAGTATGGGCGTAGAAGTAGTCGATTAATTCTCTCTTGTGGGAGGAAAATTCCGATTTAACCACTTAATTGGGAGGTAAACAATGAAACACGGAAAAAAATATAATGAAAGCGTAAAGCTTATTGAAACAGGTAAGCTTTATGATGTAAATGAAGCAGTTGAGGTTGCGGTTAAGACCGGTACTGCTAAGTTTGACGAAACTGTTGAAATTCATGTTCGTTTGGGTGTTGACTCTCGTCACGCTGACCAACAGGTTAGAGGCGCAGTTGTTCTACCGAACGGAACAGGTAAAAAGGTTAGAACTCTTGTACTTTGCAAGGGCGACAATGCTAAGGCTGCTGAGGAAGCTGGCTCTGACTATGTTGGTGCAGAAGAATTAGTTGCTAAAATCCAAAACGAAAACTGGTTAGACTTTGATGTTGTTATTGCAACACCTGATATGATGGGCGTTGTAGGTCGTTTGGGTAAGGTTTTAGGTCCTCGTGGTTTAATGCCTACTCCTAAGGCTGGTACTGTTACTCCTGATGTTGCTAAGGCTGTTACCGAGGCTAAGGCAGGTAAGATTGAGTACCGTCTCGACAAGACAAATATTATCCACTGTCCTATCGGTAAGGTTTCCTTCGGTCCTGAAAAGCTTCAAGAAAACTTTGATGCTTTAATGGGCGCTATTGTTAAGGCTAAGCCTGCTGCAACAAAAGGTCAGTACATTAAGTCTTGCGTTATTGCAACTACTATGGGCCCTGGAATCAAGCTCAATGTTGCAAAGTTCATTTAATTGAAGTTTATAAAAAAATTATCCGCAGTCGTTTAGACTGCGGATTTTTTTGCCATTTGAGTTTTGATTTTTAATCTTTAAAGGTTATATCGCAACCGATATGCTGTTGGCATTTGGTAAGTCCGTCTTTTAACAGGGCTTTTGTTCGGTTGTAGGAATTATAAGATTTTGTTGCGGCGGTGCCTGTAAGACCGTATTTAACGCTGCCGTCATCGGCTTTTTCTAAGGGATAAATGGTATATTGATAACCACTACCGCCTCTGTATCGGTCTACCCAAGTGGGTATAACATTAATATTCGATAAAACAATATCGCCATTACTGTATTTCTCTAATTTATAAGAGAACATTAAACCGTCCTCGGTGTGTCCTGTTGTGCATTCAGGGTTCATAATTTCTTGGCGCTGATTAGAAACCGCATTACCCATCGAATAAAGGCAAATTGTATCGGTCTGACCGTCCTCAGAATGAATCAAATCAATAGGTTGTATAACATGAGGATGACCGCCAAGTATCATTTGAACGCCTAAATTTGATAGCTTTTGAGCAATAGATTTTTGCCAAGTGTTAGCAGATAATTGATATTCTTCGCCCCAATGCATATAGAAAACAATAAAATCGGCGCCTTGGGCTTTCATATCATTTATGACATTTTCGGCTTCAATATAAAAGTCATTTATATGCTGATACGAAAAGGTATTTATAAGGTTGTTTGCGTCTTTTGAAATGATGTTTCCGTTTAAATATTTTCGGCTTTGGTCTGAACCTGTGGTTTCATAAGAATAGCTTACCATACCGATTTTAATACCGTTTATATCTTTAACTAAAAATTTCGGGTCGTTTTCAGTTTCTTTGGTTCCTAAAAAGCCTATTTTGCGGTTTTTAAGTATTTGAACAGTTCTTTTTAATCCGAAAAGCCCTGTATCATAACTGTGATTATTAGTTGTAAGCAATAGGTTAAGTCCAGATTTTTTTATGTTATCTGCAAGAACATCGGGACAATTAAAAGCAGGGTATCCACTGTATTTACCCGATTCGGTTCCGCCAAAAGTAACCTCTAAATTGGCAACTGCTAAATCATGCTTTTTATAATAAGCTGAGGTCTCTTTGAAAAAGGCCGAGAAATCATATCCACCATCGGCGGTTTTAGCACCATCAAGCTGGGTTGAATGCACCATAATATCGCCTGTGCTTATAACCGTTGCTGAGGATACTATTTTAGGGGTTTTATCTTTTTCGGCAGAGTCTGAAAGGGACGGGGAAGGGGACGAATTACCATCGTTTTTATCAGGTAATATTGAAGATATAACAACCGCTGATATAGCAATGATGCCTGCAAGAGCCAAAGCACAAATGGATAAAAATATTCTTCTTTTTATTATGGCTTTTTGTCTAGCCGTTCTTTTATTTTTCATTTTAAACTCCGTTATTTTAGATTATATATAATATTATAAAACAAAAGAAATTAAAAATCAATTATTTAGTCAAATTGTTTTCTTAACTTTTCTAGTGCAGATTTTTCTATTCTTGAAACATAGCTTCTTGAAATATTTAGTTTTTTAGCTATTTCGCGTTGTGTGAGTTCAGGAAAACCGGCTATTCCGTATCGGTATTTAATAATTTCGGTTTCTCGTTCATCTAAACAGCCATACATAACAACTCTTAATCGTTCAAGCTTTAATTTAGTATCAATTTCGTCTGCAATATCGCGGTTATCGGCGATTATATCTATAAGCGTTAAGGTGTTACCTTCTTTGTCGGTATCGATGGGGTCGCTTATAAAAACATCCTGAGCTGATTTTTTTTGGTTTCTGAAAAACATCAAAATCTCATTTTCGATACATCGAGAGGCATAGGTTGCAAAGCGAATTCCCTTATCCGATTTATAGGTTGAAACCGCTTTAATAAGGCCGATTGTTCCTATCGAAATCAAATCGTCTTGCTCGGCGCCTGTGGCATAGTATTTTTTAACTATATGAGCCACTAGCCTTAAATTGTGTTCAACCAAAGTGTTTCTGGCATTAATGTCTCCTGCACGGCTTTTTTCAAAAAGTTCGGCTTCTTTTTTTGCAGAAAGAGGAGGGGGAAAAGCACCAGCACCGCTAACATGAAGAGCAAAATAGAAGATGGAGGATAATAAATTTAATAAAATTTCAAACAAAAAATCACCCTTTGTATTTATTTGTAAATTATATGCGAAACAGGGCTTGTTTCTTGATAATTTATTATGTAAAAAGGTTGCAAATTAATTATGATTGTGATATAATCTAAATTAGATATATCTACCCAAAATCGGCTTTGAATTTTAATAAATTTTAGAGGAAAAATATGAAAAAATTGGAAAATAAGGTTTGGCTTTCTTCACCTACGATGCATGGAGACGAATTGAAGTATATGCAAAAAGCATACGAAACAAACTGGATGTCGACTATCGGAGAAAATATCAACGAAATTGAAAAATCGGTTTGTGAAAAGCTGGGTTGCAAGTATGCAGTTGCTTTAAGTTGCGGAACTTCGGCTTTGCACCTTGCAATTAAAATAGCAGGGGTTAAAAGCGGTGATAAAGTTTTTTGCAGTGATTTAACTTTTGCGGCAACGGTTAACCCTGTGCTTTATGAAAAGGCTGTCCCCGTTTTTATTGATACCGAGTATGATACTTGGAATATGGACCCTAAGGCGCTCGAAAAAGCATTTGAGATTTATCCTGATGTTAAGGTTATCGTTGTTGCTAATCTTTACGGAACACCTGCAAAGTTTGAAGAGATATTAAGTATCGCCGAAAAGCATAATGCAATAGTTGTTGAGGATGCTGCTGAGTCTTTTGGAGCTACATATAAAAACAAGCAAACAGGAACTTTCGGGAAATATAATATAATTTCCTTTAACGGAAATAAAATTATAACCGGCTCGTCGGGAGGTATGCTTTTAACTGACGATGAGAAAGCTGCTGAAAACGCTAGAAAATGGTCAACTCAGTCGAGAGAAAACGCTCCTTGGTATCAACACGAGGAGATGGGCTATAACTACCGAATGAGTAATGTTATAGCAGGTGTTGTAAGAGGTCAGTTGCCGTATCTTGGAGAGCACATTGCAAAAAAGAAAGAGATTTTTGAGCGTTATAAAGAAGGCTTAAAAGACTTGCCTGTAACAATGAATCCTTTTGACGAAGAAATTATGGTGCCGAATTACTGGCTTTCTTGCATGTTGATAAATAAAGAGGCTATGTGCCATCAGGTTAGAACTGATACTGAAACAAGCTATGTTTCAGAAAAAGGAAAAACCTGTCCTTCCGAAATTTTAGAAATGTTAGCAAAAAATAACGCGGAGGGCAGACCAATTTGGAAACCTATGCACCTTCAACCGATATATAAAAACAACGATTTTGTTTCGATAGGTTATGATGTTGGCGAGGATATTTTCGATAGAGGCTTATGCTTGCCCAGCGATATTAAGATGAC
Source organism: Clostridia bacterium (assembly GCA_017537365.1). Taxonomy (GTDB): domain Bacteria; phylum Bacillota; class Clostridia; order Oscillospirales; family Acutalibacteraceae; genus UBA737. The sequence goes on from JAFYKZ010000002.1 coordinate 49,737, forward strand.
TGCCGATGAGCAGAATACTATTATCGAAATTATAAGAGCTTGTTTTAAATGATTTTTTTGAGGTTTACATATTATGTATGCGAAATATATAAAGCGCCCACTTGCACTTTTGAAATATTCGCCATGGTGAGAAGCTGTATGAAACCTTGCTTACTAATGAGGAATGCGCAAATGCCGTTGATATGGGAGATGCAGATATACTTATTAAAGTAGAGCAGTATGATAAGATTAAACCCATAATAGCTGCGTTAGGTTTTAATGAAATTTCCGAGAGCAATCATGAGTTTATCTGGAATAAACCGAATGCTCTTCATTTAGAGCTTCATAAAATGCTAATACCTTCATATAATAAGGATTATTATGCTTATTTTAAAGATGGTTGGCATTTGGCAAAAAAGACCGATACTACCCGATACGAGCTTTCAGCAGAGGATAATTTTATATACTTATTCACTCATTATGCAAAGCATTATAGAGACGGCGGTATAGGAATTCGCCATTTGACAGATTTTTATGTATTTTTAAATAAAAATCAGGATATTGATAAAAAGTATATTGAGAAAGCCTTAAATAAGCTTCAACTTTTAGATTTTTATAAAAATTCTATGCAAACCTTAGCGGTTTGGTTTGATGGTGAAAAGGATACAGAGATTAGATTTTTTAACTGCTAAAATAATAGGTAGCGGTTCTTATGGCACGCATGATGCGCATATTATATCTTCTGCTGTTAAAACCTCAAAAACAGTTGAAAATAGTAACAGCGTTAAGTCAAAAAAGATGATTCCCATGCTTTTTCCAAAATATTCGGTTATGGCAGGAAAGTATTCAATTTTGAAAAAATGCCCTGTTTTGCTGCCATTTGCTTGGGTTTGGCGTTTTGTTACTGCTATATTTTTCAGACGAGATAATATTAAAACACAAAAAAATGATTTGAAGCTTATGTCGTCAGATAATATTTCCAAATACCAGCAGGAATTAAATTTTGTAGGCTTAGATTTTAATTTCAAGGAGTAATAAATGAATATTTTAGTTACAGGCTCTAACGGTTTTGTTGGCAAAAATTTGGTTTCGGCTTTAAAAAATATAAAAACCGGAAAGGATAAAACAAGACCCGATATTATTATTGATGAAATTTTTGAATATGATATTGATACGGACGAAAGTTTGTTGGATTCATATTGTTCTAAGGCAGATTTCGTCTTTAATCTTGCGGGTGTTAACCGCCCTCAAAATGCTGAGGAGTTTATGGAGGGAAACTTCGGTTTTGCTTCAAAATTGTTTGATACTCTTAAAAAAGATAATAACACCTGCCCTATAATGATTTCTTCTTCAATACAAGCCACCTGCATTGGCAGATATGACAGTGATTACGGAAGAAGCAAAAAAGCAGGGGAGGATTTAAGTTTTGCTTATGGTGAGGAAACCGGTGCAAATGTTTTTGTTTATCGCTTTCCGAATTTGTTTGGTAAATGGTGCAGACCGAATTATAACAGTGCTGTTGCAACATTTTGCTACAACACAGCTAATGATTTGCCGATAACAATAAATGATAGGGCAATAGAGCTTGAGCTTTTATATATAGACGATTTGATTTTTGAAATGCTTGATTTGCTAGAAAATAAAGAGCATCGTTGCGAGTTTGACGGTATAAATACTGTTTTAAAAGAGAACGGAAAATACTGTGCGGCACCTATAACGCATAAGGTAACCTTGGGTGAAATTGCCGATTTGCTCGAAAGTTTTAAGGCTCAACCGAACACCCTTTTAATGCCTGAAATTGCGGATAATTCTTTTGCTAAAAAGCTTTACAGTACATATCTGAGTTATTTACCAAAAGAAAAGGTTAGTTTTCCATTAAAAATGAATGTTGATAACAGAGGTAGTTTTACTGAACTTTTAAAGACAGAAAACTGCGGTCAGTTTAGTGTTAATATTTCGAGACCAGGTATAACAAAGGGTCAGCATTGGCATCATTCTAAATGGGAATTTTTTATCGTTGTTTCGGGACACGGGCTTATTGAAGAAAGAAAAATCGGATCTGATGAGGTATTAAAATTTGAGGTTTCGGGTGATAAAATAGAGGCCGTACACATGCTTCCGGGATATACTCATAACATTATAAATTTGAGCGATACAGAAGATTTGGTAACGCTTATGTGGGCAAACGAGCAGTTTAACAAGAACAAGCCCGATACATTTTTCGAAGAGGTGTAAAAAATGGAAATCAAAAAAGATTATTCTGATATTAAATTCAAAGATAACGGCAAGTTAAAGCTTTTAATAATTGTTGGAACCCGTCCTGAGATTATTCGTCTTGCGGCGGTAATAAAGAAATGCCGCAAATATTTTGACTGTATTTTAGCTCATACAGGTCAAAATTATGATTATAACCTAAACGGAGTTTTCTTTAAGGATTTAAAGCTTGATAATCCTGATGTTTATATGGATGCGGTTGGTGATGATTTAGGCGAAACAGTTGGTAATATTATAAATTGTTCTTATAAATTAATGAACGAGATTAAGCCGGATGCTTTGCTTATATTAGGAGATACTAATTCTTGTCTTTCTGCGATTGCCGCTAAGCGTTTGCATATTCCAATTTTTCATATGGAAGCAGGAAACCGTTGCAAAGATGAATGCTTGCCTGAGGAAACTAATAGAAGAATAGTTGATATAATTTCGGATGTTAACTTGGCATATTCAGAACACGCAAGAAGATATTTGCACGAATGTGGTTTACCAAAAGAAAGAACCTATGTTACAGGCTCGCCAATGGCTGAGGTTTTGCATGAAAATCTAGCTGAAATCGAAAACAGCGATATTCATTCGAAATTAGGTCTTGAAAAGGGCAAATATATTTTGCTTTCGGCTCATAGAGAGGAAAATATTGATACCGAAAAGAACTTCTTATCTTTATTTAATGCTATTAATAAAATGGCAGAAAAATATGATATGCCGATACTTTATTCTTGCCATCCTCGTTCTAAAAAGCGTTTGGAAACGAGCGGATTTAAGCTTGATAGCAGAGTTATAAAGCACGAGCCGTTAGGCTTCCATGATTATAACTGCTTGCAAATGAACGCTTTTGCAGTTATATCCGATAGCGGAACTTTGCCTGAGGAAAGTTCATTCTTCACCTCAGTGGGTCATCCGTTCCCCGCAGTTTGCATCAGAACCTCAACCGAGCGTCCTGAGGCACTTGATAAGGCTTGCTTTGTGCTTGCGGGGATAGACGAAAAATCCTTGCTTCAAGCGGTTGAAACAGCTATAACTGCTAATAATGACGGTGATTTTGGCATACCTGTTCCCAATTACACCGATGAAAATGTTTCAACCAAGGTGGTTAAGATTATTCAGTCTTACACAGGAATTGTTGATAAAATGGTATGGAGAAAATATTAAAATTTACATTTTATTAATTATGTTAGGGTTGACGGTATTCACCTTAAATGATAAAATAATCTACGGTGATTGTTCTAATGGAAATAAAAAACATAATTGCAAAGAATATTGCCGAGCTTAGAAAAGCAAACGATTATACCCAAAGTGATTTAGCGAGTAAGCTTAATTATTCTGATAAATCGGTTTCCAAATGGGAGAGAGCAGAGGCTATACCTGATGTGGCAGTTTTAAAAGAAATTGCTGATTTGTTTGGTGTATCGCTTGACTATATGGTTGAGGAAAAACATAAAATCAAAACAAAGGATAAAATTTCTGCTTTTACAAAGCTTCATAACCATGGTTTTATAACAGGTATGAGCATTTTGCTTGTTTGGCTTTTGGCTATGCTTGGATTTATTATTACAGATTCAATAATAGAAGACTTTAAGTTTCAATGGTTAGCTTTTGTTTATGCTATGCCGATAACTTTTATTGTCTGGCTTGTTTTTAATAGCATTTGGTTTAATAAAAGAAGAAATTTTCTTATAATTTCTTTTCTTATGTGGTCTCTTTTATTAACTGCTTTTATAACTCTTTTGGTTTTTAGTATTAATTTGCCAAAAATATTTGCACTTGGCATCTTAGGTCAAATAATCATAATTCTTTGGTCAAGACTTAAATTCAAGAAAGAAAACAGGGAAGAAAACAATGAATTATAATTACCATACTCATACTCCGCTTTGTGCGCATGCCAGCGGTACACCGGAGGAATATATTATTAATGCTATTGAAAATGGAATGGAATATATGGGCTTTTCAGACCATATGCCGTTTATTTGCGCTAATAAAAACCAATCGGGATATCGCGTGCCTTATGATAAGGGAAAGCTTTATTGCGATGAAATTAAGAAGCTTGCTTTAAAATATAAGGATAAAATCGATATAAAAGTCGGTTTTGAGATGGAGTATTATCCTGAAAATTTCAAGGAAATGTTAAAAAATGCCCGTGATTTCGGTGCCGAATATTTGATATTGGGTGAGCATTTTATATGCGATGAATCGGTAAACGGCCATTATTCTTCTAAGGATACAGAGGATATAGATTTATTCAAAACTTATGTTGATAATATTTGCCAAGGTATAAAAACGGGGGTATATACATATATAGCTCATCCGGATATGTTTAATTTTGTTGGTGATAAAGAGATTTATCGCGAGCAAATGCGCAGAATTTGCAAAGTTTCTAAGGAATATGATATACCACTTGAAATCAATTTTTTAGGTATAAGAACTAATAGAATTTATCCTAATAGAAAGTTTTTAGAAGTTGCGGCAGAAGAACAGTCTCCAATAGTTTTCGGTCTTGATGCTCATAGTACCGAGGACTCTTACGACGGAGAATCATTAAAGAAAGCTATGGATATAGTTAATGAATTAGGTCTTAACTATATCGGTAGACCTAAAATTATTTCTATAAAATAAATAAAACTGCTAACGAGATTTCGTTAGCAGTTTTTTACTTAGGGGGGACAGGTTCGGATTATTCGTGTTTGCTTAGTGTTTCTCTTGGCTTTCGCGCTCAGCTATTTCTTCGGGCGAATAATAGTTTTCTTCAAAGATAAAATCCTTAATTTCATCTTTTGCTTCTTCTATATCATAATAATAATACCAAGTGCCTTTAATGGTTTTGCCTTGTCCCTTAACATTATCATTTGGAATGCTAAGCTGGTCAAATTCGGGGGAAGCGGCTATTGCCCAAGCTCCTATGGATATAATATCATTGGTTGAAAGCGAGGTTTCGCATTCGGCAATCATAAGGCTTGCAAGCTCGGGAAGTTTTAGAGGATTCATTTTTTTAATCTCTCTGAACATAGCCGATAGAACTTCTTTTTGGCGGTTGCCGCGCTCAACATCACCGTCAATCTTTCTGATTCTGGCGAAACATACTGCCTGAGTTCCCGATAGTCTTTGAAGTCCTGCGGTTTTAGCCATCGGCTTTTCCATACCGCCAAAATCGGTTTCTGCAACCACTCGGTTCAACTCTTTAACCTCTCGCTCATCAAGTTCAATTTCAATACCGCCTATGTAGTCAATAATATGCGCCAGTTCAAAAAAATTCATTGTTACATAATCGGTGATTTCAAGCCCGAAGTTTTGGTTTAAGGTTTTAACCGAAAGCTGAGATTTGCCGTATGCATAGGCGTGGGTTAGCTTATCGTAGGAATGACAGTCAATAGCAACATAACTATCTCTCGCGATAGAGGTGAGTTTAATCTTTTTATGCTTTTTATCAATAGTTAAAACAACATTAGCATCAGAACGGCCTGTTTTATTGTCCTCTCTGGTATCAAGACCTAAAAGAGCAATATTTTTATAACCTTCAAAATCTGCCGAGGCGATACCTAAATTTGCGGTATCGAGCGGGGTGCGTTCGATTTTGTTTAAAAGATTGTATGCATAACCGTAAAGCCCTAAACCTGCCACAATGCAGATGCATAATAAAACCGCAATAAATTTTAAAAACAGATGCTTTTTGCGTTTTTTCTTTTTTGGGGGCGGTTTTCTTTGTTCGGTTTGCCTTGAATTCCTTATTTCGTCAAGGTCATAATACTGTCTTTTAGGGGTAATATCTATCATATCAAAATCATCATAAGATTTTGAGTGAGAGGAAATATCGCGTTTTGAGTTTGAATATATATCATTATCGTTTTTTAAACCGTAATCTTCGTTATCTTTATACATTTTGTAACTCCAAAATAAAATACTCGGCTATCTCGCCGAGTATTATTATATTACAAATTTAAAAAAAAGTAAAGACTTCTAAACCGTTGTTCCTCGTTTTATTCCGTCAAACCCGAACTTTTTACGAAGCTCGAATACACATTCATCCAACTGCTCCTCCTCAGCCTGTTTTTCGTTTTCACCGAATAAATCCTGCTGAACGGCGGTTTCGCTATCTTTAATATTAATAGCTCTGATACCTACCGAGCGCAAAGGCTCACCAAAGGTATAATTTTTGCAAAAAAGCTCAAAACCTTGGCGAGCTAAAACGAGGGTGCTATTGGTAGTGAAATTAAAGGTATGGCTGAATTCTTTAACCGATAGCGAAGCCGTTCTTATATGAACCTGAACCCCTCCTGCATATAGTTTCTTTTGATGCAGAGTATCGCAAATAGACTGAGAGAACGAAAGAAAAGCTTTCCAAACTTCATCGTTATTAGTGAAATCTTTACCGCGAGTAGTTGATTTTCCGATACTCTTGGGTTTATGCTCTTCGTGTATAGAACTTACGGGGGAATTATCAAGCCCCAACGCATAATTTTTAAGCTCAGGTCCCATAATACCTAGCAGACGGTTTAAGGTTTCGTCATCCGCATCGGTTAAATCGCCTATTGTATGAATGCTTGAACTTTTAAGCTTGGCGCAAGTTTTTTTACCGACAAACAACAGGTCTGATATGGGAAGCTTCCAAACCTTTTCCTTAAAGTTTTCTCGGCTTATAACGGTAACTGCATCAGGTTTTTTCATATCTGAGCCAAGCTTTGCGAAAATCTTATTGAAGCTCACGCCTACCGATATAGTAAGCCCTAATTCTTTTTTTATATCATTTCTTATTTTATTTGCAATTTCTTCGCCTGAGCCGAATAAAACAGTACTTCCCGTAACATCAAGCCAACATTCGTCTATACCGAAAGGCTCGATTAAATCGGTATACCGAGAGTATATGTTAAAGGCTTTTTTTGAATATTCCTCATATTTATCATAAATAGCAGGGAGGGTTACAAGCTCAGGACATTTGGCTTTTGCCTCGAAAATAGCCTCGGCTGTTTTAACTCCATAGCTTTTTGCTATTTCATTTTTTGCAAGGATTATTCCATGGCGGTTTTCCTTGTTTCCGCAAACTGCAACAGGCATCCCCTTTAAGGTTGGGTTAAAAAGAAGCGAAACCGATGCAAAAAAGTTGTTTAAATCGCAATGAAGTATAATTCTGTCTGCCAAAAGCTCACCTCCAAAGGAACATGTGTTCTATGGTTATTATACTACTAAATTGATTTAATGTAAAGAGGTTTTAAATTTCAAATTTTTCCAATGCTTTAATATGAAGTCTTTCTATATGGCGTTTGCTGTAATTTAGTATTAATGCGATTTCCTCTAATGTTTTGCCGAAAACATATTTTTGCATTAAAAGTTCGCAAAGAATAGGGTCATCAAGCTTTGATATCTTTTTTTCAATTTCTTTCCGAAGTTTTTTGCAAGCTGCAATTTTTTCATCATATTCAGATATATTTTCTTTATGACTTAGTTTTAATCTTTTGAAGGAATTGATTCGCATTTCCTGATATTTATATTGTTTTAGGTAGTTTTTCTTTTTTTGCATTTTTTCTTTTCCTTTGGTAAAATGAAAGCAACATACTGACCGTAGCTTAAATTTTTATTATTAAGCTTATTATAATTTTCTAAGCCTTTGATAATATCATTTAGAGTGGTATCAATTTTTAACGCAGGTTTCTTTTTAAAGGTTAAATCGTTATCTTTTTTTCGGCATTTATTACTGCAATAATCTTTTTCTCCAACCGAGAGCTTTACTCCGCAATGCTTGCAATGAGTTAAAACCTTTTCAAAAATCTTTTCCGATTTACAGGCAGGGCAGATAAATATAAGCTCATGGGGCGAAGAAACTGAATGAGTTTCATAATGCCGTTTTGGGTTTTCAAATTCTAAACCGCAGTTTTTGCAGTAAAACATTTTTAATTCTCCTTGACAAATGTTAAATTTCGTATTATAATAAAGAAAATTACGAATTTACGTAATGCAAGAGTATTATAATACGAAAAAACGAAATTGTCAAGTTAAAATTACGAATTTTCGAAATTTGGAGGAAAATATGAATTTTATCTACGATTTAATTGAGGAATTATGCGTTAAAAAAGGAATAAATATAACAACTTTATGCCGTGAGTGCGGTATCCCTCGTTCTATTATGACCGACTATAAAAAGGGAAGAATAAAAAGCTTATCCTTAAATAATATAACTAAAATAGCTGATTATTTTGGTGTTGAGGTTGGTTATTTATGTGGCGCACCATTAACAGCCGCAAGTGATGAGGCATTAAAAAAAGCCTTGTTTGGTGAGGGCGTTTTGGTTACTGATGAAATGTGGCAAGAGGTTAAAGATTATGCCGAGTTTATAAAGCAAAAATATAATAAATAGCAAATAAAAATTCCGATTGAAATTTCAATCGGAATTTTTTGTCTTTTAAAGATTAAATGTAAGCTTTAACCATTTCTCTAAGCTTTCGGTCCAAGCAGAAGCATGGATTATATCAGGGGTTAAAGCTTCTTTATCGTAAACTTCGGTATTGCATATAGAAAGACCGTGTTGACCGTAAGGATAAATATGAAGTTCATAAGGGATTTTTTTCTCAGATAAAGCTGCAGCATATAAAAGGCTATTCATAACAGGCACAGTGCCGTCTGCCGCTGTATGCCAAATAAATGCGGGTGGAGTGTTTTCTTTAACACAACGATCGGCCGAGAAATAATTAACCTCATCCTCATTTGGAGTATGACCTAAAAGATTTTGAAAACTTCCTATATTAGCATATTTTTTATCAGCGGTGATAACCGGGTAGCAAAGAATGGAAGCATTAACAGGTTTGCTATCGGGGAATATTTCGCGAACTTCTTTGCAATCATACATTGTTGAATAATGCGCAGCCAAATGACCGCCTGCTGAAAAACCTATAATTGCAATTTTTTCAGTATCGCAATTCCATTCATCTGCATTTTTGTGGATAAGCTCTAATGTAGCCGCAACTTCACAAAGTTGGGTAGGGAAATGATGATGCGCAGTAGAATAGTTAAGTAAAAAAGCATTGAAACCTTGGGTTAAAAATCTAAGCGCAACCTGTTCACTTTCGCGCTCACTGCACATCCAATAACCACCGCCCGGGCAAACGATAACGCAAGGTCTTTTATTATCTTGGCGATTCATTTCAACCGAATTATATGGCAAATAAAGGGTTAAGGTTGGATTAGCATCATTGTTGCCTAAAAACTCGAAATGCTCTTTTAAATAAATTTTCTCATGTTTCATAATTTATCATTCCTTTTTTATTTTTCAATAAATTTAAATCTTTTATAGGTTTTGCCATCTCGTTCAACCTTTTCATTCCACATAGAAGCAGGTCTTACCCAGAGTTCTTTTTCGCCGTATAAGGCACGGTAAACCACCATTTCTTCCAAGGTTTCGGAATTTTTTGCAATACAGATAACCTCATATTCATTACCTTTAAAATGGCGGTATTTTCCAATTTTTATTTCTTCCATAGCTACTCCATACTGTATAAAAAATTAATGGTTTCGTTTATTTCTTTACTATAATAATACATTAAAGTAAAGCTCTCGCCGTTAGGTTTAATATTTTCGGTCAGAGCTTTTAAATCGCCGATAGGGATTATAAAATTATTATTCGAAATCTCGCTTTTTGCAGGTATCGTTTTAAATTTGAAACGCGAATAATAATTAATCAGGCTATCGGTTGCAGGCCGCAAAAATATAAAATGATTTGGAAATTCTTTTTTAATATTTTCTAAGAGGGTAGCCATATAACCTTTTCCACGCTCGGATTTTAAGGTTGCGGCAGCATAAATATAAACAGAGGGAATAACTTCTTGGTTTAATTTTAAATTGCATTCAAATGCAAAAAGCTCTGCTACTATCTTTTTGTTTTCTACTAAATATCTGCAAGAATTAAAGCAATTATCAAATAAAAATTTTCTAAATTCTCTGTCTTCTGTTCCAAAAGCCTCGCAGTATATCAGCTCTAATTCGTTTTTTATATTCATTTTATTTCACCGGAGTGCAAGAATATTTTTTAAGCAAAATATGAGGATGATAGGAAAGCTTTGCTTTCCTGAGCCCTTCTAAGCCTAAATCGTCCTCGCGGTTTATATATTTATAGTTTTCAAGTTCATTTAAAGCAAATTGATTATTTATAACAGTATATGCTTCGCCGTAATCTTTTAAGGCTTTTTCGATATGAATATCAAAAACCTCGTCATTTATAGCTGAACCCAAAGTGAAAGCAACGGCTTTTTCATTTATTAAAATCATACCGCCTTTAATTTCAAGAGCCTCGAAATTGTTTAGAATAATATCAATTCCGTTTTTTTCGCAAAGCATATATTTATCAAGTCTATCAATATTTTCAGCATACCAAAGGGCAGCACATTCGCGGACCTTTTCAATATTATCGGCAGTGATTTTTTCATATTTCCAATTATGCTTTTTAGAAAAGGCATTAATATGGTTTCGCTTGCTATGATATTTTTTACCTTTTAAGAAAGCTAAATTATCCCTTAAATAAATATAATCGCAGGCATCTCGGCTTTCCTTTAAATTATAGTTTTTGCTTTCGACTTCTATAAATTTTGAAAAACGCTCGCCCTCTTGCGCCCAAAAGGAAGGGGACTTATCAGAGCAATATTCATATATAAGTTTTAAACCTTTTTCAAAATCATCACCCATAGGAAGTTTGAAAACCTCGCGGTCTTTATTTCCCGATTTAATAATAACCTGACCGTCGCAAATTGCCATCATATTGTTATATGTGCATTGCCAAACAAGCAGATTAACAAAGGAGTTTTCGCAAGAAAACTCTTTATTGCTTGCGGTGAATTTTTTATATAAATCTAAATCGCTAAGTTCAATTTTTTTAAATTCAAGCATAAAAAACTATTCACTCTCGGTTTGTTGATTGCTTTGGTTTTGAGAAGTTGTGCCTTCGGTTTGAGGTTTGCTTTCGGTATCAGGCTTTTCAGTTTTTTTATCTTCCTCTGAGCCTGGTGTAGCCAAGAGCTTTCCTTGGTGAGAAGAGCAAGCAGAGGGAATGTTACTTTGCCTGTACCAACCTATAGCTTTTGAGGGACAAGCTTCGGTTGCTAAATCGCCTGTTGCGGTACAATAGTATTTTTTGGAGGCATAAGAACTTTCTTCAAATTCTTTAACTTTAAGATTTGCATGAACAGGAGACATAACATTACCCCACATTTTAAGGGCTATACCGCTATGTCTTGACGGGATAGGCTCCATAACCTCATAACCGCACCAACATGATGCAACATAATAAGGTGTTCCGCCAACAAACCAAAGGTCGTTTTGGTCGTTAGAAGTACCTGTTTTAGCAAAAATTTTCATTTTAGGAATATATGATTTAGCGGCAGCACCTGTACCATTAGAACCATAAACTACCTGTTGCAATAAATGGTTCATAACGGTTGCAGTATCCTCGCTTATAGCCATTTGAGGCTCTGATTTGCGCTCTAAAATAACCTTGCCCTTTTGGTCGGTTACTTTGGTATAAAGAGAAGGCTCATAGTAGTAACCGCCGTTTCCAAATATCGCAAATGCGGCGGCGGATTCAAGAGTTGTAAGACCGCCGTTAGTACCGCCCATTCCCAATGGCGATAAATTCATATCTTCTTTGTTAAGGGATTTAACTCCCAATTTTTGGGTTAAGAAATCATATGAGGTCTGGGGAGTCATTTTATTAACAAGATAAACAGGTATAGTGTTTACCGAGCGTTCAAGAGCATATTGAACGGTAATATTTCCCCAATAGGATGAATACCAGTTTTTAGGAGTCCATCCGTTATAATTGGTTTTAGTATCGTTAACTATTGTTGAATAGGTTATCATATCCTGCTCAATCGCGGGGGCATAAGCCGCAATCGGCTTCATAGTAGAACCTGGTTGACGCACCGCATCGGTAGCGCAGTTGAAACCGCGGTTGGTGGTTTTTTCACCGATACCGCCAACGAGCGCTTTAACATTGCCTTGATAGTCCATAACGGTTATACCGCCGGTCATTCTTTTACCGCTTTTTCCTTTTATGCCATAGGTATCAACCTGACTGAAAACTTTTTCTGCAGCAGCTTGAATATCAGTGTCAACAGTTGCATAAATTTTATAGCCGCCGGTATAGAAAAGCTTATTTGCATGAGCTTGGTCGTAACCGTATTTCTCGGCAAGGTCTTTTGATACCTCGGTTATAAGGGCATCAACAAAATAAGAGTTAACACTGCTTTGACTAAGAACACGTTTATCAGCCACTATTTTAAGCTCGGTTTTGAGAGCCGCATTATATTCTTCCTCGGTGATATAGCCTTGGTCATACATTTGGTATAAAACCGATTCGCGTCTTTGTTTGTTATTTTCTGGGTTATCGTCAGGAGCATAATAAGAAGGGCTCTTAGTAATAGAAGCGAGGCAGGCACATTCAGCGATAGTAAGGTCGTTTACGCTTTTGCCGAAATAATAGTTTGCCGCAACCTCAACACCGTATGTTCCGTGTCCCATAGGGATAGTATTGAGGTAACATTCTAAAATAATATCCTTAGAATATTTACCCTCTAAAAATCTTGCTCTCATAATTTCTCTGACCTTACGGCTGGCTTTCTGAGAGCGGTCATCGGTCAGGTTTTTAACTAACTGCTGGGTTATGGTTGAACCGCCCTGACGGGAGGAATAAATAGGTAAAAACTCATTTACGAAAGCACCCATAGTACGCTTCCAGTCAACACCTTCATGTTCAAAGAAACGCTTGTCCTCAATAGCGACAAAAGCGTTGGCGAGCATTTGAGGTATACCGTCATAACCTTCGTCCTTATTGTCGATAGCAACCTTATCGTAGTCTACCCAAATTCGATTGAATTCACCATGCAATCGGCGGTATTCTTTGTAACCGCCGTTATCGTCATCAACATAAATAGTGGTTGTATAATTAAGAGAGTTTTCAAGGTCTTCATCCATAGTACCGTCTACCATAGTGAAGGCATAAAACATAAAACCGCCAACAACGATAGAAACGGTTATAATTCCAACCAAGAAAACTGTTAAAATACCTTTTAAAATACTTTTTTTAAGGTTTTTAGACTTGCGGGTTTTCTTTGGTTTTGCAGAGGGAGTGCCTTCTTTTTTAGAAGAAAAACTATTCAAGTCGAAGCTTACACTATCAGAGCCCGAAAGATTACTCGAATTATCATAGCTGAAAAGCTCGCGGTCTTCTTCGGGGTTATATTTATTGTTATTAGAATTGTTTGAAAAACTGCTTATATTATTATCGTCCATAAATACTGCCTCCTTATAAGCGATTATTCTTTATTATTTTACCACAATTATCCTAAAAAATCAACTTTTTGGATATTTAAAAGCAGAAAAATCGAATTTTGTAATATTTTGTAATATCTTATTTATATAAAATATGATATAATATTTTGTAAAAAGGCAGGTGATAGAATGACCAGAAAAGCATATAATATAACCTTTCTTTCGGTGGTTTCGGTTTTAGTACTTTCTTTGATTGCGAGCGGAATAATCATAGGAGTTAAAAGTAGCGATTTAAAGGATACCCGCCAAACTGTTTTAGAAACTCAGGCAGACCTTGATGAGAAAAAGGATAAAATATCCGAGCTTGAAAAAGAGCTTGAGGGTGAGAAAGAAAAAAACAAAAAAACCGAGGCAGAGCTTAATAAATCTAATGCCGAGAGAGATGTGCTTAAAAAGGAAAACGGCGACCTTAAATCTCAAATTCAGGTTTTAAACAACAAGAAAAAGGGTAAGGTGGCAGCTACCGCCACCTTAAATGCTCCGCCGTTTAATTTAAACTATAAAATAAATGCTAATGCGGGGAATAAGGTTTGTTATCTAACTTTTGATGATGGTCCGTCGCCTATAACCCCTCAGGTTTTAAATATACTAGGTTTATATAAAGTTAAAGCAACATTTTTTGTTATAAATTCAAATAAATATTTTGATTATACGAAACGAATCGTAAATGAAGGCCATTCTATCGGTATACATACTTATACTCATAATTACGCGCATATATATGCAAGCCAAGAAAATTATTTAGCAGACTTTAATAATATTTCTAATAAAATAGCAACATATACGGGTGTGAATACTAAGATTATGCGTTTTCCCGGTGGAAGCAGTAATTTAATAAGCAAAAAATATTCGGTTGGTATTATGACCGCTTTAAGCTCTAAAATGGTTAAAGACGGATATGTTTATTTTGATTGGAATGTTGATTCTTGCGATGCAGGCTCTGCCGCTAATGATTATAAAAAAATAGTTAACAATGTTTTAGGCGGTGCAGGCGATAAGGCTTCTATTTGTGTTCTTATGCATGATTTGGAAACTAAGAGCGCAACCGTTAAGGCTTTACCTTATATTATTGAGGGATTATCCAGAAAGGGATATAGATTTGAAGCTTTAAACACTTCGGTTTCAGGTTTTAGGCATACTGTTCATAATTGATATTTGGAAATTGGTGGTTTTATTTATGATTTCTTCTGATATTAAACGGTTAAAAATCAAAGCTAATGCAAAAATTAATTTAACTCTTGCCATAACAGGTAAAAGGGAAGACGGGTATCACCTTATTGATACTGTTATGCAGTCGGTAAGCCTTGGAGATACTGTGCTTCTTAAAAAAAACGATAAAATATCGGTTAAATGCAAGGGCGTTGATATATCTGAAGCTGATAATATAGCTTTTAAAGCGGCAAAATTGTTTTTTAATCAAACAGGTTTAAATGGCGGCGCTTCAATTAAAATAAAAAAACAAATTCCTGATGCCGCAGGAATGGGTGGCGGAAGTGCTGACGCGGCGGCGGTTTTGGTAGGACTTAATAGGCTTTATAAATCAAATCTATCAACCGAAAAATTAGAACAAATGGCATTAGAACTAGGCGCAGATGTTCCTTTCTTTATAAGGGGCGGAACTATGAGGGCCGAGGGAATAGGTGAAATACTAACCGAATTAAAACCATTTTTGGAAGGTTATTTCGTTTTGGTTAAAGAGGGCAAAAAACCTTCAACAAAGGAAATGTATAATAAGGTTGATAACGAAAATCCGCCTATGCCTGATAACAAGAGCTTTATCAAGGCATTAGAAAGCGGAGATTTAGATAAGGCGAGCGGTTATTTTGAAAATTCTTTCAGTATAGTTTGGAAAGAAAATGAGTTACCTAAGAGACTTATGGATTTAGGTGCGGTTTCCGCTTCACTTTCGGGTAGCGGACCTACTAATTTCGGTTGGTTTAAGGATGAAAAAACCGCAAAATCTGCCTTTAAGGCAATTAAAAAGGAAAATAAAAAGGTTTATTTGGTTAAACCCTTAAATTGCGGTCTTGAAATTTTTGAATAAGTTTTAAAATTCGGGTTAATAATCCTTTTGAAAATTTCAAAAGGAGAAATGAAATGAAAAAGTTAAAAATTAACCCGAAAGTATTTAATCTATCTCTTTTATGCGCTTTTGTTTGCGCTATGGTTTTGTCTCTTTCGAATTTTAATGCTGTTTGCGATGATTTAAGGCAAAATGTTTTGCGGTTACATATTATCGCAAATTCCGATTCTCAAAGCGACCAAGAATTAAAGCTTAAAATAAGAGATAGCATTTTATCAGAGAGCGAAACTCTTTTTTCTGAATGCGAAAGTATTGATAGCGCGATAATATCCACCGAGGCTTCAATAAAAGAAATTGAAAGCTTAGCAAATGAAAAAATCAAGGAACTGGGTTTTTCTTATAATGCTACGGCTTTTGTTGAAAAAAGATATTTTGAAACCAGAGAATATGATAATTTCACCTTGCCTGCGGGGGAATATGAATCGCTTGTTATCGAAATAGGAGAAGCTAAGGGTAAGAATTGGTGGTGCGTAATATATCCTTCAATTTGTCTGCCTGCTGCAACAGAAGCCTCTCTTTCGGATAGTGTTAGCGATATATCCGCAAAAACTGCCGAAAAAAAAGAAGAGTTTAAAGTTAGGTTTAAAGTTGTTGAAATATATGAGGATATTAAAAAATTTTTAAAAGTTTGAAAAAAATGCTTGCATTTTGCAATTCTTTGTGGTAATATTTATATGTTATGAATTTAGAAAGGGGTGACAATGATGAAAGAAGGTATTCATCCGCAATACGAAAAGGTAACCGTTAAATGTGCTTGCGGCGCGGAATTCGAGACACGCTCAACTAAAAAGGATATCCGTTTGGATATTTGCTCTAAATGTCATCCATTTTTTACTGGTAAGCAAAAGTTGGTTGACACCGGTGGTCGTGTTGACAGATTTAAGAAGCGTTTTAATATTAACGATTAACCTTAACCGCAGCAGTCTTTATAAGACCGCTGCGATTTTTTTTAGGAGTTTTTTATGGGAAGATATTTAACTGTTTTAGGTAGTTCTCAGGCAGAATATGTTGAAAAGCGTTCGAGATTTATCGCTTCCTTAAAGCAGGTTAAAACTGAGGAAGAGGCGATAAGCTTTATAGAAGAAATCCGTTCAAAATATTGGGATGCCAGGCATAATTGTTTTGCTTATTCGGTAGAGGGTGGAAAATACAGTCGCTTTTCGGACGACGGCGAGCCACACGGAACTGCGGGCAAACCGATTCTTGAAGTTATAAACGGTAACGAGATTAATGATGTTGTTATAGTTGTAACCAGATATTTCGGGGGAGTTTTGTTAGGAACAGGTGGTTTAGTCCGAGCTTACGGTAAGGCTTCAAAGGATGCACTTGAAAATGCAAAAAAGGCCGAAATGATACCTTGTACTTTATATGAAACCACTTGCGAATATTCTGACCATCAGATTTTAACCAATTTGATTGAGAATTCGGGTGGTGAAATAAGAAATACCGATTTTACCGATAAAGTTAAGGTTTCTTATGTTTTCAAAGATAATGAATGTAATTTGTTTTTAGATAAATTAACCGAAACTTTTTCTGCAAGGCTTAATGCTTTTGAAACAGAAAAGACAGTTTTCCCATTTGAAATATAAATTTTCAAAAAATGCAAAAAAATAGAGGAATTTTGGATTTTTTTACTAATATATAAGATAAAGGGGTGGTAAGTATGCTAGTCAGAGAACAAACTGAGCTTAATGAAAAGTTGATTTTTTCTGAATATGCTTGTCTTTCTGCGAATAGCAAAGGCAGAAAAATCGAGGAAGCTAAATGCGATATGCGAACCGATTTTCAGCGCGACCGCGACCGTATTATTCATAGCAAGGCTTTTAGAAGACTAAAACATAAAACTCAGGTTTTTTTATCCCCTGAATCAGACCATTACCGTACCCGTTTAACCCATACCTTAGAGGTAGCTCAAATAGCGAGAACTATTTCCAGAGCGTTAAGACTTAATGAAGATTTAACCGAGGCTATAGCCTTGGGGCACGATTTGGGGCATACTCCGTTTGGTCATGCAGGTGAGAGGGCTATAAATGATTTGGTAAGCTTTAATTTTGCTCATTTCGAGCAAAGCGTCAGAGTATGCGAAAAAATAGAAAAAAACGGCAAAGGTTTAAATCTAACCTATGAAGTTTTAAATGGAATAGAAAGGCATACTTGCGGTGATTTTTCTGATACTCTTGAAGGCAGAATTGTTAGAATGTCGGATAGAATAGCATATATAAATCACGATATTGATGATGCTATAAGAGCGGATGTTATATCCGCAAAGGATATCCCAAGTGATATAAGAGAGTATTTGGGCGAAACTAAATCTCAGCGCATTAATACCCTTGTTAAATCGGTTGTTGAAAACAGTAAAACCGATATTTGTATGGACGAGGAAACCCGTCTGGTTTATGATAAGCTTCATGATTTTTTGTTTGATGCTGTTTATAAAAATCCCGTTGCAAAATCAGAGGAAACAAAGGTTTTAGGTGTAGTTGAGGGACTTTTTAAATATTATCTTCAAAATAGCAATAAACTACCAAAGGAATATATTAAAATCTGTGAAAATGAAGGTTTAGAGAGGGCGGTTGCAGATTATATTGCCGGTATGACCGACCATTACGCAATAACTGTTTATTCAGATATTTATATTCCAAAGGCTTGGAAAATATAAGTGAAATTGAATGTTGAAAGGAGGCGGTTTTATGGCTATACCTGAGGATATTATAAATGAAATTAAATATAGAAACGAAATTGAGGCAACCATTTCGCAATATGTTAACCTTAAAAGGCGTGGTAAAAACCTCGTGGGTTTATGCCCGTTCCATAGTGAAAAAACCCCTTCTTTTACGGTTTATCCCGAAACCGCTTCGTATTATTGCTTTGGTTGCGGTGCGGGTGGAGATGTTTTTACATTTATTGGAACACTCGAAAACCTTGATTATATCGAATCGGTTAAATTATTGGCTGAGCGTTCGGGGATTTCTTTGCCTGAGGATAATTCTTATGATAACACTTTTCAAAAGGTTAAAAACACGGTTTATGATATAAACCGCGAAGCCGCGAAGTTTTTCCATAGCTATTTGATGTCGGCTGAGGGTAAATGGGCGCTTAATTATTATTTAAACAGAGGCTTATCTATCCAAACTATTAAGCATTTTGGATTGGGCGCCGCGCCGGATAGTTGGGATAGCCTTATAAATCACCTTAAATCAAAAGGCTATTCAATAGCTGATATGATAACTGCAAATGTTGTTGGTAAAAGTAGTAAAGGCAGTTATTATGACCGTTTCAGAAAGCGTATGATGTTCCCGATAATTAATATCAGAGGAAATGTTGTGGCTTTTAGTGGACGAGCCTTACCTGAGGACGAGAAAAAGGGCGGCAAGTATGTTAATACCTCCGATACCCCTGTTTATAAAAAGAGCGAGAATTTATTTGGTATTAATTTTGCAAAAAATGCTTGCGCTGAAAGGATAATCTTGGTTGAGGGCAATATGGATGTTGTATCGCTCCACCAAGCAGGTTTCAGTAATGTTGTGGCACCTTTGGGAACTGCGTTTACAAGCGAGCAGGTTAATCTGCTTGCAAGATATACAAAGGAAATCGTTTTAATGCTCGATGCGGATGCCGCAGGTCAAAAGGCTATAAGGCGTGCTTCCCAAATGCTTGAAAATACAGGACTTTCGGTTAGGGTTGTTATCGTGCCTGACGGCAAAGACCCTGACGAATATATCAAGAAAAACGGTGCCGATAGGTTCAGGGCTTTAATAGAGGGCGCGGTTAGTGATATAGAATATAAATTGCTTATGGCATCAGAGGGAATAGATTTAAATGCTGATGACGGAAAGCTTAAATATCTAAGTAAAGCTGCTGAGGTTATTGCTTCTAGCGACGATGTTATGACCAGAGACGTTTATATCGGAAGGTTAAGCGATAAATACGGTGTTTCAAGAACGGCGCTGGCTTCAAAGGTTGAAGAGCTCAGGAAAAAACAAAAGCGAGCCTTGCAGAAGCAAGAAATCAATAATATTTTAAGACCTAAGTTTTCTTCAGATGATATTAATCCCGATAAAAAGCGATATAAAAGAGCGGCAAACGCGGAGGAAACGGTTATCGCGGTGCTTTTACAGCATCCTGATTTTTATAATATTGCAAAAGAAAAATTGCCTGTGGATAAAATGGTTACGGGGTTGAATCGCAGAATATATGAAATATTGTGCGAGGCATTAGAGCTTAAAAGAAATCCTGATATTTCAGTTTTTGCCGAAAAACTGATACCGGCTGAGCTCGGCGTTGTTGTTTCTCTTCAAAACGGCGAAAAAGCCTCTGAAAATGCGAAACAGGTATTAAAAGACAGCATTGAGGTAATATTAGAAGAGAGAAAACAGTTAGACAGAGCCGATAATAACGATGCCACGGTTGAAGATTGGGCAAGTAATTTAAAAGAAATAATAGAAAAAAAGGCGAAAGGAAAATAAAATTATGGGAAACGAAAAGAAAGAATTGTTAAAGAAAAATAAAGCAGAGGAAGCTGCGGCAACTTATCCTGAAGAGGAAAAGGAAATATCTCTTGATGATATTGAAAATGCTCCGGAAGACCCCGATGAGCTTTTTTCCGAACCGCCAACATTAGACCTTGATTTCGATGAAGAGCCTACTGATGACGAGTTGAAGCTCGAAGAAATGGATGTTGATAAATTAAGCGAGGAGGATATGTCCTTTGATAATATCTCGCTTGATGACCCTGTTAAAGTTTATCTTCGCGAAATCGGTAGAGTTCCGCTTTTATCATCTGATGAAGAAATCGAGCTTGCTATAAAGATTAATGAGGGTAATCAATATGCTAAGCAGAGATTAACCGAGGCTAACCTTCGTCTTGTTGTTAGTATTGCTAAAAAATATGTTGGCAGAGGAATGTATTTCCTAGACCTTATTCAAGAGGGTAATGTCGGTCTTATTAAAGCGGTTGATAAGTTTGATTATACTAAGGGCTTTAAGTTCTCAACCTATGCTACCTGGTGGATAAGACAGGCTATAACCCGCGCTATTGCCGACCAAGCCAGAACTATCCGTATTCCTGTTCACATGGTTGAAACTATTAACCGACTTAAAAAAATCCAGAGTCAGTTGCTTCATGAAAACGGTTTTGAGCCGAGCGAGGAATTAATTGCTGAAAAAATGGAGCTTCCGGTTGAGCGCGTTAGAGAAATTATGCGTGTAGCTCAAGAGCCTGTTTCTATGGAAACTCCAATAGGTCCTGAGGAGGATTCTCGTCTTATGGACTTTATTCGAGATGAGGATGCTTTGGCGCCTGATGAGGCTGCTTTAAAGACTATAACAAACGAAGATATTGACGGTGTTTTAAAAACCTTAACTCCAAGAGAAGAAGCAGTTATAAGACTTCGTTTTGGTCTTAAAGACGGCAGATGCCATACCTTAGAGGAGGTTGGCAGCGAGTTTAACGTAACAAGAGAGCGTATCCGTCAGATAGAGGCTAAGGCTCTGAGAAAACTCCGTCATCCTGTGAGAAGCAATAGATTTAAAGATAGATAGAGGTAATATTATTTATGGAATTTGCATATATAACTAAGGGAGTATGTTCAAGACGCATTTTTATAAATGTTGAAGACGGTATTGTTAAAAATGTGAAATTCGAAGGCGGTTGTAACGGAAACACTAAAGGTATATCCGCTTTGGCGCAGGGTATGAAGGTTGAAGATGTTATTGAAAAATTAGAGGGTACAACCTGTGGCTTTAAATCAACATCCTGCCCTGACCAATTAGCTACTGCTCTAAAACAGTATTTAGCCGAAAAGGGTGAGTAATTTGTATTTAGACGAAGATATTAAAATCGCGGGAGACAAGCCTTCGAGAGATATCAAGCGTAATCTTGAAAATGATATAAATATAAATAAAGAAATAGCCGAAAAAGCTCGCGAATGGGGTAAAAAAGTAGCGGTTAATTTTATTGATGATGTTACTGCTGCGCAAGGTGAGGATAAGGCGGATGCCCAAATGTTAATTCAACGCCGTATGCTTTTATCCTTTACTGCAACGGTAGGCTTTGAGCAGTTTGCAGGGGATGACAGTATAAGCGGCATTGCTCAAAAAAGCTTTATAGATACTGTAACCGATGCGGATAGCAGTCTTTATCGCGGTGCTTCTGATACCGGTGCATATTCGTTTTACTTTTTAGCTTTCAGGCGCGGAGGAGAGGTTGACCGCCGTATCGGTCAGACCTTTGCTATGCTGTGCTCTCATGATGGAGACCCCATTTATCAGGAACTCGGTGAGGCGCTATACTGTTGGTTTTTATCGGTTGTTAAAGAAACCGCCGAAGAAATATTTAATTAATCATAAAACATCCTTTCTTTTCATAACCTTGAATAGAAAGGATGTTTTTTATGCCTATTATTTATTTAAGCCCATCAACTCAGGAGTTTAACCCTTATGTTGGGGGAGGAAACGAAGAATATTATATGAATTTAATTGCTGATGCGATGATACCTTATCTAACGGCGAGCGGTATCCAGTATGTTAGAAACACACCCGAAATGACCGCCGCTAGCTCTATCAGAGCATCAAACAGCGGAAACTATGATTTGCATTTGGCTCTTCATTCGAATGCTTCGGGAAGCGGTAGCGGTGGTGCTACGGGTAGCGAGGTTTATTATTATCCGACTAGCGAAAACGGAAAACGATTGGCAGATATAATCGCAAATAATTTGCAGACTATTTATTATAATCCGGGTATGGTTAAAACAGTACCCACAACCTCGCTTGGTGAAGTTGCGAGAGTAAGAGCACCGTCGGTTTTGGTTGAAATAGCCTATCACGATAATCCAACTGATGCTCAGTGGATAAGGGATAATATCAATACAATTGCCGCAAATCTAGTGCTTTCTTTAACCGAATATCTTGGTATACCATTTAATCAGCCTCAACCGATTTATACAACTAATGTTAGCACAAACGGCTCAGATTTGAATATCAGATATAACCCCTCTTTGTCCGCTCAGATTATAGGAAAAGTACCGAATGGCGCGGAGGTTACAGTTTATGCTAATTTGCCTGATTGGGCGGTTATAGGATATAACGGAATAATAGGGTATGCAAGTTCTAGGTATTTGTTATAAAAAAACCGCCTTTTTTAAAAGGCGGTTTAAATTTATACTAAATCTTTGAATTTTTCGATAATAGCATCGGTGATTCTTTCGCTAGCATGTCCGTCTCCGTAAGGGTTAGAAGCCTTGCTCATACGGTTGTATTCATTTTCGTCGGTTAAAAGCTTGAGAGTTTCTTTATAAATAACCTCGCTATCGGTACCAACGAGTTTTAAGGTGCCGGCATCAATTCCCTCGGGTCTTTCGGTTGTGTTTCTAAGAACTAAAACAGGCTTGCCGAGAGAAGGCGCTTCCTCTTGAATTCCGCCGCTATCGGTTAAAATGATATGGGACATATTTTGGAAATTATGGAAATCAAATACCTCTAAGGGTTCGATTAGTCTGATTCTGTCGTCATCGCCAAAAATCTCGTTTGCGGCTTCACGAACTAATGGGTTTTTATGAATAGGATATACAACCTTATATCCTGAAACATCATCTAATACCTTCTTAATGCCTCTGAAAATATTTCTCATAGGCTCGCCGAGGTTTTCTCTTCTGTGGGCGGTGAGAAGTATCATCTTATCTTCGCCAACCCAGTCTAAAACCTCGTGAGTGTAATTCTCGTCAACCGTTGTGCTCATGGCATCAATAACGGTATTTCCTGTTACATAAATTTTTGATTCGCAAATGTTTTCTTTAACCAAATTATCTTTACTTAAATCGGTTGGCGCAAAATACATATCGGTCATACAGTCAACCATCTGTCTGTTCATTTCCTCAGGGTATGGAGAATATTTGTCATAAGTGCGAAGTCCTGCTTCAACATGACCGATTGCTACCTGATTATAAAATGCGGCGAGAGAGCCTGCAAAGGTTGTGGTTGTATCTCCGTGTACCAAAACAATATCAGGCTTAGCTTCTTTTATAACCGAATCAACACCTAATAAAGCTCTGGTGGTAATATCTGAAAGGGTTTGACCTTGCTTCATAATATCAAGGTCGAAATCGGGCTTGATATCAAAGGTTTCAAGAACTTGGTCTAGCATTTCGCGGTGTTGCGCGGTAACGCAAACAATACTCTCAATTTCGTCTCTCTTTTCAAGTTCTTTAACGAGCGGAGCCATCTTAATAGCTTCGGGACGGGTTCCAAAAATACTCATTACTTTAATTTTTCTCATAACATTATATCCTTTTTTAAATTATTTTTTCATTTCTTCGCTTTGTTCTTCGGTAAAACCTTCGGTGCTTTCTTTTAAGAATATAACCTTCAAGGTCATAAATAAAAGTCTTAAATCTAAAAGCAGAGAATAGCTTTGAATATACATAAGGTCTAGCTGCAATTTATCATAAGGGGAGGTATTGTATTTACCGTAAAGCTGAGCTAAACCTGTAAGCCCTCCGCGAACTTTAAGCCTATACTGAAATTCAGGAACTTCCTTTGTGTATGCCTCGGTGTGTTCAATTCGTTCGGGGCGAGGACCTACTAAACTCATATCACCCTTTAAAATGTCGATTAATTGAGGCAATTCATCAAATCTTGTAGCTCTTAAAAATTTGCCTAATGGGGTGATTCTTGGGTCATCATCTGTTGCAGGTTGAGGTTTACCGTCTTTTTCGGCATCAACTATCATACTTCTGAATTTATGAATTTTAAATGTTCTGCCGTTTATGGTTGAACGTTCTTGCCTGAAGAAAATTGGTCCGCCGTCATAAAGCTTAATAGCTATCGCGCAGCCTAACATAATGGGCGAGCTTAAAACCAGCATTATAAATGAAACTACAATATCAAGCGCACGCTTTACAAAACGCTGTTCAAAGGATAAACCGCCTGCGTTGCGGTATAAAAGCAGGGGAGTATCAAATAAATGAACATTTTCAGCGCCTCTGATAAGTATATCGGAGACCTTAGTTGTTGTATATGTTCTGATATTTTTTTCAAAACAGAGTTTAAGTATTTTATTTCGAGCCTCTGAATGAACATCAAATAAAACAACACCGTTGACCGAGTCCATAAGCGCCCTGATTTCATCAAGACCAACCGATATATTTGCCGTTTTATCAACTATAAATTTATCTTTTCGGGAATTCAACTTGTCCACAAAATTATCGGGCTTATATTCATCGTAAATAACAAGCAGTTTTTTAGCAGGGAAGCATTTGTTGAAAACAAATTCACTTATAATAGTTACCAAAAGGGAGAAAATAGCCTCAAAAAAGGTTATTTGAATTATCGGAACAACAGTTACAAATCTTGCAGATAGCAAAGCTATTTGAAGATATATCATAAGATTGGTACAGATAATAGAAAGCACTTGGGATATATAAATATGCCCTTTTTTAAAGTATCCGATTTTAAAACCATCAAAATTATAAAGGAAAATAGATTGCAAAATCAGATAGTAAACCGCCATTAGCCAGTGTCCTTTTTCAACGAAAGGAAGTTGTATAAGCTCGTTATACTGAGTTTTCCAACAATATAAAAAGGCCAAGCCCTGACCTAAAATTAATATTAATATAAAAGCATAGCGAATAAGCCGCTTATACTGTTCAAGGTCATTTTTCAAATTTATCACTCCAAAAGCATAAATTTCCATATATAGTATACCATAAAATATAAAAAAGTAAAGGGTTTTAAAAAAATTATAATATTGTATAAAAATAAAAAAGTTGCCTTCATTTTGGCAACTTTTTTAACTATTCAAGTATATTGGTGGTTATATAGTCAACACCCATTTTTACTAATTTTTCAGCTTCTTTTTCGGTGTTGCAGGTCCAACAGTTGACTTCTAGTCCTTTGTTATGAAGTTTTTTGATGATTTTTGCATTTAGTAAAGTGTGGCGAGCATCAATATCTAATCGGTTTTTTGCCGCAATATCAAAGATTTGTTCATCATTAAAATGCCCTAATATCCACTGAATTTTGCTGTTTGGCAAAAGTTCTCTTAAAGTCAAACAGTTATCTAAACTAAATGAAATAAAAATCATATTTTCAAGATAATTTTCTTCATTGATTTCTTTAATCAGATTTTCTATGTCTGCTTTTAAAAACTTGTTTTTAAGTTCTAAAACGGCGATTTTTTCATATTTTTTGCAAATTTTAAGATAATCTTTAAGCAAAGGAATTCGAATATCCCTGCGATTAAAGCTTCCGTCCTTATCAGGTAAAATTATATCCTTTATGGCATCAAAATCGCTTTGTTCAACATCAATATTAATTTTTTCTCCTGTTACGCGGCTTGTTGTATTATCGTGAATCAAAACGAATTTTCCGTCTGCCGTTTTATGAACATCGGTTTCTATACCATAATAATTTCGGTTTCCTGCGGCAATGAAAGCAGGGAAGGTATTTTCAGTTTCTAAACCGCTTAAACCTCTATGAGCTATAACTTTAACCTTTTTTGAATTGAATTTTAAAGTATTTATTTTAATCACACCCTATAAAGTATTACCCTAATTCATTTGCCATTTCATAAAATTTATAATAAATACCTTTTTGTTTTAAGAGCTCCTCGTGGTTGCCTTCCTCGGTTATACCTTCGTCTGTGAGCACTAAAATGCGGTCGGATTTCTTTATGGTTGAAAGTCTGTGAGCGATAGTAACTGTTGTTCTGCCAACGCTTAAATCTGCAAGAGATTTAGCAACTGCAAACTCACTTTCGTTATCGAGAGCGCTGGTTGCCTCGTCGAGAATTATGATAGGCGGATTTTTAAGGAAAACCCTGGCAATACTGATTCTCTGTTTTTGACCGCCTGAAAGCTTAACTCCGCGTTCGCCTACATAGGTATTATAACCATCTTTAAGCTCGGTTATAAATTCATCAGCACCCGCTTTTTTAGCCGCATCAATAACTTCTTCCATTGAAGCGCCAGGTTTACCGTATGATATATTTTCATAAACAGTTCCTGAGAATAGATAAACATCCTGTTGAACCATACCGATATTTTCTCTCAGCGATTTTAAGGTGTAGTTTTTGATATTTTCTCCGTCTAGTAAAATTTCGCCTTCGGTAACATCATAAAAACGCGGAATAAGATTGCAAAGGGTGGTTTTACCACCGCCAGATGGTCCTACAAAGGCAATTTTTTCGCCTTGATTTATTTTAAGATTAAGTCCTGTAAATACTCGGTTATGGTCATCAGGATATTCAAAGGATACATTTTTAAACTCGATAATTCCTTTTGGATTTTCGAGCGGTTTAGCATCCTTTTCATCAAAGATTTCAACATCAGCATCCATTATCTGCAAAAATCTTTCGATACCTGTAAGACCGCGCTGGAATTGCTCAGAGAATTCGATAATTCGGCGAATGGTTGATATAAATGTTGTAACATAAAGCAGGTATGCAACAAGTTCACCTGGGGTTATATCGCCTTTAATCATAAAGAGACTTCCTATTATAACTACTGAGGCATACATAATACCGTCAAACATGCGGGTTGTTGTTGAAAAGATACCCATAAATTTATAGGAAAGTTTTTTAATAGAATAAAATTCTTTGTTGTCTTTTTCGAATTTTTGTTGCTCAACATCTTCGTTAGCAAATGCTTTAACAACCTTTTGACCTAAAAGAGAATCTTCTATTCTGGCATTTAATTCACCTGTTAAATTTCTTTGCTTGCGGAAGGTATCGCGCATTTTGCGGTTTAGTTTTTTACAAATCAAGGTCATTATAGGTATTATAACGAATATGATTAAGGTTAGCGGAATATTGATATTTATAAGAATTATAAAAGAAACGATACCCTTTATTCCTGCAATAAAAAATTCCTCAGGACAGTGGTGAGAAAATTCGGTAACATCAAACAGGTCGTTTGTTATTCTACCCATAATCTGACCTACTTTTGTATTGTTAAAATATGAGTCAGACAGTTTATGTAAATGAGCATAAGCGTCTCTTCGCATATCGGTTTCTATTTTAGTTCCCATAACATGACCGATATAAGCCATATAGTAATATGCGGCGGAATCTATAATTCTTAAAACAAAATAAAGCAAGCCGAGTTTTAAAACAAAGCTTACGGTAAGCGAGGCTAAATCGTTAATACCCGCATCGGTTATTTTTTGCATAATAAGAGGCAACACTATTTCGCAAATCGTAGTTAACGATGCGCAAAAAAGGTCGAAAGCAACAGTTGGTAAATACTTTTTATAATAGGGCATAAAACGGCTTATAAGTTCACTCGTTTTATACTTTTTTTCTTCTCGTATCATTTTTTTCTCCTAATAGAATTTATTAAAGATATTATAGCATTATTAAGAATTTAAGTCAATAAAAGCTAGAAAATGCCGATTGATATTTTTTGATTTTAATATTGAAAAAAATGTCGAAATATGCTAAAATTTATATATAAAATAATATTTAGGGGTGTTTTATATGAAATATTGTCCAACTTGCGGTGCTTCAATTCCTGATGAGGATATTGTTTGCACTAATTGCGGCGCAGCTGTAAATCAGATTGCAGTTCAAAAAGAGCCTGAGAGAAAGATTGTAGGCGTTTGGGGATATATTTGGAGATATTTGCTTATTTATATTCCGGTTATAGGTCAAATTCTTTATCTTGTATTTTTATTTATAGCAGCTTTTGGCAGCAAGAATAAAGAGGAGTCTTTCAGAAACTGGGCAAAGGCTCAGTTGCTTGTAATGGCTATTGTTTTAGGAATAGCTGTTCTTGTTGGTCTTGTTGTGCTTGTTGTTTTTATTTTTGGCAGCATGAGCGCAAGAGAAGCTGTAAGTTATGCAACCAATGAAGCAGTATCAGGCGGTATAGTTTATTAATTTTTAGGGAGAAAAAGAATGAAAATTGCATTGATAGCGCATGATAAAAAGAAAAATGAAATTATTGAGCTTGCTAAGAAATATAAGGATGTTTTAGGTAAGTATGAATTGTATGCAACAGGAACTACCGGAACACTTATTATGGGCGAAACAGGGCTTAAAATAACCAGAATGAAGAGCGGACCAAAGGGAGGAGACCAACAAATCGGAGCTATGCTTGCAAACGGCGAGCTTGATTTGATTATTTTCCTTAGAGACCCGTTAACTGCTCAACCCCACGAGCCTGATGTTTCTGCGCTTTTGCGTTTAGGAGATGTTCAGAAAATTCCGCTTGCAACTAATGTTAACAGTGCAACTATTATGCTTGAAGCTTTAAAGGATGAAACCTTTTTCAATATGGTAAAGGGTTCAAATATTGATGATTAGCTATAATGATAAGGGCGTCGCGTTTTAGCGGCGCCTTTGTTTATTGGTTTATTGGTTTAAGCTTTTTTCATATTCTATTTCTTCTTTATAATATTTGATTATAACAATGAGGGTTATGGGAAGTATAAAAAGTCCTGTAATGCCGAAAAATTTAATTCCTAAAAACATAGCGGCTAGTGTGAATAGCGGATTTATACCAACATTTCCGCTAATGATTTTTGGTTCTAAAAAGTTTCTTATAACGGTTATTATTATATAAATTATTGCAAGTGAGATACCCAAACTTATATTTTGAGTTAAAATAGATATTATCGCCCAAGGTATAAGCACCGCGCCTGTCCCCAAAACAGGTAAAATATCTATTAATGATATAATAAAACCAATCAAAAACGGATGGTTTATTCTTAGTATTAAAAAACTAATGCTTAGTTCTATAAAGGTAATAACCATTAGTAAAAAATAACCTTTTATAATATCTGAAATGCAGTTAAAAAGAATATTTTTAACCCTGACTGCATTTTTATAAGTCTTATCAGGGCAGATACTTTTTAGAAAAAGTGTAAGACCTTTTAAATCCTTAGCTAAAAAGCAGGTTGCAACCAGTGTTACAAGGAAATTGAAAAAATAACTTGGTATTTTTCGGGCTAATGAGGATAAACCTTGCGATATGGTTTCGGTTAATTTTGAGATTAGATTTGAAAAAGCGTTATTTAAAAAGGTGTTTATTTCATTTGAAAGCTTGGGAAAAATTTTATTTAAGCTTTTATTAATAGAATTTTTAAAGTTTAAAAAAATGTCGGTGAATTTTGAAGAAAAATCGGTTATACTTGTCATTGATTTAGTTAAGCTTGAAATAACCAAATAAAAAATCAAAAGGATTATAGCCAAAACAAAAATATAAAAAAGACAAGCCAATATAGGAGATATTATACTTCTTTTGATTTTTAGCTTGCGGCTTAATATAATAGAAGGTTTTCTGACTAAAAGTGCAATAACCGAAGCGATAATAAAGGGAAGAAGATAAAAGAATAAATACTTTAAGAAAATATAAAGGATAAGACCTATTAAAAAAAGATAAAAAATATTTATTATAAAATCTTTTTTCGACCGAGTTTCCAAAAAAATCACCTCTTTAAAGGTAAAAATAGTGAATATAAGAAAAAATATGTAAAAATCGAGGTTTATTGTTGATTTTAAAGGTAAAATGTAATATAATACTTTTATTAATATGGTTTTTTTATTTATAAATATACGGAGGGAAAAATGATTAATGTTGCTATAATGGGTCATGGTGTTGTGGGCTCGGGTGCTGCCGAGATATTAATAAACCATAAAGACCGCATTGAAAAAGCCGTTAAAGACGAGGTTTTTGTTAAATATATTCTCGATTTGCGTGAATTTAATGAGCTAAGCTATGCAGATAAATTCACTAAGAATTTTGATGATATTTTAAACGATGATACCGTTAAGGTTGTAGCTGAGGTTATGGGTGGAGTTAACCCTGCTTATGATTTTGTTAAAAAATGCTTAGAAAACGGCAAAAGTGTTGTTACTTCTAATAAAGAACTAGTTGCGGCAAAGGGTGCCGAGCTTATTAAAATTGCCAATAGAGAAAATGTTAATTTTTTGTTTGAAGCTAGCGTTGGCGGTGGAATACCTGTATTAAGACCGATGGTTCAATGCCTTAGCGCAAATGAGATAACCGAGGTTTCAGGTATTTTAAACGGAACAACTAATTATATTTTAAATAAAATGATAGTAGATAATATGGATTTTGATTCGGCTCTTTCATTAGCTCAGCAAAAAGGATATGCCGAGAGAAATCCTGCCGCTGATATTGAAGGTCATGATGCCTGCCGCAAGGTTTGTATTTTAGCCGCTTTGGCTTTTGGCAAGCATGTTTATCCTGAACAGGTTTATACCGAGGGTATAACCGAAATAACCCTTGATGATGTTGCTATGGCAGATAGTTTAGGATATGTTATAAAGCTTATCGGGCATACTGAAAAGTTAGAAAATGGTAAAATTACCGCTTCTGTCAGACCAACCTTAGTAGGTAGAGACTGTATTTTATCAGGTGTTAACGGCGTGTTCAATGCAATTATGGTAACAGGCGACCAAACAGGCGAGGTGGCTTTCTACGGTAAGGGCGCCGGCAAGGAGGCAACCGCGAGCGCAGTTGTTGCCGATATGGTGGATTGTATGAAGCATTTATCTGCTCGCAAGTATCTTTCTTGGGAAGATGGCTTTGACACTTATGTTGATACAAATTATGATAAAAACGGTAAATTTTATGTTTACTTAAAATCAAATAATTATAATGAGTTAGAAAATCAGTTTAAAAATGCATTTGCAAATACTGATTCGGTGGTTAAAAATGAGATTTCAGGCGAAATTTGTTTCATAACCGAGAAAGACTTTGAAAGCAATATAAAAACAAAGCTTGCAAGCTTTAAAAATTGCGAATACAAGCTTTTGCATACTATGAGTTAGTGAGGTTTTAATTTATGGCATTAATAGTTAAAAAGTTCGGCGGTTCTTCTGTTGCAAATGCCGAAAGAGTGTTTAATGTTGCAAACAGAATAATCGAAGATTATAAAAAAGGAAATGATGTTATAGTTGTTGTTTCCGCTCAGGGTGATACAACCGATGACCTTATCGATAAGGCAAAAGAAATTAATCCTGACGGTCCTTCAAAAAGAGAAATGGATATGCTTTTAGCCTCAGGTGAGCAGATTTCTATATCGCTTCTTGCTATGGCTATTGAAAAATTAGGCTATCCTGTTAAATCTTTGCTTGGTTGGCAGGCAGGCTTTGAGACCGATTCTCATTACGGTATGGCTAGAATTAAAAGAGTTAATACCGAGCGTTTGCAAAAGGAAATTGATAAGAAAAACATAGTTATCGTTGCAGGCTTCCAAGGTCTTAATAAGTATGACGATATAACAACCTTAGGTCGCGGCGGTTCTGATACAAGTGCGGTTGCGATAGCCGCTTCTATGAGAGCGGATTTATGCCAGATTTATACCGATGTTGACGGTGTTTATACTGCTGACCCTCGTAAAGTTTCGAATGCGGTTAAGATGGATGAAATTTCTTATGATGAAATGTTAGAGCTTGCCGCTATGGGCGCTCAGGTTCTTAATAACCGTTCGGTTGAAATGGCTAAAAAATATAATGTTGAGCTTGAAGTTTTATCAAGCTTGGAAGTAAAACCCGGTACAATAGTAAAGGAGAAGGTTAAAATGGAAAAAACTTTAATTAAAGGCGTTGCTAAGGATAATAATGTTGCAAGAATTTCTATCGTTGGTTTGGACGATACTCCCGGTGTTGCATTTAAAATTTTCAATAAATTAGCTCAATTTAAGGTTAATGTTGATATAATTTTGCAGTCGGTTGGCCGTGATAATACTAAGGATATAACCTTTACTGTACCGAGCGACCAAGCAAAACAAGCGGTTGAAGCTATTGAATCTTTAAAGGATATTTTAAATTATAAAGAAATAAGTGTTGACGAAAGTGTTGCTAAAATCTCTATCGTGGGCGCAGGTATGGAAAGCCATCCCGGTGTTGCTTCTAAGATGTTTGAGGCTTTATATGATGCAGGCATCAATATTCAAATGATTTCAACAAGCGAAATTAAGATTTCTGTTTTAATTGATGCTAAGTCTGCTGATAATGCAGTAACCGCAGTTCACGATGCGTTTTTAAACTAATATAAAAGTAGTATAAAGGAGAATTTTTCCTATGATGGAAAGAGATGCTGTTTCAGCAGGTGTTTCCGAGATAGGCGGTCTTTTCAGCACCGCAGAGGTTAGAATTTTAATATGCTATTTGTTGTCTTCAATAAATAAGCCTGTTCCTGTAAGTATGCTTGGAGATATGCTTCATTATGAGGGTATAGCCAACTGTTTTGAAGTTAGCGATTCGGTTGCGGCTTTAACTAAAAACGGGCTTATTGAGGAATATAACGAAGATGAAAGAACTTATGTTATAACCGAGAAGGGAAGAGATGTTTCAAAAACATTGCATACTTCACTTTCGATGACGGTTAAGCAAAGAGCCTTAAATGCAACCATTAAAATGGTGGCAAAATTTGTTCACGCTAAGGAAACAGATATTAAGATAACCCGAGAGGGAACAAAAACCTTTATAAACTGCACCGCGCTTGATGGTAAAGAACCATTTATGAGCGTTAAGCTTATGGTTGCAAATGAGGACCAAGCGGTTTATATTAAAGAGAAATTTTTAGAAAACCCCGCAGAAATTTATACTAAGATAATTGAAATGTTAACTAAATAAATAAAACCCCTGAGAAATTTCTCAGGGGTTTTGTCATATAAGAAATATTATTCAAAGCTTAAAATGCTATTCATATCATAAAGACCGGCAGGTTTTCCTGCTATAAACTTAGCGGCTCTAACGCCTCCAACAGCAAAAACTTCTTTCGAATATGCAGAATGGGAAATTGTTATAACCTCATCTCTGCCTGCGAAAATAACATCGTGTTCTCCAACGATAGTGCCGCCTCTTACAGAATGAATACCAATTTCCTTTTTAGAACGTTTTTGCCTTTTTGAGTGGCGGTCGTATTCATAAACTTTATTACCGTCAAACTGGCTGTTAACGGCATTTGCAAGCATAATAGCGGTGCCTGAGGGGGCATCTATCTTTTGGTTATGGTGTTTTTCAATAATTTCAATGTCGAAACCGTCTCCCAAAATTGAAGCAGCTTTTTTTGCCAGACTGCAAATAAGATTAACACCTAGCGACATATTAAAACTGAAAAATATCGGAATTTCTTTTGAAGCCAGTTTTATTTGCTCAATCTGAGCATCGCTATATCCTGTTGTTGCAAATACCACGGCGGTTTTGTTTTTAAATGCGTAATCTAAAATATCATTTAACAGAGAGGGATGAGAAAAGTCGATAATAACATCGGCTTTTTCTTTTATATCGGAAAACTTTGAAAAAACAGGGAAATCCTGACCTGAGTTAACCTTATCAACTCCTGCAATAATTTGCATATCATCGGTATCTTTAATTGCGCTAGCAACAAAGCTTCCCATTTTTCCGCCTGAGCCGGTAATAATAGTTTTAATCATTTTTTCACTTCCAAAAAATTAGATAATATCGCACTCTTTAAGCTTTTCTTTTAAGAAATTAAGTCCCTTTTCATCCATGTTATAAAGAGGAAGTCTCAAAGGACCAACCTCCAAACCCATTAAATTCATAGCGGTTTTAACGGGTATCGGGTTAACATCGCAGAAAAGAGCTTCTATAAGACCTGTATATTTAATCTGCAATTTCTGGGCAGCATCGGTATTGCCGTTTAAATATTCCATACACATATTATGGGTTTCATTAGGCAACAGATTTGATAATACCGATATAACACCTAAACCGCCGAGCGACATAACAGGCACAATCTGGTCATCATTTCCTGAATAGATATTCAAATCATCTCCGCAGAGATAACGGGTTTTAGCGATAGCAGATAAATCACCGTTAGCCTCTTTAACTGCTACGATATTTTCGTGCTTAGAGAGTTCTTTATAGGTTTCGGGCTTGATAGCAACACCTGTTCTTGAAGGAACATTATAAAGCATAATAGGTTTGTTTACTCTATCTGCAATATAGTTATAGTGAGCCACAAGACCTGCCTGAGAGGTTTTATTGTAATAGGGTGCCACCATTAAGAAAGCATCAGCGCCAACACTTGCGGCATCGTTACATAGCTCAACCGAATAAACGGTATCGTTAGAGCCAGTTCCTGCAATTATCGGAACTCTGCCTTTTGCGGCTTTAACAGCTTCTTCTATAACTTTAAGATGCTCGTCATATCTTAATGTTGATTTTTCGCCTGTTGTTCCGCAAATAACAAGTGCATCAATGTTTGATTTTATTTGCGAATCAACCAAGCTTTCAAGTCTTTTATAATTTACACTTCCGTCCTCGTTCATAGGGGTAACCAGTGCAGTTGCCGCACCTTTGAAAATAATTTTTTTCATAATAACGTCTCCATAGTGTAAAATTTGTTTAAGGACTTAAATTAATCCATAAATCCCTTAGCGCAAAGGAGCTCTGCAAGTAAAACAGCGCCGCCCGCAGCACCGCGAAGAGTGTTATGAGAGAGGCAAACGAATTTATAGTCATACTGACTGTCTTCTCTGAGTCTGCCTGCGTGGATAGCCATACCGCCCTCTAAATCACGGCAAAGGTTGGTTTGAGGCATATTATCCTCCTCATAATAGTGAATAAACTGCTTTGGAGCGTGGGGCAATTCAAGTTCTTGTGGAACGCCTGCAAAGCTCTTCCAAACAGATAAAACTTCTTCCTTAGAGGGTTTATTTTTAAAGCTTACAAATACGGCTGCCATATGACCGTCAGATACAGGAACACGAAGACATTGTGCGGTGAATTTAGGACTATCGGCAAGTTTTATCTCGCCATCCTTAACCTCGCCCCAAATTTTAAGAGGCTCTTTCTCGCTTTTTTCTTCTTCGCCGCCGATAAAGGGGATAACATTATCAATCATTTCAGGCCAACGCTCAAAGGTTTTGCCTGCGCCTGAAATAGCCTGATAGGTGCAAACTAAACATTTATCAACGCCAAACTTCTCGTCAAGAGGATAGAGAGCCGGAACATAAGACTGCAAAGAGCAGTTTGATTTAACCGCAATAAAGCCTCTCTTTGTGCCCAAACGCTTTTTCTGAGCCTCGATAACATCAGTATGATTAGGATTGATTTCAGGAATAATCATCGGAACATCAGCTGTGAAACGATGAGCCGAGTTGTTGGAAACAACGGGGCATTCGTGCTTTGCATATTCTTCCTCCAAAGCTTTGATTTCATCCTTTTTCATATCAACAGCGCAGAAAACAAAATCAACCTTAGATACGATATCATCAATATCTGCAACTGCATCCTGAACTATCATATTTTTAAGATTTTCAGGCATAGCGTCTTTCATAGCCCAACGAGAGCCAACTGCTTCTTCAAAGGTTTTGCCTGCACTTCTTGGACTTGCAGCCAAAGCGGTTACATTAAACCAAGGATGGTCGCAAAGCAATAAACTAAAACGCTGACCTACCATTCCGGTAGCACCGATTATACCAACATTATACTTTTTCATAGATTTAAAACTCCCTATAATAAAATTTGCTTGCCTTATATTAAAAAATGCAATATAATATATAAGCTTTATCAATTTAATATAACATTTGATTATACTGTTTGTCAAACTTTTTTATGACAAAATTCAATTAATTTTAAGAAAGAATAAGAATTTTATGAAAACCAGTGATTTTTATTATGATTTGCCAACCGAATTAATTGCTCAAACACCGCTTGAAAATCGCGAAAGCTCGCGTCTTTTGGTGCTTGGTAAAACAAATGGAGAAATAGAGCATAAAAACTTTTTTGATGTTATTGATTATCTAAACGAGGGCGACTGTTTGGTGCTTAATAATACCCGCGTTTTGCCTGCTCGTATATATGGCGAAAGGGAAGATACAGGCGCGATAGTTGAGT
Organism: Clostridia bacterium; assembly: GCA_017537365.1. Classification (GTDB taxonomy): domain Bacteria; phylum Bacillota; class Clostridia; order Oscillospirales; family Acutalibacteraceae; genus UBA737. The sequence continues at coordinate 86,201 of JAFYKZ010000002.1, forward strand.
TCGTTTTATTAAAGCAAAAAGGTGTTAATATTTGGGAATGTTTGGCAGGACCGGGTAAGAAAGCAAAGCAGGGACATTTCTTTAAATTCTCAGACAAGCTTTCTGCCGAGGTTATTGAGGTTTTAGAAAACGGAAACCGAATTTTAAAGTTTTCTCCAAAAGGTGAATTTTTTGCGGTTTTAGATGAAATAGGTCAAATGCCGCTACCGCCTTATATAAAAGAAAAACTCGGCGATAAAGAGCGTTATCAAACGGTTTATTCTAAGGAATTAGGCTCTGCTGCCGCGCCAACTGCGGGACTTCATTTTACCAAAGAACTACTTAAAAAATTAGAGCAAAAAGGGGTTAAAATTGCTTATGTAACCCTACATGTCGGTCTTGGAACTTTCAGACCTGTTAAGGTTGATGATGTTACCGAACATAAAATGCATTCGGAATATTACTGTGTTTCAAAGGAAACAGCCGATATAATAAACCAAACCAAAAAAGAGGGTGGCAGAGTAATCTGCGTTGGAACAACAAGTTGCCGAACGGTTGAAAGTGTTGCACAAAAGTTTGGTGAAATAGTTGAATGCAGTGGCGATACCGAGATATTTATTTATCCGGGTTATGAATTTAAGTGTATGGATGGACTTATAACTAATTTCCATTTACCTGAAAGCACTTTAATAATGCTGGTTTCGGCATTTGCAGGATTTGATAATGTTATGAATGCGTATAATACCGCAGTTAAGGAAAAATACCGCTTTTTCAGTTTTGGAGACGCGATGCTTATTGTATAAAGGACGCTGTCCTCTATACAGTGAAAAGTGAAAAGCGGCACGGATATAAAAATGCTCGGACTTTGATTTGTCCGAGCATTAATTTATTCAGATTTTATACCGCAATTAGGACAATTCTACTTGTGATCACTGATTTTTTTCTATTATATCATATTTTTCTTGTTCATATTTTTTTAAGCAAACTTTGCATAGTTTTTGGTGTGATTTACCAAAAGGTCTTACAATCTCAGACGCATAAACATCAAGTATATTTCCACATCTTGAACATTTTCCTTCATTGAATACATCAGAAACAATTATTGAATTTTTAATTTCTTCTGTATTTTCGATTTGAGGCGAGTTAGCTTTATTATTGTTTTTATCTGTTTCATTAGTATTTTTAATCATTTTTTTAATAATATCATTTCGAATAGAATTATCATATCTATCAATGGTGTTTGCTGTTTGAATAGGTTTAGAAAGTTTATTAGAGAGTATTGTATTGTTTTTTTCTAAAATTTCTATAATGGTTTGTGAGTTTTCAATTAATTCACCAAAACCATAAATAAAAAAACTATTTATCCAAGAAGATAATGGTCCGATTATTAAAAATAAAATTCCGTATATAATATATAGTTCTTCGTAAGAATTTGCAGATATAAAAAACATAATTAATGTAATAAAAATAGATGATATAATGCCTAACCAACAAAGAATTTTAGCCAATGATTTAATTTTATTTCCAATATTTTCAAACATATAAATTCCCCTTAAAAATATATTTTTTTGTTTTAATTATTATAGCATAAAAATTTTTTTGTGTAAATATAAAGAAAGTGTTATTACATAAATGTATATAAATAAAAGTAGGGGAGGGTCTCTGCGCCCTCCCGCTAACTTATTATTTAGTCTATAAAAATGGGAGGGCACAGAGACCCTCCCCTACATAATTTAATATAAATTAATATTATTTAAAGTTTCAACAAACTTATCAAATGCCGCTGAGCCTTGCTCGTCTCTTTTGAATACGCCGGCATGCTCTAAAACCTTTTCGAATACCAAACCGATTTCGGTTTTTAGAATATCCATTATATTTTCTTCATTAATAGTTTCATATTTAGGCATAAAACTTTCTACCCAATCAGCATGCTTTGCGGTTACTTCGTCGGCTCTTAAATCGCTCTTTGCTAAGATTTTTTCGGCTAAAATGGCGATTTCGCTTTTTAGACGGCTAGGAAGCACCGCTAAGCCCATAACTTCAATAAGACCAATGTTTTCTTTCTTAATGTTATGAAGCTCTGAGTGAGGGTGATAAACACCTAATGGGTGTTCGTCAGTAGTTATATTATTTCTAAGCACCAAATCAAGCTCAAATTTATCGTCTGATTTGCGGGCAATAGGAGTGATAGTGTTATGTGGCTCACCGTCGGTCTCGGCGAAGATAAATGCACTCTCATCGGTATATCCTCTCCAAGCGGTTAAAATTTTATCAGCAAGCTCGATTAGTCTATCAGTATTATCGCTTCTTAGTCTCAGCACCGACATCGGCCAACAAACTCTACCAATTTCAACATCCTCAAAGCCTTTAACAGTATAACTTTTTTCGATTTTTGCTTTTGCCATAGCAAAGGTATAATTTCCGCCTTGGAAATGGTCGTGAGTTAAAATCGAACCGCCAACGATTGGCAAATCTGCATTTGAGCCAACAAAATAATGCTCGAATTGCTTAACAAAATCTAAAAGCTTTTTAAAGGTTGCGGTGTTTATAGCCATAGGGGTATGCTCACCGCTAAAAACGATACAATGCTCGTTATAATAAACATAAGGACTATATTGCAAAAACCACTCAGAATCGTTAATTGTAACCGGGATAATTCTATGATTCTGCCTTGCAGGGAAGTTGAGTCTGCCTGCATAACCGATATTTTCCTTGCAGAGCATACATTTCGGATAACCGCTCTGCTTTGCTTTTTTAGCCGCGGCAATTTCCTTTGGGTCTTTTTCTGGCTTTGAAAGATTAACGGTTATATCTAAATCGCCGTATTTAGTGGAGGTTACCCATTTTAAATCTTTTTTAACGCGGTAATCTCTTATGTAATTACTATAGACACAAAGATTGTAGAAATAATCGGTTGCAGATTTTGGGCTTTCGTTATATAGGTTATAGAACTTATCGGTAATCTCGCTTGGTTTGCTTACAAAAACACCCATAAGCTTAGTATCGAACAAATCTCGCTCGGTAACGGTATCGTTAATAATGCCTTTTTCTGCGGCAAAATCAAGAATAGCATTAAGGGTTTCTTCAAGGCTTATATCATTAAATGATTCGCCTGATTCGGCATAATCTTCTAATGATAAAAGTTCTAAAACTCGGTTAATAGCCCAAGCTTTATCTTCTTTTGCGATTAAGTTCTTATCCATTGCATAGCAAACGAGCTTTTCGATTTCTCTGTTTATCACAATTTCATCCCCTATAAACGATTTTAAATTGGCACCCGTAGTAGGAATCGAACCTGCATCTAAGTCTTAGGAGGACCTTATTCTATCCGTTGAACTATACGGGCTAATACTTTAATATATTACAATAACTGACTTATATTGTCAATAATTTAATTATTTATATTTTTATTATATTTCATATATATAACGCTTGACTTTACTGCGGTGATGTGGTAAAATGTGTGATATTAATTTACAGGAGTATAAAATTTATGCAAAGAATGGATAAAAAAGCGTTAAAAAAGCTTTATTCGGCTATAATTTCTCTTGAAACTGAAGCGGAGTGTGCCGCTTTTTTTGATGATATTTGTACCGTTCAGGAAATTGAGGCATTGGCTCAGCGATTAGAGGTTGCAGTTCTTTTATTAGAGGGTAAAAGTTATATTGATATCAATAAAAAAACAGGTGCTTCCACCGCAACTATATGCAGAGTTAGTAAATGCTTGAATTATGGTGAAGGCGGTTATAAAACCGCGATAGAGCGAATCAAAAAGGCAGAAAACGAGGGTAAATAATGAATTTTAGCGAAGATATTTTAAAATATGAAGAAAGAGCGGTATTTGCGTTAAGGCAGCTTTACAAGTCTTACGGTTACCGCCAATTTAAAATGAGCAAGTTTGAGGAATATGATTTATATTCTGAAAATAAGGATTTCTTGGTGTCGGACGGGGTTATAACCTTTAACGATACTGATGGCAAACTATTAGCCTTAAAGCCTGATGTTACGCTATCCATAATTAAAAATTCCAAAGAAAGCGAAACCGAGGTTGAAAGGTTTTATTATAACGAGAATGTTTACAGAATTTCCGAAAATTCGCATACTTATAAGGAGATTATGCAAACAGGTCTTGAATGTATAGGAAATATTTCTAAATCTGATGTCTGCGAGGTGGCAATGCTTGCTTGCGAAAGCTTAAAGCTTATTGATAAGGATTTCAGATTTAACATTTCGGATATTTCATTAGTTAATGCTTTAATTGAGGAATACGCGTTTGACACCAAAAAGGTATATTCGGCATTAATTCAAAAAAATTCTGATATTATAAAAAATGATTTAAGTGATGAGCAGTTTGAGGCTTTGAGTGTTCTTATAAAAAGCTATAAAACTGCAAATGATAGCCTTTTAGCATTAGAAAAAATATGCAATACAGAAAAAAGCTTAAACGCTTTAAACGATTTAAAGGATGTTTATACTTATTTATCGGGCAAAGGCTTTGAGAATAATTTAAGCATTGATTTTTCTATTTTAAATTCTTCAGGTTATTATAGCGGAGTTATTTTTAAGGGATATATCAAGGGTATCTCCTCGCGCGTTTTATCAGGTGGTAGATACGATAAACTGATGAAGAGAATGGGCAGAAGCTCGGGTGCTGTTGGTTTTGCGGTTTATCTTGATACCTTAGAAAGAATTGAAGATATAGAAAAAACCGATGAAAACAGTTATATAAATATCGCTTTGCCTAAGGGCAGACTTGGTGAAAAGGTTTACTCGATGTTTGAAAAAGCAGGATTTGAATGTCCTGAAATTAAGGAGGAAAACCGTAAGCTTATATTTGAAAACCAAAATCTTAAACTCAGATTTTTCTGGGTTAAGCCCTCTGATGTTGCGATTTATGTTGAGCGAGGCGCGGCGGATATAGGTGTTGCGGGTAAAGATATTTTGCTTGAATATTCTCCCGATGTTTATGAGCTTTTAGACCTTAATATCGGCAAATGCCGAATGGCAGTTGCGGCTAAAAAAGATTTTGCGGATGATACCTCTAAAACGCTTAGAGTTGCAACCAAGTTTTCTAATATTGCGCGCAAATATTATGCCGAAAAATGCCGAGACATTGATATAATCCATTTAAACGGCTCCATTGAGCTAGCGCCGATTTTAGATTTATCGGATGTTATAGTTGATATTGTTGAAACAGGTAAAACTTTGCTTGAAAATAATTTAGCGCCTTTTGAAACAATAGTTCCGATTAGCGCAAGACTTATTTCAAATAAAGCAAGTTTTAGTTTTAAAACCGAAAAAATAGAAAAGATTAAAGCAGAACTTTCAAAACAGGTGAAACAAGATGATTAAGATTTTAAAATATAGCGAGGTTTCTAAATCGGAAATTTTTGCAAGAGAAGAAAGCAATATCAATGTTGAGGATATTGTTGCTGATATTATTGAGGATGTAAAGCAAAACGGTGATAAGGCTTTGTTTAGCTACTGTGAAAAGTTTGATAAAGCAAAGCTTGAAAGCCTTGAAGTGTCGGCTGATGAAATAGAGGAAGCCTTTAATTTGGTTGAGCCTCGCTTTATAGAAATTATTAAAGAGGCTGCCGAAAATATTAAAAATTTCCACGAAAAACAGGTTAGAAACAGTTTTATTATAAATGATAATGACGGTATTGTTACGGGTCAAAAGGTAACACCTATCGAAAAGGTTGGTCTTTATGTTCCTGGCGGTACCGCGGCATACCCCTCAACCGTTTTGATGGATAGTATTCCTGCTAAAATTGCAGGTTGCAGTGAGATATGTATAACAACACCGCCCAGTGCTAACGGTAAAGTAAACCCTGTTATATTAGCGGCGGCTAAAATCGCAGGGGTTGACCGTATATTTAAGCTCGGCGGCGCGCAAGCTGTTGCCGCTTTGGCTTACGGCACCGAAACTGTTCCAAAGGTTGATAAAATTGTAGGTCCGGGTAACGCGTTTGTTGCCGAGGCTAAAAGGCAGGTTTTTGGTCGCGTTTCGATTGATATGATAGCAGGACCAAGTGAAATTCTTGTTATTGCAGATTCTAAAAGCAACCCCGCTTTTGTTGCGGCAGACCTTTTATCTCAGGCTGAGCATGATAAAATGGCAAGTGCCGTTTTGGTTACCGATAGCGAAGAATTGGCATTAAAGGTTAGCGATGAGATAGAGAGACAATTAAAAGAGCTTCCTCGCGAGGAAATCGCCCGAATTTCGATTGATACTAACGGAAAAATTATTATAGCACCTGATTTTAACGAAGTTATAGAGGTTGCTAATGAAATAGCCCCCGAGCATTTAGAGCTTTGCGTTGATAATCCGTTTGATTATCTCGATAAAATCAAAAATGCAGGAAGCATTTTTATGGGCAGATATTGTCCTGAGGCTTTGGGAGACTATTTCTCGGGCGCTAATCACACTCTTCCAACCTCGGGAACAGCAAGATTTTCGAGTCCCTTATCGGTAGACGATTTTGTTAAAAAATCGCAGTATACTTATTACACCAAGGAGGCTCTTTCAAAGGTTTACGATAAGGTTGCTTTCTTTGCCGAAAAAGAAGGACTTTCAGCGCACGCTAAAAGCGCAACTGTCAGATTTGAAAGTGAGAAAAAATGAGCAGATTTTTAAATGAAAATTTAAAGGGACTTAAAGAATATACCCCCGGTGAACAACCGCAGGATAAGAAATATATAAAACTTAATACTAATGAGTCTCCTTATCCTCCTTCAAAAGAGGTTGTTGAGGCGGTAAACGAGAACGAGGTTAAAGATTTAAGGCTTTATTGCGACCCTGAGTGTTCAAAGCTAAAATCAGCTTTGGCAAAGCTTTATAATGTTAAAACGGAAAATGTGTTTTTATCAAACGGTTCGGACGATATACTTAACTTTTCATTTTTGGCTTTTGGTCAAAACGGTGTGGCTTTTGCCGATATAACTTACGGATTTTATTCGGTTTTTGCCGACCTTTATAGTTTGGAAAAAGAAATTATTCCTTTAAATGATGATTTCACTTTAAACAAGCAAGCCTTTATGAATAAGAATAAGCTTACCGTTATTGCAAATCCAAACGCGCCAACGGGTATAACTTTAAGTCTAAATGAAATTGAAAAAATAGTAGAGTCTAACAAACAAAATGTTGTTTTAATAGATGAGGCTTATGTTGATTTCGGTGGAGAAAGTGCTATTAGTTTAACCGAAAAATATGATAATCTTTTATGCGTTGGCACCTTTTCAAAATCTCGCAGTATGGCGGGAGCCAGACTCGGTTTTGCAATAGCTAATAAGGAAATAATTGCCGACCTTGAAAAAATCAAATATTCAACAAATCCTTATAACATAAACCGATTAACTCAGGTTGCGGGTTTGGCGGCGGTTAAGAGTAATAATTATTTTATGGAAAACTGCAAAAAAATAATTAAAACCCGAGAATACACTGCGAAAACCTTAAAAGAGTTAAACTTTGAGGTTTTAGATTCAAAATCCAATTTCTTGTTTGCAAAGCATAAAAGCTTAGGCGGCAAAGAATTTTATTTAAGTTTAAAAGAAAAGGGCGTTTTAGTTCGTCATTTTGAAACTGAACGAATTAAAGATTTTGTTAGAATAACTATTGGAAGTTTTGAAGAAATGCAAGTTTTCCTTGATAAAACAAAGGAAATTTTAGGAGAGTGAATAATATGAGAATCAGTGAAATAAACCGCAAAACAAATGAAACTGATATTAGCTTGAAACTTAATATTGACGGAACAGGTAAAAGCAATATAAACTCGGGCTGCGGATTTTTAGACCATATGTTAACCCTTTTATCAAAGCACGCGAGATTTGACCTTGATGTTACCTGCAAGGGCGACTGTGAGGTTGATTTTCACCACACTACCGAGGATATTGGTATTGTTTTAGGTCAGGCTTTAAAAGAGGCTCTTGGTGATATGAAGGGTATTAACCGCTATGGCAGTATGATACTTCCTATGGATGAGGCTCTTATTATGAGCGCGGTTGATATTTCGGGCAGACCGCTTTTAAGCTATGACCTTGAAATTCCTGCTTTAAAGGTTGGAGATTTTGATACCGAGCTTTGCGAGGAGTTTTTTATTAGTCTTGTTCGCAATGCTAAAATCACATTGCATATAAATCAAATAAGTGGTAAGAATTCGCATCATATTATTGAGGGCGCATTTAAATCGGTTGCTCGCTCTTTAAAAGAGGCGGTTGCTATTGATAAGGATTTTGCTAATGAAATTCCATCTACCAAAGGAGTACTTTAATGATTGCAATTATTGATTATGGTGTTGGAAATCTTTTTTCGCTTGTATCCTCGCTTAGAGCTATCGGTGTTGAGGCAGAGATAACAAGTGATGTTGATACCATTAAAAAAGCTGATAAACTGATACTTCCCGGTGTTGGAGCTTTTGGAGATGCTATAAAAAAACTCAGAGATAGCGGACTTGATATTGTTATCAAGCAAGAGGTTAAAAACGGTAAAAGCCTTATGGGAATTTGCCTTGGTATGCAAATGCTCTTTGATAAAAGCTTTGAATATGGCGAATATGAGGGCTTAGGTCTTATCTCGGGTGAGGTTGTAGAGCTTAAAGGGGATATACCCGAAAATTTAAAAATACCGCATATTGGTTGGAATGCTTTGAAGTTTGAAAATGAAAGCCCGATTTTTAAATACATAAACGAGGGAGATTTCGTTTATTTTGTTCATTCTTATCATGCGGTAAACTGTGAAGATAACCTTATTGCAACCGCTGAATATGGTCGAAATGTAACCGCCGCTGTGCAAAGCGGTAATGTTTACGGTTGCCAATTCCACCCTGAAAAAAGCGGAGATATAGGTCTTAAAATATTAAAAGCATTTTGCGAAACGGAGTAAAATAAATGGAACTTTTTCCTGCAATAGATTTATATGATGGAAAGGCTGTGCGTCTATTTAAAGGGGATTATTCTCAAATGACGGTATACAGTGAAAACCCCATCGAAATTGCGCTCGATTTTGAAAAAAAGGGTGCAAAATATATTCATATAGTTGATTTAGAGGGTGCTAAAAACGGTGATACCCCTAATATAGAAATAGTTAAACAAATAGCAAACGAAACCTCGCTTTTTACCGAAATCGGTGGGGGAATACGCGATTTAAAAACGGTTGAAGCATATCTAAATGCGGGTATCGACCGCGTTATTTTAGGAACTGCCGCAGTAAAGGATGAAGAGTTTTTAAAAGAGGCAGTTTTGAAATACGGAGAGAAAATCGCAGTTGGCGTTGATATTAAGGACGGGTTTGTTGCAATAAAGGGTTGGACCGAGAAATCCGAATACGATTGCTTTACATTTTGCGAAAAAATGCAGAATTTAGGTGTTAAAACCTTGATTTGCACCGATATTTCAAAAGACGGCGCAATGAAAGGCACAAACCGTGAACTTTATAAGGAATTATCTGAAAAGTTTAGTATTGATATAACCGCTTCGGGCGGTGTTTCAACCTTAGAGGATGTAAAGGCTTTAAATGATTTAAACCTTTATGGTGCTATAATCGGCAAGGCTTATTATATCGGCGCGATTGATTTGCAAGAGGCATTGGAGGAAGTAAAATGATAACTAAAAGAATTATCCCTTGCCTTGATGTTAAGGATGGCAGAGTTGTTAAGGGAGTAAACTTTAAAGATTTAAATGATGTTTCTTCTCCTGTTGAGCTTGGAAAATATTATAGTAGTTGCAGTGCGGATGAACTTGTATTCTATGATATAACCGCTTCGAGCGACGGTAGAAAATTATTTGCAGATATTTTAAAAGAGGTTGCCGCTAATATTTTTATTCCGTTAACGGTTGGCGGCGGAATTAACACGCTTGATGATTTTGATAGGGTGCTTAAATGCGGCGCGGATAAGGTTAGTGTAAATTCGGGTGCTATTAAAAATCCCGATTTAATCGGTGAAGCCGCTAAAAAATACGGCGACCAATGTGTTGTGCTTTCGGTTGATGTTAAAAGGGTTGACGGCCAGTTCAGGGTATTCGCAAAGGGCGGCAGAGAAGATACCGGTATGGAGGCGCTTTCCTGGATAGAAAGATGTGTTAAAGCCGGTGCAGGCGAAGTTGTTGTTAATTCTATTGATACCGATGGAGTTAAAAAAGGCTTTGATATTGAACTTTTAAAGCTCGTTTGCGAAAGGGTTAATGTTCCTGTTATTGCATCGGGCGGTGCAGGAGGCGCAGAGGATTTCGTTGAACTATTTAAAGAAATTCCTGATATTGATGCAGGTCTTGCCGCTTCTATTTTCCATTTCGGAGAGGTTAAAATCTCTGATTTAAAAAAGATTTTAAATGAAAATAATATAAATGCAAGGATGATACAAAATGTTTGATATAAATAAATTAAAATTTGATGAAAAAGGTCTTATTCCGGCTATTGTTGTAGATAATGAAACAGGTAAGGTTTTAACCCTCGCTTATATGAACGAGGAAAGCCTGAAAATATCGCTTGAAAAGAAGCTAACCTGTTTTTATAGCAGAAGCCGTAAAGAACTTTGGCTTAAAGGTGAGACTAGCGGGAATTATCAGCATATTGTGTCTATAACTGCTGATTGCGATTATGATGCCTTAGTTATAAAGGTTAAAAAGGATGGTCCTGCTTGCCATAAGGGTACAGATAGTTGTTTCACAAACGAAATTTTAGAGGATGAAACCGCTAAACCTTTTTCTATGAATGGACTTTATGAAATGCTAGAAGGCAGAAAAAAAGAAATGCCCGAAGGCTCATATACTTCTTATCTTTTCAAAAAGGGTATTGATAAAATACTTAAAAAGGTTGGCGAGGAATCAACCGAGGTTATTATAGCCGCAAAGGCAAATGATAAACGCGAAACCGTATATGAGGTTGCCGATTTAGCTTATCATATTATGGTTATGATGGTTGAAATGGGTATTTCGGTAGATGATATTAAAAAGGAATTGGCTTCTCGCCATATTATTGACCATAAAGTAAAACAGGAAAAGATGGCAAGCGATGATAACAACTAATTTTCATACCCATACGGTTTTTTGCGACGGTAAAAGCACCCCCGAGGAAATGGTGTTAGCGGCAATAGAAAAGAATTTCACCGATTTGGGATTTTCTTCGCATAGTGTTATGTATATCAAAAGCAGTTTTGCTATGAAAGCAGAAAACGAAAAACCTTATATCGAAGAAATACTTCGTTTAAAGGAAAAGTATAAAAACGAAATAAATGTTTTATGCGGTATCGAATTGGACATTTTTTCGCATAAACCTGAGTTTAGTTATGATTATACAATCGGAGCTGTTCATTATGTTTTGAAAGACGGAATGTATCTTGCAGTTGATAAAAGCGCAGAAGATACAAAAGCATCGGTTGATAAATATTATGGCGGCGATTATGATGCATTTGCTGAGGATTATTTTGAATTAGTAAGCAATATCGTAGAGCAAACAAATGCGGATATTATAGGACATATTGATTTAGTAAGCAAGTTCGATGAGGTTTTGAAGATAGAAAGAGGCGAGCGGTATTATAAGGCTAGCGAAAAATGTGTTGAAAACCTTATAAAATATAATATTCCTTTTGAAATAAATACAGGTGCAATGTCGAGAGGGTATAGAACAACCCCGTATCCTGATGAAAGAATTTTAAAAATGATAAAGGATTATGGCGGAAAAATTGCAATTTCGGCAGATTGCCATAGCAAAGAGGGGTTAGATTTTGGTTTTGAAGAAGCCGAAAATCTTGCAAAAAAATGCGGATTTAAAGAATATGCAATAATTAAAAACAACAAAATAGAATATATAAATTTTTGAATTAAAGGAGAATAAATATGGGATTTTTAAAGGGTAAAACTGCTATTATAACAGGTGCAGGATATGCCGTTTTGTCTGATGGAAGTTGCGGCTCAATAGGTTATGGTATTGCAACCGCTTATGCAAAAGAGGGCGCTAACTTAGTTATAACAGGAAGAAATGTTGAAAAGCTTGAAAAGGCTAAAACTGAACTGGAAAAGAATTATGGCATTAAGGTTTTGGCATTGCAGGCAGATATTAACGAGGGTTCAGATAACGAAGCCATTGCAAATTCTGTTGCTAAAAAAGCTTTTGATGAGTTCGGCAGAATTGATGTTCTTATTAATAATGCTCAGGCATCTGCATCGGGTGTAACAATAGAAAACCACACCACCGAGCAGTTTAATCTTGCAATGTATTCAGGCCTTTATGCAACCTTTTATTATATGAAAGCTTGCTATCCTTATTTAAAGGAAACAAAGGGTAGTATTATCAATTTTGCATCGGGCGCAGGTCTTTTTGGAAATTACGGTCAATGCTCTTATGCTGCGGCAAAAGAGGCTATACGCGGTTTATCCCGTGTTGCCGCAACCGAATGGGCGAAGGACGGAATAAATACTAATATTGTTTGTCCTCTCGCATGGACTGCTCAGCTTGAAAACTTCCAAAAAGCATATCCTGATGCTTTTGCGGCTAATGTTAAGATGCCACCTGCCGGTCATTACGGTGATACTGAACTTGAAATTGGCAGAGCTTGTGTAGCACTTGCTTCTCCTGATTTTAAATATATGAACGGCGAAACTATAACTCTTGAAGGCGGTATGGGTTTAAGACCGTAAAACAATATGTTAAGTAAATATATAGGAAATAAAAGCTTTTATAAAAATGTTTTAAAATTAGCGATACCTATAATGCTTCAGAATGCTATCACCAATTTCGTTAATATGCTTGATAACATAATGGTTGGAAAGCTAAGCACTAATGAAATGACCGGTGTTGCGATTGCTAATCAGCTTATTTTTGTTTTCACTTTTTGTGTTTTTGGTGCGGTTGCGGGAGCGGGTATTTTCGGTGCTCAGTTTTTTGGCAAGGGCGACCACGAGGGTGTTAGATACACATTCAGATTTAAACTGATAATCGGTATGATAGTGGCGGTTATGGGTATAGCGATATTTTGGTTTTTGGGAAATCCTTTAATAAACCTTTATCTGAAAGGCGAGGGAAGTTCTGCCGATAAACTTGAAATATTAAGCTATGCTAAAAACTATCTTAATATTATGCTTATAGGACTAATTCCTTTTGCAATTTCGCAATGCTATTCTGCAACACTCAGAGAATGCGACCGTTCGCTTCTTCCAATGTTTGCGGGAATTATAGCGGTTGCGGTTAATTTGATTTTTAATTTCAGTCTGATATATGGTAAATTCGGTTTTCCAGAACTCAGAGCAAGCGGCGCGGCTATCGCAACAGTAATTTCCAGATTTACAGAGCTTTTGATTTTAGTTGTTGTTACCGCCTTAACCGCTAAGCGAAGTCCGTTTATAAAGGGTGCTTTTAAAAGCTTATATATGCCATATAAGCTTTCGAAAGAAATATTTAAAAAGGGTATGCCTCTAATGCTTAATGAAATACTTTGGGCATCAGGTATGGCAGCAATGAGCCAATGCTATTCGATTAAGGGAATAGATGTTGTTGCAGGAAATAATATTGCCCAAACCTATTTTAATGTTTTCTCGGTTGCGTTTACGGCGGTTGGAATTTCAATAGGAATTATTTTAGGTCAACAACTGGGCAAGGGAAGTAAAAACGAGGTTTTGGATACTGCGCGAAAGTTAATAGTTTTTTCTATTTTAATAAGCTTTATTGCGGCGGCACTTTATTTTGTTTGCGCTTCGTTTATCCCTGAATTTTATAACACAAGTGATGAAGTTCGCCATATTGCAAAAAGACTTATGCAAATAGGCGCTATAACGCTTCCGCTTGAAGCATTTGCACAAGCTGCATACTTTACCTTGCGCTCTGGCGGAAAAACCTTTATTGTGTTTTTGTTTGATTCTGCATATATGTGGTTTATAAGTATACCCATAGCTTTTGTTTTGGGTAGTTATTCGGGACTTACAATTTCTTGGATATACCTCATTTGTCAGCTTCTGATAACCTTAAAATGCATTCTGGGTTATATTTTCGTTAAACGAGGAATTTGGATAAAAAATATAGTTGATGATTTATAAACAATAAAGCCACCGATTTTTCGGTGGCTTTATTTATACGCTATTAAATTTAATTTTATCTCGTTCGATTTGCTTTGAGTATCTATCTTCCTCTGAGAAAATGCAACCGCAATATTTTTGCATATAAAGTCCTATTTCGCGAGCGGTTTGATTTCCGTTTCTGAAATTTGGTCTAAAATCGCGGTATAAAAATTCTATACCGTATTTTTCGGCATATCTGACCCCCGCATTTTTAATAGCTTCATGGTCTTGATAAAGACTTGCAAGCAGGGTAGAGGTGAAATATTTATACCCATTTTCTGCCGCATATTTAGCTGTTTGCTCTAATCTGTGCTCGTAACAGTATTTGCAACGGTTTTCAATATTATCGGCTACATTTTTAACAAAACTTCTAAGCCCGTAATCTTCTAAAACTTTGGTTTCAAGCTCATTTTGTTTTGCGTATTCTATAAGGCAATCTCTTCGTGCTTCATATTCTTTAAAGGGATGGATATTAGGATTATACCAAAAAGCAACAGGGGTAAACCCCTCATCCTTTAAAGGATTAATAGCCGAAACTGAGCAGGGTGCACAGCAACAATGAAGTAAAACCTTTGTCATTAATCTTCACCTGCAATATCTTTGCCGCAACAACGCTTATATTTTTTACCGCTTCCGCAAGGGCATAATGCGTTTTTGCTAACAACGCCTTTTCCTCTAACGGTTAAAGGTTTATCGCCGGCATTACTTTCCTCGGCAACCTTTTCGCGTTTAACTTCTTCATCTTTGCGAACACGAACCGAAAGCACTAATTTTGAAGTTTGCTCTCTGATAGCATTGGTCATTTGCTCGAACATATCGTAACTATCGTTTCGGTATTCAATAACAGGGTCGTGCTGACCGTATGCTCTAAGACCGATACCCTGACGGAGCTGGTCCATAGCATCGATATGGTCCATCCAGTTAGTATCAACACTTCTGAGAAGCATAACGCGTTCAATTTCGCGCATGGTTTCGCTTCCGAATTCTTCTTCGCGGGCATCATATATAGTGCGAACACGGTCTTTAAGATTTTGAGCAATGTTCTCTTTTGAGGTTTCGCCTAACTCCTCTGGTGTGAAACGGAAATCGGTTGGAACGGTTATCCAGCCTGCAAAATATTCTCTGAGACCGTTCAAATCCCAATTATCGTGGATAGCATCAGCCAGATAAATACCGCAGTATGCATCGATAGTTTCGTCTATCATTTTTAAAATGGTGTCTTTAAGTTCCTCACCGTTAAGAACCTTATTGCGCTCGGTATAGATAAGCTCGCGCTGTTTGTTCATAACATCGTCGTATTGAAGCACATTTTTACGAATAGCGAAGTTCATGCCCTCTTTCTTCTTTTGGGCGCTTTCAATAGTTCTTGAAAGCATTGAGCTTTCGAGTGGAACATTTTCTTCAACTCTTAGAGTTTCCATCATACCTGATATTCTTTCTCCGCCGAATAGACGCATTAAATCGTCTTCAAGGGATACAAAGAATTGGGTATTACCAGGGTCTCCCTGACGACCTGCACGACCTCTTAGCTGATTATCAATACGGCGGGAATCGTGGCGCTCGGTACCTATAATGCAAAGACCGCCAACCTCTTTAACCTTTTCGTTTTCGGGCGCGATATCTAGCTTAAACTTATCATAATAAGCCTTAAATTTCTCGCGAGAAGCGATAATATCGGGGTCGTCTGTTTCGGCAAAACCTGTTGCTTCAATTATCATTTCGTCTGATAAACCGTCATGCTTTAAAGCGGCTTTTGCTAAATATTCCGCGTTACCGCCAAGCATAATATCGGTACCACGACCTGCCATATTAGTTGCAATAGTAACTGCACCGAATTTACCTGCCTGAGCAATAATTTCTGCTTCTTTTTCGTGATGCTTAGCGTTTAAAACATTATGGGCAATACCGCGTTTTTTAAGCATAGCGGATAAGAGCTCGGATTTTTCGATTGTAACTGTACCAACAAGTACAGGCTGACCTTTTTCGTGGCAAGCTACAATCTTATCTATAACCGCATAAAATTTTGCTTTTTCGGTTTTGTAAACAACATCATTTTCATCAATACGGGCTATCGGTTTGTTGGTTGGAATTTCGATAACATCAAGACGGTAAATCTCCTTGAATTCTGCTTCCTCGGTCATAGCAGTACCTGTCATACCCGAAAGCTTTGAATATAAACGGAAGAAATTCTGGAATGTTATTGTTGCAAGAGTTTTAGATTCCTTTGCAACTTTAACACCTTCTTTTGCTTCAATAGCTTGGTGAAGTCCCTCATTATACCGTCTACCATACATAAGACGGCCTGTGAATTCGTCTACTATGATAACTTCACCGTCTTTAACAACATAGTCAACATCGCGTTTCATAATACCATAAGCCCTGATAGCCTGATTAACATGGTGGGCAATGGCGATATTATCGGTATCGTTTAGGTTTTCAATATTAAAATAGCGCTCGGCCTTTTCAACACCCGAGGGGGTTAAAGTAACCGTTCTAGCTTTTTCGTCAACAACATAGTCGCCGTCGTAATTTGTAACAGCATCGCTCGCTTTATCGTCCATCTCTTTGATTTTAAACATTTTGAGATTTCTGGCAAAGCTGTTTGCGGCGGTATAAAGGTCGGTTGATTTATCACTTTGACCTGAAATAATAAGGGGAGTACGCGCCTCGTCAACCAAGATAGAGTCAACCTCGTCCACAATAGCGAAGTTATGCTCGCGTTGAACCTTTTGCTCCTTATAAATTACCATATTATCTCTAAGGTAATCAAAGCCGAGTTCGTTATTGGTGCAATAGGTTATATCGGCATCGTAGGCTCTCTTTTTATCCTCGTGGTCCATTCCGTGAATAATAAGACCAACGCTAAGACCCATAAATCTGTATAGCTTGCCCATCCACTCAGAGTCGCGCTTTGCAAGGTAATCGTTAACTGTTACGATATGAACACCTTTTCCGGTTAGCGCATTTAAGTATGCAGGTAAAGTAGCAACCAAGGTTTTACCTTCACCTGTTCTCATTTCGGCAATTCTGCCTTGATGCAAAATAATACCGCCTATAATTTGAACAGGGAAGTGGCGCATACCGAGTACGCGGTCGCTCGCTTCTCGGCAAGCGGCAAAGGCTTCGGGCAAAATACTGTCAAGACTTTCACCAGCTTCTAATCTTTCTTTAAACAGAGCCGTTTTTCCTTTAAGTTCATCATCAGATAGAGCGCGGTATTCCTCTTCAAGAGATAAAACCTTTTCCACCTGAGGCATAATTCTTTTAATTTCTTTTTGACTGTAATCGCCAAATAGTTTTTTAAGTAAACCCATAATGAAAATACCTCTATAAGTAATAAAGTTTAGTATAATAATATATAATACCATAAAATATTAAATAAATATAGTATTATTTTTAATTTTTTAAAGAATTATCAATTCTTTTTTCGATTTAGTTAGGTTTTCGTATGAATTTTCAGTTATTAAAACCATATCCTCGATTCTAACACCAAATTTGTTTTCTAAATAAATACCCGGTTCAACCGTCATAATCATACCGCTTTCAAGTCTAGTTTCGTCTCTTGTGTTAAAAGCGGGATTTTCGTGAATTTCTAAGCCAACGCTATGTCCCAGTCCATGCCCGAAGCAGCCCTCATAACCTTCGTTATAAATAAACTTTCGGGCGATATTATCTATATCACGGCATACGGCATTTGGTTTAATTTCTTTTAATGCAAGATTTTGCGATTCTAATACAGTGTTATAAACCTTTTGCATTTCGTCGGTGGCATATTCTAGGGCAACGGTTCTGGTCATATCCGAGCGGTATCCGTTTATAACAGCACCAAAATCCATAGTTATAAAATCACCTGCTTCAAGAGGCTTGTCCGTAGGTACACCGTGTGGCAAAGAGGAATTTTTACCCGAAACAACAATAAAGTCAAAGGAGACACCCTCGCTACCCGACTTTCGCATAAAAAATTCCATATCTAAGGCTATTTCCTTTTCGGTAACACCTGATTTTATTTTGTTTAATATATAATCAAATGTCTTATCGGTTATATCCTGAGCTTTTTTTATATTTTCGATTTCTTCATTGGATTTAATTCTTCTTAAAGCTTTTATTTTCTTTGAAATTTCCGCTTTTGCAAAAACCTTAAATTCAGGCAGATTGTTTTTGAAACTTTCATATTCCCTTAAAGTTACGGTATCGGGTTCGAGCAAAATTTCTTCAATGTTATGCTTTTTAAAGATAGTTTTAAGGTCATTAAAAAGGCTGTTTTGAAGCAGAACCGTAGCGGAATTAACCATTTCTTTTGCTTTTTCGAAATATCTGAAATCTATTATAAAATATACTTCTTCTTTAAGTATAACAAGAGTTCCTGCAGAGGAACGCATACCTATAAAATAAAATCGGTTATTCTCATTTGTAATGAGCAAGGCTTCATTTTTATTTAATATTTTTTGAAGTTCTTCTATTCTTTTTTGAAACATCATTATCTCCTATGATTTTAAATATATTATCCGACAATAAAAGTATTGCCGAAAGGTTTATTATAAGCATAATGGCATTAAAAAATTCAGCCATTTTCCATACCGATGCAACATCGAAAACCGCCCCCATAACAGAGCCTAACGGATAAAATCCCGAAAATATTTTACCGCCCGTTTTTCCGAATAAAAACTCGCTTCCGCTCTTTCCGTAAACCGCCCAACCGATAACACTAGAAAAGGCGAAAAAACACATCATAACGGCTAAAATTATAACCGATAAATTACCGTAATTTACAGAAAAAGCTTTGCCTACGAGGGTTGCATTTGCAAAGCTTGTATAATCTATTTTAACCCCGCTTGAAATAATTGTCAATGCCGTTAGGGTGCAAATAAGAATTGTATCAACAAAAACCTCGAAAATGCCGTATAATCCTTGGGTTTTGCTATTGGCATCGAAAGCCTCTGAATGAGCTATCGCTGAGGTGCCGAGTCCTGCCTCGTTTGAAAAAACTCCGCGAGAAGCACCTACGGTAGCAACCTTCAAAAATGAACCTATCATTCCTCCGGTTACCGCTTTTGGATTAAATGCGCCCTCAAATATCATTTTAAAAGCCTTTGGTAAAACATCAATATTTATAATAATTATGCCTAAGCATAATGCAATATAAAACATCGACATAAAGGGTATTGTTTTTTCGGTAAAAACCGCAATTTTTTCGTTTCCGCCGAGTATTACCGCATAAACTAAAAAAGCGAAAATAATGCCTAAAACAAGCTTTATATAAAAATTATCGGTTATAGATAAAATTGCAGCGTTTGTTTGGGTTATGTTGCCTGTGCAGAAAGCGGCAGGTATCAAAAGAAAGGCGAAAACAGGGGAGAGGTATTTGAATTTTGATTTAATTTCTTTTATGTAATACATAGGACCGCCTGAAAACTTGCCTTTTTTCTCTTTTCTGAAAAAAACCGCTATTGCAATTTCAGAATATTTAACCGCCATACCTAAAATTGCCGAAACCCACATCCAAAATATAGCTCCCGCACCGCCAACCGAAATTGCGCTTGCAACCCCTGCTATATTACCTGTGCCAACCGTTGCCGAAAGGGCGGTGCAGGCGGCTTGGAGCGAGGTTATTTTGTTTTGATTTTGCTTTCGGTTTTTAAAGGCGAAAACAACCGCTTTTATTGATTTAGGAAAAAACTTTATTTGAAAAAATCTTCCCTTAAAGCTTAAATACAGACCGCATAAAATAAGCAAAACAAAAGGGAAAAATCCTGAAATTATATCTATTAAATTATTAAAAAACTCCATAAATACATCTCCCAACTAAATTAGTATTAAAAAAGATAAAAAAATATCACAATAATAAATATTTACTATTGTGATTTAAGATGTTTTATAGTATAATGTATATGTATATTTGTATCTTATACTATATATTGAAAGTGTGGATTTTTTGGAACGGATAGTATATCTTGATAACAGTGCAACAACTAAGCCTTGCAAACGCTCGGTGGAATATATAAATAAAGCTTTAACTGAAAATTGGGGTAACCCTTCTTCGCTTCATTCTTTCGGCTTTTCGGCGGAACTAGGTATGAACGAGGCAAGAGAAAAAATTGCCAAAAAAATCTCTGCTGAGGCGAATGAAATTGTTTTTACAGGTAGCGGAACAGAGGCTAACAATACCGCTATTATGACTGTTTTAAACAGTCGCGCTAAAAAAATTATTACTAGCTCTATTGAGCATCCCTCGGTTTTAGAAACGGTTAAAAGGCTTGAAGCAAACGGTTTTGAAATAGTAAAAATCGGGTGCGATAATAATGGCATTATAGATTTAGCAGAGCTTAAAAATGCGGTTGATGAAAATACAGCGCTTGTTAGCATTATGCTTGTTAACAATGAAATAGGTTCTGTTCAACCTATAAAAGAGGCTGTAAGAATTGTAAAATCGAAATCGCCTAAAACCTTGTTCCATTGCGATGCGGTTCAGGCTTTTGGAAAGATGTCTATAAATGTTAAAAATTTAGGCATTGATTTAATGAGTATTAGCGCTCATAAGGTGCATGGTCCTAAGGGTATCGGCGCTTTATATTGCAAAAAGGGCGTTAATTTAAAGCCGTTTATAACCGGCGGTGGTCAGGAAAGAGGGCTTCGTTCAGGAACGGAGAGTACGCCGCTTATTATGGGATTTATGGGAGCTTGCGAAAATCTTGG
This sequence comes from Clostridia bacterium, assembly GCA_017537365.1. Lineage (GTDB taxonomy): Bacteria > Bacillota > Clostridia > Oscillospirales > Acutalibacteraceae > UBA737. The sequence continues at coordinate 106,922 of JAFYKZ010000002.1, forward strand.
TGATATAAATAAAGAACTTGAAAAGATAAAAGAAATAAACGAATATGCAAGAGATTGTTTTGAGAGAGATAATAATATTTTTATAAATTCTCCCGAAAATGCATTGCCGTTTATACTTAATATCTCGGTTTTAGGCTATAACTCCGAAACCTTGCTTCATTTTTTAGAAAGCGAGAATATTTTTGTTTCATCAGGTAGCGCTTGCGCAAAAGGTGAGCAGAGCTATGTTTTAAAAGCGTTGGGGCTTGATAAACGTAAATCGGACAGTGCTTTAAGACTTAGCTTTTCAAGAGATAATACTAAGGAGGATATAGACCTGTTATACTCTGCTTTGAAAAAAGCAATGGGTAAAATCAGGCGAAGCGATATATGAAAGAGATAATACTTATTAAAAATGGGGAGTTGGCTTTAAAGGGTCAAAACCGTAGCAACTTTGAGGATATACTTATAAAAAACATCAGAAGAAGGCTTAAAAGTCTCGGAAAGCTTAATATCCGCAAGGCTCAGTCAACCATTTATTTAGAGCCTGCCGAGGATGATTATGATTTTGAGGAGGCTTTGCAAAGGGTTTCTTTAATATTCGGCATAGCGGGTTTTAGCCGAGCTTGTGTTTGCGAAAAAAGTATGGAGGACATACTTTCAAAAGCAGAAATTTATTTAAAGTCTACTATGGAAAACATAAAAACCTTTAAGGTGGAGGCTAAGCGCGCAGATAAAAATTTTCCGTTAACCTCGCCCGAAATCTGTCGGGAAATGGGCGGCAAAATACTTTCTTATTTTCCTCATTTAAAGGTTGATGTTCATAATCCCGATATAGTGGTATATGTTGAAATCCGCGATTTTGCGGCATATATAAGAGCCGAGCAGCTTCATGGCGCAGGCGGTCTTCCTGTTGGAACTGCGGGAACTGCTTCTATACTTATTTCGGGCGGAATAGATAGTCCTGTTGCGGCTTGGACTATGGCAAAGCGCGGACTTAGACTAAACGCAATTCATTTTGCAAGCCCTCCATATACCAGTGCGAGAGCCGAAATGAAGGTTAAAACCTTGCTTTCAAAGGTTGCTAGATACAGCGGAACTATAAACCTTGCAATCGTTCCTTTTACCGAAATTCAAGACCAGATTGCTGAGCATTGTCCCGAGGATTATTTTACCCTTATAATGCGCCGAATGATGATGCGAATTTCAGAGAAAATTGCAAGAGATTCGGGCAGCTTAGCTCTTATAACAGGTGAGAGCTTAGGTCAGGTTGCAAGTCAAACCTTGCCGGCACTTGTTAGTACCGATAGCGTTGTTAATATTCCTGTGCTTCGTCCGTTAATCGGTATGGATAAAGAGGAAATTATTTCAATTTCAAGAAATATAGATACCTTTGAAACCTCTATTTTGCCTTACGAGGATTGTTGTACGGTGTTTACGCCTAAACACCCGAAAACCAGACCTACATTGGAGCTTTGCGAAAATGCCGAAAAAGGTTTGGATATAGATAATTTAATCGAAAAAGCAATTAGCGAAACAGTATATACTTATATTGATTGAGAGGGCTTTATTTGAAAGAAAAGCTTTATAAAAAGGCAGAAGAATTAGTTATTTTTTTGAAAAATAAAAACCTAACTATTGCAACCGCCGAATCCTGTACGGGTGGTATGGTGTCAGAGGTTTTAACTGAAATTTCGGGTGTTTCAAGTGTATTTAATCTCGGAATAACTTCCTATACTAATGAAATTAAAAATAAGATTTTGGGAGTACATTCTGAAACCTTAGATAATTTCGGCGCGGTATCAGCTGAAACTGCTTGCGAGATGGCGGAAAATGTTAGTAAGTTAGCAAATTCAGATATAGGCGTTTCGGTTACCGGTGTTGCAGGTCCTTCGGCTAGCGAGGGGCATAATCCTGGGTATGTTTTTATAGCGGTAAGCTTTAAAGATAAAGTTAGATTTGAGCTTTTAAATATTGAACCGATAAGCCGAGAATTTATAAGAGAGTCGGCGGTTTACAATTTGTTAGAATTGGTAATTGGAATTATAAAGGAAAATGATAATGGGTAAACATACAGAAGAAAATAAAAATATATTTTTATCTATTCTAAAACATATATATTTGTCTTATATTCCTAATAATCGTGATAATTTAAAGCAAATACTGCTTAAAGTTATATTTATAATTTGTTTAGTTGCTTTTATAGTATCGGCAGGATATCTTTCTAATTATTTTTACGAAGCTCAAAATCAGGAAAATATAGCTAAAAAAAGCAGAGAACTTTGGGTTGAGGTAAACAAAAATCTCACAACGGAAGAAAAACAAGCCGAAATAGAAAATGTTATTAGTGCTTTAAGCGATAAAAATCCCGATTATAAGGCTTGGATAAAATTAAATGGAACAAAAATTGATTATCCTATATATCAAACTGATAATAATGAATATTATCTGAATCATAATCAAAATCGCAAACGCAGTGCTTATGGTGCAATTTATTTTGATTATAAAAATAAAATAACAAAAGAAAAAACCGATAAAAATCTAATCATTTATGGGCATGAGATGAAAAACGGCTCGATGTTCGGTGAGCTTAAAAAACTAAAAAGTTTAAGTTTTTATAAAGAACATCCGACTATAGATTTTTCAATATTCAACAAGCAAAGCTCATATAAAATTTATTCGATTTTTATTTTAAATGCCGATAGAAATGATGATAATGGTTATATTTATAATATTTACCGTCAAAAATTTGCAGGTGAATATGATTTCGGGGCTTGGGTAAACGAGGCTTACGAAAGAAGCGTTATAAACACAAATGTTGATGTTAAATATGGTGATAACATAATAACTCTTGTTACTTGTTCTAAGGATTTCCCGAATGCAAGACTTATTGTTATGGCGAGAGAAACAAGGGAAGATGAGTCTGCTTCGGTTGATACCTTTTTGGCAACTGTAAATGCAAGTCCAAGGTATCCTCAAAAATGGTATGATGAACGCGGTATTAAAGTGAATTTAAAGGAGGAGCATTAAATTGTTTCAAAATATAAAAGCTGATGTGATTTATTATAAAACCAATACTGATTTTGAAATGGAGTTTAATCTTTGCGGTTGTTGCCGTATGAGATTGCTTAACAGCAAGGCGGACGACCGAAAAAGCCTCATTGCCGACCTTACCCGCGCGGTGCAACGAAGCCGCGTAATAATAGTTGTTGGAAATCTTTTTGGTGAGGATAATATTATCGAAAATATTGCAGGGGCTATAAGCAAAAAAATATCTCCTGCGGATAATAAAGCTTACGGTATTAAATCTGATGAAGAAATTAATATAATATCAGGTTCAACTCCTCTTGTTTCTGAGGACGGTTTTTTTGGTGGTTGCATAATAGAAAGCGGACCGCAAACTATGGTACTTCTAACCGAAAGTCGCAGTATAAAAAAATCTATTATGAAAAATCTAATTCACCCATATTTAGAAGAATTATATGCAGGCGAGTTAAAATCTGAAACCGGTGAGGAAGAAATAGCAGAGGAAACAGGCGAAGAAATTGATGAAAAAATTGAGATTGCAGAAGAAGTAGTTGATGATACTGCTTTGGAGGAAGAGATAATAGATGATACTCCTTTAATAGAGGACCCCGAGCTTATTTTAGATGATACTGATGAAGATTTGGAAGAGAATATTATTATCAAAAATGATGATGAAGTTTTCAACGGTATGATTTTTGAAGAAAGTTTAGATGAGGAAGAGTTAGTAATTCCTGAGGAAAATATAGAGCTTTTTGCAGAGCCTAGTAATATCAACAAGTGGGAGGCTATGAAAATAAGTGAGTCTTATTTTGCAATGGGTGTTGACGATTTGGGTCTTATAGAAGAAGAGGATGATCCATATTTCATTCCAACAAAGCCACCTATTATTAATTTGCCGATGATGGTGCTTATGGTTATCATTTTAGTCTTGGTTGCAGTACTTTGCTATTCGTTAATTTATATTCCAATGCGAAACGGTATTCCTGCCTCGGATTATATTAATAATATTATTGAAACGTTGTTTGTTTGACCAAATGGAAGTTAAAGGGGATTTTTTATGAGTGAAAAAAGAAGTAGTTTTACCGGTAAAATTGGATTTGTTTTAGCGGCGGCAGGTTCGGCAGTAGGTCTTGGAAATATTTGGAGATTTCCTTATCTGGCGGCAAAGTATGGCGGAGGTATATTTTTATTGACCTATATAATACTCGCTGTAACCTTTGGATTTGCGCTTATGTGCGCTGAGATTGCTATCGGAAGAAAAACGGGTCAAAGCGCGATAAATGCTTTTAAAACCTTAAATAAAAAATATTCATTTATTGGTTGGATAGCATCAATAATACCGATTATAATATTGCCATATTATTCGGTAATAGGCGGTTGGGTTATTAAATATATTTCCGTTTTTATAGGCGGCAGTATGAGCAAATCGGCAGGAGATGAGTATTTTACTGATTTTATATCAGGAACAACGGAGCCTATAGGTTGGTTTTTGTTGTTTATAGGTCTTACCGCGCTAGTTGTTATATTAGGTGTTAAAAACGGTATTGAAAAAATAAGTAAGTTTATTATGCCAATGCTTATTGCAATGACTATTTTTATCGCAATTTATTCTATGACTATGGATGGTGCGCTAGCGGGTGTTAAGTTTTACTTATTACCTGATTTTAAAAAATTCAGCTTTGTTACCGTTTTAGCGGCTATGGGTCAGCTTTTCTATTCTATGTCCATAGCTATGGGTATAATGATAACATATGGCTCATATATGAAAAAGGATATTAATCTTGAATCTTCTGTTAAGCAGATTGAGGTTTTTGATACCTCGGTAGCTTTCTTAGCAGGCCTTATGATAATTCCTGCGGTTTTTGCTTTTTCCGGCGGAAACGAGGAAGCATTAGGCAAAGGACCGAGTCTTATGTTCGTTACACTTCCTAAGGTGTTTAATTCAATGCCCGGCGGAAGTATAATAGGAGCATTATTCTTTATAATGGTTTTCTTTGCGGCAATAACCTCTTCAATATCTCTTATGGAAACGGTTGTTTCGATTGTTAGTGATAAATTGGGTTGGAAAAGAATAAAAACATGTTTAGCAGTATTTATAGGTTCGGTTGTTTTAGGCTTACCATCATCTCTCGGTTGGGGAGTTTTAAAGGATATACATATAGGCGAATTCACTATTTTAGATATGTTTGATTTTGCAAGTAACAGTATATTAATGCCGATTGTTGCATTGCTCACCTGCATATTTGTTGGATTTGTTATTAAACCTAAGTCGGTTATAGAAGAAATTGAGTTAACAGGCAAGTTTAAAAATAAGAAGCTTTTTGTGGTTATGATTAAATATATAGCTCCGATTTGCATAGTTCTTATTTTGATTTCTTCTCTCTTAGATGCATTAGGTCTTATGAAGATTTAGTTATATAAAACTAAATAGAGGGTATGGTAAATACCCTCTATTTTTATGCAAAAAAACACACGCTGAATTTCAGCGTGTGTTTTAATTTATTGTAGATTAAGCTACGCTTCTGATTTTCTTAATAGATACTAACGAAACTGCAATACCTGCTAAAAGAAGAGTGAAAGCGATAGGAGTGAAGTTATCTGATGTTTGGTCAGACTTAGGAGGCTCGGTAGAGCTTGTTTTTTCTTTAAGAACTAAAACAAATTCGCCTAATGCAGGGAATGTTGCTTTGATGGTTCCGTCTCCCATTGTAGCTTCAATTTTAATGATGTTGCCATTAGCTTCTTTGAACAAGATGTAACCTTCGGTTGTTGGTTTGATACCGTTTGCTGTGAAGGTGATATCCATAGGGAATTTTGGATTTCCGTTACCGATTAGTATGATTTCTTTATGGTCGGTAATTTTTTCATCATTACCGATTATTTTTTCATACTCGGTGGTGCTTTTATTGATATCAATGACTTTGAGTTCCCAATCGTTGCCATCAGCATCAGTACCGGTAGCATCTGTGATGATACCTTCGGATTTTTCTGGGGAGATGGTTGCGAAGGTTGTTGTTGTAAAAGCAGAAACTACTAATACAACGGTTAAGAGGATTGCTAAGATTTTTTTCATTTTAAATTTTCCTTTCAGTTTATTTTTGTTTAATATAAAATGTATTTAAAATTAAATCATACAATTTATTTTCGTCAGGAGTAAAGGTTTCATATTTACCATCGTTGCCGTAGGTGCCTTCAATGTCTAAAAATTGGAATTCACATTCCATAGCTTCGGATGCCAAATAAGTGGCACTTGATGCGGTAACATTTGTAACCGTGTTAGTCGCTAATTTATTATACATTTTTATCGGCAAGGATAAATCTTTTAAATATGCACTTTTGGTTTTAGAAACAAAGCTTGAAACGAAAGCTTTTTGCCTTGCAACGCGAGGACCGTTGCTTTCGCCTCGATATCTTAAATATTTTAGAGCATTTTTGCCGGTTATCGTAACTGTATTACCCGGTCTCATAGCAGAACTTATAGAGGTTAGGTCCTCTGTAACAGTAACCGGAACACCGCCTACTGAATCAACAATCTCTTCAATGCTATTCATAAATAGGGTATAATAACCGTTAATAGGTATACCATAAAGCAAACGGGATACCGAGTTTACAGTGTTTTCACTGGATTTCTTTTTATTGGAACTATAAGTATAAGCTAAGCAGATTTGTTGATTTTCTTTTCCAACAAAATTTCCGTTTATTCCATAAATATCAACATCAACAAGAGTGTTTCTTGAAATGGAAACAACGTTTACTTTATCAGATTTAGTATCAATAGAGACAAGATAAAGCACATCTGCCTGATGAGTCTTAGTAGAATCAGAACTGTTTTTGTCTATTCCTAATAATAAAATATTTATAAGCTCAGAATTATAATTATAAGCTTCACCGTTATAATATGCATCGGCATCCTCAGGAATAACTTCATCTTCCATAGCAGGAAGCGAAGGAGTATTATTTCCTACGTTGCCTCTGAGCTTTGATTCACCGATTTTTAAGAATACGAAGAATGCCGAAATAAAAATCAAAATAACTGCAAGAATAACCGATAGGATTATAATAAGTTTTTTAGATTTCTTTTTAACTTCCGGTTTGTTCTCTGCTGTCATAAATTAAAACTCCTTGAACTAAATACCGTTCGTTATTGTTGTTAGTACAAGTTGAAAGGGTTATGATTTTATCGTTTTCGGTAACTGTTATATCGCGTTTAATATTAGCGCTGACCTTTCTGGTACTAAAAATCATATCAAGATATTCTTTTCTAACATTCATATCTGAAAAATCGAAGTTTAAGAGAATATGCCTATCATCGAAAACATAAGCGGCAAATATTTCATATTTCAAAATTCTGCCAGGCATATATATGTTAATGTATCGGTTTTGCTCGAAAAAGGTATTATCCCTGAATTTTTTGAGACTGCCGAACATAGTTCCGTTTTTCATATTATGCCCATAAATCACCGTGTTGAAATCATTAAATTCCATATCGTTATAATTATGGGTATAAATAGCACCGTATTTAGATTTTTTAAGGTCAACCGTATGGGTTAAATAAAATCTATCATTATTGGTGTTTCTTAAAACAGGATAATCTATAACCATACCGGGAATATTTATCCAAGCATAAATATCGGGATTTTGCTTTTTGAGTTTTTTGAAATCAACAGGTGTTTCAACCTGAGTTTCGTTAGAAGAAGTATCCTCTGTACTAACAGTAACCTCGTTTTTCAAAGCTTCCATTTTTTCGGCTTCGATTTTTAAGTATATAAAGTATGAGGCAGAGGTTATAACGCAGAGCAAAGCGATAATTAAGATAATTATCCAGATTTTCTTACGCGATTTTTCCGTAACCTTTTCCTCCAAATATTTGATTTTGAAATATAAACTTTCACAAAATAATTATATCATTTGAAAATATAAAAGTCAATACAAATCCGCCAATAAAAATATTGGCGGATTTGTATGTTATATTAATATATAAATTAATGCAAATAGTAAAAGTTTATCTGATTTTTCGCTGAATAAAATAAGCAAAAGGCCTATTATAAGGGCAGAATCACTGTCTTTAAATAAACTATCAAGTAACGGTATTGAGAAAGCGGAATTTGAGTTTTGTGGTTTCGGTTGTTTTGGAATGTTAATGGTAGTTTTTGGAATTTCTTTATTCTCGGTTTCTGGCATTTTAACAAAAGAGGGAACGGGAGGCATTTTATGACTTTCGTTTTTTGTGTGTTCCATAGATTTTTTGTTCATTTGCTTCATTCTTTCAATAGCTGCTTGCTGTTCAAACAAAAATTCTTTTTCGGTCAAAAAAACACCTCCTAGAAATTAGAAATTAAGAATACCGCTTTCTTTTAAAATCGGCAAAATTTCAATAACACGCAAAATTTTAATAGCAGTATCAACCTTTTCCTGTTTTGGCGCACTTAAATGCGGTTTTAATGCGGTTAAAAGCTGTGCTCTGGGGTCAGAGCTTGCAGAATTAAATTTGCTTACAATATTCATTAATGAGGCTATATCTATATCTCCGAGAAGCGAGGAAAAATCGCCTAAACTTGACTGAGTTTCAGGCTTTTTTTGTTCTCCTAATATGCTTTCTGCCATTTGCCTTACTCGGTTCATACTTTCCTCATTATTTAAAATACTTGCTAGTTTTTCGCTTAAATCATCCATTTTTTCCTCCGAGAGCTTTCATTATTGCCGCCGCTTGCGGACTTTTCAAAATTTCGCTTAAAGCATTTTTATCATTTAAGATTTCATTTAATTTTTGTTTATCCTCATTCGATAAGCTATTTATCAGTTTATCGGTTTTGCCTGATTTTGCGGCAGATAGAATGTCCTTGTTCATATTGAAATTATTATTCATAAAAAACCTCCGTTGAAATTCAGGTGATATTGTTATATAATATGTTAAAAATAGAATTTATAGAATAGATAAGGTATAATTTTATGCGCATAGTTGTAATTTCTGATTCTCATAAACAAACTTCGGTTATAGATAAAATTTTAAATGCTCAACCTGATGCTAAACATATATTCTTTTTGGGAGATAATGTTTCGGATATAGAGGATTTTGAGTATATGTATCCAAATTTCAATTTTCATACTGTTTGCGGAAACTGCGATTTCGCAAGTTTATTGCCGTCGGTTGGGTTGGAAATAATTGAAGGTAAGAGGATACTATATACTCACGGGCATACTTTTTCGGTTAAATACGGAATTTCGCGTTTGCTTGAAACGGCTAAGCAAAACAATTGTGATATTGTGCTTTATGGGCATACTCATATCCCTCAAATATTATATGAAGACGGAATATATATTGTTAATCCAGGTTCTTGTTCAAGGTCAAGAGAGGGAGGAAATTCCTATGCAGTTATAGATATAACCGAGCAGGGAATAATGCCTATTATAATAAGAATTTGATATAAAATCATATAAAAACAGGGCTGTCTCAAAAATTGAGACAGCCCTGTTTGGCATTTATGATTTTAATTAGAAATCAACATTTACAATAAATCTGAAGGATACTCTGCGAGAAGCTGCTAAATCAACTTCGCCGTTAGATTTATAAACAGGTTTACTGTTTGAATAGCCAACGTTTTCTAATGATTTGCTCATCTTAGAAACATCAACACCTGTTTCTGCAGATAAACAATAGTTTTTAACATTTAAAGCTCTTTGCTCGGATAATTGCAAACCACTGGCATAGGTACTACCTGCAATAGGAGCTATATGACCTTCAACCATTGTTTTTGAAATAAAGCCTTCGTATTTAGAGGAAAAAGCAACGGTTGTATAAGCTTTTATAAACTTATTAAGGAAGGTTTTACCGCTTGCAGTAAGCTCAGCGGAATCGCCGCCGAATAAAACTGAAGAATCAAGCAAGATTTCGCCTGTTTCTTTATTAACAGTAGCATTAATGCCTTCTTTTTTGAATTCGGCAATTAGCTCGTCAAAAAGACTGTTCTTCTTATTGATAACATCTTCTAACTGCTTGCCTGAAACTACCAAATAAACATCTGCGCCGCCATTGTATTTAGCATAAACATAGTATGCCAATGATCTTCTTGAAATGCTTGCGTAATCTTTATAGCCTTCTAATAACTTTTTGCCGGTCATAGCATCAACTAAATCATATAGAGAATTGGCGTTATTGGTTTTAACAATCCAAGGAGCGAAGTGCGAACCTTTTATAGTATAATCTTTGTCTTTATATGAATAATAATAGGTTTCATCTTCAACTTTTTTAGAGGCGAGGAATTCACCGCTAAAAACATAATTCTTTTTATTATCTCCAGGTCCGTTGAAGAAAACATCACCGTTTTTATCAATTATGGTATAATATTTGTCATCTCTAAGCATCCAGTTTTGACCAAAGATTTTATCATAGTAAACTGATTCATAATTTCCTTTAAGAACGGTTTCACCCTTTAAATTATAAACCTTATTATCAACATGGATAAGTTCGCCATAGATAGTGATATATTCATCAAATTCAGAAGAAATGATTTTTCCTGTGTTATCCATAACAACATATTTTGAAGAACCGTCTTGATATTTGCTTGCAACAAAATATCCGTTGCTCTTACCGCTTGGGGTAAATCCGGTTAAATCATAGTTGAACATTAATTTTCCATCGGCATCGTACATTTCGCCTGTTTTACCTTCAATAGCGTATGTACCGTCTTCATATAATTTAGCTTTATCGGGTAAAGCTTCACCATTTTCGTTGATTTTAATGGTTTTATTTTCTTCATTGGTGAATTGAATGTATCTTCCGCAGGCTGAAATAATAGTTTTCTTAGTGCCTGTTGCACCGGGAACCAGTTTATTTGTTACGATATCAAATACATACCAGTTGCCGTTATACCATATATCATAGGAACTACCATAACAGCTAAGACCTGTATCGGTAAAGCTTAATACAGCTTCATCTTTAATCACAGTACGCGAATTTCCTTTTGCAACAAGGATATAACGGTCATTTAAAACACTAAATGTTGCATATCCTGAAATAATGGTTTTTCCTTTTCCATCAATAAGATAAGATGCATTTAAGCTTGCAATATCATTTTCGTTTGCTGCAACAACCTTTGTAACCTCAAAATAATTACCTCTTGGAGTTACAGCGGCAAATATTGCACCTGTGTCATAAGCACCGTTATAAGACATTACGCCCCAAAGGTTATTTTCGCCTTTGTAGTAAAGACCGCCATCGGCAGTTATGAAATTATCGCGGTTAACAGTACCAACTTTTTCTGCAACAAGGTATTCGGTAAATTTTCCGTTTACAACATTGTTGTTTTTGTCAACAGCTTTGCCGCATCCGGCAAATAAAGAAACCATTAAAAGAGCTGCGAGGGTTAATGCTAATAATTTTTTCATTTTAATCTCTCCTCAATAAATTTTTATTAAAATAGACCGGTAATTTTACCGCTATTATCAATATCTATGCGCTCTGCCGCAGGAACTTTAGGAAGACCTGGCATGGTCATAATATCACCTGTTAGTGCAACTATAAAGCCTGCGCCGGCAGAAATTTTAAGGTTTCTAACTGTAACCTTAAAGCCTTCGGGAGCACCGAGCTTTGTTGCATCATCTGAGAAACTGTATTGAGTTTTTGCCATACAGATAGGGCAGTTTTCAAATCCCATTTCAGCAAGCTTTTCTGCTTGTTTTTTAGCGTTAGGGGCTAAAATAACACCATCTCCACCGTAAACCTTGCGAACAATAGCATCTATTTTTTCTTCAATAGTGCCGCTTAGTTCATAGCTGAAAGTGAAATCGCCTTTTTCTTCTTCGCAAAGGCGCACAACCTCTTTTGCCAATTCCTCGCCGCCTTCGCCGCCTTTTGCCCAAACATCAGAAAGAACAACATTAACGCCGAGTTCTTTGCATTTGGCGATAATAAAGTTGATTTCGTTATCTGTATCAGTAGGGAAACGGTTAACTGCAACAACGCAAGGAAGCTTATAAACATTTTTGATGTTTGAAACATGTCTTAACAAGTTTGGAATACCCTTTTCAAGAGCTTGAAGATTTTCATCGTTTAATGCCTTTTTATCAAGGCCGCCATGCATTTTGAGGGCGCGAACAGTTGCAACCATAACAACTGCCGATGGGGTAAGACCTGCCATTCGGCATTTGATATCAAGGAATTTTTCAGCACCTAAATCTGCTCCGAAGCCAGCCTCGGTTATAGCGTAATCGCCGAGCTTTAATGCAAGCTTGGTTGCGGTTACGGAGTTACAACCGTGAGCAATGTTTGCGAAAGGACCGCCATGTACTAAGGCGGGAGTTCCTTCAAGAGTTTGAACCAAGTTGGGTTTAATAGCATCTTTAAGCAAAGCCGCCATAGCACCTGAAGCTTTAAGCATACCTGCGGTTACGGGTTGGTCGTTAAAATCATAGCCTATGATTATGTTAGAAAGACGGGTTTTAAGGTCATCTATATCTGAAGCTAAGCAAAGCACAGCCATAATTTCGCTTGCAACTGTAATATCAAAACCGTCCTCGCGCGGAACACCGTTAACTCTGCCGCCTAAACCGTCAGTTACATAGCGAAGTTGACGGTCGTTCATATCAACACAGCGTTTCCAGGTAATGCGTCTTGTATCAATACCTAAGCTGTTGCCTTGGTGGATATGGTTATCAAGCATTGCGGCGAGAAGATTATTTGCAGCGCCTATCGCGTGGAAATCGCCTGTGAAATGAAGGTTAATATCCTCCATAGGAACAACCTGAGCGTATCCGCCGCCTGCCGCGCCGCCTTTAATACCGAAAACAGGTCCTAAGGAAGGCTCTCTTAGAGCAACACATACCTTTTTGCCAATTCTTGACATACCATCTGCAAGACCAATAGTAGTAGTGGTCTTACCCTCACCCGCAGGGGTGGGGGTAATCGCGGTTACTAAAATAAGCTTTCCGTTTTCTTTTTGATTTTCTTTAACGATAGAAAGGTCGATTTTTGCCTTAAAATTACCGTATTGCTCTAAGTATTTTTGTTCAATACCTGCTTTTTCGGCAATTTCGGTGATAGGTTTCATTTCACATTGTTGAGCTATTTCAATATCTGATAAATAAGCCATTTTTATACCCTCTTATTTAAAGTATTTTACTGCGGATTTAAACATCTTAATATCATAATCACCGTAAACATTTTTATAAAGTCCGTCGCCCCAACGTTCGCTATGACCCATTTTACCGAATACACGGCCGTCAGGAGAGGTGATACCCTCGATAGCGTAAACCGAATCATTGGGATTAAAGTGGATATCGCTTGTTGCGTTGCCGTTAAGGTCAACATACTGGGTTGCGATTTGTCCGTTCTTAGCTAGCTCACGAACAAGCTCTTCACAAGCCAAGAAACGACCCTCACCGTGTGAAATCGGAACATTATAAATATCGCCAACATTAGTATCGGCAAGCCAAGGAGATTTGTTGGAAGCAATTCTTGTTCTAACAATCTTTGATTGGTGGCGGCCAATAGTATTAAATGTTAAGGTTGGGCAGTTTTCATCAGTATCAATAATCTTACCATAGGGAACAAGACCTAATTTGATTAGAGCCTGGAAACCGTTACAAATACCGCACATTAAACCGTCGCGATTTTCTAAAAGGTCGGTAACCTGCTCTTTAATAACTCCGTTGCGGAAGAATGCGGTTATAAATTTACCGCTACCATCAGGCTCATCACCGCCCGAGAAACCACCGGGAACGAATATCATTTGAGAGGTTTTAATCTTTTCTGCAAAGCTTTCAACGCTTCTTGCAATACCGTCGCTAGACTGATTATTAATAACAAATATCTCAGGCTCAGCACCTGCATCACGCATAGCCTTTGCGGAATCAAATTCACAGTTGGTGCCTGGGAATACAGGGATAAGCACCTTTGGACGAGCTACTTTAATTGAAGGTGCAATTCTGGATTCTGCATTATAGCAGAAGTTTTCCATTTTAGTGTTGCTATCCTTAATATTGCATTTATAAACGCTCTCTAATTTATCTTCATAAACTTTAAGAAGCTCGGAAATCTCGATTTCTTCTGATTTGAAGCAGATTTTGCCGTTATCTACGGTTTCACCAATGCAGATAGCATCAGAAACATCCTCGGTTACTTCCAAAATAAAGCTACCGTAATTATATCCGAAGATAGATTCTGTGCACATATTATCGTCATACTTAAAGCCAATAGAGTTACCGAAGCTCATCTTCATAACTGCTTCACCGATACCGCCAAGACCTAAGGTATAAGCCGATTTAACGATACCTTTACGCATTAGCTCGGTTACCTTATTAAAGGTTTTAATTTGTGATTCGGTGTTAGGAAGATTTGTTTTCTCATCATAAACAGGGCAGAGAAGAACAACCTTATTGCCAGCTTCTTTAAATTCAGGAGAAATTATATTTTTAATTTTATCGGTTGTAACAGCAAAGGAAACAAGGGTAGGGGGAACATCTAGATTTTCAAATGTACCGCTCATTGAGTCTTTACCGCCGATTGAACCGATACCGTATTCAAGTTGAGCTTTAAATGCACCGAGAAGAGCAGATAAAGGTTTGCCCCAACGCTTACCGTCTTTTCCAGGACGCTCAAAATATTCTTGGAAGGTTAGATATACATCTTCAAAAGAACCGCCTGTTGCAATTAATTTTGCAACCGATTCAACAACTGCTAAATATGCGCTATGATAGGGGCTCTTATCTGCAATAAAGGGATTATAACCCCAAGCCATAAGTGAACAATCGTCGGTATGCTTTTGCTCAACCGAGATTTTTTGAACCATAGCTTGAATAGGAGTTAACTGATTCTTACCGCCGAAAGGCATAAGCACTGTTCCTGCGCCGATTGTAGAGTCAAACTGCTCGGAAAGACCTCTCTTAGAGCAGATATTAAGGTCATCTGCTAAGGCTTTCATATTATCGGTAAAGCTGCCTGAAATTTCTTTGGTATAATCCTCAGGCTTAGCGGGGGTTATATCAATATGCTTTTCAGCACCGTTTGAATTCAAGAATTCGCGGCTGATATCAACTATTGTTTTGCCGTTCCAGGTCATAACAAGGCGAGGCTCGGCTTTGATATCAGCAACCTTAACTGCCTGCAAGTTTTCTTTATGAGCTAATTCTAAGAAACGGTCGATATTTTCTTTTTCAATAACAACAGCCATTCTTTCCTGAGATTCACTGATTGCAAGCTCAGTTCCATCAAGACCGTCATACTTTTTAGGAACTGCATTAAGGTCGATTAAAAGACCGTCAGCCAGTTCGCCGATAGCAACCGAAACACCGCCTGCGCCAAAGTCATTACAACGCTTAATCATACGGCAAGCTTCATAGTTTCTGAATAATCTTTGGAGTTTTCTTTCCTCAGGTGCGTTACCTTTTTGAACTTCTGCGCCACATGAGGTTAAAGATTCAAGGGTATGAGATTTTGAAGAACCGGTAGCACCGCCGCAACCATCGCGACCTGTGCTTCCGCCAAGAAGTATTACAACATCACCGGGAGAGGGAACTTCGCGGCGAACATTTTCTGCGGGGGCAGCTGCAATAACCGCACCGATTTCCATACGCTTAGCAGTATAACCCTCGTGGTAAATTTCATCAACAATACCTGTTGCAAGACCGATTTGGTTACCGTAAGAGGAATAACCGTCAGCCGCGGTGGTAACGATTTTTCTTTGAGGGAGTTTGCCAGGAATGGTTTCGGCAACACTTTTTAACGGGTTGCCTGCGCCTGTAACACGCATCGCACCATATACATAGCTTCTGCCTGATAACGGGTCGCGGATAGCACCGCCGATACAGGTTGCCGCGCCGCCGAAAGGCTCGATTTCGGTCGGGTGGTTATGGGTTTCGTTTTTAAAGAGCAATAACCAATCCTCAGAAACACCGTCAACATCAACCTTGATTTTAACGGTGCAAGCATTGATTTCTTCTGATTCATCTAACTTATCGAGTTTACCGTCCTTCTTTAACTGACGAACAGCCAAGGTTGCAATATCCATAAGACAAATCGGCTTTGTTCTGCCGAGAGCCTTGCGGGTATTAAGGTATTCATCATAAGCTTCTTTTAAAAGTTCATCTTCAAATTCAACATTATCAATGTTGGTTAAAAATGTTGTATGACGGCAATGGTCGGACCAATATGTATCTATCATACGAATTTCGGTGATAGTTGGGTTGCGGTTTTCGGATTTGAAATAATCTTGGCAAAATGCAATATCATCAGCATCCATTGCAAGACCATATTCTTTAACGAAGTTTTCAAGACCTGCTCTATCAAGCTCAATAAAGCCTTCGAGAGTTGCAACCTCGGTTGGAATATCATATTTAGTTTCAAGTGTTTCGGGCTTTTCGAGAGTAGCTTCTCTTGCTTCAACAGGGTTGATAACATATTTTTTAATCTCAGCAAGCTCGCTATCGCTAATATTTCCGCCTAAGATATAAACCTTAGCGGTTTTAACTAACGGACGCTCGCCCTGAGAAATGATTTGAATACATTGAGCGGCAGAATCGGCTCTCTGGTCGAACTGACCAGGTAAAAATTCAACTGCAAAAACAGTATCGTTACCTGTTTCGATTTCAGCGGTTGCAATATCTAATTGAGGCTCTGAGAAAACAGTATTAACTGCATAATCAAAAAGCTCTTTTTCAATATTATCAACATCATAGCGGTTTATAACTCTAACGCTTGTTACAGAGCTTATCTGCAAAAGACCGTTAATGTCTTTAAGCAAACCGTTTGCCTCATGGGCTAGTTCCTTTTTCTTTTCAACAAATATACGGTAAACCATATTTTATTACCTCCTGGCATTTAGTGCCTTAGCACCGATATCTTTTCTGTAAAAAGCGTTTGCAAATGAAACCTTGTTTACATTTTCGTAAGCTTTATTTATAGCGTCCTCTAAGTTTTGGGCAGTTGCGGTAACACCTAAAACTCTTCCGCCTGCGGTTTTTAAAACATCACCGTCAAGCTTAGCACCTGCAACATAAACCTTATTCTTAACACTATCATCAATTTTAAGCTCAAATCCGCTTTCATATTTTTGCGGATATCCGCTTGAAGCCATAACAACACAAGCAGCACTGCCGTTTGAGAATTTAACATCTTCCGCTTTTAAAGTGCCATAAGTTGTAGCTTTCATTATTTCTAATAAATCACTTTCAAGTAGGGGGAGAACAACCTGAGTTTCGGGGTCGCCGAAACGGCAGTTATATTCGATTACCTTAGGTCCGTTTTTGGTTATCATAAGACCGAAATAAAGGCAACCCTTAAAGGTTCTACCTTCCGAATTCATAGCATTAATAGTAGGTTTGAAAATGGTTTCCATACAAACTTTCGCAATATCTTCGGTATAATAGGGGTTTGGAGCAATAGTTCCCATACCGCCTGTATTCAAACCGTTATCACCGTCAAGCGCTCTCTTATGGTCCATAGATGATACCATTGGAACTACGGTTTTACCGTCTGTAAACGAAAGAACTGAAACCTCAGGACCCTCTAAAAATTCTTCAATTACGATATTATTTCCGCTTTCGCCGAAAACTTTATCCTCCATCATAGAGCGAACGGCGTTTATAGCTTCGTCTCTGGTCATAGCAATTATAACGCCTTTACCGAGAGCTAAACCGTCTGCTTTAATAACGGTAGGAATTGGAGCGGTTTCAAGATATTTGAGCGCATCCTCTATATTTGAAAAAACCTCATATTCAGCAGTTGGAATATTATATTTTTTCATAAGGTTTTTAGAGAAAACCTTGCTTCCCTCAATTATAGCCGCCGCTTTGTTAGGACCGAAACAGTCAATTCCAACTTCGTTCAGAGCATCAACCGCGCCTAAAACTAACGGGTCATCAGGTGCTACAACCGCATAGTCAATCTTTTCCTTAACTGCAAAATCAACTATATTTTCAATATCCTTAGCACCGATATTAACACAAATCGCATCCTCTGCCATACCACCGTTTCCAGGTAATGCATAAATGGAGGTTATTTCTTTGTTTTCTTTAAGCTTTTTAATTATGGCGTGTTCGCGACCGCCGCCGCCTACAACCATTACCTTCATATTTGTAACTCCTTAAAATTAATAAATCGGGAACTTAGCGCAAAGCTCTTGTACTGCATTTGATACATAATCCTTATTAGCATCGTAATCCTTAACGATTGCGCTAATCCAATTAGCAATAAGCTTCATTTCGTTTTCTTTGAAGCCTCTTGTTGTAACCGCAGGAGTACCAAGACGAACACCGCTTGTAACAAAAGGACTTTGAGGGTCGTTAGGAACGGTGTTTTTGTTTGCGGTGATATGAACCTCATCAAGTCTGTGTTCAAGCTCTTTACCTGTGATACCTGCATTTACAAGTTTTAAGAGCATAAGGTGGTTATCGGTTCCGCCTGAAACTATTTCCAACCCCTCGTCTTTAAGAGACTGACAAAGAGTTGCGGCATTTTTAACAACCTGAGTTTGATATTCTTTAAATTCAGGTGTTAATGCCTCTCCTAATGCTACTGCCTTAGCGGCAATAATATGCATTAAAGGACCGCCCTGAGTTCCTGGGAATACAGCTTTATTTATCTTAGTGTAAATTTCTTCATCATTGCAAAGAATCATACCGCCGCGAGGACCTCTAAGGGTTTTATGAGTTGTAGTGGTAACAACATGAGCATAGGGGATAGGTGATGGGTGAACACCTGCGGCGATAAGACCTGCAATATGAGCCATATCAACCATTAAGTATGCGCCAACCTCGTCTGCTATTTCGCGGCAACGGGGAAAATCAATAATTCTTGAATAAGCAGAAGCACCAACAACGATAAGTTTTGGCTTGCATTCAAGAGCAATTTTTCTCATTTCGTCATAATCTATCATTTCGGTTTCGTCATTAACACCGTAAGGCACGATGTTAAAATATTTACCCGAAATGTTAACAGGTGAACCGTGAGACAAATGGCCGCCTTGTTGGAGGTTCATACCCATAACAGTGTCGCCTGGTTGAATAAGTGCAAAGAAAGCGGCAAGGTTTGCATTAGCGCCAGAATGAGGCTGAACATTAGCAAAGTTGCATCCAAAAACCTCGCAAGCTCTTTTCCTTGCAATTTCTTCAACTATATCAACGCATTGGCAACCGCCATAGTAACGCTTAGAGGGATAACCCTCAGCATATTTATTTGTTAAAACACCGCCTGCTGCAAGCAAAACTGCTTTTGAAACAATATTTTCAGAAGCGATAAGCTCAATATTATGCTGTTGGCGTTCAAGCTCCAAGTTACAAGCATTAGCTACTTCGCTATCATAATTTTTAAGTTCATCAAAAAAGTTCATTTTTTATTCTCCGTATTTTTTAATATTAATGGTGGAATAGTCTCATTCCGGTAAATGCCATTGCGATATTGTATTTATTGCAACAATCAATAACAGCATCATCGCGGATAGAACCGCCGGGCTCTGCAATATAAGAAACACCGCTTCTATATGCTCTTTCAATATTATCATCAAACGGGAAGAAGGCATCTGAGCCTAATGCAACACCGCTTATAGTTGAAAGATAAGCTTTAATATCTTCATCGGTTAGCGGTTCGGGTCTGGTTTTAAAGTATTTCTGCCAATTACCCTCAGCGCAAACATCTTCTTCGTTGCGATTGATATAACCGTCAATAACATTATCTCTTGTTGGTCTTGCAATCTCATCTAAGAAGGGAAGATTTAAAACCTTATCGTGCTGTCTTAAAAACCAAGTGTCTGCCTTGGAACCTGCAAGACGGGTACAGTGAATTCTCGACTGTTGACCTGCGCCAACACCGATAGCCTGACCGTCAACCGCAAAGCATACTGAGTTAGACTGAGTATATTTTAAGGTTATAAGTGAAATTATAAGGTCGCGTTTTGCTGAATCGGGCAAGTTTTTATTTTCGGTTACAAGGTTTGAAAGTAATTCTTCGTTGATTTCAAAATTATTTCTGCCTTGCTCAAAGGTGATTCCAAAAACTTGCTTTCTTTCGATTTCTTCAGGAACATAATCAGGGTTAATTTTAACTATGTTATAGTTACCTTTTCTTTTGGTTTTTAAAATTTCAAGTGCCTCAGGCTCATAACCGGGAGCAATAATACCGTCCGATACTTCGCGGGCGATTAGTTTTGCGGTTGTAACATCGCAAACATCGGATAAAGCAACCCAGTCGCCAAATGAACACATTCTATCTGTACCTCTGGCTCTTGCATAAGCGCAAGCTAGGGGAGATTCATCAAGACCCTCAATATCGTCAACAAAGCAAGCCTTTTTAAGTTTATCGGATAAAGGGGTGCCAACTGCGGCACTGGTTGGGCTAACATGCTTAAAGGAGGTAACTGCAGGAAGCGACAGGGCTTCCTTTAATTCTTTAACTAACTGCCAAGAGTTAAATGCATCTAAAAAGTTTATAAAACCGGGTCTGCCGCAAAGAATTTCTATCGGCAAATCGTTTCCGTTTACCATAAAGATTTTAGCGGGCTTTTGGTTGGGGTTGCATCCGTATTTAAGTTCGAATTCTTTCATTTTAAATTACACTCCTTAAACATTTTTATTGATTATGATTTCAGTAGGCTCGCTACCATCAAGTGGAACTTCGCGAACAAACAATGAAACTTTATTATCGTTATTTAAGTTATTCCAACAAATATCTGCAAGCTCTTTTGCGGAGTTTGGCATTTCGATTTCCTCAGGCTCACCGTAGAACGAGGGAATAGGATTACCGTCGCACTTATAAGTATGAATGAAATGACCGATACCGTTTTCTGCGGTGTAATTATAGAAATAACGGCTGCAAGCGTTTCCTCTTCCGTTTGCACTTTTTAAGATAGAAAGCTTATAACTAAACATTTCTTTATTGAAACCATAATATAATGCGCCTGAAATACGAGGAGTGAAGTTCGGCTCATCAGGTTCAAACTCTCTTGTATATAATGCTTCCTCAAAGGTTTGACCTTCTTTTAGAAAATCATATATGGTGTTTGTTTGGTCGCCGTTTGTTATGATATCGGTTGTTCCTAACTGCAAGAAAGGATTATAAATAATAAGCGATGGGTCTGAAAGCTTGCTTTCATCAAAAGCCTTTGTTCTCATACCGCCCTCAAAACGCTCGAATATGCGGTTGCGGCTATTTTCACTTCTGCCCATAATAAAATAAGCAAACATAGCCTTTTTACCGTCAGCCGATTTTCCTATAACAATACCTCTGCCCGGGTAGGAGTTTTCGCTGAGTAAAGTTTTTAAATCATATAAAGCCATATTTTTTTACCACCTTGAATTTTAATTTTCTGAACAAACCTTTTCAACCGAAAGGGGAAGTATCTTCCATTCGGCTTCCTCCATAACTCTTTTTTGGAGAGTTTCGGGAGTATCGTCCTCTTTAATTTCAACTGCTTTTTGCATTATAATCTTGCCACCGTCAGGTATTTCGTTAACGAAATGAACGGTAGCTCCCGTAACCTTAACACCGTATCCTAATGCGGCCTCGTGAACATGAAGCCCATAAAAACCTTTGCCGCAAAAGGAGGGGATAAGCGAGGGGTGAACATTTAAAATTTTGTTTGCAAAATGTGAGGTGAATTTTTCACTTAGAATACACATAAATCCTGCAAGAACAATAATATCAGTGTTATTCTGCTCTAAAATATTTATAAGCGCATCCTCAAAATCATTACCTAGTTCTTTTTTATTGCAAACAGCGGTTTTAATGTTTGCGTTTTCGGCTCTTTTAAGGGCATAAGCATCGGGGTTGTTAGAGATAACCAAATTGATTTTTCCTGATTTTATAATCCCAGAGCTTTGAGCATCAATAAGCGCTTGCAAATTTGTTCCGCCGCCTGAAACCAAAACAGCAATATTCTTCATAGGTTTCACCTTAGATAATAGTGATTTTGCTATCGGATTTTACGATTTTACCGATTACATAAGCATCTTCGCCGTTGGCTTTTAAGATTTCGATAGCTTTATCGGCATCCTCACGTGCTACAACAACGCTCATACCAACACCCATATTATAAGTGTTATACATATCGCGTTCGGGGATATTGCCTGTTTTCTGCAAAAGCTCGAATATAGGCAATACTTTAACCGAGTCTTTAACGATTTCAGCGCCGAAACCATCAGGAATGCTTCTTGGGATATTCTCATAGAAGCCGCCGCCTGTTATATGGGATATCGCGCGAACTTTAACATTATCAAGCAATGCCAAAATCGGTTTAACATAAATTCTGGTTGGTGTTAACAAGGTTTCGCCAAGCGATTTGCCGCCAAGTTCATCATAGGTTTTGTTGAGGTCGGCATTTTCAACATCGAAAACCTTGCGAACAAGAGAAAAACCATTTGAATGAACACCCGAAGAGGGAAGAGCAATAACAACATCGCCTTCTTGCATAGTCTTATTATCTAAAATTTTCTTTTTATCAACAATACCAACCGCAAAGCCTGCAAGGTCGTAATCGTCTATCGGCATCATACCCGGATGCTCCGCAGTTTCGCCGCCGATTAAAGCCGCACCCGACTGAACGCAACCCTCTGCAACACCGCTAACGATTTGAGCAATTTTTTCAGGAATATTTTTACCGCAAGCGATATAATCAAGGAAGAATAAAGGCTTTGCGCCAACGCAGATAATATCGTTAACACACATAGCAACCGCATCAATACCGATAGTATCGTGTTTATCTAAGAGAATTGCAAGTTTAACCTTTGTTCCGCAACCGTCTGTTCCGGAAACCAAAACAGGCTCTTCCATACCGAGCGGCAAACCAAAACAACCGCCGAAGCCGCCAACATCATCAAGGCAACCCTCGTTTTTGGTTCTTGCAATATGCTTTTTCATAAGTTCAACTGCTTTGTAACCCGCAGTAATATCAACGCCTGCATCAGCGTAAGATTTTGATTGTGAATTATCCATTTTTATTTCTCCTTAAATTTATTAATCTTCTTTGCCGTCCCAACAGTAAGTGCAAAGCTCACTGCGGTCAAGACCTATTGCTTCTATAATGCCTTCAAGCGACTGGAATTCAAGCGAAGCAAAGCCTAGCTTATCGCAGATAACTTCTCTGAGCTTTTTGCCTCTTTCGGTTGAACTATCACTATATTCTTCGGCATATTTTAAACCTTCTTCGCCTTCAAGCTCAACGATAACTCTGCGGGCGATAAGCTCCATTTCATCGTTAGAACGCGAAAAACTAAGATATTTACAACCATAAACAATGGGTGGACAAGCAGAGCGCATATGAACCGCTTTTGCACCGTTTGAATAAAGAAAATCTACCGTTTCTTTAAGCTGAGTTCCGCGAACAATAGAATCATCAACAAACAGAAGCTTTTTATCCATTATTAAATCGTGAATCGGGATTTGCTTCATCTTAGCGATTTTGCTTCTTTCTTTTTGTTTAGCAGGAGTAAAGCTTCTCGACCAAGTAGGCGTGTATTTAATAAAGGCTCTTGCAAAATCCTTATCGCTTTCGTTTGCATAACCTATTGCGTGAGGAGTGCCTGAATCGGGAACTCCTCCAACATAGTCAATATCCTGAGCTAAGCCGTTTTCTTTATCTCGGCGAGCCATAATCTTGCCGTTTTTATATCTCATAACCTCAACATTTTTTCCTTCGTATGAAGAGGTTGGATAACCGTAATAACTCCAAAGAAATGCGCAGATTTTCTTTTTGTTTCCGGGAGGGGCGAGTTGGGTTATACCTTCTAAGCTTAGTTCAACTATTTCACCAGGTCCTAATTCGCGTTCGTCCTCGTATCCTAATTTTTGATAAGCAAAGGATTCAAATGAAACACAAAATCCGTCTTCATTTTTGCCGATAAGTACCGGAAGTCTGCCAAAACGGTCTCTTGCGGCTATTATTGAGCCATGGTCTGTTAACATTAAAATACAAGCAGAACCCTTAATGGCATTTTGAGCAAATTTAATGCCTTCGCAATAATTTTCTTTTTGATTGATAAGGGCGGCGATAAGCTCGGTTGTGTTAACCTTGCCGCCTGTCATCGCACCGAAATGGCCTTTGTTTGAAGATAAATATTTTTCAACTAACTCATCCTCATTGTTAACCATACCGATAACAATAATTGCGTATGTACCGATTTCAGAACGAATAAGCAAGGGCTGAGGATAATAGTCGCTAATGCAGCCTATTGCCGCAAATCCTTGCATTTCATCAAAAATATCTTCGAACTTGGTTCTGAATGGTGAATTTTGAATGTTGTGAATTTCTCTTTGAAGTCCGAGTTTATTATCAAATACTGCAATTCCCGCACGGCGAGTGCCTAAGTGGGAATGATAGTCAGTACCGAAGAAAACATCGGAAATAGCATCTTTGCGGCTTACTGCGCCGAAATAGCCTCCCATAATTTAACCTCCGAGTAAAATGCTTAATTTAATCTAATTTAGTTTTTCTTCAATAGCCTTGTTTTTTTCTAAAACTGCTAATGAATCTGCTTTTCTTTTTGCATCTAATTTTTCAGCGAGAGAGCTATCCTCAACCGCTAAAATTTGTATACATAACAAAGCGGCATTAACTGCGCCATCAATAGCTACTGTAGCAACAGGGATACCTGAGGGCATCTGAACAGTAGAAAGAAGCGCGTCAACACCGTTTAAATTTCCTGATTTAACGGGGATACCGATAACGGGTAGGGTGGTATTAGCGGCAATAGCACCTGCTAAATGGGCAGCCATACCTGCGGCGGCAATAATTGCACCAAAACCGTTTTGGCGAGCGTTTACACTAAACTCTTTTGCTTCGGCGGGAGTTCTGTGCGCCGAGAAAACATGCACCTCATAAGGCACACCAAAGCTTTTAAGAGTATTTACCGCTTTTTCAACTATAGGTAAATCACTGTCGCTACCCATAATAATTCCTATTTTTTTCATAATCTACCTCCGAGAAAAATATATTAAAAAGGGCACACTTATTCCTTACGGAAAAGTGTGCCCAGACGGTCGGCCCAAAAGTCCCTTGCTTCCATGCGGTTTGCCCGCTAATCCGTCAGTTACAAAGAACCGTAAATAACTATAAATATTAATATATAATATATTACCATATACATATTAAAAAGTCAACGAGACATTTTAAGTTTTTTTGAAAAATTTCAGTTGATTTTATTAGAAAAAATAGGTAAAATGTTAAACAGGGAAGTGATAATATGAAAAATTTTGATTTTAGTAAAATTCAGGCTCTTTTAGAGAGCTTAAAACCCTATGCCGTGAAGTATAATTTGGATGAATTTTCGCTTGCTTTGTTGTTGGCTTTAAATGAAAATTGCGATATTTCGAATGCTTTAAAAGAGGAATATACAGAGAATTTGATTAAACTTCAATTTGCGCAAAAAGGCGAAAATTGTCTTAAAATAACAGGTAAAGGTTCTATTGTTGCAAAAAGCATTGCAATCGGTATAGAAAAGTAGTTTTAAACTTAAAAAAGTTGGTTTTTCGGCTTGACTTTTAACTTTTTTGGTATAAAATATATTTTATGAAAATTCTTTTTTGGAGGAAAAATTATGAATATTAAACCTTTGGCTGATAATGTTGTAATTCGTGCAACCGAGGCTGAGGAAACTACTAAAAGCGGTATCGTTTTAACCTCTGCTTCAAAGGAAAAGCCTCAGATTGCTGAGGTTGTGGCTGTTGGTCCCGGCGGTATGGTAGACGGTAAGGAAATAGAAATGACCGTTAAGGTTGGCGATAAGGTTATCGCCGCAAAATATTCGGGAACTGAAATTAAGTTAGACGGTGAGGAATATACAATTCTCCGCCAAGCTGATATTTTGGCAATAGTTGAATAAGGATAGGTGATTTAAATGGCAAAAAATATTATTTTTGGTGAGGAAGCTCGCAAATCGCTTCAAACAGGTGTTGATAAGCTTGCTAATGCTGTTAAAGTAACATTAGGTCCTAAGGGCAGAAATGTTGTTCTTGATAAGAAATACGGCGCGCCGCTTATCACTAATGACGGTGTTACAATAGCAAAGGAAATCGAGCTTAGCGACCTATTTGAAAATATGGGTGCTCAGCTTGTTAAAGAGGTTTCGGTTAAAACTAATGATGCCGCAGGCGACGGTACTACCACCGCAACCGTTTTAGCTCAGGCTTTGATTAATGAGGGTATGAAAAATGTTGCCGCAGGTGCTAATCCGATGGTGATTAAAAAGGGTATTAAATTAGCTGTTGATACCGCTATTGAAACCGTTGTTTCAAATTCAAAAAGCGTTAGCTGTAATGAGGATATTGCCCGCGTTGCAACCGTTTCTTCGGGTGATGAGGTTATCGGTAATTTAATCGCAGAGGCTATGGGCAAGGTAACATCGGACGGTGTTATAACCGTTGAGGAATCCAAAACCGCCGAGACCTATTCAGAGGTAGTTGAGGGTATGCAGTTTGATAGAGGATATATAACTCCTTATATGGTTACTGATACCGACAAAATGGAAGCTATTTTAGACGATGCATTAATTCTTATAACCGATAAGAAAATTACTAATATTCAGGAAATTTTGCCTTTATTAGAGCAAATTGTTCAATCAGGCAAGAAACTTCTTATTATCGCTGAGGATGTTGAGGGCGATGCGCTTTCAAACCTTATTGTTAATAAGCTCAGAGGTGTGTTTACCTGTGTTGCAGTTAAGGCTCCCGGTTTTGGAGACAGACGCAAGGAAATGCTTCGCGATATAGCTATTTTAACCGGTGGCGAGGTTATTTCTGAGGAATTAGGATTAGACCTTAAAGAAACAACATTTGACCAACTCGGTCGCGCTCGTCAGGTTAAGGTTTCTAAAGAAAACACCATTATTGTTGACGGTGCGGGCAATTCTAATCTTATTAAGGACAGAATAGCTCAAATAAGAAACGAACTTGCAATTACAACCTCTGATTTTGATAGAGAAAAGCTTCAGGAAAGACTTGCTAAGCTTGCAGGCGGCGTTGCTGTTATTAAGGTTGGTGCCGCAACCGAAATTGAAATGAAGGATAAAAAGCTTCGTATTGAGGATGCTCTTTCGGCAACTAAGGCTGCTGTTGAAGAGGGTATTGTTGCAGGCGGCGGTGTTGCTTTAATTAACGCTATTCCTGCCGTTAAAGCCTTGCTTGAAACCACTGAGGGTGATGAGAAAACAGGCGTTAATATCGTGCTCAAATCATTGGAAGCTCCTATTAAGCAAATTGCTTTCAATTCAGGTCTTGAAGGCTCTGTTATTATTGATAAAATCATTTCTAGCGGCAAGGTTAATTACGGTTTTGATGCTTATAATGAGGTTTATACCGATATGCTTGAAACTGGTATTGTTGACCCAACTAAAGTTACCCGTTCGGCTCTTCAAAATGCCGCTTCTGTGGCTTCAATGGTGCTAACAACCGAGAGTTTAGTTGCAGATGAGCCTGAGGATGCTGCCGCAAGTGCCGCTGCCGCAGCCGCTGCCGCTCAGGGTGGAATGTATTAATTTTAATCAGTAAAATATTTAATATTAAACCGCAGTTTTTTAAATTAAAACTGCGGTTTTTTGGCATAAAAAATCCCGCCTGAATTGGCGGGATTTTAAATATTTAATTTAACAATTAATCAGCAAAGCCTGATTCAACTAAGTTAACAAGACCTTCAAGTGCTTCTTTTTCATCAGTTCCGTCAACAATAATTTTGATGGAAGTTCCACCTACGATACCGAGTGAAAGAACACCCAAAAGGCTCTTAGCGTTTACTTTTCTTTCATCTTTTTCTACCCAAATAGAGCTTTTATATTCATTAGCTTTTTGGATAAAGAAAGTAGCGGGGCGAGCATGAAGACCTGCTTGGTTTTGAATTACAACATCTTTAACGCACATTAGTAAAATCTCCTTACGATTAATTTGGATGAATGTTTTTTGTTTGTTTTAGGCTTTATTCGTTTTCTAATATAAAGCAACTATTTGTATTATACCACATTTAATGTCGAAGTCAATTATTTGTGAAAAAGTTCTAATATTTATCCAACAAATGCAAAAATAGTGGTTTTGTATTTGTGAAATTTAACCATAATTTTTTGGCTTAAATCTCAATTTCGTGCTTTTTGAAGAATTTTTTATCCTTTTCGGAGAACTCCAATTTAGCATACATATCGGGTCTTAGCTCTTTGGTAAGCACAACAGATTGTATTTTTCGCCAATCGTTAATTTTTGCGTGGTTTCCTGAAATCAGCACCTCAGGAACTGGAATATCATGCCAAACGGCAGGTCTTGTGTATTGCGGATATTCCAAAACTCCCGCAAAATGACTTTCTTCTTCGAAGCAGATATCTTCTGATAAAACACCGGGTAACATACGGCAAACAGCATCCGCAACCGTGAGGGCAGGAAGCTCGCCACCTGTTAAAACAAAATCGCCTATGGATATTTCCTCATCAACAATTTCGTCAATAACTCTTTGGTCGATACCCTCATAATGACCGCAAAGCAGAACAACGCGGTCTAGCTTTGATAATTCCACAGCTTTTTCCTGATTAAACTTTTTTCCTTTTGGCGACATATATATTAGGTGGGGTTTTGGCTCGTCTTCATTGTAAAGACTTTTATAGCAGTTATAAATCGGGTCTGCCGCCATTATCATACCCATACCGCCACCATAAGGAGTATCGTCAACCTTATTATGTTTATTTCCTGAAAAATCGCGGATATTTGTGCAAACAATTTCAACCTTGCCTGCTTTCCTGGCTCTGCCTATGATACTTTCGCTCATAACCGTTTCGCACATTTCGGGGAAAAGGGTTAAAATATCAATCCTCATCTTCAAAAATCCCCTTTAAAGGCTTAATAATAACTTTTTCGTTATCTATATCAACCGAAATTAAAACCTCGTCAATAGCGGGAACAAGGTATTCCTTGCCGTCTTTTGAAATATGCCAAACATCGTTAGCTCCTGTTTGAGAAACATCCGAAATTTTGCCTAATTCTTTCTCGGTTTCTGCATCGAAAACGGTGCAACCGATAAGGTCGCTTATAAAATATCTGCCCTCAGGAAGCTTAACATCCTTGCGGTCTATGAAAATCACCTTGTTTCGCAAGGTTTCGGCTTGCTCTATGGTGGAGATACCTTTAAATGCCATTAAAATAACATTTCCGTGAGGCTTAACTGAGGTTATTTGCAAGCGGTTTTCACCCTTGTTATCGGTATAAACATATTTGAAACCCTTTAAAAAATCGCTATCGTCGCACCAACCCTGAACTCTAACCATACCGTTAATTCCGTGAGTGCCAACGATTTTTCCTGTTTCGAGAAATTTTTTCATTTTATCAGTCCTTACTGAAATCTTCTAAAATTAAACCTTCGTTGCGTTCAAGCGCCCAGTTTATATTCCATTCGCTTGTGAATATAAGCAGATTGTTCCCCTTGAAATCCTGAACCCATTTGGTATCGGAGGTGAGGTTTAATTTCTTGATATCAATATCCTTATTTTTAACCCAACGAATATACTGATAAGAAAGGTCGTTTCTTATAACATCAACATTATATTCATTTTTAAGTCGGTATTCCAAAACTTCAAATTGAAGCACACCAACAACGCCAACAATAACCCTTTCCATACCTGTGTTAGGCTCATGGAAAATCTGAATAGCACCCTCTTGGGCTATCTGCTCAACGCCTTTAACAAACTGTTTTCTTTTAAGCGAGTCTTTTTGCTCAATTAAAGAAAAATGCTCGGGCGCAAAGGTCGGTATTCCTTCAAACATAACCTTTTTCTTAGGACTGCAAACGGTATCGCCGATAGAATAAATACCAGGGTCAAAAACACCGATAATATCGCCTGCATAAGCCTCGTTTATGATTTGGCGTTCTTCTGCCATCATTTGCTGAGGCTGAGATAGACGGACAGGCTTTCCTGCTTGAACATGGAAATAATCCGCACCGCGCTCGAATTTACCTGAGCAAATTCTGAAAAAGGTTATACGGTCGCGATGGTTTTTATTCATATTAGCCTGAATTTTAAAAGCGAACGCCGAGAAGTTTTCATCAAAAGGACTAACCTCTTCATCTCCTGAAATTCTCGGTAGAGGAGAGGTTGTCATTTTAAGGAAGTTTTCAAGGAAAGGCTCAACACCGAAGTTAGTGAGCGCAGAGCCGAAGAAAACAGGAGTAAGCTCGCCTTTTTGAACCTTTTCTAAATCAAATTCAAAGCTTGCGCCGTCTAATAACTCTATCTGGTCAACAAGCTCTTCTCTTTGGTATGGGCCGATTAAAGAATCTAACTTTTCAATATCGGTTATATCGCAAGGAGTAGGCTTGATTTTTTCCTGACCTCTATGCAAATCTGAGAAAGATAAAATTTCTCGTTTATCGCGGTCAAAAACACCCTTAAAACTAACACCGCAACCGATAGGCCAGTTAACAGGATAAGTGCCTATTCCAAACTCTTTTTCAAGCTCGTCTAAAAGCTCAAACGGGTCGCGCGCCTCGCGGTCAAGCTTGTTAATAAAGGTGAAAATCGGGATATGCCTCATAGCGCAAACCTTGAAAAGCTTGCGGGTTTGAGCCTCGATACCCTTTGCCGCATCAATAACCATAACAACACTGTCTGCCGCCATGAGAGTACGGTAGGTGTCCTCCGAGAAGTCCTGGTGTCCAGGGGTATCAAGAATATTGATACAATATCCGTCATATTCAAATTGCATAACCGAAGAGGTTATAGAAATACCTCTTTGTTTTTCAAGGTCCATCCAGTCGCTCACCGCGTGTTTTGCGGTGGCTTTACCTTTAACCGAACCTGCGGTTTGGATAGCGCCTCCGTATAACAAGAATTTTTCAGTTAAGGTGGTTTTACCGGCATCAGGGTGCGAAATAATCGCAAAGGTGCGCCGTCTTTCGATTTCTCTTTTTAAATCAGCCACAAAAATACTCCTTTAAATTTCTAATAAACCTATAAATTATAGCATATAACCGCCTTTTTTTCAAGTTTTTTAATATATTATTTTATGGTTTAAATATATATTTTCATATTGCATATTAAAAAACCGATTTTTTACAAAAAAGTATTTACAAAGGGTGGTATTTGGTGGTATAAAAAAGATAGATGATATAGAGATGTCGGTTCTCTGTGTTAATGAGAAAATCAATTAAAAACCCAAAGCACACAAGGAACCGTCCCCTGATTGTTTTTTAGAAGCAACTTTGTATTAATTTTGATGGAGGGTGAAAAATGGCAGACGCTAAAACAAAAGAAAAAAGAAAAACATTAATAGGAATATTGCTTCAAATACCGATTTGGATTTTATCCTTATGTGGCGGTTTTAAGTTGCTTTCGGTATTTGTTTTAAGCTTTACCGATTACAATTTAATAGAAAGCCCTAAATTTATAGGTTTTAATAATTATTCTTCAATGCTTGAAAATGAGATAGTTATAAAAGCCTTTTCTAATACCGTAATTTATACTGTTGCAATCGGCATATTGCTAATTGTGTTTGCAGTTATACCAGCACTTTTAATTGCCAAAACCAAGCTTCCTTTTGGTTTGGTGACTATGGGGTTGTTTGGGTTTATTTCGGTTTTGGCTCTTTTGGGAAATTGGAGTTATATTTTTAGCGGTGATTCTCACGGTTATATAAATGCTATTGGTATGAGTTTAGGCTTTTTAGATAGACCGATAATTTGGACTTCCCAAGAGGCGCCTGCGATAAGTGCAATGATTATGTTTCTTGCTTGTTTGGCGCCGATATATGCAGTTACATATATTTTTGCTCGTATGAAGCATAGCGCGGTTGGAAGTGCAGTTGCAATTTGTGCTATTCCGATTTTAATGGTTTTAAGTTATAATTGTGCGACAAGAATAGTTGGCTGTCCGTCTAATGAATATTCTGCTGATTGGTTGCCAACGATTTTTACGGATTATTTTAGTACTCGATTTGAAGTTGGATATGCTTATGCAATTTTGTTAGTTGGAATTTTATTGCTTTTGGTTTGGAGCACGGTATCGGTTTTAGCGGTTTTAGGAGTATCAGTTGCTTTGAAATATATAAAGATTAAAACAATAGTGTTTAAAATTTTAGGATATATCGCTTTTGTATGTAGTCTTATTTCGTCGATTTTTTCTGTTTTATTCGCTGCTTTTAATATTTCGCTCGCTTTAAAACCAATGGAAGAATTATTAACTTTTCCTCCCTCGTTTTTTGCTCTAAGACCTACTTTTCAAAACTTTAAATCTTTATTAGATGTATTGCTAAATTCTAATGTTTCATTTGGTGCTAGAATATTAAACGGTTTACTTGGTGTAGGGGTTTTGATTTTGATATATATAGTAACCGTTTTACCGTGCGGAATCGGAGCTGCTTTGGTTAAAAAATCAAAGTGGAAGCTTTGCTTATTTTTGCCTCTGGTACTATTGTTTGGAATGAGCCCAATGCTTCAAACAACATACTATATCAGTCGCATAAGAATTGGTTATATGGCTTCTGGTTTGGCGATGGCTTTTTTGGTGTTTGTTACATACTGGATAATAAATACTGTTTTCTGTAAACAACAAAGAAAAACTCCCAAAATAGTATTAGGTATATTCACATTGCTCTCTTGGGTTTTGAGCGTTTGTAATTTGGTTGTTCTTTGGTGTCCGTATAATGCGCATGAAGAGGTTACTCGCAGTTTTTATGGTGTAATAGAACTCTTTTTATTTGGTGGAATTGCCCGTTCGGGAGTTGCATCAGCGGGAGGAATTTTAATTATTTTGATTACTGGAAGCTTGCTGATTATTCCGTTAACACTCACAGCGATACTTTATATCGTGAATAGAATAAGTGGTAAAAAAACAAAGAAACAGGAAAAGTTGTAAGTTGATAAATCTTGTAGGGGATGGCGCCTACGACATCCCAGTTGGTTTATATGATTTTAATGGGCGACTAATAGTCGCCCGTTTTTTATGCGTTTTTTTGCAAAATTATTAAAAAAAACTACTTTTTTAAAAAAAGTATTTACAAAGTCAGGTGTTTAGTGGTATAATGTTTTGTAATTAGATTGACTTATTATGTCTATTTGCATTTTATTTTGTTTTTGGTGATGTAAATGCGAGTTATTACAGGCTCTGCAAGGGGTAAGCGTTTGGTTACGCCTGCGGGTCTTGATGTAAGACCTACTCCTGATAGGGTTAAGGAAGGAATTTTCAGTGCTCTTCATTTTGATATTGAGGGCAGGAGAGTTCTTGATTTGTTTGCAGGCTCGGGTCAGCTGAGTATTGAGGCGCTAAGCCGAGGAGCTGAAAGCGCGGTTATTGTTGATAATTCTGCCAATTCTTTAAAGGCGGTTAGAAGCAATATCGAAGCTTGCGGTTTCTCTGATAAGGCTAGGGTTATTCAGTCTGATTATGCTTCTTTTTGCGCTATGAGTCGAGATACTTTTGATATCGTGTTTTTAGACCCGCCTTATAATGAAGGTCTTTTGATGCCGGCTTTAAAATCGGTTTTGCCTCTCGTTTCAGATTATGGCA
Organism: Clostridia bacterium; assembly: GCA_017537365.1. Lineage (GTDB taxonomy): Bacteria > Bacillota > Clostridia > Oscillospirales > Acutalibacteraceae > UBA737. The sequence continues at coordinate 140,378 of JAFYKZ010000002.1, forward strand.
TTATAGTTTGCGAGCATCCTATGGATGTTAAATTAGAGGAAAGCATTGGCGGTTTTGCGGTTTCAAAGGTTTATAGATACGGTAAGGTTTTGGTTACGGTATACAGAAAAGAGAGCTAATTTATGAGCAAAGAAATAATTGCGATTTGCCCCGGCAGTTTTGACCCGGTTACATACGGTCATTTGGATATTATAACTAGGGCTTCGAATATGTTCGGCAAGGTTATAGTTATTGTTGCGGGTAATCTTTCAAAAAACTGCTCTTTTTCGCCCGAGGAAAGAGTTGAAATGATTAAAAAATGCATACCTAATTTAGATAATGTTGAGGTTGTGCATTATTCGGGTTTGCTTGCGGATTATGCTGCCGAGGTTGGAGCTACCGCTATTATTAAGGGACTTAGAGCAATGTCTGATTTTGAATATGAATTTCAGATGGCTCTTACCAATAAAAAACTTAATCCTAATGTAGAAACCCTGTTTTTAACCACTAAGGCAGAGAATATGTATCTTAGTTCCAGTATGGTAAAGCAGATAGCTTTGATGGGCGGAGATATATCAAGCTTTGTGCCTGAGGTTATAAAACAGGATATTATAGATAGGATAAAAAAATAGTACCGATTAATCGGTTTGGAGGAAGAAAAAATGACATTAGACGAATTATTGGAACAGTTTGACGAACTGCTAGATAGCGGTATGAAAATCCCAGGCAAGAAGACTATTGTTGATGTTGAAAAATTAAGAGCAGTTGTTGATGAAATCCGCCTTAATATCCCTGCTGAAATTAAACAGGCTAAGGGTATTGTTGCTGACCGCGCAGATATTATTACTAATGCTAAGCGCGAGGCAGACGGTATTATCCGTAATGCAGAAGAGCGCGCTAAGGCTATGGTGGCTCAAGAAGAAATCGTTAAGATGTCTCAGGCTAAGGCTGCTGAAATTATTTCTAATGCTCAAACTAAGAGCCGCGAAATGAGAAAGGCTGCTCAGGATTTTGTTGATGATATTATGAGAAGAGCAGACGAGGGCTTAACCGCTAATTTAGGCGAGGTTAGAAAAACCCGCGCTGCATTAAAGCAACAAATTCCAACTGCTGCTGTAAAAGAACAGTAATTTCAAGAATTTTAAATTAATCTGTAAAAGGAGCCATCTCATTATTTGCTTAATGAGATAGTTCCTTTTGGCTTATTTTGAAAGGGGCACTTTTTGGTGTATAACAGAATTTCTCCTAATGTAAACTTCGTTGAGGAAGAGAAAAAAATAGAAAAATTTTGGTCTGATGCCAAGATTTTTGAAAAGAGTATCGAGACTAAGGCTAAGGGCGAACCCTATGTATTTTACGATGGACCCCCAACTGCTAACGGTAAACCTCATATCGGCCATGTTTTAACCCGCGTTATTAAGGATATGATTCCGCGTTACAGAACTATGAAAGGCTGTATGGTTCCAAGAAAAGCCGGTTGGGATACCCACGGCTTGCCGGTTGAGTTAGAGGTTGAAAAGCTTTTAGGACTTGACGGTAAAGAGCAAATTGAGGAATACGGTTTAGACCCATTTATCAGCCATTGTAAAGAAAGCGTTTGGAAGTATAAGGGCATGTGGGAAGATTTTTCCAAAACCGTTGGCTTCTGGGCAGATATGGAAAACCCTTATGTTACTTACCATAATGAATTTATTGAGTCGGAATGGTGGGCATTAAAGCAAATTTACGAAAAAGGTCTTTTATATAAAGGCTTTAAAATTGTGCCTTATTGTCCTCGTTGCGGAACTCCGCTTTCTTCTCACGAGGTGGCTCAGGGATATAAAAATGTTAAAGAGAGAAGTGCTGTTGTTCGCTTTAAAATAGTGGGTGAGGATGCTTATTTCCTCGCTTGGACCACAACTCCTTGGACCTTGCCTTCAAACGTTGCTTTATGCGTTAACCCCGATGAAATCTATTGCAAGGTTAAAGCTAATGACGGATATGTTTACTATATGGCAAAAGAGCTTCTTGATAAGGTTTTAGGCAAGCTTGCAACCGAGGAAGCTCCCGCTTATGAAATTTTAGAATCTTTCAAGGGAATCGAACTTGAACATCGCGAGTACGAGCCTTTGTTTGACTATGTTAAGCCAATTTGCGAAAAGCAAAACAAAAAAGCTCATTTTATCACTTGCGATAGTTATGTTACTATGACTGACGGTACAGGTATCGTTCATATTGCTCCCGCATTTGGTGAGGACGATGCTAAGGTTGGCAGAAAATACGATTTGCCTTTTGTTCAGCTTGTTGACAGTAAGGGCGAAATGTCTGCTGAAACTCCTTATGAGGGAACCTTCGTTAAAAAGGCAGACCCATTAGTATTAGCCGACCTTGAAAAAGCTGGTCTTTTATTCGATGCTCCTAAGTTTGAGCACGATTATCCTCATTGTTGGCGTTGCGATACTCCTCTTATTTACTATGCTCGCGAGTCTTGGTTTATCAAGATGACCGCCGTTAAGGATGACCTTATAAAGAATAACGATACTATCAACTGGATTCCTGAAAGTATCGGTAAAGGCCGTTTTGGCGATTGGCTCAGAAATGTTCAGGATTGGGGTATATCCCGTAACAGATATTGGGGAACTCCTTTGAATATCTGGACCTGTGAATGCGGTCATATGCATTCTATCGGCAGTATTGCGGAGCTTAAAGAGTTATCGGATAACTGCCCTGATGATATTGAGCTTCACCGTCCTTATATTGATGCGGTTACATTCAAATGTCCAAAGTGCGGAAAAGAGATGCACCGCGTTCCCGAGGTTATTGACTGTTGGTTCGACTCGGGTGCAATGCCTTTTGCTCAGCATCATTATCCTTTTGAAAACAAAGAGCTTTTTGAATCTCAATTCCCCGCAGATTTCATATCTGAGGCGGTTGACCAAACAAGAGGTTGGTTCTATTCGCTTCTTGCAATTTCAACCCTTATTTTCGATAAAGCTCCCTTTAAAAATGTTATAGTTTTAGGTCATGTTCAGGATGAAAACGGTCAGAAAATGAGTAAATCAAAGGGCAACGCAGTTGACCCATTTGATGCGCTCGAAAACTTTGGCGCTGATGCTATCCGTTGGTATTTCTATACTAATTCTGCTCCTTGGCTTCCTAACCGTTTCCATGACAGAGCAGTAACCGAGGGTCAAAGAAAGTTTATGGGAACATTGTGGAATACTTATGCTTTCTATGTTCTTTATGCTGATATAGATGAATTTGACCCGACTAAATATAATATAAATGATTATAAGCTTACTGTTATGGATAAATGGCTATTATCCCGCCTTAATTCAACAGTAAAAGCGGTAGATGATAACCTTTCTAACTATCGTATTCCTGAGGCTGCTCGCGCATTGCAAGAGTTTGTTGATGAAATGAGTAACTGGTATGTAAGACGCGGCAGAGAGCGTTATTGGGTTCAAGGCTTGACTGACGATAAAATCGCCGCTTATTTAACCCTTTATCATGCGCTTGTTACAATCGCAAAAACTGCTGCTCCGATGATACCCTTTATGGCAGAGAATATTTATCAGAATTTAGTTAGAAATGTTGATAAAGATGCTCCTGAAAGTATCCATTTATGCGATTTCCCAACTGTTTGCGAGGATGCTATTGATGTTTCTCTTGAAGAACAGATGGAAAAGGTGCTCGAAATTGTTGTTTTGGGCAGAGCGGCAAGAAACGGTTCGGCTCTTAAAAACCGTCAGCCTTTGGCTACTATGTATGTTAAGCTTGATAGCGAGCTTGAAAATCTATATACCGAAATTATCCGCGAAGAGCTTAATATTAAAAATGTTGAGTTTACCGATAAGGTTGATGATTTTGTAACTTATAGCTTTAAACCTCAGCTTAAAACCTTAGGTCCGAAATACGGCAAGCAATTAGGCGAAATCAGAAATATGCTTTCTGAGATTGACGGTAGTTTGGCTAAGGCTCAGTTGGATAACGAGGGCGCAGTTAAGCTTGATATTTCTATTGGTGAAATAGCGCTTGCTGAGGAGGATTTGCTTATTGAAGCTAAGCAGAAGGAAGGCTTCTATTCTGTAAGCGACAGAGGAATAACCGTTGCTATTGATACAACTTTAACTCCTGAGCTTATTGAAGAAGGCTTTGCAAGAGAAATCGTAAGCAAAATTCAAACAATGCGTAAAGATGCTGACTTTAATGTTACCGATAATATCTCGGTTATATTAAAGGGTAGTAAAACTGTTACCGATGTTGCTATTAATAAATCGAAAGATATCGGAAGCGATACCTTGGCTATCTCAATTACGGTAGGTGAGCCTTTGGGCTTTGTTAAGGATTGGGATATTAATGGCGAAGCTGTAACAATCGGAATTAAGAAGGAAGGAAGCGTTTGCGGTGAGTAATATAGAAAATAATCCAACTACCTTTGAAGATATAAGCTCTTCATCTCCCGTAAAGAAGCGTAAGTCTGCTTCTAAGGAGTATGGTGAGGGTGCTTTCAAAAATATTGATAAGGTAATTAAGGTGATTTCTTTTCTCGTTTCAATAAGCACCTTCTTGGTTTCTGCTGTTATTGCCGTTGTTTTAGCTTTATATGATTCTGTTTTCCTTATAGTATCAATAGGTTTGCTTATTTTTGGTATTTTGATGGCTTTATTATTGTTATTTTTAATTTATGGATTAGGCCATATTATAACTCAAAATAAGGAAATTTTAAAAAGGTTATAATTTTTTATCCAGCCCCTAAAACCAGGGGTTGGATTTTTTTAATAAAATGTATAAAATAATTTAAAATATATTTAAGATTTATGGGATAATTATTATTGTATTTTTTGTAGAAATATGGTATCATATTAATAAGATTATTTTAAATTTCAGGAAGGAAGGCTGTCGGTGAATATTAATAGCATTAAAAATTCAGTTCTCAGCTTTTTTCAACATAAATTACCTAAATTTTTTTCAAATAGCTTTAAAGTAACCTCTTCAAAAACTTCTAAAATTATTGGAGCGGTTATTTTTGCTGTAACATTAATTAGTGTTATAGTTTGTGTAAACAGTTTTATTTCAGCTGAAACCTCTTCCAGATGGTTGCTTTTGGCTATAGCTCTTGCTTTTCCGTTTGTTTTGGGCGGTTCTGCCGCGTTTACGGTAAGGCTTAAAAGCGAAAGGCTAGATAAAATCTGGCATTTTGTATTTATATTCATTTTGCCTTTAATTTCAGTTACCATAACCGAATGTTTAAATGGTATTTTTATTTATGATATGACCTATCTTGGTTTCTTTGCAAATTATCTGGTCTTTTTGGTTTTCTATTTTATTTTCTTTGCTTTAACCGGCAGTTTCAGGGTTTCATATATTGTAATAACAACCCTGTTTTTCGGCTTAGCTGTGGCTCATGCTTATCTTATGGAATTCAGGGGAACTCCATTTTTACCGATGGACTTTTTGAGCATTACCACCGCTATGGGTGTAGCCAACACATATAATTTTATGCCTAATTATAAGATTGTTTTGGCGGCTCTTATGTTTATATTTGTTATAATCATTAGCATTAAAACCAAAACTCCTAAATATAATCTCGCAACCAAAATCGTTTCGCGCACCTTTACTGCTACTTTCAGTATTGTATTATTATTGCTCTTTTTCGGCACCAGCATATTCGCCGATATGGGCATTAAGCCTGATTTCTGGAATCAAACCCGCGGTTATAAGAATTATGGTTTTGCATTTAATTTCTTTTGCAATACTAAGTATTTATATATGTCTGAGCCTACCGATTATAATCCTGATAAAATCAAGGATTATGTTGACGGTGTTATTGATAAAAACGAAACGATAATAGATAATAGCTATGAAAAACCGAATATTATCTGTATTATGAATGAGTCGCTTTCTGATTTAGGTGTACTTGGTAAATTAGAAACAAATGAAGACTATATGCCTTTTATGAGAAGTCTTACCGAAAATACGGTTAGAGGTAATCTTTATGTGCCTGTAATAGGTGCAGGAACTTCTAATACCGAGTTTGAATTCTTAACAGGGCATACAACAGCATTCTTGCCATCGGGTAGTAATGCATATATGCTTTATATTAAAGATGCGCAGGCTTCTTTGGTTTCAACCGTTGAAGCGCAAGGTTATACCTCTTATGCTCTTCATCCTTATTATGCGATGGGTTGGAAGCGCACCGAGGTTTATAACAATTTCGGATTTAATGATTTTATAAGTCTTGAAGATATTATTGATATTTCTCTTATGGACGAATATCAGGATAAGGGTAACGATGCTAATTATCTGAATCAGCTTGTTAACGAAAGATATCCCGGTAAGAATATGCTTATTCGTCAATATATAAGTGATGCATATAATTATAAGTTGCTTATAGAGGATTTTGAAAAACGAGATAAAAGCAAGCCTTATTTTGCATTTAATGTTACAATGCAAAACCACGGCGGATATACCACCAGTTGCGAAAACTTTAATGAAAGTATTTACGCAACATCAACTTCAAAGGCTTATAATAAAACTAATAAATATTTATCGCTCGTTAAAGAGAGTGATAATGCTTTCAAGGATTTAATAAGCTATTTCTCTAAGGTTAAAGAGCCAACTGTTATTTGTATGTTTGGCGACCATCAGCCTTCGGTTGAAAGTGATTTTATTGCCGAAATATTGGGTGTTTCAAATCTTTCGGATTTAACACCTGAGCAGGAGCAAGCGCGCCACCTAACCCCATTCTTCATTTGGGCAAACTATGATATTGAAGAAAAGCAAATTGATAAGTTGAGCTCTAATTATCTGTCTTCATTGGTGCTTCAAACGGCAGGGGTTAAGCTTACTGAGTATAACAGATATCTTTTGGAATTATCTAAAACATTGCCTGTTATTGATACTGTGGGTTATATTGATAATAATGGAACTTATTATAAGTGGAGCGATGCCAGTCCTTATACCCATTTGCTTGATGATTATGAAAGAGTTCAGTATAACAGTATTTTTGACCGCAAAAATGTTAATTCCGATATATTCTTTATAGATGGATATCAGTTAATACCTAATTCGCTTCAAGAAAAAGCAGTAGGTGAGTAATATGCGTAATACTACCCTTTGTCATATCGAGAAAGACGGTAAGTATCTTATGCTTCACCGCGTTAAAAAGAAAAATGATATAAATCAGGATAAATGGATTGGTATCGGTGGAAAATTCGAGGATAAGGAAAGTCCTGAGGAATGTAATTTGAGGGAAACCTTTGAGGAAACAGGGCTTACTGTTAATAGCGCAAGATATTGCGGAATAGTAACCTTTGTTACCGATAAATATGAAACCGAATATATGCATATTTTTCATACCGAGGATTTTTCGGGCGAGGTTAAGGAATGTGATGAAGGCAATCTTGAATGGATTGATAAAAAAGAAATTTTAAATCTTCCTATTTGGGAGGGTGATAAGATTTTTTTGAAATTGATTGATGAAAAATCTCCCTTCTTTTCTTTGAAACTGGTTTATGAGGGAGATACCCTGATAAAAGCAATACTTAATGGAGAGTTAGTATGAATATTTGTCTTTACGGTGCTTCAAGCAATGAAATAGATAAAGCTTTTATAACTGCTGTTGAGCTTTTGGGTGAAAAAATGGCAAAACGCGGTCATAATTTGGTTTATGGCGCAGGAGCTAACGGACTTATGGGAGCTGCGGCTCGCGGAGTTTGTAAAGGCGGCGGTAAGGTTATTGGAGTTGTGCCGAAGTTTTTTAATGTTGACGGTGTTATTTTCGAGGATTGTACCGAGCTTATAAGACCTGATACTATGCGTGAGCGCAAGGCTATTATGGAAGATAGAGCAGATGCTTTTGTCTGCACGCCTGGAGGAATAGGAACTCTTGACGAGATTTTTGAAATATTATCTTTAAAGCAATTAGGCAGACATGAAAAGGCAGTGGCTCTATATAATGTTAACGGATATTATGATGATATTTTAAATATGTTTGAAAAAGCTGTTAGTGGCAAATTTATGTCAAGAGAAAGCGCAAATATGCTTCATGTTTTCGATAATCCTGATGACCTTTTGGATTATTTTGAAAATTATAAAGCGGATGAATATGATTTTTCTGTTTTAAGAAAGGTCAGCAAATAAAAAGGATATTGCAAAATACAACTAGTATTTTGTCTATATAAAACACTGTTTTAAGTGGGAAATAAAATTTTTTCGGAGGAATTTTTTATGGCAAGTATCGATTTTAAACATGCACCTTACGGTGATTTAGCGCTTATCAGTATGCGCGGTTGTGAGGACATTTCTGCTAAGGTAGACTATTACCTTAAAAACTGGCGCGGTATTGATAGTGAGAGTGATGAGTCTTTTGTTATCTCTGCTAACTGTCCCCGTTTTGGAACAGGTGAAGCAAAGGCTGTTTTAAATCACACGGCTAGAGGCTTGGATGTTTATATAATCTGCGATTGCTTCAATTATAATGTTACATATAAGATGTACGGTAAAACAGTACCAATGAGTCCTGATGACCATTTCCAAGATTTGAAGCGTGTAATAGCTGCTCTTGGCGGAAAGGCAAGAAGAATAACCGTTATTATGCCTATGCTTTATGAGGGAAGACAGCATAGAAGAACCGCTAGAGAATCTATGGACTGTGCTATGGCTTTGCAAGAGTTAGTTGCTATGGGTGTTAAGAATATTATTACCTTTGATGCTCATGACCCTCGCGTTAATAATGCTATTCCGCTTGAAGGCTTTGATAATGTTCAGGCAACCTATCAGATGATTAAAGCATTGCTTAAAACTGTTCCTGATATTAAGCTTGACCGCGACCATACTATGATAGTATCTCCTGATGAAGGCGGTATGGGCAGATGTATTTATTATTCATCTGTTCTAGGCTTAGAGCTTGGTATGTTCTATAAGCGCCGCAATTATTCTGTTATTGTAAACGGCAGAAATCCGATTGAAGCTCACGAATTTTTAGGAAACGATATCAAAGGCAAAGATTTGATTTTGGTTGATGATATGATTTCATCTGGCGAATCTATGCTTGATATTGCCGCAAAGCTTAAAGAAAAGGGCGCTGCCAGAATTTTCGTATTCTCAACCTTCGGTCTTTTTGTTGAGGGACTTGAAAAGTTTGATGAATATTATAAAAACGGTCTTATCGATAAGGTATTTACCACTAACCTTATATTCCAACCCGAAGAGCTTTTAAACCGCGAATGGTATTGCAGTGTTAATATGTCAAAATACATAGCTTTAATAGTTGAAACCTTAAATTATGATAATTCTATCAGCAGTCTTTTAGACCCGGTTGACAGAATTAAAAAGATTATGGCAAAATATAATCAAGGTTAATTTCAAAGGCCCTTAAATTTCATTTGAAATTTAAGGGCTTTTTTCTTGACTTTTTTTCATAAATATTGTAAAATTAAAGACAGAATATTACAAAATATGACAAAAATTTACTAAATTTTTGGTTTAGTTAAAATAAAAAAATCTCCGCCTAAAAAGGCGAAGATTTTGGAGCTGAAGATGGGACTCGAACCCACGATCTGCTGATTACGAATCAGCTGCTCTACCAACTGAGCCACTCCAGCATATTAGAAATATATTATAATTATAACAATTAAAACGGTTTAAGTCAAGCATTTAAAGGTAATATTCAAATTAATGAGGTGTTTAATTTATGACTAAGATAGTTGAGAAAGAAATTAACAGGCGCGTTCGAGAGCGCCGAGAGGAATTAGGGTATACTCAAAAAGAGGTTGCCGAGCTTATCGGTATGAAGCAAAACGCTTATTCTCAAATGGAAAGAGAAGGCAATATTTCTACTCAAAGGATAATAGATTTAGCCGTAGTTTTAAAAACAACAGCAGAATACCTACTTTACGGTGATAAAGAAAATATTTTTGATGTTAAAACAACTTCAAAAATAAATCTTACCTTTAATGAGCCTGCGTCTAATATTGATGCGGTAGATCCATTGATTGCAACTATTACCAACCGTGAAAAGAATGCTATTAAAATGCTTAGAAACATAAAGCAGGAAGATAGAGAAGAGGTTTACCGCATACTTAAAGAATTTCACGATAAAAAATTTAAGAAAGCTTAGGTTGAGAGTTAAAGATGGCAGAGAGAACAATAGCCGCCATAGCAACTCCTGCGGGAGACGGTGCATTGGGTGTTATAAGAATATCGGGTGAGGATGCCTTTTCGATTGCTGATAAGGTTTTCTTCGCTTTTTCGGGTAAAAAAATAATAGAGCATAAGCCTTATACCGCTTCATACGGTGAAATCAAAGAAAACGGAAACAGATTAGATGATGCGGTGGCTTTGGTTTTTGTTGCGCCTCATAGTTATACAGGTGAAAACACGGTTGAAATTTCGGTTCACGGCGGAAGCTTAATGCTTCGCTCAGTGCTTAGATTGATACTTAAAAACGGAGCATATTTAGCCGAAGCGGGCGAGTTTACAAAAAGAGCATTTTTAAACGGAAAAACCGACCTTACAAAAGCTGAGAGTATTATGGGATTAATTTCGGCGCGAAATGATGCGGAACTTCGTTTGTCTCGCGCCGCGCATAACGGAAAGGTTTCAAAGAAAATAGCCGAAATGGAATCGGTGCTTGTAGGAATAAACGCTTCTATTGCAGCTTTTTCCGATTATCCTGATGAAGATATAGAGGGACTTAATTATGAAAATTTTTTAAGTTCATTGCAAAATTTATCCTTAGAACTTCAAAAAATGCTTAAAGAATATGATAGTGGAAGGATTTTAAAAGAGGGTATTATAACCTCAATAGTAGGAAAACCTAATGTTGGCAAGTCAACACTTATGAATATGTTGGTAGGGTTTGACCGTTCTATCGTAACTGATGTTGCAGGAACAACAAGAGATATAGTTGAAGATACTGTAACTCTTGGGGATATAACCCTTCATCTTGCGGATACTGCCGGTATTCATAATACGGATGATACGGTTGAAAGCATAGGTGTTAAACTGGCAAAGGAGAGAATAGATACCTCTCAGTTAATACTGGCGGTTTTTGATTCAACCGAGCCTTTAACGAATCAGGATTTTGAGCTTTTAGAGGCGGTTAAAGAAAAAAATACTATTGTTATTTTAAACAAAACCGATTTAGCTGATGAAATAAATGAAGATAAATTAAAGGGTTTTAATGTTGTTAAAATTTCTGCAAAAGAGGGTAAGGGAATAGAGGAATTGGCAAAAGCTATAAATGAATGTTGTATAGAAGCTAACCTTAACCCTGATAGTGCTGTTCTTTTAGGAGAAAGACAGCGCGCCTGCGCAGAGAGAGCCTTAGACGGAGTTAATTCCGCCATAGAAGCGCTTATGATGGGGGCTACTATGGATGCAGTCGGTATTTGCGCTGATGATGCGCTTGCTGCATTATTGGAGCTTACAGGCAAGCGAGTAACAAATGAAGTAACCGATGAAATATTTCGAAGATTTTGTGTTGGAAAATAAAACTAAAAAGCTAATTTACAAAAAATAATAAAATGAAAAATCTTTATATTGTCGCTTATGCCGCGACGGGCACGCCCTTTCTTATGTAGGCGAAAAGAAAGGGCGGAAAGATTCGCCCAAGGGGGAATTTCGATTTCCCCCTCAGGCGGCAAATTTTAATTTTTGCTTAATCGCTGACAAAGAGTGAAAACTATGTTTTCAATTTGTCAGCAAGTTTTATATATTTTATAGTAACATTGTTGTCGCCTTAACCCCCAAACGACAAGGGCTTCGCCCTTGACCTATTTGAAAACAGGCAGTATTTATTGCGTAGCTCGTAAACTGAGATTAAAGATGAATTTTAGCTTTGTAAGTGATATATCAAAAAAAGAGAAAAAGCTGATTTGCAAAATGCAAATCAGCTTTTTTAATATAGTTTATGCAGTTAAATAATACTTGATAAGCGATTTTAGTAAAACATCGCGGTCAATTCTTTTTATCAAATTTCGGGCATTATTATGAGTGGTAATATAAGTTGGGTCCTCAGATAATATATAGCCTACAATCTGGTTAATAGGATTATATCCTTTTTCCTTTAAAGCATCATAAACTAACATAAGCACATTTCGGATTTCCTGTTCGGTTTGATCTCCTATCGAAAAGGTCATAGTTTGGTCATTCATCAATAACACCTCGCAAAATTAATTATTTATTATATTTTATATTATTATTCAAAAAAGTGCAAGTATTATTTTCTAAGTTCAGCACCGATTTGTTCAAGCTTCTTGATAATCTTAGCGTTAACATCATCGATTTCTTTGTCGGTTAGTGTGCTGTCTGCCGAGCGAAGCCATACGCTATAAGCAACACTTTTCTTGCCCTCGGGAATCTGAGCGCCTTGATAAACATCGAATAATTTAATTTTTTCGCATAATCTGCCTGCACCTGAGGTTATAGCTTTTTCTATATCACCAACAGGAAGGTCAGCATCAACCAACATAGCAAAATCACGCTCAACGGCAGGGAATTTCGGAAGCGGTTTATAGGTTGTTTTGCGTTTTTCAATACCAAGCAGAACATCAAGCTTGATTTCGGAAACATAAACCTTGGTTTCAATATCGTAAGCAGAAGCTACGGTTGGATGAACCTCACCGAATACTGCAACAGGTTTGTTATTTGCTTTAACAAGAGCCTGTCTGCCTGGGTGGAGATATGGCTCTGAGCTTCTTTCATACATAGTATGAGCGCCTGAAATTTTGCAAATTTCTTCGATTAAGCCTTTAAGGGTGAAGAAATCTTCATTTTCGCCGTAAATACCGATAGACATTGTTGCAAGCTCATCAGGTTGCTCGGTAAGGGGCAAGGATTTCGCAATAAAACGCTTGCTAATCTCAAAAAATCTGCCGTCTTCAATCTTTTTGTTAATATTGGTAGCGAGAACGGTGAGCATACTTGTTGTAAGCTGAGTTCTCATAGTTGAATATTCATCGCCCAAAGGATTGATAATCTTAATTTGATTTCGGCGTTCGTCGGTTTCGTCTAATAGCAAGGTATCAATAGCCTTTGATGCGATAAAGCTATAAGTTGCGATTTCATAAGCACCGCAAGCATTGAGAAGCTTTTTGATTTTATTTGTTTTAATGCGTTCGGGCAACAATTTACCGCGAACAACATCACCGCGCATTGCAGTTCCAACAATATGGTCATAACCGTATATTCTCATAATTTCTTCGGCTAAATCGGCTCTGCCTTCAATATCATCGCGTATTGAAGGAACACGGCAGGTTAATTCTTTGCCGTTTAATACTGCATTAAGTCCTAATCTGTTCAGGATAGAAACAATAGTCTCGTCAGGAACTTCAACGCCGATAAGCTCTAAAATTTTATCGGTTGTGGTTGTTATGATTTTATCCTCAGGCAAACCGCAGTTGCAGTCAATACTGCCTTCAATAATATCACCTGCATCTAATTCATAAATTAGTTGCAAAGCGCGTTCAGAGGCATATTCAACATTAACAATATCAACACCGCGCTCAAATCTTCCGCTAGCCTCGGTACGAATACCTAATGCACGACCTGTGTGGCGGATATTATCGCGGCGGAATTTTGCAGATTCTAAGAATAAATCCTTGGTATCGTCCTCGATTTCACTTTCTTTGCCGCCCATAATACCCGCAAGGCAAGAGGGCTTTTCACCGTCTGCAATAACGAGCATATCCTCGGTTAAAGTATAGTCTTTACCGTCGAGTGTGGTAATGCTTTCGCCTTCCTTTGCATTGCGAACAATAATCTGCTTGTTTGCTAAATCATTGTAATTAAACGCGTGCATAGGCTGACCTGTTTCAAGCATAACGAAGTTTGTTATATCAACAATATTGTTGATAGGGCGCATACCGGAAGCAGAAATTGCTTTTTGCATCCAGTCAGGCGAGGGTTTAATTCTCAAATTCTTAATAACTCTGCCTACATATCGGGGGCAAAGGTCATAATTTTGAACCTCGATACCTATATAATCATTTATATTCTCACCGATGGTTTTATATTCCGGTTTTGGCATTTTAAATTCTGTTCCCAAAACAACCCCGATTTCCTTTGCAACACCGATAAAGCAGTTGCAGTCAGGACGGTTGGCGGTGATTTTAAAGTCGATAATATAATCGTCAAGACCTAAAACCTCGCGCATATCTGTGCCAACAGGGTGAGTGTCCTTTAAAATTAAAATTCCGTTAACCGAAGCACCTTCGTAATCATTTTCTGTGAGGCATAATTCCTCGCCTGAGCAGAGCATACCGTTTGAAACAACACCGCGAAGCTTACCGTTTACAATATGAGCGCCGCAGGGTAAATAACTGTCATTTAAAGCGGCGGGAACAAGGTCGCCAACCTTGATGTTTTGAGCACCTGTTACAATTTGAACAAGCTCATCCTTACCAATATCCATTTGGCAGATTTGCAAATGGTCGCTATCCTCGTGAGGCTTGATTTCAGCAATACGGGCAACAACAACATTAACAAGATTATCGCCCTCTTTTTCGATGCTTTCAACCTCAAAGCCTGCCATAACCATACGGTCGCAAAGCTCTTCGACAGGGACATTTATATCAACATAATATTTTAATGCTTTAAGTGAAATTTTCATTTTTTACCCCTCCTTAAAATTGGTCTAAGAAACGCTTATCGTTCTCGAATAAAAGACGGATATCGCTTATTTTATAGCGGGTTGTGGTGAGTCGGTCTAGACCAATACCAAAAGCAAAGCCTGAATATTCCTCAGGGTCTATTCCGCAGCTTTTCAGAACATTAGGATGCACCATACCTGCACCTAAAATTTCTATCCAACCGCTTCCTTTACAAACGCGGCATCCTTTTCCGCCGCATTCGGAACAAGTAACATCAACTTCAACCGAAGGTTCAGTGAAAGGGAAGAAGGAGGGACGGAATTTAACCTTGGTATCGCTTCCGTAAATTTCGTGAGCAAACTGCTCTAAAACGCCTTTAAGGTCGCACATGGTAACACCCTTGTCAACAACAAGACCTTCAATTTGATGGAAAACGGGAGAATGGGTAGCGTCAACCTCGTCTGCTCTGAAAACACGACCGGGACAAATAACTCTAATAGGCGGCTTTCTGGTTTCCATTGTTCTGATTTGCGCCGCAGAGGTCTGAGTTCTGAGCAATAGATTTTCTGCAAGATAGAATGTATCCTGCATATCGCGTGCAGGATGGTCTGCCGGCACATTTAAGCATTCAAAATTATAATGGTCGGTTTCAACCTCAGGACCGTCAACAACATCAAATCCCATAGACTGAAAGATGTTAATCATATCGTCCAGCACAGTATTAAGAGGGTGAAGCTTACCAACCTTAACCTCTTTCGCAGGCATAGTTATATCAATGGTTTCTGCCTTTAATTTTTCTTCGGTTGCCTTAGCTTTTAAAATCTCGCGTTTAGCATTGATAAGCTCTTCAAGCTCTGCTTTAGCTTCGTTAACAAGCTGACCCATAATTGGTCTTTCCTCAGGAGAAAGACCACCCATTTGCTTTAAAATAGCAGTAAGCTCGCCTTTTTTGCCTAAATACTTAACTCTAACATTTTCAATTTCGTTTTCGTTTTCGCAAATCTCAACCGCCTGTTTTGCGGCAAGACTAATGCTTTTAAGTTGTTCTTTCATAAAACTACTCCTTTTCATATATTTCAGAGCAAAAAAATAAACTTCGCCCTGATTAACAGGACGAAGCATTAAAGTTTAATTCTCCGCGGTACCACCCGTATTTTCGCTCAAAGAGCAAACACTCTCTCGACATATAACGGTGTCCAACCGATGAAGCCTACTGATTTTTCAGCCACACTGCTCAAAAGGGAACTTCGATAAACCAGCTCTTTAATGCGCTCGCAGCCCAAGGCGCATACTCTCTTAAAAGGCAAAATTTATTTACTTTCCTTTGTCATCGCATTTACTAGTACATAATAACATTTTCTGAAATTTTTTGCAAGCATTTTTTTAATATTTATGTTAAAATTGTAAAAAATATAAAAAATATCTTTAAAGGAGAATTTATATGCTTAGTAAAATTAAAAAAATTGAAGGCTTTGAGGTTTTGGATTCTCGAAGCAATCCAACAGTTGCGGCGAGGGTTACACTTAATGACGGAAGTATCGGTTTCGCTATTTCTCCATCAGGAGCTTCAACCGGCGAATTTGAGGCGCATGAAAAAAGAGATGGAGATAATACAAGATATTTCGGCAAAGGTGTTAAATCAGCGGTTGAGGGAATAAATAATGAAATCAACAACACTCTTTGCGGTGTTGAGGGTTTAAATCAAAGAAAAATTGATAAAATTTTAATTGATTTGGATGGAACAGAAAATAAATCGCGTCTTGGCGCGAACGCTTTGCTTGCGGTGTCTTTGGCGGTTGCGAAGGCTAGTGCGGTGTCTTATAAAATGCCGCTTTATAGATATTTAGGCGGTATAAACAGCGGTTTATTGCCCAGACCTATGATGAATATTTTAAATGGCGGCGCCCATGCGGCAAATAATATTGATATACAAGAGTTTATGATTATGCCAACCAAAACAGAGTGTTTTGCTGAGAGTTTAAGACAATGCAGTGAAATTTATCATACCTTAGGTAAAATTTTAAAAGACCTAAATATGAGTACAGGCGTTGGTGATGAGGGTGGTTTTGCACCGAATTTGCAGTCGGATGAGCAGGCGATTGAGCTTATAGTAGAGGCAATCGAAAAAGCAGGTTATGATACCGATAATATTAAAATTGCTTTGGACATAGCATCAAGCGAATGGTATAACGGTAACAGTTATTTATTGCCAAAACGAAACGAACAAAAATCGGCAGAGGAACTGATTTCTTATTATAAAGAGCTTTGCTCAAAATACCCGATTATTTCTATTGAGGATGGTGTTTCGGAAAATGATTGGTCGGCTTGGGAGATAATTACCAAGGAATTAGGTGATAAGGTGCAGTTAGTCGGCGATGATTTGTTTGTTACCAACCGCAAAAGATTAGAGCAGGGAATTGAAACAAATTGCGGTAATGCAATTCTAATTAAACCTAATCAAATAGGCACTTTAACCGAAACCTTAGATGTTATAAATCTGGCTCAAAGAAACGGATATAAAACGGTTATTTCCCACCGCTCAGGCGAAAGTGAGGACACAACTATCGCCGATATAGCGGTAGCCACAAATGCAGGGCAAATTAAAACAGGCGCGCCTTGCAGAACCGATAGAGTTGCAAAATATAACCGACTTTTAATTATTGAAAATGAATTGATGAAGTAAAAATTTCTAATTTTAAAAAACTTTAAAACGCGCAAACTATTATGGGAGTGATTTTCATGAAAGTTGCGCGTTTTTTTATTAAAAGCGTTTTTTATATAATGTTAGGTTTGTCGGTTACGGTTTTTGGTCTTTTGATTTATATGAGCAAAAGCTTTGAAAATGAATATAAAATTAAAATAGGTGATACCTTTTTGGTTGAGACCTTTATGCCTGTAACGGCAGAATATAAAGGGGTTAAGGTGTCATGTGAAAATCTTAATACAGTTGGCGAGGAATATGATGTTGATTTAAAGCTTTTCGGCTTAATACCTGTTTCAAAGGTTAATGTTCAGGTTGTGGACGAAATGCATGTTGCGGTTTTGGGAACACCTTTTGGTATGAAAATTTATACCGAGGGGGTTTTAGTTACCGATATGACCGATGTTAAAACCGAAAATGGCACTAAAAATCCTGCAAAACAAGCGGGCATTAAAAAGGGTGATTATATTGTTTCGGTAAACCGAGAAAATGTTTATACAAATGAGGATTTAAGCGATAAGGTTAGAAAATCCGAGGGCAAGAAAATGGATTTTTTAGTAGACCGAAACGGAAGTAAAATTCATATATATTTATCGGCGGTTAAATCAGCAGACGACGGAGAATATAAAATCGGCATCTGGATTAAGGATAGCTCGGCAGGGATTGGAACTCTAACTTTTTATAGCCCTGCAACAAATGTTGTTTGCGGATTAGGACACGGTATCTGTGAGGAGGATAGCGATGAGCTTTTGCAGATAAATTCGGGTGAAATCGTTTCGGCTAAGATAACCGATGTTAAAAAGGGCAAATCGGGCGCGCCCGGTCAGTTAGAGGGAACTTTAAATTATACAAGCATAGGAACTATCGACCTTAACAGTAATTTAGGAGTTTATTCGAAATATAAGGGTAATATAGATATCTCGAATTTGACCGAAATCGCGCTTAAACACGATGTTACAAACGGTGACGGCGAGATTTTATGCACCGTAGACGGCGAAACACCTAAGCTTTATTCTTGCAAGATAACGGTTAGAAAACTGAACTTTTTATCTAAAACTCAAAATATGGTTATAACTATAACCGACGAAGAACTTTTAAGCAAAACAGGCGGAATAGTTCAGGGGATGTCGGGCAGTCCTATTTTGCAGAACGGAAAACTAATCGGTGCAGTAACGCATGTGCTTATCGACGAGCCAGCAAAAGGCTACGCAATATTTGCAGAGAATATGTTAGAAACCGCGCAAAGTCTGGCGGAACAAAATTTAAAAGAAGTGTCATAAATTGTAGGGGAGGGTCTCCGCGCCCTCCCTATAAATTTATTATGGCTTTAAAAAACGGGAGGGCACAGAGACCCTCCCCTACAACCACCTCGGTTTTTACAATTAAATTATAAATAAAATTTGTTGCAATTATTAACAATGTGTGCTAAACTGATATTGCCAAACTAACTGAATATTATGTGAAATTGGGTGTATTTTCTTTTTATAGGGATAAATATGCTTATTTGTTTCATACTTATAGTAGTAATGAGTTTGATAAAAACGCAAATTCTGACGACTGTAAGTATGGTGCTTTACGCCCCATTTCACACTCGGTTAGTTTGGCGACTATCGGGGTTTGCGTTTTTTGTGCGGTTACTTCGGTAGCCGCACTTTTTGATTTTTAGGAAAAAACTCTAAGGTCGCCGAGGTGGTAAAATGGGCATTTTCGATTTTGCAATCAACACTCAAGACGCTAAAATAGAAGATTTTAATAATGCGGTTGATTGTTTAAAATATATGGAGCAAAGAAACAAAAGGGATAATGACAGCTATTGTTTTGAAGAATATGAACAATGGATAAAGGCAGTTTATGTGTTTATTGAAAGATGTATAGATTTTTATCCGCCTAAAAAGAATTTTGATTTTATATATAGAAACTTCAATATAAGCGAAGGAATAAAATACTATCTCCGTATTTATATTTTATTAGAGTTTATGCGAAAAAAAGAATGTTTGTTATTTGCATATAGCTACTTTGAGAATGAAATAACAGATATGGAAAAGGAATTAACAGACTTTATTAATAGTTCGAATTTTATTCATAAATTCATAATATCATATAATCGCGTAGTTGATTTTGATATGGAGGAATACAAAGAATTTGGCAAATTGTTTAAAATGAAAGATTTGAATTTGGATTATTTTCCCTTTGAAAGAGTATGTTTTTCTTATTCTATCGGCACAGATGCAAATGGGGAAGAAAGTTTTGAAGATATAACCTTCTATTTGTTTAAATATATTATTTGCAAAGGAAAATTATTAAAATTCAATACAAGCGATTTTTATTCAAATGAAGAAAAAATACAAGATTATTTTAAGATTCATTCGGATTATAAAAAAGATTTCGATAAGTTAATTGAAGAAATAATGAAAAACAAGATTAAAAAAGAAGAACTTTCTGAAAAATTTTTAAAAGTTTGGAACGAAAGAAAAGAGTATGCAACGCAAATTATTAAAAATTATAATAAGCAAAGCGCTCAACTGTTTTTAAATTCAATAGATAATAATTTATTATTCAATGAAGTTGAAGAACAAAAAAATTATGATATTGAAAGAGAAAAACTGGAATTAAAGATTAATCAATGTTCATGTGAAATAGAGTTTATAAATAACGAAATTGAAGAACTGTCAAGTATGAATGAAGTGAGAAGATTTTTATTATCTTTGCCGGATTTTGTACCGTATATGGAAGTATAATCTGCTGGAAACAGCTCAAAGCGTAGGGGAGGGTTGCCCATCCCCGTATAATAAAGTAGAATTTAAAAATGCTTCTTAAAGCAAAAAAATGTAGGGGACGATGTGGGCATCGTCCCCTACATTTTGCTTAATATTGGTTTGCGTTTTTTTACACAAATTGTTATAAAATAAGCACCGATTTGGTTGTAATTAAAATGGTTTAATCTGTTTGGTTTTCTATCGGGTGATTTTGGTTGTATTGTTTAATCTTAAAACCCTAAAAGCTCGGTGCCAGCCTTAATAATGCTTTCCTTTTTGTCGATGGAAGCTTCTTGGGTGTTGCCGATTGCACCAATGTAAATCTTAATTTTGGGTTCGGTGCCTGATGGGCGAACTATAAGCGAGCAACCGCTATCTAAAACGAAAGATAAAACATTAGATTTTGGCAAGGTTAAAGCGGTTTCGGTGTTATTAACCGCGTCAACCGAAACGGAATTTTGGTAATCTTTTATGGTTATAACCTTATCGCCGTCGATAGTCTTGGGTGGGTTTTCTCTGAGAGAAATCATAATATTTTTGATTTTTTCCATACCTGTTTGACCTTCGCAGG
Organism: Clostridia bacterium; assembly: GCA_017537365.1. Classification (GTDB taxonomy): domain Bacteria; phylum Bacillota; class Clostridia; order Oscillospirales; family Acutalibacteraceae; genus UBA737. The sequence continues at coordinate 160,961 of JAFYKZ010000002.1, forward strand.
TAAAACTCTTTTGAGCATCTTGGAAGAAGCCGTATTTATTATAAATTTCTTCTAAAACATCACCTAAAGTTTTGCCGATGGTTTTATAATAAGCGGTCATTTCGCAGATAAGCATAGAGCCAACAACAGCGTCTTTATCTCTCGCATAATCGCCTGCTAAATAGCCATAGCTTTCTTCAAAACCTAAAATATAGCGCTCGGGCGCACCTTGTTCAGCTAAAATGGTTATTTGCTCGCCGATAAACTTAAAGCCGGTTAAAACATTTACTAAGGTGCAACCGTAATCATCAGCGATTTTTTGGCAAAGCTCGGTTGAAACAATGGTTTTAACCGCAACGGGATTTTCGGGTAAAGTGCCGTTAGCTTTACGACGAGATAAAATATAATTTAAAAGCAAAACACCAACATCATTACCGCTGAATAACTTATATTCACCGTCAATTCTAACAGCAATACCAACGCGGTCAGAATCGGGGTCGGTTGCAAGCAATATATCAGGCTTTTCTGCTTCCGCTAATTTTAAAGCGTATTCAAACGCCTGACGAATTTCGGGGTTGGGATAAGGACAGGTGGGGAAGTTGCCATCGGGCATTTCCTGTTCTGGAACTACTGTAACCTGAGTAATACCGAGTCTCTTTAAAATCTCTCTGACAGGTTTATTGCCTGCGCCGTTTAAGGGGGTATATACAACCTTTAAGCCTGATAAATCAGTCTCAGGCTCAATTCGTTGAGCTTCAACACAGTCTAAATATTCATTTACGATATCCTGACTGATATACTCGATTCTTCCGTTTTTAAGGGCATTTTCATAATCCTCAGATTTAATTCCCGAGAACATATCAACCTCTCTCATTTTTGAAAGAACATAGTCGGCAGCTTCGGGTCCTAGCTGAGCACCGTCTGCACCGTAAGCCTTATAACCGTTATATTTAGAGGGGTTATGGCTTGCGGTTATAACAACACCTGCATCGCATTTAAGTCTTCTAACTGCGAAAGAGAGCATAGGTGTTGGCGCTAATTCATCATAAATATAAACCTTTATTCCGTTAGCAGCAAAAACCGAGGCAGCAGTGCGCGCAAAAACATCAGATTTGATTCGGCTATCATAAGCAATAGCAACTGTACCGTTTTTGGCAATTGAATTAACATAGTCTGCAAGACCTTGGGAGGCTTGACCTACTGTATATATATTCATACGGTTAGTACCTGCGCCGATAACTCCGCGAAGACCTGCAGTACCGAATTCAAGACTTGTATAAAAAGCATCGGAAATAAGCTCTTCGTTACCCTCGATTTCTTTTAATTCTGCGATTAAATCGGGGTCGGCGGTTGCTTTTTCACACCATAGCTTATAAAGTTCATTAATCATTTTTAGAAAATCTCCTCTCGGTTTTTAACTGATATTTATAATAAACTAATTTATAGTTTTTGTCAATAATTGCTAGTATTATTATATATATAATATATTTTTATTACGATAAAGTATTAAAATTGTGCTTGACAAATTTTTCAAAATATTGTAATATGTATATATATTTGTTAAATACTACTGTTTTGGAGTAACAATATTGACTGATTTTGTCGAAAATTACGAAAATTTATCCGATAATGAAATAGTAACCGAAATAAACGGCGGAAATTATGAACTTATGAGGGTTATTATTGAGCGTTATTATTCGGTTGTTATTTTCAATGTTCGCAAATATTGTTCTGAGGATTTCTTCGATGATGCGGTTCAAGAAGCAAATTTGGCACTTTATACTGCGGTTAAAAGCTATGAGCCTCAGAAATCTGCTTTTTCAACCTTTGCAACTCTTTGTATTAAGCGTGCTTTGTTTAGTATGCTTAAACAGAGAAACGGTCAGAAAAACATCCCCAAAGAGTTAATAAGCTCTATTGAGGAAACCGAAATAGTTGATATTAACAGTCCAGAAAAGCTTTTTATTGAAAAAGAAAGCTTAAAAACTTTAAAAAATAATATTCAGGTTGAGTTATCTGCTTTGGAATATAAGGTTTTGCAGCTTTTTTTAAACGGCGAAAGTTATTCGGATATTTCAAAAAAGCTTGGTATTTCTCAAAAGTCGGTTGATAATTCATTAACCAGAATAAGAAAAAAACTCAAATTTAAATAGCGGTATTCCGCATTTAAATATATATGCCCAAAAAGCCTAAAATAGAGCGAATAATAAAAGAAGACGGTGGAATTCCGTCCGGGGCTATCAAATTATCAAACAAGAGAGGTAAAAAACATGTTTGAAGACAAGACATTAGTTTGCAAAGATTGCGGAGAGGAATTCGTATTCACTGCAAGAGAACAGGAGTTTTACGAGTCCAAAGGCTTCGAGAATGAACCGCAACGTTGTAAGCCTTGCCGCGACAAACGCAAAAATGCCGGTAGAGCTCCGAGAGAGATGCATGAGGCAGTATGTGCTGCTTGTGGCGGTGTTGCAACCGTTCCTTTTGTTCCGCGTGACGATCGTCCGGTTTATTGCAGCGAGTGCTTTGCAAAGATGAAAGAAGAAAATTCTGCTGAGTAGTCTTAAATCGACCGCCTTAAACAAGGCGGTCTTTTTAGTTGTTTAAAAATATATTGGTTATTATTCATATTTTTGTAATAAAATTATTATATTATACCTTTAAAGCGAATTTTAGGGAGAAAAAATTATGCAATATAAGATACTTATTGTTGATGATGATGTTAATATTTGCGAGCTTCTGCGTCTATATCTTGAAAAGAACGGATTTGAATCCGTTGTTGCAAATGATGGATTAAAGGCAGTTGAATATGCTTCGAAGTATAATCCTGACCTTATCTTGCTTGATATAATGCTACCCGGGCTTGACGGTTGGCAGGTTTGCAGAGAAATCAGAAAGACGAGTGAAGTGCCGATTATTATGCTAACCGCTAAGGGTGAAACCTTTGATAAAATCTTAGGTTTGGAATTAGGTGCGGATGATTATGTTACCAAACCTTTCGATACAAAAGAGATTATTGCAAGAATTAAAGCGGTGCTCAGAAGAAGCAGTGAAAAGGATAAGAAGGGCGAAACAGAGGAAGTTAAATACGATAAGCTTTGCATTAATATTACTAATTACGAGCTTGTGGTTGACGGTAACAGAATTGATACTCCTCCTAAGGAACTGGAGCTTATATATCATTTAGCAAGCAATCCAAACAGGGTTTATACCCGCGACCAGCTTTTAGACGAGGTTTGGGGGTTTGATTATTACGGTGATTCAAGAACGGTTGATGTTCATGTTAAAAGGCTTAGAGAAAAGCTTGAAAATGTATCGGATGAATGGTCGCTAAAAACTGTTTGGGGCGTTGGTTATAAATTTGAAACGGTTAAGTGAATATGAAATTAAAGCTTTTTAACAAGTATTTTTTTACAACAAGTCTCATAATTGTTTTTACCCTTGCTTTTATGTTGCTTATATTATCTTTTTCGCTTGATAATTATATTGCAAAAACTAAATATAAATCGCTTGATAATGCTTGCGGAGAGGTTACGGAATATATAACAAATTTTTCTGCGGAAAATAAAATAACAACCAATCAGCTTCACGGAATGTTAAGCACGGTGTCGGGTGTTGCAGACGCGGATATTTTTATTTCGGATAATAGCGGCAGGGTTTTAGTTTGCGGTTGCGAGGAATGGTCGCAAAAAGGTGCTTGTATGCATTCGGTCTCCTTGATACCTGCCAAGGCTTTAAACAAGGCGGAAAAATCCGAAGAATTTTTTGTTAGCACAATGGATATCTATGAAAATCCGCATTATGTTACTGCGAAATCTATGTTAAACGCAAGTGGCGAAAGATATTGCACCGTTTTTGCGGCGGCATCGGTTTCAACTGTTAGGCAGTTGTTGTCCTCTATTACCAGACTTTATACGGTTTCTGCGATAATTCCTATTATCATAATGTTCTTCTGTATTTATGCGATGACATATCATTTAACAAAACCTTTAAAGCAAATGTCGAGAGCGGCAAAGGCTATGGCTAAGGGCGATTTCTCAAAGCGTATTGCAGTTACTACTGATGATGAAATAGGTGAGCTTGCGGCATCGTTTAATATGATGACTAATTCATTGGCTCGGCTTGAAGGTATGAGAAAGAGCTTTGTTGCAAATGTTTCGCATGAACTGAAAACTCCGATGACTACGATAAGTGGATTTATTGACGGTATTTTAGACGGAACGATAGAGCCTGAAAAACAGGAATATTATTTGGGTATTGTTTCTGGCGAGGTTAAAAGATTATCACGTTTGGTAGAATCAATGCTTAGTATGTCTAAGCTTGAAAGCGGAGAATTCAAGTTAAAGCCTGAGCTTTTTGATTTCAGAGAGCTTTTGTTTAATATAGTTATAAGCCAAGAACAGAGAATTGAAGCTAAAAAAATTCAGATTATAGGTCTTGATGAGCTTGACGGATTATCGGTTAATGCCGACCGCGATTTAATTCATCAGGTTATATATAATTTGATTGATAACGCAATTAAATTTACAAATGATGAGGGAAGCATAAGCTTTACCCTTAAAAAAGAAAACAAAAAGACGGTGTTTACGGTTACTAATACGGGTAAAGGTATTCCCGAGGCCGACCTACCGTTTGTATTCGAGAGATTTTATAAGGTTGATAAATCAAGGTCGGTTGGAAAGAACAGCACGGGACTGGGTTTATACATTGCAAAAACTATAATCACCGCCCATGAAGGAACTATAACCGTATCTTGCAATAAAAATGAGTTTACAACCTTTAAAATAGTATTACCTTAGGAGAGTTTTCATGGAAGAATTTTTAAATAACAATGATATAAAAAACGAAGATATTAAAAATATTGAGGAGTCCTCTTTCGAGGAAAATATTGAAGAACCATCTTTTGAGGAAAATGAAACAAGCGAGACCGAGGTTTTTAATCCTATAACTGTTTCGAAACCCAAGCCAATTAAAAATTATAAACCGATGAGTATTGGTCTTAAAGTGTTTTCGATTATAATGGCAGGTATTATTATGCTTACTGCGGCTTGTTCGGTAGGATATTTTGTTGGCAGAAGCAGTGTGAAGTTTGCCGAAAAGCAAAACGCAGGTATTGATTTAAAGAAAAGACCTAAGGATGCTGAGCAAATGAGCGAGGCTGAGATTTATAATACCACAGGGCAGTCGGTAGTTGGTATTATGATTTATAATGCTTCGGGTAAAGGCTCACAGGCAAGCGGAATAGTTTATTCTGAGGATGGATATATTATAACAAATGATCATATTTATTCCGAAGTTTCGTCGGCTAAATTTAAGATTTATACTCATGACGGTAAGGAATATAATGCAAAGTATGTTGCAGGAGATAAGGTTAGCGATTTGGCGGTTTTAAAGGTTGATAATGCAAAGCTTAAACCTGCAATATTTGGAAATTCCGATGAATTGTTTTATGGAGAGCATGTTGTTGCAATAGGAAGACCCAGAAATGCAAATGAGGATTCTAGCATAACCTCAGGTATAATTTCAGGACTTAACCGACGTGTTCAAACTACATCTTCTTATTCTTCAAGGGTTATTCAGACTGATAGCGCTATAAACCCCGGAAGCTCAGGCGGTGCGCTTGTTAATATGTATGGTCAGGTAATCGGTGTTACATCTTCGAAAATGGCTAGCGTTGATTATGAGGGTGTTGGCTATGCAATTCCAACCACCGTTATGAAACGCATTGTTAAAGAACTTATCGACGAGGGTAAAGTTATAAGCCGAGCAAAGCTAGGTATAACCTATAAGGCTATTGACAGCGTTTTGGCTGAGATTAACAATAGTAAGTATACAGGACTTTTAATAGATAGTGTTACCGAGGAGAGCGGTCTTTATGGAAAGGTTAACCAAGGGGATATTATAACCCATATAAACGGAATTGCGGTTACTAATGACAGTATTGTATTAGATATAATTGAAAACTGCAAGGCGGGGGATAAGGTTAATATCACTGTGGTTGACACTGCGCAAAAAACCAAGACTTTTAATGTTGTTCTTTTGGCTAATGTCAGCGAATCAAGTTACACAATAACCGATGTTTTACCTGAGATTTCAGGCGAAGCAGAGGAATCTGAGAAAAACGGCGGAAAATTTAATTTCCCGTTTGGCGAATAAATTTTAAAGCAGATAGTTTAAAAGCTATCTGCTTTTTGTATAACGAAAACCACACGATAGTAGCAAAGTACAATAAAGATTAACCGATGAAATATTTTAACGAAATAGAGTGTGTAGTATTGTTATGATTTAAAAAGATAAAGTTTTGAGTATTGTCGCTCATGCCGCGACAGGCACGCCCTTTCTTATGTAGGCGAAAAGAAAGGGCCAAAAGTTCGCCTGAGGGGGAATTTCGATTTCCCCCTTAGGCGACAATGTTTAATTTTCATTAAAAGCCGACAAAGAGTGAAAACTTCGTTTTCAATTTGTCGGCAAGTTTCTATATATGTTATAGCGGCATCGTTGTCGCCATAACCCCCTTAAACGACAAGGACTATGCCCGAAAATGAAATACCACCCGCTATGCGAGTGGATATTTATTACTTGCTTTTAATTGAATTTTATAGTAAAATTATTTATGTATTTAACATTTTTCTTTTATTTCCGTAAAATATGGTGTAGCTATATTTTATGGGGTGGAAAAATGAGGCTTAAAAGTCGCAAAAACAAAAGAAAACCGCTTATTATAGTTTTGGTGTTTCTTATAATAGCTGCTATTTTATCGGGCATTTGTTTTTTTAAAATGCAACCGCTTATTTTCAAAATAGCTCATAGCAATGCTGAAACTATTATGTTAAACTCAGCTAATGAAGCGGTGCTTAAAATTTTAGAGGAAAATAATATAACATATAGCGATATAGCCTGTTTGTCCTCTAATGACGATGGGTATGTTACGAGTCTCGAAATAGATGTTTATAAGGTTAATTTTCTTAAAAGCAAGATAGCAAATGAGGTTTCAAGACTTGTTGATAGTAAAGATTATTATGATGTTAGGATACCTATCGGAACTTTTTTGGGGAATACTTATACGGCAGGTTTTGGTCCTAAATTATATTTTAAAATGCAACTTACTTCAACTGCTTTTGTTGATTTTAAACACGAGTTTAAATCGGCAGGCATAAATCAGGTTTTGCATATAATAACGGTTGAAATTAAAACAAAGGGCAGTCTTATAGTTGCAGGATATAATAAGGGAATAGAAACCAAAACTTCGGCTATTGCGGCGCAAACTGTTATAGTTGGCAAATCGCCTGATGCGTTCACTAATGTTGTTGAAAGCCAAACCGATAATACCGGCGGTTTGATTAATGATTATGGTGCAATAGTAGAATAATTTTAAGGGAGTTTGAAATGGAATTTAAAGAAGCTGAAAAACTAGTAGCTAAGCTTTCGAAAGAGCTTAAATACCATAACAAAAAATATTATATTGAGGATTCTCCCGAAATAGAGGATTTCGAGTATGATGCAATGCTAAGGCAATTAGAGGATTTGGAAAAAGAATTTCCTGAGCTTCTAAGAGAAGATTCTCCGACTCAGAATGTCGGCGGTGCGGCTAACAGACTTTTCAATTCGGTTGAACATTTGGTTAAGATGGAAAGCCTTCAGGATGTTTTTAATTTTGATGAACTCAGAGCCTTTTGTGATAAGGTTAAAGCCGAGGAAACTGTTTTTTCGGTTGAGCCTAAGATAGACGGTCTTTCGGTATCTCTCGAATATAGAGACGGTTTGTTTTTCAGAGGCTCAACGAGGGGAGACGGTCTTGTTGGCGAGGATGTAACTGCTAATTTAATGCAGATAAAAAGCATACCGAAAGCTATAAAATTTGATGGCGATTTAGAGGTCAGAGGTGAGGTTTATATGCCTCGCGAAAGCTTTTTAAAGCTAAGAGAACGCCAAGAGCTTTTAGGTGAAGCACCTGCAAAAAATCCGCGAAACGCGGCGGCGGGGTCGCTAAGGCAAAAAAATCCTCAGATAACCGCCGAGCGTGAGCTTGATATTTTTGTTTTTAATATTCAAAAAATTTCGGGTAAAGAGTTTGAAAACCATACCGATAGTCTTGATTTTTTAAATGATTTAGGTTTTCATACCTTGCCGAGCTATAAAAAATGCAAAACTTCCGATGAAGTGGTTTCAGAAATCGAGCGGATAGGTGCGGATAGAGGTAATCTGCCCTATGATATAGATGGCGCGGTTGTTAAGATTAACGATTTAAGCTATCGCGAAGTTTTGGGAAGCACCTCGAAATTTCCTAAATGGGCTGTGGCTTTTAAATATCCACCTGAGGAAAAAGAAACGGTTTTACTTGATATAGAAATTGCGGTTGGCAGAACAGGTGCACTAACCCCCACCGCCATATTTGAACCGATAACCCTGGCAGGAACAACGGTTAGCCGTGCTACCCTTCATAACGAGGATTTTATAACCGAAAAGGGAATAGGTATAGGAGATACCATAATTGTCAGAAAAGCGGGGGATATAATTCCTGAGGTTTTGGCGGTAGCTAAACATAGCGAGAATTCTAAGATTTTCGAGATGCCAAAAGTTTGTCCTTCTTGCAACAGTCCTGTTTACAGAGAAGAGGGCGAAGCAGTTATCAGATGCACTAATGCCGATTGCCCCGCTCAGCTTTTAAGGCATTTAATTCATTTTACCTCGCGCGATGCTATGGATATTGAGGGACTGGGTCCTGCGGTTTTAGAGCAACTTTTAAATGCGAACCTTATTTCAAATATTGATGATTTATATAGCATAGATTTCAGCAAGGTTGCCGAGCTTGAACGCACAGGCGAAAAAACGGTTGAAAATCTAAAAAATGCTATTGAAAAATCAAAAACCAATGATTTATCAAAGCTGATTTTTGCTTTTGGTATTCGTCATATAGGTCAAAAGGCGGCAAAGCTTTTAGCCGAAAATTTCCACGATATTGATAATATATTAAACGCTTCGGCCCAGGATTTTGAGGCTATTGAGGGTTTCGGGCATATTTTGGCTCTTTCTGCAAAGGAGTTTTTCTCGCTTGATGAAACTAAGGAAATGATTGAGCGTTTCAAAGCCTTGGGTGTTAATATGAAGTCCTTAAAAGAGGTTAAGGATAATAGATTTCTGGGTAAAACTTTTGTGCTGACAGGAACTTTACCCACCTTAAAAAGAAACGAAGCGGCTGCTATTATAGAAAGCTTTGGTGGAAAAACTTCCTCCTCTGTTTCAAAAAAGACTGATTTTGTTTTAGCAGGCGAGGAAGCGGGAAGTAAATTAGAAAAAGCAAATAGCTTAGGCATAAAGGTTATTGATGAAAACGAATTTAACGAAATGATTAAATAGATATTGACAAATAATTCTATGAGTAATATAATTATTTTATAATCTTCGGGGCGAGGTGTAATTCCTCACCGGTGGTAATAGCCCACGAGCCTTTTAAGGTTGATTTGGTGTAACTCCAAAGCCGACGGTATAGTCCGGATGAAAGAAGATGCAAATATATTTTGTTTTGTTATGTTTGTATTAAATCCCCGTCTTTTAAGGCGGGGATTTTTGTTTTTAAGGGTGAGCAATATGAGAAAAACAAAGGAACTTAAAAAAATCAGTGTTGTTGCTATGCTTTCGGCGGTGGCTTATTTATGCGTTGTGCTTTTTAAATTTAAAATCGGATTTTTAACATTTGATTTAAAGGATGTTTTTTTAGTTATAATATCCTTTTTATATGGTCCGCTTTATGCCATATCTTCGGCGTTTTTGGTTGCGGTTTTAGAGTTTATCAGTATTAGCGACACAGGATTTTACGGTCTTATTATGAACGCTCTTTCGAGTATGGCTTTTGCGGGTGTTGCAGGTGTTGTTTATAAATATAAGCGAACATTTGCAGGCGCTATTATAGGTTCAGTTATTGCGGTGCTTTCGATGGTTTTGATTATGCTTTGCGCTAATGTTTTAATAACACCTTATTATATGGGTGCCGAGCGAAGCGAGGTTATCGCTATGATACCAACAATGCTTTTACCGTTTAATTTTATAAAAGGCGCGGTTAATATGTCTTTAACCCTTATTCTTTATAAGCCGTTTACTTTGGCTCTTAGAAAAGTGGGGCTTATAGAACATAATTTTTCCAATACAAATAAGGTGAAATTTTGGATTTTAACTGCGGTTTCCTTAGTAATTGTTATTGCTTGCTTTTTACTTATTTTCTTAATACTGGGCGGTAAAATTGAATGGGGAATTTTCGCTAAATAATATTTTTTGCAGAGCGGTTTTCCGCTCTGCTTTTTTAGTGGAAATTTAAAGAAATATATGATATAATTATTTTTATAAATAAGGTTTGTGTACTAAAATTGGGACTTTTAAAATGTTATTATAAGAACAGATAAAAATGAGGTGATATTTTGTTGCAGTTTATTTTAGGAAAACCATCCTCTGGAAAGAGTTATACGGTTTTGGAAAAAATTAAGGAATTATCTTTAAAGGGTGAAAAAAGCGTGCTTATAGTGCCCGAACAGTTTACCTTTGAAAGCGAGCGCGCGGTTTTAAAAACTGTTGGCGACAGTTTTATTTTAAATACTGAGGTTTTAAGCTTTACGAGATTATGCTCAGAGATAGGCCGTGCGGTTGGTGGTATTTCGGGCAGAACTTTAAATGATTGCGATAAGGTTATCTTCATAAAAAGAGCTTTAAATCAAGTGAAAGACGAGCTTAAACTTTGGGGTAAATACTCTAATTCCATAAGTTTTTGCAAAACCCTGCTTGATACTATTAATGAGCTTAAACTAAATAATATATCCCCTGAGGATTTGCGAAGGGTTGAGCAAATAACCGATAAACCAACCTTAAAGTTAAAGCTTTTTGATGTTGCACTTATATACGAAACCTATGATTATTTAATGGGTGAAAAATTTATAGACGCATCGGATAATTTAGCTTTTCTTTATGAAAAATTAGCAGATTATAAATATTTCGAAAATAAAACTGTATTTTTAGATTCTTTTAAAGGCTTTACCGGAAGTCAGTTTAAAATTATTGAGCGTATTTTGGCGCAGGCAGAAAATGTTTATATAACCTTTACAGATGATGTTCAAAATAATAAGGATTATAATATTTTTACTAATATTAAAACCACCGAAAACAAAATTTATAAAAAAGCTTTAGATTATAAAATAGAAGTTGCCCAGCCTATTGTTTTAGGAGAGGGAAGATATAAAAATACAGGATTATCGGATGTTGAAAAGCTAATTTCAGGAATACCGATAGAAAAAATAGAAAACGATCAAAGCGTTAATATCTGCGAATGCGATACTGTTATAGACGAAGCGGAGTTTGCGGCGCGAACTATAAGAAAATTAGTGCGCGAAAATGGATATCGCTATCGCGATTTTGTTATAATTTCTCGAAATGCGGCTGATTATAGCGAGGTTATAAAAAATGCTTGCAGAAGAAATAAGGTTAGTCTTTTTTATGATAATAGACAAGCTTTATCCTATTTTCCGCTTGCAGTTGCGGCTAAATCTGCGATAAACTCTTTAAGCTTTTCGAGTGAGGATATTTTCCGTTTTCATAAGAGCGGTCTTGGAAGTTTATCGGCAGACGAAATTGCAATTTTAGAAAACTATGTTTATATTTGGAATATTGAGGGCAGTCTTTGGAATAAAAATTGGGATATGAATCCCGAGGGTTTAAGCGAGACAGATGAATCAAAAGCAGAAGAAACAAAAAAGGCATTAGAGGAAATTAACGCCTTGCGCAAACGCGCAATAGAGCCGCTACTTACATTTAAAGAGAATTTTTGCGGCAACGCTTATAATATGGCAAAAGCTATCTGCGATTTGTTTGAGGATTGCTCGGCGGCAGAAAAGCTTGCCGAAATGGGCGATTTTTTCGAAAAAGAAGAGGATATTTTCGCTCGCGATACTTTAAAACAATCTTATGATGAGTATATGAAAATACTTGATAGCTTGGTTGTATGCTTTGGTCAAAAAAGCATTAGCAGAGAAGAATTTTGCGAAACCTTAGAGCTTAGCGTTTCTTTGGCGGATGTTGGTGTTATACCTCAAACATTAGACCAGGTAACCTTTGGCTCGGCAGACAGAATAAGACCTTCTCGCCCTAAAATTGCTTTTATTTTAGGTGCTAATCAAGGGATATTTCCAAGTCTTGTTCAAAACAATGGAGTTTTCGGTGTTTTTGACCGCAAATATTTAATCGAAAATGATATAAACGTGCCTGATAATTCGGTTCTTTCTTCGATAGATGAAAATTATTTGGTTTATTCAAATTTGTGTTGTCCATCCGACCGACTTTATATAAGTTTTTATACTCAAAGTCTCTCGGGAGAAAAGGCAGAGCCATCAGCTTTTGTTAATCAAATTAAATCTAAGCTTCAAACCGATATTTTGCGCGAGCCTCAGGAAAAACTGAGTTTTAATAATCTTCCTGAAACCGAAAGCTCGGCATTTTATGAATATGCTGTCAGAGCTTTAAATGATACAAATGCCGCAATTTCAATAAAAGATGCTTTAAAAAACAGTAAAGAGGCTTCAAAGATAGAATACATTTCCGAAGCAAAGAATAAAGACGGAAATTTATCAACAGAAACCGCAAGAAAGCTTTACGGCAAGGATATCAGGTTATCTGCTTCGAGAATAGATATGTTTAACCGTTGCCATTTTTCTTATTTTTGCAAATATGGCTTAAATGTTAACAAAATTCAAAAAGCCGATTTTGATGTTTTGCAAAGAGGAACTATTGTCCATTTCATTTTAGAAAAGCTTATAAGTGAGTATAAAGAGGACTTAGAAAGTTTAACTGCAGCTCTTATTGCTATAAAAACTCGCGAATATGCAGAGGAATATTTAAGCCATATTTCGGGCTTTAATACAACCAGAAACGCAAAGACCGAGTTTATTATTAACCGAATACTGCGCTCGGTTAATGATGTTGCTTTGCATATTGCAAATGAACTTTGCCAGAGCGATTTCAAACCAACCGAATTCGAGCTTAAAATAGGAGCAGATAACAGTCTTTCTTTCCCGTTCGATAACGGAAATGTTTTCGTTTCGGGATATGTTGACAGGGTTGACAAGTATAACGGTTATATAAGAATTATAGATTATAAAACAGGTTCTAGAAGTTTTAAGCTTCCTGATGTTTTGTTTGGTCTTAATTTGCAGATGCTAGTGTATCTTTATGCGCTAACAAGGTCGAGCGGTTTGCCCGATAATAGCGCGGCAGGTATTTTATATCAGCCCTCTAAGAGAAACACAACCGATAATTCGCTTTCAATGAACGGGTTATTGCCCTTGGATTTAGAACTTTATAAAGCTATGGAAAAAGAGGATAAGGGCGAATTTATTCCAAAACTCAGGCTTAAAAATGACGGAACTCCATATAAAAATATGGCATCATATATAGAACCTGACGGATTTACAGCTATTTTCGATTATATTGAAAAGCTAATGCGAAAAATGGGAAATGAGCTATCAGGCGGAGATATTTCTATATCTCCTGTAAACGGAAAAGATTCTGATGCTTGCAAATACTGTGATTTTGCGGCGGTTTGCGGTATTGAGGATGCAGAGATTAAATCTGTTCCTGCTTTAAATAATAGCGAAGTTTTAGATATAATGAAAGAGGGTGAATTAGGTGGCATTTAGTCCGACAAAAGAACAAGAAAATGCAATAAAAGCATCGGGTAATATACTTATATCTGCGGCGGCAGGCTCAGGTAAAACTGCGGTTTTGGTTGAGAGGGTTATAAAGAAGCTTTGCGATAAGGAAAACGGTATTGCGGCAGATAAGCTTTTGATTGTAACCTATACTAATGCGGCGGCGGCAGAGATGAGGTCCAGAATTGAGGCTAGACTCGAAGAAGAAATCGCAAAAACTGAGGATAATGCTCACTTGATTTATCAAAAACATTTGTTGCCCACTGCTAAGATTTGCACTGTTGACTCTTTCTGTATTGATTTAGTTAGAGAAAATTTTGAGGTTTTAGGAGTTTCTCCTGATTTTAAAATGAGCGACCCGAAAAGTCTTAAACTCACCGATATAGCGGTTATATCTAAAATTGTTGAAAGAAAAATAGAAGAAAATGACCCTGTATTTTTAGAGCTTCTTGATATAATAGGCTCTGAATATGATGAAAACGGTTTTATAAATTTTGTGCTTGATATATTCGATTATAGTCGCCAACTTCCTTTTCCTGAAAGTTGGTTTAAAAGCTTTGGGGATACTTATGCGAGCGGTGAATTTGAAAAGGAAAATATCTGGTATAAATATTCTTTTGAAAAGGCAAAGAAAACTATACTAAGTGCCAGAAATGCCCTTTCAAATGCCATTGATTTAATGGCTGTATCTGAAGCGTCGGCAGAAGGATATATCCCTACTTTATCCGAGGTTTCAAAAACTCTTTACGAGTTAGAGGAGATTTGCAACAGAGAAGAATGGGACGAGCTTTATAACGCTTTAAATAATCTCTTTTTGCCTAAGCTTCCAACAGGGGTTAAGGGTGTTTCAAAAATACCTGAAATCAATTCGGCAAAAAGTATTTATAAATATATTCAAACCGAAGCGTTTGAGGGTCTTAAAAAGTTATTTTATGCCGATTTAGAATTTTTAAACTCTCAGTTTGCAAAGCTTAAAGAGCCAATAAAGCTTTTAAGCGAAATTTTAATAGAATTTGATAATGCTTTATTTGAAGAATATATGAAAGAGAATACTTTTACCTTTCATAACACCGAGCATTTGGCATTAAAACTATTATGCCGCCAATCTGAGAAAGGTGAAAAGGGAATAGAAATATTGCCTTCTGCTAATGAGCTTATAGACCGATTTGACGAGGTTATGGTTGACGAATGTCAGGACACTAACGATTTGCAGGATTTGCTTTTTTATGTTTTGTCTAACCGAGAGAGCAAGCTTTTTGTTGTTGGAGATGTTAAGCAGAGCATTTATAGATTCAGAGGTGCTAACCCTAAAAACTTCCTTAATAAGAAAAACGCTTATATTCCTTATGAAGTCTCAGAGGAAAATGAGCCTAAAAAGATTATTTTGGGCGCGAATTTCAGGTGCAAAAATGAGGTTTGCGATTTTGTTAATTTCTTCTTTGAACTTTTTATGAATGAAGAAACAGGGGAGATTGTATACGGTAAAGAGGAAAAGCTTATTCCCGCCGCAGAGTATCCTGAAACTAATATTGTTTCAACCGAATTTTGCGTTGTTGAAACAAAGGGTGAGGACGAAAAGAATATAAAAATCGAGGCTATGCATATAGCAAAATATATTAAAAAAGTGATGAACGAGGGCGAGGTTATAAGGGTCGATAAAAACACCCTTAGAAAAGCCAATTATTCTGATTTTGCTATTTTATTAAGAAATGCAAACCTTAAAGGACCTGTTTTAGCCTCGGCTTTAAAGGAATGTGGTATACCTGTTTCTGTTAGTAAAGAAAGCTTTATAGAAAGCTTTGAAATTGCGGTTGTTTTGTCGCTTTTAAAGGTTATAGATAACCCAAGAAACGATATTGAACTTTTGGCGGTTATGATGTCTCCGATATTCCGTTTCACCGCCGAAGAGATGGCTAAGATAAGAGTTAATTCTAAATATACAACCCTTTACAATGCGGTATCAATTTATGCTTTAAAAGATGAAAAAACTGCCGAGTTTCTTAAAACTCTTAAAAAACTCAGAGTTTATGCCGCTGTTAATTCAGTAGATAAAGTGATAGGCTATATTTTAGATAAAACCGACTTTTTGCAAATGAGTCTTATTTTAAATGACGGACTCAGAAGAAGAAACAATTTGAATTTATTATCCGATTTGGCAAAGCAGTATTCTGAAAGCCAGGGCGGAAGTATCGGCGGATTTGTTAAGTATATCGAGAAGCAATCCGAACATGGAATAAAAGTAGGTGGCTTGGTTTCGGGGGATAACTCGGTTAAGATTATGAGTATTCACGGTTCTAAGGGGTTGCAGTTTCCTGTTTGTATTTTGGCAGAGCTTTCAAATAACTTTTCAAAAACCGATTCTAAGAAAACAGCGGTTTATTCTACGAAAGACGGTATTGGTTTTAAATATTATGATGAAACAAAAAAAGAACGGTTAACAACTATCGGCAGAGAGGCAATTTTAGATAAGATAAATTTCGAAAATCTAAGCGAGGAATTAAGGCTTTTCTATGTTGCTATGACCAGAACACAGGACCGTCTTTTTATGATAGGCTGTGTTAGTGATTTAGAAAAGAAAACCAAGGAATATGCTTCGCTTCTTATGACCTCAGGAAATAAAATTAATTTTGATTTGTTTTCTAAAACAAATTCATATTTTGATTGGCTTATGCTCTCATTGCTTCTTCATCCTGACGGTAAAATATTAAGAGATGGCGGACATTCTCTTATGGTTTTGAGTACTGATAGCAGAATAGATTTTAATATTAAAAACGGTATTCCTGATTTTGAAAAGGATAATGAAAATGAGGAAGTTATATGCGAATCAGATAATGATATGGTTGAGGCGATAAAGCAAAATCTCGATTTCGTTTATCCTTATGAAGAACTTTTGGAGATAGAGTCTAAGGCATCGGTATCGAGTATTGTGGGTAAAGCGGAAAGTATGAAATATGCCTTTTCTTATAAGCCTGCGTTTTTATCTGAGGGGGGTATAACCTCTGCCGAAAAGGGTACTGCAATGCACAAGGTTATGGAATATTTTGATTTTAATAAGTGCGATGATATAGAGGCAGAACTCGAAAGACTTTATGAATGGCAGTATATTTCCGAAAAGGAATATAACTCTATTGATAAGAGAAAGTTGCAATCATTCTTTAAAAGTGATATATTTAATCGTATAAAGAATGCAATTTCGGTTAATAGAGAAATGCGATTTTTAACCGAGGTTGAAGCTTCAAGCATAAAACCTGATTTAAAGGATAATATTTCTAATGAAAAAATTATCGTTCAGGGTGCGGTTGATATTTGTTTTGTGGAGCCTGATGGGGTTGTAATATTGGATTTTAAAACCGATAGGGTAAAGGATAAAGAAGGCTTAATAAGCGCTTATGCTGAACAACTCAATATTTATGCTTTGGCGGCAGAGAAGATTTTCTCAAAGCCTGTAAAACAAAAAATTATTTATTCCTTTGAATTATCTGAGGAGATAGAGGTTTAGTTTAATGATTAAATTGCTTAAATATTTGAAAAAATATATATTTCAAGCTATATCCGCCCCCGCGCTTAAAGTGTTGGAGGTTTGCTTCGAGTTAATCGTTCCGTTAGTTGTGGCATCTATTATTGATGTTGGAATTAAAAATTCGGACACTTCTTATATTTTAAAAATGTGCGGTATATTGGCGGTTTTGGCGGTTGTTGGCTTGGGATGTACTCTTATAGCTCAGCTTTTTGCCGCTAAAACTGCGGTTGGTTTTTGCGCTGATATAAGAGCCTCATTATTTAAGCATATTTCTTCTCTTTCATATTCTTCACTTGATAATTTAGGTGCTTCAACCTTAATTACAAGATTAACCTCCGATTTAAACCAAGTTCAAACAGGGGTTAATTTAACCTTGCGTTTATTGCTCCGTTCTCCGTTTGTTGTATTTGGTGCTATGATTATGGCATTTATAGTAGACAGCAAGGCGGCAATGGTTTTTGCGGTAACGATTCCTGTGCTTGCGGTTATAATATTTGCGGTTATGCTAGTATCAATTCCGCTTTATAGGTCGGTTCAGGCGGCTCTTGATAAGGTTGTTCTTAAAACCGGTGAAAATTTGCAGGGTGTCAGAGTTATACGGGCTTTTTGCAAAGAAAAGGATGAGATTTCAGAATTTGAGGATAAAAACAGATTTTTAAATGCTATGCAAATCAGGGTTGGCAAAATTTCCGCCCTCTTAAATCCTGCAACTATAATTATCATAAATGTTGCAATTTCTGTTCTTATCTATAAAGGTGCTTTAAGGGTTAATATCGGCGAGCTTTCGGCAGGTGCGGTTGTTGCATTATATAACTATATGAGCCAGATTTTAATCGAGCTTATAAAGCTTGCAAACCTTATAATTAATGTTACAAAGTCGGTAGCAAGCGGCAATCGAATTCAATCTGTTTTCGAAATAGAAGCAGAACAAAATGATGGCAAAATTAAAAATGCCGATTTCAGCAAACCTGCAGTTGAATTTAAAAATGTAAGTTTTTCTTATAACGGTGATGGCGAAAATGCCATTGAAAATGTTAATTTGAAAATCGCCTCAGGCGAAAATATCGGTATAATAGGTCCAACAGGCTCAGGTAAAAGCACCATTGTTAATTTAATACCAAGATTTTATAATATAACTTCGGGTGAAATTGAAATTTTTGGCGAAAATATTGAGAATTTAGACCTTGATTTCTTGCGTAGCTTTATCGGAATAGTTCCTCAAAAAGCGGTGCTTTTTAAAGGAAGCATCAGAGAAAATATGAAAATTTCAGCACCTGAGGCTACGGATGAAGATATTTGGCAAGCTTTAAAAATGGCTCAGGCCAATGAAATTGTTAAAGGTAAAGAAGGCGAGCTTGATTTTATTATTGAGCAGGAAGGCAGAAATCTTTCGGGTGGTCAAAAACAACGACTTTGCATAGCAAGAGCGCTTGTGAGAAAGCCTAAAATTTTAATACTTGATGATTCTTCGAGTGCCTTGGATTTTGCAACCGATGCCGCATTAAGAAAGGCTTTAAGCAGTATTTCAAAGGAAACCACAGTTATAACCATTTCTCAAAGAGCATCTGCTATTAAAAATTGCGATAATATATATGTTCTTGATGAGGGTGTTTTAGTGGCTTGCGGTAAGGATGATGAACTTAAAAACACTTGCGAGCTTTATTCACAAATTCGCAAAACTCAATTCGGCAAGGAGGGAGTTTAATATGGCAAAAGTGGAAAAACAGGTTATAAAACGAGTAATTAAGACCGTGATGCCATATAAAATATCGGCGTTATTTTCTCTTGCCTTGACCGTTTTGAGTGTTGGTTTAACTCTTTATATACCTGTTTTGGCAGGTTGGGCTATTGACTCTATAAAAGGGTTTGAAAATGTTGATTTTAACTCTTTATATAAATATCTTTTTATGATTTCTATTTGCGCGGTTTTATCAGGGCTTTTGCAATGGATAATTAGCGTTATTAATAATAATATTGCCTATAAAACAGTTAGAAGCCTCAGAAATCAGGCATTTGCCCATTTAAATAAACTGCCTTTAAGCTATATAGACAGTCATCCGTACGGCGATATTTTAAGCCGTATAACTGCCGATGCAGAGCAGTTTACTGACGGTTTGATTTTAGGCTTTTCACAGTTTTTTAACGGTATTGTAACTATTCTTATAACACTTGTTTTTATGGTTATGATAAATCCGTTGATTTCACTTGTTGTGGTTGCTTTAACTCCGATTTCTCTCTTTATTGCTAAGTTTATAGCAAGCAGAACTCACGGATTTTTTAAAGCTCAGTCTGATATAAGGGGAGAGCAAACCGCCTATATTAACGAGAAAATTCAAAACGCTAAAACAGTTAAAGCTTTTTCTTATGAAACTAAATCGGTTAAAGATTTTGAAAATATAAACGATAAATTAAGAAAGGTTTCGGTTAAAGCAATTTTCTTTTCCTCGCTTACTAATCCGAGCACAAGATTTGTTAATAATCTAATCTATGCGGCGGTGGGACTTGCAGGTGCGCTAGCGGTTATATCTAACCCTGAATATTTATCAGTTGGCGGTTTTGTTAGCTTTTTAGCTTATGCAAATCAGTATACTAAGCCTTTTAATGAAATTTCGGGTGTTTTAACCGAGCTTCAAAATGCGCTGGTTTGCGCCGGCAGAATTTTTGAGCTTTTAGATACCGAACCTGTAAGCTCGGATGAGGATTTAAAAGAGCTTAAAAATGCCAACGGCAATGTTGAAATAAATAATGTTAGCTTTTCTTATGATAAAACTAAAAAGCTTTTGCAAAACTTAAATTTGCAGGTTAAAAGCGGTCAGAAAATAGCGATTGTGGGACCAACAGGTTGCGGAAAAACCACCCTTATTAATCTGCTTATGAGATTTTATGATGTTGATAGCGGAAGTATAAAGGTTGAGGATTTTGATATCAGGGATATAACCAGAAAAAGCCTCAGAGAAAGCTATGGTATGGTATTGCAGGAAACCTGGCTTAAGGACGGAACGGTTAGAGATAATATCGCCTACGGTAATGAAAACGCAACCGATGAGGAAATTATTGCCGCCGCAAAATCGGCTCACGCTCATAAATTTATTAAGAGACTTCCAAACGGTTACGATACCCATATCAGTAATTCTAGCGGTAAATTATCGGTTGGCGAGCGTCAGCTTTTGTGCATTGCAAGGGCTATGCTATCAAATCCGTCTATGCTCATTTTAGATGAGGCAACTTCTTCTATTGATACTCATACCGAGCAAAAGGTTCAATCTGCATTCAGAAGATTAATGCAAAATAAAACCTCTTTTGTTGTGGCTCACAGACTTTCAACTATACTCGATGCCGACTTAATTTTGGTGATGAAGGATGGCAATATCATAGAGCAGGGAACTCATAAAGAGCTTCTAGAAAAAGGCGGGTTTTATACCAATCTTTATAACAGTCAGTTTGCAGTTTGAGGTGGGATATGAAAGAATATAAAAAATGTTGCTTTACAGGCTACCGCCCATCAAAATTGCCCATTAATGTTTATATAAGAAACAAGGCTTATACCGATTTTGAAAATCTTGTAACCGAGGGCATTTTGAAGCTTTATAACGAGGATTGCCGAGTTTTTTATACCGGTATGGCAATGGGTTTCGATATAATCTGTGCTGAAACTGTACTTTTATTTAAAAAGCTTTATAATAAAGAAATCAAACTTATTTGCGCTATCCCATTTGAAAATCAAGCCGAAAAATATGATGAGCATTGGAAAAAACGCTATTTTGATGTTTTAGCCCAGTGTGATGAAAAGATTATTTTGTTTGATAATTATAATAAAGGCTGCTATCAAAAGCGAAATGAGTATATGGTTGATAACAGTGATTATGTTATGACCTGGTTCGACGGTAAACAGGGTGGCACTAAGAATACCGTAAATTATGCTATAAAACAAAATAAATTTATTTTAAATTTAAATAAAAACTCAACCGAAAATTACTCTTATCAAACAACTTTTGAGATTTTTTAGTCCGCATTTTTCCATTTGCGGACTATTTTTTTATTTTTTGTAATAAAATTGTAACTTTTTTTAATATTTTCGTTAATAACACTTGCAAAATCGGTAGAAAAAGTGTAATATAGATATATATATAATCTAAATTGGATTTTTATTGCAAAAAATAATTAATTATCTTAAAGGATGTGTCTATAATATGTCAAATCGTCTATTTCAAGGTGTAATTCATCAAATGAAGGAATCTATTGATAGAACCTTCGGTGTTATTGATGAAAATGCAACCATAATAGCTTGCAGTGAGCTTGCAAAAATAGGTGAAGTGGTTACTGAAATTCCTGCAAATGCAAGCGAAGTTTGTGCAAACGGTGGGCTTACTTTTAAGGCTCTCGGAAATTCTCAGGGTGCAAATTATATAGTTTTTGTTGATGGCGATGATATTTTGGCTTCTAAGTATGCCGCAGTAATTGCTGTTGCTTTTGCAAATATCAAATTTTACTATGATGAAAAGTATGACCGAAGCAATTTCATTAAGAATATAATTCTTGATAACATTTTGCCGGGTGATATTTATCTTAAAGCTCGCGAGCTTTATTTTAACAGTGATGTTAGCCGTACAGTTGTGCTTATCCGCGTTTTAGATAATCATGATGTTTCGGTTTATGATGTTTTGCAAAATCTTTTCCCCGATAAATCCAAAGATTTTGTTATCAATATAAATGAAACCGATATCGCTTTGGTTAAAGAAACTAAGTCTGGTATCGACCCCAAAACTATTGAAAAATTGGCAACAACTATTGCTGATACAATGTCGGGTGAGTTCTATCTCCATCCGTATATTGGTATAGGTACTACTGTTGATAATCTCAAAGACCTTGCACGTTCCTTCAAAGAGGCTCAAACCGCTATGGAGGTTGGAAAGGTATTTGATACCGAAAAGACTATTGTTTCCTATGAAGCATTAGGAATTGCAAGACTTATCTATCAGTTGCCTACTACCCTTTGCGAAACTTATCTTAAAGAAGTATTTAAGTTAGGCTCTATTGAAAACTTAGACCAAGAAACATTGTTTACAATTCAGCGTTTCTTTGAAAACAATCTTAATGTTTCGGAAACCTCCCGTAAGCTTTTTGTTCACCGTAATACCTTGGTTTACAGACTTGAAAAGATTAAGAAGTTCACAGGTCTTGACCTTCGTGAATTTGACCATGCTATTATATTCAAAATTGCTCTTATGGTAAACAAATATTTAAAGAGCAATCCTGTTAAGTATTAATAAAAGGAATGAAATTTTAATAAATGGAAGAACAACTTTTAAGTAGTGAAAGTTTTGCTCCTTCAAAGCCTATTATTGAATTTCGCGGTGTTTCTAAAACATATCCCGGTGGAACTCATGCTTTAAAGGATGTAAACATTAAGATAAACAAGGGCGAGTTCGTCTTTGTTGTTGGCTCTTCGGGCGCAGGTAAAAGTACATTTATGAAGCTTATTATGCGCGAAGAAAAGGCGAATACAGGTATTATTAAGGTTAATGGCTTTAATTTAACAAATATGAAGCGTAAGCAGGTTCCTCTGCTTCGCAGAACAATGGGTATAGTTTTCCAGGATTTCAGACTTATACCTACTATGAATGTTTTCCAGAATGTTGCTTTTGCGATGTATGTTGTTGGTGAAACCGGAAGCCATATAAGACGAGAGGTTTCAAAGGCTTTAAGTAAAGTAGGTCTGGGCGATAAGGCTCGCTCAATGCCAAATCAGCTTTCGGGCGGTGAGCAGCAGCGTGTGGGACTTGCCCGCGCATTAGTTAATTCTCCTGACCTTATCATTGCGGACGAGCCTACCGGTAATGTTGACCCGAATATGTCTTATGAAATTGTTAATATGCTAACCGAAATAAACAAGCAGGGAACTACTATTTTGATGGTAACCCATGACCATAACCTAGTTAGAGATTTTAAGCATCGCGTTATCATGCTGGACGGCGGTATGATTGTTGCCGATAATGCAGGAGGTGATGCCGAATGAAATTAGGAAGTATAAAATACCTCACAGGTGAGGGTGTTAAAAGTGCTTGGGTAAACCGCCTTATGTCTTTGGCATCTATCGGTGTTTTGGTTGCTTGTATGGTAATTATAGGTCTTGCCATTTTAATCAGCGAGAATGTTAATGTTGCTGTTGGTAAGCTGGAACAACAAAATGTTGTTATGGTTTATATGAAGGATTATAGCTGGGCTTTATATAATAAGCAAGAAGCCGAAACTGAGGACACAACATCTAAGGAAACCGATTCTGAAACCGAGAAAAAAGAGACCGATGAAAACGGTATCGGCGAAGATGATTATTTAATCCATAATGATGAAGAAGCTAATGCTTTATGTGATAAAATAGAGAAACTTGAAAATGTTTCAGAGGTTGAATTTGTTTCGAGCGAAGAAGGTCTTAAAACAATTAAGGAATCTATGCTTGAAGGTCAGGAGGAGTATTTCACTTTTCTTGACGAGGAGTACGGAAATCCGCTTCCTAATGCCGCTAAGGTTCATATGAAGGATATGGCAAAGTTTGATGAAACTATCAAACAGATTAAGAAAATGGACGAGGTTAGCAGTATTCAGTCTCAGGATGATTTGGCAGAAACCATTGCCGCTATTAAGGACGGTATCGGTGTTGCAGGAATCTGGATAATCTCTATTTTGATGATTATAGCGCTTGTAATCGTTTCTAACACTATCCGTGTTACTATGTATAACCGCAAGCTTGATATTAGCATTATGAAAGCGGTTGGTGCTACTGATGCTTTTGTTAGAATTCCCTTTGTAGTTGAGGGTGTTATAATAGGTCTTATTTCTGCGGTTATAGCCGAAGTTTTGCTCTATTTCTGTTACAGAATTGCAACCGAAACTATCATTTCTGCTTTGGGAACATCTGATATTGTTAAATACGGCGATATGGCATGGATTTTATTGCTTGTATTTATCGGTATTGGTATAATAGCAGGTGTTTTAGGTAGCGTTATTATAATAACCAAATATTTAAAGCATGAGGGTAGTGAGTTCTCAGCTTTTTAAATCGTTGTTCTAAAAGTTTTTTGGAGGATTTTATGAATAAATATACAAAACGAGTATTATCTTTTTCGCTTTGTATTTGTATGACTTTTATTGCGCTTAATTGCACTAATTGGATTAAATCCGAGGCAGCAAGCACAAGCTCTTTGCAAAATGATATTGCAAAGCTTCAAAAGGAATCTGCGGCTCTTGAAAAAGAGATTAGCCGTTTGCGCGGTGAAAAACAGAGCCAGAGTGTTGTGCTTAGTGCTGTTCAAAAGAAGATTGCAAACATTCAGGCTCAGGTTATGCGTTGTAATAGTGAGATTAACTCAATAAATGCTAAAATTGATGCAAATAAAAAAGAAATTAATAATAAAAATAAGAAAATAGATGAAAGCAAAGAAGCTTTTAAAAAGCGTATCCGTGCTATCTATATGAGTAATACAGGAAGCAATATTCAGGTGCTTTTGGGTGCAGATAGCTTTTCGGAATATTTGCAATTATCTCAGTTAACTTCGTCTGTTTCTGCAAGAGATAAGAAAATGATTGAGGATATGGTTGCAGATATTAAAGAACTTGAATCTAAAAATGAGGAAAACAAAAAGCTCTTGGAAAGTCAGGTTGCGGTTAGAGAAACTATCGTGAAGGCTCAAAAGGAGCTTGAAAAGGAAGAAAATGCCGCTCAGTCAATTTATGATTCGATAGCTGCCGAGGAAAAGCAAAATGTTGACGCCAATAAGGCTGTTGAGGCAACTATTAGGGAAAAACAGAATTATTTGAATAGCTTGTTATACGGCGGCGCAAATTCTAATTTCCAAAACTCTAAGGTTGGATTTGTTTGGCCGGTTCCCAGTTGCAGAAATATCACCTCTTATTACGGACCTCGTTGGGGTACTATTCATAAGGGTATAGATATTTCGGGTGGCTCAATATTCGGTAAACCTATCGTTGCTATTACTGACGGTACTGTTTACCAAACATATAACTCTTGTCCTCATAAGGATAGAGGAAGCCGTTGCAGATGCGGTAGCGGTTGGGGTAACCATGTAGCTATTGACCATGGTATAGTTCAGGTGAACGGCGTGGGTCAGCATATTAAAGCTATGTATGCGCATATGAATACTATTGCCGTTTCTAATGGTCAACATGTAAAACAAGGTCAGGTTATTGGCTATGTTGGTACTACCGGTGATTCAACAGGATACCATCTCCATTTTGGTATAATGCGTAATAATGACGGATATGTTAATCCATTAAACTATTATTAAAATTTAAAGCCGTCGCATTTGCGGCGGTTTTTGTTTGGAGAGATGAAATTGAGAAAAGCTAAGATTTTAAAGGCTAATTCCGAGTTGATTGAAAGACTTGAAATTCAAAACTCTTATATTAAAAAACTTCAAAATGAAAAGGAAGAACTTTTGAAAGAAATTTCGCTTTTAAAAGAAGAAAACGAAGAACTTAAAGCTCAGATTCAAAAAAGCAAACCCCTTTTGGAACTGGAAGAAAAGATTATAGGGAATGCCAATATAAATGACGAAACAAAGTATGGAGCTTCGGCAATCGGCAAAATAGTGGTTTCGGCAACTAAAAACTGCAATTTGCTTGCTAATGAAAATTTTGCTAATGCAAAAGAGCTTGTTAATCTCATTTTAGGCAGAACAGAGGTTGCAAAAGCAGAAATTTTAAAGATAGTTTCATTGGAAAGCGATTTTGAAAGCAAAAAAGCGCTTATAGATAATGAAATTACCTCTGCCGAAGATTACTTTTTGAGTGTCAGAGGGCAAGTGTAAATAAAAGAGGGATTGCAAACGCAATCCCTTTTAATTTTTATTAATCTGTTTTTTTATAGCTTCAAAGGTTTCCTGGCTTATATGATGCTCCATTTTGCAAGCATCCTGAGAAGCAATTTCGCGGTTAACACCAATACTTACGAGATAATCGGTTAGTATATTATGTCTTTCAAAAATCTGCTCAGCCACTTCTTTGCCGATTTCGGTTAAATAAAGGAAACCATCTTTATCGCTTGTTATAAAACCGCCGTTTTTGAGAAGTCCCACAGCGCGCGAAACACTGGGCTTAGAAAAATTCATATATTCTGCAACATCAAGCGAGCGCACATTATTTGTCTTTCTTGATAGAATAAGTATTGTTTCGAGATACATTTGACCTGATTCCTGTAAATCCAAAAAAACGCCCCCTTAAATTATCTTTTTTTGTATTTTACCATAAAAAAGTCAGGTTTTCAAGGCTAAAACCTGAACTATTTGCAAAAATATAAAAAATATCAAGAAAATGCTTGCAAATAAAAGGGTTTTGTGGTATAATTTTCAGGCTACTGAAAAAGTAGTAATAAAAAACACACATTCCGCGTAGTCGGGCGAGGTGTCGGCAAGAGCTGATTTCCGAAGACAAAAGGCGGGATGGAGGAAAAACCTCAGGAGGAAAAAGACATGGCAGTAGTATCAATGAAACAGCTTCTTGAAGCCGGTGTTCATTTTGGACATCAAACAAGACGCTGGAACCCGAAAATGGCAGAGTACATTTTCACAGAACGCAACGGAATTTACATTATCGACCTTCAAAAGACAGTTAAGAAGCTTAACGAAGCTTATATCTTCGCTCGCGACATAGCTGCTGAGGGTGGCGATATTCTTTTCGTTGGAACTAAGAAACAGGCTCAGGATTCTGTTAAAGAAGAAGCAGAGCATTGCGGTATGCCTTATGTTAACGCTCGTTGGCTCGGCGGTATGCTTACAAACTTCTCTACAATTCGCACCAGAATCGCTCGTTTAAACCAGTTGCGCGCTATGCGTGATGACGGTACCTTTGAGCTTCTTCCTAAGAAGGAAGTTATCAAACTTAACCTTGAAATTGAAAAGCTCGAAAAATTCTTGGGCGGTATCCAAGACATGAAGAAAATCCCCGGTGCTCTCTTTATTGTTGACCCTCGCAAAGAAAGAATTGCCGTAGCAGAAGCAAAGAAATTAGGCATTCCGATCATTGCTATTGTTGACACTAACTGTGATCCCGATGAAATCGATGCAGTTATCCCTGGTAACGATGACGCTATTCGTGCAGTTAAGCTTATCGCTGAAACTATGGCAGCAGCTGTTATCGAAGGCAGACAGGGTTCAGAAATGGGCACAGCAGCTAATGATGAAGAAGCTGCTGAGGAAACAGCAGAAGACGCTGAATAATTTAATCGGAGGAAACTAAAATGGCTTTTACTGCAAAAGACGTTCAGGCTTTAAGAGAAAAAACCGGTTGCGGTATGATGGACTGTAAAAAGGCTCTTACCGAAACTAACGGTGATATGGAAGCCGCTGCAGATTATTTAAGAGAAAAAGGTCTTGCTTCGCAAGCTAAAAAAGCAGGTCGTATTGCCGCTGAGGGTACAGTTGCTGCTTATACTAAGGATGGTATCGGTGTTGTTGTTGAGCTTAATAGTGAGACCGACTTCGTTGCTAACGGTGATGGCTTCAAGGCTCTTGCAGCTGAGGTTGCTGAAATCGTTGCTGAGCAGAATCCCGCTGATGTTGACGCACTTCTCGCTTGCGTTAAAGACGGTAAGACTGTTGAAGAGAAAGTTCAGGAATTATTCCTTGCTATTCGCGAAAATATCAAGATTCGTCGTTTTGCTCGTATGGAAGGTAAGGTTGTATCTTATGTTCATGCAGGCGGTAAAATCGGTGTTATCGTAAACTTTGATACAGCTCTTGATGCTGACAATGCTGACCTTGTTGCTATGGGTAAAAACATTGCTATGCAGGTTGCAGCTATGAATCCTGCTTATTTAGATGAAGCTTCTGTTCCGGCAGAGGTTTTGGCTAAGGAAAAGGATATCCTTATCGCTCAGATGAAGGAAGATCCTAAAATGGCAGGCAAGCCCGAAGCAGTTCTAGGTAAAATTGTTGAAGGTAAAATCGGTAAATACTATAAGGAAAACTGCCTTGTTGAGCAGCAATTCGTTATGGATGGCGATTTAACCGTTGGCAAATATATCGAAAAGACCGCTAAGGAACTTGGCGCAGAAATTAAGCTTGCTTCTTTTGTTCGCTTTGAAAAGGGTGAAGGTATCGAGAAGCGCGTTGATGATTTCGCTGCTGAAGTTGCAGGTATGGTAAAATAATAAAATTTTAACCGGAAGGCTTTATGTCTTCCGGTTGTTTTTAACTTGTTTTGGAAGGATAGATTTAATTGAATATTTGGCATGATATTGACCCTAAAAGAATAACTCCGAAGGATTTTGTTGCGGTTGTTGAAATATCAAAGGGAAGCAAAAAGAAATATGAGCTCGATAAAGAAACAGGTTTGCTTATTCTAGACCGCGTTCTTTATACTTCAACCCATTATCCCGCTAACTATGGTTTTATTCCGCGTTCTTTTGGTGATGATGGCGACCCGCTTGATGTTTTAATTCTTTCTTCTCAAGCCTTAGAGCCGTTAACCCTAGTTCGTTGTTTTCCAATAGGTTATATTTCAATGCTTGATGACGGAAGGAACGATGAAAAGATTATCGCTATTCCGTTTGCTGACCCAACCTATAATAAGTATACCGATATTTCTGAGCTTCCTGAGCATATCTTTGATGAAATGAAGCACTTCTTTAAGGTGTATAAAGCGTTAGAAAACAAAGATACCGTTGCAGGTGAGGTTAAGGGTAGAGAAGATGCAGTTAATGTTATTGCATCTGCGCTTGATAATTATATTGAAAATTTTTGTAAATAAAATTATGAAAAAAGCATCCTTAAAAGGATGCTTTTGTTTTTTAAAAAGAGGAGTATAACGGTGTGTAGAGAAAGGTATGAAAAGCGAAAAGGTGCGCAGATGTGCTGTTAGAGAAACTATAATTTACTTACTTTCTTTATCCTGTTTGGACATTAGAATGATTGAACTAACAAGCAAGACAACACCAAGAGTAAAAAATACGCATCCAACAACTGTATTTAATTGATTTGCAAAAAAACCTATCATTCCACTACCTGATGCGCAACAAATAATGGGTAAGACTTTTTTCATATCATCTTTCCTCCAAATTCTTATTTATCGAATTGATTATATCATAACTTTAACAATTGTTCAATGATATATCGTTTTTAAAATCAAGGCGAAGCCTTGTATATTATCCGCAACTTGTTGCGGTATATCATCAATACGAAGTGTTGTATATCATCAAGCCGCATAGGAATACACGCTGACGCGTGATGAGATACAGCCCGAAGAGCTGATGATATGCAAGCCTGAGGCTTGGATAAAAAAAGAAGTAACTTTTGGTAGACAAAAGTTACTTCTTTTTTGGCGGAGTAGGAGAGACTCGAACTCTCGCGCCGGGGTTTAGCCGACCTACGCCCTTAGCAGGGGCGCCTCGTCACCAACTTGAGTACTACTCCATTTGATGAACGGTTTAAAAATATTAAAAAAATGGCGGAGAGGATGGGATTCGAACCCATGTGCCTTTTGGGCAAACGGTTTTCAAGACCGCCTCGTTATGACCACTTCGATACCTCTCCGAATGCGACTAAGATATTGTAACATAAGAACTAGAAAAAGTCAACACTGATTTTAATATTTTTTATTAATTAAAGCTTAAAATCCTCGGGTTTATAATTATCGGAAATTTTTAAGCTTGCAGGTTCGCGCTTTAATGGGTCGTATTTATAATGTCTGCAACGGTCATCTCTTGCAGTAATGCCTTTTTTCTTGCAGGCGATATCATTACTGTTTTCAAGCAAATTTCCGAAAACGCAGTATTCACAGCGTTTTTGAAGCTTTTTATTAAATGCTTTTTCAGCCATTTATATTTCCTCCGTTTTTATTACTTTTAATATCATATCATATCATCAAGTAATTTTCCAGTATATTTTTTTGTTTGCAGAGATATGATGAATACCAATACCATTAACGCTGTGGAAACGGCAACTGAAAGTGAGGTATAAAAGTATTCAGTTTTGATGCCGTTTGTTAGTGTGCTTATTGTAACGGGAAATATTTTTAATAAAATAAAAGTTATTAAAACGCTGATACCACCTTGTAAAATTCTAAAAAAAGAAAACTTTAAAACATTAAAATTTAAATTTTTCGCAATGCTCATTATCTGGCACCAAACAGCTATACCGCCAAAGCCTAAAAGGAAAGATATAATATAAATATTTCGCGTTTGTGTTATGCCGTTTGTAACCTCTAAAAATAAGTTTATAGTTTTTAAAAAAACTATCTTTTCAGATAGAGATATTATGTATGCATTTATACCACCGAATAAAATCACATATATGCAAATGCTAAAAACAGACTTTGAAGCTTCCGTAACCGATAAAACAAAATTATCGGCGGTATTTGGCAAAGTTGTTTTTTGTTTTGTTTGGTTTGATAAAACGGTTAATGGAAACGCTAAAAAACGGATTATAATTCCTGATAAAATATGTGATACCAGTAAAATTATCCCTGCTTTTTGTGAGCCTAATATTTCGCTTCCAACGGCCGAGACGATAAAAGCGGGTCCTGCGTTTGTGCAGTATAAAAGCATTTTTCCTGCACTTTCGGGGGATATTTTTTTATTTTCAACCGCGTTATTTAAAAGCTTCGCACCAATAGGATAACCGCCGATAAAGGATAAAAGAAAAATCAAAAAGTTTTCGGTGTCCAGTTTGAAAATTTTAATGGTTATAGGATTTAAAAAGTTTAAACCGTTTAATGCATTAGAGTTTGAGATAAAAAGCACACAAGCGATAAACGGCAAGAAGGACGGAATAATAACTCTGCCACATATCAAAATGCTTTTGATAGTGGCTTCTTTGCAAATTTGAGGATTTGAAATCAAAAGTATAGAATAAAATATTGCCAAGAATATTGTTGTTAAATTTATAAACTTCGAAAGCCTTTTCATATTTTTCACCCTACATAATATATGAAAGTTAAGCTCTGTAATAATACATTTTTATAATTCATACTATATATAATGTAATTTTATATGGAGGGAATTGACTTGTCTAAACGGTTGAAAATAGAAAAATCCTCTAAGAAAAATAAATGGAATTTGCTTAAAGTGGAAGACAGTTTTATTGATAAAGATGTTTTGCTTTCTCCCCATATTGAGATTTTTTCAAACGAAAAGATAAATATTGAGGGTTGTTATAAGGTGCTTGAATATACTGATTGTTACTTAAAATTAAAGCTTAAACAAGGTCAGCTTATACTTCAAGGAAATGGGTTTGATATATTGCTTTTTGAAAGAAAGTTAATTACTGTTAAAGGGAAAATATCTTCGGTGGAATTTTGCATTTGAGGTAATATAAATGGGTAATATTTTAAGAAATTTAAGCGGTTTTTTAAGGGTTAGGTTTAGCGGTGATAACCCTGAGAGAATCTTTAATTTAAGCATAAAAAACCGAATTTGTTTATGGGATTCTAAAAAAAGTAATGATGCGATAGAATGTTCTGTATCTATTGGTGATTTTAAGCGGATTCGTCCTATAATCAGAGGAAGCAAGATTAAAATGCATATTTTAGAAAAAATCGGAATTAGGTTTAAAATTTATAAAAACCGTCGCAGATACGGAGTGGTTGTAGGTCTTGCTTGGCTTTTGATTTTTTTGAAGCTGATGTCAGGCTATATTTGGGTTATAGATATAGAGGGTAACCGCAAGCTATCTGATAGTGAAATAATATCTGTTTTAGAAACAATAGGTATTAAAGAGGGAATGAGGTCTAGTGAAATTGATTCAAAAACAGACCGCGAAAGACTTCTTTTAAAAACCGATAAATTGGCTTGGGCTTCTTTAAATGTTGAGGGAAGCAAGCTTACAGTTAATGTCAGCGAGGTGAAATCCACGAAGCCTGAAAATACTGCTTGCAATTTAATTTCAAATGCAGACGGAATTATTAAGAAAATTGATGTAACTTCAGGAAACTGTTTGGTAAAGGTTGGAGATACAGTTAAAAAAGGTGATGTTTTGGTTTCGGGTATTAAAGAAACGGGAACAAAAACAGAGTTTATAGTATCACAAGGAGAGATAATTGCGGATGTGAAGCGAGAGATTTCTTTGAACGAAGAAAGAAATCAAACGGTTAAAGCTTTTACTGGTAAAACAAAAAATAAAGCGGTTTTAGAGGTTTTTACTTTTAAAATACCTCTTTATTTGACCTATGAAAATGAAAAATATAATAGTTATACAGAGCTCAAACAATTGAAACTTTTCGGCAATAATTTACCATTTAAGTTATACATAAAAAAATTTGAATTTTTTAAAGAAGAAAAAATTAAGTATACCGATAAACAACTAACATTAAAGATTGAAAATTGTCTTAAAAAAGAGCTTAAAAAAGAAGAAAATGAGGATTTTTTAATAACAGATAAAAATATTAACTTAACTAATGATAAAATAACTCTTACAGCTATGATTTCCAATGAACAAAATATCGCAAAAAAACAAGTGCTAAAAATTAATCCTACAAATTAAATCAGATATAATATTCTAAGGCAAAAACTGTTAACAAAGTTTAAATAAAAATTGACAAAAATAGATATATAGTTTATAATGTATATGTCTAATTATATTTGCATTTTGTTGTAAATATATTTTTGTGTTGAGATTTAGAATTTTATTATAAAGGTAGTTTATTAGTCTATTATTTTTTGTTGACGGGAGTTGCCTTATTTGGAAAAATTTGTTATAAAAGGCGGCAAGGCTCTTAAAGGCGAAGTCCATATAAGTGGAGCTAAAAATGCTGCAGTTGCTATTTTGCCCGCAGTTATGCTTGCAGATAGCCCTTGTGTTATAGAGAATTTACCTGATATATCGGATGTTTCAGCAATACTTAATGTTATGAGTTCTTTGGGCGCAGATGTTAAGCTTGTTAATAAATCATCTGTTAGAATTGACCCTAAAAATGTTAATTCATATATTGTAACTAAGGAAATGGCTGAGGGTATGAGAGCTTCAAGCTATTTCTTAGGTGCTTTGCTCGGACGTATGAATCGTGCAAGAGTTGCGCCTCCGGGTGGTTGCAATTTTGGTGTTAGACCTATTGACCAGCATATCAAGGGTTTTGAAGCTTTGGGCGCTGAAATGACCATTGATAACGGTATGGTGGACGGTTGCGCTGAGATTTTAAGAGGGGCTTCTATTTATCTTGATGTTGTGTCCGTTGGAGCAACCATTAATATTATGTTAGCCGCTGTTAAAGCCAAAGGCTTAACTATTATTGAGAATGCGGCAAGAGAGCCCCATATTGTTGACCTTGCAAACTTCTTAAACTCTATGGGTGCAGATATTATGGGTGCAGGAACAGGAATTATAAAAATTCGCGGCGTTTCAAGCCTTAGAGGAACAACATATAGCATTATACCTGACCAAATCGAAGCCGGAACTTATATGGCGGCTGCGGTTGCAACAGGCGGAGATGTTTTAATAAACAATGTAACTCCTGAGCATTTGGATTCTATTATTGCCAAGCTTAAAGAAATCGGCGCTGAGATAATTGAGTATGACGAAGCTGTTAGGGTTACTATGAATAAAAAACCGCGCAAATGCAAGGTTAAAACCTTGCCGCATCCTGGTTTTCCAACCGATATGCAACCTCAAATTGCAACTGTTTTATCGGTTGCGGATGGTGTTAGCATTGTAACCGAGGGAGTATGGGATAGCCGTTTCAGGTATGTTGACCAGTTAACCAGCATGGGAGCTAACATTCAGGTTGATGGTAAAATGGCGGTTATAACAGGCGTAGAGGCTTTAACTCCTGCTCCTGTGAAAGCGGTTGATTTGCGTGCAGGAGCCGCTATGATAATAGCAGGTCTTATGGCAGACGGTGTTACCGAGGTGGAAGATATTATTTATATCGACCGTGGATATGAAAAAATAGTTGAGAAGTTTTCTAAGCTCGGTGCAGATATTAAGCGTGTTCCGATAATTGAGGAAAACCAAATTAACAAATTAGCATAATTTAAAACGGGAGAAATTTTCTCCCGTTTAATTTTTAAAGTTTTAGGAATGGAGAATAAGATGTCAAGAATATGTCCGCTTTTTAGCGGTTCAACAGGCAACAGTACATATATAGGTACTCAAAACGGCGGCATTTTAGTTGATGCAGGAGCATCATTTAAAGGATTGTGCTCGGCGCTTGAAAGAGCAGGAGGGGAATATGGTGAGATAAAAGCTATTGCGGTTACTCACGAGCATATAGACCATATTAAAGGCTTAAAAACTTTTTTAAATAAAACCGACGCATCACTTATAGCCTCTAAAAAAACTCTTGAAACTTTGATTTCTGCTGATAAAGTTCTCGCTAAAACCAAGGTGATAGAAATTGGGGATAGCTCGGTTGATATTAACGGAATTTTAATAAACCGATTTGCCACCAGCCACGATTGTGAGGGTTCAAGCGGATATTATCTTACTTTGCCGGATGGTAAAAAGGTTTCGGTTTGCACCGATTTAGGTGTTGTTACAGATGAAGTTAGAACATCAATTTCTAAAAGCGATGTTATTTTAATGGAATCTAATCACGATATTGATATGCTTAAAAAAGGACCATATCCGCCTCACTTGAAAATGAGAATAATGTCTGATATGGGGCATATTTCGAATAATACTTGCGCTTCAGAAATTAAGGAATTTTTCAAAATTGGAACAATGCGATTTATTTTGGGGCATTTAAGCCAAAATAATAATACTCCTGTTTTGGCGCGTTCTGCTTCTGAGTCTGCTTTGATGGATTTGGGCGCAGTAAACGGCAAGGATTATATTTTGTCGGTTGCAAGTCCTAAGGATAATGGGGTAATTGTTATATGATAAAGGTAACTTTAATTGCACTTGGAAAACTTAAAGAAAAATATTTAAAGGATGCAGTTTTAGAATATTCAAAAAGACTTGGCGGTTATTGTAGTTTAGATGTTATTGAGTTAGAGCCTGAAAGGTTATCTAATTCGCCGTCGCAGTCAGAAATAGATGCGGCATTAAGGAAAGAACAAGAAAAAATCGAAAAGAAAATACCTCAAAATAGTGAGGTTTTCGCGCTTTGCGTCGAAGGTAAAAAGCTTTCTAGTGAGAGCTTTGCCGAAAAAATTAAAAATGCCGAGAATTACGGTAAAAATATAACCTTTATTATTGGAAGCTCTTACGGTCTTTGCGAGGATATAAAAAGAAAAGCCGATTTCAGATTATCGGTTTCGGATATGACCTTTCCGCATCAGTTATTCAGAGTTATGCTTTTAGAGCAAATTTACCGAGGTTTTAAAATTAATGAGGGCTCTGCTTATCATAAATAATAAGTATATAGTTTATTATATAAAATTAAAAAGGAATCAATCAGTAAAGATTGATTCCTTTTTAATTGGCACGCTGAAAGGGATTC
Organism: Clostridia bacterium; assembly: GCA_017537365.1. Classification (GTDB taxonomy): domain Bacteria; phylum Bacillota; class Clostridia; order Oscillospirales; family Acutalibacteraceae; genus UBA737. The sequence continues at coordinate 196,529 of JAFYKZ010000002.1, forward strand.
GAACCCCCGACCCTCTGCTTAGAAGGCAGATGCTCTATCCAACTGAGCTATCAGCGCAGATGTGAGATTTCACAACGCGATATATTATAACACAAGATTATAAAATAATCAAGTGGTTTTTGAAATATTTTTTAAATATTTTGTGTTCAGTTGATTAGCGTAGTGAGAGTCTATGGGATAGAGCACCGAGACACAATTAATTATAGCTCTTAAAAAATGATAAGTTATTGATTTGGGGAATCTACTATGTTATAATTAATTAAAACCAATATTTAACAATGGAGAATAAACTTATGGAAAGTATTTTAACTGCGGTTATAGGTTTAATATGTATTATTTTAGGAGTTTTCAACCGAAAGGGAAATATTTCAACACTACATTCATATCATAGAAAACGAGTGTCAGAAGAGGATAGGTTACCGTTTGGTAAAATGGTAGGTCTAGGTACTATTATTGTTGGTATCGCTTTGATTTTAATGGGTGGTTTTTCTTTTGCGGCAAATCTTTTGCAAAAAGATTTTTATTTGATTATTGGAACTGTTATTTTAATTATTGGTTTGGTTGTGGGTTTGGCTATTAGTTTTTATGCTATGATTAAATACAATAAAGGTATTTTTTGATTGGAAAGTTTATATGAAGATAATTTTTGAAGATGAAAGTATAATAGTTTGCATAAAACCTCGCGGTATAGTTTCTCAGGAGGATGCCGGTGGAAAAGAGAGTATGGTTAAATTATTGTCCGACTATACAGGCGGTGAGATTTATCCGCTTCATCGTCTTGACCGAGATGTTGCAGGGATTATGGTGTTTGCTAAAACCAAAACGGCGGCAGCCTTTTTGAGTGAGGAAATAAGGGAGCATAAGTTTAATAAAGAATATATAGCGGTTGTTCATTCAAAACCGCAAGAAAACAGTGGAGAAATGCGTGATTTGCTATTTAAGGATAGCAGAAAGAATAAGTCCTATGTTGTGAAAAGAGAGCGCAAAGGGGTTAAAGAAGCTATTCTTGAATATGAGTTGCTTGAAACTTTCATGATAGAGGGAGACGAGTGTTCAAAGGTTAAAATTAAACTTCATACGGGACGGACTCATCAAATCAGAGTTCAGTTTGCAAGCAGAAAAATGGCTTTGCTTGGCGATAAAAAATACGGCTCTCGCGATAATTTCGATAAAATTCATCTTTGGTCTTATAGCTTATCCTTTAAACATCCTGTAACCAAAGAAAAATTAAACTTTAAAGCAGAACCAAAATTTGATGCATAATAAAAAGCTCGGTACAAAATGAAGTGAACCCCAAAGTTTAGACAAAATTAAATATTAAATTGTTAGCGAATGAGTTCGGTATTGTACCGGGCTCATTCCTTTTAGTTTTAAGGAAATTCTTTCGTTGTTGTAGTAATCTATATATTTCTTTAATTCATCA
>JAFYKZ010000026.1 GCA_017537365.1 Clostridia bacterium
ATTCTAGAGGTGATTATTTTATGAAATGTCCGTATTGTCAAAGAGAAATGGAAGAAGGCTATGTTCCTTTTAATTCTCCCTTTGTTTTGAAATGGGTTTCGTCGGTAGATAAGCGAAAGATTAGAATTTCAGATAAGTTAAAATGGTCTGAGGTGGCTAAAATAAAAAATATGCATTACTGCAATGAATGTAATGTATTTATTAAGAAAATCTAGGTTTTCTGGCACATTTCATTCGTGTCTTTAAGTTCAAACTACCCATATCGAGTGTTCATAACGGATTTGAGTTATGAACACTCGATTTTCTTTTATATTAAAAAAGCAGTTTCAACCGTTTAGTTGAAACTGCTTTTTGCTTTGGGCTTAATAATTTTATTTTTCAATAGCCATAATTTTATCAACTCTTGTTTGATGTCTGCCGCCTTCAAATTCGGTATCAACAAACAAGTCGGCAAGCTCTAATGCAGTGCCAACACCGATAACACGACCGCCGAGGCAGAGTATATTAGAGTTATTATGAAGCCTTGTGAATTTGGCAGAAAAATGCTCGCTGCAAGCGGCAGCACGAATACCTTTAACCTTATTGGCGGCAATAGACATACCAATACCTGTTCCGCAAACCAATATACCGCGTTCACATTCGCCTGAGGTGATTTTTTCGCAAACCTTAATTGCTATATCGGGGTAGTCTACCGATTTTTGCTCGTGAATACCGCAGTCAACAACCTCAAATCCGCGTTCCTTTAAATGCTCGGCAATAGCGTTTTTATGCTCTAAACCACCATGGTCGCATCCAATTACAATTTTCATTTTTTTAACTCCTTTTTTTGTTTTAATTCTCTTTCTGCCTGAGGCAGTCTTAAATAAATTGGTAAAAGTTTTTCGGGAGAAATAGTATTTCCTTTATCAAAATCCTTGATTGAAGCAAGCGAAACACCAATCGCAGATTGATATCTTCTGCTTTCAAATGATTTTATAACATTTTTTATATTTTCGGCAAATGGATAAAAAACATCAGTACCGTCGCCCGCAATAAAAACTTTCAAATTTTCTTCGTTTAGTAAATTTGAAAGCTCATTTGATAATTCGTCGCACATTAAGGCTCGGTCGGGACAAAGACGTTCAATTTCACCGTTTTTAACTTTAAATAATGCATTATATACCTGATTGCATCTTGCATCCATAACTGCACAAACGATACAATCGGTATCAATAAAATTATAAGCGATGGCTTCAAGGGTTGAAACCGAAGCACAAGGAATTTTTTTAGCCTGAGCTAATCCTTTAATTGCGCTTATTCCTATTCTTATGCCCGTAAAAGAGCCAGGACCTGCGCTTACGGCAAAGCCTTCGATTTCCGATAACTTAACATTAGCGGATTTGAGTAAGGCTTCAACCATTGGTATTAAGGTTTGCGAATGGGTAAGCTTTACATTTATAAAGGAAGAAGCAAGCACCTTATCATTATCAGTTATAGCGACAGAACAGGGGGTTGCAGAGCATTCTATTGATAGTGTTTTCATAAATTATTGTTCCTCTTTTTTGAAAATTGTTATTTTTCGTTCGGTCTCGCCTGTATTTTGAATTTCAACATATATGGTGTTATCTGGCAGAGCGTTTTCAATATTTTCGCTCCATTCAACAACAACCACACCGCCGTGCTCTATATACTCGAAAAAGCCTGAGGAATAAAGCTCGTCCCAAGACGATATACGATACATATCAAAATGATATATATCAAACCTACCGCCCAAGTATTCGTTTATAAGGGCGAAGGTGGGGGAGTTTACCGTTCCGTTATATCCTAGACCTAACGCCAAGCCTTTTGTAAAATGGGTTTTGCCTGCACCTAAATCGCCTATAAAAGCTATAACCTCACCGCCCGAAAAACCGCTTGCAAATTCTTTTGCTATGTTTATGGTTTCTTCGGGGGATTTAGAAATAAATGTATTCATAAAAGCTCCGTAAAAATTATGATTTATGATTTTAATCTATTTTAACACATATTTATTAATTTTTAAAGTGTAACTTGAATTTTTCTTAAAAATATAATATTATATTATAAGATAAACTGAAAGAGGGTGAAAATGTGAGATATTTGATGGGCAGATTAGCTGACTTTTTTCGCGAGACGGACAAGTTATTGCTTATTCTTTGTTTAACGGCAACAAGTTACGGTTGTCTTGCGGTTTTCTCAACAACCTACCATATGGAAAATATCCGTCGTGTTATTGTTCAGGTCTTTTGTATGATAATCGGTGTTACTGCGGCGCTTATTATTTCAACCTATGATTATGAAAAAATAATGAAGCGTTGGTATTTATGGGCGGTTGTGGGTGTTTTACCTGTTATTCTCACATTTTTTATAGGCTTCGCCCCTGAGGGTACGGACGATAAAGCTTGGCTTGATTTAGGTATAACAACCTTTCAGCCCTCAGAGCTTATGAAAATCTGCTTTATAATTACCTTTGCCACTCATATCAGAAAGGTTAAAGAAAATATAAATAACCTCAAATATTTTATACCTTTATGTCTGCACGGATTTTTCCCTGTTGGTCTTATCTTCTTGCAGGGAGACTGGGGAACTGCTATTGTATTCGGTGTTATAACTGTGTTTATGATGTGGGCAGGCGGTGTTTCTTGGAAGTATTTTTTATCGGGAATTTCCGCCGCGTTAATTGCTTCGCCTTTCGGGTATTTCTTTGTTCTTAGTGATGACCACAGAAAGCGTCTTGCAATGATGCTCGATATTGAGGGTGATATTCAAGGCATCGGCTTCCAACAATGGCGCGGCAGAGTGGCGCTTGCTAACGGCGGTCTTTTTGGTCAAGGCTTTTTAAATGGCGATTTAACTCAGTCGGCTTCAATTCCTGAAAGCCATAATGACTTTATATTCGTTTGTATTGGCGAGGAATTTGGTCTTTTGGGATGCTTGGCGGTTATTCTTCTTTTGGGCGCTATTTGCCTCAGATGTATGAGGGTTGCAAGAATATGCATTAATGATGGCGGTAAGCTTATCTGCGTTGGTGTTTTTGCAATGTTATTCACTCAGTCGGTTATTAATATAGGTATGTGTACCTCGCTTTTGCCTGTTATTGGTATAACTCTTCCGTTTTTTAGTGCAGGCGGAACTTCACTTTTATGCCTTTTCTTAGGTATAGGTCTTGTGTTTAATGTTTATAAACATCGAAACTCGCGAATTATTTATTTAAGAGATTAACTTTGAGCCCTTGCTTTGCAAGGGCTTTTATTAAAATTGCATAAAAATTTTGTTAAAATTTATGCGGTTATGTGCAAGAGGTAAAAATTGAATAAATTTGCAAATAATTCTTGCATATTTATTCAAAATATGTTATTATTTATGCATAGAAAAACAGAAATTAATGCATAAATATGCAATTTGGAGGAATAATAATGAATAAAAATGAAATCAAGAAGGTTGTTCTTGCATATTCTGGCGGTTTGGATACTTCCATAATCATCCCTTGGCTTAAAGAGAACTATAATAACCCTGAGATTATTGCAGTTTCGGGTAATGTTGGTCAGGCAAGCGAGCTCGAAGGTTTAGAGGAAAAGGCTATTAAAACAGGCGCTTCTAAATGCTATATTGAGGATTTGACCGAAGAATTTTTAACCGATTATGTATTTCCTTGTGTTCAGGCAGGAGCTACTTATGAGGAATATTTATTAGGAACTGCTTTTGCTCGTCCTCCTATTGCTAAGAGAATCGCTGAGATTGCTATTGCTGAGGGTGCAGATGCTATCTGCCACGGTTGCACAGGTAAGGGTAACGACCAAGTTCGTTTCGAGCTTGCAATTAAGGCGTTCGCTCCTGATATGCCAATTATCGCTCCTTGGAGAGAATGGGATATTAAATCACGTGAAGAAGAAATTGCTTATGCAGAGGCTCATAATGTTCCTCTGAAAATAAACCGCGAAACCAATTATTCTAAGGATAAGAATATTTGGCATTTATCTCATGAAGGTCTTGATTTGGAAGACCCCAAAAACGAGCCTCAGTATAATAAAGAAGGCTTCTTGGAGATGGGTGTTTCTCCTGAAATGGCTCCCGATGAGCCTACATATGTAACTCTTCACTTTGAAGAGGGAATTTGTACCGAGCTTGACGGTAAAAAGGTTGGCGCAGTTGAGCTAGTTGATACTCTTAATAAGCTCGGCGGTGCTAACGGTATCGGTCTTTTAGATATAGTTGAAAACCGTCTTGTTGGTATGAAGTGCCGTGGCGTTTATGAAACTCCGGGAGGAGCTATTCTCTACAAGGCTCATTCAGTTTTAGAGAGCATTTGTCTTGATAAGGATACTGCTCATTATAAATCGCTTGTAGCACAGAAACTCGCTGAAAATGTTTATAATGCGCTTTGGTTTACTCCTCTAACTCAGGCAATTCTTGCTTTTGTTAAGGAAACTCAGAAAACTGTTACAGGTGATGTTACATTAAAGCTTTACAAGGGTAATATGATTAACGCGGGTGTTTCTTCACCTTATTCGTTATATGACCCTGAAATTGCTACCTTTGATGAGGACGAGGTTTACGACCAAAAGGATTCACAAGGCTTCATTAACCTTTACGGACTTCCCACTAAGGTTTACGCTAAAATGAAGGCTAAAAACGGTTTGAAATAATTTTAAATACACCGCTCCTTTTCTAAGGGGCGGTATAGATATTTTTATAATATATAATAAGTAGGTATATTTATGGATAAAATGTGGGCGGGCAGATTTAGTAAAGCCCTTGATAAAGAGGCAGACGATTTTAATTCTTCTATTCATTTTGACTGCCGTATGTATAAACAGGATATAACCGGCTCTATTGTTCATGCTATGATGCTTGCAAAACAGGGTATTATTTCAGAAAACGAAAAAGAAGAAATAATTAACGGATTATCAAGCATCTTAGAAGATATTGAAAATAAGAATTTGGATTTTGATTTTGATGCCGAAGATATACATATGTTTGTTGAGTCTGAACTTACTAAAAGAATTGGGGATTCGGGCAAAAAGCTTCATACTGCCAGAAGCAGAAATGACCAAGTTGCTCTTGATATAAGACTTTATTTAGCTTATGAATGCGAAGAAATAGGAAAGCTTTTAAGGAAGCTTATCGAGGTTATTCGTGATAAGGCAGAGGAAAATCAGGATGCTATTATGCCTGGTTATACTCATTTGCAACGCGCTCAACCTATAACCTTTGCTCATCATTTACTGGCTTATGCTATGATGTTTAAGCGCGATTTTGAGCGTGTTGGCGATGCACTCGACCGTATGCTTTGCTGTCCGATAGGTTCTTGCGCCTTAGCAGGTACTACCTATAATACCGACCGCGAGTTTGAAGCTGAGAAACTTGGCTTTAAGGGTATTTCGATGAACAGTATTGACGGTGTTTCGGACAGAGATTTCTGTATTGAGTTAATGTCTTGCTTTGCAACTGTTATGATGCATTTATCCCGTTTTTCTGAGGAAATAATACTTTGGTCTAGCTGGGAATTTAAGTTTGTTGAGCTTGATGACAGTTATACAACAGGTTCAAGCATTATGCCTCAAAAGAAAAATCCTGATATGGCGGAGTTGGTTCGCGGTAAAACAGGCAGAGTCTATGGCGATTTAATGGCGCTTCTGACAACATTGAAAGGTTTGCCCCTTGCATACAACAAGGATATGCAGGAGGACAAAGAAGCAATTTTTGATTCGGTTGATACTGTTAAAAAATGCCTTAGCATTTTTGCACCTATGGTTGCTACTATGCGTCCTATAAAAGAGAATATGTATTCTGCGGCTCAAAAAGGATTTATAAATGCAACTGATTTGGCAGATTATCTTGTTAAAAAAGGTATGCCTTTCAGAACAGCATACAAGCATGTTGGAACCCTTGTTGGATACTGCATTGAGCAAAATACTGTCCTCGAAAATTTACCTATTGAAAAATATAAGGAATATTCCGATTTATTTGATAATGACCTTTATAATGAAATTTCGCTTGAAACCTGCGTTGCAAAGCGTATTTCAGCAGGGTCTACGGGTTATGAATCGGTAAAACGCCAGTTAGAATATATTACGGAGTTTTTAAACAAATGAAAAAAGTTTTTATAGATGGTTCTGCGGGAACAACGGGACTTCGCATTGCCGAAAGACTCGAAAACAGAAAAGATATTGAGCTTATTAAACTTACCGAAGAAAACCGCAAGGATATAAATGCCAGAAAAGAGGCTATTAATAAAGCGGATATCGCTTTTCTTTGTTTGCCTGATGCGGCGGCTATTGAGGCGGTTTCTCTTTGCGATAATGATAATACGGTAATTATAGATACCTCAACGGCGCACAGAACCAATCCTTTATGGGCTTATGGTTTTCCTGAGTTATCAGCCGAGTTTGAAGAAAAAATTAAAAATTCAAAGAGAATAGCAAACCCGGGTTGCCATGCCAGTGGATTTATTTCTTTGATTTATCCTTTGATTGAAAAGGGTATTTTAAAAACCGATGCTTTGCTTTCTTGTTTTTCGCTGACAGGCTATTCGGGCGGCGGTAAAAAAATGATTGCCGAGTATGAAGAAGCAGAAAATCTGCTTTTATATCCAAGGCAATACGGGCTTTCTCAAAGCCACAAGCATTTGCCCGAAATGACCGCTATAACTGGAATTGAAAATGCGCCTGCATTTATACCGGTTGTTGATGATTTTTATAGCGGTATGGAGGTAACGGTGCCGATTTTTAAATCAATGCTAAACGATGGTTTCGGTATTGAGGATATTAAAAATGCATATAAGCAAAAGTATAACGGAAATATCGTAAAATTTGTTGAAGAATTTGACGAGAGTGGTTTTGTTTCGGCGGGTAAGCTTGCAAACAAGGATAGTATGGAAATTGCTGTTTCGGGAAATGATGATAGAATTTTGCTGATTTCTCGTTATGATAATCTCGGTAAAGGTGCATCGGGAGCGGCGGTAGAATGTATGAACATTGTATTAGGTGCCGATAAAACCGAAGGATTAGAACTATAATTTAGGAGTTATTTTATGGAAATTATATCAGGAGGCGTTTGCGCCGCTAAAGGCTTTAAAGCAAACGGAATACATTGCGGAATAAGAAAAAACAGAACTAAACGCGATTTAAGCTTGATTTATAGCGAGAAAAGAGCAACTGCTGCCGCAGTTTATACTACTAATCTTGTTAAAGGCGCGCCGCTTTTGGTAACAAAAAAACATATTGCAGACGGATATGCGTCCGCTATTATATGCAATAGCGGAAATGCAAACACCTGCAATGCAAACGGTGTGGAAATTGCCGAGCAGACTAGTAGTATTTTAGCAAAAGAATTAAATATAAATGATAGCGATGTTGTTGTTGCTTCAACCGGTGTTATAGGTCAACCGCTTGAGATTAAGCCGATAGAAAACGGTATTCCTGAATTGGTTAGCGGATTATCTTATGATGGCGGTGATTATGCGGCTGAGGGTATACTAACTACCGATACTATCAAAAAAGAGGTTGCCGTTAGCTTTAAAATTGGTGGTAAGGAATGTAAAATAGGCGGTATTGCAAAGGGTTCGGGTATGATACATCCTAATATGGCTACTATGCTTGTATTTATAACAACCGACTGTGCTATTTCTCCTGAAATGCTTCAACAAGCATTATCCTCAGATATTAAAAATACATTTAATATGGTTAGTATTGATGGCGATACTTCAACAAATGATATGGTTTGCGTTTTAGCAAACGGAATGGCTGAAAATGAAGAAATTTCAGATTTTGGCGAGGATTTTGAAACATTTATGAAAGCGCTTAATACTGTTACTGTTAATCTTTGCAGAAAGATAGCAGGAGATGGTGAAGGCGCAACTAAGCTTTTAGAATGTAAGGTTTTGGGTGCTGATACCTTAGAAAACGCAAAAACAGTTGCAAAATCGGTTATTTGTTCCTCGCTTTTGAAAGCCGCAATGTTTGGAGCAGATGCTAACTGGGGCAGAGTGCTTTGCGCTATCGGTTATTCGGGTGCTCAGGTTGATGTAGAAAAAATTGATGTTAGTTTCAAATCTCATAAGGGCGAGATTTTAGTTTGCAAGGATGGTTCGGGAGTTGATTTCTCGGAAGAAAAGGCAAAAGAAATCTTATTAGAAAACGAAATTGAAGTTTTAATCAACTTAAATAGCGGAGAATTTTATTCTACAGCTTGGGGTTGCGATTTAACCTATGATTATGTAAAAATCAATGGAGATTATAGAACTTAAAAAGAGGTTTTAATATGTATATTGATGATATAACAAATGCTCAAAGGGCGGAAGTTTTAACTGCTGCGCTACCTTATATAAAGAAATATTATGGCAAGGTTATCGTTGTTAAATATGGCGGTAACGCTATGATAAACGAAGAATTAAAGCAACAGGTTATGGAAGATATTGTGCTTTTGCATCTTATCGGTGTTAAGGTTGTTTTGGTTCATGGTGGTGGTCCTGAGATTACCGATATGCTTAAAAAAATCGGCAAGGAATCGGTTTTTGTTGACGGTCTCAGAGTAACTGACGGTGAAACTGCCGAGGTAGTTCAAATGGTGCTTGCAGGTAAAATAAATAAAAGCCTTGTTAACCTTTTGGGAACAAAGGGTGGCAAAGCTATGGGTATTTCGGGACTTGATGCAGGTATGATTCAGGCTGAACCTAAGGATGAGCGTTTGGGATATGTTGGTAATATAACAAAGGTTAATGTTGAGCCTATAAATCACCTTTTGGAAAATGATTATATTCCTGTTGTTTCAACCGTTGCTTGCGATAAAAAGGGTAATGTTTATAATATAAATGCCGATACTGCTGCCGCTTATATTGCAGGAGCTTTAAAGGCAGAGCGTTTGATTTCTATGACCGATATTGCAGGCATTTTAAAGGATAAGGATGACCCGTCTTCTCTTATTCCTTGTATTGATATTAAGGAAGCAAAAGAACTCTTTAATGACGGTACAATTTCAGGCGGAATGATACCTAAGGTTGAATGTTGCTTGGAGGCAATTTCTAAGGGTGTTCGCAAGGTTATTATAATGGATGGCAGAGTGCCGCATTCGCTTCTTATAGAAACTCTTACTGATGAGGGTGCAGGAACGATGGTTTTGGAGAATAAGGATGAATATTAAAGAAAAAGATAATCTGTATATTGCAAATACCTATGCCCGTTTTGATTTGCAACTTAAAGAGGGTAAAGGCTCATTAGTTTATGATGAGGAAGGCAAAGAATATATAGATATGGCAACAGGAATTGCTGTTAATACTTTCGGTTTTTGCGATGATGAATGGATTAAGGCGGTAAACAGTCAGCTTAATTGTTTGCAACATGCTTCTAATTTATATTATACCGAGCCTTGCGTTAAATTAGCAGAAATGCTTTGCGAGAAAACAGGTATGAAAAAGGTGTTTTTCTCAAATTCTGGCGCTGAGGCAAACGAATGTGCAATTAAGGTTGCCCGCAAATATGCCGCTGATAAAAAGGGTAAAGAGTATAATACAATTATTACCCTTAAAAACAGTTTTCATGGCAGAACTATAACAACCCTTGCGGCAACAGGACAAGATGTTTTTCATAATGACTTTTTACCTTTAACCGACGGCTTTGTTTACTGTGAGGCTAACAACAGCGACCAACTGAAAAGTTTAGTTGAAAGCGAAAAAATTGCTGCTATTATGTTTGAAACTGTTCAGGGTGAGGGCGGAGTTTTACCGCTAAGCGAAGAGTTTGTTAAAACTATTTTTGAGTTGGCTGAAAAAAATGATATTTTAACTATTGCAGATGAAGTTCAAACAGGAAACGGAAGAACGGGTGCGCTTTATGGATATATGAACTATGGTGTAACCCCTGATATTTTCTCAACCGCAAAGGGACTCGGCGGTGGTCTTCCGCTTGGCGTTACCGTTTTGGGAGAAAAGGTTAAGGATGTTTTAAATGCAGGAAGCCATGGCTCAACCTTTGGAGGAAATCCAATAGCATGTGCCGGTGCGGTTAGTATTTTGAGCCGAATAGACGATGTACTATTAAAAGCGGTTAGAGAAAAATCTCAGTATATAGTTGAAAAATTATCTAATGCCGAGGGTGTTAAATCGGTTTCGGGCAAAGGTTTTATGCTAGGAATTGAAACCGAGAAGGATGCTACAGAAGTTATAAACGAATGTATGAAAAACGGCGTTTTGGTTATAAAGGCTAAAAATAAGGTTAGACTTTTACCTGCCTTAAATATCCCGATGGATTTGCTTGAAAAAGCAGTAGATACTATAATTAATGCTTGCAAAAGGGGAAATTAAAATGGATTTTAAAGGAAGAAGCTTCTTAAAATTATTGGATTATAGTCCTGAAGAAATTGCTTGTCTTATCGATTTGGCGGCAGAGTTTAAATATAAGAAAAAGGCTGGTATACCTCATAAGATTTGCGAGGGTAAAAATATTGCTTTGTTATTTGAAAAAACAAGCACGAGAACTCGTTGCAGTTTCGAGGTTGCAGCTTATGATTTAGGTATGGGAGTAACATATTTAGACCCAAAAGCTTCTCAAATGGGCAAAAAAGAAAGTATTGCCGATACTGCGAGAGTTTTAGGCAGAATGTATGACGGTATTGAGTATAGAGGATACGGTCAGGAGATTGTAGAGGAATTAGCTGAGTTTGCAGGAGTTCCTGTTTGGAACGGACTTACAAATGAATATCACCCAACTCAAATTTTAGCCGATTTTTTAACTATTAAAGAAAAGTTTGGTTATCTTAAAGGTATTAATTTTGTTTATATGGGTGATGCCCGTTATAATATGGGTAATTCCTTAATGGTTGGTTGCGCTAAAATGGGACTTAATTTTACCGCTTGCGCTCCCGAAAAATATTTTCCTGATAAAGCTTTGATTGAGGAATGTCAGAAAATAGCCGCTAAGACAGGCGCTACTTTGCGTTTTTGCGAAGATGTTAATGAAGCTACTAAAAACGCAGATGTTATTTATACTGATGTCTGGGTTTCTATGGGTGAGCCTGAGGAAGTTTGGGCAGAGCGTATTAAAGAGCTTTCTCCTTATCAGGTAAATAAAGCGGTTATGGATAATGCGAGCGAAAATGCTGTGTTTATGCATTGCTTGCCTGCGTTCCACGACCTTGAAACCGAGGTTGGCAAGGAAATGGGTGCTAAATTCGGTATCGGCGAAATGGAAGTTACAGATGAGGTTTTCGAGAGCGAAAAATCTATTGTTTTCGATGAAGCAGAAAACCGTATGCATACTATAAAGGCTGTTATGGCGGCAACTTTGGTATAAATTTTATTTTATAAGCCTTCCCGCAAGGGAGGGTTTATATTTTTATAGGCATTTTTTAATAATGTTATAAAATTAACAAACATTTTTGCAAAAATAAAAAATATTGCAAATTTACTGTTAAGTTTTTAACAAACCTATTGACAAAACCGTAAATGTAGAATATAATAGATTCCAAAGTCATAATTTAAAATATTGTAAGGCAATAATTATTATTTGGAGGTTTTTGTTATGGCAAGAGTATATAATTTTAGTGCAGGTCCTTCTATGCTTCCAGAGGAAGTTTTAAAAACAGCCGCTGCTGAAATGATGGAGTTTGGCGAAAGCGGTCAATCGGTTATGGAAATGTCTCACCGTTCAAAAGAATATCAAGCTATTTTTGATGAGGCAGAAGCTAATCTTCGCGAGATTATGAATATTCCTGATAATTATGAGGTTCTTTTCTTGCAGGGCGGTGCTTCAACCCAGTTTGCTATGATTCCGCTAAATCTTATGACCAAGAACGGCAAAGCAGATTATATTATAACAGGTCAATGGGCTAATAAGGCTTATAAAGAGGCTGCTCGCTACGGTGCGGCTCGTGAGGTTGCATCTTCTAAGGATAAAACTTTCAGTTATATCCCTAAGACTACCGCTGCTGATTTCGATAAGGATGCAGACTATGTACATATTTGTATGAACAACACTATTTACGGTACTAAGTATAACACACTCCCTGAAACAGGCGATGTTCCGCTAATTGCAGATATTTCTTCTTGCATTTTATCAGAGCCTATTGATGTTTCTAAGTTTGGTATGCTTTATGCAGGTGCTCAGAAGAATGTTGCTCCCGCAGGTGTTACCATTGTTATTATCCGTAAGGATTTAATCGGCAATGCTATGGATATAACTCCAACAATGCTTAAATATGATACTCATTCTGAAAACGGTTCAATGTTTAATACACCCCCTTGTTATACAATTTATGTTGCAGGTTTAACATTTAAGTGGATTAAGAAAATGGGCGGTCTTGAAAAAATGAAGGAGATTAACGAGAAGAAAGCTAAAATCCTTTATGATTTCTTAGATAACAGCAAGCTCTTTAAGGGTACAGTTGTTCCTGAGGACCGTTCTTTAATGAATGTTCCTTTTGTTACCGGTAGTGATGAGTTAGATGCAAAATTCGTTGCAGAGTCTAAGAAGGCAGGGTTCGTTAACCTTAAAGGCCACCGTTCTGTTGGCGGTATGAGAGCTTCTATCTATAATGCTATGCCAATTGAGGGTGTTGAAAAGCTCGTTGAGTTTATGAAGAAATTTGAGGAGGAAAACGCATAATGTTTAAGATTAAAACCTATAATAAAATTTCTAAAAGCGGTCTCGAAGTTTTTGACGATAAGTATACTATCGGAGATGAAGTAGAAAATGCTGACGGTGCGATTGTTCGTTCTGCCGCTTTGCATGATACCGAATTTCCCGCATCTTTAAAGGCGATTGCTCGCGCAGGTGCAGGTACTAATAATATCCCGATTGACCGTTGCTCTGAGCAGGGTATTGTTGTTTTTAATACTCCAGGTGCTAACGCTAATGCGGTTAAAGAATTAGTTATTGCAGGTCTTCTTATTTCTTCTCGTAAAGTAATTTCCGGTATTGAATGGGCTAAGACTTTAAAAGGCGAAGGCGATGCAGTAGGCAAGCTTGTTGAAAAAGGCAAGGGTGCATTCGGCGGTCCTGAAATTAAGGGCAAAAAGCTTGGTGTTATCGGTCTTGGTGCTATCGGTGTTATGGTTGCTAATGCCGCTAATCATTTGGGTATGACCGTTTATGGTTACGACCCTTATCTATCGGTTAAATCTGCTTGGAACTTAAATCACAATGCAGTTTATATCAATGATATTAATGAAATTTTTGCTAACTGCGATTATATTTCGGTTCATGTTCCGCTAACCGATTCAACCAAGAATCTTATTAATGCAGAAACTATTGCTAAGATGAAAGACGGTGTTAGAATTCTTAATTTCTCTCGTGCCGCTCTTGTTAATGACACCGATTTAAAGGCTGCATTAGAGTCGGGTAAGGTTGCATGCTATGTTACTGATTTCCCAACTGATGATGTTTTAAATGTTGATGGCGTTATTGCTATTCCTCATTTAGGCGCTTCAACTCCTGAATCTGAGGATAACTGTGCTTCTATGGCTGCAAAAGAGCTTATTGATTATATCGAAAACGGTAATATCGTAAACTCTGTTAATCTTCCTGAGGTTGTTATGCCTAGAAGCAGTGAGCATAGAATTTGTATTATTCACAAGAATATTCCAAATATGTTAACAACTATCACAGGTATTGTTGCTGATGATGGTGTTAATATTGAGAATCTTCTTAATAAATCACGCGGTGATTATGCTTATACTATGCTTGATATCGCCGCTGCTGATACTGATACAGTTGCAAAAGAAATTGAAGCAATTGACGGTGTTATTAAGGTTAGAATAATTTAATTTTATCATAAAACGAATTATACCCGTTGTTTTTAACTGCGGGTATTTTTTGATTTTTTTCTTTAATAATTTACTAAAACATGTTATAATTGAATTAATCAAATAAAAGGGGACAAAAAAATGACAGAACACGAAAAAATGCTGGCTGGATATTTGATTTATGACCCATTTACCGAAGGAATGGCTGAGGAACGAGCAAAGGCGCATAGGCTTTGTAAATTATATAACGATACATTTGAAACAGAAACCGAGAAACGCAAGGAGATTTTAGATGAGCTAATGCCTTGTAAGGGAGAAAATGTTTATTTACAAGGACCGATTAATTTTGATTTTGGAACCAATATTTCTATGGGCGATAATAGTTATGCAAATTTTAATTTTACGGTGTTAGATGAGGGAAGAGTTACGATTGGAAAATCGGTGTTTATAGGTCCAAATGTTGTGATGGCTACCGCAATACATCCTTTGTGTTATGAGGACAGAAATTCATTTTTTAACACTAAGACACAAACGGTTACAAATTTAGAATATACCGCTCCAATTACTATCGAAGATAATTGCTGGATAGCAGCAAGCGTTACAATTTGCGGCGGCGTAACAATAGGAGAGGGTAGCGTTATTGGAGCAGGTTCGGTAGTAACAAAAGATATACCGCCGCATAGTTTAGCGGTTGGAAGTCCTTGCCGTGTTATTCGTCAGATTACAGATGCAGATAGATTATCTGCACATCCCGAACTTTTTGCAGATTAATCTTTTTTATAAATTGTGAAAGAGGAAACTTATAATTTAAAAACTGAGGAGAAATGTTATGAAAATGAAAAAAATACTCCGTTTTATATTAACGGCAGTTTTAATGGTTTCTATAATACTTTCAAATTTGGTATTTGTTCAAGCGGCTGATACAGTTAATGAAGAAAATAATACAAATACTTCAAGGCTACTTGAGATGACATTTGCTAACACTACAACCAGCTGCGGTGTGCAATCTTTTCTTTCTTTGACACCGGGTGCTACATATCAGTTTGATATTGATTGCAAACCTGAAAGTTTATATTTGGTTTCACAAGTTGAGTTATATTATAAACAATCCGATAAAACCACTTATAACAAGAGTTTATATGTATCAACTGATGAAGATAACCCTACTCGTTCTCATATTTCATTTAGATTTACTCTTGAACCTTCTCAAACAGATAAGGACAATGGTGTTGAAGTTGCGGCTACAGATAATGTTCAAATTTTCCTTACTGCCGAACGTAGAGAATCAGGTAAGGTTTGGTATACTAATGCATCAGTTAAACTTGTTGAAAATGGTAATGTTGTAGGTAACAATCTTGTTCTTGACCCTGATTTCACAGGTTGTCCGGATACTCTTACAAAGACTAAAACTGAAACTTGGTCAATTCTGGGAAACAATTTGGTTGCGATAACAACTGATGTAACCGATTGGTTTAAAGAACCATTACCTATTCCTAATAATCCTAAAATGTGGGAAATTGGTAATAGAAAACTTGAAAATTGGGGTGCTATCAAGCAAGAAGTTACTCTTAAAGCTAATAAATATTATAAATTTGAAATAGATTATTTGTGCGTTAATGGCGCTAATGCTTTGATTAGAATTGGTATAAAAGCTAAGGGTGCCACTTCTTACACAGAATCGGATTTAGCCAGTGTATGTTATAACTATAATTTAACAGATACCGGTACGAAATATATTGTAACATTCAGACCAAAAGCATTATATTCCGGCAAAAATTTCAGACTTATATTAGGAAGAAATGATACTTGCCTTGAAAGTAATGCAACTGCTTATTTTGCTAATATTTCACTTCGCGAGGATATTTCAAGTACAAACGGTGCAGGTGAAGAGTATGGAGAAAATCTTATTTGTAACGGAAACTTTGAATATGGTGAAATAGGAAGTATAAATAACGATAATATTGATACTCAGCTATATTGCTGGGAACAACTTACTCAGGGTGATACGGTTGCAACATATAAAACTAATAGATTAATAGAAGTTCCTGAGGGATTATTTGGCAGTGATATGTCAGCAGGTAAAGATGCACCTAAAATGCTTCGACTTGGCGGTGATGGTGAAAGTCAAGAAGCACTTTCGGTTGAAGCTAAATTAGAGGGCGGTAAAACCTATAAATTTGATATGGATTACCGTGCTTTCGGTGGTGTTGAGCCTTATATTCATATAGAAACTTCTGATTTCGGAGGTTTTGCTGAGCTTGATTCGTTTGATACTACTATAAATAATAAGAACGGCGCTCATTATTCGATAAGATTTACTATGCCAAGCAATGCTTCGACAACGAATAATTTTAAACTGACAATCGGACAAAAAGCACCGATTAAGAGAAACGGAACGGTTTATTTTGCAAATGCTAAGCTTTGTGAGGTTTCAAATGGCGATATTGTTGGTGAAAACATTATTGTAAACGGTGATTTTTCAAAAAGTTATGGTGGAAAGGTTGTTTCGGACTTTTCTGATTTGTTTTTTGAAGGTTGGAACCAATTAGATGTAATGTCTTACAAAGATGTTTCAATTTTAGCTATTCCTGATAATTTCTTTGAATATGACAGAGATTATAAAACCGAATATGCTTATAAATTCCAAGGCGGAGATATGTATAAACCGCAGTTTGATTTTATGTTTAAACCAAGCAAAACATATCTTTTATCTTATGATTATAATTGCGAAAATGATACCACTGTTAATGCTTATATTCAGTCAAACGATAATTCTGTGAAAGCCCAGAAAATCAGCAGGGTTTCAGATGGTAAATATACCGCAACTTATAAAAT
The DNA here is from genome assembly GCA_017537365.1 of Clostridia bacterium. GTDB lineage: Bacteria > Bacillota > Clostridia > Oscillospirales > Acutalibacteraceae > UBA737. The sequence goes on from JAFYKZ010000026.1 coordinate 16,571, forward strand.
AACAACCTCGTCGTATACAAATATTTATAGTGAATATACATCTGCAAACGGAAATATCCGTTTTGCATTAGCAAATAATTCCTATGATAGTCCATTCTATATTTCTAATATTAGAATTTATGAGGTTAATGGTGATAATATTGTCGGCGAAAACTTAGTTGGTGATATTAACCCGATTTTTAGCGAATCGATTTATTCTTCGTTAGAAAATGAGGGAGATTCGGTTGATTTTGAGCTTGCTAAAAACGATTCTAATGCTAACGCACAAACTGTAAATCTAGGTCACGGTTGGTATGGTAATTTGAATTATCAAGGTGAGAATAATAATGTTTATTCTCGTTTGGTTAAGGTTAGTAATAATTTCTTTGATTTTTACAGCGATTCTGATAAATTGGTTGTTATGAAAAAATCGCTTTTAGGAATTAAGGAAGAATATAACCCGTATAACGATAGCTTAAATTTGGTGTATGACCCTGACGAAAACGGCAAAATTGATATTAAAGATTTAATAAGAATTAAAAAAGAAATTTTGGCAGATAAATATGCCGTTTCAAATGCTGAAACTAACGGCGGTATTTATGATAAGGTTAATGCAGTTAAATGCTATGGCGACAGTATAACTCAGGGTATGGGTTATGAAAGCAGTCTGGAAAAAACCTATCCCGGTTGGTTGAAATCTTTCTTAGGTGAAGATTATACCGTATTAAACGGCGGTGTTCCTAGTGAAGCAACTTATACCATTATGTCTAGGCAAGGCGCTTTATCTTTATATACCAATAAAGAATTCAAGTTCAATGCAGGCGAAGATACTATTACCATAGGTGATAAAAACGATAACGGTTTTGTTACCTCGACAGGTATAAATATTGACCTTGTTTATCATTTGGGCAATCAAATATCTGTAAACGATATAACTATTGATGGAGTTAAATACACTATTTTGATTGAAGATTTTGTATGGTCTCCTCGTTCTTGCACCGTTAAATTAAAGCGAGAGGATTATTCGTCTGCCGTTACAATACCTGCGGGTGCTTCGGTTAAGTTTAATAATACTGCAACCGCAGATTCATTAAATATTTATTTAATGGGTGCAAACGGTCATTATATATCAACCGATGACCTTATAGCTCAATATAAGGCTATGGTTGATTTTCACGGAAGTAATAACTATTTGATTGTAATTCCGTTTACTAATACTAATTATGATAAGAAATTCTATGAAGCGTTTGGCGACCATTGTGTAAGCTTCAGAGAGGCAGCTATAACTTATGGCTTGGAGTTTGAGGGTATAACCGCAACGGCGGCAGATAATGAAAAAATCGCCGAGGGATTGGTTCCGCCTTCACTTTGCCTTAATAATACTTATGATGTTCATCTAAACGAAAAAGGTTATCATTTGCTTGCAACATTGTTGCACGAGAAAGGCAGGTTTATAGAAGTGTTTAATGATAATGCTAATTATGAGACAGTTACTATTAACTCTAATAATATATCGGAATATAAAATAGTTAACGAGAGTGGAAATAACGAGGCAACTGCTATTATAAACAATGCTATTTATAAAACATCAGGTGTTAAATTAGCAGAGGTTGATAGTGTTCCGTCCGATGAAAAGGTGATTCGTATTGTTGCAGATTACCGAGTTGCAGTTAATAAAGCTAAAATTTATGTTGATGGCAATACTCTTTACATTTCTGCATATAATACTGATTTAATAGGTTACAGTGCAAATGCTTTTGAAAAACTTTTAGAAGATAATGTTTTAGAATTTAATGATGGTTATGAGTCAATCTCGGCTATATCCGCTGTTTCTTATGAAACTGCTGTTGCTGATGGAAAAACTCTTAAACTTATAGGTGATTCTGATGCTAATTCTATTGAGTATAAAGCAGGGCAGACCGCAAATGTAACCGTTGCCGCCTATGCGGACGGAAAGATTTTAAGTGTTCCTTATTTCCATGTTGTAACATTTAATGAATCTAATCAAAAAACCGAAGATTATTATGTTTCGGGCAAAAATGGTGTTTGTAATTTGTCTTTAACTTCGCAGACCGAAGGATTTGTTTATTTTAATATTGTGGCTTGCAATAGCAGTAAGCAAAAAATCAGCGATTTCAAGGAAACCGATACTAATTATCATTTCGTTGGTAGTGTTGGTTTCAATATTGATGAAATAACCCCATCAACAACAAAACCTGCTGATTTTGATTCGTTCTGGAAAACTGCTACTGATGAGATTAAAAATACAAATATTGAAATCGTTAAAATGAAATCGGTTTCAAGTGATAAAAACGGATTTTTAACCTATTTGGTTGAGCTTCGTTGCGGCACTGATGTTTATGGTAATGCGGGAGTTGTAACAGGTTATTTAACCTATCCTGCAAATGCTTCTGTAACCTCTAAAATCGGTTTAATGACACAGTTCCAAAGTTATAGCGTTGCTGTGCCTGATAAGGTTTATAAGGAAAATACTGCGGTGTTCTGCATTTGTGCTCATAGTATTGATATAGAGAAGTTTATTAGTGATGACAACTATAAAACCGAAATTAAAAATGTACTTGACGGTTTTGGTTTTGAAAATGCTTCAAAAGAAAATATCTATTTCTTGCAAATGATTAAGCGTGATTTGTTAGCTAATAAATTTATGATAGAGTATTTTGGTCAAAACGGAAACGGTTTCTGGAACAATAGCGAACTTATTGTTAAGGGAACAAGTATGGGCGGATTCCAAAGCATTGCCGTTGCGGCTCTTTTAAAAGATGTTACAGGTGTTAATCCAAGTCTTTTAACAGTGGATTTGCCGTGGCTTTGCGATTTGAATCCTACTGCTGTTGGAAGAAAACAAAGCTCTTGGCGTCCAACTTATAAAACCGCTCTATCTTATTACGACCCTGTTCACTTTGCAACCAAAATAACCTGCAATACAGTTATAGGTGCAGGTCTTGGTGATGCTATTTGTCCTGTTTCTGGTATAGTTGCATTTTATAATACCTTAAACACTCAAAAGCAAATAACATTTATTCAAAACACTTCGCATAGCGGCGGTTGGGAAGGAACAAGATTTACCGTTGAGTCTAAATAATTTATAAAACTTTAAAAGCGACTATGGTTTAAACCTTAGTCGCTTTTATGTTGCAAAAAAAGATAATCTATGCTATTATTAAAGAAAAAATATTGGTAGGTTTTATATGGTAACAGATGTAATTATCATTGGCGGCGGTGCGGCAGGACTCTGCTCAGCGGTTTATTTAAAACAGAAAAATCCTGAGCTTTCGGTTAGGATTTTAGAGTCATCTCCTCGCGTGTGTAAAAAACTCGCACTTACGGGTAACGGCAGATGCAATATTTCAAATAAAAATATCAATCTCTCGCGGTATCATGGTGATAATGTTGAGTTTTGCCGTTTTGCTTTAGAAAAATATGATTTGAGTTTTACGGAAAACTTTTTTGAAAAAATCGGTGTACCTTTTGTTTTTGAGGGGGATAAAGCTTTTCCTATGGGCTTGCAGGCGGCTTCGGTTGTTGATTGCCTTAGATTTGCCGCCGATAATTTAGGGGTTATAACGCATCTTGAAACCAAAGCTACCAATATTCAGATTTCAAACGGAAAATATAAAGTTATATGCGATAATCTAAGCTTTTTAGCTGAAAATATTATAATAGCAACAGGTTTGTTATCAGGAGGCGATAGATTAGGGTGCGATGGAAGTATGCTCAATGTTCTTAAAAAAGCAGGCTTTAAAACAAAGGAATGCACACCCGCTATCGTTCAGATAAAAACTGAAACCGATATTGTTAAACAGTTAAAGGGAATAAAGGTTAATGCAAATGCAACTTTAAGCGTTTCGGGAAAGGCTGTTAGAACCGAGTTTGGCGAGGTGCTTTTCTGCGATTACGGATTATCAGGTCCTCCGATTTTGCAAATTTCTCGCGAGGTTTCAAAAACAAAAGAAGATACAGAAATATGGCTTGATATTATGTCTGAATATGATTTCGGTCTGGTGTATGAAATGTTGAAGGCTCGTCGAAACAATCTTTCATACTGCAATCTGGACGAGTTTTTCACAGGTATGCTAAATAAACGCTTAGGTCAGGTGGTTTTAAAATCAGTTGGCTTAAAGTTAAGCGATAGTGTATCTGAGCTTAATGATAAAAAATGTAAAGAAATAGCATCTGTTCTTAAAAAATTCCAATTCAAAGCTATTGGAACAACAGGATTTTTAAACTCTCAGGTAACGGCGGGCGGACTAGATACTAAAAGTTTCAATTTCAAAACAATGGAAAGCCGTGATGCTAAGGGACTTTATGCTGTTGGTGAAATTTTAGATATAGACGGCGATTGCGGTGGATTTAATTTGCAATGGGCTTGGTCGAGTGCTTTTTGCGCCTCGGATAACATTTTAAAGGTAAAACAATGATACTTATAAATAATATTAATTTACCGATTGATACTGATTTTGATAGTTTGAATCAAATGGTGGCTAAAAAATTCAAGATTGATATTAAAACCATTAAATCGGTTAAGCTTTATAGAAAATCGGTTGATGCAAGGCATAAAAACGATGTTCATTTTTGTTGCTCGGTTTTGGTTGATTTGTTATCGGGCGAGGAAAAGTTTTTAAGATTTAATAAAAATGCTCAAATATATAAGCCTTTTGTTTATGAATTTAAAAAGGCAGAAAATACCCTCGAAAATCCGCCTGTTGTTGTGGGTTTTGGTCCTGCGGGTATGTTTGCGGCGTTAACCCTCGCAAAAGCAGGACTTTGTCCGATAGTAATAGAACGCGGTATGGATGCCGATAATCGTAAAAAGGCGGTTGATAGTTTCTTTTCGGGCGAGGCTTTAAATCCTGATACAAATGTTCAGTTTGGCGAGGGCGGAGCAGGCACTTTTTCTGACGGAAAATTAAACACAGGCATTAAGGATAAACGCTGTAAAATTGTTCTCTCAGAGCTTAATAAATTCGGTGCCGGTGATAATATTTTAACCGATGCAAAGCCTCATATTGGAACCGATGTTTTAATAAATGTTGTTAAGAATTTAAGGCATGAAGTTATAAAGCTTGGCGGTAAGGTTTTATTTGAAACCGAGCTTAAAAATATTATAATAAACAATGGAAAAATAACTTCTATTGAAACAAACAAAGGAATTTTCAACACTGAAATTTTAATTCTGGCAACGGGACATTCTGCAAGAGATACTTTTATGATGCTTAAAAACAGAGGGGTTAAATTAGAGCAAAAACCTTTCGCGGTTGGCGTTAGAATAGAGCATTTATCAAAAGATATTAACCGCGCTTTATATGGCAATTTTGCTGAAAGTGAGCATTTGGGCGCGGCTGATTATAAGCTTGTAACCCATCTTGAAAGCGGCAGAGGGGTTTATACTTTTTGTATGTGCCCCGGTGGCGAGGTTATTAATGCTTCAAGCGAAGAAAAAGGGCTTGCGGTTAATGGAATGAGTTATTCCAAGCGAGACGGTGAAAATTCAAATTCTGCGCTTTTGGTTGGAATTAATACTGAGGATTTTGAAAGCGAAGACGTTCTTGCAGGCTGTTATTTTCAACAGAAAATTGAGCAAAATGCTTTTAATATCGCAAAAGGAAAAGTTCCTATTACCTCTGTTGGAAATTTTGTAAACGGCAAAGATTTTAAAATAGGAAAGGTTAAACCAACCGTTAAGCCTGAGACGGTTTTCGCTGATTTTTATAAAATTTTTCCTCAGTTCGTATGCGATAGTTTAAAAGAAGCTATACATGTTTTTGATAAAAAAATTAATGGTTTTGCGGATGATGATGCCGTGCTTACAGCGCCTGAAACCCGTTCTTCTTCACCTGTAAGAATAACCAGAAACGAAAATTATGAAAGTGTTAACATAAGTGGCTTATATCCTTGCGGAGAGGGCGCAGGTTATGCAGGAGGGATAATGTCTGCCGCGGTAGACGGTATGAAAATTGCTGAGCAGATTATCGAAAATATTAACTCAAAAATATATTAATAGGCGAAAAAGGGTCTGCTAATGATAGATTTATATCAAATGCCTCTAAGGCCACTTTATCGGTTTTTTCTGCGGGGATTGAAATCAGTAAATCTCCGCTTTTTTTCTCCTTATAAACGATTGAACTTAGATGCTTTAAAAGAGTATGGTTTGGAGTATCCTTGCAATTTTTAAGTTTAATGCAGATGTTGTTTTTTATATTTAATACCTCAATGTTTCTGCTTTGATTGCAAACCGATAAAAGAAGTAACGAAAAAGTTTTTTGTGAGATTAAGAATGTTCCGTTAAAATTAATTCTAAACCTAAAATTTTCTCCGTTACCTAAATAGAAAAAATATGAAAGATAAAGTATCTTATATGATAAAATATTTATATCGGTTGGTAGCAATTCGGGGTTTTGCAAAGTCTCAGCAATTAAAATTTTTTTAAGAATTGAAATTTGTTTTTTTGAAATTCCGTTTTTTAGAGCGGATTTATGAATGAAACTGCGAATAGATGCAGTATATCTTTCGAATTTATTCGGCAAAAATATCAATTATTTACCCACCTTTATATATATTATTATGCCAAATTATCGAAAATTTAAAAATACTGTTAAAATTAGAACAAATTACTTGAAAAATTTTACAAAATGGGGTAGAATAGTATCATAAGAATTTTAGGAGGTTATTCCAATGGTTAAAGTTGCTATTAATGGTTTCGGCCGTATCGGTCGTCTCGCATTCCGTCAGATGTTTGGTGCAGAGGGTTATGAAGTTGTTGCTATCAACGATTTAACCAGCCCCAAAATGCTCGCTCACTTATTAAAGTACGACTCTGCTCAGGGTAGATATGCTCTTGCAGATACTGTTGTTGCAGGTGAGGACAGCATCACTGTAGACGGCAAAACTATCAAAATTTATGCTGAGAAAGATGCTAAGGATCTTCCTTGGGGTGAAATCGGTGTTGACGTTGTTTTAGAGTGCACAGGTTTCTATTGCTCAAAAGAGAAGTCTCAGGCTCATATTGATGCAGGTGCTAAGAAGGTTGTTATTTCTGCTCCCGCAGGCAACGACCTCAAAACTATCGTTTACAGCGTTAACGAGAAAACTCTTACTGCTGACGATACTATCATTTCTGCTGCTTCTTGCACAACTAACTGCTTAGCTCCTATGGCTGATACTTTAAATAAGTATGCTCCTATCCAAAGCGGTATTATGACTACTGTTCACGCTTGGACAGGCGACCAGATGGTTCTTGACGGTCCTCACAGAAAGGGCGACCTTCGTCGTGCTCGCGCTGCTGCTTGCAACATCGTTCCTAACTCTACCGGCGCTGCTAAGGCTATCGGTCTTGTTATTCCTGAACTCAACGGCAAGCTCATCGGTTCTGCTCAGCGTGTTCCTGTTCCGACCGGTTCAACAACTCTTCTTGTTGCTGTTGTTAAGGGCAAGGATGTAACTAAGGAAGGCATCAACGCTGCTATGAAGGCTGCTTCAAGTGCTTCTTTCGGTTATACTGAGGAAGAGCTCGTTTCTTCTGACATCATCGGTATTACCTATGGTTCACTCTTCGATGCTACTCAGACTATGGTTACTAAGATTGATGATGATACCTATCAGGTACAGGTTGTTGCTTGGTATGATAACGAGAACAGCTACACAAGCCAGATGGTTCGTACAATTAAGTACTTTGCTGAAATCTAATAATTATTTAGATATATTAAAAACTCGACCTAATAAGGTCGAGTTTTTTTGTGCAAAAAAATACCCGTGCATAAGCACGGGTGAAAAATCTAATTAAACTACTAATCCGCCGTTAACACCTAAAACCTGACCCGTTATGTAATCGGCTTTATCTGAGGCTAAGAATTCTATTGCGGCTGCAATTTCGTCTGCGCTACCCATTCTGCCAAGCGGAATAGTGCTAACGAAATCTGATAATTCTTCAATAGTTAAATTGGAATTCATATTGGTTTCGATAAGACCTGGTGCAATAGCATTAACCGTGATACCGCTGGGAGCTAATTCCTTAGCAAGCGCCTTTGTAAGACCAATAACGCCGGCTTTTGAAGCAGAGTAAGCAACCTCACAGGAAGCTCCAACCTGACCCCACATTGAAGAAATGTTAATTATTTTACCTGACTGACGGCTAACCATTGAGGGGATAACTGCCTTGCAACAGTTGAAAACACCTTTAAGATTAACATCAATAATACGGTCAAAATCAATTTCATCGGTTTCGCTTGTTAAGCCTTGGAAAGCAACACCTGCATTGTTAACTAAAATATCAAGAGAACCATATTTATAAAGTGTTTCTTTAACCATAAGGTCAACTTCAAGCTTGTTAGCAACATTAGCTTTCTGCATCATAACAGAATATCCGTTTGCAGTTAGAGAATTGCAGAGCAGGGAAGCGGACTCATAAGATTCATTATAATTAATTACAACATTATATCCTTTTTGCGCAAATAAAATTGCGGTTGCGGCACCAATACCTTTTGAAGCACCGGTAACAATTACGGTTTTACTCATTTGAAATCTCCTCTAATTTTAAATTACTTCATATAGTATAACATAAATTTTAAAAAAAGAAAAGATATTTTTTCACAATAAATTGGGTTAACATAAAACGGCAGACAGCACATATAGTATGGTTAACATAAAAAGTTTACATAACATTTAATTGGTTACAAAAATGACATTTGACATAATACATTAAATATAGTATAACTATTATACACTTGATTTTAAGGTGATTTTTGAGTAAAGTTCGCCACCTGAAATTTATGGCGGATTTTTTCTCGCCTATTTATAGGTTTACATAAAGTATATTAAAATCAAGATTTTGTGTTAGCTTATTTTAACTGCACTAAATGTAGTTTGCTTGAATTTTGGCATATCTTGTCCTTTAAATGCATATCATTTCTTAAAGTAAAGGAGTGGTGATATGCAAATAGGAAGGGTTTTGAATTTAAGAGGTTATAATAAGTTTATAAAATTTGTTTTAAAAAATAAGCTTTTAATTTTGATGATTTCTCTTTTTGTTTTTGGTGTGGCTTTTGCGGTTTTCTCTTTCAAGAGTTATACTTCGTTTGAAAGCTTTTCTAAAGCTTATCTTGATGATTTTTTAAGAGACAGGCAAAATTCAGGATTTTTTAAAATATTTTTTAATTCTTTTTTAAGTTCGCTCTTGTTTATAGTATTCAGCTTTATTTTCGGCAGTAGTATTTTCGGAGTGGTTGCGGTGCCGATTTGTGTTGCGGTCCGTGGCTTTTTAAATGGCTTAATAACCGCATATCTTTATTCTGCTTATTCTTTTGAGGGTGTTGCTTTTCATGCGATTATTTTGCTTTTGCCCTCAGTTATTTTTACGGTAGCTTTATTGCTTTGCTCTATTGAAGGAGTAGGGTTTTCGGTCATTCAGATTAAGCTTACTATGTTTAAAAATGCAGATTATAATTTATATAACGAATTTAAAAATTATTCTGTTAAGGTTTTGTGTCTTTCAGGGCTTGTTTTATTATCAGCCGCGGCGGACGGTATTTTATCTTCGCAGTTTATAAATAGTTTCAAATTTTAAGAATTTTAAGGAGGTGGCAGTATGAAAGATTTTATAGCGTTATTTGAAAATTATCTTTATAATGATAAAAAATCTTCTGAAAATACAGTTGTATCTTACATACGTGATATAAATCAGTTTTATTCATACTGTACCTCAAAGAATATAAAAGATATTGCTAAAACCGATAAAAAGTTTATAACAGAATATATTGAGTATCTTGAAAAAATCGGCAAATCTGAAGCGACAAAATCTCGTATTTTAGCTTCTCTCAGATGTTTTTACCGTTTCCTAGTAAGCCGAGGTTTTTGCGAAACAAATCCTGTTGACGGTTTTAAGGTTAAAAAGGTAGAGCGCAAGCTTCCTGATGTTTTAGATGCAAGCGAAGTTTTACTTTTGTTATCTCAACCAAACGGTATTGATTATAAGAGTATTCGTGATAAAGCGATGTTAGAGCTTTTATATGCAACAGGTATTAAGGTTTCTGAAATTATTGATCTAACGGTTTCTGATATTAATTTGCAGATTGGTATCGTTCATCTTAGAAACGGCAAAAAAGAACGCATAATTCCGCTTTATCCTGCGGCGGTTAAGAGTATTGCCGATTATCTTATTAATGTTAGACCTGCAATAGTTTTAGAGGATGATGAAGACAAGCTCTTTACTAATATGACAGGTCAGCAAATGTCTCGCCAAGGCTTTTGGAAGATAGTTAAGCATTACGCAGAAACAGCAGGTATTAAAAAGGATATAACGCCTCATACTTTGCGTCATTCCTTTGCGGCGCATTTGCTTGAAAACGGTGCCAAGCTTTCTGATATTAAGGAAATGTTAGGTCATGCTGATTTATCTTCAACTCAGATTTATGCTCAGCTTATGAAGAGTAAATACACATCGGCTTATGCAAAGTTCCACCCATTAGCAAGATAAAAATTTTGATTTTAAACGGTCGTTTTTTCGGCCGTTTTTCTTTTTACAAATTTTAAAAAAATAGTAGAAATTTGTATGATAATATAGTATAATATTTTTGTATATAATTTAGGAGATGTTATAATGAGAATTGTTATAAAATTAGGAACATCGACCTTAGCTCATAAAACTGGCAGAATTAATATTCGCCGAGTTGAAAAGCTTTGCAAGGTTATGAGCGATCTCAAAAACGCAGGTAATGAAATTATTTTAGTTTCATCGGGTGCTATTGGTATGGGAGTTGGAAAATTATCCCTTTCGGGAAAGCCTTCTGATATACCAACCAAACAAGCAGCGGCGGCGGTTGGTCAATGCGAACTAATGTATACATATGATAAACTGTTTAGCGAATATAATCATACAGTGGCTCAAATTTTGATTACAGGTGCCGACATTGAGCATACAGTTAGAAGAGCAAATTTCGAAAATACTGTTCGCCGTCTTTTAGAACTTGGTGCAATACCGATTTTAAACGAAAACGATACTATTGCAACCGAAGAGATAGTTATAGGTGATAACGATACTTTGGGTGCTATTGTTGCAACAACCTTTAATGCAGATTTGCTTATTATTCTATCTGATATTGACGGACTTTATACCGCCGACCCCCATAAAGATAAAAATGCCGTTTTGCTTCATTCGGTTTATGAAATAACCGATGAAATTGTTGCGATGACGGGTGGAGCCGGCAGTGAACTCGGAACAGGCGGTATGCATACTAAAATCAGTGCCGCGAAAATAGCAACCGAGGGTGGAACTGATATGGTTATTGCTAACGGAAGCGAGCCTGAAATTCTTTATGATATTGTTGAAGGTAAAGATGTTGGAACCAGATTTTATTCCGGAAAGGCAGACTAAATATGGTAAATACTTTTGATTTGCTTAAAAAGGCTAAAAAAACATCATTAAATGCGCCTCTTTCAACCGAGGTTAAAAATAACGCTTTAAATAAAATGGCAGATAGCTTAATTGAAAATACCGATGAAATTTTAAAAGCTAATGCTATGGATGTTGAAAATGCAAGAGGCAATGTTTCTGATGTTATGATAGATAGACTTCTTCTTTCAAAAGACCGAATTAAAGGTATGGCAGACGGTATCAGAGAGGTTGCAAATCTGCCTGATAGCGTTGGTAGTGTTGTTAAGAGTTTTACTCATAAAAACGGGCTTTTGATAGAGAAAACCCTAGTACCTTTCGGTGTTGTTGCCATTATTTATGAAAGCAGACCTAATGTAACCTCTGATGCGGCGGCATTAGCTTTTAAAAGCGGTAATGTTTCGGTGCTCAGAAGCGGAAAAGAGGCATTTTTAAGTGCTTCGGCTATCGTTAAAGCATTGAAACAAGGTCTTAAAAACGCAGATGTTCCAGAGGATTATATCAATCTCGTTGAAGATACAACAAGGCAAAGCGCAAACGAGCTTATGACTGCGGTGGGTTTAGTTGATTTATTAATCCCAAGAGGTGGAAAAGGTCTTATCAAGGCTTGCACTGAAAATGCGAAGGTTCCTTGCATTGAAACGGGAACTGGTATTTGCCATATTTATGTTGATGAATTTGCTTCAACTGATATGGCGCTTGAAATTATTGATAATGCAAAGGCAAGCCGTCCTTCCGTTTGCAACGCGGCAGAAGTTTTGCTTGTTCATAAAAATAAGGCTTGCGAGCTTTTACCTAAGTTATATGCAAGGTTTTATGATAAAGACCGTCAAAACAAGGTGGAGCTTATCGGAGACGAAGAGGCTTTAAAACATATTGATATTACAAAGGCTTCTGATACTGATTTTGATACTGAGTTTTTAGATTATAAAATGGCGGTAAAGGTTGTTTCAAATATAACCGAAGCGGTTGAGCATATTTCAAAACATTCAACCCATCATAGCGAAAGCATTATAACCGAAAATAAAACTAATGCTGATTATTTCACTTCGCGTGTTGATTCAGCGGCGGTATATGTTAATGCTTCAACCAGATTTACTGATGGCGGCGAGTTTGGGCTTGGCTGCGAAATGGGTATTTCAACTCAAAAGCTTCATGCTCGCGGTCCTATGGGACTTACTGAGCTAAATACCTATAAATATATAATTTCGGGTAACGGTCAGATTAGATAGGAGGGTTTTGATGTCTGATTATAAATTCGGGTTTATCGGAGTTGGAAATATGGGTTCGGCTTTGGCTATTGCAGTTTCAAAGTCGGTTTCGGGCAACGAAATAATGCTTGCAGATAAATTTGCAAACAAGGCTCAGGTTTTGTCTAATAATTTAAACTGTGATGTTTATGATAATACTGCTGTTGCGGCAAGAGCTAAATTTATCTTTTTGGGAGTTAAACCACAAATGTTAAAAGAAACGTTAGACGGTATTGCTGATACATTGGCCCGCAGAACAGATAGATTTATTTTGGTTTCAATGGCGGCAGGTGTTCAAATTTCTTCAATTAAAGAAATGCTTGGCGCAAATTATCCAATTATTCGCATAATGCCTAACACTCCTGTTTTAGTTGGCGAGGGTATGATTCTTTATACCTGTAACGACGAGGTGTTTATGGATGAAATAAGCGAGTTTTGCGACGGTTTAAAATTTGCAGGCAAGCTTGATAAAATACCCGAAAACTTAATTGATGCTGCTTCGGCGGTTTCGGGGTGTGGACCTGCGTTTGTTTATATGTTTGCCGAAAGCTTGGCAGATGCGGCGGTTGAATGTGGTTTGCCGAGAGCAAAAGCTATCGAGTATGCCGCTCAAACTCTTTTAGGCTCAGCTAAAATGATTTTGAAAACATCTAAGCATCCCGCCGAGCTTAAGGACGAAGTTTGCAGTCCCGCGGGAAGTACAATAGAAGGTGTTCATGCCTTAGAAAACTCAGGTTTCAGAGCAGGGGTTATGAATGCGGTTAAAAGTTCTTATAAAAGAACAAAAGAATTAGGAAAGAATTAAGAATTTTAAAAGGTAGGTTTCTCAAAGTGGTTAAAAGATTGTTGTGTGGTATATTGGTTATTTCTTTGGTATTTTCTTTTGCGGGCTGCAAAAAGAATACGGATACTTTAAGTGTTGATAGAGGGGAAGATACTGCGGTTAGCGTTCCTGAAAAGCCTAAGTATGCAGTTAATAATTTAACAGGCTTAGAAGATTTAAGCCCTGAAAAAGCAAACAGACGCCCTGTTGCAGTTACAATTAATAATATTTCTATAGCTCAACCCGTTCAAACAGGTATTGGCAAAGCTGATATAGTTTATGAAACTGAAGTTGAGGGCGGCATAACTCGCCTTGTTGCGATTTTCAAGGATACAACAGGTATTGAAAAAATCGGTACTGTTCGTTCTGCTCGTTATGCTTTCATTGATTTAGCTATGGGTCATGATGCTATTTATGTTCACCATGGTCAGGATTCTTACCATGCAGGAAGACACTTAAACGATGTTGACCGTTTGGTTGTATCTAAAAATGATGGCGGAGCCAGAATTTCTAATGGACTTTCCAGCGAACATACCCTCTATGGTTATGGCGACGGTATGTGGCAATCTATGGTTTCAAAAGGCTTTGAAACAACCACAACTAAAACTGAAAATTGGCAAAATTTCGTAACCGAAACAGTTAAATTTGAAAATGTTGCAAATAAAGTAACAGTTCCTTTCTCAGCATCTTATAAGACCGAGATGAATTATGATGCGGCAAGCGGAAAATATATTAGATATTTCAATGGCACTGAGCGTAAAGATTACTATACAAAAGAAAATTTAGCATTTAAAAATGTATTTGTTTTAAATACAACTATCCGTTCTTACCCGGGTTGTACCGATGGTAAAGGTCATAAGGAAGTTTTATTGAATTCGGGCGACGGTTATTATATCGTTAACGGTACATATACTCCTATAAAATGGAGCAAGGGAAGCGCTTCTAATAGCTTTAAGTTCACTAATGTGGACGGAACTGCTTTGGATGTTGCCGCAGGTAACAGTTGGGTTTGCATATCTGATATGAATCGCTCAAAGCCTGTTTTTGCATAAATTAAAGAAAATTGCTATGCCTATTTTAAGGTATAGCAATTTTTTTGAAACCTTTTTATACCTTTGTTGGTATTATTTATGAAAGGGGGTTTTAACCTTGAACTTAAAAAATCGCGATTTTGATATTTTGGAGGCTTTGCCTGAAAATGCATTTTTGAAATATTCGGATATGATTTACAGACTGGCTTTTATCCGAACTAAAAGCAGGGCAGATGCTGATGATATTTTGCAGGAGGTATTCCTGAGATACATTAAGGTTTATAAAAAAATGCAAAGTGAAGAGCATATTAAGGCTATGCTTTTGAGAATAACCGTTAACTGTTCTAATAGTTTTAATTCATCTTGGTATGTTAAAAAGACTGAGCCCTTAAACGAGAATATAGCCGAGTATGATATGGATAGCGACGGTTATGTTCTAAACGAAGTTTTAAAGCTGCCGCTTAAATACCGAACGGTTATACACTTGCATTATTATTGCGGTTATTCGGTTGAGGAAATTGCAAAATTAAATAATATGAAACCGCAAACGGTTAAAACCCATCTATTTCGCGCTCGCGAAATATTAAAAAATACTATAAAGGCAGATGATTTATAATGTTTGAAAAAAGATATAAAAATTCGCTCGAAAATATATCGGCAGATAAATATATTAGGAATAAAGTCCTTTCTAAGATAGAAAGCGAAACCGAAAAACAAAATAAGCCTATAAAACCTATTTATAAAACTGCAATAGCTTTTGCTTTATGTTTTGTTTTAGTTTTCACTTCGGTTGCAACGATTTCAGGTATTAATTTAATTAAAGATAATTTTGCAAAAACCAGGGTTAATAATGAATTAAAAAATCAAACAAATTCCTATGAAGATGTTTATAGCGTTATAAAAGAATTTAAAAAGAGTGATTTGTTAGACGGCATTTTCCCTAGAAAAGAAAGCGATATGGAATTATATGTGATAGAGGATTATGCTACTGATGACGGTGCTGTTAATGCAGGAGGTACTAAGGGTGAAAATACTTCTGCTTCAACTACCGATTCAGAATTGAACAACGATTATACAAATACTAATAATCAGGTTTCGGGTGTTGAGGAAAGCGATATAGTTAAAACTGACGGAAAATACATTTATACTCTTTCGGCAAGAAACAAGGAATTCAGGATAATTGACGCCAAGAACCTCAAACTTTTGTCTAACGATTTTCTGCTTAATGATATTATCGGTTTAACAAATGAGATGTATTTATATGATAATTATGTTGTATTTTTATCAAATGGGCAGTTTGGTTCTCGTATGACAAAGTCGGTTGTTTTGGATATATCTAACCGCGAAAAACCGAAAAGGCTATTTGATTTAGAGCAAAGCGGTATGTATGTTTCTTCACGACTTATCGGTAATAAATTATATCTTATAACAAATTATAATCTTGATGTTTTTAATATAGTTAAAAATGATACTTCTACCTATATTCCAACCGTAAACTGCGAAAATTTTTCGGGGCAGGTTGAAGGAGATACTATTAACATTTGTCCTAAACCGAATTCCGCCGAGTATACAGTGGTTTGCGGATATAATATAACAAACGGAAAGCTTACCGATACTAAATCGCTTTTGGGAAGCAGTCAAAATGTTTATTGCAGTACTAAAAATATTATAACCGCAGGGTATAATTGGGAAGAGGAGAAAACAACGGTTGTAAGATACTCTATTTCAGACGGTAAAATTGATTTGAAAGCCAACGAAAGTATAGATGGCGATTTGTTGAACCAGTTTTCTATTGATGAAAATGATGGGTATTTCCGATTTGTAACAACGGTTGATAAACAGGTAAAATCATACAATGACTTTGGTGTTGGAAAAGAAATTGTATCGGTAACAACAAACAGAAGCAATTCATTGATTATACTCGATAAAAATTTAAAAAAGGTTGGAGAAGTTAAAGATTTAGCACCCGAAGAGAGAGTATATTCGGTTAGATTTATGGGTGATTATGCTTATTTCGTAACCTTCCGTCAAACCGACCCGCTTTTCTGCGTTGAATTAAAAGACCCTAAAAATCCAAAGGTTTTATCTGCTCTTAAAATCCCCGGATTTTCTAATTTCTTATTCCCGTATGGCGACGGAAAGCTTTTAGGAATAGGTATGGATGCTGATGAAATAACCGGCAGAACACGCGGTGTTAAAATATCAATGTTTGATATTTCTAATCCTGCCGATGTTAAAGAAGCTTCAAAATTTATTACAAAATATAATTATTCCGATGCTACAAGTTCTCATAAAGCAAGCTTGGTTGATGTTAAACGGAATTTGATAGGCTTTTCTGCTATAAGCGAAGATTCAGGCGAGTATGTTCTATTTAAATATGAAAACGGAAACTTCAAAAATGTTTTCTCTGTGAATTTAGAAACTATGGATAATGCATATTTCGTTCGCGGTATTTGCATTGGGAATAAGCTTTATATCGTAACCGAAGAGTTTATAGCTGAATATGATTTAGAAGATTTTAAGTTAATAAACAAATTATATTTTTAGCAAAAACAAAACCCGTTAGTTCAGAAGAACTAACGGGTTTATTTTATAATACTTTGCTTAAAAAGTCTTTAAGACGGGGGCATTTGGGGTTCGAGAAAATCTCTTCGGGAGTTCCTTCCTCCATTATAACACCTTGGTCTATAAATATAATCTTATCTGCAACTTCTTTTGCAAATCCCATTTCGTGAGTAACGATTGCCATAGTCATACCGTCTTGCGCGAGAGATTTCATAACCTCTAAAACCTCACCAACCATTTCGGGGTCGAGAGCGCTTGTTGGCTCGTCAAACAACATAACATCAGGTTGCATGGTAAGAGCTCTAACGATTGCAACACGCTGTTTTTGACCGCCTGATAATTGAGAGGGGTAGGAATTAGCTCGGTCAGCAAGACCTACCTTTTCAAGCAATTTCATCGCGGTTTCTTCGGCTTCTGATTTTGACATTTTTAAAAGCTTAGTCGGCGCGATGGTCATATTTTTAAGCACCGTCATATGCGGGAACAGGTTAAACTGTTGGAAAACCATACCGATTTTTTGACGGTGGATATTTATATTTGTCTTAGGGTCGGTAATATCGGTACCCTCAAATAAAATGCTTCCGCCTGTTGGTTGTTCAAGCAAATTCAAGGTTCTTAAAAAGGTTGATTTTCCGCAACCGGATGGACCAATAATTACAATAACCTCTCCGCGCTTGATTTCTATATTTATTCCTTTTAAAACTTCAGTTTCTCCGAATTTTTTTTGGAGGTTTTCAACCTTAATCAGAGTTTCATTAGTGATCACTGTTGCGAAGCCTCCTTTCAAAAATTCCTAAAAGCTTGGTTAAACCAACAACTAAAATGAGGTATATTATTGCCAAACTAATATAGGGAACATAAGCCTGATATGTTATGCTAACAATGTTTTGCGCTTGCTTGGTAACATCGCGAAGAGCTATAACTGATACAAGAGAGGTATCTTTAAGCAGGGTAATCATTTCGTTACCAAGGGCGGGCAATATGTTTTTAATAGCTTGAGGTATTATGAAATGCCACATAGTGCTGACATAACTGAAACCTAATGAGCGACCAGCTTCCATTTGCCCCTTATCAATAGACATAATGCCTGAACGGGCAATTTCTGCAACATAAGCACCTGAGTTAATACCAAGTGTTATAATACCGCATAGAATGGTATCGAATTTGGTTTCGGGCACCATAATAACAAAGCCCATAATTAAAAGCTGAACCATCATTGGAGTTCCGCGAATAATGGTTAAATATATATTAGAAATAGTATTAAAAACTCTTAATATGAAATTTGGTTTTTTACTGCTTAAATCATGAGATGTTCTGATAATGGCTATTAAAAGACCGATTATTATACCTAAGAATAAAGCGCCTATCGTTACAATAAAGGTTATTTGCAGACCGTCGGCAAAGAGCTTCCATCTATCTGCATAGATAAAGGTTTGGTAGATTTGGAAAACAAATTGTTGAATCCATTTTGGGAATCCTTCAAACCACTCTGGTGCACCGGCTAGCCATTCGGTAAAGGTTAAGAAATTCAAAATATCACCTGTTTTTACAAAATTGTAGCAGGGAAGCGGTTGCAACCCTGCTATCTAAATTTTAAACAAACTTCAAGTATTATTCAGCAGGAATATACTTGTTAATGATTTCATCAATTTTGCCTTCTTCTTTAAGTTCTTTTAAAGCCTTGTTAAAGTCCTCTAAAAGCTCGTTGTTATCCTTAGAGATAGCTGCGGCATAATCTTCTTTAACATATTCGGTTTCAAGAATGATGAGACCTTCGTTTGCTTTAACATAATTTTTAGCAGGCTCGTTATCAATAACAACACAGTCAACCTGACCGTTTTTAAGAGCAGCAACTGCCAAAGCGCCGTTTTGATACTGTTTTACCATATCCTGACCGTAATCGTCGGTACAATAGATGTCGCCTGTGGTACCGGTTTGAACGCCGATTTTCTTGCCCTGCAAGTCATCAACAGTTTTGATGGCAGAGTTTTCAGAAACGATAACAACCTGAACACCTGTAGCGTATGTATCTGAGAAATCTACTGTTTCTTTACGTTCGTCAGTAACAGTCATACCTGCAAGAGCAAAGTCAATAGAGCCGGACTGAACAGCAGTTAAAAGAGAATCGAAATCCATATCTTTGATTTCGAGTTCTTTGCCTAATTTCTCAGCAACAGCAGCAGCGATTTCAGCATCAATACCAACGATATTGCCTGCATCATCAGTAAACTCATAGGGAGGGAAGGAAGCATTAGTTCCCATAACTAATTTTTCGGTATCTTTTGAGCCGCAAGCAGCACATGAAAGCACTAAGCATAAAACGGCTAAAAGAGCCAAAATTTTTGTAAACTTTTTCATAAAAATTCTCCTTTTGATTTTTCGCATAAGCGATTTTTTATCAATAAAATTATATCACTTAAAAATATAATTGTCAACTAATTTTGCATAAATATGCGAGAAAAAGCCTTAGATTTAAAATATTTATTCATTTTTTAGCTTTATATGCCTAAAACACATATAAATAGTTTGGCAGATTGTCTTTTTTTTCATAGTATGTACTAGGTCTATTATTTGACCGGAATTTTAATTCCGAGTTTTTCGGAGGGATAAAATGAAAAAATATTTAATTGTAACAGGAACGGTAACCTATGCGGTTAAGGGTAAGGTAATATTGAACCGAAAAGGCTTTAAAGCAAAGGTTGAAAAGCTTACAGAGATAAAAGCAAATCAAGGTTGCGGATATGCAATCGCTGTTACGGGAGATATCGAAAAAATCAAAGAGCTTTTGATAACTTCCGGTGTGAAAATAATCGAAATAATTGAAACAAAATAAGGGCGTTTTTTACGCCCTTTAAGTTTGATAAGGGAGTAATTTTAATGATATATTTTGATAACGCCGCAACAACCGGCAAAAAGCCCGAAACGGTTATAAAAGCGGTGGTAAATGCCTTGAAAAACAACTGTGCTAATCCGGGCAGAAGCGGTCATAAGCTTTCGGTTAAAACTGTTGATGAAATTTATAAAATCAGAGAGAAAACTGCAAATTTTTTTGGTCTTGAAAATGCCGAAAAGGTTATTTTTACTCATAACTGCACAACGAGTATTAATATGGTCTTAAAAGGCGTTTTAAAAAGGGGAGACCATATTATTGTTTCCTCGCTTGAACATAATGCGGTTATGCGTCCGCTTGAAAAAATGAAAATACCTTATAGCATTGCAGATGTTTCTTTAACTGATGATAATATAACGGCAGAAAACTTTAAAAGAGCAATAAAACCGAATACCAGAATGATATTTTGCACTGCCGCTTCAAATGTTTGCGGAAAGATTTTGCCTATTGAAAAAATAGGAGAAATATGCAAAGAAAAGGGGATACTTTTTGCGGTTGATGCCGCTCAGGGTGCGGGAGTTTTGCCGATAAATATGCAGAAAATGAATATAGATTATCTATGTGTGGCGGCGCATAAAGGACTTTATGCTCCTATGTCCAGCGGTATTTTGCTTTGCAGGAAGGATATTGAAAACACTATTTTAGAAGGTGGAACAGGAACAGGTTCGCTTGATTTTAAACATCCAAATATCATACCCGAGGGATTTGAAAGCGGTACATTGAGTGTTCCTAATATATTTGGAATAGGAGCAGGTATAGATTATGTAAACCAAAAAGGAATTGAAAAAATATATAAAAGTGAGTTGAATTTAATTAAAAACATTTATTTTTCTTTAAGAAATAATCCTATTTTTGAGTTATATACACCTGAGCCGTTATATCAAAGCTATGTGCCAGTTTTACCTTTTAATTTGAAAGGTGTTTCCAGTGAGAAAACTGCGGCAATGTTAGACGAATATAATATTGCGGTGAGAGGCGGTTTACATTGTGCGCCGTCTGCCCATAAGGTGCTTAAAACTACCGAAAAAGGTGCAGTCAGAGTGTCGGTGGCAACATTTAACAATGAAAATGAAGTCGGCATTTTTTTAAATACAATAAAAAGCGAAAAATTTATTAAAAATCTTATAAAAAATTAATAAAAATATTAAAAAACCTATTGAACGAATTAAGAAAATATGTTAAACTATATTATGTAAAGTTGTAGGAAAAGGAAGTAGTAAGGTGGATAGAATTTTTGATACAATTTATTCGGGCTGGAATCAGGTTGTTTTTGCAATATCGAATTTCAGATTTTTCGATATTGTAGATATATTGATAATAGCTTTTGTTATTTATAAAGCTATCGGTTTCTTGCGCGAATCAAGAGCAGGTCAGTTAATAAAGGGTATTGCAATTTTGCTTATCATTTATTTTATAGCCCGTTGGTGCGAATTAACAACTGTTTCTTGGGCGCTTTCTAAAATAGTAGATTCAATTATTATCGCCGCGGCGGTTATCTTCCAACCTGAAATCAGGCGTATTCTTGAAAAGGTTGGCCATACTAATTTCACCGGAAACCGAAATCTTTCAGGAGACGGTGTTGAGCTTTCAAAATGTATTGAAAATGTTAGCCGAGCTATTGCGGTTATGTCTGAAAAGCATATCGGTGCTTTGATAGTTTTCGAGCGCAAAACTCAGCTTGGCGAAATCGCTGATACTGGAACTGTTATTGATGCTGCTGCTTCTTCCTCAATGCTTAATAATATTTTCTTCCCGAAATCCCCTTTGCATGATGGTGCTTTGATTATCAGAGAGGGTAGACTTTATGCCGCAGGTTGTATTTTACCTTTAACTTCCCGTGAGGATTTAAGCTTGCAATTAGGAACGAGGCACAGAGCCGCTATCGGTATGACTGAAAACTCTGATGCGGTTGTAGTTGTTGTATCAGAAGAAACAGGAACGATTTCTATTGTTGTTAATGGAAACATAACCCGAAATTACAGCGGTGTTTCAGCAGGTGCTGAGCTTAACAGATTGTTGCTCGAAAATGCGCAAGCTGAAAAAATCAGCACTGTTAAAAAGGTTGTTGATAAAATTAACATTTTCAAAAAAACCGAAGGAAAGGAAAAGGATAAGAAATGAAATTTTTAAAAGACTTTTCTTTAAAAAAGCTGTTTTATAATAAGCAGTTTGCTATAACCTTTTCGGTTTTGATGGCATTTTTGTTATGGCTTACAATAGTTATAAATCAAAAACCTATCGTTAAAAGAACTTTTACTAATATTCCGGTTAATATTAATCTTGAAAACACCTTTGTTTCAGAAAACAATATGAATATTATCGGGGATATTTCTAAGCAGAGGTTTACGGTTACTTTAAGCGGACCTACCGCTGTTATAAGCTCGCTAAAAGATTCTGATATCAGTATATTCGCTTCTGCGGGTGAGGTTGATGCACCCGGTGAATATGATTTAAAGGTTGCCGCAACATCGGCAGTTAATGCGGCCGAATATGATGTTATAAGCATTTCTCCTGCAACTGTTAAAATCAATTTTGATTATATTGATACTAAGGAATATCAAATTGTGGCATCTGCAGAGGGTGCAGTTGCTGCGGGAGGATTAATTGCTGAAAACGGAGTTGTTGGCGGAACAGATAGTGGTATGATAACCATAACAGGTCCCAGAACGGTTATGAACCGCATTGAAACGGTTAAAGCGTCTGCTCTTGTTAATAAAACTTTAAGCGAGACCGAAAGCTTTGATGCGGATATTGTTTTATTTGATGCAGAAAACAGACCGATAAGCACCGAGAATTTAACTTTAAGTGTTAACAAGGTTAAGGTTACTGTCCCGATTTCTAAAAAGAAAACTGTACCTGTTAAGGTTAAGTTTGGAAATACTCCTGCAAACTTTGATGTTGCTTCTATTAAGACTACCCTGAATCACCAGAAGGTTACCATTATCGGTACTCCTGAAATGATTGAAAAAACAAACTCAGTTGAATTGGCTCCTATTGATATAACAACTGTTACAGGTGATAAAACAACATTTGAGGTTGCCGCTAATTTGCCGGAGGGTGTTCGTTTGCTTGATAATATTGAGAATTTCGAGGTTTCAGTTAATACAAATAATTATATAACCCGAATTTTCTCGGTTTCTGAAATTAAATATAAAAATACACCGTCAGGTTTAAAACCAACTGCTTCGAACACTATTGCTAATGTTAAGGTGTTTGGACCGCGTTCGGTTGTTAGAAATCTATCTGCTTCTGATATTTATGCTCAGATAGATTTGAAGAATAAAGCGGCAGGGGTTTATACAGTTGATGCTATGATTAATTTTAAATCAAGCAAAAATGTTTGGGCTATCGGCACTTATACAACAACTGTAACATTGAAATAATTTATTTTTTGTTTATGGGCGGCATTTTGCCGCCCGTAAACTGATTTTAACCATAAAATATTTTTTTGCATATCTTGTTATTGGTGATAATTTATGGTTGAAATTGTATTTTTTATTATATTTTTAGTTTTTGCGGTTTTAGGTTTGGCAGAGGTTTTACATATTCTAAAATGCCGTTTATTAAAACCTAAAAAAGATATTATTTCATACCGCATAATAATTTTAACTAACGATAATCCTGAAAATCAACTTTTATATGCTATCGAACAATGCTTATGGCAGTATGGTAGTTGTTTTAATCTAATTGCGGTTAAATCATATCTTAACTTAGAAAATTTGGTTGAATGTGAAAAAATTGCAAAAAAATATGATATAAGTCTTTGTTCGTTAGAAAAATTAGCGAATTTTTTAATCTTATAACTGAATTTTGAACGGAGGGTTAATATGGTAGAGCAGTTGAATATTGATAATGAAAAGATAAGCGGAACTGTTCAAAATATTAACTTTCGAAACGAGTCTAACGGTTATACAGTTGCAACCGTTAAAACCAAAAACGAAGAATTAACGGTTGTTGGAATACTCCCTTTTATTTCTGAGGGTGAGGCTGTGGATTTTTACGGTAAATTTATAGTTCACCCAACCTACGGAAGCCAGTTTGCTGCTGATACTTTCGAAACGAAAACACCCGAAGATGCGGTGGCAATTTTAAAATATTTATCCGCAGGAGCCCTTAGAGGAATAGGTCCTGCAACTGCAACTAAGATTGTTGAAAGGTTTGGAAAAGATTCATTAAATATAATCGCAGATAACCCATTAGAGCTTACATTAATAAAGGGTATATCCAAACAAAAAGCATTAGCGGTTAGCGAAGAATATAAAAAACAGTATGGTATAAGAGATATTATGCTTATGCTTTCTAAATATAAGATTTCGCCCGATAGATGCCTTGGTATTTATAAAAGATTTGGAACGGAATCTATAAATATTATAAATTCAAATCCTTATGTTTTATGTGAAGAGGGATTGGATTTTTATTTTGAAACGGTTGAAGATATTGCAGCAGATTTGGGCATAGAAAAAGAAAGTGATAATAGGATAGCAGCAGGTATTGAATATGTTTTGCGCAAGAATTTAACTAACGGCCATACCTGTTTGCCGAGGGATAAGTTTATAGCGGTGGCTTCCAGGTTGCTTGATTGCAAAGAGGATTTGGTTGATATAACCTGCGACAGATTGATTGACTGTTTCAGACTTGAAAGCTTTGAAATTGATAATAACGAATATTTAGCATTGCCTAAGTATTATTCGGCAGAGCGTTATATTGCCGCCCGTATGCTATCGGTTAAGGAATTTATAAATTCTCAAATAACAGTTGATAAACTTGAAATAGAAAATGTTGAAAACCGGCTTAATATTAAATTTGAAGAGCTTCAAAAAAAGGCGATATTTGAAGCCTTTGATAGCGGTGTTTTAGTATTGACGGGAGGTCCGGGAACAGGTAAAACTACAACCTTAAATGCAATAATTAAACTTTTTGAAAATCGCGACCTTGAAATTGAGCTTGCCGCTCCAACAGGCAGAGCTGCAAAGAGAATGAGCGAGTTAACAGGCAGAGAAGCCAAAACAATACATAGGCTTTTAGAGGTGGAATGGGGAGAATCGGACGAGCGTAGATTTGCCCGAAACGAAAAAAATCCGCTAAGCTGCGAGGTTATAATCATTGATGAAGCTTCAATGATAGATTCGCTTTTGTTTTGTGATTTATTAAAGGCATTAAAGCTTTCTTGCAGAATAATTATTGTTGGCGATTCAGATCAACTTCCAAGTATAGCCGCAGGAAATATTTTGGGTGATATTTTATCCTCAAATCGTTTTCCTTCGATTTGTCTTAAAAAGGTATTCAGGCAAGCGGCAAAAAGTAAAATAGTTTCAAATGCTCACGCGATTATAAATAATGAGTCGGCAGATTTTAGCGATAAAACCTCGGATTGCTTTTTTATTGAAAGGCAAAATAAGTATTCGGCGGTAAATTCAATTTTAGAGCTTGTTACCGAGCGTTTGCCTAATGCTTATAATATAAACCCTATTACAGATGTTCAGATTTTATGTCCATCAAAAATGCTTGATACGGGTACTATAAACCTTAATAATTTACTCCAAGAAAGATTAAATCCGTTAAAAAAGGGAGAGCAACAGTTGTTTTACAAGGGCTTTTATCTTAGAGTTGGTGATAAGGTTATGCAGATTAAGAATAATTATGATTTGCAGTTCAGAAAAGATAACGGCGAATTTGGAACTGGTGTTTTTAATGGGGATGTTGGTTTTATTACCGATATTGATAAAAGAGCCTCAATTTTAAAAGTTAGATATGATGACCGCGTTGCAACCTATTTTTCAGAAGACCTTAATCAATTAGAATTAGCTTATGCGGTAACTGTTCATAAAAGTCAGGGAAGCGAATATGACTATGTTATTTTGCCACTTTGCGAAGTTCCCTCAAAACTGAAATACAGAAATCTTTTATATACAGCCGTAACAAGAGCTAAGAAAATGCTTATTTGTGTTGGTAATATGTCAGTTTGGGATGATATGGCGGCAAATGATAAGAAAACTTTGCGATATACAATGTTAAAAACCTTTTTAGAAAAAGAGCAAAACAATGAATTTATTTAATATAATGTTATCTGCAATATATCCTAACAGGTGTGTTGTTTGCGGTGAGATTATCCCTGAGGGTGAAAGCTTGTGTGAGTTTTGCTCTGAGTTTATTGAAGTTTGCGATACTTCGAAGCTTTGTATAAAATGCGGCTCAATGAAGAAAAATTGCTATTGTAATAAAAGAAGCTTTTATTACGATGGATTAGTAGCACCATTTTTAAATGAAGAAAACGCAAGAAAAGTGGTTTATAGCTTTAAACTTAACCGAAAAGAAAGATATTGCCGTTTTCTAGCCGAAAGAATGGCAGTTACCATAAAACAATGTTATGATGTTGATTTTGATTATGTAACCTATGTACCTATGAAAATTTCAACAGTCTTTTCTCGCGGTTTTAATCAAAGTTATTTGCTAGCAAAGGAATTATCTAAGAATTTAGGTATTCCGCTAGGTTACAAATTTTTAAAATGCGTTAAAAGTAACAAACCGCAACATGAACTATCAGGCAAAGAAAGATTTGATAATGTTAAAGGTTTGTATTCTGCGCCAGATTTGCCTGCAGGTGTTAAAATTCTTTTGGTAGACGATATAAAAACAACAGGTGCTACTTTAAACGAATGCGCAAAAGAGCTTTATAAGGCAGGTGCAAGCTCGGTTTATTGCGTTGCAGCACTTTTAAGTGAAAAAAAGAAAGGAAAATAATATGGCAACAGATATTGGAATAGATTTAGGAACTTCTAAAACTGTTATATTTTCAAGTTCAAAAATAGTGCTTGAAAAGCCTAATAAAGTAACGGTTGATGCTGATACTTGGGAACCGGTTTATTTTGGTGAGAGAGCTAAGCAGACCTTGGGAAGAACGCCCGAAAGTTTAATGTGCATAAGTCCTATTGAACACGGTGTTATTGCGGATTATGATATTGCTGAGGCTATGCTTAAAAAATATATGGCAACCGCTTTTGGAAGTAAAATAATGCGTCCTCGAATTATGGCAACTTTACCGCCAGGACTTACCGAGCTTCAACACCATTCGCTTGCAAATGTAGTTGAGGCGGCAGGAGGCAGAAATATCTCGGTTATTGAAGGACCATTAGCCACAGCATTTGGTTTAGGTCTTGATTTAGAAACTCCACGCGGAAGCTTGATAGTTGATATTGGTGCAGGAACTACCGATATTGCGGTTATTTCAATGGGAGGTATTGTGGTTTGTGATTGCCTTAAAACTGCTTCGCTTGATTTTGATGCGCAGATTATCAGATATATCAGAAAAGAATACAATGTTGAAATAGGACCTCTGACAGCCGAATCAATTAAAATTAAAATTGGCTCTGCTATAAAACGCGATATTGAGGTTGCTATTATGGCAAAAGGAAGAAATGTTTTTTCAGGACTTCCCGAAAGCTTTGAAATTTCAAGCAGTGAGGTTTATGAAGCAATTTCTGACACAGTTAATACAATTTGCAACGGTATAAGACTGGTGCTTAACAAAACTAATCCTGATTTGGTCTCCGATATTATGGCAGATGGTCTTTATTTAACAGGCGGCGGCTCGCAGCTTGTAGGACTTGACAGCAAAATATCCGATTACTTAGGTATTAAGGTACATACGGTTGAAAACCCGTCATATAGTGTTGTTAAGGGAGCTGCTGTGGCGCTTAATAAACCTAATTTGCTTAAAAATATTGATTATCAATTAAGAAGTATTAAAGAACTTGAAATTAAATAGATTTAATACTTTAAATAATTAAAGTATTTTGCGTTTTCGGGTTGACAAATGGAAATTTTTGCAGTAAAATATTTTATAGTTTTTTAATTTGAAAGAGGTGGACAGCGTGTTTAAATCTTATTTTATTAACTTTTTTTACTTTATAATCACGGACTGTCTGTACCCGATTAAAGCTAGTATTTAATCTTTTACATTCAGCCCGCATTCGTTGTACTTATGTATACGAGTGGCGGGCTTTTTTCAATAATAAAAATAAAGAGGGTAAAATTATGTTTTCAGAAAAAATGATGGAGCTTGGTAAAAAGCGTTCGGTTATAAGAGAAATTTTTGAATATGGCAATTTGAGAAGAAGCCAAATAGGAACAGAAAATGTTTTTGATTTCAGCCTAGGAAACCCCAGTATTCCTGCCCCTGATGTTGTAAACGAGGTTATGACCGATTTAATTAAAAATAAGCCGTCGGTAGCGCTTCATGGTTATACCTCTGCTCAGGGTGATGCAGGAGTTAGAAAAGCTATTGCAGATAATATCAATGAGCGCTTCCAAGCAGATGCTAAACCCGAACTTATATATATGACCTGCGGTGCGGCAGCATCTTTAACGATAACATTAAATGCTTTATTAAATACAGGTGATGAGGTTGTTTTATTGGCGCCATTTTTCCCTGAATACAGAGTGTTTGTTAAAAAAGCGGGCGGTGTTGTTAAAACGGTTAAATGCCGCGAAGAAGATTTTCAAATTGATTTTTCAGCGCTTGAAAAGGTTATAAACGAGAAAACTAAGGCTATTATTATCAATTCTCCTAATAATCCCAGCGGTGCAGTTTTAAACCGCGAAACAATAACCCTATTGGCAGAGCTATTGAATAAAAAAGCTAATGAATTTGGTACTGATATATATGTTTTGGCAGATGAGCCTTACAGAGAATTGGTTTACAATGATTTAGAAGTGCCATATATACCTAATTTCTATGATAATACGGTTGTTTGCTATTCTTATAGTAAATCTTTATCATTACCTGGAGAGCGTATTGGTTATATATATGTATCCTCAAAAGCTAAAAATTATGGCGATTTATATGCCGCAGTTTGCGGTGCAGGCAGAGCGCTAGGCTTTGTTTGTGCCCCTAGTCTTTTGCAGTATACAGTAAAAGAGGTTTTAGGAAAAACCGCCGATATTTCGGTTTATGAAAAGAACAGAAACTTGTTATATAATGCATTAACCTCTTACGGTTATACCGCAGTCCGTCCTGACGGTGCGTTCTATTTGTTTATAAAATCTCCCGAAGCAGATGCAAACGCTTTTTGCGAAAAAGCCAAAAAATACGAATTATTGTTAGTTCCTGGTGATGATTTCGGTTTTGAGGGATATGTTAGAATCAGTTATTGCGTTAGCACCGAAATGATTGAAAAGGCTCTGCCTGAGTTTGAAAAATTAATTAACGAATATAAGGTGAAATAATGACCGAATTAGATATTGCCAGACAAAATATTAATGATATAGATAAGAAAATGGCGGCGCTTTTTGAGGAGCGTATGAGAGAAGTTAAAAAAGTAGCAGAGTATAAGCGAGAGTATGGTCTGCAAGTGTTTGACAGTAGCCGTGAAGCTCAAATCTTAGCTAAAAATTCTGAACTTATTAAAGACGAGGATTTAAAGCAATATTATATTAATTTTTTGCAGAGCAATATGGATATTTCAAAAAAATATCAGCACCGTCTTTTAGAGGGAATGAAGGTAGCTTTCAGCGGTGTTGAGGGCGCATTTGCAAATATTGCCGCTAACAAGATTTTTCCCGATGCTTCTGCGATACCTTTTTCGGACTTTAAATCTGCTTATAATGCAGTAGTTTCAGGCGAGTGTGATTGTGTTATTTTGCCGATTGAAAACAGTTATAACGGCGATGTTGGTCAGGTTATGGATTTGGCCTTTTTCGGTCCGCTTTATATAAACGGAGTTTATGATATTTCGGTTGTTCAAAATCTTTTGGCAGTTAAAGGAACTACTATTGATGAGATTAAAACTGTAATAAGTCATCCTCAGGCTCTCGGTCAATGCTCTTCATATATTAAAAAGCATGGTTTTGAAACAATAGAAGCGGTTAATACTGCGGTTGCCGCAAAAGAGGTTGCAGATTCTAAAAGACGCGATATAGCGGCTATTGCAAGTGAAGAGGCAGGTATTAAATACGGACTTCAAAAGCTTGAAGCTCATATCAATGAAAGCAATAATAATACAACAAGATTTGCTGTTTTCTCAAGAACTGCAAATATAAATTCGGATTCTGATAATCATTTTATTATGCTTTTTACTGTTACTAACGAAGCGGGCTCGCTAGGAAAAGCAATTTCAATTATAGGAGATAACGGATTCAACCTGAAAGCCTTAAAAAGCAGACCGACAAAGGAACTTATTTGGAGTTATTATTTCTTTGTTGAGGGCGAGGGTAATATTAATAGCGAGCAAGGCAAAAAGATGTTAGATGAGCTTGAAACCAAATGCAGTGTATTAAAGGTTTTGGGCAGTTTTGAAAAAGAAATTTTACTTTAAGGATGTCTTTTAATATGATAATTCCTGTTAAAACTTCGGTTGGAGAATATAATATTATTCTTGAAAGAGGAAGCTTGAATAATTTAAATCAATATTTGAAATTAGACCGCAAGGTTTTAATTGTTACTGATAGTGGCGTGCCTGATGAGTATTCGAAAATAGTTTCTAATCAATGCAAAGAGCCGCATATTATAACAATACCTCAGGGCGAGCCGTCAAAATGTTTTGGTAATTTTAAATATTTATTGTCTAAAATGGTGGAACTCGGGTTTACTAGAACTGACTGTGTTGTTGCAGTAGGCGGCGGTGTTGTTGGCGATTTGGCAGGCTTTGTTGCGGCTTCTTATATGAGAGGAATTTCATTTTATAATATACCTACCACCGTTCTTTCTCAGGTTGATTCCTCTATTGGCGGAAAGGTTGCAATAGATTTTGAGGGATATAAGAACATAGTTGGAGCTTTTTATCCACCAAAAGCGGTTATTATTGATGCTAATACCTTAAAAACCTTACCTCAAAGACAAATTTCTAACGGACTCAGCGAGTCGGTTAAAATGGCTATAACATTTGATAAAGATTTGTTTGCGGTTTTTGAAGAAAGGGATATTTTAAAAAATTTAGATTTGATTATTGAAAAATCGCTCAGAATTAAAAAAATGGTAGTTGAAAAGGACGAAAAAGAATCTGGTCTCAGAAAGGTTCTTAATTTTGGACACACTTTGGGACATGCCATTGAAAGCGAAAACGAAATGCAAAAATTGTATCACGGCGAATGTGTTGCTCTCGGTATGATACCGATGTGTTCTGAAAATGTTAAGGCAAGACTTTTAAATGTATTAAATAAATTAAATCTTCCAACTCAAATTGATTTTGATACTAATAAAATTTATGAAGCAATAAAACACGATAAAAAAATGGCTGGCGAAGATATAACTGTTGTTTTTTGTGAGGAAATCGGAACTTTTTCTATGAAAAATTTAAAAGTTTCCAATCTTTTAAATGAGTTATAGGGGTGAAAACATGAAAAACATATTAGGAAACAACTTAACTGTTACTCTTTTTGGCGAAAGTCATGGAGAGGCTATTGGTGCGGTTTTAGATGGTATGCCCGCAGGAATTAAGGTTGACGAAGATTTTATTAAATATCAATTAGATTTGAGAAAGCCTTATGGCAAGATTTCAACCCCAAGAAAAGAAACAGATAATTTCAAAATTATAAGCGGAGTTTTTGATAGGTTTACAACAGGCGCACCTATTTGCATTTTAATACCCAATGAAAATACTAAATCTGCCGATTATGGTGAATTAAAAACCAAAATGCGCCCATCTCATGCCGATTTCGTGGCACATGAAAAGTATAACGGTTTTGCTGATTTCAGAGGCGGTGGTCATTTTAGCGGAAGAATAACTGCGGCTTTGGTGGCGGCAGGTGCTATTTTAATTTCTGTTTTAAAGCAAAAAGGTATTTTAATCGGAAGCCATATTTCGCGTTTGGCAAATATTAATGATATGCAATTTTCTGATTTTGAAAAAGAAATAATTTCTTTAAATCAAAAGCAGTTCGCAGTTTTAGACGATGAAATTGCCGATGAAATGCAAGAAAAGATTTTAGATGCAGCTAAAATGGGGGACAGTGTTGGCGGTGTTATTGAAACCGCTGTTATAGGTATGCCTATTGGAGTTGGCGAGCCTTGGTTTGATACGGTAGAAGGAATGCTTGCAAAGGCTCTGTTTTCTGTTCCTGCGGTTAAAGGTGTTGAATTTGGTTTAGGCTTTAAAATTTCTGACCTTAAAGGTAGTGAAGCTAATGACGAGCTTTATTATGATGGTGATATAGTTAAGACAAGGACTAATAATAACGGTGGTATCAACGGTGGTATAACTAACGGTATGCCAATAATTTTCAAAAGCGCAATTAAACCTACTCCGACTATAAGTCTAGAACAAAATACAATAGATATTAAAGAAAAAGTAAACACAGTTTTATCTGCCAGAGGTAGACACGACCCTTGCATTGTTCATAGAGCGAGAGTGGTTATTGATAGTGTTACCGCTTTGGTTATATCCGATTTACTTATTGGTAAATACGGTGCAGATTGGATGGCTAAATAATGGAATACGGTTTAATAGGCGAAAAATTGGGACATAGCTTTTCTAAAACAGTTCACAATAAGTTGGCTGATTATGAATATGAGTTGTTGGAAATCAAACCCCAAGATTTAGAAGAGTTTATCAGAATTAAAAATTTCAAAGCTATAAATGTTACGATTCCTTATAAAGAATTAGTCATTCCTTATTTAGATGAGATAGACGATGTTGCAAAAAAAATCGGCGCGGTTAATACGGTTGTTAATAGAAATGGTAAACTATATGGTTTTAATACCGATTTTTTCGGGCTTTCAGGTTTGATTGAATACAATGGTATAACTCTTTCTTCTAAAAAGGTTTTAATTTTGGGTAGCGGAGGTACTTCTAAGACGGCGTATGCCGTAGCAGAAAGCTTAAATGCTCGCGAGATTTGTGTTGTATCCCGTAAAGGCGGCAACGGTTTTATAACCTATGAAGAAGCTTATAAAAATCACAAAGATGCCGAGATAATTATTAATACAACACCTTGCGGAATGTATCCAAATAATCAAAGTATGGCTATTGATATAAATTGTTTTAATAAGCTTAATGCGGTTATTGATGTTATTTATAATCCTATTAAAACCGCTTTGGTTATAGAGGCTGAAAAGCGAGGGATAACTGCTATTGGCGGACTTTATATGCTTATTTCTCAGGCGGTTTTTGCGGCAGAAAAGTTTTTAAGCTCTCAAATAGAAAAAGAAAAAACTGAAAACATTTTCAAAGAAATACTTAAAGAAAAGCAAAATATCGTTTTAATCGGTATGCCTTCTTGCGGTAAAAGCACGATAGGGAAAATGTTATCTGAAAAATCAGGTAAAACATTTGTTGATACCGATGAAGAGATTGTTAAGCTTTCTAAAATGGCTATACCTGAAATTTTTGAAAAATATGGAGAAAACCATTTCAGAGATTTAGAAAGCGAAGTTATCAAGGAAGTTTCTAAAAAACAAGAAACTATAATCGCAACAGGCGGCGGTGCTATTTTAAGGCAAGAAAATATTGATTTGTTAAAGCAAAACAGTATTCTTTTCTTTATAGATAGACCATTGGAATTTTTAGAATCTACCGCAGATAGACCTTTATCCAGTAATCGAGAGATGCTTGAAAAAAGGTATAACGAGCGTTATGAAAAGTATGTTTCGGCCGCCGATAAAATTATAAAAGTATCTAATGATTTAGAGGAAAATTTAAGTTTAATTAAAGAAGGCTTTTTTGAATGAAAATTTTAGTTATTAATGGACCTAATATAAATTTATTAGGGCTTAGAGAACCTCAAATTTACGGTAAAGAGGATTATAATTTTCTATGTAAAAGTATTACCGATTTTGCAGATAAAAAGGGAATAGAAGTAGAAATTTTTCAATCAAATCACGAGGGTGATTTAGTAGATTTTATTCAAAATGCATATCAAAAATTTGATGGTATAGTTATAAACCCTGCGGCATATACGCATACAAGCGTTGCGATTTTAGACGCGGTTAAAGCGGTTGGTATACCAACGGTTGAGGTGCATATTTCGGATGTTTCAAAACGCGAGGATTTCAGGCAAATTAGTTTTATCCGTTTAGCGTGTGTTAAAACCATCTCAGGACATGGTTTTAACGGATATTTAGAAGCGATAGATTATTTGATTGAGAATTACGGTAATTAAAAAATGACGATTAGAATTGAAAAAAGTATTGCAAACGGCAAAATTAAAGCGCCGCCGTCTAAAAGTATGGCGCATAGATATTTAATTTGCGGAGCATTATCCCAAAACAGCGAGATAAAGGGTATCTCAGAGTCTAAAGATATGTTGGCAACCCTTGGATGCTTAAAAACTTTGGGGGCTAACATTGAAAAAGATGGTAATAAGGTTAAAATCGGTGGTATTGATTTTAATAAAAATCTAAATCATCCTGTTTTAAATTGTTACGAAAGCGGTTCAACTTTAAGATTTTTAATACCTATTTGCTTGCTTTTTGGCCAAGAAATAACCTTAACCGGTTCAAAAAGATTATTTGAGCGTTCTCTTTCGGTTTATGAGCAGATTTGTGCATCTCAAAACATTAAGTTTATAATAGGTGAAGATAGAGTTACTGTGAGCGGTAAACTGACCGCAGGTACATATACCGTTAGAGGTGATATTTCCAGCCAGTTTATTAGCGGGCTTATGTTTGCTTTATCTAAACTTCCGAATGATAGTGAAATTAAAATCACCGAAAAATTAGAAAGTGCTTCTTATTTATCTTTAACTATTAAAGCGCTTGCTAAATTTGGCGTTAGAGTTAGCAGGATAGATGAGAGAACTTTATATATTAAGGGTAATCAAAATTATAAAAACCGCATTCTGAGCGTTGAGGGGGATTATTCTAATGCCGCTTTCTTAGATGCATTTAATTTGTTTTCAGGAAATGTTGCAGTTAGAGGTTTATCAACTAATACCGCGCAAGGTGATAGTGTTTATAAAGAGTTTTTTTCGTTGCTTCAAAGTGTAAGACCTACTATTGATTTAACTGATTGCCCCGATTTAGCACCAATTTTAATGGCAATAGCTGCTGCTAAAAATGGTGCAGTTTTTACAGGAACTTCGAGGCTTAAAATTAAAGAGAGCGACCGCGGTCTTGCTATGAAAGAAGAACTTAGTAAATTTGGTGTTTCTTGCATAGTTGATGAAAATAAAATCATTGTTAAAAAAAGCCGTTTGCACGCACCTAAAAGCGCTTTAAACGGTCACAACGATCATCGTATTGTTATGGCATTAAGCGTTTTACTGAGCTTAACAGGCGGTGAAATTGCAGGGATAGAGGCGGTTGCAAAAAGTTTTCCTGATTTTTTTGAAAAGATTATTAAGTTAGGCATTAAGGTAAGTGTTATATAATTATGAAACTAATAAAAAAGGTTAATATTTTAATTGTTGGTTTGGGATTGCTTGGTGGTAGCTATGCTAAGGGACTTAAAAAAATGGGTTTTGAAGTTTCTGCTATAACCAAAGATAAAGAATCAATTGATTATGCATTGAAACAAAATATTATTGATTTAGGAACAACCGAAATCGATGCAGAAATAATAGGTAAAGCTGATTTGGTTATTTTTGCGCTTTATCCTCATATTTTTACTGAATGGATAAAAAATAATCAACAATATTTTAAAAGCGGTGCAATTTTAACCGATGTTACAGGTGTTAAAGGCAATATAGTTTATAAAATTCAAGATATATTAAGAGAAGATGTTGAATTTATCGCGGCTCACCCAATGGCCGGTAAAGAGGTTAGTGGTGTTGAAAATAGTGATGATGCTATTTTTAAAGGTGCAAACTATATTGTTGTTCCGACCGAGAAAAACACACCTGAAGCCATAGAACTATGCAAAAATTTAGGTGAACTGTTAGGCTTTAAACAGGTGGTTGAATTATCAGTTTCAGAACATGATGAAATGATTGCATTTTTATCTCAGTTAACCCATTGTATAGCAGTTTCGCTTATGTGCTGTAATGATAATGAGGGATTAGAAAAATACACGGGAGATTCTTTTAGAGATTTAACCAGAATAGCTCGCATTAACGATGAAATGTGGAGTGAACTTTTTTTGAGCAACAAAGAAGCATTGCTTAATGAAATGGATAAATTCAAAAAATCTTTTGATGAAATGTATGATATTATAAAAAATGATAATCGCGATGCTTTGCGTGGAATGATGAAAACTTCCACTATACGTCGAGAAGGTTTTGATAAGAAATAAGAGGTGCTTAAAATGAGTATGAACTTTTTGAGGAAATTGCAAATTCCTAAAGATATAAAAGAATTATATCCGCTAACTGAAGAAATGAAAGTGGTTAGAGAACAAAGAATTAACGAATTAACCGATATATTCAGTGGTAAAAGTGATAAGTTGGCGTTAATAATCGGACCTTGTTCAGCTGATAATAGTGAAGCGGTTTTGGATTATATATCTCGTTTAAAATTGCTTGAAGAAGAAGTTAAGGATAAAATATTTATTGTTCCAAGAATTTATACCAATAAACCGAGAACCACGGGGGACGGTTATAAAGGTATGCTTCACCAGCCAAATCCCGAAGAAAATCCCGATATGCTTAAAGGTATTATCGCAATAAGAGATTTGCATTTAAGCGCTTTGAGAGATTATGGTTATGCTTGCGCTGATGAAATGCTATATCCCGAAAATTATCGTTATCTATCTGATTTATTGGCTTATGTTGCAGTTGGCGCACGCTCGGTTGAAAATCAACAACATCGTTTAACTGCAAGCGGAATTGAAGTTCCTGTTGGTATGAAAAATCCAACAAGCGGAGATTTATCTATTATGATGAATTCAATCACCGCTGCTCAACATAAACACACGTTTATTTATCGCGGTTGGGAAGTTAAAAGTGATGGTAATCCTTTTGCTCACGCTATTTTGAGAGGTTCTATTGATTTTGCGGGCAAAAATGTTTCTAATTATCATTATGAAGACTTAGTTAAACTATATAATTTGTATGGCGAAACAAACCTTTTAAATCCATCGGTTGTTGTTGATACAAATCATGCAAATTCAGGTAAACAATATCTCGAACAAACAAGAATAGCTACCGATGTTATTCATAGTTGCAATCATAATGATGATATTAAGAAAATGGTTAAGGGCTTAATGATTGAAAGTTATATTGAGGATGGCGCTCAAAAAATAGGCGAGCATATCTATGGCAAATCTATTACCGACCCTTGCTTAGGATTTGAAAAAACTCGCGATTTAGTTTTGAGAGTTGCTGATATGAGAAAATAAAAAAGAAACTACTGTCTTTTAATTGACAGTAGTTTTTCTTATATCATTATCGTGAACAATGGTTATGAATTTTATGTTATTAATAGGAATCATAACCGTGCAACAGTTTTGATATTGCTTTATAATTATATAATCTAATCCAACATCTAATAAAATACCGATTTTACAATCGTTAAAATTTGAATTTAAAATTTCAACCTTTAAAAGTTTTCCTATAACCGTTTGCAGATAGTTTTGTGATAAATTTAGGTTTTCTATCGGTTTTTTCGGTATCATAGTTTTTGGCTTTTGATTAGTTATAGATAGATTATTTAAATAATCTTCATAATATTTTAAATCTTCTTCTCTAACGATAGGATTTGCGGTTAACTCGTTCAAATAAATCACCTCATAATTAGTATATGCTAATAATGAGGTGTTGGTTTAAATATATTCTGAAAGACTTGCTAATTGCTCTAATGTTAATTGTTCACCGCGAACAGTTTCGCTCAAACCAACTTCATTTAAAGCGTTTTTAAGAGTTTGCTTATCTATTTTTAAAGTATTAGAAACGGTATTAACTAAGGTTTTTCTTCTTTGAGCAAAACAAGCCTTAGTAAGCTTAAAGAATTTTTCCTCGTCTTTAACCATTATTGGAGGTTTTTCTAATATATCAAGCTTTATTACTGCCGAATCAACATTAGGGGCGGGCATAAAAGAGGTTCTATCAACATAAAAAAGGATTTCTTTTTTAGCATAGTAGCTAACAGCAACCGTAACCGCGCCTGCATCGCGACTTCCAACCTCGGCACATAATCGTTCGGCTGCCTCTTTTTGCACCATAACTGTAATACTTGAAATAGGCAAACGGCTTTCTAGCAGACTCATTACAATGGGAGATGTTACATAATAGGGAAGATTTGCGCAAACGCATACCTTCTCGCAATCGGAAAAATGCTCAGTAATTATGGTTTTAAGGTCTAGCTTTAAAGCATCACCGTAAATTATTTCAACATTATCGCAATCAGCTAAGGTTATAGGAAGTATTTTTTTGAGGCGTTCGTCTAATTCTATTGCAACAACCCGTTTAGCGGCTTTTGATAATTCTTTGGTTAAAACACCAATTCCGGGACCTATTTCTAAAACACCGCAAGTTTTATCACAAGAAGCTTCTGCCATTGCAGGACAAACCGAGCTATCAATCAAAAAGTTTTGACCTAAGCTTTTTTTAAAAGAAAAACCTGCCTTTTTCAGCAAAGAATTTATAGTATTAATATCAGAAAGATTCATAAATTTCTCCTTTGAAATAATAACAAAACAATTATACTATAATAAATTTTCACTTGCAACAAAATTTTAGATGACAAATGGTAAAAAGTATGTTATTATATAAAAAATATATTATTTTATGGAAGTGAATTTAATTGGATAACAGATATATTGAAAATGTTATTAAAGAAATTAAACCTTTATTAGATGAGCAAGGCTTTAAAGCTAATGAAGAAAATGTTTTTGAAAATGATGCTAAGATAATTAAGGTGGACTATGATGAAACCCGCCAGATGTTCGTTCTTTTATCCTCCTTAAAAGAGGAGGGCAAGGAGGCAGAATATAAAGAGTTAACCGCTTGGCTTTTTGATGATAGTCAAAACGCTAAGGATGCCGAAGCAGTTGGTATTGATTTCGCTGATACTTTAAGAAAAGAGCTTGGTATTAAAGTGAACCGCGTAACTAAAACTGCTGAAATCGAGCTTCCAACAGCTAATAAAGTAGGCGGTACAGATGTTATGAGCTTAACCAAAAAAATGCTCGATATTTTCCCGCCTTTAAAAGCTGAATATAAAAATCACATGGCAACCTATGGAAATTTCCTTTATCTTGAATTTTATGGCGAGTTTGTTATTAAAGATTTAAAGAAAATGTTTAAGGATGGAACTCAAAATCAAATTTCAAAGCTTTACAAGGTTTTAAAAGAGGTTTATATTAAGGGAGATAAGGAATCTATAAATTTGGTTGTTGCAATTCTTGCGGCAGCAGCTTATGAGGATAATGATATAACCGAAAGAATTAAGGATATGTTTAAAGAAGATAAGCATTTTAAGGATTCTTTTGAAAACTTCCTGCCTGTTCTTTCAAAAAACAAAAAATTAAAAGCTTTATTGATTAAAGAATAAAAGTAACGCACTGCAAATTTGCAGTGCGTTTTTTAGCATTTATATCTTTATTTCATTAACAAATTCGCCAATGCGTTTTAAAGCTTCGTTTATATGTTCGGTTGAATAGCAATAAGAGGCTCTTATAAAGCCTTCTCCGCTTTCGCCGAAAGCAGTTCCAGGAACAACCGCAACCTTTTTAGCATATAAAAGCTTTTCGCAAAATTCTTCACTTGTCATCCCAGTGCTTTTAATAGATGGGAAAGCATAAAAAGCACCTTTCGGTTCGCGGCATTCAAGACCTATTTTATTAAAGCCCTTAACAATAAGCCTGCGGCGCATATTGTATTCTTTGAGCATAACTGCAACCTCATCATCGCAATTTTTTAAAGCCTCGATAGCGGCATGTTGCGAGGTTGTAGGTGCACACATAATAGCATATTGATGAATTTTTAAAATTTGGCTCATAATTTCTTTAGGTCCGCAAGCATAACCTAAACGCCAACCTGTCATAGAAAATGCTTTTGAGAAACCGTTAACCGTTATAGTGCGCTCGCGCATACCCTCAACCGAAGCCACTGCGGTATGCGGTTTTCCCGAAAAAGTAAGCTCTGAATAAATTTCATCGGATAAAACTAAAATATTTGTTCCCTCTAAAACTTTGGATAGCTCTAAAATATCATTATATTCCATTATAGCGCCTGTTGGATTACAGGGGTAGGGAAGTATTAAAATTTTAGTGCGGTTGGTTATAGCGGCTTTAAGTTCTTCTGCGGTTACCTTGAAATCATTTTCTGCCATAGTGTTTATAATAACAGGTTTTCCGCCTGCAAGCCTTGTCATAGGCTCGTAGCAAACATAACTAGGCTGAGGAATGATAACTTCATCGCCGTTTGATACAACAGCTCTTATAGCAGCATCAATAGCTTCGCTTCCGCCAACGGTTACTAAAATTTCGTCTTCGGGAGAATAAGTAACAGAGAATTTGCGTTCTAAATATCTAGAAATTTCGTTGAGCAAAGGGGAGAGACCCACATTAGAAGTATATTTGGTTTTGCCTCGTTCTAATGATTCAATACCTGCTTTTCTAATCTTCCAAGGGGTTTGAAAATCGGGTTCACCAACACCAAGAGAAATAACACCCTCCATAGTGTTTGCAATATCAAAGAATTTTCTGATACCAGAGGGCTTAATATCGGTAACGGTTTTGTTTAAAACCTTACTGTAATCTATCATATAAAGAGTTGCCCCCTGTCGTCCTCGTTGCCGGTGATAAGGTCAACATCCATTTCCTTATATCTTCTCATAACAAAATGAGTAGTGGTTGAGGTTACGGAATCAATAGTTGCTAACTCTTTTGCAACAAACCATGCAATATCCTGTAAAGTTTTGCCTTTAACAACAACATTAAGGTCATACACACCCGACATTAAGTATACCGACTCAACCTCTCTATATGCCATAATCTTTTTAGCAACCTCTTCAAAACCGAGACCTGCTTTTGGCACAACATTGAGCTCAACAATTGCCGAAACATACGCATCATCGAGCTTATCCCAGTCAACAATAGCTTTATAGCCACGCAAAAGACCGTCCTTTTCGAGCTCTGCTATTGCAGATTCCACCTCGGCTTCGGTTATATCAAGCATAGTTGCAATTTCTTCGGCAGAAGACCTTGCGTTTCTGGATAAAAGCTTTAAGATTTCGTATTTCATAATAATTCTCCTTAAATTTCTTTTTTAAATATATTAATTAGTCTAACAATTACAGGGCTTAAAACTACATTAGTTCCTAATTCAAATAGGAAATTAGCCCCAACTAAGCCTAAGAATACATAAGCTATTGTGCTGGAAAAACCGCCTGCAATACCCCAATTCGAAACCTCATCTAAGAAAAATACCGAGCAGCCAAGTAAAAATACACCGGTATTAACAATCGGACAAATGATAGCAGAAGCAATAACTGCAACATAACGGTTGAACTTTTTAAGCGAGTTATAAACAAGACCTGCAACTAAACCGCAGGCAGTACCTTTAACAAGCACGGTTAAAATTGTTCCGAAAACATCAATCGCCCAAAATGGAGCAGCATCTCCGCTTATGAGCACAACCATACCAAAAACAAATCCTAACCAACTGCTTATCGCGGTTGAACAGGTTGCGGCACCGAGAACGATTGGCAACAGCACAAGTGATACAGAAAATGGGCCAAATTTAATAAATGCACCCATAAATTGCAAAACGATTACGAGCGCTGTAAGTATAGCGCCTAAAACCAGATTTTGCGTTTGTTTTCTTCTTTTTTCGTTTGACATAAAATTACCTCCGATACTGTCCATAAAGGTACAGTTCATAATATTTGTAATCCGATTAAATCGGTAATTACCTAATTGTTCTTTTCGTAAATGACCTTTAAACCGTCTAAAAGAAGGTTTTCATCATATATAATAGATTTCTTGCAATGTTCAATAATTTGCTTTGAAAGACCGCCTGTTGCAACAACAGTTGGTGTTTCACCAAGCTCATTTTCTATGTTTTCTAATAAACCGTCTATCATAGCGGCAGTGCCGAAAACTAATCCCGATTGCATACATTCGATTGTATTAGTTCCAATAACACTTTTTGGTGCTTCTATTGGAATAGAGGTTAGCTGAGAAGTGTTTTCAGTTAAGGCTTTAAGGGTGAGTCTAACACCTGCTGCAATAACACCGCCTAAAAATGTACCGTTTCTATCAAGAATGCTTATGGTTGAAGCTGTACCCATATCAATTATAACGCAGGGCATAGTATAGGAATCCAACGCACCGACGGCACCTGCTACCAAGTCTGCGCCAAGCTGAGCAGGGTTATCGATTTTAATGTTAAGCCCTGTTTTAACTCCGGGACCTAGCATTAAAGGAACAATATGGCAAAGCTTAGAAATTGCATTGCTGATACTATGGCTTACAGGGGGAACAACCGAAGAAATTATTGCATCTTCAATTTGTGTTTCTTCGATTTCATAAAGTGAAAGTATATTCTTAATTTCCACAGCATATTGGTCGGCAGTGTACCAGGTCTGAGTTGAAAGGCGCGCGGTGAATTTTAAAAGATTATTATCATAAGCACCTAAGGTTATATTGGTATTACCGATATCAACTGTTAAAAGCATAAGTAATATCTCCTTTATTTAGTATATTTTAATTATATATATTTTTTAAGAAAAATCAATAATTTTGTTGACAAAAGGATAAAAAGTTGTTATAATACGAAATGCTATATGGAAAAATATGCTTTCCGTTAGCTCCTTGCTCCGTAGATTCGGGGCCAATAGTCCAGAGGGAGGTGCAAAGTAAATGACCAATAAGTACGAGGCAGGCGTTATTTTCTCTGTTGCAAACGGCGAAGAAGCTACCGCAGCATTAAAAGAAAAGATTAACGACCTTATCGCAAAGAACGGTACCATTGAAAGCGTTGATGATTGGGGCAAGCGTCGTCTTGCATACCTTATCAATGATGAGGCTGAGGGTTACTATGTTTTCTTTAATTTTGAAAGCGAACCTGAGTTCCCCGCAGAGCTTGAGCGTATCGTTAAGATTACCGATGGCGTTTTGCGCGTTATGGTAATTAAAAAGTAATGGAGGACTAATTTATGTTTAACTTAGTAGTTTTAACCGGTCGCTTAACTGCTGACCCTGAACTTAAAACAACCCCTAACGGCACATCTGTTACAACTTTCTCCATTGCTGTTGACCGCCGTTATCGTTCCGGTGAAGAGCGTCAGACTGACTTTATCACTATTGTTGCTTGGCGTCAAACAGCGGAATTTATTAGCAAATATTTCAAAAAAGGCAATCTTATAGGTATTGAGGGTTCAATTCAAACCAGAAGATATCAGGATAAAGACGGTAATAACCGCAATGTTTTTGAAGTTGTTGCAAATAATGTTCAGTTTGTTGAATCAAAGCGTGATTCTGCTCCTGTAAATAGCGGTGCAGAGCCTGCATCTTTCAGCAATGCTGATGTAAATGATTTCGCCGATTTAGGCGATGCTACGGACGACGATTTGCCGTTCTAAAAAATAATATTTAAGGAGGCTTTTAAAATGGAAAACGAGAGAAACGATAGACCTATGCACAAGAAACCACGTAAAAAGGTTTGCCATTTCTGCGTTGATCGTGTTGAAAGCATTGATTATAAGGATGTTGCTCGTCTTCGCAAGTTCATTTCTGAGCGTGCTAAGATTTTACCTCGCCGTGCAACCGGCACCTGCGCTGCTCATCAGCGCGAGTTGACAACCGCTATCAAGCGTGCTCGTCAAATGGCTTTACTTCCTTATGTAAACGATTAATTGCAAATTTAAACCGCCCAAATTTATGGGCGGTTTTATTTTTTCGAAAAAGTTAGATAAATGTTGAAAAAGGTCTTAAAATGATGTATAATAAATTTAATATTTTTAGAAAGGAAAGCCTTATGATTAAAAAAATAATAGCGCTTTTTCTTTGTGTTCTGTTATGCACATCATTTATAGGTTGCGATAGCACTAAAAATGCTTACATATATTTCGAACTTCCGAAAACCCCCTCTACTTTGGACCCTCAGATAGCTAGTGAAGATAGCGAGCTTTTAATAATTAAGAATATTTTTGAAGGTCTTGTTCGTTATAACGATGAGGGAAAAATTGTTTGCGGTGTTGCTGAGAGCTTTGAAAAAACCGGTCTTGAATATACCTTTAAACTAAGAAATAATGCCGTTTGGAGCGATGGTGAAAAAATAACCGCTTTTGATTTTGAATATGCAATTAAAAGAGCTATTAACCCCGAAACAAAAGCGCCTTTTGCTTCAAGACTTTTCTGCATCAAAGGTGCAAAAGCTGTAAATGGCGGACAAGCCGGCTTAAATTCAGTAGCTTGTAAAGCAGTTGATAAAAACACCCTT
This sequence comes from Clostridia bacterium, assembly GCA_017537365.1. Lineage (GTDB taxonomy): Bacteria > Bacillota > Clostridia > Oscillospirales > Acutalibacteraceae > UBA737. Next base: position 60,768 of record JAFYKZ010000026.1, read on the forward strand.
AAAATAACTCTTGAAACAGAAAATGAGAACTTTTTAGATACTCTTACAACTTCTGTGGCTATGCCTTGCAGAGAAAACTTTTTTATAGAGTCTGCAGGTAAATACGGGTTGTTTGCTGATAAAATATTATCTAACGGAAGTTATAAGCTTAGTCGTTGGCGCAAGGACCCGTTTGGTATAAGACTTTATAAAAACGAAGAATATAACGGTGAGATTGAAGCAAATAATGCGGCCGTTTTCTTAACCTGTGATAAGGAAGAAACCCCGATTGACAGGCTTGTTGATAATAATGTTGATATGGCTTTTATTGATAGCGCATTAATTCAAAAGCTTGATAATGCGGGACTTAATTATTCTGAAATAGAAAACATTTGTTGGGTTTTAACCTTTGGTGATGAATTTCCTCAAAGTATGAGAAAATCGCTATCTTTGCTTGTTGGCGGAGAGGTGTTTTCAAATAATTTGCCAAAGGGTTATTCGGTTGCGAATTCAATTTATCCAAAAATTTTTGATACCAACTCAACCTCGGTTGGTATGACGGTTTATAATCCTAAAACCGCAAAAGAGCTTTATAAATCTGCTATAAGCTATTATGAAGATTCTAAGTTTCCGTCGGATATAATTTTATACTATTATGATGACGGTTATATTAAAAACATCGTTACCGATATCGTAGGGCATTGGCAGAGCAATTTGTCGGCTTTTGTTAATATTGAATCGGTAAGTGATAGTGAACTTTTAGAGTCTCAGTTAATTAATCAGGATTATCCAATGGCTATTTTCCCGATTAAAGCTGAAAGTGGCAGACTTGCCGAGTATCTTAAAAAATACGGAATTGATTATTCCAATCAGTCGGTTTCGTCTGTTCAACAAGAGCTTTTGAAATCTAATAATATAATGCCTATTATGTTTCAAAACACTGTTTTGGGTTATTCTAAAGCGCTTAGCAATGTTAAAACCGTTAATGGAGACGGTTATGTTGATTTTGCATTTATAATTAAGGAAGAATCATAAAGGGAGGGGGATTTTATGGAGTATATTGATGAGGGCAGAATTTTTATCGTTGTCAGTCAAACGGGAACGATGTTATCTCGCATTTTAAAGATTTTAACCGGTGCTAAATATAACCACGCTTCAATTAGTTTTTTTGAAGATTTAGAACTTATGTATTCCTTTGGCAGACTTAATCCGTATAATCCCTTCCATGGCGGTTTTGTTGAAGAATCTCCTAATTTCGGCACTTTTAAGAGATTTAAGAACACCGATATTTTAGTCCTTTCTATTGATGTTGGTAATAAAACTCATGATGAGATTTATGATGCTGTTCAAAATATAAAGCTTCACAGAGAAGAGTATCATTATAATTACAGAGGCTTATTTTTAGCAACTTTCAGGTTTTGTATTAAAAATGAAAAGCATTATTATTGTTCTGAGTTTATAAGGGATATTTTACAGGAATTTGATATTGACGGAAGCAAAAATATGCCTGATATTGTTAAACCTATTGATTTTTTAAAAATACCTGCTGAGGTTATTTACGAGGGCAAACTTAAAAACTATAAAATAAAAAATTCAGAATTTTCACATAAAAGTTAAGAGCATTTTTCGATTTTAATTTCGAATAAATGCTCTTTTTTTTACTCTCTTTTTGACATTTTTTTATTACTTTAAGTATTATAATTAAAATGTATAAAGGATGATTTGTGTGGTAATTTATGTTGATATTTTGATAATTATAAATTTAATAGTTAATTATTTTTTGCTTAAAGCATCAGAAAAAATACTTAAAAAGAAAGTTAAATTTTCGAGGATACTTTTATCTGCTTTTATTGGTGCCATATCTTCGCTATACATATTTTTACCGATAAATAATTTGTTTTTTGATTTGACTTATAAAATGTTTTTATGTTTGATTATGACCGCTGTTGCATTTGGTATACCTAATATTAAAGGTTTTATAAAATCGGCGTTTATGCTGTTTTTAGTTACATTTTTATTTGCAGGGGCAATGATGGCTATATGGCAAATTTTTAAGCCTTACGGAATGTATGCCGAAAAATTTGTTGTTTATTTCAATGTTTCTCCATTGGTTTTAGTTTTTTTAACGGTTACTTTTTATTTGTGTTTAAGTATATGTGTAAAGTTATTTGGAAAAATAGCGCCTTATTCGAAAAGATGCAGGGTTGATGTTTTTTATGATGATAAAAGTATATCGCTTAATGCATTAATAGATACCGGAAATTCTTTAAGCGATGTTTTTGGCACTTGTGAAATAATAATTGTTGATAAAGGTTATGTTGAAAAATTTTTAATTGGAATTGAAGAAATGAATAACCGATTTAGAGTAATACCTTTTAAATCGGTTTCGGGTGAAGATTTGCTTGATGGTTACAGAATGGATAGGGCAAAGGTTTTTAATAACAACAAAAGTATCGAACTAAAATCACCAATAATTGCATTATCTAAAACCAAAATAGAAGACGATTTTAATGCAATAATTAATCCGCAAATTTTTGATTAGGAGAATTTTTATGAGATTAAAAAAGTTTTTAGAAAAATTATATTTTAAAATATTCAAACCAAATCCGGTTTTTTACATAAACGGTCCTGAAACCTTACCGGAACCGCTAAGTGCCGATACAGAACAGGAATTGCTTAAAGAAAACACCGAAAGAAGCCGCGATTTGCTTATTATCCATAATTTGCGGCTAGTGGTTTATATAGCCAAAAAGTTTGATACCAGTACGGTAGGTATTGAGGATTTGATTTCTATCGGAACAATAGGTCTTATAAAAGCAGTGAACACTTTTTGTGCCGATAGAAATATAAAGCTTGCAACCTATGCTTCAAGATGTATAGAAAACGAAATACTTATGTATTTAAGAAAAACATCTTCTCATAAAAATGAAATTTCAATCGACGAGCCGCTAAATATTGATTGGGATGGAAATGAGCTTTTGCTTTCAGATGTTTTAGGAAGCGATGGGGATGAAATTGGTAGGGAAATAGAGCTGGAAGATGAACGATTTCAGCTAAATTCTTTTGTTGATTTACTTCCTGTCAGAGAAAAGCAGATTATGGAAATGCGGTTTGGTATGAACGGTTATAGCGAGTATACCCAAAAGCAAGTTGCAGACACCTTAGGCATTTCTCAGTCATACATTTCAAGGCTTGAAAAAAGGATAATTAATAAGCTAAAAAAACAGATTGAAAAAGCGGTTTAAATATGGTATAATAATTAAAATTTATTATAAAAATCGCATCCTCAAATTATATTAAATAGATGGTGATTATTATTTTATATTTAGGCATATATTTGATTTGCATTAATATTTTAGCCATAACATTATGTGTTTACGATAAATTAATGGCTAAAATGAGAAAAATGAGAGTTAAAGAATTGAGCTTGATGTTGGTCTCAGCAATTGGTGGAAGCTTTGGAATGTTAATGGCTATGCAAATTGTTCATCATAAAACTCGCAAGCCGTTATTTAGATATGGTGTTCCTGGTCTTTTAATTTTGCATATTGCAATTTTTATATTATTACATAAATATTTATAAGGAGTTTTTAAAATGGCAGATTTTCAACTTTCAGCAGTGGCCGCAGGCGATACTGTTGCAACCTTTAAAACTAATATGGGCGATATTAAGGTTAAATTATTTCCTCAAGTTGCTCCCAAGACCGTAGAAAACTTTTCAACTCATGCTAAAAACGGTTATTATAATGGTTTGATTTTTCATAGAGTTATCAAAGATTTTATGATTCAAGGCGGCGACCCAACAGGGACCGGTATGGGCGGTGAATCTATTTGGGGACCTAAATTTGAAGATGAATTTTCTCCAAAGCTTCATAACTATTGCGGTGCTCTTTCAATGGCTAATGCAGGTCCTAACACTAATGGTAGTCAGTTCTTTATTGTTGAGGCAACAAGCGTTCCTGAGCACTTATTAGCTCAGATGAAAGATATGCCGGAGGCATTTCCTGAGTCTTGTGTAGAGGCTTATGAAAAGCTTGGAGGAACTCCGTGGCTAGATTTCCGTCATACTGTGTTCGGTCAAGTATTCGAGGGTATGGAAGTTGTTCATAATATTGCTTCTGTTAAGGTGGGCTCTGCTGATAAACCCCTTGATGATGTTATTATCGAAACAATAATAATTGAAGAAATTTAAAATGTATAAACCTCCCGTTTTTGATAAAAAATACAAGCGGGAGGTTTTTTATATGAAAACTAAAAAGGAAGAATATTCAAAGCTGGTTAAAAAAGCTTCACCGCCATCTACTAAGATTAAGGATTTCATTTGGGCTTTTATGGTTGGTGGATTGATTTGCGTTATTGGAGAACTTTTATTTGAGTTATACTTATATTTGGGACTTTTCGAAAAACAGGTGAAAATGGCAGTTCCTGTAACTTTAATTTTTATTGCCGCGCTTTTAACAGGACTTAAAATTTTTGATAAAATCGCAAAGCATGCGGGTGCGGGAACATTAGTGCCTATAACAGGCTTTGCCAATGCGGTTGTTTCACCAGCAATAGAATTTAAAAAAGAGGGCTGGGTGTTAGGACTTGGTGCTAAAATGTTTACAATAGCAGGTCCTGTAATTGTGTACGGTACGGTGGCAAGTGTTATTTACGGTATAGTATATTATGTAACAAAATTATTTTAAGAAAAAGGCTTGACCGAACTGGTCGAGCCTTGATTTGTTGTAAACTTTTTTTGAATTTTCATTGTTATTAAACCTTATAAACTTGACAAAAAATAGAATAAATAATATAATTAATTGTCTAATTATTTAATTTATTTGAATAGAGGAGTTTAAAAATGATAGAATTTATTTGTCTCTTTTTTCCTGCATTAATTTCTTTATTGCTTTTTCAAAAGTTGATTAGAAAAGAACAGTCTTTTAAAAAATCTATTTCTGTTTATGCGCTTTTTAATTTAAGTGTAAATGGAATGGTGTTTTTAATAAAAACTTATGTTTTAGGCACGGGAAACGCATCTTTAATTTATGGTAATGATATGACTCCATCAATCGCTTTGAATTATTTAATTATAGCTATTCCTTTATGTTTATTTTTTGCCGTAATATTTGCTTTAATACATAAAAACATTGATTTAAAAATCGAAAGGGATGAGAAAAATCAATGAAGAAAGCCCTTAAAGTTTTCGGCAATATACTTATTTGTATTTTAATAGTTTTTAGTTTTTTAGCTTTCAACTCTGCCGGTTGGTATCTTCAAAAGTACGGTGATGTAGGCTTTGATGCAATATTATTTACTTTGTTTTCAAACACTGCAGGAGTTGAGCAAGGTTTAATAAGAAGTTATTTGGCTTGCACAATACCGATAACTATTCTTTTTTCTTCGATAATTATATTTTTATTGTTTTATAATGCTAAAAACAAATTGGTTTTATATATCAGAAAATTTAAAATTTGTATATTTCCCTTTAAAAGAATTTTCTCAAAATTATTTGCAGTTATATTGAGTTTGATTATTTTACTTGTTACAGCAAATAATATAAAAGTTTTCGAATTTATTGATGGAAAAACAAATCCTTCTCTTTTTTATGAAGAAAATTATGTTGACCCTGAAAATGTAAAGATAACTTTTCCTGAAAATAAACGCAACTTAATTTATATTTTTATAGAGTCGATGGAAACAACATATTTTTCAGTTGAAGAAGGCGGAGCTATTAAAACTAATGTTGTTCCCGAATTATATAGTTTAGCAAATGAAAATATAAATTTTTCGAATAATAATGGTGTTGGCGGAGCTTATGTTTTACCTGGTGCTACATGGACTATTGCTGCAACAGTTGCTCAAACTGCTGGTATCACTTTAAATTTACCTGTTAAAGATGGAAATTCATTAGGTAAAAACAGAGAATTTATGCCAAATCTTTATGGAATTACCGATATTTTACATAATAATGGGTATTATCAGTCGTTTATGTGCGGTTCTGATGCTGATTTTGGTAGTAGAAGACAATATTATTTGGATCACGGCGTTGATAAAATTTTTGATTATTATACCGCTATGGACGATGGAATTATTGCAAAAGATTTTCATGACGGATGGTGGGGAATTTCTGATTACGATTTGTATGATTATGCAAAGCAGGAATTACCTAAAATAGCTTCTAAAAATAAACCGTTTGCCTTTTTTATGTTAACTGTCGATACTCACCATTTGGAAGGAAATGTTTGTCCCAAATGCGATAATAAATATGCGGAGCAATATGAAAATGTTTTTTCCTGTGCGTCAAAACAAATGGGTGATTTTATAAATTGGGCAAAAAGCCAAGATTTTTATGTGAATACAACCTTTGTTATAGTTGGAGATCATAATAGTATGAATATGGAATATGTTTCCAGAAATGTATATGATGGTTATGATCGAATGCTTTATAATGCTTATATAAATTCGGCGATTTCTACTGAGTTTAGTAAAAACAGAGAATTTTCACAGGTTGATTTTTTCCCAACAACCTTAGCTGCTTTGGGTTGTGAGATTGATGGAGATGCTTTAGGTTTAGGTGTTAATCTATTTTCCGGAAAGAAAACTTTAGCTGAGGAATATGGAATTCAGTATTTCAGCGTTGAGATAATGAAGAAATCTAAACTTTATAATAATAAATTTTTAGATATGCGTTATTAAATAATTTCAACCCCCAAGCAAATGCTTGGGGGTTGAAATTATTTATTTGCATCAATTATCTTTTGAGCTATGTTTTGAGGAACTTCTTCATAGCGAGTAGGCTCTAATGTAAATGTTGCAGTGCCCTGAGTTATTGAACGCATAGCAGTTGCAAAATCAGACATTTCCGCAATTGGAACTTCACCGATAACCTCCTGCATTTTGTTTTCGGCGGGGTTCATACCGATAATTCTGCCGCGACGTTTATTTATATCACCAATAACGTCTCCTAGCATTTCATCGGGAACTAATACCTTTAATGTACCGATTGGCTCTAAAAGAACAGGTGCGGTTTGAGGTATACCTTCTTTGAAAGCTATTGTAGCAGCCATTTTAAAGGACATTTCAGAGGAGTCTACCGGATGGTATGAGCCATCATAAAGAACTGCTTTAACGCCAACTACGGGGTATCCTGCGAGAACTCCCTTTGAAGTGCATTCGCGAAGACCTTTTTCAACAGCAGGGAAGAAGTTCTTAGGAACTGCACCGCCGAATACTTCATCCTCAAATACAAGTTCTTCGCTATCGCAAGGCTCAAATCTAATCCAAACATCACCAAACTGACCATGACCGCCTGATTGTTTCTTATGTCTGCCTTGAACCTGAACAGATTTACGAATGGTTTCGCGGTATGCAATTTTAGGTTGTTTAAGCTCAACATCTGCGCCGAATTTTGATTTTAATCTTGAAATTATAACATCAATATGCTGCTCACCCAAGGCTTCTAAAATTTGCTCGTGGGTTTCAGTGTTCATATAAACTTTTATTGTTCGGTCTTCTTCCATTATTCTGTTTAAAGCAGAGGTTATTTTTTCTTCATCGCCCTTAGATTTCGGATAAACTGCAACAGTGAGGTTAGGAGCAGGGAAGTCAATAGCCTTTGCAACAACATCGCCCTTAGCAGATAGTGTATCACCGGTTGCAACACCGCCAAGCTTTGCAACTGCGCCGATATCACCCGCAGAAATCACATCAGCATCCTCTTGTTTGCCGCCTTTTAGCCAAACAACTTTTGAAAGGCGTTCTTCTTCGCCTGTGCGGTTGTTTATAAGACGAGTATCATTTTTGATTTTACCGCCTAGAACCTTAAAGTATGATAACTTTCCAACAAATGGGTCGGCTATGGTTTTGAAAATAAGCAAAGCATTGTCTGCATCGGCAGAGTAATCTTTTTCTGCACCGTCTGCGGTTATATATTTACTGTCAGCAACGCTTGGCATAATTTTAAGAATGTTATCAACCATAAGCGGAACGGCATCACCGGTTTGCTGAACACCGCAATAAACAGGACAGATTTCACCAGAAACAACACCTTTTGCAAGACCTGAAATCAACTCATCAGTAGTAAATTCTTCGCCTGAGAAGTATTTATCCATTAACTCCTCATCAACTGAAGCTACTGCTTCTAATAACATATTGCGCATATCGTCAAGCTCGGTGCTGACAGGCATACGCATTTCTTTAAGCTCAATTCCTTCGCATGCATAAGCTTTATTCTCGATTAAGTTTATGTAAGACTTAACTTCGTCATTTTCGATATATGGAACAACAACAGGGCAGATAACTGCGCCGTAATTACCTGCAAGAGCGGATAAAACCCTATAAAAATGAGCGTGGGTTGAATCGAGTTTACCGATAAAGAAACCAACTGATTTATTCAAAGCACGAGCTTTTTCAAAGCTTTGTTTTGCGCCAACTGTTAAACCTGATTTACCCGAAATAGTAATAATTGCGCTATCTGCTGCGGCAAGCGCTTCGCAAACACCGCTTGCAAAATCAAAAAGACCTGGAGCATCTATAAGATTTAATTTATTTTCACCGATTTCAGCGGCATAAACTGCGGTTGAAACCGAAACTTTACGCTTTTTTTCTTCAGGATCAAAGTCCATAACAGTTGTGCTATCGCCGGTTTTACCTATGCGGTCGGTTATACCGGCATAGTAAAGTATAGCATCAGCCAAGGTTGTTTTACCCGAACTGCCATGTCCCAACAAGGCAATATTGCGGATAAATTTTTCAGAATATTGTTTCATAATATACAACTCCTTAGGGGAATAAGTTTACATATCGATTATAACACATAACGTTAGTAAATACAACCAATTTTTTTCAAAACTTTATAAAATTTTTATTAAAATGTCATAAATAATAAATATATGTCGTAAACAGAGGGATATTTTACTAAAAAAATTACATTTTGTAATAAAAAATCGGTTTACATAATATAAAAATTACATTTTTGAAACGATTTGTAACTAAATTGTTTCTGCTATTTTTTTATATTTTAGTGTATAATAAACTAAGAAAATTTGAAAGGAGAAAATATTATGAAATTTCGCGTTTTAAAAACAGTTGCTCTTGTGCTTTGCGTTGTTTTGTTATGCAGTTTTAGTTTACCTTTTTCTCCTGAAAAAAATATCGTTTTAGCAGAAGAAAAAGAGCAGGGAATAGCTCTTTTGGATAATTCTCCTGAAATGGATGTTAATATGGTTTATGCTTCCCGTTTTCTTAATATGTTAAATCATAATTTTGTTTACGGTAGCGATTTTCTGGAAGTTGAAAATGTTATAAATTCTTCAATGCCTGCATTAGTTAAATATTTAAATCCTGAGCTTGAAAATTATATTGAAGAAACCTATGTTGCGGATTATATTTTTAATATGTATGGTATTGATTTTGTTGATTTTAAAAATATTAATACCGATTTTGAGCAGCTTGATGGTTTTGTATATATGATACCTCGCGGTTATTCGGTTTATAAACACAATATAGTTTCAATCGCTGAGAATGAGGACGGAAGTTTTTCAGTTTTAACCTCTGTTGAAATTTCTTCTCACGATGGCGAAACAGTTAACGATATTTGTGAGACCTTGTTCGTTAGAAATGAGCAATCTCCGTTCGGTTTTGCAATAATCAGTTCTGAAATCGGTGCGGAAGCATTAAGTATTTAATTTAAGTTTAAAGGCTGTCTTGCAGTAATTTGTAAGACGGCTTTATTTTTTAAAATTTTATCAAAAAAGACTTGATTTTATTTGTCTTATATAGTATAATTATAAGGTCAACCACATATCAATATATGCCGGTGTGATGGAATTGGCAGACGTAGTGGACTCAAAATCCACCGGTAGCGATACCGTGCCGGTTCGAGTCCGGCCACCGGCACCAAAGAATCCTGAATGCGTCAGCGTTCAGGATTTTTACTTATTACCTCTTACTTCTTCACTCTTACCTAAATTGCATTCAGGATTTTTTGGAACGTAAGAAGTAATAGGTAAGAAGTAATAAGTATTTTTGCAAGGCTTTGCCTTGCTCTTTTTATTTTGTAGTGGTATAATGATAATAAGAAAGGCGGTAACATTATGGCAGATAGTCCGTTGATTATAAAATCTAAAGAATTTGCTTTGCAGATAATTAAAGTTTGCAATTATGTAAAACAAACTAAAAAGGAAAGCGTGTTAACTAATCAACTTATTCGCAGCGGAACAAGTATTGGCGCAAATATTCGAGAAGCATTTTATGGACACGGAACTGCCGATTTTATTGCCAAACTTCAAATTGCGCTGAAAGAATGCTCTGAAAGCGAATATTGGCTTGAACTTTTAATTGAAAGCGGATATTATGATAACAACGAAATTTTAGAAAAGTGCATTGAAGTTAAAAAGCTGTTGGTTACTTCAATAAATACTGCTAAAAGTAAGTTGAAGAAATAACCCAAGGCGGTGATGATTTGAAAAGATTTAAAGAATTTATAATAATGTTTATTCCTTTTTTAGTGCTAAGTATTTTATCTGTTTTATGGTTTGTTTTTAACACATCAGGTGATTTTTTTGGTGGTGCGTATCTTCTTAAACTTATGCTTTCACCATATTTAATAATTGCGTTATTTAATACTTTTGTTTTGGCAGGAGTTCCTTCGCTTTTGCTTACGGGTGTTTTTGCTTTTTTAATTAGAAAAAAGAAAAGTAGCATAGGTAGACAAAAATATTATACATATTTATTTTTAATTTCGCTTATTGCTCCTGTTGTTATTGTTTTGATTTTAACACGGACATTTGATATTGTTAATAATACTATTTATTCATTACAAATTGGACTTCTTGTGGTGTTTATTCATTGGGTTATCGAATGGATAATTGACAAGTGTAAAAACGGAAAGAATTAAGAAAAAATATAAAGAAAATAACGGTTTTCAGGCACATTTTATTCGTGTCATTAAGTTAGAAACACCAAAAAAAATTCCAAGTCTTCGGGCTTGAAATTTTTTATCCATTGCGAAAGCAAAGGCATATCATCACGCGTCAGCGTGTATATCATCAAAGGCGGCAAGCCGCCTTTGTATCTCATCTTAGAGGTGAAAATAATGGTTGAAAAAATTGCTGAAGATATATATATAAAATCAATTCATTTCAAAATATATAACACCAAAAACTTATTTTTCAAAAAGAATCGATTATTATTGAAAAAAGAACTTTTAGAAACTCAAGAACTAGTTAGAAAGCTTATAATAAACTTGCATAGTGATTTGAATTATTCAAATGAATATTTAAAGATAGCATTGTTTATGGATAAATCACTTTCTGACTGTATCATAATTTTAACTTCAAAAAGTAAAAATTATAGAGAAACTGTCAGAAGATATATTTGGGGATTTCATAATCTTCCCAGAGCTTTTTTGAAATCAGATAGCGGATTTAAAATATCGCCAAACAAGGCATTGGAATATTATAAGCCATATTTAAAATTAGACTGATTCTATTATAAAAAATTAAATAATTTTCCCGAACTCTAACGCGTTCGGGATTTTTTTATTTACAAATATAATTAAATAGGTAATATTGTTAAAAAAATAACAATAGGGTATATTAAGAAGTTTCTAATTGCTAATTTTAGCTTTATTATTTAAATGCGGCTTTATATAAGAAATAATAGAGCAGATGCTGTTTCGCATATTTTTAATATTTAATATCAATTTGAGCAAAATTATAAATTATTAAATAATATTAAATTTTAAGCTGATTTATTTGAAATATTTTAATTTGTTAAAAAATCGCATCGAATAGAAATTTTTAAAATGATATAAGTATTGATAGAAAAAAACTGAGAGGATGAAATTTTCGGGAAAAATCAGAATTTCAGTTTATAAGAGCTAAAATTAAAAATTTTCATTGAAAGAAATAAAATTTTAAAAAGTTTCGTAAGAATAAAAATATAGTTAAACGGAAAATAAATTATAATAACACAATATAATTAAAAAAATTAATCTGAGCTTTAAGATTTAAAGAAGTAATATTTAATAATATATAGTGGTATGGTAGCCTAAAAGGTGTAATTTAATAATATAGGCTTAAATTCAATAAATTTTCATTAAATAACTTCCCTCAATTATACAAAATATTAATTTTATATAATTGGATATAATATTTTATGGAGCGTACCCTTTTTAAAATTTTTGTAAAAGTTATGGGTGTTTTCGCGGATTTGAAAACACCCATAAAACTTATTTCACTAATTTATTAATAACAAGCTTTAAAATCTCACATAAAGGTATTATTGCCAGTGAGAAAATTAAACAAATAATAAATTGCCAGAATTTTAAAATGCATAAATCAAATAAGAAACCTGCAGGAGTAAAAATTAAGAAAAGAATTATAAACATTGTTATTGCTATTGCATAATTCATAAACTTGTTTGAAAGTATTTCTTTGTTAAATACCGAACCTGTAAACTTATTATTAATGCAATGGAAAATTTGAGCAAATCCAAGCGTTGCAAATGCCATTGTAGACGCTGCTGCCCCGTCCCCTGCTTTACTTCCTATAAAATAAGAAATCAAGGTTACAAGAGCAATATAAATACTTTGAACAGCAATAAAAATCAAGGTCTTATTATCAAATATTTTTCCTATATTTGATAAAGGTTTATTCTTCATAATTGAGTTATCTGCTTTTTCCATACTAAGCGAAATAGCAGGTGCAGAGTCAACCAACAGTTTCATCCATAAAAGTTGAATGGCGGCAATTGGAAAAGCCTTAAAAAGAATAACACCGAAAAACATGGTTAGAATTTCTGAAAAATTGCAACAAAGCAGATATGATACAGATTTTCTTATATTGCTGAATAGTCCACGGCTTTCCTTAATTGCTCTTACAATCGAATTAAAACGGTTATTTTGAATTATTATTTCTGCGTTTCCCTTAGCAATATCAGCGCCAAATTTACCTATTGCGCAGCCAACCTCTGCCTGAGCTAAAGCGTCAGCGTCCTGAATGCTGTCTCCTGTAATGGTAACAATCTTTTTATGGCTTTGCCAAGCCTTAACTATTCTTAACTTATCACTTGGTGAAACGCGTGCAAAAACACTATATTTTTCAATGTTGGCATATAGCTCCTCGTCAGAAATTTCTGCAAGTTCTGAACCGGTGATTGCCTCTGTTCCATCTTTTAAGATGCCGATTCTTCTGGCTATTGCTTTTGCGGTAGCGATGCTATCCCCTGTTATCATTACAGTTTTAATTCCTGCAGCATCACAAGCGGCAATTTCTTCAACAACACCTTCTCGCGGAGGGTCTTGAAGACCTAAAAGACCGACAAAGGTTAAATTATTTTCGATGTCCTCTGCTTGAGGATTAGCAGGAATTTCGTCTAACAATTTCATTGCAATACAGATATTTCTGAATGCATCGTTAGCAAGATTTTCGTTAACAGCAAGTATTTCCTTTGCATCACAGTTAACACAGTTTGGAATAACAGATTCGGGTGCACCTTTAATGATAGCAAACGGCTTATCGTTTATCATAGAAATAACCGTCATTGTTTTTCTTTCGGGGTCGAACGGAATAACAGCCAAATGCGGCAAAATATTATCAACATCAAGCTTGGACATTGAATTATAAGCCAAACAAGCCTTTTCAATGGCATTTTCGGTAGAGTCGTTGCTAAGAGTTGAACAAGCTGTTGCAATTCTGATAATTAAAGCGGTTTCTTCGTCAGCACCCTCGGTATCAAGGTCAATAAGCCGTTTTCCGTTATAAATACGGCTTAAAACCATTTTATTATGGGTGAAAACGCCAGTTTTATCAGAGCAGATAACATCCGTTCTACCAAGTAATTCGGCGGCATCAGCATCCTTAACAATGATTTTATCCTCTAAAATGCGGTTAATTCCTAGCGCTATAACTATTGTTGCTATTGCAGGTAAACCTTCGGGTATTGCTGCAACAGCAAGAGCAACTGAATTTATAAGCATCTCCAATGTCATAGAAGCAAAAGGAATATCGGAATTGAAATTAAACAGAATACCTAAAACAAAAACTATAGCGCAGATAATTAAAATGGCATAGTTTGCTATTTTACCAATATTATCAAGTTCGTTTTGCAAAGGAAGTCTATTCTCGCCCGTTTGCTCTAAAATTGATGCAGTTTTGCCGATTTCGGTATCAATACCTGTTGCAACAACAACGGCTTTTGCGTTACCATGAGCAACACTACAACCTGAGAAAATCATATTTGCGCGTTTTTCAAGCGAAGTTATATCCTCGAAAATATAATTTTCATTTTTTTCAACAGGAATTTCAACTCCTGTTAATAAACTTTCATTGCAACGAAATTCGTTTGATTCTATAATTCTTGCATCAGCAGGGATATAATCGCCTTCTTCAAGCAAAATAATATCTCCGGGTACTAACATAGTTGAATTGATAGACTTAATAACACCTTCGCGTAAAACAGAAACAGTCGGGTTGGTTATCAATTTAATTTTTTCGAGCATATTACCGCTATTATATATGTAATATGCGCTTATAAGCGCGTTTATTGCAACAATAGCAATGATTAAAAGCGGTGAATAAAAACTCACTTCATGGTACATTAAGGCAACAATAAAAGATAAAACTGCAATAATAATCAGCGCAATAACGGTTTTATTTTTTAGTTGATGTTTAAAATGTTTTAAAAAAGAGGGCTTTTCTTTTTTGGAAATAACATTTTGACCATAAAGACAAAGTCTTTCATCAACAACTCCGTTAGCTAAGCCGTTTTTATCATCAACCGAAAGTTCATTTAAGACTTCGTTTGGTTTTGCATTATGCCAAATCATAAATTTCTCCTCAAATTTTTGAAATCGAAGTATAATAATCCTTCATTTGTTTTGCATCTTCCGCCTGAGTTCCTGCCGATTCGCAAATAAAGGTTGGCGAGCAACCGTATTTAATGCACAAATCCAAGCAAGGCTCGAAATCAGGACCGTAAATATTATCCTCAAAGGTTAAATGGCGTTTTTCTCCACCTTGCGAATATTCGATTTTTGAAAAATGCGAATGAAAAACTTTAAGGCGGTCTTCACCTAATTTATCCTTAATTTCTAAAAAGATTTTTTCAAAATCAGATTTAGTTTTTAAAATTCCTAATTCTCTTGCGTTTAAATGACCGAAATCAATGCAAGGAATTAAACTATCATCTATTTTGCAAAGCTCAATAACTTCGTTTAAAGTACCTAATTGATTAACCTTACCCATAGTTTCAGGACAAATATGAATATGAGAAAGTCCGTTCTCTTTTAGGGCATTTAAGGCAATTCTCATAGTATCAATAGCAAGCTCTAATGCAGTTTCGCGAGGAATTTTACCGCAAGAACCGGTATGAACAATAATTCTATCGCCACCCATATCATTAACCGCTTTAGCGGAAGCTAAAATATAGTTAACCGAATTCAAGCGTTTTTCTTCCTCAACAGAAGACATTGAAATATAATAAGGCGCATGAAGCGAGATACCTATTCCCTGCTCTTTGGCAATCTTTCCTAATTCTTTTGCCTTGTCAGAGCCTATATTAACACCTCGACCGCATTGATACTCAAAACAATCAAGTCCTATTTTAGTTAAATATTCAGGGATTTGAAGACTGGATTTATAGCCTAATGCCTTAAAACTGTCTCCACTTCCGGCAGGTCCGAATTTTGCAGACATAATTATACCTCCAAATCCTTGATTTTATAGAGCTTGTATACTATTTTTTCAATTTTGCGTTTGAATTTAAAACCTAAACCGTCTTCAAGCTTAATGGGGGTTAATAAGATTTTTTTAACTCCAACAAAACTTCCGCCTAAAACATCGGTAAAAATTTGGTCGCCAACTATTGCGGTATTTTTTCGTTTGCTATTCAATCTTTTCACTGCTTTTAAATAGCCGAAAGGCAACGGTTTTAGACCTAAACTTAAAAAGTTTAGGTTGATTTTTTCGGCAAAAGGTTTAACTCTTTGCTCTTTAGAATTAGAAAGAATAATTAAACCGATATTTTCACTTTTCATAAGTGAAAGCCAATTCTCTAATCCATCGGTTAAAATTTGACCGTGATGTGTTGATAAGGTATTATCAACATCAAGGATAAGAGAGGTTATATTATATTTTTTAAGTAACTGAGGGGTAATATCAGTAACCCTTTTTAATTTTATATCAGGCTTTAATAGCATAGTTTTCTCCAAAAATAAAAAGCGGTTAAATATAACCGCTTTTTAATACTTTTTAATTAGCGGAACTTTCTTTTACGAGCAGCTTCCGACTTCTTCTTACGCTTTACAGAGGGCTTTTCATAGTGCTCTCTCTTGCGAACTTCTTGAATAACACCGTCTTTTGCGGTCTGTCTCTTAAAACGACGCAAAGCGTTATCAAGTGATTCATTTTCTTTAATTCTAACTTGACTCATTTATATTCCCTCCCTCCGCAAAATAGCAGGGGTTATTTTTTAAGGTATACACCTTTTAAGGATAGACCGATTAAGGTACTAACCCCTTAAAGCAATTATATTAGCTACAATTGCAAGTACAAAGAAAAGTATTGCAACATACTTTGTCCAACGAGCTAAAAAAGCATCAAAATCCCTTGCCTTGTTTTTGGAAAGGAATGTATCAGCACCGCCGGAAATAACGCCGTTAATACCAGCTCGACGGCCGGGTTGCAATAGTATTGCAACTATAATTACAAGCGAAACGAGTATCACTAAAATACCTAAAATGATTTCAACTGCGCCCACCTGTTTCACCTCCATATATCTGTATAACCAATAACTTCTATTATAATATCACAAGATACAACAATTTGCAAGAACTTTTTTATAAAATAATAATATTTTTGTAATTATTTTACTACTATGTTAACGAGCTTTTTAGGAACATATAGTTCTTTTATTATATTTTTGCCGTCTATTTCGTTTTTAACATTATCGTTATCTTTTGCAAGTAAGATTGCATCAGCAGAAGAAATATCGGCAGGAACATTTAATCTTGCTCTGATTTTACCGTTGATTTGAACTACTATCTCAACATTTTTATCAACGCACTTAGCTTCGTCAAACTTAGGCCAAGCGGTTTCATTGAGCATACCATCAAAGCCGCAGATTTCCCATAATTCTTCTGTAATGTGCGGTGCAAACGGATTTAATAAGGTTATAAATATTTTATATTCAGCCTTAGTGATTTTACCTGTTGCAGAAATTGTATTAAGTAAAGACATTAAAGCTGCAATAGCTGTATTCATCTTTAAGCCTTCAATATCTTCAGTTACCTTTTTAATTGTACGGTGGAATTCTGCCTCGATTTCAGGACGGATTATATCCTCATCAGTCATAGTATCAGCTAAGCTCCAAACCTTATCTAAGAAACGCTTACTTCCCTTAATAGAGGATTGACTCCAAGGAGCAGCTTTTTCAAAGTCGCCTATGAACATTTCATAAACACGCATAGTATCTGCGCCGTAGTTTTCGATAATCTCATCGGGATTAACAACATTTCCGCGCGATTTAGACATCTTTTCACCGTTCTCACCTAATATCATACCGTGGCTTGTACGCTTAGCATAAGGTTCAGGTGAAGTAACAGCGCCAATATCATAAAGGAATTTATGCCAGAAACGGCTGTAAAGCAAGTGGAGAGTAGTATGCTCCATACCGCCGTTATACCAGTCAATAGGACACCAATATTCAAGAGCCTCTTTTGAAGCTAATTCCTTATCATTATGTGGGTCGCAATATCTAAGGAAATACCAAGAAGAACCTGCCCATTGAGGCATGGTATCGGTTTCTCTTTTAGCGGGTGCACCGCAATGAGGACAAGTAGTGTTAACCCAGTCGGTCATTTTAGCAAGCGGTGATTCGCCGTTATCGGTAGGCTCATAAGAATCAACATTAGGAAGAACAAGCGGTAATTCGCTCTCATCAAGTGGAACATAACCGCACTTCTCACAATAAACCATAGGAATTGGTTCTCCCCAATATCTTTGGCGAGAGAATACCCAGTCGCGAAGTTTATAGTTGGTTTTAACCGAGCCTATTCCCTTTTCGGTTAACCATTCTTGAATTTTAACCTTTGCATCTTCAACAGATAAACCATTTAAGAAATCGGAGTTAACAAGAACGCCTGTTGCACAGTCGGTAAATGCCTGTTTTTGAACATCTTCGCCGCCTGCAACAACTTCAATAATCGGCAAATTAAACTTTTTAGCAAAATCCCAGTCGCGAGTATCGTGAGCAGGAACTGCCATAATAGCACCTGTGCCGTAAGAAATAAGTACATAATCCGAAATAAAAATCGGAATTTCAGTATTATTAACAGGATTAATTGCTAGAACTCCCTCTAACTTAACACCTGTTTTATCCTTTGCAAGCTCGGTGCGTTCAAAGTCAGACTTTTTAGCGGCGGTTTCCTGATATGCCTTAACCTCATCTAAATTACCTATTTTATCTGCCCATTTTTCAAGCAAAGGATGCTCGGGAGACATAACCATATAAGTAGCACCAAATAAAGTATCAGCACGGGTGGTAAATATTTCGATGTTATCACCGATAGTTGTGCCAAAGGTAACCTGAGTACCGTATGAACGGCCAATCCAGTTTCTTTGCTGAGTTTTAACACGGTCAATAAAATCAACATTATCAAGACCGTCTAAAAGTTTTTCAGCATAGTCGGTGATTTTAAGCATCCATTGGCTTTTTTCTTTATGAACAACCTCGCTTCCGCAACGCTCGCAAACTCCGTTAACAACCTCTTCGTTAGCAAGCACGCATTTACAGGAAGTACACCAGTTAACATTCATTTTGGATTTATATGCTAAACCTTTTTTATAAAGCTGCAAGAAAATCCATTGAGTCCATTTATAATATGAAGGGTCGGTTGTATTAACTTCCCTGCTCCAATCAAAAGAAAAACCTAAGGCTTTTAACTGTCTTTTAAAGTTAGCGATATTATTCTCGGTAACGATTGAGGGATGAATATGATTTTTTATTGCAAAGTTTTCGGTAGGCAGACCGAAAGCATCCCAACCCATAGGATATAAAACATTATAGCCTTCGAGTCTTTTCTTGCGGCTAACAATGTCAATCGCAGTGTAAGAACGAGGATGACCTACATGCAAGCCTTGACCTGAGGGATAAGGAAATTCAACCAAGCCATAAAATTTAGGTAATGTATAATCATTTTTGGCAGCAAAAGTTTGTTTTTCGTCCCAAATGTCCTGCCATTTTTTTTCGATTTTACTGTAATTATAATCTTGCATTTAATTTTCCTCCGCGTCGTTAGTTAAAATTTCGGTCATATCTATCATTTTTCCGTCGCTCCACATTTTATCAAGTCCATAATACTCGCGTTCTGTTTTGCCGAAAATATGAATAATAATATTACCATAATCAAGCGCTATCCAACCGGTAGCTTTACCTTCAATATGGTGAGGTTTGACACCGTTTTTTTCTAAAACATCCTCAACTTCATCGCATAAGGCTCTGACATGGGTTGAAGAGTTTGCGGTGCAGATTAAAAACATATCTGCTAAAACGGTTAAATCAGCTATTTCAACGCCAATAATGTCTAATGCTTTCTTTTCATTTAGAGCATTAGCGGCGATTTTTAAAATTTCATAAGTTTCCATTAAATTTTCTCCTTCCCGGATACTATTTCATTAAAAGCATCAACGGTATCAGGGTGAATAGCCCTGGATTGTCTAACTAAATCTATAATTGAATATTCGAGAGCGTATTTAATCGCGCCATTTAAGGATTTATCAGCTAAATCTCTAATAACTTGAACATCCTCATAATCGCGGTCGCGCGAGGTGAAATCAGCAAGATATAAGATTTTAGCAGTTAGCGACATATTTTGTTTTGCGGTTGTATGGTATCTGATTGCATCTAAAATTTCAATATCATCAATACCTAATACATACTTTAAATAAGCTTCGCCTGATATTGCATGCCATAGTTTTTTTGCATTTTTTTCAATATCATTTAGCATTATACCAAAGGTATCGAATAATTTCAAGTGTTCCTCATCTGATGCATTTTTTGTAATATCGTGAAGCAAGCCCGCAGTATAACATTTTTCGGGATTGCCACCATATTTTTCGGCTAATCTCTTAGCTTCATCAGCAACGCAACAGGAATGAAAAAACCTTTTTTCGTTTAATTTTGATTTTAAAATTTTGATATAATTTTCATAATCGGCATTATTCACCGTAAACCCTCCTGGATTTCAAGAAATTATAAATCTTTTCATTTAAAAGCGGTTTTGAATTTGAAAAGTCGTTTCTGATTTTAGTTGAAGAAACATCAGGAATTTTATCTTCTATAACTTCGATTTTCATACCCATTTTTCTATAACGGTTTACGCAGTTGAAAAACTCAGCTTCATCTGTATCAGTTCGCAAAAAAGCGGTAAAAGATATGAGTTTCATTAATTCTTCATATTTATACCATTTATCAAAGAAAACCAGCATATCACCGCCTAGAACAAATGTGAAATCAGTATCGGGATATTTGTGTTTAAGTTCCTTAACGGTATCAACAGAGTAACTTCTTCCCTCTCGTTTGAATTCAATTAAACAAACTTCAGTTTTATCGAAATCTGCCGCCGCTAATTTACACATTTCTATGCGTTCTTCATCACTCGCAAGAACATCGCAAACCTTATGTGGCGGAATTTTATCTGGCATAAGAAGGATTTTTTCAATGTCATTATTATTTTGAAGGGTTTCGAGAATTTTATAATGACCTATATGAAAAGGGTTAAAAGTACCGCCGAAAATAGCAGTTTTTGGCATTATTTCACCAACTTAATTGTCTTATTATTTTTGCTTTCTTTGTATAGAATAAATTTGGAACCAATAACCTGAACAACATCACTGTCGGTTTTTTCTGCTAAGGTATCGGCAGTTTCTCGAACGGAAGTTGGGCAGGTTTCTAAAATTCTTAATTTAATAAGTTCTCTGGCCTCCAAGGCGTCAACAACCTGTTTTACAGTATTATCGCTAATACCACCCTTGCCTACTTGAAGTATTGTTTCAAAATCGTTTGCCATGCCACGAAGCTGGGCACGCTGTCTGCTGTTTAACATAAGTTCTCCTTTATTAACCCCAAAAGCCTAAATTTTCAATTCTTTTGCCTATCGGGGTAGGTGTTTTATCATTTAAAATTTCAAATGCGTTATTATATAAATCATCATATTTTAAAACGCGTCTTACTATTGTTTTTGGCGGATTCAATCCAAGTTCATATAACCAAACACCGTTATAATTAATCTCTTTTAAAGCATTTGATAATTGGAGCCAATCAATATCTCCCTCGCCGGGAAGCCAATGGCGTTCGTTAACAAAATCATAATCGGAAATATGAGTAGAGATTATTTTATTGCCGACATTTTTAATGAAATCGGTTGTTTTTTCATTTAATAAATGATTAGTATCAAAACAAGCTCTTAATTTATCGTTTGCCGATAATAAATAATTTATTTCTTTGGAATTTTTTCCGATGCATGTTCTTGGCAAATCCTCAATAGCAACTACTATTCCAAATTTATGAGCAATTTCCGCTAAATCACTAAAAAACTCAGCTGCGGTTTTTAATCTTTCATCTCTTTCCTCATCAGGAATAGGTTCGCAACTTGAATGAGCGATAACCTTGTCGATACCTATTTTAGAAGCCTTTTCTATAATACCAACAAATAAATCAAAAGTGAAATTTCTTTTTTTCTCATCTAATGAAGAAGGGTCTAGCTTTTCAAAAGGCAAAAACGGTAAATGCAAAGACCATAACTCTATTCCGTATTTATCGGATAACATTTTAGCATTTTCAAAATCGAAATTATCATAATCATCAAAACAAATTTCAATAACCTCAATGCCTGAAGATTTTATATCCGAAAAAAGCTTATCATTCAGTTCAACCGAGATGGAAGCACCAATTTTATACATTGCTTTTCACCTCTATATATTTTTCCAGTTCCTCTTTGAAGAGTCTTAAAGCTTTACCTCTGTGGCTTATACTATCTTTTTCTTCGCTAGAAAGAAGACCGAAGCAACCTTTTTCGCTTATAAACATCGGGTCATAACCAAAACCGCAGTTTCCGTTTTCGGTTTCTGAAATATGACCATAGCATTTGCCTTCAACAGTGAACTTTCTTCCATCAGGAAAAACGCAAGCAATAGCGGCGGTATAATGAGCGGTACGCTTTTCATAAGGCACGCCCTCAAGTTCTTTTAAAAGCTTTTTATTATTGTCGTCATCCGAGCCGCCTGAATATCTGGCAGAATAAATACCTGGTGCGCCGTTTAAATAATCAACGCAAATGCCTGAATCGTCAGCAACGGTTATATAGCCTGTCCTTCTAAGACCTGCTTCGGCTTTTAAAATAGCGTTTTCGCAGAAAGTGCTGCCGGTCTCTTCAATTTCTTCTAAGGGGGAATCAAGGTCTTTTTCAGATAAAACCTCGAAACCCATTGGCGATAAAATTCTGTCTAATTCTTTTAGTTTTTTTTGATTTTTTGTTGCAATAAATATTTTCATAGTTTATTCTCCATCAAAAATACCATCTGCAAATTCTTTTGCATTGAAGGGTTGTAAATCATCAATACCTTCGCCTACACCAATGAATTTTACAGGAATACTCAGTTCATTATGAATAGGAATAACGATACCGCCCTTTGCAGTTCCGTCAAGCTTCGTTAAGATAATACCGGTAATATCGGTAACATTATTAAATTCTTTTGCCTGATTAACTGCATTTTGACCTGTTGCGGAATCTAATACTAAAAGGCTTTCAACCGATGCATCGGGTAATTCTCTTGCAATAACGCGGTTAATTTTAGCAAGCTCATCCATAAGATTTTTTTTGTTGTGAAGTCTGCCCGCAGTATCACAAATGATAACATCAGCATTATGCGCTTTTGCAGAGGCAATGGTATCGAAAACAACTGCCGCAGGGTCGCTTCCCTCAACACTTTTAACCATAGTAACTCCTGCTCTCTCGGCCCATACTCCAAGCTGTTCAATAGCAGCGGCGCGGAATGTATCGGCAGCTCCCAAAACAACATTTTTGCCCTGAGCCTTTAACTGAGCAGCAATTTTTCCGATAGAGGTGGTTTTGCCAACTCCGTTAACACCAATAACTAAAATCACCGAGGGTTTAGTATCAAGCTTTAAGCCCTCTGCCTCACCTAACATTTCGGTTATAATGGCTTTTAACATTTCTTTAATGGCATTGGGGTCTTTTTCGCCTGTTTCTTTGATTTTTTTACGCAATAAATCGCAAATCTCAGCGGAGGTATTAACCCCTATGTCAGACATAACAAGTATTTCTTCAAGCTCTTCGAATAAATCTTCATCAATTTTTGTGAAATTATTCAAAATGCCATTAACATTGTCTGCAATAGAATTTCGGGTTTTTTTAAGACCCTCTTTAATTTTACTAAAAAATCCCATAAGAACTCCTAAAATAAGATTTATGCACCAGCATTACCTTGCAAAAGCTTGTTTTCAAGCTCAGCAACATTAAGCTCTAAGAGTTTGGTTATTCCCTTTTCTTGCATTGTAACACCATAGAGCATATCAGCGGCTTCCATAGTACCTCTGCGGTGTGTAACGCAGATAAATTGGGTTGCAAACTCCGATTTCTTCATATAATTAGCAAAGCGGTCAACATTTATATCGTCAAGAGCGGTGTCAACCTCGTCTAAGAAGCAGAAGGGAGGCGCATTAACGCGCATAATCGCAAAGTAAATTGATAAGGCGATAAGAGCTTTTTCTCCGCCCGACAGACCGTCCAGACTAGGAACATTTTTACCCGGTAATTTAACATTAATGTCAATACCGCTTTCTAAAATGTTATCGGGGTCAGATAACGATAGCGAAGCTTCGCCACCTCCAAACAATTCAGAGAAGGTTTTCGAGAAGTTTTGACTGATTTTGGTGAATCCCTCGGTGAAAATATCCTTCATTTGAACTGTTAACTGATTAATTAATTTGAATAATTGAGCGCGAGTATTTTCAACATCCTCAATTTGAGCAGAAAGGAAATCGTATCGTTCCTTAACTTCTTTATATTCCTCAATAGCTGAAACATTAACATTACCGAGATTTCGGATTTTGCTTTTAATTTCGGCAAGGTTTCGTTTAGCTTCGGCAGGATTTTCTGGCTCGGAAGCCACCTTTTCTGCCTCGGAACGTGTTAGCTCATATTCATCATAAAGCTTACGAATAACCTCATCATACTCTTTAAGCATAACCTCTTTGCGTTCGCAAAGGCGGGCAAGCTCACCACTTATCTGTTCGCGTTTTAAGGTCTTTTCGCGCTCAGAATTTCTAAGCTCAACACCAGCTTTTTCGGTAAGGTTACGCTCATTTAACATATTTTGAATATTTTGCTCGCATTCAGCAATTTTTAACCTTAAAGCAGAAATTTGCTCGTTTATGCTATTTATAGTTTGGCTTAAAGCATCACTATTAGCAGAAATTACGCCGATTTCTTTGTTAATTTCTTCGCCTCTTAATTCTCTGGAAGAAATAAGTTCAGATAAATTCAAGGCAGATAATTTTAATTGTTCAATATCTTTATCATTCTCAATGATAGATAATTTAATATTTGTGATAGAAGCAGTTATGTTTTCCCTAGTTTCGTTTAAAGAATCTCTGCCACCTGTCATACTATCAATATCTGCTTGAATTTTTGATTTTTCACCGTCTATTTCAGCGATTTTTTCTGCCGCTTTTAAAGATTGTTCTTTTAAAACTATAAGTTTTTCGGCGGAAGCAGATTGTTCGTCAGTTAAAGCATTAAGAGAAGAAACGATATTTGCGCGCAAATCATCAATTCTTTTAAGTTCAGCTAAGGCTCTGATTTTATCCTCATTAGCGGTTATAAGCTCTGCCTTTGCGGCGGTTATATCTGCATCAACCTTTGCGACTTCCTCTTGAGCTCGGTTCAGTTTTTCTGATAATTCTTTGCTTTTTTCTTCTAGCTTTTTAATATCAGTTTCATATTTTTCAATATCAGAGGTACGGCTCAACAAGCCTGCATTTTTAATAAGCGAGCCGCCGGTTAAAGAACCACCGGGATTAATAACCTGACCGTCAAGCGTTACAACCTTGATTCTGTAACCGTATTTTTTAGCTATTGTAACCGCGCAATCAATATCCTCGGCAACAACTGCGCCGCCAAGCAAATATTTAATGATTTCTCGGTATTTGTTATCACATTCAACCAAATCGGAAGCGATACCAACAAAACCTAACATACTTTCAAAGCCATGCTCTTTAAATTCGCGGGCTTTAATTGTTGCAATCGGTAAGAAAGTTGCTCTACCGCTTGATGAAGATTTGAGATAATTGATTGCTTTTTTAGCATCTGCTTCAGTTTCGGTTATAATATTTTGAATAGCATTTGAAAGCGCGGTTTCAACCGCAATGCTATATTCTTTATCAACCTTGATAAGTTTAGAAACAGGACCGCATATACCCTTTAAAATACCTGTTTTGCTTTGGTTCATTATTTCTTTAACCGAATGAGCAAAACCATCCATATTATTTTCGAGTTCTTTTAAAATTTGAACCCTGCGTTTCTTAGCATCAATATCAAGTTTAACACTGTCAAATTCCTGGCGTAAACTTTCGGCAGAGTTGACCTTTGAAACCAAACGAAGCTCATAGCCTTTTACTGCATTAGAGGTGCTGTTGATGTTTTCCTCAAAATGAGTCAGAAGCTTTTCGGTTTCGTTAAATTCTGCATTTAATTTCTCAATTTCTAAATTATAAGAGGAAATTTGTTCTGCGTAGTTTCCTTCGCGAGAGGTGATTTCTTCGATGGCAGTATTTGCAGTTACCATCTCAACACGCATATCTGCGTTTTGTTGAGATAAAGCATTTAGAGTTCTGATTTGCGCCTCAATTTTACGAGAAATATTATCATTATCGGACAACAATTCAGAAAGTTCCATTTCAAGTGTTCTTAATTTCTCATCAAGTTCTTTTCTTAATATTTCCTTTTCAGAAACTGCTTGATTTTTAGCCTCAATTTCAGCTAAAGCATCGGAATCTGAACGGGAAAGATTTTCGGTTTCATCTTTTAAACGGGCAATATTTTCATTATTATGCAAAATATTGTTTTCTAAAACCTGAATCTGACCTTCAAGCTTAACAATCTCTTCGTTAGAAGAAGAAATATTAAGTCTCTCCCCCTCAATATCTGAGGTGAGTTTAGCGAAATATGAGGTGTTTTCCTCAGTTTTGCGGTCAAACTCTTCTAATGATTTTTCAATTTCTTTATATGCTAATTCGCAGTTTGCAATTTTGCTTTCCTGATTGCGCAAAACTTCCTTAGAATTATTTAAAGTATAAAGCCAAAGACCGATTTCGAGACCTTTTTTCTGCTCGGCTAGCTCTAAAAACTTTTCGGCTTTTCGGCTTTGCTCTTGGAGAGGGCCAACTCGAGACTTTAATTCGTCTAAAATATCGTGAAGTCTAAGCAGATTTTCCTCAGCTGCATTTAATTTTCTTTCGGCTTCAATTTTTCTGTAACGGTATTTTGAAATACCTGAGGCTTCCTCGAAAATATCGCGTCTTTCCCCTGATTTTGAGCTAATAATATTGTCAATTTTACCTTGACCTATCATAGAATAACCGTCTCGGCCTAAACCGGTATCCATAAATAACTCGTGGATATCTTTTAGGCGAACAGAAACTCCGTTTATAGCATACTCACTTTCGTGAGAACGGTAGAAACGGCGGGTTATAGCAACAAAATCGTTATCGAAATTTAAAGTCCTGTCAACATTATTTATATTAAGGGTAACCTCGCAAAATCCGTGTGGGCGTCTGGTTTCGGTACCACCGAAAATAACATCCTCCATAGACTGACCGCGAAGGCTTTTGGTAGACTGCTCACCCAGTACCCAACGAACAGCATCGGAAATATTACTTTTTCCGCTTCCGTTAGGACCAACAACCGCAGTTATACCTTTACCGAATTTTAAAACCGTTTTATCGGCAAAGGATTTAAAGCCCTGAATTTCTATTGAGCTTAAAAGCATTAGTTATTCACTTCCCTTTTAATCCTAATTTCATTTGGTTTAATATTTTCATCAGCAAAAACCTTGCAATTAAAACCTGAATTTTCAAGTTTTATAATATTGCATTTTTTTTGCCCTATCATTTTTGAAACATCTGATTTATTAACAAAAATACTGTAATTGCCTTTAATTTTAAGTTGATTTAAAGCATTGTTTAGAAAAATTTCAGATTGACACAGCTCGCTAAAAGCAGGATGCCAAGGACCTGCAACAAAAGCTGTTTCGTCAATAGTATGAAGTCCCAGTCTTATAACTTTAATATTATTTTCAGTAAATAAAGTATAAAGCTTAGAACAAATTTTCACCGCTTCTTCAATTTTTTGCGGTTCATAAACACCGCTTTCATAAAGCTCAGCTAAACGGGTATTCTTCAAAACTATTGTTGGATAAATTCTAATTGTATCGGGTTTGATTTCAATACATTTATTTGCGGTTTTGAATAATTTTGTATCATTATCACCATAAAGCCCTGTCATAATTTGAAGACCTAAATTAAAACCGTAAGATTTTATAAGCTTTGAGGCTGAGAAAACGACTTCTGCTTTATGACCTCGCTCGTTTAAACTTAAAACTTCATCGTCTAGCGACTGTGCACCAAGCTCAATAGCAGTAACACCGTAACTTTTAAGAAGCTTTAAAATTTCGTCATTAATTGCATCAGGTCTTGTTGAAATTCTGATGCCAGAAACTGAGTGCTCTTTAACAAATTTAAATGCAGTTTCTAAAAGCTCTAGCATATAATCGCGGTCTATTGCCGTAAAACTACCGCCAAAAAATGCTATTTCAAAGGTTTTAGGATTGTATTTTGGCGATTTTTTTGCAATTTCAACCGCATTTATAATATCCTGTGGCGTTGGAGCATTAACCTTTCCGCTAATATAATGCTGATTGCAAAAACTACACTTATTCGGGCAGCCGATATGAGGCACAAAGATAGAAATATTAGAGTGCTTTTCACTCATATTTCAATACCCATCAAGGTTAGCGCCTGCTTGGCGGCCATTTGTTCTGCTCTTTTTTTAGACTTGCCTTTGCCCTCGCCAATAACATTTGAGTTTAAATGAACTTGAACTTCAAAAACTTTGTCATGGTCAGGACCAGATTCGCCTTTTAAAGTATAAGTTACCGATTCCTCGGGGTTTCTTTGGATGATTTCCT
The DNA here is from genome assembly GCA_017537365.1 of Clostridia bacterium. Lineage (GTDB taxonomy): Bacteria > Bacillota > Clostridia > Oscillospirales > Acutalibacteraceae > UBA737. The sequence continues at coordinate 89,000 of JAFYKZ010000026.1, forward strand.
GAAGAGCGGTTTTATAATCCTTGAAAACTTCGTCGTCAGTCTGTTCTAACTCAGGAAGAATAAATCTCATGACATGGCGACGCGCTTCTTCCATACCGCCGTCAAGATAAATTGCAGCTAAAACCGCTTCAAAAGCATCGGCTAATATAGAATCACGCTCTCTGCCGCCACCTTTATCCTCGCCTTTTCCAAGTTTTAAATATTTTCCTAAATTAAGTTCTCTTGAAAAACCGCAAAGCGATTTTTCGCAAACCAATGAAGCTCGAAGCTTGGTAAGTTCTCCCTCAGGTATTTTTGAAAATTCTTTAAAAATATAATCGGAAACAATAACCGATAAAACCGAATCACCCAAAAATTCTAATCTTTCGTTAGAACTAATGCCGTTTCTGGTTTCGTTTGCGTAAGAAGAGTGGGTTAAAGCATTTAATAAAAGGTTTGGATTTTTAAAAGTGTATCCTAACTTTTTCTCAAATTCTTTCATAAAAATTCCTCTATTATTTTATTTCAGCCAAAGCTGAGCTAATAGTATCAATAACACCGTTTTCAGTAAAGGTAACAGCCTGTTTAACGGCATTTTTAATAGCCTTTGCATCTGAGCTTCCGTGTGCCTTTATAACAGGTTTTCTAACTCCAAGCAAAGGCGCACCGCCAACCTCAGAGCTATCCATCATTTTCTTAATACCGTATAAATCTTTCTTTAAAACAGCAGCTGCCAATTTATTGATAAGGCTTTTATACATAACCTCTTTTATCATTTTAAAGAAGGTTATGGCAGTTCCCTCTATTAGCTTGAGCGCTATATTTCCGGTGAAACCGTCAGTAATAACTGCATCGCAAACACCCTTTGGCATTTCTCTCGATTCAATATTTCCAACAAAGTTAATAGGAGCTTCTTTTAATAATTTGTAGCTTTCTTTATGTAATTCTGTACCCTTTGAGTCTTCAACACCGATATTTAAGAGACCGATTTTTGGTTCCTTAATATTCTCAACTTTTTCTAAGTATGCGCTTGCCATTATACCGAATTGTTGAAGCATTTCAGGTCTGCACTCGGCATTAGCTCCCATATCCATAAGCATATAATGACCTTTTGGTGATGGTATTAATCCTGCTAGTGCGGGACGCTTGATACCTTTAATTCGCTTAACCATTAAAGTTCCGCCAACAACGATAGCTCCTGTTGACCCTGCTGAAACAAAAGCATCTGCCCTGTCCTCAACAAGCTCGGTAAAAGCTAAGCCCATAGAAGAATTTTTATGAGCTTTTAAAAGACTTGTAGGTTCATCATGCATAGAGATAACATCATCGGTATCAATGATAATTAGCTCACCAAAAAACTCTAAATTGTTTTCTTTAATTATATTTTCGATGGTACCCTTATTGCCGGTCAAAGTGATTTCTACCGATAATTCTTTTGAAGCGAGCGAAGCGCCTTTAACAATTTCTAACGGTGCATTATCTCCACCAAATGCATCAATTACAACTCTCATTTTATAATCTCCTAAATTTTATTAGTATCAAACCAATTCATAGAACGTTCAGCTAATGCTTTATAGCGTTCTTTTTTATCGCGTATTTTAGTTTCAAGAGGAGGTAAAACTCCAAAATTAGCACCCATAGGCTGAAAGTTCGAAACAGTTTCATCACAGATATAATTTAATAATGCACCAATCATTGTAAACTCAGGTAAAATGGTTGGATTTTCACCTTTTAATTTAGCGTAAGCATTTATTCCTGCTATAATTCCGCTTGCGGCAGATTCCATATAACCCTCAACACCCGAAAGCTGACCTGCAAAAAAGATATTATTGTTCTTTTTTAAGGATAAATCGCGGTTTAAAAGCCTTGGCGAGTTAATGAATGTATTCCTGTGCATAACTCCGTAGCGCATAAATTCTGCGTTTTCAAGACCTGGTATCATAGAAAAAACTCTTTTTTGTTCGCCGAATTTAAGGTTAGTTTGAAAACCAACGATATTATAAAGACTGCTGTTTGCGTTTTCTCTGCGAAGTTGAACAGCCGCCCAAGGTCTGTGTCCTGTTCTGGGATCGGTTAAACCAACAGGTTTTAGCGGACCAAAACGAATCGAATCAAGACCTCTTTTTGCCAGTATTTCTATCGGCATACAACCCTCATAAACTGTAACAGGTTTATCAAATTCGTGAACAGGGGCGGATTCGGCATTAATAAGTTCGTTATGAAAAGCCTCGTATTCTTCTTTGTTAAACGGGCAGTTGATATAATCATCGTCGCCCTTACCGTAACGTGAGGCAAAGAATGCTTTTTCCATATTGATACTGTCTGCCGTAACAATAGGAGCCGCCGCGTCATAAAAACTTAAATTTTCGCTATCGGTATATTTTTTAATATCTTCTGCAAGCAAAGAATCGGTTAAAGGACCGCTAGCTATTATAACTATTGAATCCTCAGGGATTTTTTCGATAACCTCTTCAAAAATTTCAATATTAGGATGATTTTTGATAGCGTTTGTTATATTTTCTGCAAATATATCGCGGTCAACAGCTAAGGCGCCGCCTGCTGCAACAGAACAACTATCAGCCGATTTTAAGCAAACCGAACCAAAACGACGCATTTCTTCTTTTAAAAGACCTGCAGCAGAATCAATTCTTGCAGCCTTCAAAGAATTTGAGCAAACAAGCTCAGCAAAAAAGTCAGATTTATGAGCAGGAGTTTTTTTCTTTGGCTTCATTTCATATAGCTCAACCTTAACTCCTCTGTTTGCTAATTGCATTGCCGCCTCGCAACCCGCAAGACCGGCACCGATAATTTTAACCTTTTCCATTAATTTTCCTTAGAGTTAGTAGATTTTTTTGTTTTTCTGGTAACGCAATCGCCGTTCATACAGTAATTTCTGCCTCTAATACCCGAAATTATGAAACCGCCGCATTCTTTGCAGATTTCACCTGTTGGAACACCTGGAGCGGCAAAATCACATTTAGGATAATTAGAACATCCGTAGAATTTTTTACCTTTTTTTGAGGTTCTTTTGATAAGCTTTGAACCGCATTTGGGACAAGGTTGCTTAACTTCATCCTCAGGAACGGGTTTAGTATTTTTACAATCAGGATAATTTGGACAAGCTAAGAATTTTCCAAAACGACTTGATTTAACAACCATTCTGCTACCGCATTTTTCACAAATAACATCTGTTTCGGTTGCAGGCACTTTAACCCGTTTTCCGTCAAGCGAAACTTCGGCTTTTTTATAATGCTTGTCAAAATCCTCATAAAATCCTGAAATAGTATCTATCCAATCAAGCTCGCCGGCGCCGATTTTATCAAGCTGAACTTCAAGTCCCGCAGTAAACTTAACATCGAATATTTTCTTAAAGTATTCAGCAAGCAAATCAACTACAACAATACCAAGTTTTGTTGGTTTAAGCGATTTCTTTTCGCGTTCAATATAATCGCGGTTTAAAATATTTGAAATAATAGGAGCATAGGTGGATGGTCTGCCAATGCCATTTTCATCTAATGCTTTGATTAAAGTAGGCTCGGTGAAACGAGCAGGTGGTTGAGTGAAATGCTGATTGGCATCAAGACCGCGAAGTTTTAAAATATCTCCCTCGTTCATTTCGGGAAGCGAGCCTTCCTTATCTCCTTCCTCGTCTTTACCTTCTTCGTAAAGTGCAGTAAAACCGTCAAAACGAACCGAATAACCGCTTGCTTTAAATAAATAGTTATTAGCAGTTATTAAAACATTAACGGTATCCTGAACACAAACTGCCATTAATGAAGCAATAAAGCGTTCCCAGATAAGTTTGTAAAGCTTATATTGTTCAGAGGATAAAGAATCCTTAACCTTGTCAGGTGAAAGAGTGATAACGGTAGGTCTGATAGCTTCGTGAGCATCCTGAGCGCCGCTTTTTGTTTTAAAATATCGAGGACTAGAAGGTAAATATTTGCTTCCAAAGCGCTCGGTTATATAACCGTTTGCCGCCGCTCTCGCTTCCTCAGAAATACGAAGCGAATCAGTACGCATATAGGTTATAAGACCTGTAACACCTGTTCCTGCAATTTCAACACCTTCATAAAGCTGTTGAGCAATACGCATAGTTCTCTGACCTGTGAAACCAAGCTTTCTTGAAGCTTCTTGTTGCAAGGTTGAGGTTATGAAAGGTGGAGCAGGCTGACGGTTTCGCTTACCCTTTTTAATCTCGCTAACGGTATAGGTTGCATTTTCTAAATCGTTAACGATATTTTGAGCTTCATCACCTGTTTTTACGCTCTCAAACTTGTTGCCGTTTATATCTCCGCAAAGTTTGGCGGAAAATGATTTTCTGCCAGAGGCAAGTTTAGCATCAACAGTCCAAAACTCTTCGCTGATAAACTTTTCAATTTCACGTTCACGTTCTACAATTAGTTTAAGAGCAACAGTCTGAACTCGTCCTGCTGATAAACCGCTTTTAACCTTTTTCCAAAGGAATGGGCTTAATTTATAACCAACAATTCTGTCAAGAACGCGTCTTGCTTGCTGAGCATCAACTAAATCCATATTAAGCCGTCTCGGTTCTTTGATACCTGCTAAAACACCTGTTTTTGTTATTTCATTAAAGGTAACACGGTTTTTATCGTTAATGTTAAGTGCTAAAAGCTGAGCTAAGTGCCAAGAAATAGCTTCTCCCTCTCTATCAGGGTCGGTAGCTAAATATACTTCATCGCACTCTGCCGCCGCTTCCTTTAAGGATTTAATTAAATCTTTTTTATCAGGCATATTTATATATTGCGGTTTAAAATTATTATCTATATCAACACCGAGCTTTGATTTAGGTAAATCTCTGATATGACCCATAGAAGCCATTACCTTGTAATCCCCGCCCAGATACTTCTTTATGCTTTTCACCTTGGTAGGCGACTCAACTATCAAAAGCTTAGACATATTTTTCCTCCTGATTTTATATTATCTCAAAATATCCACCCGGTAAGGCTTTAATAACTAATTCCATTTCAAGCTCGCCTAATGCAGAAAGCAGTTCACTTGGAGATAAATTAGTGCCACAAATTTCTTCGGGTAAGAATTTTTGCTTATCTAAACAATTATACACTATTTTTGCCTCTTTGGAAAGAGTTTCTAAACAATTTTTTTGATTATTTTCTTCTTTTTTGTTATTTTTATTGTTTTCACTTTTTAAATCACCTAAAATCTTATCGTTATAAGCCTTTTCAATATTGATTTTATCAGGAAAACGCATAATATATTCATTAAAAATATCAGATGCATCAATTAATGGTTTAGCACCGTCTCTCAAAAGCTCGTTTGAACCTGAAAATTCTTTTTCTTCAGGAGAACGAGGAATAACAAATACATCTCTTCCCTGTTCCGCCGCATGTCTTGCAGTTATAAGAGCTCCGCTTTTAGCACCCGCTTCAACAACAACTGTACCTAAAGAGAGCGCAGAAACGATACGGTTTCTAACAGGAAAAGTATATCTTGAAGCAGGAAAATCGGGCGGATATTCGGTAATTAACGCGCCGTTATTCGAGACAGCTTCACGAAGCTTTTCATTTTCCATTAAATAATCGTATAAAATACCGCAACCTAAAATTAGAGCAGTAGTTCCACCTGCTTTAAGCGCGCCTGCATGAGCGTAAGTATCACACCCTATTGCACCGCCGCTTACAACAATCATACCTGATTTTGCTAGCCGAAAACTTAAAGAATAAGCCGCTCTTTTGCCAAAATCGCTAACCTTTCTGGGTCCAACGATGGAGATAGATGGCATTGCATCAAAATTTGGTAAATCACCCTTGATATATAGCACCAAAGGAGGATTTTCTATAACCGAAAGGCAAAACGGATAGTTTTCACTGCCTAAAACAATAATTTTAATATCATTTTCGCGGCATTTATTTAAAATATCTTCTGCTGTTTTTAAGTTTTTATCTGATAATTTGTTTAATTCGTTTGCTGTAAAAAGTCTGCTCTTTTTAAGAACATTTAAATCAGAATTATAAATGTTTACTGCATTAGAAAAATAATCTAATATTTCTTTAACCTTTCTGTTTGCAGGACCTAAAATATTTTGAAGCCATATATAATATTTTATCATTTCATCATTTCCCAAATAGCAATAGCCGCTGCTGCTGCCGCGTTTAGTGATTCCGCTTTCCCGGTCATCTTTATAGTAATCTTAGAATCAGAAACTGCTATTGTTTCGTCAGTTATACCGTTTGCCTCATTTCCAATTATAACGATAGACCCATCATTAAACTCAGTTTCTTTTATAGATTTTGCATCTTTATCAACAACACAAGCGTATTTTTTCAGCGGAAGCTTTGCTAAATCTTTTGCAAAATCATCCAAAATATAAAGCGGCATTCTGAGCATTGTTCCCATAGATGCGCGCAAAACCTTCGGTGAATAAGGGTCGCATCCGTCATTAGATAAAATAATACCCGAAACTCCAAGCGCCTCACAGGTTCTTGCAACCGCACCTAAATTAGATGGGTCGGAAACATTTTCAAAGGCTAAATATCTGCCGTTTATATCAATTTTCTCGGCATTGATTTCTTTCATTTTGCAAACTGCTAAAATGCCTTGCGGTGATTTTGTATCACTTAGTTTTTCGAAAATATAATCGGGTATTTCAATACACTCTTTGGCATTTTCTGATAAAATATCAATATCTTCGCTTAATTTTTCAAGGGCGGATTTTGAGATAATTAGCTTATCAAACACAGTTCCTGTATCTAATGCATCTTTGCATATTCTAAGACCCTCAAGCACAAAAAGACCGTTTTCATAACGGCATTTTTTTGAGGTTTGAAGCTTGGAAATAAGCTTGATAAGAGAATTATCTTTGCTGGAAATCTGTTTAAAATCTTTCAAAATAAGCATCCTTTTCTAACTTATAAAAATGAAAAGTCGCCCGAAGGTTAATTCGGGCGAAATATAATTATTTATCTAATGCTTTTTTAGCAGCCTTAACTAAGGTTGCGAAACCATTAGGATCGTTAACAGCTAAATCAGCCAACATCTTACGGTTAACAGCAATACCAGCCTTGTTTAAACCGTTGATGAAAGATGAATAGTTTATACCGTTGAGTTTGCAAGCAGCAGATATACGGGTAATCCAAAGACGACGGAAATCGCGCTTCTTTTGTTTACGACCAATATATGCATAGTTGCCTGATTTCATAACCGCTTCTTTCGCGGTCTTAAAAAGCTTGGACTTAGCGCCAAAATAGCCTTTAGCAAGCTTTAAAATCTTTTTTCTTCTTTTGCGTGTTGCTAACGCACCTTTAATACGTGCCATTTCAATTTACCTCCACTTTCAGCTTCTTATTTGTAAGGAATCATTTTCTTAACCTTAGCTACATTTGTTACATCAGCAGTAACGGTCTTGCGAAGGTTTCTCTTACGCTTGGTAGTTTTCTTGTTAAGGATGTGAGACTTGAAAGCGTGTGCTCTTTTTACCTTACCGGTTTTAGTGAGCTTAAAGCGTTTTTTTGCACCGCTATGGGTTTTAATCTTAGGCATTGTAAATCCTCCTTGAATTTTGTTACTAAGTTTACTTGCTTGATTTAGGTGCAAGGAACATAATCATATTACGACCTTCCATCTTAGCAGCTTTTTCAACAGTTGATTTTTCTGCACAGAATTCAGCAAATCTAGCCATAGTTTCTAAACCAATTTCAGGATGACCTAATTCTCTTCCTCTGAAACGGATAGAAACCTTAACCTTGTTACCGTCCTGCAAGAAACGCATGGCATGTCTGCCCTTGGTTTCAAAATCATGAACATCGATACTGAGTCCTAAACGAATTTCTTTAACTTCCATAACCTTTTGGTTTTTCTTGGCTTCCTTTTCACGCTTGGCTTGCTCAAAACGATACTTACCGTAATCCATTATTTTGCAAACAGGCGGTTGAGCATTGGGAGAAATACAAACCAAATCTAAATCTTTGGCATAAGCTTCCTCTATTGCTTTTTGAATGGGAAGAATACCAAGCTGAGAACCATCTTCGCCTGAAATAACGCGAACTTCTTTGAACTTAATATCTTCATTTACTGCGATTTCTTTGATGCTGATAAGAATGCACCTCCAAGATTAATAAAAAATGCGTGGACGCAAAACATCCACGCATAAGAATAGCATTAGTAAAAAAGCAATCTTATTGACCCTTTCAATAAATCTTTTAGGGTGAGGACGCATCGCGTTCTACTTCATTTGAATACTATTTTACCATAAAAAAGAATTTTGTCAAGTAAAACTTTTAATTTTCTTGATATTTTTTATTTGTAATTAGTTTTATAACAAACAATGTGCCAATCATAAGAGCTAATGCGATTGGTAAAGAAATATACCAAACAGGAATAAATCCTGCTATAATATAACTTACAAACGAAACGGCTGCAACGGTAAGTGCATAAGGCATTTGAGTTGAAACATGGTTAATATGGTCGCACTGCGCACCTGCGGAAGCCATAATTGTTGTATCAGAAATTGGTGAACAGTGGTCGCCGCAAACCGCACCTGCCATACAAGCAGAAATAGCAACGATTGTGATATTTCCATTTTCTGCACCGAACACACTGAGAACAATCGGAATAAGAATACCAAAAGTACCCCAAGAAGTACCGGTTGCAAAAGAAAGACCAACAGCAATAAGGAAGATTATTGCGGGCAAGAAGGACATAAATCCGCTAGCGCTTCCCTCAACTAATTGAGCAATAAATATTTTAGCACCGAGACTATCAGTCATAGCTTTAAGGGTCCAAGCGCAAACGAGAATCATAATAGCCGGAACCATTGCTTTAAATCCTTCGGGAATACATTCCATAATAGTTTTGAAAGAAATAGTTCTTCTGATAAGGAAATATACAGCCGAGAAAATTAAAGCGATAAATGAACCATATACCAAACCAACCGAAGCATTACTGCCTGAGAATGAAGATATGAAGTTCATATATGATGAAGAATCAGAAGCAAAGAAACCGCCTGAATAAATCATACCGAATACGCAAGCAATAATAAGAACAACAACGGGAATTATAAGGTCAAACACTTTGCCTTTATTATTTTCAGTAAGTTGTTCGGCTGCTTCTTGCATTTTAGAGGTGAAAATATCGCCGTTTTTAGCATTTTCTTCATGCTTTCTCATCGGACCGTAATCAAATTTAGCGAGTGCTAAGAAAATCATCATAGCAATGGTTAAAAGCGCATAGAAGTTAAAAGGAATCGCATTAATGAAAAGCGACATACCATCTTGCGCGCCTGAGCCCTTTGCAAATCCCACAACCGCAGCAGCCCAAGAAGAAATAGGAGCGATAATACAAATTGGAGCGGCAGTAGCATCAATTAAATAAGAAAGCTTTGCGCGAGAAACCTTTGCCTTATCGGTTACAGGACGCATAACAGAGCCAACTGTTAAGCAGTTGAAATAGTCGTCAACGAAAATCAAAACGCCGAGTAAAATTGTTGCAAGCTGAGCACCAACTCTGCTCTTTATGTGCTTCGAAGTCCATCTGCCGAATGCGGCAGAACCGCCCGATTTATTCATCATAGCAACGATTGCTCCAAGCAATACTAGGAATATTAAAATACCAACATTATATGAATCAGCAACACTGCTTACAAAGCCGTCGCTAAATACATGAGTCATTGTGGTTTCAAGATTAAATCCTGAATAAATCAAACCACCGGTTAAAATACCGAGGAATAATGAAGAATAAACTTCTTTTGTTATTAATGCTAAAACAATAGCCATGACTGCGGGCAATAAAGACCAAATTGTAGCATAAGATTTAGTAGTTTCACGAACTAATCCTAATGCTTCTTTTTGATGCTCTTTAAAATCAGGGTCATAAGTGATATTATTCTCATAATCATTCACATAATCCTGAGCAGTACCGGCTTCTTCATTTTCATCGTAGAAATTGTAAACAACATCTTCGGGGTCGTTCTCACCGTCATCAATATGTACTGTAAATTCGGGAGACTCTTTTACTTTGGTTGCTTTGTCAGAAGTTGCTGCAACATTAAAAACAAAAGCTGAAGTTATGCAAAGCAAAGCAGCCAACATAATGACTAAAAGTGGTTTTCTAAGTCTTTTCATTTTAAAACTCCTTTTTAAAAATATAAAAACCGTGAATGCAATAGAGCAATCACGGTAATTTAAAAAATTCCGATAGCGCTCCACTGAAAGTGACAGTCTGCAACATATTCTGGTGCAAACCAACAATAAATCCTGAACAGAAAATTTATTATTTCGGCAGTTGTCCCTTTCTTTCGCAGACCTGTCCGTCTAAAAAGCGAAATACTAATGGCAAACTGCACCTCTATCGTGCAAATAATAACACATTAGTGTAATAAAGTCAATAAAAAGTTAAGTTTTGTTGAAGAATGTAAAAATTCGGTTAGCGGTATCTAAATTTATACCATCCGCTTCACACAGTTGTTCAACAGTTGCCTCTTTTATCTTTTTAATACTTTTAAAATGTTTAATAAGAGCTTCTGCCCTCTTTTTGCCAATACCGTCTATCTCTAAAAGCTCTGATTTTAAAAGATTTTTAGTTTGGAGCTTCTTATGATAACCAATGGCAAATCTATGCACTTCATCCTGAATGTTAGTAACAAGTGTAAAAGCTTTTCGGTTTGATTTTATAGCAATATCTCCGCCTGTTGTGGCTATTGCTCTGGTGCGGTGTTTAGAGTCTTTAACCATACCAAAAACTGAAACATTAATATTATGTTTTTTCAAAATAGGTAAAACGGCTGAAATCTGACCTTTGGCTCCGTCTAATAAAATTAGGTCGGGCAAGGTTTTAAAATGCTCGTCCTCCCCTGTTTCGTATTCGTTAAAACGGCGGTCTAAAACCTCTGCCATAGAACGATAATCGTCCTGACCGGAAAAACCTTTGATTTTGAAGCGTTTGTATCCCGCTTTATACGGTCTACCATCTTTAAAAACTATCATACCTGCAACATTTTCGCTACCGGCGGTATTAGAAATATCATATGCTTCTATAATTCTGGGAGGATTTTCAAGTCCTAAAAGCTTTGCGAGTTCATTCAAGGCAGACATTTCTCTGCCTGTTCTTTCGGTTTTTTCGGACAAGTTTTCAGCGGCGTTATTTAAACACATTTCTAGAATTTTAAGCTGTTCGCCTTGTTTTGGATTAATTAAATTCACCTTTTTATCTGCTTTTTTAGACAACCATTCTTCAATAGTTTTAAAATCAGTTACTTCATAATCTAACAAAATTCTAGACGGAATATCTGTTTTATTAGAATAAAATCCTGTAAGAAATTCGTTATATAATGCTTCTTTGTTAGAAAAGCCATCAATAAAAAAATGTTGTTTATCGGTTAATTTAAAGTTTCTGAAGATTAAAATTTCAACGCAAGCAGTTTCTCCTATAAACGCAGACGCAATAACGTCCTGAGATTTATAAGAAATACTAACAACTCTTTGCTTTTCTCTGATTTTCTTTATAGCATTTATTCGGTCTCTGAGCTTTGCGGCGGTTTCAAATTGCAGATTTTCAGAGGCTTCAAACATTTTTTCGGTCAGTTTTTCAATAGATACTGCCTCACTATCGCCATTTTTTATAAATTCTTTTGCATTTTCGATATTTTCAAGGTAATCTTTAAGTGAAATATTACCTTTGCAAGGTGCTTCACAAAGACCAATATGAAAATTTAAGCAAGGTTTTGATGGTTTATCAAAATCACGGTTGCAATCTGGCAATTTAAAGATTTTTTTAGCCTCTGCTACAGTTTCCTTAACTATATAACCCGAATTAAACGGACCTATAAACTCACAGTTTTTATCAATCATTTTTGCCGATTCGATTTTTTTCCATTTATCGTTCGTTATTTTAATATAAGAATAGCCTTTATCGTCTTTTAAAAGAATATTATATTTTGGCTGATTTTGTTTTATTAAGGAATTTTCAAGTATTAATGCTTCGAATTCACTTGTGCAAACGATATATTCGAAATCGAAAACATTAGAAACCATTTTTCTAACCTTTTCGGTGTGCTGATTTCCTGCACCAAAATACTGCGTTACGCGGTTTTTGAGGGCTTTTGCTTTGCCGATATATATAATCTTGCCATCTTTATCTTTCATAATATATACGCCTGGATTTAAAGGCAAACGGTTAGCTTTTTGTTTAAGTTCTTTTTGTTTTTCAAAAGCGGTGTTAATATTCAAGCAAATCCCTCCTTTTTTAAAGTATTTTTAGTATAACAAAAATTTATTAAAAGGTCAATAACGCTTGGCTTGACAAATGACATTTAAAAGTTTAAAATTATAAAAAATATTTAAGGAAAAAGTTATGGATAATTTATTTTCAAGAACTGAAAATTTAATAGGAACCGATAATCTTTTAAAACTCAAAAATGCTCGCGTTGCAGTTTTTGGTATTGGCGGCGTTGGCGGATATGTTGTTGAGGCTCTCGTTCGCTCAGGTGTTGGCAATATTGATTTAATTGATAGTGATGATGTTGATATAACGAATATAAACCGCCAAATTATTGCAACTCAAAATACTATTGGTATGTCTAAGGTCGATGCCGCAGAAAAACGCTGCTTAGATATAAATCCTGATGTAAAAATCACTAAACACAAATTATTTTTCGATAAAACAACTGCTGATTGCTTTGATTTTTCAAAATATGATTATATCGTTGATGCTATTGATACTGTTACTGCTAAAATAGAGCTTATATTAAAGGCAAATTCGCAAAGCACTCCTATAATTAGTTCAATGGGAACAGGCAACAAGCTCTCCCCTAGTATGCTCGAGGTTGCTGATATTTATAAAACCTCGGTTTGCCCTTTGGCTAGGGTTATGAGATATGAGCTTAAAAAACGAGAAGTTAAAAAGTTAAAGGTTGTTTACTCAAAAGAAGAACCTATTAAACCTCAAACAAACAATAGAGAAAACGGAAAACAAATTCCCTCCTCCTCTTCTTTTGTTCCTGCTGCCGCAGGTTTTATACTTGCCAGCGAGGTTATTAAAGATTTAATTAAATAGACAAAAATAGCAACTGAGTTTCAGTTGCTATTTTTTGTTATAATATTCCATTTGCTTATTAATTTATCAAGCGAATATGTAGCATTTGCAGGCGAGGTAGACGGAAGACAAACTGCTTTAATTTTATATTTCGGCTCTAAATATTTTATATAATATTTTTCAGCAGTTTTACCGTTTACAAAAATTTTCTTAACCTTGCTGTTATTTAATATTTCGCTTAAATCATTTACTGTTACATTTTTAATACTGATATCAGAACTACCTGAAATTTCGCAAGAAGCTAAAACATCCCAAAGAGCTAATTTATGCGATAAGATAAATTTTTGCTTTTCTTCAATGCTGGTTGGCGTTTCCTCTTTAAAAACACCTGCTAAAACACGCCAGAAACGGTTTTGGGGATGCATATAGTAAAACATTTGCTCTCGCGATTTAACCGACGGAAAACTGCCTAGGATTAAAATTTCAGAGTCTTGATTATATAAAGGTTTAATTGGATGAATAATCATTTTGTTTCACCGTTCCAACAGTATTTTTTCAAATCAATACTGCCATCATCTTCAAAAATAATTCCCTCATTTTCTAGTAAAGCCCTTTGAACGCCCTCACCACCGAAAGCAAAAGCAGGTGCAACTCTTCCCTCTCTATTTACAACTCTATGGCAAGGAATAATAAAAGGCTCGGGATTAACATGCAAAGCATACCCCACAACTCTAGCCCATCTTGGGTTTCCTGCAATAGTTGCAACTAAACCGTAGGTTGCAACCTTTCCTTTTGGTATTTGCTTAACAACGCTATATATTTTTTCGAAAGTAGTCAATTTAAACACCTCGTTTTAGTTTGTCCTCATTTGAGCAAAAATAAAACACCCGAAGGTGTTTTATTAAATTATGTTGTTTTTTTAAGCTTTTCAAGGTTACCGAATAAAATTGAAGCAATAAAACTAATTGCTAAAATAATTAAAGAAATTCCGGAAGTAGCATTTAAGCCTATTATACATTTTTCACTTAAAACACTTGGTATAACTGATAAAAATAAACCGAAAATAACCGAAAAGGTTGCGGTATAACATTTTTGAATAAGCTTATTAATAATTATGGAAATTATGATAATACCTAATATTGCACCTATGCTTATAGGTAAAATCAAATTAATGTAATCAAATGGATGAGCTAAAATCTTAACCCATAATTCATAAAAACCAAGCGCTGAAAGAACGGCTGCACTGTCAATACCCGGAACGATGTATGAAATCGCAACCGAAAATCCTAATAAACAAGATTGCAAAAAGGAAGGATTTTCAACATTAGGAAATAAATCGCGATTAAAAAAGAAAACAAAAATGCCTAACACTAATGCGGCAAATATTAAAAGATAATATCTTTTGGAAAAGCCTTCTTTTTTAACCTCTTTAAAGAAAAGCGGTATAGTGCCTAAGATAAGACCTAAAAAGGCGAAGCGAGTGTAAACCTCAAAATTAACCAACAAAAAGTCAACAAACTTTCCGAAAAGCACAGCACCGATACCAATGCCTAGACCTAACGGCAAGAAAAATTTTATGTTATTCCAAATATTTTTAAATCTAAACAGTTCGTTTAAGGTTGAGATAGTTTTTCGATATAACCCAAAGATTACAAGCAAAACGCTACCGCTAAGTCCTGGTGCTACTGCTCCAAGCCCTGTTGCAAACCCCTTTAAAAAATTAATCATAAAATACCTTCTATTAAAATTTACTTTTGCTCAAAATCAAATACTGTTCTAACCTTGGTATAAGGTCTTACTTTTGTATCAGCTACCTCAACATGCTTCGGGTGAACAGCGTAATTCTTTAAAGCCAGCTCATTTTCAAATTCGGAATAAAGCATAACATCAGTATTAGAGGTTGTAAAGGGATTGATTTCAACCTTTAAGGTGATAAGTCCGTCTATTTGACCTACTAAACCTTCTAATGCCAGCTTCATATCATTTTTGATTTTATCAGTATTAAATTCTTCTTTTAGATTCCATAAAATAATGTGTTTAACCATTTTTAACTCCAAAATTATCCATCTTTAAGTTCTTTAATTGTTCTACCCTTCTTAACGGGTGTTTCGATATATTTAATTAAATCATCTAGGTTATCAGTAATAAAATATAGTTCTTTACAATTTTCTTTAATGAAATTTTTAGCCATAGCCGAAAGCATAGTTGCATTTAGTTCATTATAAAAACCGTTAATGTTATAAATTGCAATAGGTTTATTGTGCCTACAAAGTTGCTTTGAAGTTAATATCTCAAAAAACTCTTCATAAGTTCCAATGCCACCGGGGGTTACAATAAATGCATCTGCATTTTCTTCCATAATAGCTTTTCGTTCTCTCATGGTTTTGGGCTCAATGAGTTTATCACAAAAATCGCAAATGGCTTCAACACTTTCATTTCTAAAAAAGTCAGGAATAACGCCGATAATATGCGCGCCACCTTTTTTGAAACCACGCGCCGCAGCACACATAAGACCGTTACCGCCACCGCCGAAAACTAAGTTGTGTCCCCTATTAGCCAGAGCTTCACCCATAATTTCGGTAGCTTTGATATATTCATTATCAATAGTTGGACTTGCAGAACCGTAAACACAAATTCTCATAAAATCATTCCTATCTAAACGATTTATTTTATTTTAACATATTTATATTATATATTCAACTTTAAATTTTTATTATTTAAAAAGTTAGAATTTGTTTTATGCGAAAGAAAACAACCATTCCAATTAAAGAACGGTTGTTTTTACTTTTTTATATAGGTAAGCCTAAAGAGTTATTTTTAAATTTAGGATTTGTATTTATATCTTCAGAAACTGATGTTAAACTGTTCGCTGTTTCTTTAATTATTTTTGCAACTTGTTCGGCGCATAATTTAATGCCGTCATTTGTAAGATGAATGGTGTCATCAGAAATATATCGATAAACATCAGTTGCAACTATACTGTGCAAATCGTTTATAATAACACCCTTTTCACAAAGTTTTGGAACAATTATTTGATTATAACGCTCTATAACCGAATTTTTATCATACGGATTTTCAGGTCTTGTAGGTGTTGTGGTTGCAAAAATAACTTTATCGTATTTTTTAGTTAATATATCGGCTATTCTTAAAATATTTGTGATATATTCTTCTTCGCTTGAAAAAGGACCATCGCCAAAAAGATTGCAAATATCCCATAATCCATTATTCCAATGAACGATATTTGTGCCTTCCATTTGTTTGCTCCAATCAAACAATCCGCGAAGAGTATACTTTGCAAACCTACAATTATCACTCGGCTGAAAAACCTCAAAATCGTTACCGAGAAGTTCCGGCACAACTTTGCCATAACCTATCAAACGAATAGAATCTCCGAGCAAAGCAACTTTTATCATAGCTGATACCTCCATGCAAAAACATTATGGTTTGATTATAGCATGATAGCGGCAAAAAATCAATGCGAAGCATTGTATATCATCAATTCCTAGGGGAATTGCATATCATCAAAACTTTAGTTTTGTATATCATCAAGCCGACAACAATGCACACCTAAAGGTGTGATGATATACGCCTTCGGCGATGATATACACAACTGCGTCGTGATGATATACCAAGCCTGTCGGCTTGGATAAAAAAACACTCGTTCAAGAGAACGAGTGTTTTTTGGGACCGACACTCAAAACGGAACCGGTCGAAAACCTGATTTTCTTTAATTTTGCAATCATTTTGCCTATACACCATATGTATCAAACATATACTTTGCACGTTCTTTTGTAAATTCCCATTCATTTGGTACTTTATCTACCGTTCCAGCCGCAAACGCTTGGGCTCCCCATTTGTGATTCTCATATAAAATTGTATCGCCACGACCATTTGCCTGATTTTTCAAAATTTCCGCAATTTCTTGCGGGGTGGCCAAATACATTCGCGGCAATTGCGTATCATCAACATTTACGAATTGGACCAAGCAGAATATGGTTTTCTTATGGTGATTTTTCAACCATTCATCAACTGCTTCATGATAAGTTCGACCTTGTTTATACTTTTGTGTCAATCCCCATCCGCCATCTTTGCTGCCTTTTACTGAAATTTTTAGTATTTTGTCATCAATTTCTGCCATTAAATCATACTCGGGTTGATTCGCTCCATATTGTACAGAAACATAATAACCGAATCGTGCAAATTGAGCGGCCGCTATGGCTTCAGCGGCAACACCAATGTGCCAAGAACTTACTTTATCCAACTAAATCCCCCCTTTGCTTTCAACATAAAACGGAAAATGTTCATCTCCATATTTGTATCTAAATTCAGAGATTTCTCCGTCAAAAGTATATAAAGGGCGAACTTTCATACAAATTTCAGGCATGTTATGAATCGCATCAGCAAAATCATTGGTTTTTTCAGAATTCCCTTCGCTAATAACTTGTAATAACATTTCAATGCAATACACTAAAATATCATTATTGTTTTCACTAATATACAAATTCAATTCTTCTAAAAAAGGAGTCAAACGATCTTTAAAATATTCAAGTTTCTCCCTCTGCTCTTTTTTTGAATTTTTTCTCGCGAATGAAAGCCGTGCATAAATAAAAATACTTTTTAATTCCCTGTAAAATTCAACATTCATATCATCACCATGAGTTATTTATTCAACTTGCTTTTTGCTGTTTTAATCGAAGCAATTAATAATATGCGAATTGTCGAGCAAGTCTTATCAATAGATTTATAGGTTGCTTCATCAATATAATTAGATTTCAAAAGCATTTCAAGCCATTTCCCAGTTTCGCTTGCTTCTTTTAATGCAATCTTAAGTTTAGCAATGAAATCAGCACGGCTATGACCGTATTTACTCTCTGCAATATTAGCACAAACGCTTGTTGCGCTTCTGCCAATTTGATTTGAAATAACAGTTTCGTGTTTTGCTTTTAATTCTTTTGTCAGTTTCAAAACATCAACAGATAACTGCATAGACAAATCAGAAAGTTTATCCTCTTTGATTGCTATCACCTCTCTTATGGTATAGATTATACCATAAATTTGCGCAAAGCGCAACATCGTTTGCACCGCAAGGTGTAACATCATTGATGCGGAGCATCACATCGTTTTTGACGAAGTCAAAACATCGTTTATGGCGTTAGCCATAACATCATTTTGTGTCCGCTAAAGCGGAATGATGTTATCCTTCGGATAAATGATGTTGCGAGTAAACTCGCAAACGAAGTTGTGTCCTGCGGACACAAACACAAAAAGAAAGACACGATTTTCATCGTGTCTTCCTTTTTGGTGCCGATGACCGGACTTGAACCGGTACGATATTGCTACCGAGGGATTTTAAGTCCCTTGTGTCTGCCTATTCCACCACATCGGCGTATCTTGCTGAAAATTCAACAAGATTAATGGAGCTGCTAACCAGAGTCGAACTGGTGACCTCATCCTTACCAAGGATGCGCTCTACCTCCTGAGCCATAGCAGCATATTTATTCGCGACTTATGTATTATAAGACAAGTCGCGAATAAAGTCAAGCAAAATTTTAGAAATTTGCTAAATTTTTATAAGATATTATCTGATTCCGTAATTTTCAATAATATAGTCCATATCTTTATCGCCTCTGCCTGAGAGATTGATAAGAACAGAACCATTTTTCATAGTTTTAGCAAGCTTAATTCCGTAAGCTACCGCGTGAGAGCTTTCAATAGCTGGAATAATACCCTCTAAACGAGATAACTCATAGAAAGCATCGATAGTTTCCTCGTCGTTTATAACATCATATTTAACTCTGCCTATATCTCTGAGGAAAGCGTGTTCAGGACCTGAGGACGGATAATCAAGACCGCTTGCAACCGAATAAACCGGTGCAGGCTCTCCGTTTTCGTCTTTAAGCATGATACTATTAAAGCCGTGCATAATTCCCTCGGTGCCGTATTTAAGGCTAGCGGCATGGTCTCCAAGCTTTGGACCTCTGCCTAATGGTTCAATACCGTAAATATCTACGTGGTCGTTTAAGAAGCCTGAGAAGAAGCCTGCGGCATTGGAACCACCGCCAACACAAGCAACGATAGCATCTGGTAAATGACCTGTCATATCCGTAAACTGTTCCCTAGCCTCAATTCCAACAACACTTTGGAAATCGCGAACCATCATTGGAAACGGATGAGGGCCTAAAACAGAACCGATACAATAAATAGAATCTTTATATTCCTTAGCATAAGCGGCAAAAGCTGCGTCAACAGCTTCTTTTAAGGTTGCAAGACCTTCTTTAACTTCAACAACATTAGCGCCTAAAATCTTCATTCTGGCAACATTTGGAGCTTGCTTTTTAATATCAACACTGCCCATATAAATATCGCATTCTAAACCGAAGTATGCTGCAGCGGTAGCTAATGCTACACCATGTTGACCGGCTCCTGTTTCGGCAATAACCTTTTTTTTGCCCATATATTTAGCGAGCAAAGCCTCGCCCATACAGTGATTTAACTTGTGTGCACCTGTGTGGTTCAAATCCTCGCGTTTAACATATAACTGAACATTACCGTATTTATTAGAAAGTCTTTCAAGGTGAGAAACAGGAGTTGGTCTGCCTTGAAATTCTTTTCTTATTCTGCGAAGCTCGTTTATAAACTTTCTGGATTGGCAAATTGAAAAATAAGCCTCGGTTATTTCTTTCATAGCATTTGCAAGCTCGGGCGAAATATAGCAACCGCCGTATTTGCCGAAATAACCGTCTTTATCGGGATAATTTTTAAAATATGTATCAAAATTTATATTATTAAATTCCATAATAATTCTCCTTAAAATTTTTAAAAATCAAGTTTTAAAAACAGCTTCGCCATCGTTTGGTTAAAATCATAAAATTTCTCCTATAAAAAAGTCTTGCCCCATTGGGACAAGACGAAAATACTTGTTTAGCCACCCTTAAAGTTAACTAATTCTCACACAAAAATGCAAGCCGTTCTGATAACGGGTACGGAACCCGTCGGTTACTACTAGCAAATGCTTTCGACCGCCCTCATAAGTCCATTCACAAATCCTCAGCCACAGTATTTCCACCATCAACTGCTCTCTAAATGCCTTGATATTTGCTACTACTCTTAATCACAGGTTTAATTTATAAAAAAATTATATCACCGAAAAATAAATATGTCAAGCATTTTATAAACTGCTTGACATATTAAAAATTTTATATTCTTGCAACACCGGTTTCGCGAGCAACTTTAATTACGGCTTTTGCTACAACCTCTGCAACTCTTTTATCAAGAGCATTAGCAATAATATTTTCTTCGGTTATTTCATCATCCGGTATCAAAGATGCTAGTGCATAAGAGGTTGCAACCTTCATTTCTTCGCTTATGCAATGAGCCCTACAATCAAGTGCGCCTCTAAAAATTCCAGGAAAAGCCAAAACATTATTGATTTGGTTTGGAAAATCAGAACGGCCTGTTCCTACAACGCGCGCTCCTGCTTTTTTAGCAAGATCGGGCATAATTTCAGGTGTTGGGTTAGCCATTGGGAAAAGAATTGAATCATTAGCCATACTAGCAACCATTTCCTCAGTTACAATATTAGGAGCAGAAACACCGATAAATACATCTGCACCCTTCATTGCGTCAGCAAGGTTACCCTTTTTATGTTCAAGGTTTGTGTACCTAGCAATTTCTTCTTGCGCGGAATTGTTATTTGCATCTCCCTCGCAAATAATACCAAAACGGTCGCAAAAAGTAAGATTTTTAACACCAATATTCAGAAGATGTTTTCCTATTGCGATGCCTGCAGAACCTGCGCCATTTATAACAACCTTAATGCTTCCTATTTCTTTTTTAACAAGCTTTAAAGCGTTGATTAAAGCGGCTGCAACAACAATTGCGGTACCATGCTGGTCATCATGAAAAATCGGTATATCGCAAATTTGTTTTAATTTTTCTTCAATTTCAAAACAGCGAGGAGCAGAAATATCTTCAAGATTTACGCCACCGAAAGAACCTGATAAAAGATAAATTGTTCTAACAATTTCATCAACATCTTTTGATTTTATACATAGCGGAAAAGCATCAACATCTGCAAAAGCTTTAAATAAAGCACATTTACCCTCCATAACCGGCATACCTGCCTCAGGACCAATATCGCCAAGACCCAAAACAGCAGTACCATCTGTTACAACGGCAACTAAATTTGAACGGCGGGTTAGTTCATAAGATTTGTTTATATCTTTATTTATTTCAAGACAAGGCTCTGCAACACCCGGTGTATAAGCCAAAGACAAATCTTCGCGCGAATTTATAGGCGCACGGGAAATAACCTCAATTTTTCCCTGCCATTCATAATGTTTATTAAGTGATTCTTTACGGATATCCAAAACTATTCCTCCCAAGGAAATTTATATTGAGTTAAACCTAATTCGTCTCTGATTTGAATAATTTCTTTTTGAACCGACTCATTAATCGGCACACCGCTGGCTCTCGACAACTCGATTTCGTATTCTTTTTCGCCTGCGGTATAGATACGCTCTGCATTAGGCATTTTCTTAGATGCGCGCATACTTCGAGTGATTTCGCCTGCTTTTTTACGAGCAATATCTTCACCCATAAAGTGATCTGTATCAATAGCTAAGAACCAATGACCTAATTGATAAGGACGGATGTTTCCGTTTTCATCTTTACCATCAAGAGCTTTACCGTAAGCACCATCCTGAAGAATAGAAGATAAAAATTCAACTGCAAGAGCAAAACCGTAACCCTTGTAACCGCCTAAATCTTCACCAATACCGCCAAGTGTGGTAAGCGCAGCAGTACCGCCTCGGATTTTCTTCAATGCAACACCTGCATCACCTTCAACGGCAGAACCATCATCGGCAATAATAGTGCCATGGTGAACATCCTCACCTATTCTCTCATAATACTCAACTTTACCGTTTTGAGTGATAGAGGTTGCGCAGTCAAAATTAAAGTCGAAAGCTTCATCAGTAGGAACGCCTATTGTGAAAGGATTGGTACCGAACATACCCTCAACACCAAAGGTTGGAGCAACTGAAGGGCGGGCGTTAGTACCTGTCATACCGATACAACCTGCCTTTGTTGCCATAGTTGTATAGTAACCTGCGATACCGTAATGGCAGGAATTTCTAACTACAACCATTCCGAGACCATATTCCTTAGCTTTTTTGATAGCCATACTCATAGCGGTATGTCCAATAACTTGACCCATACCGTGATGGCCGTCAATAACAGCTGTAGTGGGAGTTTCTTTAACGATTTCAATCTCGGTAACAGGCTTTTGAATACCAGCTTTAATTCTATCCAGGTATACAGGTTTAAAGCGGTTTACACCATGCGATTCTATACCTCTTTTATCAGATGCCAAAAGAACATCTGCGCATATTTCAGCGTCTTTTCTCGGTATTCCGTAACCAACAAAAGAATCGATAACGAAATCGGTAATAGTTTTCCAGTCTACAATGTTTGTTTTGTTCATAAGAATTCTCCTTAATTTATAATTCCCATAAATGAGTTTTTCCTGTTGAAACGGCGGTTGCACCAAGTTTTAAAGCAGTTATAACTTCATCTTTGGTTTCAATCAAACCTCCGGCGATAATATCTCCGCTGGTTTTTACAAATTCTTCAATAACCTTAGGGATAACACCTGGCATTATTTCAATAAAATCGGCAGAGCCTATAATCTCTCGAACACTGTTAAGTCCCTGAGAATCGAGAGCAAAAAAACGTTGAACAGTAAGCAAGCCTTCATCCTTTGCATTTTTAATAAGATGGCTGCGGGTGCTTATTATACCGTGAACGCCGATATTAGCTAAAAATTTAATGCCTGTCTGGTCTTTTGCAATTCCCTCTGCTAAATCAATATGGATAAATATAATTTTACCGCTGTTTATAGCCTCAGAAACACGCTTTTTAACCGTTAAAAGATTAGCTTTAAGATAAAAAATTATTTCTGCAGACGAAGTTAGCGCGGTTTCAAAATTTTCATCGCGCACTGCGGCAATAACCGGACTTCGTTCTAAAATACAAAAGAGGTCGCTTTTTGTCATAATTATTCCCCTTTACAAATAAAAAAGATGCAATACACCCAAAGTGTTTTGCATCTCAAATCTCCAAAAATATTATATATTAAAAAAATGATAATGTCAAGAAATTATTTAATAAAATCAGGCGCAAAAGAGCGAATTTCCCGTTTAAGCTCCGCTATCGGAAAACCTACAACATTATTGTAATCTCCTTCAATAAACTCAACAAACAAACCGCCTTTTGATTGTATCCCGTAACCTCCTGCTTTGTCATAAGGTTCATGAGAGTTAATATACTCAGAAATTTCAGCTTCATTTAGTTTATAAAATTTCACCTTTGTTTTAACCGAAAAGCTTTTATACTTTCCGTTATAAAACAAACTGCAACCCGTTATAACAAAATGAAAATTGCCTGATAATGAATTCAACATTTTAAAAGCATCGGTTTTATCTTTGGGTTTGCCTAAAATTTCGCCGTTTAATAAAACAATAGTATCGGCAGAAATAACAAGACTTTGAGGATTTTCTTTTGCTATATCCTCTCCTTTTATAAAGCTTAAATATTCAGGGATTTTTTCGGCTGAAATGCTTTTCGGCAATGTTTCATCCTTTTTAGAAACTTCGATTTTAAAATCATCAAATAAAAGTTTTAAAAGTTCTTTTCTTCTTGGAGAACCTGAGGCTAAAATTACACTCTTCATATTATACACCCACGCTGAAAGTTGGATAATTCTTTTCGTTTAGCTTTTCGATATGCTCGTTATATTCGGTTATTGCAAAATCTGTATGAACTGCGTATGCAGTTAAAAAGTAAGGCAAAGTAAATGGAAGCGGAAAAGCTAACAAAGATATAATAATCCAACCTATAAAACTAAAACTTAAAAAAATGAAATCAAGACTTGTTTTCTTTGAAACAACATAAGACATATAAAGTGCTTCTCTGACATCAATGTTTTCATCTGCAACAAATAAAATAGGTGCAATATAGTACTTTAAAGAGATGAAAATAAGCAAAAAATTTGAAATTGTTCTGGAAAAAAGAATTGCATAGGTTAAATTTCTCGACCATAAAGGAATAGAAATATCAAACATTTCAAAAATAAAGCTTTGCGAAAGTACCCAAATAAATAAAACGGGTAAAAACAAAACAACAGCTACGGGCAGAAGCTTGAGAGTAACAATAAAAATAAGCTTTAAAACCTTAAAATATAAAGAAATATGCGAAAAATAATAAAATACGGAAATAGGTTTATCGTCTGATTCTTTGATTAATCTCCAAGAAAAACGCAAAAACCCGAAAAACAATGGTATAGTTAAAAACAAGGTGAATAAAAAAAGAAAAATTTTTGAAAGCAAAACACTGCAAAAAGCTGTAATAATGGTTGAAAGATAAACACCTATCCAAATGCAGAATAAAAACACAAGCGAGCTTATAACTGTTTTTAAAAAATTGCCTGATAAAAACGATTTTGCCGTTTGCTTGATTGTATTTGTTCCTACGGTCATTATTTTTCTCCTTTCAAAAAATTATAAAATAATTATACAATATATTTTAATAATTCTTGTTTCTAAAATGTTAATTTTGCGAAATTTGCCATAATTTTTTTAGTTCCAACTTTATCAAATGCGATTTCGAGCATAGTATCGTTACTCATTTTGGTAACAGATAATATAATACCTGTACCAAAGGTTTTATGAGATACTTGCATACCTACTGTATATTCGGTTTTTTCTGCATTTGTGTTAGATTTCTGAGAACTGCTTGAGGTAAATGAATTGGTAAAACCGCTAACCTTAGTGATATAGGTTTTTTCGGTAATAGCAATCTTTTTATATGGCGAATAAGCCGAAGATGATTCAACATATTCGTCGGGTATTTCGTTTACAAAACGAGATGGCATATTTCTGGTGGTCTGACCGAAAATCATACGAGAAAAACTGTTAGTAACCGTAAGCTTTTGCTTTGCTCTTGTTATCGCAACATAAGCCAAACGGCGTTCCTCCTCTATTTCCTCAGGACCTGAGTAAATAGACTGATTTCCGGGGAAAATACCTTCTTCCATACCAATCAAAAAAACATTTTTAAATTCTAATCCTTTTGCAGAATGAACAGTCATTAAAACAACCTTGTCCTGTTCGGTATCAAAAGAATCTATATCACTTATAAGGGATATTTGCTCTAAGAAATCAGAAAGCGATGGTTCTTCGGTTTCGAGCTCATACTGGGCAATAGTTGAGGAAAATTCCATAACATTGTCTACCCTGTCTTGTGCTTCCTCACCCTCAGCTTTTAAAGCTATTAGATAACCTGTTTTATCAAGCATTTCTTCAAAAAGCTCTGAAATAGAAAGTTCTTCTGATTTTTCTGTTAAATTCTCAATTAACTCAATAAATTGTTTGATTTTACCGCTGGCACGCGATAAAACAGCGTATTCGTCTGCTGATTTAAAGAGTTCGAATAATGAAATATCTAATTGAGCAGAAATTTCACCTGCACGGTTTACGGTGGTATCCCCTATTCCTCGTTTTGGCTCGTTTATTATTCGTCTCAATCTTAAATCATCATTATTATTGTTTATAAGCTGCAAATAAGCCAAAACATCTTTGATTTCTTTGCGGTCATAGAATCTTGTTCCGCCGATAATTTTATAAGAAATACCACTTCTCATAAACACATTTTCAAGCGCATTAGATTGCGCATTCATTCTGTATAACACAGCATGGTCGCTAAATTTAGCGCCGTTTCTAACATTTTCAAGTATACCGTCGGCAACAAAACGGGCTTCCTCACGCTCGTCCTCAGCGGTATATAGCTTTAATTTTTCACCGTCGCCGTTATCAGTCCAAAGTGTTTTGCCTTTTCTGCCCTTGTTATTTGCAATAACCGAGTTTGCAGCGTTTAAAATATTAGATGTTGAACGGTAATTTTGTTCAAGACGAATTGTTTTAGCGTTTCTATAATTTTCTTCGAAATTAAGGATGTTTTCGATTGTGGCTCCTCTGAAACGGTAAATACTTTGATCGTCATCACCAACAACGCAGATATTATTTTTGCCCGAAGCCAAAAGGCTTACAAGAACATACTGAGCATGGTTAGTATCCTGATATTCGTCCACTAAAACATATCTGAATTTATTTTTATAATACTCTAAAACTTCTTCGTTTTTATCTAAAAGTTCAACAGTATTAACAATCATATCATCAAAATCCATAGCATCAGCGGATTTTAATTTTTTCTGATAAATTTTATATAAATCGGCTATAATCTTTTGGCGGTAATCGATACCAACATTTTGAGCATATTCCTCGGGAGAAATTAATTTATCTTTTGCAGAAGAAATCGCTGAAAGCACAGATTTATAAGGCACAAATTTTTCATCAATATTATGTTGTTTATAAATTTCTTTCATGAGTCGGCGTTGGTCGTCTGTATCATAAATTGTAAAATGCGAGGTATAACCTAAATACTCGGCATTTCTTCTTAAAATTTTTCCGCAAATAGAATGGAAAGTACCTGCCCAGATATCGTTGGCATCATCACCTAATTTTGCAGCTATTCTTTCCTTTAATTCCCCTGCCGCCTTGTTAGTGAAGGTAATAGCAAGTATTTGCCATGGATTAGAAGGAAAAACTGAAAAGCAACCGTCAGGTATATCATCGCGAAGCCCGTTCAGATAATCCTCACCTATTTTAATTTCATTATCGGTAAAATCAGATATGTAATTACTGTTAAATCCGTCTCCAAATTTAACAAGATTTAAAATGCGGTTTACTAAAACGGTAGTCTTACCGCTACCTGCACCTGCAAGCACAAGCAAAGGTCCGCTAACAGTTGTAACCGCTTCAAATTGTCGGTCATTCATTTGACCAAAATATTTTTTAATAACCTTTTTTCTAAGCTCTAAATATTCCATAAATAACTCCAAAAATAAACTATATAAATGATACTATTTTTATCCTTAAAAGTCAATTAAATTTAAAATACTTGATTAATTAAAAATTATGTGATATTATATAGTTCACAATAAAAACAAAGGAAGATTAAAATGTCAATAGGTTTCAGAAAAAGCCTTTTCGGTTTTAACAGTTCAGATGTTATTGAATATATAGAAAAAGCTCACCGCAGTTTTTCAAAAAAAGAGGAAGCTTTAAGAAAAGAAATGAAAGAGCTTGAAAATACTCTTTCGGTTACTAGAAATGATATGGTAAAGCTTACTGCCGAGCGCGATGAATTAAATGTTAAGCTTGCTGAATTTACTGCAAAATCAGAAGAAATCGAGCGTTTATCGGAAAATATTGGTAAGCTGTATTTAGTTGCTCAAACAAATGCAAAAGCTATTATAGAAAACAGCGAAGCTAATGCCGAGCTTTCAAAACAAGAGGTTACTAATAATTTAACTTCAATAGACGATGCCCATGAGGCTTTAAGAGCATTAAGAGAAAGCATTATCAAAACCTCAGAAGATTTTACCAGTGAGGTTGATAAACTTATTAAATCTCTTGATACAACAAGAGAGCAAATTGCTCAAAATGAGGATAATATAGACGCGGCAACAAAAGAATTTGAAACCGTTTTTTCTGAGATAACTAAATAAAGTTTTTTAAGGGAGACAATTCTTAAAGAAATGTCTCCCTTTTTGTTTTATCCTTTAATTGCTTTCTTTATAAATTTAGCTATATCAGTATTATCAACTGTTTTATTATTAAAATATTCGCTACCCTTTCCAACCGCAAATACTTTAACATCTGCGCCTGTATGACTGGTTGCTGTAAAAAGAGTATCTAAATCTTCTTCCTCACCTGTAGGCTTCATAACTCCGCCTGTTTCATGGTCAGAAGTAACGATTAGCAAAGTATCAGGGTTTTCTTTCATAAATAAAAGTGCTGCCGCAACTGTTCTATCCAATGTGATAACACTTGCAATTTTTCCATTCATATCATTATTATGTCCGAATTTATCAGTGCCTGCACTTTCAATCATAACGAAAAAACCGTTATCATTTTTAAGGCGTTCAAAAGCAAATTTTGAGCTTTTTGCAAGATCGTATGAAGGCAAAGGTGCATATTTTTCAATAAAGCCAATAAACGGTTTATTAGCATCTGCTGCAGCAGATTTTTCAAATTCAGAAGACTTCAACTCGCAAATATATTCATTTTCGAGAATATCCTTTTCTTCTGTTTCAAGATTATTAAAAATATAATCATTATAATTTCCCATAAGAACATCAGGTTTAAAATGAATAAAATCGTTAATTATTTCCTTGCTCTTATTTCGTGAAAGATTATGCACGGTAAAAGCGCTTGGAGTTGCTCCGTAGATTTCTTCATTTGTAATAATACCAACCTTTTTACCATGCTCGCGCGAATATTCAGCCATTGTCGTTAAATTTTCGCCGTATATATCCACACCGATATAACCGTTTCTTGTTTTAACACCTGTTGAAAGCGCTGTTGCAGAAGCAGCAGAATCGGTAACATCGCTATCAAAAGATTTTGTAGTTGCAAATCCTTGATTTTTTATTTGGCTTAAAACAAGTCCAAAATCAAATTTTTCTTCGCTGTATATTTCGGTAGCTTCAATGTCATTAACACCCATACCGTCGCCAATTATTAAAATTATATTTTTAGGAGTTTTAAATTTTCCGTTTATAATTTTTCTAACATCAGATTTGGTAATAGTAATTTGATTGTCTTCTGTCCAACCGGAATTTTCACCGCAAGCAGAAAAAGAAAACAGTATAATAACCGTTAATATTAGCGCTAATATTTTTTTCATAAAATTCACCTGTTTTAATAGTTTTATAATATAAGGCACACTTTTTATAGAGTGTGCCTTAGTTTAATTATAAGCTTTCAATAGTTTGCATTAAATAATCGCCGAATTCAGAACAGGTTGCACCGTCGCTTCTGCCGGTGATAGTGTATTTAACATCAACCTCTGTGCAAATATGCAAAGCCTTGTTAAGTTTGTTTGCATAATCAACAAAGCCGATATGGCGAAGCATCATTTCGGTAGCTTTAAACATACTGGTTGGATTAGCATACATACCTCTGCCCTCTTCCATCATACGAGGAGCAGAACCGTGAATAGCTTCAAACATTGAATAAACATCACCAAGGTTTGCGCTTCCGGCAGTTCCAACACCGCCCTGTAACTGAGCAGCCTCATCGGTAATAATATCACCGTAAAGGTTAGGAAGAAGAATAACCTGGAACTTAGAGCGAACTCTGGGATTAACGAGGTTAGCGGTCATGATATCAATGTACCAATCCTCTGCCTCAATACCTGGATAATCCTTAGCAACTTCGTGGCAGATTTCTGAGAACTTACCGTCGGTCTTTTTCATAATATTAGCCTTTGTAACAATAGCAACATTTGTTTTGCCGTTGTTCTTTGCATATTCGAAAGCGGCGCGAGCGATACGCTTTGTTCCCTCGTTGGTTGTAACCTTAAAGTCAAAAGCTAGAGTATCGGGAATTTCAACACCGCGAGAGCCTAAAACATATTCGCCCTCGGTGTTTTCACGGAAGAAGGTCCAGTCAATATCGTCCTCAGGAACAGCAACGGGACGAACATTAGCATAAAGGTCTAATTCGCGGCGCATAGCAACATTAGCACTTTCGAGTGTGCCACCCTTTAAGGTTGTGGTTGGAGCTTTAAGGATAACATTACAAGCTTTAATCTCAGCCAAAACATCATCAGGAATAGCCTTGTTATGAGCTATACGGTTTTCAATAGTTAATCCCTCAATAGTTCTGAGTTCTACCTTACCAGCCGCAATTTCATCCTTTAAAATGAATTGCAAAAGTCTTTCGGATTCGGCAGAAATGATAGGACCGATACCGTCTCCACCGCAAATACCGATAATAATTTTATCGAGTTTTTTATAATCGGTATAAGCATTATCTGCTTCCATCTTTCTTTGTCTTGCAATTTGTTCTTCTAATATAGTGCGGAATTGTTCAACCGCGGCATTAACATAGTTTTCCATTATTATTCTCCTTTTTTAGTATAGCTTAAAAGTCCGCCGGCTTTAAGTATTGCCTTTTGTCTCTCAGTAAAGTTACAGCAAAGAGCAAAACTTTCGCCTGTTGTTTCATCGAGTAAAGAGATTTCGCCTTTTTCCATACCCTCGAATACATTGGTAAGGGTTAATTTATCGCCTTGATTTAGCTTATCATAATCATCGGCATTCTTAAAGGTTAAAGGCATAATACCTGCATTTATAAGGTTAGCAACATGGATACGGGCAAAGCTCTTGGTAATAACCGCGCGAACTCCTAAATACATAGGAACTAATGCGGCATGTTCACGAGATGAGCCTTGACCGTAGTTGCTACCGCCAACAATAATACTTCTGCCAAGCGCTTTTGCCCTTTCAGGGAAAGAAGTATCGCAAACACCGAAGCAGAATTGTGATAAATGAGGAATATTAGAACGATAAGGAAGAATTTTTGCACCGGCAGGCATAATATGGTCGGTTGTAATATTATCTCCAACCTTTAATGCGAGCTCTGCTGAAAGTGTATCTTCCTGAGGAATTTCGGTTGGGAAAGGTTTAATATTAGGACCTCTTAAAACTTCTAAGCTCTCGGCTTCTTCTTCGCTTGCAGGAGAAATAACTGCGGTATCATCAATCTTAAATGCATCAGGCATTGAGATGGCAGGCATAGTGCCTAACTCGCGAGGGTCGGTAATATAACCTGTGATAGCGGCGGCAACAGCAGTTTCGGGAGAAACTAAGTACACCTGACCGTCAGCAGTACCGCTTCTACCCTCAAAGTTTCTATTAAATGTTCTAAGAGAAACACCTGCAGAATTAGGAGAGAAGCCCATACCGATACAAGGACCGCAAGCACATTCTAATAAACGAGCTCCCGAAGCTAAAATATCGGTTAAAGCCCCGCAATCAGAAAGCATAGTTAAAACTTGCTTAGAACCTGGCGAAATAGAAAGGCTAACAGATGGGTCAATAACCTTGCCTTTAAGCAAAGCGGCAACCTTTAACATATCCAAAAGCGAAGAGTTGGTACAAGAACCGATACAAACCTGGTCAACCTTAGTTCCCTTTAAGGATTCAACCGTTACAATGTTATCAGGGCTATGAGGACAAGCAATTAAAGGCTTTAATTCAGAAAGATTAATATCAATAATCTTATCATAAACAGCATCAGGGTCGCTTGAAAGTTCAACATAATCCTCGCCTCTGCCCTCAGCTTCCAAGAAAGCTTTGGTAATTTCATCAGAGGGGAAAATTGAAGTTGTAGCACCGAGCTCAGTTCCCATATTTGTAATAGTTGCTCTTTCGGGCACAGAAAGGGTTTTAATTCCCTCGCCGCCCCATTCTATAATTGCGCCAACGCCGCCTTTAACAGACAATATACGCAATATTTCAAGGCTAACATCCTTAGCGGTTACAAAGTCATTCAACTTGCCTGTTAAATTAACTTTATACATCTTAGGCATAGTGATATAATATGCGCCGCCACCCATAGCAACAGCAACATCGAGACCGCCTGCGCCCATAGCAAGCATACCGATACCGCCGCCTGTTGGGGTATGGCTATCAGAGCCTATTAAAGTTTTACCGGGCTTGCCGAAGCGTTCAAGGTGAACCTGATGGCAAATACCGTTACCTGGTCTTGAAAAATATATACCATGCTTTTTGCAAACAGACTGAATATATCTGTGGTCGTCGGCATTTTCAAAGCCAGATTGCAAAGTGTTATGGTCTATGTAAGCAACGCTGCGTTCGGTTTTAACGCGGTCTAATCCCATAGTTTCAAATTCAAGATATGCCATAGTACCGGTGGCATCCTGAGTTAAGGTCTGGTCTATTCTAAGAGCAACCTCACTTCCTACGGTCATATCACCGCTTAGCATATGTGCTTTAATAATTTTTTGTGCAATAGTGTAACCCATAATTTTTTCCTTTCATAAGGTATTTCATAACAATTAATTATACAATTTATAGATATTTTTGTCAACCACAACTATACAAAAATCAAGCATTTTGCAATAAAAAAGTAAAATAAAAGTATGCATTTTGACTTTAAATCATATTATTGTATTGATTTTAATTTAGAGGGCGAGAAATTGAAGAAAACATTATTTATTAAAAATGCAGCAATTTTAACCGTAACATCAGTTATTTTAAGATTTATCGGTATCATTTTTAAGATTTGGTTAGCAAAGCTTATCGGCAGCGAAGGTATTGGACTTCATCAACTCATATTTTCGGTATATATGCTTGTAACAACCTTTGCTGCAAGCGGTATTTGCACCGCAGTTACCAGATTAGTTGCAGAGGAAATTGCGGTTGGAACTAATAAAGGTTGCTTGAAAATATTAAGGCATTCGGTTGAACTTTCATTGATAATTGCATTTGTTTCTGCAGTTGCTGTATTTTTTGGCGCAGATTTTATAGCAAATGGAATACTGGGTGATTCAAGAGCTAATATAGCATTGAAAATACTTCCTGTTTCATTGCCATTTATGGCTATTTCTTCTTGTATCAGAGGATATTTTATTGCAAGAAGAAATGTAACACCGTCTTCGATTGCTCAAATTTTTGAACAAATAGTACGAATAATTATAATAGTTGGTTTGGTTAAAGCATTTTCAGATAAAGGCTTGGCGGTTTGTTGCGCGGCGGTTATTGGCGGAGACGTTATTTCAGAAATTTTTGGCACAGTGCTGTTATTTTTGAGTTTTGCAAGTGATAGTAAAAAACTTGAAAATTTAAAAGGCAGACCGAGACCTGATTATCCTATTGTCAGAAAAATTTTAAACATTTCGGCGCCCATAACCTCAGGAAGATACCTAAATACCTTGCTTAGAACAGCAGAGAATATTTTAGTTCCTAAAAATTTAGCAAAATATCACCTATCAAGTGAAAATGCTTTATCGCAGTTTGGAATGATAAAGGGTATGGCATTACCTGTTCTCTTTTTTCCATCTGCATTGCTTAATTCGGTATCAACTTTGCTTATACCAGAAATTTCGCAAGCAATAGCTAAAAATCAAAATTATCTAGTTAAATCAACAACAAGAAATATATTAAAGTTAACCCTGATAACCTCTTATATTTTTACAGCAATTTTTTTCACAAACGGTATCGAAATAGGCGAATTAATCTATAACGATAATCAGGTTGGTTTTTTGCTTAGAGCTTTATCCCCTATTATTCCGTTTATGTATCTCGATAGCATATCAGACGGCATCTTAAAAGGATTAGACCAACAATTATTTTCGTTTAGAACGGCCATTTCCGATTCGGTTATAAGAATAATTTTGATTTTGTTTTTCGTATCAAGAACGGGACTTAACGGTTTTATTATTATAATGTATTTTTCTAACTTTTTTACCTGTTTTTTAAATGTTAAACGCCTATTAAAATTAACAAGTAGTAAACTTAAGATTATAAACGAAATATTAATACCTTTAATTTCTGCGTTTTTTTCGGTATATATAACCGAATTTTTATTAGTTTTTATAAATTTGAAAACTCCTGTTATACATACGATTTTAATTTCTTTAATCTCATTAAGTATTTATATAGCGCTATTATTTATTTCAGGTAGCATTGAGAAAGATGATATTTTAAATTTAATACATTAAAAATAGCCTGAAAAAATTCAGGCTATTAAATATTATTCGATTGTTATAACATCAAAATCTTCTTCATCAGCCTTAGTTTCAGGTTTTTTTACCTTACTTCTACGAATCAACTGAATGATTAGAATTACCGATAAAGCAAGTATAGATATAATCAAAAGACCTGCCGCTAAAACGATAAGCTTAGAATTGCCAGATAAACTTTTATATCTTGCAAGGAATCCTGTTTCTTTAACAGGTGGCTCAATTTCTGCTTTTTCTGAAGCGGTTAATTCGGGATAGCGTTGCAAAATATCATCGCGGCTATCATATCTGTAAAACTCAAATTCTTCGCCCGAGAAACAATATAGATAATAAAAATCGGTTATATTAGAATTATTATCAGAATAGCCTTTAACATCCATACCGCCGATTCTAACATTAGTAGCATAGTAATTGCTAGGTAAAGATAAATCACTTGGTATATCGGAGAAAATATAAGTTTTAGTACCTTGCTTATAGTATTTTATCTTTTCAAAAGTTTTTAATTCTTCGTTATAGGTATAAGGTTCAACCTTTTCTCCCTCGGCAGATTTCAGATAATAGAGAGAAAATTCTCCGATTTTGCTTTGAGCTACCTGAATCTGTTGACCATTATATTCAACTTGACCTATTTCAAACCCGTTAAATAACTCAATCGCCGAAATATCAGAAACTAAAACGAATGTTGCGTTTTCAATAGTAACATTTAAAGAGCCTGCGGGATTTTCCTCAATAACCTCATCGTCGGTTTCATTTCGGGTGATATTAATGGTATAAGTTTTTTGGGCACCGCTTGGGGCAGTAACTGTAACCGAACGGGTGTTTTTGCCGATTTGAAGCTTTTGAGAGCCCTGAACTGTCATAGTAGCAGCACTATCTGCTGTCGTTGCATAGATTTTACATAAAGTAACCGAATTTTTAACCGTAACATTATAAGTAGTAACCGATGGTGAAAAAGCAGGTGATAAAATACCGTCGCTTAAAGATAATGATTTTAAATCAGCATTTGCCGACTGTGTTGCATCAGTAACAGAAATAGAAACCGAAGCGCCTGATAATGCTTTATCTTCATTTAAACCACTAAAACTAACATTTGATGCAGAAACTACAGAACTTCCTGATTTTAAAGCTTTAAAACTTATAGAATAAGAAACACTGCTCTGACCAGAGGGAGACTCAACAATCTTTAACTGACCTGCTCCACCCGAAGAAGCACCCGAAATATACTCTAAAATCGAAGCATCATAATTTAGAATACTGCTTATAGCATACATAGCTTCGCCTGCATTAAATTTAAAAGTAACCGTAACGGTTTCGCCAACTTTTAAACTTCTTTTGTTTAATGAAATAACAGTACCTGCGGCAGAAACATTAACTGCAAAAACAGAAGCAATTAATATGAATACTACAGATAATGTAATTAATGATTTTACCATTTTTTTCATGAATATACCTCTTTATTTAATAGTTTTAAGTCCTAAAAGATGAAGTCTGATATCAGCTAAATCGCGAATTGTTATACCTCCATCATCGTTAACATCTGCGGCTTTTGACTTATCACCTGAAAGTTTTTTTAGTCCTAAAAGATGAAGTCTAATATCGGCTAAATCTCGAATGGTTATCGAGCCATCACCATTAGCATCACCTTTTTTAACGCTTACAGTCGGTGTACTTGGCGTAGATGGAGTAGAAGGTGTTGATGGAGTTACAGGTGCGTTACCTGTGCTTACAGTTAAGGTGCAAGCCTTGGTTGCGTTAACATTAACCGTATAATCCATAATATAACCTGTTGCAGATTTAACCTTTAACTTAATTACGTTATTTCCTTTGTTAAGCGAATAACTGCTAGCTCCCGCATAGGTAGCGCCGCTTACAGCTTTAACATAAACAGTTGCATTTTGAGAAACCTGCAAATTATAATTATATGTGAATTTATTAAATGTTGGGGTTAAACCATCTATCTTTATGCTTTCAAAATAATAGTTATTAAGACTGCTATTTTGAACCGGCTTTTGAGCTGCGGAAGCTGGCATATCAGTAAATACAGGGATTTTAAAGCTTAAAGATAAATTCTTTTCGTTTTTATAAGTATCCGCCATATTAACACCCTTGTTTCGAGCATCGTGAACTGCCTGCGCAAATTGATGAATATAGCCGTCATTAACCTTTATATCAAAATCTTGATAATAATAGGTATCCTGACCTTTAGAAATGTAGTTTTTTGCTAAGAAATTAGCACCGCCTATAATGGATTTTTCTCTCGTATTCCAACCTTGAGCCTTAGCATAAGCAAGACCGTTTTTAATTACATCGGCATTAGTAGTTCCGCTTGCGTTAACATTGAAAAAATTATAATATCCTTCATATCCACTATAAGTTCCCGAAATCAAACTGGTATTACCGCTAGTTCCTTGTTCTTGAATAATTTTAGAAGCGATAATATATGGATTAACTTTTGAAGCTGAAGCGGCAGACATAATAACATCAATATAGTTATGAGTTTTTCCGCTTTCGGTATAATTCCCTGCCAAGAAAGTACCCGAAACAATTTTAGCTAAACCTTCTTTTGTTTGAAAGGTAGAATTATAGCTTTGCTCTAAAAACTGATAAATCTCGGTTGAATTTAAAAAATTTCTGGGGTCCATATAAAAAGCAATAATCTCTCTTGAAGCATAAAACCAACTGCCGTTATTTGAAATCCACTTTCCTGAATTCCAATCATAACTACCCGGAGCCATAGTACGCCAAGAAATATATTTGCTGTCAACCTGCTTAAAAGGAGGAGATTCAAGATTAACTGCATCGGTAAAGGAATAAGCCACAGGGTCGGGCAAAAACTCCCAATTAGGATATGCAGCATGCAAGGTTTTTAAAGCCGAATGATAACTCGAAGGAAAAGCTTTTAGCTTTTGCTCAAAAGAAGCATCTGTGTTATAAGTTACAATTCTGATGTAATCAGAATCGTTAAAAATGTAACCCGTAATTTGTTTAGTACCGTTATGGTATGTAACTTTAAGCCAACCGTCCGACTGCTTATCTAAAACAGTTACACTCGTATTAGAAATCTCTTCTATGATAGTAGTATTACTTTTATCGGAGGGGGTTGTTCTGACTCTAACATTAGTACCCTCAATAAATGCTGTTACGATAGTTTCTGCATTAATATTAAAGTTAATATTAGAAAATGTACCTGTAAATATTAAAACGGAAATAATTAAAACCGATAATATTTTATAAAAAT
Organism: Clostridia bacterium; assembly: GCA_017537365.1. Taxonomy (GTDB): domain Bacteria; phylum Bacillota; class Clostridia; order Oscillospirales; family Acutalibacteraceae; genus UBA737. Next base: position 125,898 of record JAFYKZ010000026.1, read on the forward strand.
ATTTCATATTTCATTCCTTTAATAAATTTCATATTATTTATACAAAAACATTATAACTTTTTTACTCAATTATGTCAACCAAAATTCGACAAAATATAGTAGGAAATTTAAACCTCAATATGAAAAACACACCGCATTTTGTGCGGTGTGTTTTAAATTGGCAATAAATTAAATTATTTCAATTTGAACAGCTTTCATAGCTGCAAGCGCGGTATTATGACTTTCGTTGGTAACGCCCGCTGAACATTTACTATCAACTATAATTTTTGTTTCAGGAAAAGCCGCTTTTAAAATCATAGCATTTGATATAACGCAAATATCAGTGCAAAGACCGCAAAGCTCAATTTCCTCAATTTTATCGCCAAAACCTTTAAGAACTTCGGGCAAATTGATGCTTCCAAAAGTTTCTTTATCAATAATTGTTTGGGCGTATTCTTTCAATTCATCACAAATTTGCCATCCAGCAGTATCTTTAATGCAATGCTCAACAGGAAGCTTTATTCCCTCTTGAGTGTTTAAATAATCGGCGTAATGAGTATCTCTGGTGAAAATAACCTTGCCATCAAATGATTTAACTTTATCTAAAACATTTTGAACAATTGCCTTAGCTTGAACACTACCAAGACTTCCGGTTATAAAATCCACCTGCATATCAACAACGATTAAATATTTCATTTTCAACTCACCACTTGAAATAAAATTATTTAATTCTTCTACCCTCTAAATAGAAGCGTTTATCGTCAGCACAGCCCATAGAAAATGTTTTGCGAGGCAAAGAGCCATCTTGCGATACTGCAACAAAAAGCTCGCTCTTTTCCATACCGCTAAACAAAAATCCTAAGGTATTTTCCTTTTTAGATAATTCAAAAACAGAATTTTCGCCATGAATATAATCGATTTTAATATCGGTATTTTTTATGTATTCATCCAAAAATGTTTGCAAGGTTGCAACGCAGAGTTTACCAGTAGGCTTAACCGAAATGGTTTTCTTATTATCGCCAAAAACACAAACAAATTCTTGCGCATCTTCGCCCTTGTAAATACCACCAAGAGTATCAACAAAATCCGAAATAACCTTTTCAGGTTTTACACCGAATAAAACGCGATAAATTGGCTCAAATTCCAAAGAAGAATCATGGATATTAACAACCTCTGCCAGCGCATATCTTGGGCCAAATCCATTAACATAACATTCCTTTGCAGAAGCTAAGGAATGATTACCGTCTCCAACTGCAAATAAAAGACCATCACTACTGTTATTAGATAAATCAGATAATGCATTTTGAACATCAACAACTGTGCTTTCGTTAAGCGCATATCCTTTAATTGAACCTGCGTTTTGCATTAGCTCAAAATCATATAAACAGTTAAAATTATTGGTTTTATCTGATAAAGGTTCTATGACTGTTCGCTTCGGGTCATCAATTAAAAGCATAATATGAGGAAGCTCAATAGATGCATCCTTGCGGATATTAACGCGAGGTGGGATTCTATCTAAAACTGTTTGCTCGGTTGCTCTTATAAAGGTATCAGCACCTTTAACATAGCTATAATCCTCTAAATCAATAAGTCCTAATACACCTTTTCTGATTTTACCGTCCTTTTGGGTGCGTTCTATGTATACCATAGTATTATCATAAATATTAAAAACATCAGAATTTAAGTATTCAACCATTTTATTATTAACAGAGGCAATTTTTTCACTATTATCTTCGCTTAAAAAAACCTCAGGTAGAATAATATTATAAGCAGAAGCCTTATTCCCTACGGTTTTTTCAACCTCTTTCCAATATTCAGGCTCAGAAGTATATTGGTCGCAAGCGATAACCGACCATTCTTTAAAATCAGACTTTGGAAGCAGAATATCGGCTGTTTGCAAATGTTTTTTCATAAATTATCACTCCAAAACAGAAAGCGGATTATTCTCCGCTTTCAAAAAATTATTTATAATAAGAAAATTCAATAGAAGTTATAGAATCTTCTAAAGGATTTATATAAACTGTTATACCGTTTCGGCGGTCTTTTTTGGTTGCAAAGTAATCAAGATAATATGAATTATCGGAAACCTTATAGAAATGCGAGGGAGTTCCGAGAGTATCGATAACATCGGTTATTGCCATTGAATTAGTTATTCCGCTAACATTGAATTCATTATAATTTTTATTATCTTTATAAAAATCATTGTTTATTAAGTATTTAACAATATTACATTCACTGAGAGTTTTTGAAGAACGTGAAGAATTATAAAACCAAACAGTTAAAACAATGCCTTTTTCATTAATTATGGTTTCCTCAATGGTTTCATAAGCAAAAACCAATGAATTTTCATCATAAGCATTTCCATCGTTTAATTTCCAACCTTTTTTCTTCAAATTAGAAAGTTTAGTTGGAACTTCCAGTTTTTCACCGTTTAAAACACCGTTAATTTCAAATTTTTTACCCAAATATATATCGGCATAATTTTCTTCATCAAAAAGACTAATATCGAAATATTTCGACATAACCCTATCGGAAGACATAATCGGAGTGTCATCATGTTCTACGGTATCGAGTGTATTATCAAAATCGGTAGAAACTTCGCTTTTAACACCATAGTCATCATCCACCGGATTGCAAGCGGAAAACGATAAGCATAAAGCAAAAATCAAAGCAAAACTAACAAGTTTAAATTTCAAATTGCGCACAGCCGCTACATTCCTTTCTAAAATAATTTATTTCATTATTATTTTATATTTAAAAATTCAAAATGTCAACCAAAAAAAGCTTAAAAAATATAAAATTATACAACATTTTCTCTTAAAAACATCTTAACACCACAATATACATTCTTTTTATCTACCAAGCCGGACATTCCGTGATTAGCATCTTTAACAGTTATAAGTTTAACATTTCCGTTTTCAGCAGCATTATATACTTCTTTACTCATATAGCAAGGAACAAAAGAATCAGCTTCGCCGTGAATTAAAAGAACAGGCATTTTGGTTTTTTTAATAATATCAACGGTTGAAACTCCTTTGATTGAGAAATTACCCAGAATTTTGCAGTAAAAATTCAAAAACGGCAAAAAGATTTTTGCATTCAGGTTAAAAGCTTTTTTACCAACTATTCTTATAATTTCTTCGGGCGAAGTAAAACCGCAATCTGCAATAACACATTTCACTTCGCTTCTTAAACTCTTTCTAAGCGATAGCAAAACGGTTGTAGCACCCATTGAAATTCCGCATAAAGCAATTTTCTTGCATTTGTATTTTTCGCTTATAAATGTAACCCAGGAATAAACATCTTTGCTTTCGTTTATACCAAAAGAAATTAGTCTACCCTCGCTTCTGCCGTGCGCACGCTGTTCACAAAGTAAAACATTATACCCTAACTCTGAATACATTTTAACCGAATAAGAGAAGTCTCTGGCGGGCAATGAACGGTATCCATGAAAAAGAATAATAGTTTTATCTGATTTAATATCATAATATCTTGCAGCTAATTTCAAACCGTCAAAACTAAGGGTATAAACCCAGTAGTGCGGACTGTTATTTATAAAATCAACGCCTGTTTTAAAGGTTTCAACATACTCTTTAAAAACTTCATTATCCTTATTATATACATCTTCTAAATCAGGAATTCGCATTTTAACAAAGGTTATAAAGAAAAAATAAACTGTTAAACCGAAGAACACTAAAAACATCAAAGCAAAAATGATTAAAATCAGTTTCAAAAAATCACCCTTAAAATTCAATAAAATTAATATTACCAAATCATAAGGGTTTTAAACAAAAAATCGGGCGGAAAACCGCCCGAAAATTTTAATTTAGGATAAATTTATTATAAACTTTTTTGCCTTTTTTAAGGATAACTTCTTCGGCAAAGCTTTCAGCTGTAAGACTGTATGCGGGGTCGGTGATTTTTTCGCCGTTTATGCTAACACCGCCTTGTTGAACAAGTCTTCTGCCCTCTCCTTTGCTCGCAACAAGCTCTGCTTTAACCATCATATCCAAAATACCGATTTTACCGTCGGTCAAATCATTGGCAGTAAGCTCGGTAGTGGGCATATTTTCGTGCGAACCTGCACCTGCAAATACTGCTCTTGCAGTTTCCTGAGCTTTGGTTGCCTCTTCTTCGCCGTGTACCAATTTAGTAAGCTCAAACGCCAGAATTTCCTTAGCAGTATTAAGCTCTGCACCCTCCCAAGAGTCCATTTTATCAATTTCTTCAAGTGGCAAGAAGGTCAACATTCTGATGCATTTTAAAACATCGGCATCGCCAACATTTCTCCAATATTGATAAAATTCATAAGGAGAAGTTTTTTCGGGGTCTAGCCAAACAGCACCGCCAACGGTTTTACCCATCTTTTTACCTTCTGAATTTAGAAGTAAAGTAATTGTCATAGCAAATGCATCTTTTCCTAGCTTTTTGCGGATAAGCTCAGTTCCTCCGAGCATATTGCTCCATTGGTCGTCTCCGCCGAATTGCATATTACAACCATATTCTTTAAATAAATGATAGAAGTCATAGCTTTGCATAATCATATAGTTGAATTCTAAGAAAGAAAGACCTTTTTCCATTCTCTGCTTATAGCATTCAGCTCTTAACATATTGTTAACCGAGAAGCAAGCTCCAACCTCGCGTAGCAAGTCAACATAATTGAGTTTTAAAAGCCAGTCTGCATTATTAACCATTTGCGCCTTGCCTTCGCCAAATTCAATAAAACGGCTCATTTGTTTTTTAAAGCAATCGCAGTTGTGCTGAATTTGCTCAGCAGTCATCATAGAGCGCATATCGGTTCTACCCGAAGGGTCTCCGATATGACCTGTACCACCGCCGATTAAAGCGATAGGCTTGTTGCCTGCCATCTGCAAACGCTTCATAAGGCAAAGTGCCATAAAATGACCGACATGAAGACTATCGGCAGTTGGGTCAAAACCAATATAAAAAGTAGCTTTGCCGTTATTTATAAGTTCTTTGATTTCTTCCTCGTCTGTAACCTGAGCAATAAGACCACGGGCTACTAATTCGTCATAAATTTGCATTTTTATAAACTCCTATCTAATAATTCCTTAGCAGAATTATATAAATTCTCTGTAATTTCCGTACCCGACATTATGCGGGCTATTTCATTAATTTTTTCTTCAAAAGAAAGAGATTTTACCGCAGTATAGGTCCTACCGTCTTTACTGCTTTTTTCAATAAGCAAATGATTATCGCTTCTAGCCGCTATTTGCGCCAAATGAGTAACGCAAATAACCTGTTTGTTATCAGATACCCGTTTTAATTGGGTACCCACCTTATCGGCGGCGAAACCGCTGATGCCTGTATCAATTTCATCGAAAATCATAGTCGGTATACTGTCTTTATCCGAAAGAGCACTTTTGATTGCGAGCATAGTTCTTGAAAGTTCACCGCCCGAAGCTATTTTTGCAAGCGGTTTTAAAGTTTCGCCAACATTAGCAGAAATCAAAAATTCAACAATATCTCTGCCCTGTTTTGTATATCTTCCGTCTTTAATATCAACCTTAAAATTAACCGACGGCATATTAAGCTCTTTAAGTACATCGGTAACTTGATTTTCAAATCTGATAGCCGCATTTTTGCGAGTTTTTGAGAGCTTGTCCGCAAGCAAAATCAGTTTTTCTTTTGATTCTTCAAGCATAGCAGAAAGCTCGGCTATTTTACGGTCGGAAAAGGTGATTTCATCAAGCTCTTTCTCGGCATTTTCAAGAAAAGATAACATATCTTCTTCGGTATTACCGTATTTTATCATAAGCTTATATAATAAGTCAAGCCGTTCGTTGATACTATCAGCATTTATATTTTGAAGTTCGCCGTTTGAAAGACAACTTGCAACAAAATCAGCAACATCTTCGGTATCGCTTATAATATTATTGATTTTATTATAGTTTTCTTCAAAGCTACTACCTTTTAATAGAGATAACTGCTTAGAAACCGCTTTTAAAAGTGTTGTTATACCGTCCGTATTTTCATCGCCGTAAAGTAAAGAATTAGCGTTATTTAAAGCTTTTAAAGTGTTTTCGGCATTTTCGGCAATTTCTAACTTCTTTTTTAAAGATTCGATTTCACCGATTTTAATATCCGCAGATTTGAGTTCGTTAATTTGGTATTTTAGAAGGTCAATTTTGCGTTCTTTTGCATCTTCATCGGTTTCAAGCTCTTGTAAAGAGCGTCTGATAGCGTTTAAATTTTTAAATTCTGAATAATAATCATTTTTTTCTTTATCATTTTCGGCAATAGCATCTAAAAATTCAAAATGATGCTCTGCATTTAATAGTCTTTGATTATCGTGCTGACCGTGAATATTTATAAGATAAGAGGAAACATCTTTTAAAACTGAAGCAGTAAAAGGTGCACCGTTTATTTTAATTAAACCTTTGCCGTTTAAACTAAGTCTTCTTGAAACTAAAATATTTCCATCTTCATCAGGATAAATATCAAACTCTTTAAGTTTGGAAACGGTTTTATCATTAAGCTCTCCAAAAAGCGCAGAAACTGATGCCTCAGCGCATCCGGCTCTTATTAAATCCTTAGAGGTTCTCTCTCCTAAAACTGCGTTTATAGAGTCTATAACAATAGATTTACCCGCACCGGTTTCACCCGTTAATACATTAAATCCGCTTTTAAATTCAATATCGGTTTGCTCAATAACCGCAATATTTTCAATATGTAAATATTTTAACATAAATTATCCGCCGTTATTATAATAGTTTTCTTAAAGAATCGGTAAGCTGCTTAGAATGAGCTTCGCTTTCGGTTACAATTATAATGGTATCATCACCTGCAAGCGAGCCTATCATCATATCACCATATAACTCGTCAACCGCTACACAAGCGCTCGAAGCCATACCGTTTTCGCATTTAATAACAACATTATTCATAGAATATTTAACCGTTTTAACGGCTCCTGAAAACAAATTATGATATTTTGCATCAGAACTTTGCGAATTTTGAGTATTAAGATTAGATAAATATCGGTAATTACCGTTTTCATCTCTGCCTTTAACTAATTTTAATTCTCTTATATCTCTCGAAACGGTCGATTGAGTAACATTAAAGCCTAATGCTTCTAAACCGTTTTGCAAATCTTCCTGGGTTAAACAAACTTTGTTTTTAATGAGTTCTAAGATTTTTTCTTGCCTTGCGCTCTTCATTTTACACGCTCCTGCCATCTTTAAATTTATAAGAAAGAGTTTTATAGAATGAACGCTCATTGAGTCTTATTAACTGAACGAATTTCGGTGAGCGTTTAACTGTAATCTCAGTATAAGGTTTAACAGCAATTGCTTTTCTACCGTCAACCGTTAAATAAATATCGGTTTTCTTTTTAGAATAAGCTTTTAATTCGATTTCATTATCAGCGCCCAATAAAATCGGTTTTGCAGATAGAGAATGAGAACATATCGGTGTAATACAAAAGCTTTCGGTTAAGGGGTCGATTATAGGACCGCCTGCCGACATTGAGTATGCGGTTGAACCTGTTGGGGTTGAAATAATAAGACCGTCTGCGCGGTAGTTAATAAAATCACCGCCAACACCAACCGAAACATCAATAATTCGCGAAATGAAACCGCTTGTTATTACCGCATCATTTAAAGCGGTGTATTCACCAATGATTTTGCCGTTCTCAGAAGCTGTAACCGAGAGCATCATTCGTTTTTCAACCGAATATTCATTCGTTTTTAGTTTATTTATTAAATTCAATTCGTTTTGCTCTATGTTCGCCAGAAATCCCATTCTGCCCGCATTGATACCCAAAACAGGCTTATTGTCCTGAGCGGCGCGTTTAGCATAACGAATAATAGTTCCGTCTCCACCGATTGTTATAATAATATCTGCGATTTTAAAAAGTTGGCTATCGGGAGCATGTTTAAAATCAGTACCCAAAATATTTTCGGGAAGATATGCTTCAATATTCATAGATTTTAATAATTTACCAAGTTTTTCAACAACCTCTGAAGAACCTCGTTTATCTAAATTAGGTATAACGGCAACAACCATTTATTTCACCTCTTTACAATTTCAAAATACTTAACGATTTAATTGTTTAATTTATTATATGACGCTTCAACAACACTTATAGCGTCGCTTTCGGTTAAAATTACAGGCATTTCGGCCTTTTCTAGGTAACATAAATATTCAATATTACCCTCAGGACCTTTAACAGGAGAAAAATCAAGTCCTAAAACCGAAAAACCGTCTTTGATACTTAAATCTAAAATTTTATTTATAACATCAATATGTACCGATTTTTCTCTAACAACGCCTTTTTTACCAACATTCTCTTTGCCTGCCTCAAATTGAGGTTTTATAAGACAAACAGCTCTTCCGTTTTCCTTTAAAAGTTTGCGCAAGGTTGGTAAAATATGCGATAAAGAGATAAAAGATACATCAACCGATGCAAAATCCAGCAAATCAGGTACTTGCTCACTTGTTACATATCTGAAATTAGTTCTTTCAAGATTAATAACTCTTTCATCAGTTCTAAGCTTCCAAGCTAGCTGACCGTATCCAACATCAATAGCATAAACCTTTTTGGCGCCGTTTTGAAGCATACAATCGGTAAATCCTCCGGTTGAAGCACCAATATCGGCGCAAATAAATCCGTTTAAATCAAGAGTAAATGACTCAACCGCTTTTTCAAGCTTTAAACCGCCTCGGCTTACATATTTTAAGGTTTCGCCTCTTACTTCAACTGTATCATGTTCTTTAACAGTATTCCCTGCTTTATCGGATTTTTGATTATTAACAAAAACAATGCCTGCCATAATAAGCGCTTTTGCTTTTTCTCGACTTTCACAAAATCCGTTTTCAACAAGATAAACATCTAATCTTTTCTTTTCTGCCATAACTTCTCCAAAATCAAATTAATCGCTAACTGCTTTTAGCATTGCTTCGGCATCTAATCCGTATTCTTTTAATGCATCGGTTACCTTATTGGTTGGAACAAACTTGTTTTCAACTGCGTGAATAATAAATTTGCCCTTATATCCGTTTTCTAAAAGCATAGCTGATAAATGCTCGGCTATACCGCCGCTTTTTTCTGATTCTTCAAAGAAATGCAACTCGCCAAAACCATTCAACTCATCGCATAAAATATTCGGCAAAGGATAGATTTTATTGAGTTTTACAATATTTATATCCGTTTTTTCTTTAACCGCTGAAGCTTCTGAAAAAAGTCTGCCATAGGTAATGATAGCTTTATTAACGTTACCTTTTATAATATCAAAATCGGCTTCCTTATCAAAAGGTAAACAAGTTTTTTCAGCGCCTCTTGGATATCGTATAGCGGTAAATTCGTTATCTGCTGCCGATAATTTAATTCTATATTCAAGCTCTTCAAATGTTGCAGGTGAATAAATAGAAATATTAGGTATAGAGGTTAAATAAGATACATCTAAAAGACCTTGATGTGTAATACCGTCCTCACCAACGATACCTGCTCTGTCAACAAGAAGTCTGACAGGTAAATTAGCGGTTGCAACATCGTGAACAATTTGGTCGTATGCTCTTTGCAAAAACGAAGAATATACAACAAAATAAGGTTTTAAACCGCCTTTTGCAAGACCTGCCGCAAAGGTTACAGCATGAGCCTCTGCAATACCAACATCGAAAAATCTCGGCTTATAATCCTTGGCAAAATCTGCAAGACCTGTTCCCTCGGTCATTGCGGCGGTTATAGCGCATATTTTATCGTCTGCCGCAGCCAAACCGCTAAGAGTTTTACCTGCAATAGCGGAAAAATTATTGTTATTCGAAAGGTCTGCTCCCTCTTCAATGTTAAACGGCGAAACACCGTGATAATTCTTAGGACTGGTTTCTGCAAAGGAATAACCCTTACCCTTAGTTGTTACAACATGTATTAAAGAAGGTCTTGTATACCCCTGAGCTATTTTAAACAAGGATTCCATAGCAGGAATATTATGACCGTCTACCGGACCTAAATAATTATAACCCAAAGAAGAGAAAATATTTTTGCGGTATACGATTTCTTTAAGTCCTTCTTTAATTGAGAAAATAATATTATGAAGCCATTTTCCAATTAGCGGAACTTTAAGAAGGAAGCTACTGAAAGCAAACTTAAATTTATGATATTTTGGTTTGTTTCGCATTTTCGTTAAGCTTCTGGACAACGCGCCCACATTCTTTGAAATAGACATCTTATTATCGTTTAAAACAACAATAAAATTACTTCTTCCGCTGCCTGCATTATTCAAAGCCTCATAAGCCATACCACCTGTTAAAGCACCGTCTCCAATAACGGCAACCGCGGTCCCATCTTCGCCGGCTATTCGCTTAGCTTTATAAATACCATAAGCCGCGGAAATAGAACAACTGCTATGACCTGATATAACGGCATCGTGTTCGCTTTCAAACGGATTCATAAATCCTGAAATTCCGCCTTTGGTTCTTAAAGTATCAAATTCTTTAAATCTGCCGGTTATAAGCTTATGAGTGTAACACTGATGCCCAACATCAAAAATTATAGCATCCTTTGGTGAAGAAAAAGCTTTATGCAAGGCAACAGTAAGCTCAACGGTGCCAAGGTTTGAAGCTAAATGACCGCCGTTTTTTGAAACAGTATTAATGATGCAGTCTCTGATTTCCTCGCATAAATTCTGAGTTTGAGCCGAGTCTAATTGTTTTACATCATCAGGAGAATTTATTTTACTTAAAATCGGATAATCCAAATTTTACATTCCTTTTTAATTATTTGTTTCTATCTAATAAATAGTTGGTTAGTTCATATAAAGTCTCGGTATTGCCGCCAATCTCGTCTAAAGCATCAAGCGCGGCATTTGAAAGCTCAGCCGCAATAGCAAAAGCCTTATCAAGACCGTAAAGCGAAACGAAGGTTGTTTTGCCGTTTTTTTCGTCGCTACCAATAGGTTTACCTAAGGTTGCTTCATTAGAAGTAATATCCAATATATCATCAATAATTTGGAAAGCAAGTCCTAAATTGTAACCGTATTTAGTAGCGCTTTTTATGGTTTCCTCATCATCTTTACCTGCGGCAATACAGCCAAGAATTGCAGAGGCTATTAAAAGAGCACCTGTTTTTCTCATATACATATTTTGAAGTTCGTTAACATCAGGTGTGTTTTCTTCAAAAGAAAGGTCTAAAACCTGACCGCCTATCATACCGTGAAGTCCCGCATTAGAAGCTAAAATACTAACTGCCTTTAAAGCAATTTCAGGTCTTACATTTGCATTAGAAGCTATGAAAAAAGCCTCAGTGAGCAGAGTATCGCCTGCAAGCAAAGCAATATCTTCACCATATTTTTTATGGCAAGAAGGCTTTCCTCTTCTCATATCATCATTATCCATGCAAGGTAAATCATCATGGATTAGAGAATATGTATGAATCATTTCAATAGCAATAGCAAAATCAATAGCGGAATTCATATCACCGCCGCAGAGCTTACAAAATTCAAAAACCAAAGCAGGTCTTATTCTTTTGCCGCCAAGCATTAAGCTATACCTAGACGCTTCTAAAACCTTATTATATTCAACATCCAATTCAGGATATATTTCATTAATTCGGTCTTCTAAAAGTGTATTATATTCTAATAGTTTTTGCTCAATCACCGTTATTTTCCTCTCTTTCGGCCTGAGTTAATGTTATGATTTTCTTTTCAGCCTTTTCTAAAGCTTTTTTGCAATCATTTGTATATTTCATACCTTGCTCAAAAAGAGCGATAGATTCTTCCAAAGAACATTCGCCATTTTCAAGCTTATCAATAATTATTTCTAATTCATTAAGAGATTTTTCAAAATCAATCGTTTGGCTTGACATATTAGTTCTCCTTGAAAATTTCAGTTATAGTAGCATTTGCTTTACCATCCGAAAAGGTTAATTCTAATTTATCTCCAACATTTAAGTATTTAACGCTATTTACTGTTTTACCTTGCTTTTGAGTAACAGTAAATCCTCGCGCCATAACCTTTAAAGGACTCAAATTATCCAATCTTTCTGCAAGAGATAAAGTTTTTAATTTTAAATTATTAACCTTTAAATTTGCGTTGCGTTTTAAAGCTTCTTCAAAACGGTCTAACTGAATATATCGTTTATTAATAAAAAAGTCTTGCGGATTTTTAAAGGCTTGCGAATTTAAAACCACTTCAAGCTTTGTTTTATTAAGAGCATATTTAGCTATTAACGAATTTGATAAAGAGGTTTTATAATTTTCCAATCGATTTGAAATATCGGTTTTATCAGCAACCGCAAGCTCTGCCGCCGCCGACGGAGTTGGTGCTCTTAAATCGGCAACAAAATCGCATATTGTGAAATCGGTTTCGTGCCCCACCGCAGAAATAACAGGCACGGGAGATTCATAAATTTTTCGAGCTAGTATTTCACTGTTAAAAGCCCATAAATCTTCTTTTGAGCCACCGCCTCTGCCAATAATTATAACATCTGCTCTGTTCAGATTATAAAGTCTTTCAAGAGCATCCATCATTTCGGGAACAGCATTTTCGCCTTGAACTGAAACAGGACATAAAATTATCTCTGCTAAATCCCATCTACGAGATAAAATATTCAAAATATCCTGAACGGCTGCACCCGTATCTGAAGTTACAACCGCGATGCATTTAGGGAATTTAGGCAAAGGTCGTTTGTTATCAGCGTTAAACAAACCCTCGGCTTCAAGCTTAGCTTTGGTTTGCTCAAACTGCATTGCTATATCACCAATGCCAGAGGGATAAGCTTCTTCGCAGTAAAACTGATATTGGCCGTCTTTTTCGTAAACCGAAACTCTGCCTCTTAAAATCACCTGCATACCGTCTTGAAACTCAAATTTGAGACGAGAGGCATTTGTTCTGAACATAACGCATCTGATAGAAGCATCATTATCTTTTAAAGTGAAATAAAAATGACCGCTTGCATAATGATTTTTAAAATTTGATATTTCGCCTTGAACTAAAACACTTGCAAGCCTAGGGTCGCCCTCTAAAAGCGAACGAACATATAGATTTAACTGTTTAACCGTTAATGCAGATAAATTCATAGTTTAAGAATTTTTAATAACGGTTGAAAGCAAACCGTTAACAAAAGCAGAATCTTCTTTTGTTGCATATTTTTTGCAAAGCTCAACCGCTTCATTAACCGAAACTGATGCAGGAATACCTTCACAATATTTGATTTCAAAAATTGCAAGTCTTAAAACCGATAAAGCGGTTTTAGAAATTCTTCCAATTTTCCAACCAACTGCGTTTTCGGAAATAATACCGTCAATCTCTTCGATGTTTTCAAAAATCCCAAAGAAAACTCTTTCTATGTATTCATCGGGCTCTAAATCGCGTACTTCTTTGGCAATTTCAAATATTTCCGCAACATCATCGCTTGAAAAAGCTTTTTCAAAGGTTAAAATAAAAGCTTCTTCGCGTGCCATTTTTCGTGTCATACAAATCTCCTTCAAATCGAAAAAATTGAAATCTATATTAATATAGATATATAATATTATTATATACAAAATATGCATTTTTTCAAGCATAAACTGCATATTTTTTAAATTTTTATTTTAGATTTCCAATATTTGAAAACCAAAGATAATATTTGACTTAGAAATAAAAAAATGATATATTAATTTATATAATAAATTTTAGGAGATTTACTGTGTTTAAAAATATTTTTAAATCAATATTTTGCGTTCTTTTGGTTGCTTTAATTGCTGTTTTAATATCTGTACCCTGTTTTGCTGCCGAAAAGGTAATCGTTGAACAAGGTGTTATAACTATCGGGAGAGTTAGCGGTAACACCGGTGATACCGTTATTGTTCCGATAACCATCGAAGAAAACCCAGGTATCATGGCAATTACAATTTCTATTACATACGATTCCTCTGCTTTGCAATTAATCGAGGATTTACCTGGTAATGTTATATATTCACACGAAATTCAGGACCATCCCTCTAAAAATCTTATCCGACTTGTTACCCTTGAAAGCTTAGACCGAAAAAATAACGGTACGCTTATAAGCTTAAAGTTTAAAATTAAGCCCAAAACTAAGGTAGGTCTCACCGAAATAAGCATTAAATACAGTTCGGGCGATTTTTGTAATTGGAAACTCCACCGAATTATGCCTAAAATCATATCAGGCGGTGTTGATGTTGGTTTAAGCGAGGATAATTGTCCTCATAAAAATTATTCTAACTGGACTGTTGCGGCAATTCCCACCTGCACTGACGGAGGTTACGACAATAGAATTTGCAACGATTGCGGTCATGTTGAACTTAGAAATAACTCCCCTATCGGTCATGAATTTTCAAAGGATTTCACCATTGATAAAGCGGCAACTAAGGACGAAAGCGGTTTGATGTCTAGACATTGTATCAGATGCGCAGAATTCACAGACCAAATAAGTTACACCCTTAAAGATTCTACCGACGGAAATATTAAAAACGAATTTGGCAATGTTGCTGCGCCAAACGATTATGTCAATAATTTAGTTGCGGAACAAATTGAGCCTGAAACTTCTGAGACTGCAAGCTCTGGTTCAAAAGAAAATAATAGCTCTAAGATTGAAGTCTCTGAGCCTGATAATTCTAACTCTCAAACCGAAAGCAATGAACCTTCATTAGAAAAAGAAAAAATAACTGTTAAGGATAAAATTCTAGAATCATTCCCAAAAGGAAAAATCATATTAATTGTTTTTATAATTGCAATTATAATTTTAATAATTTCTTTGTTAATTTAAAAATAAGGGTAGCAAATTTTGCTACCCTTTAAATTTTATTTATTTTTAAAATACATAAATAATTGGCATTTTATCATACCGTTATAAAGCTTTCTGCGTTTATCAGCAACACAACCGAAATGCTTTTCAAACTCATCATGAGGACTGATAATATAATATTTTTGACCGTCGCCCCTAACAAAACGTTCGCCCATAATTTTATATAGATTTTCAGCAGCCTTAACATCTAATAATCGTTCGCCGTAAGGCGGATTAGTTATGGTTAAGCATCTTTCTTTGGGAGCTGAAAAATCCTTAATATCTCCAATAGAGGCTTTAACATATTTTTCAACTCCAGCTTTTTTAGCGTTGGCCATTGTAAGCTCAACACAAGTGGGGTCTATATCAAAACCTTGCGCTCTAAAATCAATGTTATGACGAATCAAATCCTGAGCGCGAGTTCTCTCTTCACGCCAAATTTTATCATTTAAGAAACCAAATCTTTCGGCTGCAAAATATCTTCGAAGACCAGGCGCTATATTAGTAGCCATTAAAGCGGATTCTATAAGCAAAGTACCACTGCCGCAAAATGGGTCAAAAATTTGAGTATCGGGATATATTCTTGCAAGGTCGCACATTGCAGCGCCTAATGTTTCTTTCAAAGGAGCATCGTTTGAATTTCTTCTGTATCCCCTCTTGTGAAGTCCGTCTCCAGAGGTATCAATCATCATAGTAACCCTGTTTTTATGGATTGAAAAACGAATTTTATATTCAGGTCCCGTTTCTGCAAAAATATTTATTTTATATTTTAATTTTAATCTTTCAACAATAGCTTTTTTAATGATAGACTGGCAATCGGGAATACTGAAAAGCTGAGAATTTATGCTCCAACCGTTAACAGGAAAAGCATCATCGAGGCCGATAAAATTTTCCCAAGGCAAAGCTTTAACGCTATCAAATAATTCTGTAAATGTTACTGCTTCAAATTCACCAACATTTATGAGGATTCTTTCGGCATAGCGAGAACAAATATTGGCTCTTGCAAGCATATTTTCTTCACCTGATAACAAAACTCGACCGTTTTCCGTAACAATATCTTCAAATCCCATTCTTCGAAATTCATCAGCGGCAATGCTTTCAATTCCAAAAAGACACGGGGCAACCAAATTAATTTTACTCATTTTTAAACCTCTCAAATTATTCAAAAACAAAGGGCGATAACGCATTAAGCGAAACCGCCCTGATTTTATTTCATAGCTCCGCGTTTTGAACGCTTAACTTCGGGATTTTTGCGTTTTAAATCTGAAAATTTTTCATCGCTTGTTTGTTTAAAACGGTTCATCATTTCTTCAAAGCTTGCAGGCTCGGGTTTTCTGGGAGTCCAAGTATAAGAACCGTCCGGCTTTGAGGGCGCAGATTGCGGCTTTTCTCTGCGAGGCTGACGCTTTGGCTTTTCCTCAATTTCATTTTCGAGAGCGCGCCTGATACTTAAAGAAATTTTACCGTCATCCGATATAGTTAAAACTTTCATTTTAACTATATCATTGATTTTAACATGTTCTTTAATATCATTAACATAAGAACGAGCTACCTCAGAAATATGTACCAAACCGGATTTGCCATCACCTAAATCCACAAAAACTCCGAAATTGGTTATACCTGTTATTTTACCTTCAACAATTTGTCCAACAGTAAGCTGCATAAAAAAATGAAATCCCCCTAAAATTCCTTATACAAATTTTAATTACCTGAAATATCTTCGAAGATTTGCTCATCAGGATAAATATAACCAAGACGCTCACGCGCGGCTTTTTCGATAATTTTATTGTTATCGCCTTCAAGCAAAGAACGAAGCTCGTTAATTTCAGTAATCATTTGGGTTTCCTGCTCTTTTAAAGCTTTAAGCTCTGCTCTGCTTTCATTAAGTTTTCCTAATAACGAGCCTAATGTTACAATCATATAAACACAAACACCCAAAACAAAAACACGCACTATAATACTGCGCTGTTTTTTTGGTTTACGCTTAACAGGTTTTCCTGACATAACATCAAATCCCCAAAATAATATAAATTATCTTAAATAGTATACAACAAACTTTACTTCTTTTTCAAGACTTTTTTCCAATAAATTCTCGTTTTTTTAAAAAAAGATATAAAAAAATCAGATATTTTATCAAAAAATGCAAAAAAGCTATCAAACATTCGATAAAGAAACGAATTTAAGCGAGTGAAATTTAAAAAAATCAATTTAAAAAACAAAATTAGAAGTTTAAAAATTAAAACTGAAAGAGTTCCTCTATAAATTATAAACCCAAATATAATAGCAATAAAAACAAATGCTCTGATTTCACCGTTTGTTAAGCTTAAAAAATAAGAAAAAATTATTGGTGATATAATTAAAAAATAGGAAAAATCCTGAATAAATACTGAAAAAGTGCCGAAATTTTTCGCTTTTCTGACAGCACGCCAAAAATCATATAAAAAACCTAAAAAAGAGCCTAGAAATAACCCTCTGAAAAAGGATAAAACTTGAAAAGAATTACTGATTTCCCACATAGGCTATCTGAAAATTCGGGATAAAAATCCCCCACTGTTTTCTTCGGCAGTATAAATTAATGCTGATATTTTTCCTTCGCCTGAAAGGTCTCCGCTTTCTGCATCAAAATTTATAATGTGAAGCCCAATGCCTTTAATTGCAAGCTTTCCGCAAGAGGTATCTAGCATAATGGTTTCATCGTCAAATGAAATTACTTGTTTTATACCCGTAAGGGTAATTTTTTTGCGATTTTCGGTTATTATACTATGATTTTTATTAAAAGCTTCTTCCAAAACCAACACTCCAAAAACATTTTCCTATCTAAATATATTTAAAGAGTAATTAGTTTATTCTGCAAAAACTTAAATTATTTTATACATTAAAGCAGCATCTTCTTTTTTAACAGTTTCTTTAACGGTTAAAACTTCTGCTTTAAATTCTCTTGTTCCGAATGTTATTTCTATTATATCGCCTACTTTAACATCATAAGAAGCTCTGGCAGGTTTACCGTTAACAATAACTCTGCCTGCATCACAAGCTTCGTTTGCAATAGTTCGCCTTTTAATAATTCTTGAAACCTTTAAAAATTTATCTAAACGCATAAATTCCTCCATATAAAATAAAGCCGCCCATAAAGGACGGCTCGCTTAAACTAATAATTAGTTAACAGCTTCTTTTAAAGCCTTACCTGCTTTGAAAACAGGGTTCTTAGAAGCAGCGATTTTAATTTTAGCGCCGGTAGCGGGGTTAACACCCTCACGAGCTGCGCGCTCACGTACTTCAAAAGTACCGAAGCCTACGAGTTGAATCTTTTCGCCTGCTTTTAATTCTGCAACAACAGTATCAACGAAAGCAGCAAGAGCCTTGTCCGCATCCTTCTTTGAGATTTCTGCCTTAGCAGCGATTGCAGCAACTAATTCTGTCTTGTTCATTTTTAAATCCTCCATAAATTTTAATTTAATAACAAAATCAATACACAAAATGTATATTGATAATTTACCATACTTTTCAAAAAAAATCAATAGATTTTAGTTAAATTTTTCAAAAATTAACTATTTATTTACTTTTTTTAAGGGAAATATATGTTTTTATCTAATAATTTTAAGCTTTTTAGATATTTTTATCAATTTTTCTGAGCTTGGCAAAAGATAGAAATCCGATTCATCAATGCATTTAAGCCATATTAAAGCAACAAAATAAACTATAACAGCAATAATCATTGCCAAAACAGTGAATGTTTTTGAGTTATTTATAAAACTGAAAAAATAACTTACTAAAATGCAAATTAATGAAGCTATTATTGGTTTGATAATATTTTTACCCATATTTGATATCTTGCCTGTGCAAATAAAAAGAGAAATTAAATGCAGGATAAATATAACAAAAAACGCTGAAGCAGTTGAAATAGCAGCTCCCAAAATATTAATACTTTCTATCTTGCAAAGAATGAAATTAAGTAAAATTTTTATAAAAACACCAATCGTTATATTAAGTAAAACAATATTTTGTTTGCCCACCCCTTGCAAAATTCCTGCAAGCGAAAGAGAAAAACCCGCAAAAACCGATGCAACACCAAAAACAGTTAACATTATTCCGCCTATTTCACTTGAAAAACCTATGCCGTATAAAAGTTCCATTATTCTTTTTCCAAATGCTATAAATCCAAAACCTGCGGGCAAAACGATAAGTGAAGTTATTTTAATTACAGCACCTACATTTTCTTTGAAGTCCGAAACTTTCTTTTCGGCATAACTTTTAGAAACCGATGGAATTAATGCGACCGCAATGGAAAGAGTTAATGTTGGCACTAAATTAAACAAGGTAAAAGCTTTGCTTCTGATACCGTATAAAACAGTTGGCAACAAATTTTCTGTTATTTTCTGCTCAGCGATTAAAGATGTGAAATTATTGACGTTTAAATTTAAAAATCCGCCTGAAGTTGAAACGGTTAAAGAGTCAATAAATGCCATAATACTTGTAGTTAGCGAAGATAAAACTATCGGCAAAGCGATAATTAAGATTTTAAATCCTATTTTATTGTCTTTTATTCCTTTAAGTGAATTATCAAAATCTTTTTTCTCTTTATTAAATCTAAGCCTTAAATAAATAGCAGAGGCTAAACTTCCAAGTGTTACTCCTAAAATAGCAAAAGCGGCAGAAACCGAAATATCGAAATTAAGCGATACTGAAATCAAAGAAAGCCCCAAACCTAAGCATAACTTTCCAAAAGCCTCAATAATATTAGAAATCGCCGCAGGCGTCATATTATTAAAGCCTTCAAAATATCCTCTATAACAAGAAGAAATGAAACAGAATATTATTGCAGGCGAAATAGCAAGCAAGGAATAAAATTCATTTATTTTATTATCAAAGATAAAATAAATAACACCAAGCGCGGTTAAATAAACAAACAAGCATATAAATGATAACAAAATTATCATTCTGCGAGATAGTATAAACATTTTTCTGGCTTCAAAAAGATTATTTTTGCCGAGATTATCGGAAATCAACTTAGCAATAACAACAGGAAAACCTGAAATAGCAATATAATGTATCGGTGTAAATACATCATAAGCTGCTGAAAAATATCCGAAACCTAAATCACCCAAAACTAAATTTGACGCTAAGGGTAATTTAAAAAGACCGCCTATAAGCTTTACTAAAATAGTAGCAAAAAGCATAATTGCCGCAGAGCGTTTTAAATTACGGCTTGCAACTTCACTCATAATTATCTACCATACTTTTCAGAATTAATAATAAGTTTTATAAATTCGATAAAATAATCAAACAACGCAGTATCATCAGATGAATTCATTTCTTTGTATGCATCCTCTGCCGAGCTTCCTGCATCGTCTGAAATTTTTCTTAGACTAAGATAAGGTAACTCCGAAAAAGCGCATACATAGCCAATTGCGGCGGTTTCCATATCACATGACATAGCACCAAATTCATTTTTAAGAAAGTTTCTAACATTTTCATCGCAAACGAAACTATCACCGCAAACGGCTGTACCCTGTTTTATATCGGGTTTCATAGTTTTAAAGAGATTTATTAAATCAATATCTGCATTATAAATATATTCCTGTAATGGTTTTTCGCAAGGCTTATAGCCGATACCTGTAAGGTCGAAATCGTGCTCTAAAAATCTGTCGCAAATACAAATTTCGCCACGCGAAATACCTGAAACACCGCCCGAAAGACCGAAGTTTAAAATAATATCGCAACCATCGTCAATAAGTTTCATAGTTGCGGTGGCGGCATTAACTTTACCAATTCCGCAATTCAAAGCTAAAATATCTGCACTACCCTTTTTAGTAGCAATTTTAAACTGATGACCCGTTCTTTTAAGCGGATTATAATCATTGTATCCCACAGATTCGGCATAATCCTTTATAGGCTTATATTCGTCAACATCTGCAATCACAATACCAATTTTAACATCCATTATTTATACCTCAATCAATTTTTGCGCCGCAAATTGGACAAATCTCTGCATCTTCTTCTAAAAGCGAATCACATTCAGGGCATTTAACTCCGTTTTTAACGGCATCTATTTCACTTCTTAATCTCTTGATTTCGCGAGTTTTATCGGTTATTTCATTTACAACTAAATCGATAGCCTCGTCATCCGTCTCAACGCCTTTAAGCTTTTTAAAATAAAGCTTTCCAAGCAATTCGAAATCCTTATTGCGCTTATTTTTTAAGTTTGCAATTTCAAATTTTTGCTTTTGAACGGTTATAACCTCATTTGCTTTCGCAGTTGCAACATCCATAGTTTCGCGAGCTTTATCCATAGCATTTTCAAAAATTTCCATATATATTTCCTCCAAAAAGTAATTATTTTTATTATACACCGTATTTATTATAAAAATCGTTTATACCGTCCTTTCGGGCGATAATTTCATCAAAACGGTCAATATATTCATACGGATATTTAAAGTTAAATATGCGGTCAATAAAGTTTCCGCCTGGTTCTCTGAGTTTACTAACAGCCGAAGCACCGCAAGCTAAAATACTATGAGTTTCGTCCATAATATAAACATTATAAAGACACTCAAAACCTTTTTTAGCATAGCCAACATTTTCTAAGTTACCAACTGTTTTACTTTGACGATACATATAGTATGGCAAAATTCCGTTGCCCGTTAGCGTTTCTAATGCAAAATCAACCATTAAAGATGCCTCTGCATCAATATTGCGAGATTTAATTTTATCATCAAAATTCAGATTTGAAGAGCGTTTAAAGGATAAGGAATGAACCGTAACGCTCTCGGGGTTCAGCTCTAAAACCTTATTAATGGTTTTTTTAAAGCTTTCGATATTATCGGTTGGAAGCCCTGCAATTAAGTCCATATTAATATTATCAAAACCCAAACTTCTCGCAAGATTAAAAGAATTGACAGTTTGTTCAGCACTGTGTTTTCTGCCGATTACTTCTAAAACCTTATCATTCATAGTCTGAGGATTTATGCTGATTCTCGTAGCACCATATTTTTTAATAACCATAAGCTTTTCGGCGGTTATCGTATCAGGTCTGCCAGCTTCAACAGTATATTCTAATATATTTGATAAATCGAAATTTTCTAAAACGGTTTTCATTATCTTTTCAAGATTATATTCATCAATAGCGGTTGGTGTTCCACCGCCTATGTAAACCGTTTCGAGCTTTAAATAATTTTTATTTGCTATTTCAGAAGTTATTTTGATTTCCTCGCAAAGCTTATCAACATATTCAGGAATAAGCTTTTTTGCTTTATCAACCGAATGAGAAACAAAAGAACAATAACTGCATCTTGTTGGGCAAAAAGGAATAGAAATATAAAGACTATACGAATTAGGTTTAGAAAGACTGATAATCTTATCTTCGCCCGCATTTGTCATCTTGCAAAGTTCTACCTTTTTATTGCTAACTAAAAGCTCGTTTTTAAAATAACTCTCTGCTTCGTTTTCACCCATGTTTTCTTTAAGTCTGGACCACAATTTTGCAGGTCTGACTCCTGTTAGCAATCCCCACTGAGAAATATATCCTGTGGCCTCGCAAAAGCAGTTAAATAATGCCGTTGCTAACTTTAACTCTTTGGTTTTTTCATCAAAACCATTCAATAAAATTTCGTTTTTAAACAGTTCATTGTTTAAATAAAGCGAAGCTTTAGCTTTGTTCTCTGAAATTTCAGTAACAGCAACATTATCCTCTAATACATAAGTATTGTAAAATTCAATTTTTTCAAAAGGCAAAAAAATTCTTATTAACTTTTCAAGTTCGTATTTAAAAGAATGATTAATTAAACATAGTTTCATAAATTTTCACTGTTTACAAAAGGATTATATTTTTTCTCGTGAGAAATGGTTGTAGACTCGCCGTGTCCCGAAAAAACAACCGTTTCATCAGGCAATGTATATAATTTTTTAACGGAAGAAGCAAGCTTGCTAAAATCACTTGTTGGAAAATCAGTTCTTCCAACCGACTCATAAAATAAGGTATCTCCCGAAAATAAAACATTTTCTATTAAATAACATACCGAGCCTTTGGTATGACCAGGAGTGAAAATTGTTTTAATTTTAATATCGCCAATAACTAACTCCTCTGAGTCTTTCAAGAAAACATCGGCTGAAAAAGGCGGTATATGCGCATGAAAACGGTCGGATAAATTAAGCGAACCATCTGCTAAAAGTTCATTTTCATCTTCCCCTATCGCAATTTTAACACCTGTTTTATCCCGTAAAGCAGGAAGAGCACCGATATGGTCAAAATGCGCGTGGGTTAACAAAATTAATCGTTCTTTATCCTTGTTTTCTAAAAGAAATTCATCAATTTTTTCGTTTTTATAACCTGGGTCTATAACTATCGCCGCTTTTTCAGTTTTAATTAAATAGCAGTTAACCCTTATATAGCCCAAAGGCAAAGCTTTAATTTCCATTTTAACTCCAAATATCTGTATCGTAAATAATAGTAACAGGTCCGTCGTTTATAAGGCTTACCTTCATATCCGCACCAAAAATACCTTCGCTAACATTTAAAATACCGTTTAATCTCAGTTGCTCGCAGAAATATTTATATAACCTTTCTGCTTCAATAGGTTCTAATGCATTAATAAACGAAGGGCGGTTTCCTTTTTTAATGTCAGCAAGCAAAGTAAATTGCGATATTGCTAAAATTTCACCTTTAATATCTAATATGGATAAATTCATTTTATCATTTTCATCGCAAAAAACTCTAAGATTTGCAATTTTTCTAGCTAAAAGTTCAGCCTCTTTATTGGTATCACCTTCGGCGGCACCAAGCAAAACCATAAAACCTTCTTTGCAACTGCCAACAATTTTTCCGTCAACCGAAACACTGGCGCTTGACACTCTTTGGACAACAGCTTTCATTATTGATTAATCCTTTCAACACTTATAAGACCTGATATTTTTTCAATTCTAGCAATAATACTTCTTAAATGCTCAACACTTTCGGCACTAACAGTAAAAATAACACTGCAATTTCCGCTTTTTAATTCGCGCGCATTAATGCTATGAATAGGAACGCGCATATTATTAACAGCGTTCATAACATCAATAACAACACCGTCTCGATTGATAAACATAGCCTGCAAGGTTGAAGTGAATGCTTCCGATTTGCTTCCGTCCCAACGGGCTCTTATCCAACGTTCAGGCTCGCTTGCATCGGCAATATTTTTAGGAACATTATTGCAGTCTCTTTTATGAATAGAAACACCATGACCTCTTGTTATGAAACCGATAATATCATCGCCCGGAAGCGGCGCACAACATTTAGAGAGCTTAACTAGACAGTTATCTATACCCTCAACAATAACACCCTCAGAGGATTTTGCTATCTTACTATCATGAATCGGAACAATTTCAGGTTGCTTTGAAGCGGCGGCACGTTTTGAAAAATCATCTTTAATTCTAGGTATTATTTTAGATAGCAAAATTCCGCCATAACCTATTGCGGCAAAAAATTCTTCGCCGTTTAAAAGCTTAGACCTACGAGCCAAATCTTCGATAAATTCATCAAAATCTTCCTCAGGAATTTCAATACCGTTTCTTCTTAATTCTTTTTCGAATTCTAATTTACCGGTTGCAATATTTTCTTCTCGTTTTTCCTTCTTGAACCAAGAACGGATTTTTGATTTTGCTTGATTGGTTACTGCAATATTAAGCCAATCTCGGCTAGGTCCCTGCCCTGCCTTATTAGTGGTTAATATCTCGATAACCTCACCTGTTTTAATCTCATGGTTTATCGGCGCTATCTTTCCATTTACCTTAGCGCCAAGCATTCTAACACCAACGGCAGAATGGATAGCAAAAGCAAAGTCAACAACAGTAGACCCAACAGGAAGATTTATAACATCACCCTTAGGAGTAACCGCAAAAACGTCTTCTTGAGATAGATCAACCTTAATACTTCTAACAATATCAGTAGCATCGGTAGAGGTGTTTTGGCTATCCAGAATTTCTCTTATCCAAGCCAAACGGCTTTCCATATTCTTATCGTTTTCGGTTATTCCCTCTTTATACTTCCAATGCGCCGCAATACCGAATTCCGCCGTATGATGCATATCAAAGGTTCTGATTTGTATCTCAAACGGAATACCCGCGCGGCTTATAACGGTTGTATGAAGAGACTGATACATATTAGGCTTCGGGGTTGAAATATAATCCTTGAACCTGTTAGGAATAGGCCGAAACATATCATGCATAATACCTAAGATATTATAACAGTCAGCAACCGTATCGGTAATAACACGAATCGCATAAATATCATAAATTTCGTCTAAATCTCTGCCTTGAATATACATTTTGCGGTATATTCCGTGAATTGATTTTACACGACTCTGAAATACAGCTCTCAAATTAGGCATTTCTTCGGTTAATCGCTTTTCAATGCGAGATTTAATATCGTCTAAAATTTGATTTCTTTGTTGACTTCTTAAAGAAAGCGAATTTTCAATCTCAGCATACGCTATTGGGTCGAGATGCTTAATAGCCAAATCTTCTAGTTCTTCTTTAACAGGTCTGATACCCAAACGATGCGCAATAGGAGCATAAACCTCTAAGGTTTCAACCGATTTGTCTCTCTGCTTTTGCTCGGGCATAGCATCAATAGTTCTCATATTATGAAGTCGGTCTGCAAGCTTTATAATGATAACTCTGATATCCTGACCCATTGCAATAAGCATTTTTCTAAGCGATTCTGCTTGTTGTTGCTCTTTGGTTGAGAAATTAAGTCTGCCTATTTTGGTTACACCGTCAACAAGCAAAGCAACATCGTCGCCAAATTGAGCTTTGATTTCCTCGATAGTAGTTTCAGTATCTTCAACAACATCGTGAAGTAAAGCGGCGGCAATAGACTCAGAATCCATACCAAGTCCAACCAATATTTTAGCAACATTAAAAGGATGGATATAATAATCCTCGCTCGAAACTCTCTTTTGTCCCTCATGAGCGGCAACACAAAGCTCATAAGCTTTTTTTATCAGTTTGATGTCATAACTTCCGTATTTATTTAAAAGCTCATATAACTCATTATAATCCCTAGCCTGAGCATCATTCATTATTGCCACTCCTTTCAAGTATCTTTTTATATGTATCGGAATTAGTTAAAGCAGTTTTAGAAGCTCCTAAAACCGATGAGAGTTTCCCGTCTTTTCTGATTTCAATAAGCCCTAATTCTAAAAGAGTTTTTAAGGCTATTCCTGTTTTGCCAAAACCGATTTTATTAGTAAAAATATATTTAACTCGATCAGGCAAAACGGGTGTTTCGAAAATAAATCTATAAATTTCGCCAACTTCTTCCCTCGTAGGACAAATTAGAGCAAAATCATTTTCTTTTTCGGCAAAGAAATCATTAAAAATTTCTATATCCTTGAATAATTTTTCATCATCAACACCGCTTAAACGCATTGCTTTTATCTGGACAGAAATATTATATTCCTCGCGGTAAAAATTGGATTCAACATTAACAGCTAAATCAAGTATATCGGAAACTTCAAAGCAAAAATTATCGGGAGTAACACCAAATAATAAACACTGAAAAGTTGTTTCGTTTTTGCTAAAAAGAAGTCTTAAATGCTTTCCGTTTGCAATAGGGGTTATTCTTTCAAGTTTAACTCCAAACAAACCAAATAGAGGCGGTTTGTTTCCCTCCCCATAAGGCTCTAACATCTCTATTGCGAAAGCTAAGTCAATAGTTAATGCAGATGGGTTTAGCTTGCAATCTAATTTAATTTCGGGTGCAACATAACCGTTTTGTTTTGCAAATTCGTTTATTTTAATTCTGAATTCGTCTATTTTTTCAGATTTTAAGGTTAATCCCGCCGCCTGAGAATGACCTCCGAATTTATCTAATAAATCTTCGCAAAACTTAATAGAATCATATAGTGAAAAACCTTCAATACTTCTACCCGAACCAATAGCTGTTTCACCGTCGCAAGATAAAAGTATACTGGGTGCGCCATATTTTTCAGATATTTTTGAAGCAACAATTCCAACAACACCGTGATGCCAGTTTTCACCGCTAACTACAATAACACGGTCATATTTTAAATTGGATTTTTCTATTATTGAAACAGCTTCCTCGAAAATCTTTTTTTCGGTAGCCTGCCTTAAAGAGTTTTCTTTATCGATTTCATCAGCAATAGTTAATGCTTCCATCATATTGTCAGAAAGTAATAGCTCTACCGCGCGGTCTGCCTTACCCATTCTGCCTGCGGCATTGATACGAGGCACTAATCCAAAAGCAATTTTAGATGCATTTATATTCTTTTTATCAAGACCTGCAATATTTATAAGCGCAGATAAACCTATAAAAGCATTATTTTTAAGCTTTTCTATTCCATATTTAATAATTGAACGATTTTCAGCGGTTACAGGCATAATATCACCTACTACCGCTAAACTTAAAATATCTGCATAATCCGAGAGCAATTCCTCGGGTTCTTTATTTTCCATAACGCAAATAAGCCTGAAAACAACCTCTGCGCCGCAGATTTGCTTAAATTCAGAAACATCATCTGCTCTATGAGGGTCAACAACCGCCGCAGCAGACGGAAGAATATCATCAGGTAAATGATGGTCAGTAACAACCACATCCACGCCCAAACTATTAGCAAGTTCAATTTCCTTATGGCATTTTATTCCGTTATCAACCGTTATAATCAGTTTAACACCGTTTTGAGCTAAGTATTTAACCGATTCGCAGTTCATACCATATCCCTCGTCAAATCGGCTAGGAATATAATAAACCGCATCGGCATTTCTAGACCTTAAATAACGTATAAGAACAGCGGTTGCCGTAACACCGTCGCAATCGTAATCACCGTAAACTGCAATTTTATCGCCGTTTTCAATAACTGCATTAATTATATCTGCTGCTTTAATAATATCGGCGGTATCCTTAGGGTCAGTAAAATTAGGCTCAGCATATAAAAATTCTTCTAGCTCCATAGGGTCTGTATACCCTCTGGCAGAGGCTATTAAGGCAACAATAGGGTCAATATCACATTCAAGTGCTAATTGCTTTGCAAGCACTTTATCATAGTCATTAACCAACCATTTTTTCATACCCATTTTACCACCGCCTTTTTATAAGCAAATACGCATAATTATACATAGTTTATTTTACCATTAAAGCTATATTTTTTCAATATTTTTTGATAAGTTTTTTAAAAGAAATTAAAAAAGTACTGCCCCAGAATTATTTTTTGAGACAGTACTATAATTTACATTTTATTTCTTTTTAAAAATCTAGTGAAAAAATCAGGGTCGGTATTTACTAAAACAGTTTCGTTTCCAATAACCGAGATATCTTCCCAAGGAATAATTATATCTTCTTCTCTGCCCAGAAGTCCTAAAATTTTTGGTCTTCCATATATAATTATTGATATAAGTCTACCGCTTGAAGTATCAAGCTCAACATCCGATACATACCCTAAAACGCAACCGTTTTTAACACAAACAACCTGCTTATTCTTTAAATCAACTATTCTGCAACTCATAATTATCACCATAAAAATAATATGCAGAAAGAGTTAATATTATTAGTCGTTAAAAACCAATTCCTCGTCGCCGTCTTCGTCGGAATTTTCATCCTCGTCCTCAGGAATTTCGAGACCTAAATCACGGCGCTTTTCAATATCTTCTTCAGGATGTTCAAGATAATAAGGCTCAATAATATATTTCTTTATAGGTGGGAAAACGATATATTGAATAAGCAAATACTTAAATCCTGGCAATACCATAGTAAGCAAAGCAAATTCTAAGAATAAGCAAATGAAAATTATTTGATTAACTCCTATTGAAGCTAATAAGAAAGGCAATGCGATTAAACCGGCATAGATTAAGGTTATCAATAAAAATCCGCCAAGATTTTTTAAGAAATTAATAAAAACAAATCTAAAACTATTCATATAAATTTGTTTAATTGAAAACTTAAAGGTTATGAGCAAGGTCCAAATATAATATTTCATTATACTGAAAATCAATATTATCGCAAAAACCATACCGAGACCAACGGTTTGCGCAAGACCTTCTTTAACGAATTTATAGAAAAAATAAACATCGAAAACAAGCAAGAATGTAACAAAATTATTTATAATACCAACAATAAGCGCTTGCTTCCAATTCTTCTTTATGGTTTCAAAAAAGTCGCTCAGACCAAAAGAATGTTTATCGCGCGCGGTGTTTCTTGTAACATTAGTGATACCAACTGCCGCCAAACCGCTAGTTATAAGTGGTAACGATAAAATACAATAAACAATATTTATTGTTATAAATTTCCAAAAGTTTCTGAAAAAGGTTTCAAAAAACACAACAAATGTTTTTTTCTTAGGTGCATTTTTAGAAATTCCGGGACCCTCTTTTTCATAATTAAATAAACCAAAAAAACCTGCCATTTTTAATTCTCCTGTTTGTTCTTTTTATAAATTAGCTTTTCGCTGATTGAAATATTCTTATATCCTAAAAGATATGCAAAAGTAGTTATAATCGGGATTATAGCCTGCAAAGAAAGCATACCTAAATACTGCAAAATATTAAGCTCGTTTGCATATATTAAATCACCGCATATAAGCCCAGAAAAACCATAACTAAATGCATTAGCAAGCCTATAATAAGCAATCGGGAAACCTTTTAAAATATTGTCTTTTGTTATAAATATAAATAATAGAGCTATAACCGCAGGAATTATCGCAAAAAGACCTATTTTGAGACCTTTCAGTTTATCCTCTTTTTCGCGTTTAAAAGAAACCGCGTTAAGATTTTTAAAACCAAAATGCCAAATTTCAGGATATAATAAAGATGCGGTTAAAATCAAGCATAATAGCTGAATAGTAAGAAGCACAGCAGTATCAGCCGCAGGCTGTAATCTTTTTATGTAAGACTCTTTAACTGTAAAACCTTTTGCTTCATATTCAGCTTTTAAAAGGTCTTCCCCGTCTTTAAAATTATGAACATAGTTTTCGGTTGTTTTACCGTCCTCACTGGTGCAGATAGCAGTATATCCTATTTGTTTACCAAAAAGGTCGGTCGAAACAAAGGCCAAAGAAACAGCCAAAACAATACACATAATATTAACTAAAACAAGTTTAATTAATGTTTTACCTGAATATTTTAAAATTTCTTTCAATTTATCACCTAAAAAACAAATATACAATATTATATTATATTTAAATTAAAAAAGCAAGAGGTTTTAGCTCTTGCTTAGGTTAATATTAAAATAATGGTGATTGCCAAGGCTAAAAATAATACCGATGATAAAGAAATTAAGAAAATTCTGCGTTTTAGTATTCTTTTTCTAAGGCTTTTTTTAGCCGCCGCTTTATTATAATTAAAACAAAACTCGCTAGCCGCTCTTTTTAGATGTTTTGCGTTCAAATTTCCGTATTCGGGAGAAACATAAAACACTATTTTATCAAAAAAACGGCTTCCCGTCTGGTTAACCTCGATAATCGTTTTGCTTACACCTTTTACCATATTTTTTACCTCTTTTTATGATTTATAAAGAGTTTTAACAAAGAGGCATAAAATTATTCAGTTAACATAAAAAAGTGGATAACTCGGTGGAAAAGGTGGATAAAGTCAATATTTATCGCGATTTTTTTATCAACTTATCCACATTTTTGTCGAATTATGTAAACGAAAGTAACCTATTCATAATATCTTCCATTTAAGAAAGCAATAGTTTTTTCAACCGAATCTCTGCATTCTTTTGCATCGGATTCGGTCTTGTTTGCCCTGTAATCATATATAGTGCAGTACTCTGAAAGCTGAGCATACAAATCCTTGGAATAATCCCCTGTTATTCGGGTTAAATTCTTTGAAAATTCTCCGTAATAAGACCGCATTTTCTTCTTATTAGCGCCTGCCATTAGTCGCTCGAAATGTGGCAAACAATACATATCCTGATTATTAAACAGCTCTCTGAAATCTCTCTCGTTCTCATAGCAACGGTAGATAGTTTCAATCATACGCGAAAGTCCGTATTCAATTTTATCGCATATAAAACAGCTATCCGATATATTTGCCGCCTTTTCACCTCTTTTAGATTGCGAAACAAAAATATTTTTTGTAAAAACATTTTTGTTAACCTCGTCGATATGAGTTTGAAGCATTAAAGCCAGTTGAAGTCTGCCCCTATGAGACATCATTTTCGAAAAATGCTCCTCGCAAAAGCCAACTTTATTAGTTTCAATTCTAACATCGGGCTCCATCATTGCATCGCCCATAATATAATCAATTATGCGCTCTTCAATAGTGTCTCTCATTCGGCATAAAGGACAACCGTCATTAACCTCAAAAACTTCACTGACGGGTATGGTGCAAATATCATCTCTCATAAAACATATATTCCTTTCGTTTTAAAAACTATTTACATTTAAATTAAAAATGTTATAATATCATTGGTGATAAAATTGAATTATAAAGAACTAAACAATAATATCTACATAGAGAATTTATCCTGTTTTGACCTGAAACAAACTCTTGATTGCGGTCAGGCATTCAGGTGGGAAGAAATTGGCGATAATATATGGTCGGGAGTTGCATTCGGCAAGCTTTTAAAGCTTGAAAAAACCGCCGATAATATAATTATTTTATACAATACTTCACTATCCGATTTTGAAAACATTTGGTTTGATTATTTTGATTTTCAAAGAAATTATGATGAAATTATAACAAAAATAAGCCAAAATCCAATACTTAAATCCGCCTCAGAATATGGAAAAGGCATCAGAGTTTTAAATCAAGAGCCTTGGGAAACCTTATGCTCGTTTATTATATCTCAAAACAATAATATTAAGCGAATTAAAGGTATTGTTAACAGGCTTTGCGAGAATTTCGGCGAGGATAAGGGCGGATATTTTTCTTTCCCAACCGCAGAAAAAATCGCAAGTCTTAGCCTTGAAGATTTAGCGGTTTTGCGCTCGGGTTTCAGAGCAAAATATATTCTCGATGCCGCAAAAAAGGTTGCAAGCGGAGAGATTGATTTAGGAAATCTTAAAAATATGACTGTTGACGAAGCCAGAAACGAGCTTATGAAAATAAAAGGTGTTGGCCCTAAGGTTGCCGATTGCGCTCTGTTATTTTCTCATAGGCATATTGAGGCATTTCCAAAAGATGTTTGGATTAAACGCGCTTTGGAAGTGCTTTTCGGCGGCGAATTACCAGAAGAAGCTTGCGAATATGCAGGTATTGTTCAACAATATATATTCTTTTATGCGCGCGAAACCAAGCTTAAAATAGATTAATATTTTTCTAAAAATGTATGAACTTCACCGTTATCGCGGTCTCTCCAACCGGGTATGGTTGCCATATTTACATTATGCAAACTCCGAAAGATGTTGTCATCAGCTTCGGGGTTTTGCTTTTTTATATCAGCAATCAACTGCTTAATTTCTTTTCGTTTAGACATAAGCTCAATATCAGCGTTTTTAGCGGTCATTTTACAAGCGCATTGCAAAAATTCAAGCTCGTTTGCCTTTGCCCATTTAATAATATCATTTTCCTTTATCTTATATAAAGGTCTTATTAACTCCATACCCTCAAAATTAGTGCTATGAAGCTTAGGAAGCATTGTTTTTATTTCGGAAGAATATGTCATACTCATTATAACAGTCTCGATAACATCGTTAAAATGGTGTCCCAAAGCGATTTTGTTACAACCTAAGGACTTTGCCTTACTATAAAGCGCACCGCGTCTCATACGTGCACAGAGGTAACAGGGCGAGCCTCCTACCCTATCAGTAACCTCGAAAATATCACTTTCAAAAATATGAACATCCAAATTAAGTATTTTTGCATTATGCTCTATTAAAGCTCGGTTTTCAGGCGCATAACCGGGGTCCATAACAAGATAAATAAGTTCAAAAGGCACTTTTGAATGAATTTGAAGCTGCCTTAAACAACAAGCCATAAGCACCGAATCTTTACCGCCCGAAATGCAAACGGCAATTTTATCATTTTCGCTTATAAGCTCATATTCCTGAACTGCGGCAACAAAATTATTCCAAATATCCTTGCGATAAGTTTTAATTATACTTCTTTGAACTTCAACATGTTTTTCTAGTTTTCTATCAGCCAAAATAAAACTCCTAAAACAAAAAATCTCTGTTACAATTATACCTGTAACAGAGATTTTTTTCAACAATTAATTATTAAATTATTTGCCGTATTTCTCACGAGCTACATAGCTTGTGTGCAAATCGTGATGAGCTTTATGACCGCCGAAACCATCATACCACTCTTCATAGAGCTTCTTAACAACAGGAGATTCATGAGACTTTCTTAAAGTCATAGCTGCATCCTGGTCATAAAGAGCCTTTGCGCGAACTGCTTTAAGGTCAACAGTATCGCGAACATATTGAGGTTGAATAGGTTGACCGCCGCCGTTTACGCAACCGCCGGGGCATCCCATAATCTCAACAAAGGTCCAACCATCAGGGTTGCCTGCCTTCATTCTATCCATAACAACCTTAGCAGCTGCTGCACCAGAAGCTACGGCAACCTTAATATCAGAACCATTGATATTAACAGTAGCTTGCTTTAAGCCCTGTGTTCCGCGAAGAGCGGTGAAATCAATTTCAGTGTTATCTTTGCCTGTTAACCAGTCATTAGCAGTTCTTAAAGCCGCTTCCATAACACCGCCGGTAGCACCGAATATAACAGCCGCACCGGTATCTTCACCTAACGGATTATCAAATTCTTCATCGGGAAGAGCTGCGAAGTTTAAGCCTGCACGCATAATCATTCTTGATAATTCACGAGTTGTTATAGCAATATCAACATCAGGAACACCTGCGGCAGATTGGTCTTCACGACCGATTTCAAACTTCTTAGCGGTACAAGGCATAACAGATACAGAAACGATATCCTTAGCATCAATACCCATTTTTTCTGCATAATAGGTCTTGATAACTGCGCCTGCCATCTGCTGAGGAGATTTACAGGTTGATAGATGGTTAATCATATCAGGATAGTAATACTCGCAGAATTTAACCCAACCGGGTGAGCAAGAAGTAATCATCGGGAGAACACCGTTGTTCTTAATTCTATCAACAAGCTCGTTAGCCTCTTCGATAATGGTAAGGTCAGCCGCAAAGTCGGTATCAAATACTTTATCGAAACCAAGTCTTCTGAGAGCTGCAACCATTTTGCCCTCAACATTAGTGCCGATAGGCATATCGAAGCACTCGCCGAGAGTAGCTCTGATGGAAGGAGCTGTTTGAACAACAACATGTTTGCTTGGGTCTGCAAGAGCTTCCCAAATCTTATCGGTATCATCTTTTTCAACTAATGCACCGGTAGGACATACAGCAGTACATTGACCGCAAGAAATACAAGGAACATTAGAAAGACCAACCTCAAACGGAGTACCGATATTGGTATCAATACCGCGGTTGTTAGCACCGATAACTCCAACATACTGTTCTTCGCAAACAGCAACACAACGACGGCAAAGCACACACTTGTTATTATCGCGAACTAAGTGTGGAGTTGAGCAATCAAGCTCGTATTCGGGCTTGAAACCGCCAAAAGCATTTTCATCAACACCGTAATCACGGCAGAGCTTTTGAAGCTCACAGTTGGTTGAACGAACGCAAGAAAGACATTTCTTTTCGTGGGTTGAAAGAATAAGCTCTAAGGTTGTTTTTCTAGCCTTCTGAATTTTTTCAGTGTTGGTTAAGATTTCCATACCCTCAGTTGCAGGATAAACGCAAGCGGTTACAATACGGAAACCTCTACCCTCATTAACCTCAACAACGCAAATACGGCAAGCACCGATTTCGTTCTTTTCCTTCATATAGCAAAGTGTTGGAATTTCAACACCGGCAGCACGGGCTGCATCTAATACAGTAGAGCCCTTTGGTACGCTAACTGCAATACCATTAATTTTAACATTTATCATATCCATTATAATTCAGGCTCCTTTCTTATATTTTAGAGATTGCTTTGAACTTACAGTTGCCCAAGCAAACACCGCACTTAACGCACTTATCAGCATCAATAGCGTAAGAAGGTAATTTATGACCTTCTGCTATGTAATCGGTCTTAACAATAGCGTTAACAGGGCAGTTTCTAGCACAAAGTCCGCAACCGATACACTTATCTTTATCAACTGTAAAGGTAAGTAAATCTTTACATACGCCTGCGGGACACTTCTTATCAACAACATGAGCTACATACTCATCGCGGAAGAAGTTAAGGGTTGCAAGAACAGGGTTAGGAGCAGTTTGTCCTAAACCGCAAAGTGAATTCTGTTTAATATATTTACAAAGTTCTTCAAGCTTATCAATATCTTCAAGAGTTCCCTTACCCTTTGTAATATCATCAAGCATTTCAAGAAGTCTCTTTGTACCAACACGGCAAGGAGTACACTTACCGCAAGACTCATCAACGGTAAATTCAAGGAAGAATTTAGCCATATCAACCATACAGGTATCTTCGTCCATAACGATAAGACCGCCTGAACCCATCATACAACCGATAGCGGTGAGGTTATCAAAGTCAACCTCTGTATCAATAAGAGACTCCGGAATACATCCACCTGAAGGACCACCTGTCTGAGCTGCTTTAAATTTCTTGCCGTTTGGAATACCGCCGCCGATATCATCAATGATATGACGAAGAGTTGTACCCATAGGAATCTCAACAAGACCGGTATTATTGATATTACCGCCTAATGCGAATACCTTGGTACCCTTTGATTTCTCAGTACCCATAGAAGCAAACCAATCAGCACCGCGAAGAATAATCTGCGGAACATTAGCAAATGTTTCAACATTGTTTTCAACGGTAGGTTTGCCGAAAAGACCTTTAACTGCCGGATAAGGCGGACGAGGACGAGGCTCACCGCGGTTACCCTCAATAGATGTCATAAGGGCGGTTTCTTCACCGCAAACGAATGCACCTGCACCCAAACGGATATGAAGATTGAAATCAAATCCGGAATCGAAAATGTTTTTGCCTAAAAGACCATATTCGCGAGCATCATCAATAGCTTTCTGCAAACGCTTAACAGCGATAGGATACTCAGCACGAACATAAACATAACCCTCAGTAGCGCCGATTGCATAACCTGCGATAGCCATAGCTTCAACTAGACAGTGAGGGTCGCCTTCGAGAACTGAACGGTCCATAAACGCACCTGGGTCGCCTTCGTCAGCGTTACAAACAACATATTTCTGGTCAGCTTTGTTAGGAGCGCATAAAGACCATTTAAAGCCGGTCGGGAATCCGCCGCCGCCACGACCGCGAAGACCTGAATCTTTAATAACCTGAATAACTTCCTCAGGAGTCATTTCAGTAAGTACTTTACCTAATGCGGCATAACCGTCCATTGCGATGTATTCATCAATGCTTTCAGGGTCAATAACACCGCAGTTGCGAAGAACAACACGGTTTTGAGATTTATAGAAAGCAGTATCGTTAAGGCCGACAATAGCATCAGCAGCAACTTCCTCTGCTCCTGTATCACTATAAACTAAACGCTCAACCATACGACCTTTCAAAAGATGCTCTTCAACAATCTCTTTAACATCGCTGGGTTCAACACGGCTGTAAAAAGTGCCGTCAGGATAAACAATAACAACCGGACCTAATGCGCAAAGACCGAAACAACCGGTCTGAACAACTTTAACCTCTTCTTTAAGACCGCAAGCTTCAATGTTGGCTTCAAAAGCCTCTTGAATTGCAAGACTACCCGAAGAAGTACAGCCGGTACCGCCACAAATAAGAACATGTGAACGAATCATAAACTATACCTCCAAATATTATACGGATTTAAACCGTTTATATACTTTTTAACAATTAAAATGAAAGGGTGTATTCAGCAATAACCTTGCCGCCTTTGAGATGCTCTTCAGCAACTCTCTTAGCTTTATCTGAATCCATCTTTACATAGGTAACCTTTTCTTTGCCCGGCTCAAAAACCTCAACAATAGGTTCAAACTGGCAAAGACCGATGCAACCTGTCTGAGAAACGGAAACCTTGTCAGCAAGACCGCTCTCGTTAACAGCTTCAACTATTGTGTTAAGTACGGGACGAGCGCCTGCAGCAATACCGCAAGTTGCCATACCAACTACAACACGAAATTCATTGATGCCTTCGCGAAGAACAACCTTGTTCTTCATCTTGTCTTTAATTGCTTGTAATTCAGCCAATGATTTCATAAAAATTTTCCTTCCTATAAAAAGTTTGCAGCAAAATTTGCTTTTAATATATTTACAAGGCATACAGCCTATTTGTAAACAAACTAGAAATTTTCATATTGTTCTTTGAGATTCTCCTCAATCCACTTAATAACCTCATAAGTATTAAGCGGAACACCCTCTAAAACTTCTCTTAATTCGCGAGTATCCAAACTAACTTCATTATCTTCTTTAATATGTATAAAGAGAAAATCAGTATCCGGATGCCCTTGAATCAAGGTGGTTATGGTAGAGACAACATCACCCAAGGGGGTGAAATCAATATGATTTTTATAAAACAACGCTTTAACCACAGTACCGTGATTATCAGGGAAATTTGAAATATGCTTTGAGCTGATTTCTAAATTTCCTCCTGTTTGCTCCGCCTCTAATTTTAAAAGCGGTATTCCCATACCAACTTTACGGGTTGTACGGGTTGTATAAAAAGGGTCATCAACGGTTTTTAAAACCTCATCAGTCATACCGGAACCATTATCAGTAATAGTTATTGTAAGAGTATCGGCTGTTTCTGAAATCTTGATTTCGGTTAAACCGGCACCGGCTTTAACGGAATTTTCCGTAATATCTAAAATATTAAGCGATAATTCCTTCATAACCTACCCCTTTAAATATTTTATCAAATACTCCCCTGCTTTATCGGTATCAGGTGATAAAGCATCAAAGGATATAAAATCAAGCTTTTCTTTAATATCCCATAAATAATGAGCATCTGAACTGATAATTAACTTATCTTTATGAAAACCGCTAAGATTTGAACTTTTATCCAGATTTACCCTGAAATGAACTTCGGCTAAATCAAATTTCGGACTTTCAGGAAAAGCACCCAAAACAGCAATTATGCCATTAGACTCTCTATCTATATGAGCAGGATAACAAATACCGCCGTATTTCTCAACAAAGCTTGGCACTTCTTCAAGCGAAAGCATCGTTGCATTTGAAAGCAAATACTTATCAGTACCTATTATATTATCCTCACTATCCATAACAATCTGATTGCCAAAAATATCAGTTCGGTTTTCTATAAGAATTCGTTTAGCTTGCAAATCATTATCAAATGATAAAGCACTTTCGAGATTTGGAAAAAGACAGACAATATGAATATCTTCCGCCGTTGTAAGCTCCATACCTGCAACAGCTAAAATACCGTGCCTTTTCGCCGATTCAAAAAATGCAGGACAATTTTTGCAAGAATTATGGTCGGTGAGCGCCATAAGATTTAATCCGTTCAACTCACCCATACCTGCAATACTGTCAGGTGTCATATCATCGTCCGCACAAGGAGAAAGACAGGAATGGATATGCAAATCATAGTAATAATCTTTCATAGCATACTACTCAAAGCAACCGAAATTTCATAAGCGTTTTTCTCGCTCTTTAAAATATTGATACCTTTTTCCTCGGCAGTTTTAACAATACTATCTTCTAAGCTAACGCCTTCAGCTAATATGATACAAGAAGTATCAGCCAAAGCCGCAACCGCAAGAATATTATTGTTTGACATTATGGTAATCCAA
Organism: Clostridia bacterium; assembly: GCA_017537365.1. GTDB lineage: Bacteria > Bacillota > Clostridia > Oscillospirales > Acutalibacteraceae > UBA737. Next base: position 164,337 of record JAFYKZ010000026.1, read on the forward strand.
GCATTATCGGCTTCTGCTCTGCCCATTACCCAACTGAGTAAATCTCCTATGTAAACACCATTAATTTCGCGTTCACCGTGTGGCATAGCAACCGCCGAAAATAATTCGGTATTTGCAAGTTCTTTAACCGTCATCGGATGTATCTCCTTTGCACGATTTTACTTTTAAAATAAGACAATCTTCCATTGAAGCCTCGCCTTTTACAACATCCTCCGCAAATGCTCTGCAACTCGGAGCACCGCAAGAACCACAGTCTATACCCGGCAGTTCTTTTTTCAAGCATTGTATTTCAGACATCATTCTCATAGACTCAGCCATACTGTCGCTCAGTCTTGAAATCGGTCTGTATTCAGGCAAGTTCCCAAATGAGATTTTTTCTAAAACATTATCCTTTTTATCGTTTGGAATAGAATTCTGCGTAACAGGTAAATACCTGCGGAGACTTCTGAGTCTAGCCCTTGCAATAAAAGGATTTTGAATTGTAAGCACACCGCCAACGCAACCGCTGGTGCATCCGTTAAGCTCAATAAATTCAAGCGGCGGTATATTACCGTTTTCAACCTGTTCAAGAACATTTATAACATTATCAATACCGTCAGCCGCGAGATACTTTTCATTAAATAACGCAGTAGCTTCGCCGCCGGAAGAAGCCCAACCAACACCGACCACACCGGAGTTTGACATCGCTTTTACTTCACTACCGTATTTCATAACCGAAATAAGTTGGAAATAAATATCCTTAATAGATACAACAACATCAACCTTACTTTTATAATCAGCAAATCCGTTTTTAACATAGCTAACCTTTGCAGGACAAGGAGAAATAAAACAAACGCCTATTTCTTCGTCTTTAAGTTCAGGATGCTCTGCCTTGGCTTTTTTGCGAGCTAAATCAGCTGCAATTTCCATTGGTGGCAAAATATTAATAATGTTATCTTTAAGCGAGGGAAAGCGCAAGCATATAAGTCTTACAGCAACCGGACAAGCAGAGCTTATCGCAGGTTTTTTAACCCCGCTGTTTTTTAAATAATTTCTTGTATAAGCAGACACAAGCTCTGCTGCAGCAGCAACCTCAAACACATCATCGAAACCAAGTTTTAATAATCCGTCTAAAATATAATCAATATCATCGAGATTATCAAACTGACCGTAAAGTGTAGGAGCCGGAAGAGCGATTTTCCATTTAAACTTATCCATAGCTTCAAGAGATTTGCACTTGGATTTTTTTGCGTTATTAGGACAAGCTCTTATACACTCGCCGCAATCTATACAACGCTCACCGTTTATAACCGCATGACCGTTTCGTATTCTGATAGCCTGTGTAGGACAATGCTTTAAGCAGGTAGTACAACCGTTGCATTTTGGTGCATCAAGATATACAGAATGTTCGTATAAATTCACATTAACACCTACTGTAAATTAATCCTCATAGTAATTGTAGTGCCAACACCTACTTCTGAATCAATATCCATATAATCAGTATATCTCTTCATATTAGGCAAACCCATACCGGCTCCGAAGCCTAAGGAACGGATAGAATCGGTTGCAGTTGAGAAACCCTCCTGCATAGCCTGTTCTATATCCTTAATACCGGGACCTTTATCGGCAAGGATTATTTCTATATATTCCTCGGTAACATTAACATCGGCTTCCCCGCCACCTGCGTGGATAACCATATTAATTTCCCCTTCATACATAGCGATAGAAACCTGTCTGATAATTTCAGGTGGCATACCTAACTGCCTTAGGTTGCGCTTCATCATCATTGATGCCTGACCGGCAGAGGTGAAATCCTCACCGTTAACAACAAAATGAAAATTTAAAACCTCAGACATTTTTAACCCTATTACCTACGAGACCGTTACTGTATAAAATACCGCAAGCCTCATACATTCTTTTAGGAGTTGCAAGTAAAACTATACCGCTATCCTTTGCAAGCTCTATCATTTCGGCAGTTGGCATTTTAGAGCGAACAAAAACGATACAGTTCATATCCATCATTTCGGCAGTACGAATAACCTGAGAATTAACAAGTCCTGTAAGCAAAACTGCCTGATCTTTAACATAAGCTAAAACATCACTCATCATATCGCTTCCGCAAGCTGAAAAAACTTCATGTTCAAGCATATCTTCACAGCAAACAATTTCTGCTTTGAGGAGCTCTTTAATTGTAGAAATTTTCATAAAATTTTATCCCTTCGGGAAAATTATTTACTAAATCCGTATTTCTCTAAAATTCCGTCTACATCGTCTGCAGTTAAACGACCGTAAACTTCTTCGTTAACAGTAAGAACAGGAGCTAAGCCGCAAGCACCGATACAACGACAAGCAGTTAAAGAGAACTTACCGTCAGCAGTACATTCATCAGCGCCGATTCCTAATCTTTCACTGAATTTATCAAAAATATCGCCTGCGCCTTTAACATAGCAAGCAGTACCTAAACATACTGAGATGTTGTACTCACCCTTAGGTGTGAGTGAGAACTGAGCATAGAAAGTAGCAACGCCGTAAACCTTTTCAAGCGGTACATCCATACCCTCAGCAATCATTTTTTGAACTTCGATAGGAAGATAACCGTAAATTTCTTGAGCCTCTTGCATAACAGCCATTAATAGACTCTTATCGTGGCAATTTGCGGCAATAACTTCCTTGAGCTTCTGCTCTTGTTCAGCGGTTCCCTTAAAGGGAAGGTTACTGATTTTTTTTAGCATGAAACTAAAACCTCCTTAAATACTTTTATGTTTGTCCGAATAGAAACTAATAAAAGCCTCAAAACATCAAGACATACATATACTTATGTAGTATAACATATATTTTTCAATTTGCAAAGACCTTTTTTTCAAAAACCGACATTTTTTTAACGATTTTTAAAAATAAATTTTTATTTCACGAAAATCAATAAAAAAACTCTCTATTTTTTTGAAAATTTAGGCTTTTCAGGTATTGTGTTTTTGGAAAGTTTTTGATATAATACTTTTGTATGGTCGAAATTTGTAATTTTTCAAGTTAGACCAAATTCTTTAAAGGAGTACATATATGAACTATTCACATGAAGTTGAAAATATGTGTCCATTAGCTAAGGGCACATATCACGGTCCCGCTCCCATTCCGGAAGAGGGCAAATGGGTTCAGGTAAAAGAGGTTAAAGATGTATCAGGTCTTACCCACGGTGTTGGCTGGTGCGCTCCTCAGCAAGGAACCTGTAAACTTACCCTTAATGTTAAAGAGGGTATCATCGAAGAAGCATTAGTTGAGACCTTAGGCTGCTCAGGTATGACCCACTCTGCTGCTATGGCTTCTGAAATTTTAGTTGGCAAAACTATCTTAGAGGCTCTTAATACCGACCTCGTTTGCGATGCTATTAATACAGCTATGCGCGAACTTTTCTTGCAGATTGTTTACGGCCGTACTCAAACTGCTTTCTCTGAGGGTGGTCTCCCTATCGGTGCCGGTCTTGAAGATTTAGGTAAAGGTCTTCGTTCTCAGGTTGGTACCACCTTTGCAACAAAGGCTAAGGGTCCTCGTTATTTAGAGCTCGCTGAGGGTTATATCACTAAGATTGCTATCGACGAAAATGATGCTATCATCGGCTACAAGTTCGTTCACCTCGGCAAAATGATGGAAATGATAAAAAAGGGCATGGATGCTAATGAAGCATTAGAAAAAGCAAGCGGTCAGTATGGCCGTGTTGACGATGCTGCTAAGCTCATCGACCCAAGAGAAGAATAAGGAGGAAACAGAAATGGCATTATTTGAAAGTTATGACAGAAGAATAAATCAAATTAACGCAGAGCTTGCAAAGCACGGCATTTCCTCCATCGAAGAAGCTAAGGAAATTTGCGATAAAGCAGGTGTTGATGCTTATAACATCGTTAAAGGTATTCAACCTATTTGCTTTGAGAATGCTGCTTGGGCTTATGTTGTAGGCTGCGCTATCGCTATCAAAGACCAGGTTAAATCTGCTGCTGAGGCTGCAGAAAAAATCGGTGTTGGTTTGCAGTCTTTCTGCATCCCCGGTTCTGTTGCTGATGACCGTAAGGTTGGTATCGGCCACGGTAACTTAGGCGCTATGCTTCTTCGCGAAGAAACTAAGTGTTTCGCTTTCTTAGCAGGTCATGAATCTTTTGCTGCTGCTGAAGGTGCTATCGGTCTTGCCAGAAGTGCTAACAAAGCTCGTAAAGAACCTCTCCGCGTTGTTCTTAACGGTTTAGGAAAAGACGCTGCTAAGATTATTTCAAGAATCAACGGCTTTACCTATGTTCAAACTAAGTTTGATTACTATACAGGTGAGCTTACCATCGTTGAAGAAACTGCTTACTCAAACGGCGAGCGTGCAAAGGTTCGTTGCTACGGTGCTGACGATGTTCGCGAAGGCGTTGCTATCATGCACAAAGAGGGCGTTGATGTTTCTATCACTGGTAACTCCACCAACCCCACAAGATTCCAACATCCTGTTGCTGGTACTTATAAGAAAGAATGTATCGAACAAGGCAAGAAATATTTCTCAGTTGCTTCAGGCGGCGGTACAGGTCGTACTCTCCATCCCGATAATATGGCTGCAGGTCCCGCTTCTTACGGTATGACCGATACTATGGGCCGTATGCACTCTGATGCTCAGTTCGCAGGTTCTTCTTCTGTTCCTGCTCACGTTGAGATGATGGGTCTTATCGGTGCAGGTAACAACCCAATGGTTGGTATGACAGTTGCTTGCGCAGTTGCAGTTAATGAAGCGCTTAATAAGTAATTTAAATAGCATACATTAAAGGCTTGGAATTTATCCAAGCCTTTTTTCTTGCAAAAAATATAAATTTATTATATAATTGATTTAAGAAAGGGTGTGTTTCTATGAAAAAAATCATTACATTAACTATTGGCATTATTCTTATTATATCAATACTTTGCGGTTGTAGCGAAACCGCCTCTAAAAGTGATATTGCTTATGAAAACGAGGGAATTGTTTCCGAAGAAATTTTGCAAGATGAAGCTGTTGATTCGCGCAAACTAATAAAAGAAATTTCTCTAACTGCCGAAACAAAGGATTATGATAATTATATTGATGGTATTCGAAAAAATGTAGTTTCAAACGGCGGTTACATAGAATCCTCAGACGAATCAAACCTCTCTGATTACAGAACTTTTACCGCTACTATCAGAATACCTGTTGGAAAAACCGATAGTTTTACTGATTTTGCTTCAAAGAATGCTACAATTCAAAGCCGAAGCGAAAGTGTGAAAGATGTAACCGAAGAATATGTGGATATTGAGGCTCGAATAAAGGTTTACAAAGCCGAAGAAGAAAGTCTCATTGAAATAATGAAACAGGCGGACAATATCACAGATTTGCTTGCTGTTAAAGAGCAACTAGCAGATTTAAGAGCAGAAATTGAATCATATACCGCTCAGTTAAAGAGCTTAGAAAATAAAACCAGTTACAGTACCGTATCGCTAACCGTTTATGAAGTAGAACGCGAGGTTAAATCCGAAGGATATTGGAGCAATATTTGGAACAATATTATCAAAGGATTTAAAAATGTTGGAAAAATCATAACAACTTTATTTGCTTTTGCATTATCTTCTATTCCCTATTTAGTTATTCCTGCGGTTATTACTTTATCAATAGTTGTTGCAATAAGAATTTTGATAAAAAAGAAAAGCTTAAACAGAAAGAAATAAAAAAATTAAGGACTTGGAAAATTCCAAGTCCTTTTTATCTTGTTTTAGGATTATCAGATAATCCTAAAATATAATCTGTTGAGGTTTTATAGAATTTTGCAAGAGCAACAACAAACCTTGTTGGTATTTCCCTTTTGCCTGTTTCGTAATTACTATATACCCTTTGGTCAATAGAAAGATAGGCGGCAACTTCTTTTTGAACTAAATCATGGTCTTCGCGCAAATCCTTTAATCTTGGATAATACATAAAATCACCTCTTGTTTAATTATACGTACTACCAAAGAATAGTATCGACTTTACTATCGTAGAATAGTAAAATAACCATATGGGGTGGTTTCATGCAAAAATTTGTAAACTGTTGGCTTTGCAAACATTATATTTGGTTTTCCGCCAACAACAATAATTCATTTGCATTATGTAATATAAAAAATCGTTGTATATGTGCCAATGAAAAAGTGTGTGAACATTTTGTTCTTAAAAAAGGAATTCACACCAAGAGGAATATACCCGACATCACAAAAAACAATTAAAGAAATTCCTAATTTTCATTTGAAAAACTAAAAAATTATGATATAATGTTATTATCATAAAATTTGGAGAAAAATCATGAAAATACTTATAATCCGCCACGGCGACCCGTACTACCCAACCGATTCTTTAACCGAAAAAGGTCAAAGAGAGGTTGATTTATTAGCGCAAAAGCTCAAAAACGTAAACATAACTGATATATATGTATCCCCTCTCGGCAGAGCCAAGCTCACCGCAAAACCAACCGCCGAAATATTTGGAATTGAGCCTGTTGTGCTTGATTGGTTACAGGAATTTCCTGTTAAACTCGGATTTGAATATAACACCGATTTTTATACCGAAATGAAATCTCCTTGGAATATGCCACCTGAAATTTGGGCTAATGATAACACTCTTTACGACATTAACAACTGGCAAAACAGCAATGTTTTAAAAGATTGTGATGTTTATGATACATATGAGCGAATTTGCAAGGAATTTGATAATTTAATCGCAAAACACGGATATGTTCGCAATGGCAACGCTTATAGAATCGAGGAAAATGCCGATAAGGAAAAAACCATCGCTCTATTTTGCCATTTTGGAGTTGGAACTGCAATGATTGCACATATTCTTAATATGCCTTTAATTGCCGCTTGGAACTCAATTTTCTTGCCGCCATCTTCGGTTACAACAATTTATATGGAACAACATATCGCATCAAGACCGTTAGTGCACGGAATTTTTGTTGGTATTGGCGATACCTCGCATTTATACGCAGGAAATGAACCAATTTCTTGCTCAGGTCTTCACGCAAAAACTTTAAATTAATCGAATACAAATATCAAAAAGCTCGAGTTTCCTCGAGCTTTTTTAATTTATTTAATCGTTTGAAATACCATAATCATTAAAGTATTTATCAATACTTTCAACGGTATCTTCCCTTCTTGATTTCTCAGCCGCAAAACCTAACAAATGATTTTTAACCGAAATTTGAATATCAGCTGCGCGATAGCCATTATAATTGCCACTAAAATAATCATATAACTCAGAAATCAAACCTGCATCTCCACCACCGTGACCCGATAAAATGCTTCCATCAATACCGGCAGTTGAAATTTCAACAGTTTTTTTATCTTCAAAGGTATAAAGTTTTATCATCTTTTCATCAAAATAAGCGCATAACTCACCCTTTGTTCCAAATAAACGAATATATCTGCCACCCTCATTAAATGCATTCATACTTAATGTGGCATTTGCGCCGCTCTTAAACTGCATATTAACTGTTTGATGGTCAACAACATCATTATTTGCTCTGAAAACACACAAACCAAAATCGGTGGTTTCGAGTGCTTTCAAAATTTCTTCATCGGTTGGTATTGGTCCTTTAGCAATACCGCGAGCGCAAGCAGGTCTAAACCAAGCATTATCTTTGCTATATAGATAAAGTTTTTTAACACTATAAGGACAAGTATCCTCAACCGGACAATTATCCATACATCTTTCAGGCGCGCCCTCGGGTGCATTTTCAGATGTGAAATATGTTAATTTTCCAAAAGATTGAATTTTATCACAAGGCTCATCTAAAAGCCATTGCAAAATATCTAAATCGTGGCAACACTTAGCTAATAGCATTGGCGCGGTTTCTTTTTCACTATGCCAGTTTCCTCTAACATAACTATGGCTTTGATGAACATTACCAACCGCCTCAACATGAATAGCAGACATAATTTTACCTATTTTATCTTCCATAATAAGTTCCTTAACCTTATTAAAGAACTGAGTATATCTCAAAACATGGCAAACAAGTATTTTAACGCCTTTTTCTTCAGCAGCGCGAGCTATATCGGCGCACTCTTTTGCAGTTGGTGCTATTGGTTTTTCAATAAGAATATCATAACCCAATTCAATAGCTTTCATAGCGGGTTCATAATGCATTTCATCCATTGTGGAAATAATCGCAATATCTGCCATTTTCGGTTTTGCTAAAATATCTTCCCAACTATTAAAACACATATCATCCGAAATTTGATGATGTTCTTTAATATAATTTCTTCTGGGTTCTATTGGCTCTGCAACACCGATAACCTTAAATTTATCTTTAATTTTTAGCATTTCGTTAGTGTATATTGTTCCTCTTAAACCTGCACCAATCAAAATAGCAGAAAATTGTTTCATAAAAATTTCTCCCAACTATTGAAAATTTGATAAATTTATGTTAGCATAAATCATAACATAATAATAGTAAAATAACAACTATTATTAGCACAATATTGATATTTGAGAGTGTGACTTATGAACAAAAATCAAAAAGAACCTAATATTATTGAATATAGTGATGCCGCAATTAAAGTTTTGAATTTTAACCGCGAACCTAACGAAATTTGTTTTGCATCTCATTGGCACGATAGAGTTGAAATCATCAGAGTTAAAAGCGGAAAAATTTTGGTAGAATATTGTGGCAATATTCATATTTTGAAAAAAGACGAAATGATAATTTTTTCACCTAAAATGGTTCATAAAGGTTTCACAACCGATTCAAATGTTGAATACGATGTTTTAATGTTTGATATTCGATTTTTTTATAATGAAACCATTGTATGCAACAAAAATTTGCCATTAATATTTAACGGCGGCGCAAAATTTGAAAACATAATCTCTAACATTGAAACAATAAATTGTGTGGACGACATATGCAATAACCAAAATTTAAATTCTCTTGAAATTATTTCACTCATATATAAACTAATACATCTTCTTTTTAAAAATCATTTAATCGAATTAAAAATCAACAAGCAAGATAACATAACAGAATTCTTAGATTATATAGAGCAAAATTTTGAACTCGATTTAAACACCGAAATGTTAAGCGAAAAAATTGGTTATAGCAAAGAACATTTTTGCCGAAAATTCAAAGAAGTTACAGGAACATCACCAATGACCTATTTAAAAATATTCCGTTTAAGCCAAGCGGTTAAAAAACTCGAATCAGGAAACAAAAACATAAGCGAAATTGCTCTGCAATGCGGTTTTTCCAATGCAAACTATTTCACAAGATGTTTTAAATCCCACTATGGTGTTCCGCCGAGCGAATATAAAAAATCTCCCCAATAAAATGGGGAGATTTTTTGTTCAAAGTTAAACTTTATTTAGTTATTTCATTTATACATTTATTAAGCTCGGCTAACACTTGCGATTCATTAAGTGCGGTTTTATAAAGTTTAGCACCTAAAACAGTGTAATCACCTGTTTTACCAAAGTTTTCCTCACTATTAGACGGGTTAATGCCTATTCCTAAAACATCAAAACCAGCGTTTCCTAAATCAAAATCACCGTTTCCGAAGGAGCCGCTTGATGCTAGTTTGCCGTTTAAATAAACATTCATTGTATTAGCCTTTTTATCATATGTAGCAACAAGGTGAATCAGCTCGCCGTCGCTCATAAAAGCAGGCCCCTCGTTTGGCCATCTTCTTGCAGCACAAACATAATTTGTTTTATTCCAAGGATTAGTTGCAGCATTTTGCTTAGTAGCACCCATTAATAGCTGCAACTGTCCTCTTTCTTCATAATCGCGGTAACAGAAATTATATCCACCAACATTTGCGTTACCAATCAAGGTCGCGGCTAAATTAGATTCAACATCATCCACAAAATCCGCACCCTTATTAATTTGCAAGAACAATTCAACCGAACTACCGTTCATCAGCCAATTTTTGTATTCATCAGCAGTTTTAAACGGAAGATTAACAAGCAAGCCCTCATTATCGGCATCACCATTGAAGGCGGTTAAATTATAATCTTTATTATTATATTTAACGGTTGAATCACCAATAGTACCGGCGGGCATAGAAACGGTTAAATTACCAAGCTTGTCATAAGCCTTACCGTCCTTAAAGCCTAAATCAAACCAAGCCTTAGGAACACTTTTTGCCGCTTTAACTGTTTTAGGCTTCAAGGTTGGATAGGTTGGCATTTCGGTAGTCCAATCAGGAATACGCTTTTGAATATCCTTATCAGATGGATTATAAGGCAACTCAAAAGATACATTATATTTAGCAAAATCAAGGAACTGACGAACATTTTTACTTTTGACTAACCAATCATTCGCCGAATTGAATGTATAGTGAGTCTCATAAGCGGAATAAGAAACGGGCAACACTGCATAGGTTGGGTCAACAGCAGAATAAAATTCAACCGTACCATTCTGACCGTGGTGTGCCATTTGGAGAATATCACTCTTTAAATAATCTCCAAAGCAATTACAAGCTCTTTCTTGACCCATAGTGTGAACATCGCCTGTTATCATAATGGTCTGACCTTCAATTTCAATCCTGAAAATTAAAGAGGACTGATTAACGTCAGAAATTTTTCCATCTTTATATGTATTCGGATATAAATCTTCAAGAGTGAATAAAACCTCAACAACCGCATTTCTAATATAATATCTATCACCAGTATGAGGAATTATTGTTCCAACCTCAGAATAATAATTTTTCATACACTCATCAAAATGGCCATATCCCCTATTAGATTCGGGAAAATTATAATAAAAATTCTCAATTATAACTTTATCATGAAAATCATCAGAGAAATAATTAAACATACCTATATGGTCGCTATGCGGATGGGTGAAAATCCATGCCGCAATAACAGGCTTTTCTGTACCCTTTGGCGACTGCTCTTTAAGAATATTCAAAAGTTTATTTGAATCAACCGAATCTTCATCACCACCGCCGCCATCTATTATAATAAAACTACCGTCATCTAGTCTGATAATAATGCCCATTCCTGAATAAGAAAGAACATTTTCACCTTTAATACCGGTAAACAAAGACTTAATATCTTTATTTTTATACTTATTATCTTTTTCACGAGGATAAAGGGTATTTCTTTTTTCAGAAACAACCTTAATCTCATTATAATGAGGTTTGTAACTTAAAGTTGCTATCGTTTTTTGGTTTTTAAGAGTTGCAAACTTGTTTTCACCAATCTGGTTACTCGCGTGTTCCATAAAGCCGGCATCAATAAGAGTTTGATAATAAACATCAAATTCCTTAGCTTCACCGTTTATAATCTGAACATATTTATCATTTTCCTCCAACTCAGACAAAATGAAACCATCGCCCTCATACTTAGGGAGCTTATCGTGAGTTAAGGTGGAAAGCTTTGATTCTTTATGTTTTTCTGTGCACCCTGCAAAAGCGCTCACAATAAACAACAAGCTCAAAACAACTGCTAAGATTTTCTGAATTTTTTTCATATAAATTTCCTTTCCTTAAATAATTTTATGGATTACAAATTTTGCAAGCCTTATAACCTTTTAAAATAGCCTCAGATTTATCTTTTAAATAAATTTTATTTGTTTCTTTCATTTTAGAAACCGAATCGCAAGAAATCTTATGAAATACACCTGAGTTTTTATTAACGCAATATTTATTATCCGAATTTTCTTTTGGAACATATTTATCAATAACAGTTACATCCTCAGCAGAAATCACAGTATCATCTATATTTTCTGATTTTTCAGTTCTGTAACCGTTAACCGAATTATCAGACGGCAGATTAATAGCAACCTTTTCCCTGTTAATCTCATTTTTCTTTTCATTGCAACCTATAAAAGTAAATGACAATAAAATAACAAACACTAAACTTAATATCTTTTTCATAAACACACCATTTCAAATTAACTGTTTTTTAGTATAACAAATTTTCGAGTTTAATGCAATATTTTTCGTGTAAATAATACTAAAAAAATTAGTTAATTCTATTGTAAATACACAAAAAACGTGTTATACTATATTAAATTAATAAATAGAGGTAATTACATTTGTTTGAACGGATTATTAATATTGAGCAAATTGAAGTAATGATAACTCTTTTCGGCAATTTCGACCAAAATATCAAACGCATAGAAAAGCGACACTCGGTTAGCATAACCTCGCACGGATGTGAGGTTAAAATCAAGGGCGAAAAAGAAAATGTTGAAATGGCGGTTCGAACCGTTGAGGGACTTATTACTATGATTAAAAAAGGTGAACAGATTTCAGATAACAATATTGATTATGTTGCCTCATTGGTTGAAGATGATGAGGATAATATGATTAGTGAAATAACCGATTCCGATTGTATTTGCATAACTTCTAAGGGGAAACCGGTTAAACCTAAAACTTTAGGTCAAAAGAAATATGTTGAAGCTATTAAAAATAATACAGTAACTATCGGTGTTGGTCCTGCGGGAACAGGTAAAACATATTTGGCGGTAGCTCTTGCAGTCCATGCTTTTAAGCAAAAGCATGTGAGCCGAATAATTTTAACTCGCCCTGCCGTTGAAGCGGGAGAAAGATTAGGTTTTTTACCTGGTGATTTGCAACAAAAAATAGACCCTTATTTAAGACCGCTATATGATGCTCTTTTTGATATGCTCGGCGCGGAAAATTTTCAAAAATGCCAAGAACGCGGAGATATTGAAGTTGCTCCCCTAGCCTATATGAGAGGCAGAACTCTTGATGATAGTTTCATTATTTTAGACGAAGCTCAAAATACAACCTGCGAGCAAATGAAAATGTTTTTACCCGTTTAGGCTTTAATTCGAAAGCTGTTGTTACGGGAGATGTTACTCAGATAGACTTGCCTGACGGTAAACGTTCAGGCTTAAAGCAAGCTGTTAGCATATTAAAAAATATTGATGATATCGCTATTGCAAGGCTTAGCGGTAAAGATGTCGTAAGGCATAGATTAGTTCAAGAAATTATAAAAGCATACGAAAGGAATTCCGAAAAAAATGAGCGTAAAGGTTAATATTGTAACAAAATATAAAAATGTTAAAATCCCAACCGGCACTAAGCTTTTAATAAGAAAATCCTGCAACGCAACCTTAAAGCTTGAAGGCATTGAAGATTCTGCCGAGGTTGATGTTACATTAGTTGGCGATGAAGAAATCAAAGAAATGAATTCTAAATTCAGAAACATTGATTCGGCAACCGATGTTCTCTCTTTCCCATTAGGCGAAAACGGAGAATTTGACCGTAATCCCGAAACCGATGCTATAATGCTCGGCGATATAGTAATTTCTATCGACCATGCGTTAAAGCAAGCTAATTTATACGGTCATGGTATTGAGCGAGAAATTGCCTTTTTAACCGTTCATTCTATGCTGCATTTATTAGGTTACGACCACGAAAACGGCGGTCTTGAACAAATGACTATGCGCGAAAAGGAAGAAAATGTTTTAACAGCGCTAGGTCTTGCTATAAATAAAATTTAAAGGAATTTTTTATGGAACAAAAATCTGCTTTTATAACAATTATCGGAAGACCAAATGTTGGTAAATCTTCCCTTATGAATAAAATTTTAGGTCAAAAGGTTGCGATTGTTTCTAATAAACCGCAAACCACCAGAACCCGCATTATGGGTATTTTAACAAAGGATGAAACCCAACTTGTTTTTATTGATACACCTGGTTTTCATAAACCCAGAAACGAGCTTGACCGCAATATGAATAAAGCCGTTGGCGACGGTATGTCTGATGTTGAGGTTGCCGTTTTGGTTATTGAAGCGGTAACTCAGTTCAAAACAGAAGATAACGTGCTCCCTCCTGCTGAGGCTGAACTAATAAACGAACTAAAAAGGCGAAAACTTAAAGCGGTTTTAGTTATAAATAAAATCGACCTTTTACCTCAAAAGGACAAGCTTTTTGATATAATAACAAATTATACATCTCATTTCGATTTTGAGGCGGTTGTTCCGCTATCTGCCAAAACGGGAGACGGAACCGAAAACTTGCTTTCAGAGCTTAATAAATTCTCAAAACCATCACCGCATTATTTTGATAAAGATGATGTTACCGACCAACCCGAAAAGGTTATGGTTGCCGAAATGATTAGAGAAAAGCTTTTGCGCTCGCTTGATAAAGAAGTACCGCACGGTATTGCTGTGGACCTTGAAAGGTTTGTTGAACGTGATACTGCAAACGGAGAGCCAATTGTTGAGGTTGAAGCGACCATAATATGCGAACGCGATTCACATAAAGGTATCATTATCGGCAAAAACGGTTCAATGCTTAAAAAAATCGGTATGTTAGCTAGAAAAGATATTGAAAAGTTTTTCGGTATTAAAGCCAATGTTAAGCTTTGGGTTAAGGTCAAAGAAGATTGGAGAAACCGCCAAGGTTTAATTCATACTTTCGGACTTGACTGATTTTTCCTATTATATTTCCATATAAAAAACATAAAATTATATTAAAGAATATAGGGCGACAAGAGTCGAACCTGTCACGCCTGATAAATAATAATTTTTAGTTTTTTCTTGCCTCATCACTTGTAATACGCTAGTATTACTACATTCTTCGGCTTCGCCTCTCCTAAAAATTATTCATTTTCAGGTCGAAGAATTTCTCTCTGCCACCTTTTTTTGAAAGGCGCAGCGTGAAATTTGCAGTAAGGCTTGGCGCCTTACAAAAATAAACGCAAGAAAGGCAAATAAAGGTGGCGAGCGAAATCGTAACAAGTTTGGCTCTTGTCGCCCTAATGGAAGTTTTTATATGGAACAAAATATTTATTGGGAAAAATTTCGCAAATCGGGTTTGATTTCCGATTACCTCATATACAAAAATTCCTTCAAGGAGGAAAATAAAAATGCCTCAGTCTCAAACGAGGTTTTCTGCCGAGGGCTTGATTATAAAGGAAATGAATGTGGGCGAAAGTGATCGTTTGATTACTATTTTCACCCGCGAACACGGTATTATCAAAGCCTTTGCATCAGGCGCTAAAAATATTAAATCAAAAAAAGCCGCAGGCACTAGCCTGCTTACATATTCTGCCTTTCAGATTTTAAATAAAAAAGGCACTTTCAGAATTTACGAAGCAACACCGATAGCATCTTTTTTCACTATGGGTACTGATATTGAAGTTTTAACTTTATCGCAGTATTTTTGTGAATTAGCATTGGAATTTGCGGAAGATGATGTCCCTAATGAAGAACTTTTAAGACTCTTTTTAAATTCACTTCATTTTTTAACAAAAGAAAAACGATACCCGCCTCTGATTAAAGCTATAACCGAACTTAGAACCGCAGCAATTTGCGGTTATATGCCTAATCTTATAGCTTGTGATGGATGCGGAAAATTCGAAGAAAACATTATGTTTTTAAGTCTTAAAAACGGTAAACTTTATTGTGAAGAGTGTAAAAAGCCGGATAACTGCGTTACTATTGATAAAACCTTATTATCTGCATTAAGGCACATAGTTTTTTCTGAATTTAAAAATCTGTATTCTTTTGAAATTCCCCCCAAGAGTGCAGATATGCTATCTAAAATAACCGAAAATTATATAATAACTCAAACTGATTATAATTTTTCTGCTTTGCAGTTTTATAACACAATTAAGGAGCAAATATGAAATACAATATCGAAAGATATTTAAAAACCTTAGAGCTTGATAAAATTTTAGAGCTTTTAGCAAACGAAACAACTGTTTTGGATGCAACCGAAAATGCAACTAAAATTATACCCGAAAATAATATAGATAATGTTAAAACTCTGCTTTCAAGAACCGAAGCGGCTTATCTTTTTATGTCCAGATATACTACCCCCTCGTTTGGTGCGGCAGTTAATGTTAATTCTTCGCTTGCCCGTGCGCAGTCGGGCGGTGTTTTAACTTTAACTGAGCTTTTAGACATTTGCGAAACGCTAAGAGTTATCCGTTCGTTAAAGGATTGGCGCGAAAATTGTTCCGGTATGCAAAGCAGCGCAATAGATTTTCTTTTTGATACTCTTTATCCCAATAAATTTTTAGAGGATAAAATCAATTTCGCTATTAAAAACAAAGAAGAATTAAACGATAATGCCTCCCCTGTTTTATACGATATCCGCCGTAAAATCATAGCAAAATCAGCAAAAATACGCGATATTTTGGAAAAGATTGTTCACGGTCCTAGTGCTAAATATTTACAGGAAGCAATAGTTACTCAAAGAGACGGCAGATATGTTGTTCCTGTTAAAATTGAAAACAAAGGTCAAATAAGCGGTATTGTTCACGATACTTCTTCAACCGGCTCAACCGTTTTTATCGAGCCTATGAGCGTTGTTGAAACCAATAATGAAATCCGAGTTTTAAAACTACGTGAAATTGAAGAAATAGAGCGAATTTTAGCAGAATTATCTGCGGAAGCGGGAAACTTCTATGATAGCATTAAAACCTCTTTTTCTGCTCTCTGCGAGCTTAATTTGGTATTTGCGAAGGCAAAGCTTGCTTATAAAATGAAGGCCTCTATTCCCTCTTTAAACGAAAATGGCGAAATATATTTAAAAAATGCGCGCCATCCGCTTATTCATTATAAATCGGTAGTTCCGATAACTGTTGGTCTTGGCAAAGATTATAACACACTAGTAATTACCGGTCCTAACACAGGCGGTAAAACTGTTACATTAAAAACTATCGGTTTACTCACTTTAATGACAATGTGCGGCCTTATGATTCCGGTTGATGACGGAAGCAAAATTGCGGTTTTTGATAAAGTTTTTGCCGATATTGGTGATGAACAAAGTATTGAGCAATCCCTTTCAACCTTTTCATCACATATGAAAAATATTATCAATATTATTCATAATGCAGACGATAATTCGCTCGTTTTGTTTGATGAGCTTTGCGCGGGTACAGACCCTGTTGAAGGTGCTGCGCTTGCAAAAGCAATACTTATGAGATTATCGGTTTATGGCGGTAAAACGGTTGCCACTACGCATTATCCCGAACTCAAAGCATACGCCATTGATACCGATATGGTGGAAAATGCTTCTTGCGAATTTGATGTTTCAACCCTTAAACCAACATACAAGCTGATAATAGGTATGCCCGGTAGGTCAAATGCATTTGCAATTTCCAAACGATTAGGTCTGGACGGAGATATAATAGAAGCCGCAAAGGAACAGGTTGCTGACGAGGACACAAAATTCGAAAGAGTTGTTGCCGCATTAGAGGGCGCAAGAAGAGCTGCTGACTGCGAACATACAAATGCATTAAAACTTCGCAGAGAGCTTGAAGAAGCAAAGAAAAAATCCGACCAAAAAGAACACGAACTCCAAATAGCTCAAGAAAAATTAATGGAAAAAACTCGCGAAACTGCAAGCGGTATTATTGATTCAACCCGTTATAAATCTTCGCTTTTGCTAAATGAGCTTGAAGAATTAAAGAAAAAGCTTACTGCTCAAAATGCAGCTGAGCTTGCTGAAAAGGCACGAAAAGCTTATAAATCAACCTTAAAAGATTTAGAAGATACGGCAGACCCTGTTATGACTAAAAACACTTCCGGAGAAGTTGTTACCGAACTTGCTAAGGGAGATATTGTTATAGTTGCGGATATAGGCAGAGATGCAACTGTGCTTGATATAAATCTTAATAAAAAACAAGCCTTTGTTATGTCAGGCTCGATTAAAATGTGGGTTAGCTTTGATAATTTAAGATATAAACCAAAATCCGCAAAATCCACCGAACGAAAGAAAACCCGAAATGTTACAGGACTAAAATCAAACGCTGAGCGTGATGTTACGGGTGAGGTTAACCTTATTGGCATGGCTTCAGATGAAGCTATTTTAGAGCTTGACCGCTATATCGATAATGCCCTAATATCAGGCCTTGAATCCATTAGAATTATTCACGGCAAAGGCACAGGTATATTAAGAAAATCAGTTCAAAGCTATTTGAGAACGCATAAAGCAGTTAAATCCTATCGTCTTGGAACATTTGGCGAAGGTGAAGCAGGAGTTACAATAGCAGAACTAAAATAAACATAAAGGATTGTTGCATTATGAAAAAACTTAACCAAAATTTAAAAGCCGCAATTTTGCTGGGAACTATGTGTTCTATTGCTTACTTTGCAGTTTATATTGCAAGAAATATTTTGAGCGCAGTAACACCGCAAATGATAGGCGAAGGATATTCCGAAAAATTTATCGGTTCAATTTCTTCTCTATACTTTGTAACATATGCAGTAGGTCAACTTATTAACGGCGCTATCGGTGATAAGATAAAGGCCCGTTGGATGATATGTATTGGACTTTTAGGCGCGGGTATAACAAACTATTCTTTCCAAATTTTTGCGGATAAGCGTTTAGCCGCTACTATTGCTTATGCCGCAACAGGCTTTTTCCTATCTATGATTTATGCCCCGCTTGTTAAGGTTGTTGCTGAAAACACAAAACACATCTATGCAGTTCGTTGCAATGTTGGTTTCACCTTCTCTTCCCTTTTAGGCTCGCCGACCGCAGGTTTTTTAGCCTCATTCCTAGTTTGGCAAAGCGCTTTTACTGTAAGCAGCGCAACACTCGTTGTAATGGCATTAATATGCTTTATTTTCTTCCTTACATTAGAAAGAAAAGGCATTATAAAAACTAAAATTAAAAACGAAAATGAAACCGAAGAAAAGAAAGAAGCTAAAAGCTTTAAAATTCTATTTAAGTATCAAATAGTTAAATACTCTTTCGTTTCTATTATAACAGGTATTCTAAGAACCTCGGTTGTTTTTTGGCTACCTACATATATAAACCAATATTTAAAATTTTCTGATAGAGATTCGGCCAAAATCTTTACCGCAGCAACCCTCATTATTTCATTAACCACCTTTATTACCATTTTTATATATGAACTTTTAGGCAGAAAAATGAATTTAACATTGTTTATAATGTTCGTTGCTTCAGCAATTTTCTTTATATTTGTTATCTTAATTCCTCAATCAAATCCTGTATTAAATATAATTATTATGGTTCTTGCAATTATGTCTGCTAACGGTGCCGCTACAATTATGTGGAGTGTTTATTGCCCAAGTCTTAGCGAAACAGGACTAATTTCAACCGCAACAGGATATTTAGATTTCTTAAGCTATATGGCAGCTGCTATTGCAAATATAATATTTGCAAACGCTGTAAAAGCTATCGGTTGGAACAACTTGCTTCTTGTTTGGTTAGGTATCGTATTCACAGGCGTTTTGGTTGCAATACCATTTAAAAGAAAAGCTAAATAATTTAAAAATTATTGCAAATACTAATTTCGGTGAAAATATGATTACAATTTTTTCAAAGCCTCGATGCAAAGAAAGTAAAGAAATTGCCGAAATTCTAAAAAAGCACGGTGCTTCGGTTATTACTGAAAGCGCCGTGTTTTCAGGTATAGGGGATTTTTCAGTTTTCTTTCGTTCTAAACCCATTAAAATTTTAGGAGATAAAAATATAATTTTAATTGCCGATAATTCCGATTATCTAACTAAAATCAAACTTCCAAAAAAAACTATAGGAATCTGCGAAAGCAAAGCTCAAAAGTCCTTAAAAGCTTTTGAAAAAAGCAAAATCCAAACTATCACTTGCGGTCTAAATCTTAAAAGCACAGTTACCCTTTCAAGTATAAACGAAAATAGTATGCTAGTATGCCTTCAACGAAGTTTAATTTCTCTTTACGGAAAAACAATAGAGCCTGCCGATTTCAAAATCATCTTAACTCAGAATTATCAGCCGTTTTCGGTTATGTCTGCTTGTATTTTACTATTGCTTTTAGAAATCAAACCTGAGATTTTTTAATCTTTTCACCTTATTTTTTTGCTCGAATATTATGAAATGTATAATATTTTGAATTTCAGGCAAAAATATTTCATAAGGATGGTGCTTATGGAAAAACCAAACAATCTAAAAACATACCTTGTAATTATTATGGTAGCAGTATCAATAACCGCAATTATTGTAACCATAGGCTTTGTAGTTTCAAGCAGGAAAGAAAATCCTGCCAGTTGGGTGCTTCATTCATACGGTAATAATGTAGCTCTTTATAACGGCGACCAGATAATCGAAGTTTACGGCTCAATTATGCTTGATACACTTCCTACAAGTGATAAAAAGCAACTTGATAATGGAATAGCATTCTCAACGCGCGAGGAAGCCGTGAGCGCTATTGAAGATTATGATGGGTAATAAGAGTTAAACCGTTAAGTAAACACACATAAAATATATCAATAATAACATTTTATATAGCAAAACGGATGCGCAGAAATGCACATCCGTTTAATACTAATTTTTAACTTTTTATCTTTTTTGGTGTTGCTCTATCAAACAAGAATAAATCACCAACATAAGCCACAACACTACAACCAAGTAACATCATAGCTTGCGCAAAGTTACTCATAACCGGCATACCAAGATACATAGAAATAATTAACATAAGAACAAAACCATAAATTACGGAAGCGAGTACTCTACCAATTCTCACAAATATAGGTTTTGAAAAAAGCTTTGATGAATAAGACATTTCTTTGATTTTATTAATATCGCGCAACCAGTTTATAACTGTTATAATTGTAATACATAAACCTGATACTACTGCAAACCACCAAGTATCTTGAGAAGCCACTTCAGGTTTAAATATAGCATCAAGAATCACTGAGCCAAATCCTAGAGTTAACAAAGTAATCAATAAAGAAACGAAAAAAGAACAAAGAGTTCCTATTGCAGGTTCTAATCTTGGTATAAAGGATGCCAACCATAGAAAACCATAAACAATGACAAGCTTTACTAAGAAGTTCAAAAATCCGTTTTCAAAGATTTTAAAATCAAATTCAGTAAAAAGTATACCCGCAGAAATAAGGACCGAAATTGCTAGACGCGAAAATGCAACGGATAAAGTGGCAATTGCCGACCACAAAGTTACAGCGCCAACTGCAAGAAAAATCGCAAGTGCAACTGTTACAACAATTGCAGCAATAAATAGAAATAACTCTATACCCATACTAATAGTAATTATCATATTATTTTAACTCCTCTTATTTTAAATGATTATGTATAAGCTCATAAGCCTCGTTTATTTTTTGCGCATATCTTGTATTATCATCGGAATTAGCATCCGGATGAAAACTTTTAATCAATCTATTTCTTTGAGCTTTGAGTGTTTCAACAGTAACTTCATTTATGCTATCAAACATAAATAACGCAAGTGCTTTTTGAAGTTGAACTTCATCTGAATTGTTATTTACGAAACTTTCATATTCAAATTTAGCGCCACCTTGCTCTTTGTGAAGATAGTTTTCACCTTCGCGCATAGTTCTAATTGAATGATAATAATTCATAAATTGATTACACTCATATTCCGATCCTGCTAGAATAAGATCTTCGTGAATTAAAAAGTATGGCTCTATACATTCAAGTGTCATCGTTATTGAACTTGTACTATTATGGTAATCCAAACAGAAATTCAATATATTTTCAAGCTTTACATATAACGGATTAGCATTAGATGTTTTGTAACGCAAAATTCCATTAACAGCATCAAGTTGCAAATCTAAGAATGTATATTTTTTCTTGAATTGCTTTCCCAGTTCTTTAGATTCTTCTAACATATAAGATTCCATTACTTTATATGTATCAAAAGTTAAAGAACCATAATTTCTTTGAAAATAGGTAGGAATTGCATTTTGACAATTAACACATAAGCATTTATCGTCTAGCAACCATTGTCTTGTAATAACACCTGTTCTAGTGGCACAGTTGGCGCAATGAATATCTTTATCTGATTTTTTAAATATTTTTAAATTTTCAAATAAATTTGATTTTTTAAATATTCCCATTGTAATACTCCTTGTAGTTATTAACATTTTTAAATTTTTGTTGAAATATTAAAACTTTGTAAAAGTTTTCAAGATTTTGCCGAATAATTACATTTTTATCAGCTTGAATTTGATTTGCTTCTCTATCTTCGAGAAATAAGAAGTATAGATTTGCGTGGTTTATCACGCTCTTGTTCCCCCTTTCTAGTTATATGGGGGATTGAAAATGAATTAGGTTTTATATTTTTGAAAAAAATTTAAAAAATTTTATTTTTTATCCATAACAACCCTATAAAGAATTCCAAACGGTATTTCAAAAGTTTCTTTTTCTAAATCGTATTGCAGCCAAAAGCGGTCAAGAGTTATATCTCCAAGTAGATTTTTTTTTGTTCGGGGTGTTTCCAATAAAATTTCGTAATATATAATCCCTTTCTTTTCGTATCCTCTACCAGTAAATGTAGAGTTATGATCTATTTTACCATCATAAGAAATGGTTAATATTCCACTAATATCCTCTTCGGTCAATCTTTGAATATTTAATTCAAAAAGATGGTTTTGTGTTTTATTTGCTTTATAAAAACCATCTTTTCCTATTCCAGACCAATTTTCATTTTCAAATAACACTTTTGATTTTTCTTTAGTTTGACGCTCTAATTCTGCATTATAATGCTGGTTAAAAGAAAATTCATCATCAGACTTATCATAGGTGACTTCCAACTGTTTATATTTATACTTAATAGTTGTGCCTGTTTTTAGTGGCTCTTCAAAGTTTAGTGTATATATTATTTCATTACCATTCTCGATGCCAGTTCCTATAAAATCAATATCGTTCACAGTTTCATATAAATATGAAACCTCTAAATTACCTATTATGTTTGTATCATTCATTTCTTCGATGGTAATTTCAAATCGTCTTGTATTTGTAGAATTCTCGACACCATATCCACTCCAAATCATCGGGTCGGGTTCAGGTTTTAGTAAAACTGCAGCACCTACTCCACCGGCAACAACAGTAGCTGCTGTAATTCCAGCTATAAGTTTTTTAGCAGCAAATTTTCCTGCGGTTTTAGCTTCTGCCTTTACGCCTTCTGTAACCGCATTGGCGGCAGCATTGGCCGCGGCATAAGTTGCCGATGCAGTACTAGATGTGAGAGAAATACCATTTGATATAGAAATCTCTCTGAACAACCACAACAGTAGAGGAATAACCCCAGCGCAACGAAGTTTAATTCCGTGCTTCTTCTCGTAACCCTCAACAGCTTCTTTAATTGCTTTTCTACCGTAATTTAATCTACTCTTTACAGTTCCTTCGGTTACTCCCTGTATCTCAGCTATCTCTTTAACCGATATTTCATCAAAATATCTAAGCATAAGAGCCGAACGCTGTTCTTCAGGAAGCTCATCAATCATTTGATTAATAGTTTGTTTTAAATCAGCTTTATCCAAAGCTTCATCAGGAATGAACTCAGCATTTTCTTCTTCAATTGTATCAAATATAGAAAGCCCGTCCTCATTTTCATCGGCAAGTATATCCCTACGACGCTTAAAATAAGCGGTACACTTATGGTAGGCAATTTGCTTGCTCCAAGAAAGAAAAGAGGCGGGCTCTTTAAGATTTTGAATTGTTCCAAGTATTTCTATAAAAGCATCCTGCAATAAATCTTCAGCTAAATGATGGTCATTAACAGTCTTATATATATGATAATAAAGGTCTTTTTGATATGCATCATAGAGAGCAGTAGCAGCATTTTCTTCGCCATTTTGTGCAGCAAGAACTAAAGCTGCTAATTTTTCTGTCTCCATAATTTTACATCCTTTATAAACATTGTTATATATAATAATTTATTTCAGTATATTAAGCTTTTTATATTATTTAAAAAATAACGGCAATTTTTCCAAGAAAATAATATCATCGCGGTCAGCAGCATCGCCCTCAGCCAAGAAAGCGCAAGCAGCCGCTTCAATACCGCCTGCTTTTTCTACCAACAATCTGGCAGCTATTAAAGATTCGCCGGTGCTTATAACATCATCAATAATAAGCACTCGTTTTCCTTTTAATTTGTTAACCTCGGTTTCACCCAAATAGAGCTTTTGCTCGTTTTTAGTGGTTATCGAATTAACCGAAACCTCGATAGAATTTCTCATATAAACCTTAACACCCTTACGAGCGATTACATAAGGCTTACCTGATTGACGCGCCATTTCATAAGCTATCGGTATACTTTTTGCCTCAGGAGTTAATATTATATCAAAATCAGGAACTTTTTTAAGCAGTTCCTCGCATCCTTTAATTGTAAGCTCAACATCACCGAAAATTATGAAAGCAGCAATATCTAATTTATCGCTAACAGGAAACTTTTCAAGGTCTCTTTCGAGGCCTGCAATTTTCATTCTATAATATTCAGACATAAAATTTTCTCCTCAATTTTGCATTTTGCACTTTGCATTTTAAATTTCATCAACCGGGTGGCCAACCTAAATCGCGGCGAGCTAACAAATGGAAATGAATATGGAATACTGTTTGCCCCGCTTTTTCGCCACAGTTATTAACAACGCGGTAGCCATCTTCTAAATTTTCAAGCTCGGCAATTTTTTGGATAGCTTCGAAAACTTTACCGATTAAAAAACTGTTTTCACTAGTTATTTTATTCGCACAGCAAATATGCTCTTTTGGAATTACAATAGCATGAAAAGGAGCCTGAGGAGCAATATCCGCAAAAGCATAAACATATTCATCCTCATAAATTTTAGTTGAGGGTATTTCCCCTGCAACTATTTTGCAAAATAAACAGTCTGCCATTTAACACACCTCTTATTTCAACTGAGATTTAAGTAATTCAGAAACTGAAGCCAAAGCCTCATCAATTTTAGCGGAATCTTTACCACCTGCCATAGCACTGTCAGGCTTGCCGCCGCCGTTACCGCCGGCAATCTTTGCAACTTCGCGAACAAGGTTACCTGCGTGCGCACCGTTTGCTATTGCATCTTTACCGCAAGCCGCACAGAAGGTGATTTTTTCGCCGTTTTGCGCCGCAAAAACAACAACAGTGTCATTATTTTCTGCTTTTATTGTATCGGTCATTTTGCGAAGCTCATCAGGAGAAGTGTTATCCAGTCTTGCTTTTATTAACTTAACATTTCCAATCGATTCAGCATCTTTCAAAATATCAGAAATTTTAGAACCTGCAAGCTTAGCCTCAGCCTTTTCAAGAGCCTGTTTAGTTTCTTTAAGTTCGTTCATAACGGCATTAGCACGCTTTTGAACATCAAGCACATTTTGAGCTTTCATAGTTTCAGCAGTAGCTTTTAATAAGGAAATATTACTATATAAAACATTTAAAACGCCAAGTCCTGTAACTGCTTCAATTCTGCGCACACCTGCGGCAACGCTTGTTTCGGAAATTATATGGAAAAGACCGATTTTAGCAGTATTATCAACATGAGTACCGCCGCAAAGCTCAACCGAAGTATCACCTGCCGCAACAACACGAACAACATCTCCGTATTTCTCGCCGAATAAAGCCATAGCGCCCATTTTCTTAGCCTCTGCAATAGGCATTTCTTCATTTACAACTGCAATACCACTTAAAATAGCGCTATTAACAAAATGTTCAACCTTTTCGATTTCCTCAGCGCTTAAAGCTGAGAAATGAGTAAAGTCAAAACGAACAGCCGAAGCGTTTACTAACTGACCTGCCTGCTCAACATGAGTTCCTAATACAGAACGCAAGCCTGCTTGCAAAAGATGAGCCGCAGTATGATTACGGCGAATAGCCGCGCGAGTTTCAACATCTATAATAGCCTTAACCTTATCACCAACCGAGATAGAGCCCTCTAACATCAAACCGCTATGAGTGAAAATACCGTCGGCAGTTTTTTGAGTATCTGAAACCTTAAAAGAATTTTCATCAATTTCAATAACACCGCAATCGCCAACCTGACCGCCGCTTTCAGCATAGAAAACAGTTTTATCTAGCACGATTATTGCCTTTTCACCCTTAGAAGCATTAGAAACATGCTCACCTTCAACAACTATATCAAGTATTTCGGCATCGCAAGAATTATCTTTGTAACCCAAGAAATTAGTTGCAGAAATGTTTTCAAAGGTAATGCCATCACTCTTCCAACTTTCACCATCGGAAGCTTTTCTTGAAGAACGCGCCTTTTCTCTTTGCTCATTCATACATTCCTTGAACTTATCCTCGTCAACCGTCATACCTTTTTCAGCCAAGATATCAATAGTTAAATCTATCGGGAAGCCATAAGTATCATATAGCTTAAATGCATCCTCACCTGAGAGCACACCACCGTTTCTGGTTAATTCTTCAAGCATTGATAAGCCTTGGTCGATAGTCTTATTAAAAGATGCTTCCTCATTTACAATTACCTTTGTAATAAGCTCTTTCTTTTCAACAAGCTCAGGATAACCTGATTTATTTTCATTTATAACAACATCGCAAAGCTCCATAAAGAAAGCTTTGTTAATACCAATTAATTTACCGTGGCGAACTGCGCGACGGATGATACGGCGAAGCACATAGCCTCTGCCCTCGTTAGAAGGAATGATACCGTCGCTAATCATAAAGGTTGCAGCGCGAGCATGGTCGGTAATAGCACGGATAGAAATATCGGTTTTATTGTCCTTACCGTACTCTTTACCTGAAATGGCGCAAACCTTATCCAAAATATTACGGATGGTATCAACCTCAAACATATTGTCAACCCCTTGCATAACGCAAGCAAGTCTCTCTAATCCCATACCTGTATCAATGTTTTTATGTTCGAGTTCGGTATATGTGCCATCGCCCATATTATTAAACTGAGAGAAAACATTGTTCCAGATTTCCATATATCTGTCGCAATCGCAACCGGGTTTACAATCAGGACTACCGCAACCGTATTTCTCGCCGCGGTCGAAATAAATTTCACTGCAAGGACCGCAAGGACCTGTTCCGTGCTCCCAGAAGTTATCAGCTTTACCCATTCTAACTATTCTTTCCTCAGGAACTCCGATAACATCGCGCCAGAAATCATACGCTTCGTCGTCTTCCTCATAAACAGAAGGCCAAAGCAATTCGGCAGGAATTTCAAGAGTTTCGGTTAAAAACTCCCAAGCCCAAGTGATAGCTTCTTTTTTGAAATAATCACCAAATGAGAAGTTGCCAAGCATTTCAAAAAATGTACCGTGGCGTGCTGTAATACCAACTCTTTCAAGGTCGGGCGTTCTGATACATTTTTGACAGGTTGTTACTCTGGTTTTAGGTGGAGTAACCTCTCCTGTAAAATACTTTTTCATAGGCGCCATACCCGAATTTATAAGCAAAAGAGATTTATCGTTATTAGGTACTAATGAAAAGCTACCTAAACGCAAATGCTCTTTACTTTCGAAAAAGCTAAGATATTTTTCTCTTAAATCATTTAATGAAGTCCATTGCATAATCTAACATCCTTAAAAACGATATTTTAACTAATATATTATACCTCTAAGTAAAGTATTTGTCAATGTTTTAAAGCCTTATAACCACTAAAAAAGTCGCCCGTTTCAGAGCGACTTTAAAAACTTTTATTACTTTTTAAGAGAAATTGCTTTTTTAGCTTTTTCAACGATATTAACTGCTCTAAGACCAAATTCATCTAAGAGAACAGGCGCAGCGCCTGATTTACCGAATTCGTCATAAACGCCAAGCTTAACAACAGGAACTGGATTTTCTTCGGATAATGCCTCGCATACAGCAGAACCTAGACCACCGATAACCGAATGTTCCTCAGCAGTAACGATACAACCAGTTTCCTTAGCGGCTTTAAGAACTATATCCTTATCAAGAGGCTTAATTGTTGCCATATTGATAATACGAGCGCTTATGCCCTCTTCCTTCAACATATCGTGAGCAATAAGTGCTTCATTAACCATAAGACCTGTTGCAACGATAGTAACATCATTACCCTCTTTAAGTTCAACACCTTTACCGATTTCAAATTTATAATCATCACCAAAAACAACCGGAACAGCAAGTCTGCCAAATCTCATATAAACAGGACCATCATGTTCCATAGCCGCTCTAACCGCAAGATTAGCCTCAGTAATATCCGCAGGGTTAATAATAGTCATACCTGGGATAGTTCTCATAAGAGCAATATCCTCACAGCATTGGTGGGTTGCACCGTCTTCACCAACCGAGATACCTGCATGAGTAGCACCGATTATAACATTGAGATGTGGGTAGCCTACCGAGTTTCTAATCTGCTCGAAAGCTCTGCCTGCTGCAAACATTGCAAAGGAACTACAAATTACTCTTTTGCCTGTTGCGGCGATACCTGCGGCAATACCAATCATGTTTTGCTCTGCAATACCGCAATCATAAAATCTATCAGGAAATTCTTTTTTAAACGCGCCTGTTTGAGTTGCTGCCGCAAGGTCTGCGTCCAAAACAACAAAATCATCTCTTTCTGCGCCTAATTCTTTAAGAGCGTTACCAAAACCTACTCTTGTTGCAACTGATTTAACTTCTGACATTAGCTTAATCCTCCTTATTGTAACTCTTCGAGCTTGGCTTTAAGCTCTGCCATAGCTTGCTCAAATAATTCATCATTTGGTGCAGCACCGTGCCAATTAACTGCATTTTCCATATAAGAAACACCTTTACCTTTAACGGTTTTTGCAATTATTGCAACCGGCTTATCAATAGTTTTAGCCTCATTAACAGCTGCTTCGATTTGGTCAAAATCATTACCATCTTCAACTATAATAGTATGCCAATTAAATGCTTCAAACTTCTTATCAATCGGTTCAGGAGAGTTTACCTCAGCGATAGTACCGTCGATTTGAAGATTGTTGAAGTCAACAAAAACTGTTAAGTTAGAAAGACCTTTGTTAGCAGCAAACATTGCAGCCTCCCAAACCTGTCCCTCTTCGATTTCACCATCACCTAAAACAGCATAAACCTTAAAATCGTTGCCAAAATGCTTAGCAGATAATGCCATACCAACCGCGGCAGAAATACCCTGACCAAGCGAACCGGTTGACATATCAATACCTGGGATATTTTTCATATCAGGATGGCCCTGCAAAATACTGTCCGGCTTTCTTAAAGTAGACATTAATTCAGGTTTAAAGAAACCTCTTTGAGCAAGTACTGAGTAAAGCACAGGAGCAGCATGACCTTTTGATAAAACAAAACGGTCTCTGTTTTCCATTTTCGGATTTTCAGGGTCAATATTTAAAACCTTAAAGTAAAGATAGGTTATAATTTCTGTAGCAGAAAGTGAACCGCCCGGATGACCCGACTTAGCACTATGCACCCCTTCTAAAATACCCATTCTTACCTTGCAGGCTGTGATTTCTAATTCTCTTTTAGCTGCAAAATCCATTTTCTTCATCCTTTCAATTTAAAATTTTGCCTCATCTGTTAAGTAATCAATGAAATCTGCAACCGCACCATCCTTGCAGCTGCAAGTGATATACTCGGCTAACGCCTTAACATCATCGGGAGCATCGCATGGTACAGCGCAAATATCGCTTGACTTTAACATTGGAACATCATTATAATAATCGCCAATGGCGAATAATTTACCTTTTTTTATTTTAAAAATATCACATATTTTTTCAAGAGCTTTAGCCTTAGAAGCACCTTTCGGAACTTGCTCTAAATAATAATTCCAAGCTCCGCCTAAAAAAGCGGCAGTTGAAATAAATTCGCCTTCAATTTCATATTGAGAAAGCATTTCTTTTAAAATTTCGCGGTCTTGCAAGCTTTCACAGGCAAAAAGCACCTTATTCCACTTTTTATAGACAACATTTTCAAAAGAAACATCAGGAGCAACAAACTTTTCATAATCCTGATGTATAGTTGCTATTTCGTTTCTTTTAAGGGTAAAAACCTCAGTACCGCAATGAACTTCAATACCTACATTTAAGTCGCATTTTTTTACAATTTCGGCAATATAATAATCGTTTTTAGAAAAATCTTCTTGAAAAAGAATTTCATTAACCGAATAATCATAAACAACCGCGCCGTTTGCAACAACCGAAGGTCCAATATTTTTAACCTTTTCTAAAACACTGGTTAAAGCAGGAATAGACCTTCCAGTTGAAATAGAAAGCTTACCGCCTTCTTTAACGAAAAAATCAATTTTCTCAATATTTTTCGGATTTATGTATTCGTTAGACATCAAAGTCCCGTCAACATCACAGGCTAAAATGCAACCATCAAACTTTCCCATTATGCCTTAACCTCATCAAAAATTCATTAAAATAATCGGGAATTTCGCTTTCAAACTCCATATATTCATTTGTTTTCGGGTGAATAAAACCTATTTTTCTAGCATGCAGACATTGACCGCAAAGCTTAGTTATCACCTTTTTAGGACCGTATACATCGTCTCCCGCAATAGGATGACCTAGACTTGCCATATGAACTCTGATTTGATGAGTTCTACCTGTTTCTAAGCGAAGTTTTAAATATGTAAAACCGCCAAATCTTTCAACAACCTCATAATGCGTTACAGCTTCCCTACCGCCTTTAACAATCGCCATTTGCTTGCGATTTACAGGGTGGCGTTCAATAGGAGCATTAACTGTTCCTGAATCATCTTTAAAGTTGCCATAAGCTATGGCGATATATTCCCTTGTAAAAGAATGTTCTTTGATTTGTTGAGCCAAAGAAATATGAGCAACATCATTTTTTGCTACCATTAAAAGTCCGCTTGTGTTTTTATCAATGCGATGAACAATACCAGGACGCATAACCCCATTTATACCCGATAACGAGTCTTTACAGTGATACATTAAGGCATTAACAAGTGTACCGTCAAAATTACCGGCGGCAGGATGAACAACCATACCTTTTGGTTTATTAACAACCAATAAATCATCATCTTCATATAAAATATCAAGAGGTATATTTTCGGCTTTTATGTCGTAAACCTCTGGGTCAGGCAATATTATTTTTATCCTGTCCCCTTTTTGAAGCTTAGCATTTTTCTTAATACTTTTATCGTTAACAGTTATGTTTCCTGTTTCAATCAAAGAAGCTATTCTGGAACGCGAAATATCAGTTTCATTTGCCGCGAAAACATCAACCCTTAAAGGCTTGGTTTCTTCATAGAGTTTTTCAATTATCTCCATTATCAGACTCCAACAGTTTTTCAGATTTTATATTCTTTTTAAGATTAAAATCTTTAATTAAATCTAAAATAAAATATAGAATTAACATTCCGCCACCGATAACAACAGCGCAATCAGCTATATTAAACACAGGGTATTTTGTCCAAAAGCCAAACTGCAAGAAATCAACAACATATCCGTTATAAAAAATTCGGTCTATTAAATTACCAAATCCGCCCGACACTACTAACACAAGCGACCAAAACAGTAGCGGATTTTTTTTACCGATTTTAATTAAAACAAAAACGCAAGCAACCATAACAAGCGAGGTTAAAATTATAAGCGGAAAGGTTTTACCGCCAAACATACCCCAAGCGGCACCAGGATTTTTAACAAAAACTATATTTAAAACACCTTTTATAGCAACAAAGCCTTCGCCTAACTCAAAATTATTTAATATAAAAAGCTTTGAAATTCGGTCAATAACAAGTACTATAAAACCGCAAATTATTGCTAAAACGCAAGATAACAAAATTATTCCTCCGTTAAATCAACTTTGAAACCAGTAGAATCATCTTCCTCAGTTTCTGCCATCTCGGCAGCTTCTGCAATAGCATTTGTGATATCTGAAATATCAGGAATTTCAGGTTCTGGGATAAAATCTTCTGCCTTTGGAGCATTATCAATAGCGGCAGAAACCACCTTTGCCATATAAACGGGGTCATTTGGAACAGAATCAGGAACTTGACTTAAAATTTCAAGATGCTCCTTATATTTCGCGGAGATAGCAGATTTAAAAGCGGCAACCTCCATTTTAAGCTTATCGAATAATATTTGCTGGCGCTCAACACTATCAGTAGCCGCAGCAGTTATGCTTTCAGCTTTAAGCTCGGCGGTCTTAATCATATCCGCAAGCTCTTTTTCAAGATTTTCCTTGCGTTCTTTTGCCTTTAATTCAAAGCCCTCAGCTAATTGCTTCTCCTGCTCGGTTATAGCAACAATATTTTTCTCGGCGCTTTTAATAATTTCATCGCTTTTAACCTTAGCTTCGTTAACAATGCGGTCTGCAAGACCCTGAGCGCTAATCAACACACTTTGAATACTATCCTGAGAAGCTTTAAGCTCTTCAATTTTTTCCTCTAAGCTTTTAATTTTGCTCTCATATTCTTTGATTGAGCGTTCAAACTGAAGATAATCGGTCTCAATTTTGTCTAAAAGGATGTCAACTTCCTCTTGCTTATATCCGCCCATAGCCTTTGCAAATTTAACATTTTTAATTTCATTTGCATTAAGCATTTATAAAACCACCTTTAAATGTATTTTTTATATTTTAAAATAATACGGTTCTTGCGAGTTTTATCGCATAAAGACTCAATAATAAATTTACCTTTTCCTCTAACGGTTATAATATCTCCGCTTGAAATCTGTTTGGTTGTTTTCTCAGTTTGAACAGAGTTTACCGAAACTAAACCAAACTCGATTTTTTGCGATGCTTCATTTCGCGAAATATTGCATAGCAAAGCCACAACACAGTCAAGCCGACCGGAAGCTACCGTACAGCTAAATTCAGCCAAACTGCTTTTTTGAGGCAGAGGCAAACTGGCGCCAATACTAACCAACACGCCAACCCTGCCAATCTTTTTAACCTCGTTTAGAATATAATCTGTAATATCATCAGAAACAAAAGCAACTGCGCGCTCAGGCTCAACCAAAATATCGCCAACCGTTTCTCTGCCAATACCAAGCGCCATAAGACTACCTAAAAAATCTCTGTGTGTTAGGCTATATTCTTTTCTGAAACTAAAAGTAATCGCAGTTATAGGAAATTTTTGCTCGGTTATATATTCAGGAAAACATCCAAGCAAAACCCTCTCGGCTTCATCGTATCCGCCGAAAAACGAATAACTTGCCTTTCTGTTTTCAAGAATTTTTTCTGCATAAACCGCTTCCTCAGCCGATAAAAAGCCTAAAAATTTAGGTTTGTTGGTTTTCTCGCAGATATCAAGAGTATCTATAATACGAGCCGGAAATATTTCAGACTGCATTAAAGGTACATATTTCTTTCTTCAAAGTCCTCTAAAAAAACCTCACCCATCATATCCACACCATTTGGTACGATAAGGAAAGTTCCGTTAGAAACCTTTTTAATGTTGCCGTGGTTTGCGTATGTAGCTCCGCTTAAAAAGTCAACAACACGGCGAGACATCTCTAAATCCGCATTTTCCAAGTTTAAAACAACGGTTTTTTTATCGTTAAGATGGTCGGCTATTGATCTAACATCCTCATATCTTTCAGGCTTAACGAGAACAACCTGCATTTGAGCAGGATTATAGCTAACGGTTTTATTTTTATTGCCTCCTACTACTCTAGGAGCAGCTTCTTGGCGACGAGGAGCAGAATAACTTTCAGCTACCTGAGGTTTCTTCTTAGGCTCTGCTTTTTCAACAGTTTCTTCAACCTCATTTTCAAATTCTTCTTCATCGGGGATAACAAGTATGTTTTTAATTTTATCCATTAATCCCATTTTTATTTCTCCTTTTAATTTTAATATATTCTTCGGCCGAAAAGAGCAGTACCTAAGCGAATTAGGTTAGCACCCTCCTCGACTGCAATATCGAAATCATCAGACATTCCCATAGATAATATTTCCATATTACTATTATCTATTTTTTTGTCCCTAATGTCAATAAACAGTTTGTACATTTTTTGGAAATATTTGCGATTTTCTTCGTTTTTTTCGCAAATCGGCGGAATTGCCATTAAACCTTTGATATGAATATTGGGTAAAGTGGCAATTTCTATAATATCTTGCTCTAAGCTTGAAGCTTCAAAACCCCATTTAGATTCTTCGTTTGCAATATTAACTTCAAGCAAAATATTAATCTCTAAGTTTTTATTAACCGCCTGCTTAGAAATTTCTCTTGCAAGTTTAATACTATCAACCGACTGAATTAGTTCAACCTTATCAATAATATCCTTAACCTTATTGGTTTGCAAATGACCTATAAAATGCCTATGGGCAGAATTTATATTATCGTTTTTAGATAAAAATTCTTGCACCTTATTTTCACCGATATAATTAATACCGTTTTCAATAGCATAATTAACCGTTTCGGCATCAACTGTTTTAATAGCCGCAAGCAAAATAACATCTTCTCTATTTCTGCCTGATTTTTCAAGAGCTATCTTTAATCGCTCGTTTACGGCTTTTAAATTGGCATCAAATTCATTAGCCGACAATTTTTCCATCATAAAGCTTTTTTCCTTTCACAATTACTCGGTCATAAAGCCTCAATTCATTATTCTCGCTAGCCACCTTTTCGCAAATTATATAGCTATCGTTAGAATAAATCATATTAACAGGAACAAATTTAACCTGCATTCCGCTTAAAACATAAACTCCGCGAACCGAGTCTACAACCCTTAAAGCTTTTCTTGGAACTCTAAGTCCACTGTATTCATCCTTAATAATGGTCATAGGACCGCTTCGCATAGAAGCCAATTCGCTATTCATTTCATTGCATGAAAAAATTATAACCGCATTTTCATCAGTTTCAGAGGTATTAATTCTTTTAACCGTTACTTTAAGCTCCGGTGAAGATTTAACCGCAGTTTTAAGTTTTAAAATTTCGCCCTCTTTAAATTTTAAAGATTCATCTAACGAAACCTTTGCCGCAATATACCAATCATAATCTGATACAATTTTACCGATAACATCTGCGGGTTTTGATTCAGATTTTACATTATCTAAAAACTCTGGTGTTATTTTAGAAATACTATCAGCAGTTAAAACATTTTCATATCCATCGGTTGTTGAAACAAAATAACCCGATTTATCCGACCTGATAAGTTGTTTTGGCGATGGCATACTATCATTTAACTTGGCTTTTAAACTGTTAAGCTGGGCAGAAAAATCAGTATTTTCTCCCATGGCCGCCTGACGACGCCAAATAGCAGTTAAAAGCTCATTAGAATAATTTTTAACATCATAAAAATTACCCGAAGCAGAATTTTTTATTAATTCGTTTAACTGCTCGTCTATCTTTAATTTCATAAGGTCTAAATTCGCGGTATCAATATCGTTATAGCCTAAAATTTCTTCAATTTCGGCAATTTTTTGCTCGGTATCCTGTCTCTCACTAACCTTTAAGGAATCGGCTTCACTATCATAAATATTAGCAATAACACCGTTTTTGGCAACGCGGTTACCGTCTGACACAACAAAATGCATAACACCGCCGCCCGAATAGCTTATAAGGGTCTCGTTACGGACAATAACGCCGGTAATATCCAAACCGTCGCAAGCGGTATAATAAATTGCATTTTCGGTTTTTATAGGTTTATAAAATACCGCTAAAAGCTGATTTATTATAAACACAGCCGCCAATAGTATTAAAAAGAATCTTAATACCGTTTGACCCTTCATAGCCTATTCCTCCCTTAAAAAATTTTCAACAAGTGTTTTAGCTTTTTCTAAAATATTATCTGTTTCATCCTGATAAAGCCAATTTATATTTTCATTTCTTCTAAACCAAGTAAGCTGGCGTTTAGCATATCTTCTTGTTTGCTGCTTTAAATTTTCTTTTGCCTGCTCTAATGAACATTCGTTATTAAAATATCCATAAAGCTCTTTATGACCGATAGCCTGAAAACCGCCTTTATTATTCCCGCTTTTATAGGTATTTTCTGCTTCCTCTAAAAGACCTTTTCGGCACATAATATCAACCCTGCGGTTTATTCTATCGTACAAAAGCTCGCGGTCATTATAAGTTACACCTAAAATCAACGGATTAAGGTTAGACTTGGTTTTATGAGATAATTCATTTTGCTCGGTTTTAGTTTTCCCTGCAAGACGGTAAACCTCAAAAGCTCTGACTATCCGCTTTTTATCATTAAAATGAAGCTTTTCAGCAGAATCGGCATCAAACTCGGCTAATTTTTTTAGCATTTCTTCTCCGCCGATAGTATCATAAAGCTCTTCTAATTCTTTTCGAAGGTTAAAATCGGTTTCAACATCTAAAAACTCAGTATTTTCAAGCAAAGATGAAATATAAAGTCCCGTCCCTCCAACAATAATCGGAAGTTTACCTCTGCTATTTATATCTTCAATAACCTCTTTTGCAGAAATAACATAATCCGCCACCGAATACTGCTCATCGGTACTTAAAAATTCAAGCAAATGATGTTTAATTCCTTGCTTTTCGTCCTCATCTGGCGCGGCAGAAGCGATATGAATACCTTTATAAATCTGCATTGAATCGGCAGAAACTATTTCTCCGCCAAAGCTTTTTGCAAGCTCAATACTTAAAGCAGTTTTGCCCGATGCCGTAGGTCCTACAACAAAAACTGTTTTTATCTTGCTCATTGTATTCTACCAAACTGCTTTTCAAGCTCGCGCTTTTTAATTTCAAAAGCAACAGGTCTGCCATGCGGACAATACATAATATCTTCCGAATATAAAACCTTTTCAGCCAAAGCTTTCATTTCGGTTACATTAGTATAATTTCCGGCTTTAATAGCTGTTCTGCAAGCTATTGTGTGCAAGAGGTCTTCTTCTTTTTCGGTTGATATTTTTCCTGATTTTATTATAGAATTTGCAACCTCTGAAACAACTGAGGTAATATCCGATTTTGTTAAAAATACAGGGATTGCTCTCACAAGAACAGTTGAATTTCCAAAATCTTCTATTTCAAATCCGCTTTTTTCTAAAATATCGGTATTAGTTATTATAGCATCATATTCCTCTCTGCTTAAAGTAACCGACAAAGGACTAAGCAAAGATTGAACCTCTATTTTCTTATTTTGCTTTAATTCATTAAACAAAATTCGCTCATGAGCTGCATGTTTATCTATCATAAAAATACTGCTTCCCATTTGAGCAATAATATATGTTGAAAAAGCTTCGCCAATAACGATTATTGGCTCTTTTTCTTCTGGTTCAGGTATTATGTCAACCTTCTCTTCTTTTGGTTGCACATAAGTTTTAGTATATTCTTCTTTTGTCATCGGCTCGGTCTTATTACCCTCAGGCGAGACAAAAGAATATCTATCTGCAAAACTAGGCTTTGTTTCATCCTTAAAAACAACCCTTGCAGAATTATTTGGTTTTGTAATATTTTGAGCAGTTATCGGTTTAGAATAAATTTGCTCAGCTATTGTTTGTTTGGGCTTAATATCAATAGTCTGCTGCCTGTATTCCTCGGTAGTCATACTCTTAAAACGGTCAAAAGCAGGGGTATTAAGCTTTACCTGAGGTCTTGTATCACCCGAAATCAAAGCGTTTTTAATCGCTGAATATACGGCATCAAAAATCCTTTTTTCATCAGAAAAACGCACCTCGGTTTTTGCGGGGTGAACATTAACATCAACTATTTCAAAAGGAATATTAATATATATAACAAAGCTTGGGAATTTACCAACCATTGCACTGTTTTTATATGCCTGCTCGACCGCGGCAACAACCGTTCCCGAACGAACAAGTCGACCATTTAAAAATGTATACTGACTGTTTCTTGTTGGCTTGCATGCTATCGGCTTGCAAATATAACCTGAAACCGAAACGCCTGACATTTCCCCGCTAGTTTCAATTAAAGAAGCAGAAAATTCTCTGCCTAAAACACTGTAAATTGCAGATTTAATTTCGCCGTCTCCCGAAGTTGAGAGGGTCTGCTTAGAGTCTCTGATAAATCTAAACGATATTTCGGGGTGCGATAAAGCAATTCTATCTATAACAGCGGCACAAGCATTGCCCTCAGAAACATCTTTTTTAAGAAACTTCATACGAGCAGGCGTATTATAGAAAATATCTTTTATAACAATAGTTGTTCCCTTTGGACAACCGCTTTCCTCATATAAAATTTCCTCTGAGCCCTCAATTTTATAATGAGTTCCAACTATGCTATCCTCGGTTGCAGTAAGCATTTCAACCCTAGCGACCGAGGAAACTGCCGCCAAAGCTTCGCCTCTGAAACCTAAGGTTGCAATAGCATCTAAATCAGAATCCGTTTTAATTTTGCTTGTTGCGTGCCTTAAAAAAGCGGTTGGAACATCCTCAAATGCAATTCCGCAACCATTATCGGTAACACGAATTAAACCGATGCCTCCGCGCTGAATTTCAACTGTTATTACAGTAGCACCCGCATCAATCGAATTTTCTACAAGCTCTTTTATAACAGATGCCGGTCTTTCAACAACCTCACCTGCGGCAATAAGCTCTGCAACATTTTTAGGCAATAAATTGATTTTCGGCATTCTGTTCACCTGTCTTTCTAACTTTATTCTTTCGCTTTATTGCAAATATCAAACAAAATTTGCATAGCTTCAATAGGTGTTAAAGTGTTAACATCTATTGCCTGCAATTCTTTTAAAACACTGGTTGCATTTTGCATCTCTAACGGCAACTGCATATCGGTTTCAGAAAAGGTTTTATAGGTTACAATACCCTCATTTTCAACCTCTTTTAAAATTGCTTTTGCTCGGGTTATTACCGACTCAGGAATACCGCTAAGCTTTGCAACCTCTATACCATAACTATCATCAGCCGCACCTTTAACAATTCTTCTCAGGAAGGTTATATCATCACCGCGTTTTTTAACGGCAACATTATAATTTTTAACCCCGTCAAACTCGTCTTCCATAGCGGTAAGCTCATGATAATGGGTTGCAAAAAGAGTTTTTGCACCAAGTTTTTTCTTATCATTAACATATTCGAGCACCGCTTTTGCAATAGACATACCGTCAAAGGTTGAAGTTCCTCTGCCGATTTCGTCTAATATAAGCAGACTTTTCTTGGTTGCGTTCTTTAAAATATCCGCAACCTCGCTCATTTCAACCATAAAGGTTGATTGACCTGAAGCCAAATCGTCAGAAGCACCAACACGAGTGAAAATTGCATCAACAATACCTATTTGAGCCGAAGAAGCAGGAACAAAGCAACCAATCTGAGCCATTAAAACTATTAAGGCGGTTTGACGCATATAGGTTGATTTACCTGCCATATTAGGTCCGGTTATAATAACTGAACGGTTATCACTAGTGTTTAAATATGTATCATTAGAAACAAAAGGATTTCTTATAACCTTTTCAACAACGGGATGTCTACCGTCGATTATATTAATGCTTCCATCGTTATTAATAAGAGGTCTGCAATAATTATTTTCAACCGAAACATTAGCTAATGAACACAAAGCATCAAGCAAAGCCACAGCCGAAGCAGTTTTTTGGAAACGAATAAGCTCGTTTGCGGTTTTCTTTCTGATTTCATCAAAAAGTTCAAATTCCAACTGCTCAGAACGGTCTTTCGCGGTTAAAAGTCTTTGCTCTATCTGCTTTAATTCCTCGGTAATAAAACGCTCACAATTAGTAAGAGTCTGCTTTCTGATATAATCATCAGGAACTCGGTCGAGGAAAGAATTAGTAACCTCAATATAATAACCGAAAACCTTATTATATCGAACCTTTAAGTTCTTAATATCGGTTCTTTCTTTTTCTCTGGCTTCAATTTCTGCCAGAATATCGGTGCTGTTGGTTAAATCGCCTTTTAATGAATCAAGCTCGGCATTATAGCCGCTTTTAATCATTTTACCATCTTTAACCGATAGAGGCGGATTTTCCTCAATAGCAGAAAAAATCAGTTCTCTAATGTCATCAAGCGCATCAATATCATTATAAATTTCTTTTAAAAGCTTAGAATTTGCATCTGCCAACAAAGATTTGAGCGCAGGAAAATTAATCGCAGTATTTGCAATAGCATTTAAGTCTCTTGCGTTTGCGGTTCCGTATACAACCTTAGTCATAATACGCTCAATATCTCTTATACCGCTTAAATACTCTCCTATTTCGCCTCGCAAAATAGTTTTTGAAAAAAGCTCGTCAACCGCATTTTGTCTTGCAGTTATTTGTGCTATATTTAAGAGCGGTTTAGTAACGAAACCGCGCAAAAGTCTTTTGCCCATTGCGGTTTTAGTTTTATCAAGCACCCATAAAAGCGAGCCTTTTTTAGATTTAGAGCGCATAGTTTCTATAAGCTCTAAATTTCTAACCGCGGTCATATCAAGCTTCATATACTGCTCATCAGTATAAATTTCAACCTTATTAACCGAAATATCGCCTGAAACTCCCGTTTCGTATAAATATTCAAGCACCGCGCCCAAAGCGGCAGAGGCAGAGCTTTCAGTTTCGATACCTAAATTCTCGGTGCTTATAACCGAAAAATGAGATAAAATACGAGGCTCGGTATTTTTAGGATTAAAAGACGACTCATTTCTAAAAGTTAAAACACCGGAAAGAGTATCCTCAAAAAATTCTGATAAAACCTTGTTTTCTTTAACCGATTTTTCGGTAATTAAAACCTCACGAGGTTTAAATCTCGCTAATTCCTCGCATATTTTATGAATTTTTTTATCATTAGAAAGGGTTGTTATAAAACATTCTCCGGTTGAAGCATCGGTGAAACAAATAGAAGTATCATTTTTTGAAATGCAAACAGCGGCGAGGTAGTTGTTAACACCCTCGTCGAGCATAGTGTTTTCAATAACAGTTCCGGGAGTTATTATTCGAACAATTTCTCTTTTAACAATTCCCTTTGCAGTTGCAGGATTTTCAACCTGCTCGCAAATAGCAACCTTACGGCCTTTTTCGATAAGTCTTGCTATATAAGCATCGCAACTATGATACGGTATACCGCACATTGGAGCGCGCTCATCCAAACCGCAATCCTTACCTGTGAGCACTAATTCAAGCTCCTCGGAAGCGGTTTTTGCATCATCAAAAAACATTTCATAAAAGTCGCCAACGCGGAAGAAAACAATACTATCTTTATTTGCTTCTTTTATCTCTAAATACTGCTCCATCATTGGAGATATTTTGGACATCTCTAAACTTCCCTTATATTAAAATCTAAAAATTAATGACAACCGCCGCAGGTTGAACAACTTCCTGTGCAAGCGGTAGCTTCGCAGGTTTCGGGGTCTTCTCCCTCTAAGGTTTTGGAAATTATAGTGTTAATTTCATTAACCATAATATCAAGCTCTGCTTTTGCGGTGTTATATTCAACCATAGCTTCACTAGACATTATATCACCATAAACCTTACGCAAATTCTCATTTAATTCCTGAACCTTTGCATCGTCTCTTTCATCAGCCTGCATCAATTTGTCAAGCTCCATACGAATAATATTGAAATTGCCGATAGCGGCTTGAAGTTCTTTATCTTCATCATTAGCCAAACGAGCCTTTGCAAAGCGAATAAAACGCTCGTCCTGTTGAATAGCTTTTCCTAAATTTCTAACTTGCTCAATTACATCCATTTTTTAATACCTCTTTAAAATTTATATTTATATAACAACACCTTTAAGTGCACCATCGCACGATGTTACTTTAACATTAACAAACTTTCCTAAGAGAGACTCATCTCCCTCAAACTCAATACTTGCGGTACCCGAAGTATGACCTGATAAAAGACCATCACCCTCAACACTGTCGCAAATAACTTTATAGGTTTTGCCTAAATACTTGTCCTGATTTTTTAAAGCAATTTCCTCTTGAAGTTTTAATAGTTCATCAAACCAAATACCCTTTTCTTCACGGGTTACAGGGTCTGGCATTGAAGCCGCAGGAGTATTTTCACGCGGAGAATAAATAAAAGTAAAAAGCGAAGAAAACTCAACCTCTTTAACTAAGCTTAAAGTTTCTTTAAAGTCCTCATAAGTCTCGCCCGGAAAACCTACTATAATATCAGATGTTAACGAAACATCTTCTATTCTTTCCTTAGCCATTTTAATAAGGTTCAAATAATGCTCTCTATCATAATGACGATTCATTTGCTTTAAAATTCTATCGCTTCCGCTTTGGAACGGCAAATGCAAATGACGGCTTATCTTTTTGCAATCTCTTATAGTATTTATAAGCTCCTCAGTGCAATCTTTGGGGTGCGAAGTCATAAACCTGATAACAAAATCGCCCTC
The DNA here is from genome assembly GCA_017537365.1 of Clostridia bacterium. Taxonomy (GTDB): domain Bacteria; phylum Bacillota; class Clostridia; order Oscillospirales; family Acutalibacteraceae; genus UBA737. Next base: position 206,157 of record JAFYKZ010000026.1, read on the forward strand.
AATATCATTTATCATACGAAGAAGCTTTGAAAATGTTACCCCGTGAGCGCAATCCTTGCCGTAAGAGTTAACATTTTGACCTAAAAGGGTTATTTCCTTATAGCCTGCATTTATCATTTCGCGAGCTTCCGCGAGAATTTTTTCAGGCTCGCGAGAACGCTCTCTGCCTCTAACATAAGGAACAATACAATATGTGCAAAAATTATTGCAACCATACATTATTGGAAGCCAACCCTTATATTTACCGTCTCTTAAAACGGGAATATCCTCAACAATTTCCTCATTAGGCAAATCTCGTTCAAAAATTCGTTTTGAACCGCTTAATCTTTTATAGATAAATTCAGGCAATCTATGAAAAACCTGAGTTCCTAAAACCATATCAATATAAGGATAGCTTTTTTTAATTTTTTCGGCAACCGATTCCTGTTGAGACATACAACCGCAAACCGCCGCCAAAAGCTTAGGATTATTTTTCTTTAAAGCTTTAACAGTTCCTATATTTCCGTAAACCCTGTCCTGAGCATGTTCACGCACCGCACAGGTATTAAATATAATAAAATCGGCTTCCTCGGTATGCTCAGTTATAGTATATCCCATTTTAAAAAGCATACCTTTTAAATGCTCGGAATCGCTTACATTTTGTTGGCAACCAAAGGTTATAACTGCGGCCTTTGGTTTATATTCATAAATTTGCGGTAAAAGTTTAAAAACTTTATTTATATAAACCTCTTGTTCGGCAAAAACCGAAGTTTTTAGTCCGTTATTTAACAAGACATACTCCCCTTTATATATAATCAATTTATTTTACCACAAACTAAAAACTATTTCAAGCAAGATTAAAATAAAATATTAAATTTTTAATTATATTTTAGAAATAATTTGCTTGCCATTTTCTTTAAGCCAAAGTTTTGCTATTTTATAATCAGGAAAATAGGTTTCAACCAATTTCCAAAACCTTTTAGAATGGTTTAATTCTTTTAAATGGCATAACTCGTGGACAACTATATATTCCCTAACATTTTTAGGGCAAAGCATCAAAAGGCAATTAAAATTCAAATTATTTTTTGCCGAACAACTACCCCACCTTGTTTTTTGACTTTTAATACGGATTCCGTTATATGAAACTCCCATTTTTTCGGCATAAAATTGAACCATTTGAGGTATATTTTCTTTTGCCGATTTAAAAAGCAGTTTATGTTCTTCCTCTGAAATTTTTCTAATTTCAGCTTGGTTTTCAAGCAAATTTATATGCTTTAAAATCCAATTCTTTTTCTTCATCAGCAGTTGCTCTATTTTTAAATCGCTAACAAAAAAAGGCGCTCTTATAATCACCTTGCCATCATCTTTTATTTCGATAGCAATTGATTTTCGACCGCTTCTTATAACCTCAAAATTTAAATCCATAACACACCAACATCTAAAATTTTAGTTTATTATATCATAATTTTAAAATATTTTAAAGCATATTATAAAGCAAAAAATTTTCCGCATATAACATTTGACATTTTTATTAAAGAAATATATAATTTAATCATTAAATACCACGCGAGGTTTTATATGTTACTTTCAATTTCAACTAATCCTATTGATGCGTTATTTTCATATAAAGATGCTATCCGCATAATTAATGAAGCAGGCTTTGATGCTTATGATATATCGTTAGCGCATTTAACCAGCGGCTCTGATAACTATTTTGCCGATTTGGATTATCTTAAAAAAGCAAAAGAACTTCGCATATATGCTGATAGTCTTGGTATAATTTGCAACCAAGCTCATGGCCCTGCGCCAACTAGCAAAGGCGATGCCGAAACTGATGAACTAATTTTTAAAACAATAATCAAATCTATGGAAATTGCAAGTGTTTTAGGAGCTAAAACTATTATAGTTCATCCAAATCAACATTTTACCTATGCAGATAATTCTGAAAAACTTTTTGAACTAAATATGCAGTTTTATAATAAACTTATACCATATTGCGAAAAGTTCAATATTAAAATTGCTGTTGAAAATATGTGGCAATGCATTCCAAATACGAAAACTATAACCGATAGCACCTGCTCGCAAAGTTTAGAGTTTAATAGATATATCGATACCCTAAACTCAAAATGGATAACCGCTTGCGCCGATATTGGCCATGCCTCGCTTGTTAATAAAGATGTATCTCGTTTTTTAAAAGAAATGGGCTCAAAAAGAATAACCGCCCTGCATGTTCACGATACTAATCTAATAGAAGATAGCCACACCCTGCCATTTTACGGTTTGATGGATTATCACTCCATAACCAAAACACTTGCAGAAATTGATTATAAAGGCGATTTCACTTTTGAAATTTATAAATATTTTAAAAACAAACCGCTAGAACTAATCCCTGATTATTGCAAACACGCTTGCAATATAGGTAGATATTTAATTAATGAAATAGAGAAACATAAAAATAATATTTAAAAACAAAAGAGGTGCTAGAAGCACCTCTTTTTCAATAGTTATAAAACTAAAAATTAAAATTTTTATTTCATACTATTTTCGTAAGACTCGATCATTTTCTTAACCATCTGACCGCCGATAGAACCAGCCTGCTTAGCGGTGAGGTCGCCATTGTAACCCTGCTTTAAGTTAACGCCAACTTCGTTAGCAGCTTCCATCTTAAAACGGTTGAGTGCATCTTTTGCCTCAGGTACTACATGTTTAGCCATTTTATTTACTCTCCTATAAAATTTTGTTTTTGCGTTTGCAATACTATCTTATGAAGAATAAACATTTTTATTTGAGGTAATTTTTGTCGCATTTTACATTTTTTTGAATATAAAAATAAACTTAATTTATTTAAACTGAGAATTATAAAGAGTACTGTAAAAACCGCCTAGCTTTATTAGTTCATCATGGTTTCCTTGCTCTGTAACCGCACCGTCTCGCACCACCAAAATAGTATCGGCATTTTGAATTGTTGAAAGTCTGTGGGCTATAACAAAACAAGTTCTGTTTTTCATAAGACAATTCATAGCGTCCTGAATTTGAAGCTCGGTTCTCGAATCAACATTTGAAGTTGCTTCATCTAATATCAGCATAGGCGCGTCTGAAAGCATTGCTCTTGCTATCGTTATAAGCTGACGCTGACCTTTTGAAATATTAACACCGTCATCAGTTATAACGGTATCATAACCATCAGGTAAGCTTTCGATAAAATTATGAATTTTAGCTGATTTAGCCGCCTCATACACCTGCTCAGGGGTTGCATCCTCACGACCATAAACAATATTTTCATAAATTGTGCCGTGGAACAACCAAGTGTCTTGCAAAACCATCGTATAAGCTTTTCTGAGGTCAGAGCGTTTGATTTTTAAAGCAGGCAAAGAATCCATACGAATTTCACCGCTTTGGGGGTCGTAAAAACGCATTAAAAGGTTAATAACAGTGGTTTTTCCTGCACCCGTCGGACCTACAATCGCAATGGTTTGACCCGATTTAACATTAATTGTTACATTCTTAATAATAGTTTTTTCAGGAACATAACCAAAAGTTATATTCTCAAAATCAATATTACCTTTTACAACATTAAATTCAACAGGATTAGGGTCGTCCTCAGGCTCAGGCTCTTCATCTAAAACGCGGAAAACTCTCTCAGCCGCCGAAATTGCCGACTGAAATTCATGAAGAATATTTGAAAACTCATTTATTGGGCCTGCAAATTTTCTCGAATACTGAACAAACTGGGCAACACCGCCAAGCGAGATGAAAAATATCGAACCTGCCGCCACTGTACCACTTTGAGAATACATATAAAGTATTCCACCAAAAACCGCAACCAGTGATATAGAAATATTATTTATAAGATTAATTGTTGGATATAATAAAGCGGCATTATAATCCGCATTATAGCAAGCATCCATTGCGGCATCATTTCGTTTATTAAATCTGCCGCAGATAACCTCTTGTCTGCCATAAGCCTGAATACTTCTGGCACCCGAAAGCATTTCCTCCGCATAACCGTTTAATTCTCCATATCTCTTAGAGCGAAGTCTGAACAAAGGTCTCACCTTTGTTGAGCGAAATTTAGTAAATAAAATCGAAACCGGAACTGTGAACACAAAAATTAAAATCATAGGTTTCGAAATTTGCCACATAAATATAAGCGAACCTATAACAGTATAAATACTTGTCATAACCTGAACCAAATCATGCGAAAGTGTACTATTAATCGTGTCCACATCATAAGATAAATGGCTAATAATATCACCCGTTGCATTCTTATCAAAATAGCCGACAGGTAAAGTGTTTAGCTTCTCAAAAAGTTCTTTTCGCATTCTATAAATAATGCGTTGACTTAAATGAATCATAACAACCGCTAAAAGATAAGAAAGCAACGCCGATAAGGCATAACAAATTATCATTATAATAACATTTTTCCAAACCTCAGGGAAATTAACACCGCCTGCCGCTTCAATCGCATCAATAGCCGCACCCGAATATCTTGGACCTAATAAAGATAACTGATTTGATAAAAGGGTAAAAATCAGGGCTGGGATAAACAATGTCCACTGTCTGATAACATAACCGCCAAGGCGAATTGCTATACCTCTTCTCTCAGCCGACCGCTTCTTTTTGTTTTTATTATCAGTCAACGAGGACACCTCCCATCTGTGAATCACTGATTTCCTTATATTCGGGACAGTTTATGAGCAAATCTTCATGCTTTCCGTAACCTATAACCTCTCCGTTTTCAAGAACTAAAATATTATCGCAGGACTTAACCGAGCTCACTCTCTGCGCGATAGTAATAACGGTTGAATTTGATAATTCTTTACTTAAAGCCAGGCGCAAGGCGGCATCGGTTTTATAATCAAGAGCAGACGAGGAATCGTCCAAAATTAAAATTTCAGGTCTTGCCGCAATGGCTCTTGCTATTAAAATCCTTTGTCTTTGTCCTCCGGAAATATTAGTGCCCTTAGAGGAAAGCATATAATCATATCCGCCCTCAAATGAGGTAATAAAATCGTCTGCCTGAGCTATTTTAGCAGCTTTGATTATATCTTCATCAGTTATTTCTCTACCAAAGCATATATTTTCTTTTATAGTGTCCGCATAAATGAAATCATTTTGCAAGCAAACACCAAACATAGAAGTTAATTCTTCTCTCGAATAGCTGCTAAGTTTTTGACCGTTTATTCTAATTTCGCCCGAATCAGTATCATAAAATCTAAGCAATAATTTAAGAAAAGTTGTTTTTCCGCTTCCTGTTGCTCCGATAACACCCAAGCTCTCCCCTTTTTTAACAGTTAAGCTAAGATTTTTTAAATTATCTTTTTTGCCAAGATATGAAAAACTAACATTATCAAAAACAAAATGCGAATCATCGGTTACGGCTTCACTTTTTTCGGTTATATAAAAGTCATCAGGATTATTAATAACCTCAAATATTCTATTTGCCGATGCGGCACATTTTGTATACATAACAAACATTCTTGAAAGCGACATCATTGCCATAGAAATTAAAGTGAAATACTGCATAAAAGCTATAACTGTTGCCGCTGAGGACTTGCCGTTTGCCACCTGAAAAGCCGCAACCGCAACAACACCTGCTATACCTAAGTTCATTAAAAGTGTCATTATGGGATTAACTGTACTCATTATAACACCAGCATGACGCTCTTTTTTAGAAAGCTCGCGGTTAACCTTATCATATCGGCGATTTTCATATTCGTTTTTGGATAAAGCTTTTATAACTCTGATACCCTGCGTATCTTCGCGAACAACGCGCACCATACTGTCTACCGATTTCTGAACACCTATATAAAGCGGAACACCTTTTTTCGAAACGCTATAAACCGTTATAAAAATTATCGGCAAGGTTGCTATCATAACAAGAGCTAAAATCTTGTCCATAAACAAAGTTATGCCTATGCCGCCTATTAAAAGTATCGGCGCTCTCACTCCCATACGCTGAATCATATTAACAAAATTATGAACATTATAAGTATCAGTGGTAATGCGCGATTCAAGAGACGGAATCGTGAATCTATCGGTTTCCCTTGCCGATAAATAGAGGGTTTTTGAAAATAGGTCTTTTCTAAGCGCTCTCGAAAAATCAGTTGAAACTCTTGCAGCCATTCTGTTTGCAACAATATTTCCAACACAAGCTATTATACTGAAAGCTACCATTAAAATACCATAAGAAATAACCTTATTAATTTTAAGAGTTACTATAACATTTTCAAGAATATGGGTTAAAATAAAAGGCAAAACAAGCTCGGCTAATGTTCCGATTGTTTTTATTAAAAATCCAACCGCCATACGAAAGCGATACTTTTTAAGATAAGCCAAAATATGTTTCATTTATTTCTTCTCCTAATTAGTGGTAATTTCTTTTGCTTTTTCCTCAATGCGCGATAAAACCGAGAAAAATATCTCTAATTCATCCTTAGGAATATCTTTTGAAATCAAATTATTCCATTCTTTCGCTAGTAATCTTACCTGCGGCAAAATTTCCAACATTTTTTCGGTTGGATAAACCAACATACTGCGCTTATCGCCCGAATTTTCTTCTCTTCTCACATAACCTTTTTCTTCAAGCTGAGTTAATGTTCTGGCAACCGTGCTTTTATTAAGGCAAATTTCTTTTGCCAGTTCATCTTGCGAACAACCTGCCATCCTGCTTATAGCTAAAATAAAAGTATGGTGATGTGGACATATTCCTTCAACATTTAACCTCGCAGCCCGATAAACCGATTGCGAGCGACTAATATTATTAAGTGATTTCATAAATTTTGGCATTTTAGCACCTCAAAATAAAAAATTAGTTGCATATGCAACTATTATATAGAAAATACTAAAAAATGTCAATATAAAAGACAAAACCCACCATAAAAATATGATGGGTTAAATTATATCTATTAAATTGAAAGGTCTTCAACAATAAGATTTCTAACTTCGTTTTCGTCTTCAACTTTATCGCGAATTGCAAAGAATTTCTCTGCAACCTGCGGGAAAAGCGCATAGCTCAAAACATCCTCAGCAGATTTGCCTATTCCCTTTTCTTTCATTTCGCTTGCATATTTTTCAAGCTCTGGCTCTAACAAATCAGCAGGACGGCAAGTGATAACCTTGTCATCTCCGATAGCCTTCTTACGAACCTCCTCATTAACGGGAGCAGGAAGTTTGCCGTATTCGCCGCGAAGAACAGCCTTTGATTCCTTTGGTACCATCTTATATCTCTCGCCAGAAAGCACATTAAGAACTGCCTGAGTACCAACAATTTGGCTAGTTGGAGTTACAAGCGGAGGATAACCGAAATCCTTTCTAACGCGCGGAACTTCATCAAGAACCTCATAGTATTTATCCTCAGCATTTGCTTGCTTTAATTGAGAAATAAGATTAGAAAGCATACCGCCGGGAACTTGATAAATTAAGGTTTTGGTATCAACATTAAGCACCTTGGGGTCAAGAGTGCCTTCTGCTTTCATTTTATCAGCAACAGTTCTGAAATGAGCCGCAACCTCGCTTAAAGCAGTTAAATCAAGACCTGTATCACGCTCGGTACCTTTTAAAGTTGCAACCAAAGCCTCGGTTGCAGGGTTTGCAGTACCGTTTGCGAAAGGAGATAATGCACAGTCAACAATATCAACACCTGCTTGAACTGCCATCAAATAGGTCATATCGCCTGTTCCGGTTGTATTATGAGTATGCAAATGAATTGGGCATTTAACATTTTCTTTAAGCTTTTTAACCAAAGAATATGCATCAAAAGGAAGAAGCAAGTTAGCCATATCCTTAATACAAATAACATCAGCACCCATACTCTCTAATTCCTTAGCGAGATTAACGAAATATTCTTCATTATGAACAGGGCTTTCGGTATAGCTTAACGCAGCCTCACAAATGCCACCATATTTCTTAGTTGCCTTAATAGCCTGCTCAATATTACGAACATCATTCAAAGCATCGAAAATACGAATAACATCAATACCGTTTTCAATAGATTTAGCAACAAAAGCCTCAACAACATCATCGGCATAATGCTTATAACCTAAAAGGTTTTGACCTCTAAGCAACATTTGAAGCTTAGTGTTAGGCATATGCTTTTTGATGGTGCGAAGTCTTTCCCAAGGGTCTTCGTTTAAAAATCTCATGCAAGCATCAAAGGTTGCACCGCCCCAACATTCAACCGACCAATAGCCGATTTTATCTAACTTTTCGAGAACGGGAATCATATCTTCGATTTTCATTCTTGTAGCCGCTTGCGACTGATGAGCATCACGAAGAATAGTATCTGTAATAAACAGTTTTTTATTTTCCATTACTTTACTCCTAAAAATTACTTACAAAGTGCAATAAGAACACCTGCGGCAATAGCCGAGCCAATAACACCTGCAACATTTGGACCCATAGCATGCATAAGCAAGAAGTTTGATGGGTTTTCCTTTTGACCAACACTCTGAGAAACACGAGCCGCCATAGGAACAGCCGAAACACCTGCCGAGCCGATAAGTGGGTTAACCTTGTTTTTAGTAAACAAGTTCATAAATTTAGCTAATATTACGCCGCCAGCAGTACCCATACTGAAAGCTACAATACCCATTGCCAAAATCTTTAAGGTATTTAGATTTAAGAAAGCTTCTGCAGTTGCAGTTGCACCAACCGAAATACCCAAGAAAATGGTTACGATATTCATAAGCTCGTTTTGAGCTGTTTTGCAAAGACGCTCACAAACCCCTGATTCTTTCCAAAGGTTTCCAAGCATTAAGCAACCAACCAAAGGTGTTGCAGAAGGAACTAATAAAGCCACGAAAATAGTTACAGCAATCGGGAAAATAATTTTCTCAGTTTTAGAAACTTTTCTTAAAGGCTTCATAATAATATTGCGCTCTTTTTTGGTGGTTAAAAGCTTCATAATCGGAGGTTGAATAACCGGCACCAAAGCCATATAGCTATATGCCGCAACCGCAATAGGACCTAACAAATCAGGGAAAAGCTTAGAGGTTGTGTAAATAGCGGTAGGACCGTCTGCACCGCCAATAATACCGATAGAAGCGGCAGCAGCCTGAGGGAATCCTAAATAAATACAACCAATAAATGTTGCAAAAATACCAATTTGAGCCGCAGCACCTAAAAGCAAGGATTTAGGGTTTGAAATCAAAGGTTCAAAGTCAGTCATAGCTCCAATACCAACAAATATCAAACAGGGATAAATACAGGTTTTAACACCAATATAAAGAATATCCAACAATCCGCCGTTTGACATAATATGTCCGTAGCTATGGTAAAACTCGCTGCTCTCGTCCATAAAATTGGCCCAAAGGTCAGTATGATACATAGCATCAAACGGAGTGAAAGCAGTAAGATTGGTAAGCAACATACCAAAAGCTATACCAACGAGCAAAAGGGGTTCAAACTGTTTCTTAATTCCAAGCCAAAGCAGGAAAAGCGAAACACAAATCATAACAAGAGAAGGCCAATTTTCCGTAATCTTACCAAAAAGCAGATAAAAGCCTGTCTCCTTTAAAAAGCCTATCATCTGTTCCATAAAAATTCACCAATTAACCAATAACGCAAAGAGTAGCACCTGTTTCAACCGAAGCACCCTTAGTAACATCAACTGAAACAACAGTACCGTCGCAAGTAGCCATAATTTCGTTTTCCATCTTCATAGCTTCTAAAATGAATAAAACATCGCCCTTTTTAACTGTAGCGCCATTGCTAACATTAACAGCTAAAATATTTCCGGGCATAGGAGCCACAACTTTTTCACCTGCTGCATTAGAAACAGGAGCTGCAGCTACAGGAGCAGGAGCAGCTGCGGGTGCAGCGGCAGGAGCTGGAGCTGCTTTAACATCAGCAGCGTCTACAACCTCAAGAGTAATTTCGTAAGAAGTACCATTAACAGTAACATTATATTTTTTCATAATTTTTTACACCTTTTTCTTATATTTTTTTAAATGATAAAATTCTGATTGCAGAAATATCAGTACCTAACTCCTCTGCAACTGCGGCAGAAACAGCGGCAATGATTTCCTGACGGTTTTCAATTGGCATTTGAACAGCACTAACAGCGGGAGGATTGTTAGTTGGAGTTTCATTTACGGAAGACTTTTTGTTGTTTCCGAGAGAACATAATGCACTTACTATTTTGCAAAGCAAAACAATTGATATAAGGCCTATAAATACAACACTTACACCCATACCCACAATAAACCATTGATATGCAGTCACTAATGGCACCTCCTTCAAGTGCTATAATATTAAAATCGAATATATTGTTTATAAAATAGCAAAATTTACCGATTATATCCATTATATATGTTATCGCTATAATATGCAAGCAAATTTTTCAAAAAAAATAGATTTTTTATTCATTTTAATATTTTCTTTAAATTTTACATTTTTATACCATCGTAACCAAAATAATGAAAACGAAATAGTATATTAAGGGACAATCATATTCCCTATTTGATATAAAGGAGCTGTCCTGATGGAAAAAAGACTTTATGAGCTTCTTGAAATGCAAAAAATTTCAAACAGAAACAGTAATAACCAAGGTCCAGTTACTGTTCCATCTTGTATAGACGGAAATTATTGCGTTTCAGAACCAAGACAAATAAACGGCGGAATTTTAACAATGGCTTTTGTTGACAGCCAACCTCTCGAAAGTGTTTATGAGCCAGAACAGGCATTAAAATGCGGAACCCTATTTCCGAATATAAACAAACCTTTCTTATGCGGAGGTATGAAGTATGAATAAACGAGAAATGAAAAAAAGAATTTATGAAATTGATTTTGCAATTTATGAGTTAGTATTATTTTTAGACACCCACCCAACAAACCGAAAAGCTATGGAACTTCTTTGCGAGTACCGTAATAAAAGAACCGAAACAATAGCTGCATACGAGGCGCAGTATGGCGATTATATCTCAACAATAAAAGATGTACCCGCTACTGAATGTTGGAAATGGCTCAAAGGTCCATGGCCTTGGGAAAATAACTTTATGGAGGGTTAAATGTTATGTGGAAATATGAAAAAAAGTTGCAGTATCCAATAAATATTAAAAATGTTAACCCTAAATATGCTCAGATAATTATCAGTCAATACGGCGGACCTGACGGTGAGCTCGGAGCTTCAATGAGATATTTAACTCAGCGTTATTCTCAGCCTTTCGATGAGGTTAAAGGAATTCTAACCGACATCGGCACAGAAGAGCTAGCCCACCTCGAAATGATTTGTGCTATGGTGCATCAGCTAACAAGAAATCTAACCGAAGAAGAAATTAAAGCTAGTGGTTTTGATAAATACTTCGTGGACCATACGAATGCGGTTTATCCGATAGCCGCTTCAAGCTTGCCTTGGAGAGCTGAATATATTCAAGCAAAGGGCGATATTTTAGCCGACTTGCACGAAGATTTAGCCGCCGAACAAAAAGCAAGAGTAACCTACGACAATTTATTAAGACTAATAGATGACCCCGATATTTTAGAACCTCTTAAATTCTTGCGTCAAAGAGAGATAGTCCATTACCAACGCTTCGGTGAAGCAATGCGACTTACAACCGATAAACTCAATGAAAAGAATTTCTATGCATTTAACCCTGGATTTGACACAAAAGTTTGCAAGAAAAAGTAATTTCTATAAACCTGTTAAATACAAAAGCACTGCGATTGCAGTGCTTTTGTATTCTATATCCTTGACAATAAATTTTAATTATTGTAATATTAAATCAACAATTAAAAAATATTTACCGGGAACTAATATGAAACAAAAAATTTTATGTCTTGTTATAGCACTTCTCATAATTTTAGGCTCACTTTGCTCATGTTCGCCAAAAAATGAAAAGAATAAATACACAACCGATTCTATGGAATATTTCGATACCGTTATAACAATTATCGGTTATGCAAACAGCCAAGAAGAATTTGATGAAATTTCTAACGATATATTAGCGCAATTTGCCGAATATCACAAGTTATATTCCATTTATGATAAATTTGAAGAAATAGAAAATTTATATACTATCAATGAGCTTGTAGGCGGTAAACACCGCACGGTTGAGGTTGACCAACGAATTATAGATTTACTTCTTTTTGCTAAGGAAATGTATGCCAAAACTAACGGTATAATGAATGTTGCGATGGGAAGTGTTTTATCTGAGTGGCACAAATGTCGTATAAACGGCATTGAAAATCCAGAAAAAGCCGTTCTGCCTGATATAAAATCATTAAAAGATGCCTCAAAGCATACCGACATTTCAAAAATGATAATAGACGATGCACAAAATACCGTTACTCTAACCGACCCTGAAATGAGCTTAGATATTGGAGCTATTGCCAAAGGATATGCAACCGAGCGCATTGCAAAGGAACTCGAAAAAAGCGGTGTTACAGGATATCTTCTAAATGTTGGTGGTAATGTCCGCACGATTGGAAACAAAGCCGACGGCACAAAGTGGACAGTTGGAATAGAAAACCCAAATGGTAACGATTATTTAGCTTATTTAAAACTAAACGGTGAATCAGTGGTAACAAGCGGCTCATACCAACGGTTTTACTATGTTGACGGAAAACCTTATCACCATATAATTAATCCTAATACCCTTATGCCTGCTGCATACTATTTATCTGTATCAATAATATGTGATGATTCAGGGTTGGCAGACGCCCTTTCAACTGCGCTATTTTGTATGCCTCAATCTGACGGATTATCTTTAATAAAATCGCTGGACGGTGTTGAAGCTATGTGGGTTGATAAAAATGGCAAAAAAACATTTTCTCCCGATTGGAAAGATTTAGAAAAATAGTTTATAAAACCATTTCCTAAAAACATTGGAAATGGTTTTTGTTTATATAGTTTTAAAGTTTGTTAAAATTTTAATCTACTTGACATTATTATACATATATTTTAAAATTTATATATATTTTATTAATAATATTGAGAAAGGCATATATATTTATGGGTTCTTATCTTCGTGGAATTCACACACCTCATAGAAAAGGTACAAAAAAAAATCCAACAATTCGTATGGAAATCCCGCAAACAGTAGCCATTCCTATGAGTATGCATATAGGCAAACCTGCTGTTCCTATTGTTAAAGCAGGTGATCTTGTTAAAGTTGGTACTAAAATTGCCGAAGCAGACGGTTACATTTCTTCTGATATTTATTCAAGTGTTTCGGGAAAGGTTATTAAACTAACCGATTACTTGTTGTATAACGGTTCAACAACAACTGCTGTTGTAATTGAATCTGACGGTGAAATGACTCCTGACAATACAATAGCCCCACCCGTTGTAAACAGTCAAAAAGATTTGATAGATGCCGTAAAAGCATCAGGTATTGTAGGACTCGGCGGTGCAGGTTTTCCAACCTACGTTAAATTAAATGTTGAGCCGGAGAAAATTGATTACATAATTATTAACGGCGCAGAATGTGAGCCTTATGTTACGAGCGACACTGTTTCAATGCTGACTCGCACCGAAGATATGATTATCGCACTCAATGCATTTAACCGCTATCTAGGGGTTAAAAATGTTATTATTGGTATCGAAAAAAACAATAAGACAGCGGCTAAATCTATGAAAAAAATGGCATCATCAATCATTGATTTTTCTGTGAAGGTTCAGATTCTTCCTGACATTTATCCGCAGGGCGGCGAAAAAGTGTTGGTTTATCATACAACAGGTAGGAAAATCACCGGGAGAAAGCTACCGATTGATGTTGGTTGCGTTGTTCTCAACTGCACAACTGTAGCAGCGATTGGCGCTTATCTTCGCACAGGTATGCCTTTGGTAGAAAAATGCGTAACAGTTGAAGGCGGTGCTGTTAAGAATCCGCAAAATGTTATTACGCCTATCGGTACTTCAATCAAAGATTTATTTGATTGTTGCGGCGGTTTAACCGAGCAACCCGCCAAAATTGTTTATGGTGGCCCAATGATGGGTATCAGTGTTCCAAACACTGATTTTTCTATTATAAAAAATACAAATGCAATTCTTGCATTAACCAATAAAGAAGCAAAGCTTCCTAAAACTACCGCTTGTATTCGTTGCGGTGCGTGTCTTAACACTTGTCCTTTCTCATTGGCGCCTGTAAGTATAGCTGAAGCTTATGAGAAGAAAAACTTAAGTTTGTTAACCGAGCTTTCGGTACTTTCTTGTATGGAATGTGGTTGTTGCAGTTTTGTATGTCCTGCAAACCGACCGTTAGTACAGCTTAATAAATTAGCAAAACAATTTGTTAATGAGGAAGCGAAAAAGGAGGCTCAAAATCAATGAGTTCTTTAACAAAAGTAATGGTTTCTCCGCATATACATAGCGGAAAATCAACATCGGGAATAATGCTTGATGTTATAATTTCCCTTTTACCTGCAACCATTGCGGGCACTTTTATTTTTGGTTTGCGTTCTTTACTTATTGTTTTAGTTTGCGTGCTTTCTTCTGTTTTATTTGAGGCACTTTTTAATTACATAATAAAAAAAGACCAAACCATAAGCGACTTATCTGCCGCAGTTACAGGTTTATTGTTAGCGCTGAATTTATCTGTTAATGTTCCGTTATGGCAATGTGTTATAGGCTCATTGTTTGCAATCGTTATCGTTAAATGCATATTTGGCGGTATTGGTAAAAATCTCGTAAACCCTGCTATGACTGCTCGTGTATTTATGGTAATAGCTTTTAGTTCAATAGCAGTTCCCGCTTTCCCCATTGATTCTGTTGCAACCGCAACACCTCTTTCTGCCGAAATTATGCCATCGTTATTAGATTTATTTATCGGCAACCGAGGCGGAGCAATCGGTGAAACCTGTACAGTAGCATTACTAATCGGCGGTATTTATCTGATTGTACGCAAAGTGATAAGTTTTCATATACCCGTAGCATTTATCGGTATGGTATTTATCTTCTCTTTTTTCTATAAAGGCTTTAATATGGTTGATGCCTTATCTTTAACCATGTCAGGTGGTTTATTTATCGGCGCTTTCTTTATGGCAACCGATTATACAACCTCCCCCTCTACCCCATTAGGTAAAGTTATATTCGGTTTAGGTGCGGGATTAATTACGTGTTTAATCAGATATTATGGTATCTATCCTGAAGGTGTATCCTTTGCGATATTATTTATGAATATACTTACTCCATATATCAGCAGTTGGACAAGACGCAAAGTTTTTACAGCAGGAGGTAACAAATAGTGAAAAAATACATAAAAAATCTTTTTGTATTTGTTTGTATCTGTACTGTAATAACCTTGTTATTGGCAACAACAAATTATTTTACAGTTCCTATTATCGAACAAAACCAAATAGCTTCTACGAATAAATCCCTTAAAGAAGTTATGCCAAAGGGCGAAAACTTTGAAAAGATAGATACATCGAACCTTACTCTTCCCTCCTCCATCTCCGAAGCGTATAAAGAAACTGATGGAAAAGGTTATGTTGTGAAAATGGTTACCTCAGGTTACGGCAATAATATGATAATTATGTGCGGTGTAGATACTGAAGGTATTGTAACTGGTGCTGTTTGTCTTTCTTCAAACGAAACTCTTAGCAAAGAAAAAACTTACGGCAAAAATTTCATCTCTAAAAATGCACAAAATATTGATGAAGTTGATACTATAGCGGGTGCTACTAAAACAACTAAGGCATATAAAAATGCCGTTAAAGATGCGCTAAAAGCCGTTAAAGAATTAAGCGGAGGAGAAAGGTAATGAAACAAAAATCTTCACTTTCCGTTCTTTTAAACGGAATTATAAAAGAAAATCCTGTTTTGGTGCTCGTACTCGGTACATGCCCTTCTTTAGCAACAACCACTACTGTTGACGGTGCTTTCGGTATGGGTATTGCCGCATTAGTAGTGCTGTTTTGCTCAAATATTTTTATTTCTCTTCTTCGCAAAATAATCCCTGAAAATATGCGAATTCCATGCTATATTGTAATTATTGCAGGCTTTGTTACCATAGTTAAAATGTCTGTTCAGGCTTTATTGCCTTCATTATACGAAACACTTGGCGTTTATCTTGATTTAATCACAGTTAACTGCATTATTTTAGGACGCGCTGAAATGTTTGCAAACAAAAACACTGTGATTCATTCCGCACTTGACGGTATCGGTATGGGATTAGGATTCACCCTCTCTTTAACCTTAATGTCAACAATCCGCGAAGTTTTCGGAGCTGCTTCCTTTGCAGGAATTGCAATTCCGTTTATGGAAAACTATAAAATTGAGTTTTTAACCAAAGCTCCGGGCGGATTATTGGTATACGGTATACTTATTGCTGTTATCTACTGCGTAACTCACGGAAAAGCTCCTATAAAAACCTCATTTTCGTGCGAGGGTTGTCCTCATGCCAGCAGTTGCGGAAAAGCCGGTTGTCAAAAGGAAGGAGTTAATAGCTAATGGAAAGTTTTAAAATTTTAATCGTTATCCTTCTGTCTTCGGTTTTTGTTGATAATTATGTTTTAAGTCGTTTCTTAGGCATCTGCCCTTTCTTAGGAGTTTCCGAGAAAAAAGACCAAGCTGTTGGTATGGGTGTTTCTGTAACCTTGGTAATGCTGATTGCAACTGCAGTTACATGGCCTATCCAATACTTTATTCTAAATGCTTTTCATCTTGAATATTTGCAGAATATTGTATTTATTCTAATCATTGCTTCTCTTGTTCAGATTTTGGAAATATTGCTTAAAAAGTTTTTACCCTCATTACATAAAGGTTTAGGCGTTTATCTGCCGCTTATAACAACCAATTGTGCTGTACTCGGTGTTACAATAAACAATATTAATGACGGTTATAATTTCCTCGAATCAATGATTAGTTCATTAGGATGCGGACTTGGATTTTTACTTGCTATGATTTTATTTTCAGGTTTGCGTTCCAGAATTGATAATACCAATATACCCGCGCCTTTCAAAGGATTAGGTGCAACCTTGATAGCTGCATCATTTATTTCTTTGGCATTTATGGGATTTAGCGGTATTATCGAAAAGATTTTTGCATAGGAGTATTTTTTAAATGGAAGTATTGATTGCATTTATTGCAATGCTTGCAATAGCTTTAATAGTTGGTATCTTGTTACTGGTATGTTCGCATTTCTTTTTTGTTGCAGAAAACCCACTAAAAACAGAAATCAGAGAATGCTTACCCGGTATTAACTGTGGAGCTTGCGGATTCAGAGGTTGCGATGATTATGCCGCCGCATTAGTTGAGGGCGGTGTTAAACCAAATTTATGCATCCCCGGAGCGCAAAGCGTTGCTGATGAAATTGGTAAAATATTGGATATTAAGGTTGAACCGCTTAAAGATGTTGTTGCATTTGTTTCTTGTAACGGCAACTGCGATGCGACCTTCAAAATCGCAAAATATGACGGTGTTAAGTCTTGTTTTGCCGCTTCAATGATTTACGGCGGTCCAAACGCTTGCAGATTCAGTTGTTTAGGATTTGGAGATTGCGCTAACGCTTGCCCTTCAAACGCTATTTGTATGACCGACTCTATCGCGCGTATTGATACCACCCGTTGTTTAGGTTGCGGCATCTGCGCAAATACTTGTCCTAAACATATAATAAATATGATTCCTCAAAAAACTGAGACAGTTGTTATGTGCAGCAACACTCAAAAGGGCGGCGACGCAAGAAAAGCTTGTAAAAATGCTTGTATTGGTTGCAAAAAGTGTGAAAAGATTTGCCCCAATGGTGCTATTTCTGTATCAAACAATTTAGCTACTATTGATTATATAAAATGCACTAACTGTCAAGCTTGCGTAAATGAATGTCCAACAGGCTGTCTTAAAACCGTATCTTTCCCTGATAGACTAAATGAAGTGAGTATTATTGAGTAATATGAAAAAAGCTTCGCATAAAACCATTAGAAACGATATAATTTTAGTTTTGTCTCTATTATTAATTGCCTCTATCGGTCTGTTTTACCTATTTGTTTTAAGAGATACAGGAGATACAGTTAAGGTTACTATCGGCGGTGAAAACTACGGTACATATTCATTAAGCAAAGACATTGCGAAAGATATTATTTCGGGAAAAAATAATGAGCATCATAATCTCCTGATTATTAAAAACGGTAAGGTTTATATAAAATCAGCCAGTTGTCCCGATGGGCTTTGTGTTAAACACAAGCCTATTTTTCGCGACGGTGAAAGCATTGTTTGTTTACCTAATCAGGTAGTAGTTACCATAAGCCAAAACCCAAAAGATAATATTGTAGATGCCATCGCATAGGAGGAATTTATGAAATATAAACCAAAGCTAGTAGCATTTGTTGGTATCTGCACCGCTTTAGCAATGATATTAGCTTATATAGAAGTTCTTTTACCTCCCTTATTCCCCGCTATTCCAGGAATTAAAATGGGCTTACCAAATATCATTATTTTATTTTTGCTATATAAACGAGGTCCTTTTTTTGCCGCCATTGTTTCGGTTATAAGAATTGTACTAATAAGTATGCTATTTGGCAATATGATATCTTTTCTATATAGTATAGCAGGCGGCATACTTAGTTTACTTATTATGATTTTGCTCCGCCGTTTACGCTGTTTTTCCACAGTAGGCGTAAGTGTTGCAGGAGGAGTAGCTCATAATATCGGTCAGATTTTAATGGCAATGCTTTTACTCGAAACCGCAGAATTAGGTTTTTATCTTGTTGTTCTTATAATAACAGGCACTATTTCGGGCATACTAATAGGTTTATGCTCAGCAATACTTATAAAACGAATACCCGAAAATATTTTAAAAATTTAAAGCAGATGAGTTTTTACTCATCTGCTTTTAGTTTTAACTGCAACCTTGGCAACAAGCTTTAAAAAGCTTATCTATATCAAGGCGTTTTTCGGCTTTATTTTTTATAAAACCAATCTTTTCTAAAAATTCTTCCGATAAACTATCTTTATAGAAAACATCCATAACATTTCGTTCGGCACAAACATGGAGACTGCTTCTTAAAATGCCGTCTGCCAATGCAATATCTTCAAGCGGAGAAATTACATAAACCTCTCCTCTTTTTTCGGTTACAGAAAAAAGGCAGTAACCTAAAATTTCTTCACCGTTTTGGCATAGCATACACAGACTGTTTTCATCAAATTCTATACTGTTTTCTAAGTATAATTTTTTAGCTAATTCAAGGTCGTTTGTTAATGATAATATTAACATCAAGCATTACCGTCCTTTTGATTAACATTAGTTAAATGGCGCATTTCGCGTTCATTTAAAGGTCTCCATTTGCCTTGCGGCAACATACCGAGCTTAACGCCTGCAATTTCGGTGCGTTTAAGTCTCATAACCTCTAAATCAACCTCTTCGCACATTCTTCTTATTTGACGGTTTCTGCCCTCGTGAATAATAAAAATTAAAACCGTTCTATCTGCTTTTCTTTCAGCAACAAAAACATCGCAAGGAAGAGTTTTTCTGCCGTCTAACATTATTCCCTCTTGAAGCTTAACTAACTTTTCGTCAACCAAATCGCCCTTAACAGTTACGCGATAGGTCTTATTAACCTGAGCAGAGGGATGTGTTAGATTGTTAGCAAAGTTTCCGTCATTAGTCATAATAAGAAGTCCCTCAGAATTGCGGTCTAAACGACCTACGGGAAACACCTTAACACCAACATCCTTAACCAAATCGGTTACGCATTTGCGGTCAAGCTCGTCCTTCATAGTTGTAACAAAGCCTCTCGGCTTATGTAACATAATGTAGACCTTTTGAGTGTTAGCAATAACAGTTTTTCCCGAAACAGTAACCTTATCGCGCTTGGGGTCTACCTTTGCACCAATAGTTGCAACTCTGCCGTTTACTCTAACCTTTCCCTGTTCAATTAATTCCTCGGCTTTTCTGCGAGAGGCAATGCCCGCCTCGGATAAATGCTTTTGAAGTCTTATTTTATTATCTTTCATTTAACTCTCCCATATTTTCTTGAAGATTAAAAATATATTTTCTTTAAAATCTATTGTTTTACTATTTTTAGAAATTTTGATTTCAATATCCTTTTCAGATAAAATATCTACTGTTTTGAAAATTTTACCGTTTGAAACATAATCAACACTTCCGATTATTTCTCCTTTTTTAACAGGAGCATATAAAAATCTCGGAAGATTTACAACCGTTTCAAAATTACTGTCTTTATAATAACTCATTTTAATAGGTTTAATTTCAACTTTAAGCTTACTCTCGGTTCCCGATACAACCTCAATATTATAGTTGGTTTTTTCGGGAACTATCTCTGTTAGCTTAATAGAATTCAACCCATATTCCAAAAGATTTTTATGGTCTGCCCAGTCGTTAGGGTCGTTTAAGGTTACGGCAACAACCGTTTTCCCGTCTTTTCTCGCAGCTGTTACTAAGCACCTGCCTGATTTTTTGGTGAAACCAGTTTTAACCCCAATAGCATAAGGATAGCTTTTTAAAAGCTTGTTATGATTAGTTAAGGTTCGTTTATATGGCTCATTTCCATAAAAAAGTGTTTCCTTCTGGCTTGCAACTGCTTTTTTGAAATCAGGATTTTTTAAAGCATAACTCGCAAGTATTGCCATATCATAAGCCGTAGAATAATGCTCTTTCGCATCTAGTCCCGACGGGGTTTCAAAATTGGTGTTTTTCATGCCGATAGATTTTGCTTTCTCATTCATAAGCTTAACAAAGCCATCTACCGTTCCGCCAAGCTCATAAGCCGTAACATTAGCGGCATCGTTTCCTGAGGCTAGCATCATACCGTATAATAAATCATAGCGTCTCACCTTATCGCCCGCAAGAAGTCCCATTGAAGAGCCTTCAACCCTAAGCATTTCAGCGCTTACAGTAATCTCTTTCTCAAAATCACCCGCCTCGCAAAGCAAAAGCGCTGTCATAATTTTGGTTGTGCTAGCCATTGAGAGCTTTTTATCAGCATTATGAGAATACAAAACCTCATTTGTATCCGCGTTTATAACAACCGCCGCCGAAGCAGAGGTTGAAACTGCAGACACATTAAAGGGCAAAACCAAAGCAAAAAAACAAATAAAACAAACTATCCTTTTCAATACAAGCACCTCACTTAAAGATATTCTAAGCGAGGTGTTTATTATTACTCTTTATCGGTTTTATCTGATTTTTTAGGAAGCTCGTCAATAAGTTCTTTCGCCTTATCAACAAATTCAGGAATCATAGAAATCGCCTTTTCAACCGTTGTTAGCTCGTTATAAATAGGCATCATTCTAACATTACCGCCAGAAATCACTATAAAGGCAATCGGAGAAACGCTAACACCTGCACCGCCGCCGCCACCAAACAACTCAGCGCCGTTCTTATTTGGGAAATCACTTCCCCCTGTTGCTAAACCGAAAGCAACCTTAGAAACAGGAATAAGGGTAATATCCCCAACTACTACCGGTGTGCCTGTTATAACATCGGCATCAACCATAGCTTTTAACTTATCCATAGTAGTATCCATAATGCTTTTAATGTTATTATCGCTCATTATAATTCTCCTTTAAAGTGAAATTTTTATATTCTTTATAAACCTTGAAAGCGGTTTTTAGCAAATAAAATATTTTAAGCTTGATAAGAAGTGAAAAATCAAATTCGTTTTTATTATCGGTAAAATCAGATTTAACATTTATCTTTTTAAAATCAACACCGCAAACGGATTCAAAAAAGCTAAGCACAGGATAAACCGCAGTGCAAACCTGACCGTATTTAATAGCGGTATCGGCGGCATCATCACCGCTGATGACTAAATTTAAGATTACCTTTTTAACCTTAATATGTCGCAAAAAAGGTTTTATATGTGTTAAAGCATCATTAAAAAAGCCAAGTAGCTTTTTAACCGCACCGAAAAAGCCGTACTTTTTCTTAAAAAATCCAAAAAAGCTTTTAGCCTTTGATAAAACAATATTCTCCGCTTTTTCTTCATTTTTTTCAGCCTTTTTATCGCTTATTTCTTTCGGTGTTTTATCTTTTTTATCTTTCTTTTGAGGTATCTCATAAACCTTAATACCGAAAAACTTTATTTTAACAAAAAAATCTTCTTTAAACTTTATGAAAACACTAACAGGCAAAAAAAGCAAAGCTAAACTTAAAATTAACAATAAAGCTAAAACCGAGCCTGTTATTATCAAAGCGATTTTCAACCGACATTCTCCTCTTCATCTGCCGCTATTTCAAGTTGCTCGCCGATATCATTCTGCTCACCCTCAGATTTAGGAAGCGGCGGCAGCTCGGTTAAATCGGAAAGACTAAAACAACGCAAGAAGTTTTTGGTTGTTCCGTAAAGCAAAGGTTTTCCGGGAAGCTCTAATCTTCCTCTTTCCTCTAATAAACCTTTTTCGATAAGGGTTGTAACAACACCCGAACAGTCAACCCCTCTGACCTGTTCAATAAAAGATTTGGTAACAGGCTGATTATAAGCCACAACCGCCAAAACCTCCAAAGCCGCAGGAGATAAAGGTGTTCTTCTTCTCATATCGTATGCCTTTTTAATATAATCGGCATAATCGGTTTTAGTTGCTAACTGATAGGTGTTTTCAAGTCTTAAAAGCTCCAAACCACTATTTGACTTTTCCATTTTCTCAGCCAAGGCTTCCATAACCTTAACCACCTTATCAGGTGATATTTCAAAAACCTGAGCAAAACGCTCAATGCTCAATGGCTCTCCGCCTGCATATAAAACCGCCTCAAAAGCGGGTATAAGTTTGTTTATATTCATCTGTTTTTATGCCCCTTAACTAAAATAATATCGGCATTATCGGTATCGCCCTCAATTTTAACACGGTTTGCTTTACAAAGCTCTAACACCGCTAAAAAGGTTGCAACAAGCTCAGAACGGCTACTCGCTGAACCATAAAGTTTTTTTAGTTTAACCTTACCTGAACCTAAAAGATTTCTTATAACAAAAACTATCTTGGTTGAAACCGAAACAATTTTTTTAGCAACAATTTTCTGGAACGGTGCAGTTGATGGCGGCAATTTGCGTTTTCCTCTGCCAACTGCCGCTAAATAAGCCGACTGCAAAATATCGCTCTCGTGGATAAGCTCGTATGTTTTATCAAAATCATACTCCGTAGGTTTCTTAACCAATTTATTAAAGCCTTCCTGATTTGAACCTAATTGCTTTGCAATTTGCTGACAAACCATATATTCCAAAAGTTCACCTTTAAGCTCGTCCTCCAAGCGTTCAATTTCCTCATGCTTTGGCAAAAGGCTTACAGTCTTAATATAAACCAATCTTGAAGCCATTTCTAAAAACTCGCTTGAAAGCTCCATTTCTTCCTCTTCATAGAGCTTTATTTGCTCAAGATATTGGTCTATCAAAAGGCTAAGCGGAATTTCATAAATATTAAGTTTATTTCTGGATATTAGTTGAAGCAATAAATCAAGCGGACCTTCAAAGCCCTCTAATCTATACGATAATGTATTTTCCATATCCGCCACCTAATATCCTAAAAGCTTAAACGGCAAATAAGCTAAGTTATTTAAACCGCTAAAAGTTATATTTGTTAAAATGCTAAGTGGAATATCCAAAATACCTATCCATAATAATGCAAGCAACCCAAAATAAATAAATCTTTCATATCGCATAATGGTATAATAAATTCTATTAGGTAAAACAACCGATAAAATTCTAGAACCATCCAGCGGAGGAATAGGAATTAAATTAAATACCGCAAGAGAAATATTAATTAACGCAATATAATATAAAACATTTATAAAAATTGCCTTTAATATTTGATTATCAAAATAAAGAAAAACAACATCGGATAAATTAAATAAAAGCAAAGAAATAAAAGCTACTATTAAATTTGAAACAGGACCTGCAAGCGCGGTTATAGCCATACCGATTTTTGGATTTTTAAAGTTGTTCATATTAACCCTAACAGGCTTTGCCCAACCAAATCCGAAAAGCAAAATAGAAAGCGCACCCAGATAATCAATATGAGCAAAAGGATTTAAGGTTAATCTACCCTGCCATTTAGGAGTATTATCACCTAATTTATAAGCAACTAAACCGTGCGCATATTCATGCACAGGCATGGTTAGAAAAATAACAACTAATGCGGATGCAATATATAAAACCGCACCCAAAATTCCTATTTCATTTGAAAAAATATGTCTAAGCATAAAAACCTCTTGTTAGAATATAAAATATCAATTTAATTATATATCATTTTTGACATAAATACAAGTAAAATATACAAATTACCCTAAATCAAAATCAGGTATATATTTTTTATCTGCACTCTTTCTTTCCTGAATAAAAATATTTTCAAAATCGGTAGCGCAAATATAATCAAAAACCTTGTTATATTCCCTATCGGTTATCTTGCGATTTATAGGCGGCATATTTAAAGCTTTGCCGATTGGAATATACTGACTCATTAAACTAAAATAAGTATTTTTAAAGTTTTTATTTACATAATCGAAAACCGCCATAGCCTCGCGTGTTTGGGATGGCAAAATTAAATGCCTGATTATAACGCCCTTTTTCATAATACCATTTTCAATTTCAACTTCGGGTTGCAACCCAACCGCCTTTTTTATAGCTCTTTTGGCTATTTCAGGATAATCAGAAGCGAGGGAATATTTTAATGCGTTTTCAGGGTTTAAATATTTCAAATCCATTAAATATATATCAATATAATCTGCAAGCATTTCAAGCTGTGATTCAGTATCATATCCGCCTGAATTATAAACTATCGGGATAGAGGGCTTATAAATTTCTAAAGCTTTTTTAATTGCATAAGTATAATGGGTTGGATTAACAAGGTTTATATTATGGGCACCTTTTAATTCGAGTTCTCTGAAAATATCCGCTAACTGCCTATAAGAAATTATTTTGCCTTTTCCTTTATGGGAAATCTCCTCATTTTGACAATAAACGCATCCAAGCGAACAACCGCTGAAAAAGACCGTGCCTGAACCGTTTTCGCCACTAATCACAGGTTCTTCCCAAAAATGCAAATCAGCCCTTGCTACTTTTGGTAACAAAGGCATTTTGCAAAATCCGTTTATGTTTTCATTTTCTGTCCTTAAAGCGTTACACCTTCTCGGACACTGACTGCACATCATTATTTTTCCTCTTTTTAGGTTTATATTCGCAAACTTTATGCTTAACCTTAACCTCGTCATAAGTTCTTTTAAAAGCAACTCTACCGTTAAACTTAAAACCGCATTTTTGGCATTTAAAATTGCTTATAAACCAACGGTTTATATATTTCCAATTAGTAATCCTTGTAGTTTTCCCATTACATTCTGGACAGGAAAATTCAAGCTCAGAGGGTTTAATATCGGTATCATTAATATCGGAAATCGGATAAGGTTTAAACCTGAGTCTTTTGAAAAAGGATTTATCAGAGGTGTCCTTAACCAAGCTTTCAAATCTTGCTTTATCATAAGAAATTTTAAAAAGTTCTGCCGAAACTCTGCAATCATCAACCGCGGTATGAAATTCAAAGCCCTCGGTATTAAGACCTAAAAAATCGGCAGCCGCTTCTAAGGCAATTTGATTTTTGCTCTCATATCCTCTTTTATAAAGCTCTTGTTGCACAAACTTTTGCAAATCGAGATAATAATTTAATTTAAATTTAAGACCGTCTTTTAGCCTGAAATCCTCATTTTCGAGAATAGTATAAAGGTCGGAATCGCTCCAAGTCATTGTAACATCAGCATTTTTTACGAAACTGTTATACTTTTCAACCGCCTCTTTAAATGGCATTCCCTCTCGCATAATTTCAGAGGTTATCCCCGTAAGCTTAGCAAATCTTCCCGTAACCTTATTTGAAATTTCAGAACGAACAATTATGTCCAAACTGTCAATAATCTCGAAATCGTCATTTAGCTTTACCGCGCCTATTTGAAGAATCTGATTTATAAAGCGTTTCTCGGGCTTGAAATAAACATTATCCCACTCTAAATCGGTAACAATATATTCCATTATTTCTTTCTCGATTCCGCTTTCATTCTTTCTTCTTTATTAAGAATTTTCTTTCTGAGTCTTATATTTTCGGGGGTTATTTCAACAAGCTCATCATTCTTAATAAATTCTAGCGACTGTTCAAGACTCAATTTTGAAGGAGGCACTAATCTTAAAGCGTCATCTGAGCCTGAAGCTCTTGTATTAGTCATCTGCTTTTTCTTGCAAACATTGCAAACAATATCCTCACTCTTTGGATTTTCGCCAACAATCATACCCTCGTAAACAGGTGTACCGGGTTCAATGAAAAGTCTGCCTCGGCTTTGGGTGTTAAACAAACCGTAACCGGTAGCCTCTCCACGCTCAAAAGCAATAATAGAACCTGTTGACCGCTGGTCGATATCACCCTTATATTCCTCATAGCTATCGAAAACATGATTCATAATACCGTTTCCGTTAGTATCGGTTAAAAACTGCGAACGGTAACCCAAAAGACCTCTTGAAGGAATTAAAAATTCGAGATGCGAAGTTCCTCCTTCGCGGGTTCCCATATTGCGAATTTCAGCTTTTCTGGTGCCAAGTCTTTCCATAACAGCACCAACATATTCCTCAGGAACTTCAATCATAAGAAGCTCAATAGGCTCTAAAAGCTCACCGTTTTCGCCCTTTTTATAAATAACCTCAGGGGGTGAAACCTGAAATTCATAACCCTGACGACGCATAGTTTCAATCAAAATAGAAAGATGAAGCTCTCCTCTACCTGAAACCTTAAAGGTATCCGCACTGTCAGTTTCCTCAACTCTTAAACTAACATTAGTCATAACCTCTTTGAAAAGCCTGTCTCTGAGGTTTCTGGATGTTACAAACTTACCGTCCTGACCTGCAAATGGAGAATTATTAACCATAAAGTTCATAGACAAAGTAGGCTCATCTATTTTAACAAAAGGCAATGGCTCAATAGCATCGGTAGCGCAAGCGGTTTCGCCTATTTCAAGCTCAGATAAACCTGCAACCTGAATTATATCGCCAACCGTTGCGGTATCCTCCTCGTATCTTTTAAGACCTCTATACATAAAAAGTTTAGAGATTTTAACATTAGAACTGCTTCCGTCCTTATGGCAAAGAGCAACGGTTTGACCACTCTTAACCGAGCCGCGAATAACACGGCCAACACCGATTCTGCCGAGATAATCATCATATTCTATATTTGTGAAAAGAATTTGCAAAGCACCGTCGGTATCGCCCTCGGGAGCATCAATTTCTTTAACGATAGACTCAAATAACGGCTTCATATCCTCACCTTTTATATCGGGAGAATAGGTTGCATATCCATCTCTGCCTGATGCAAAAATAACCGGAAATTCGATTTGGTCCTCATCTGCTCCAAGCTCGATAAACAAATCTAAAACCTCATCAACAACCTCATGAGGTCTTGCCATTGGTCTATCGATTTTATTAACAACAACAACCGCTTTTTTACCAAGAGCCAATGCTTTTTTCAAAACAAATCGAGTTTGAGGCATACATCCTTCAAATGCATCAACCAAAAGCAAAACACCGTCAACCATTTGAAGAATACGCTCAACCTCGCCGCCGAAATCAGCGTGCCCGGGAGTATCAACAATATTGATTTTAATATCGCCGTACATAACACTTGTATTTTTAGAAAGTATGGTTATTCCTCTTTCACGCTCTAAATCGTTAGAATCCATAACCCTTTCGTTAACATTTTCATTTGCTCTGAAAGTTCCGCTTTGTTTTAAAAGCTGGTCAACCAAGGTGGTTTTACCGTGGTCAACGTGTGCTATTATTGCTATGTTTCTTAAATTTTCTATCTTTGCCATTTAAACTATCCTTTCGCAAGCATTTTTATGAGAAAAATGCGATAAAACAAATACCAAAATGAATATTCCTGTAATTAAAAGATTTATATTAGTAGCCTGTGCTATATGGTTATAATTTCCACCTGATACCAGATTATAAACTATATTAGGTATCGACTGGGTAAAACAAAGAATAACCGAGCCAAAACCTGTTGCCATAAGCTTTTTAAATCCGCGTTCAAAATCCAAACCGCTATACAGTTTTCCAAAATTCATCATAAATAATAAAATAAAGCAATATGAACCAATAAGAAGGATATTATCCGAAATTAATGCAAGAGATGATATTGAAGCAAAATTACAGATAATTTTCATAACATAAAAAATCCCGAGCACCGCAGAGGTTATAACAGGAATTTTAATATTAAAAAATCCTTTTAAACCAAATAAAACAAGCCATACTGCCGAGAGTATACCAAACAATTTAAGAAATACAACCTGCCAAACAGCATTTCCAAACAGAACCTTCTGACTAAACAACTCAAAAACAATGGCTCCTGCCAATAAAAACGAAGATAATGATAAACCTAAATTAATCTGCGGAAGCTTATCGGGACGGCGATGAGTAAACATTGAAAACATAACGGTTGCCGCAACAAAGCCAAAAATTAATATTAAAATATATGAGCCAAAGTTCTTAAATTCAGGTTTATAAAATCCGGTTTCTGCTTCAATTATATAAAATAATTGCAAAAATCTTAATCCTAAACAAACAGGCAACGCAACACCTGAAAAAAGAAGAATCTTTTTATATTTCATAATTTAAAAACATCTCCAAAGCATTATTGAATATTAAAATGCATATAATATATTAATTTTATAACTAGTTAATTTAAAAGTCAATAAATTTTCAAAAAAGAGGGATTAAAATTGAAAAAAATTCTATCGGTATCGGTTATTTTATCAGCCATTATGTTAATATTACCACTATCTGCTCTATCCAAAACCGAAAACGCACTCAAAACAACTCAAATATTAGAAAACTCACCTTTCGATTTTAACACTGAGGGTACAAGCTTTAAGGTTTGCCATACTGAAAACGGAGAAATCACCGAAATCAAGGCCTCAGATTATATTTTCGGGGTTGTTGCAGCCGAAATGCCGGCACTCTATGAAAAAGAAGCATTAAAAGCTCAGGCAGTTGCGGCTTATACATTTGCTTTAAACAGAAAATCAGAAAATAAAAACAAAAGCTATGATATAACCGATAACCATATAACCGACCAAAGTTTTATAACCGAAAAAGCCGCCCGCGAAAAATGGGGCGAAAAGGCTGACGAATATATAGAAAAAATCAAATCCGCTATAAAAGAAACCGAAAACGAGGTTATAACATATAACGGAAGTCCTATAACCGCCGTTTACCACGCGATATCTTCAGGAAAAACCGAAAATGCCGAAAATGTTTGGGGTATAGCTATCCCCTATCTTATATCGGTTTCAAGTGAGGGTGATAAACTGGCATCAGGTTACATATCAGAAAAAAGCTTCACCAAAGCCGAGCTTACAAAGCTATTATCCGAAAGTATGGAAATTTCCGCAATTAAGAAATCTGATTTTTCAAATATAACCCGCTCAAAATCAGGAACAGTTTTAAAAATTAAGGTTTGCGGTAAAGAAATATCTGGCGCAAGACTTAGAAGTATTTTAAATCTTAGGTCCTCTAATTTTGAAATAGCTTATAAAGACGATAAATTCGTATTTAAAACCTATGGATACGGACATTCTGTAGGTATGAGCCAAAACGGAGCAAACTATATGGCAAAGCAAGGAAAAAACTATAAAGAGATATTAAAACACTATTATAAAGACTGCAAAATAGAAAATTTCAAATAATTTAATAAATATTAACAATTTTTCCATTTTTATGTTATAATATATATTTATAAGAATATGTATATTAAAATTGAAAGGAAATGAGCATTAAATGCTTAAACTTAAAAACATTGTAAAGGAATACAAAATCGGCGATAACAATGTTGAAGCCTTAAAAGGTATCAACCTTGAATTTCGCGAAAACGAGTTTGTTTCTATTTTAGGACCCTCAGGTTGCGGTAAAACAACCCTTCTTAATATTATAGGCGGTCTTGATAGATACACCTCTGGAGACCTTTTCATAAACGGAAAATCAACCAAGCTCTATCGCGATAGTGATTGGGATAACTACCGCAATCATACAATCGGTTTCATTTTCCAAACCTATAACCTTATCCCCCATCAAACCGTTCTTTCTAATGTTGAGCTAGCGCTTACTCTTTCAGGAGTTTCTAAAAGTGATAGAAGAAAAAGAGCTATTGAAGTTTTAGAAAAGGTTGGTCTTTCAGACCAAATTGACAAAAAGCCTAATCAAATGTCAGGCGGTCAGATGCAGAGAGTGGCTATTGCCCGCGCTCTTATAAATAACCCTGATATTCTTTTGGCAGATGAGCCGACCGGCGCGCTTGATAGCAAAACCTCTGTTCAGATAATGGAGCTTTTAAAGGAAATCGCAAAAGACAAACTGGTTATAATGGTAACCCATAATCCTGAGCTCGCAAAAGAATACTCTACAAGAATTATAAGCCTTTTTGACGGTCTTGTAACTGATGATACTTCTGCTTTTGAATCAGAAAAAGAGGAAGTATCAAACAATAAGAAAGAGCCTAAAAAGCCTTCTATGTCCTTTTTTACGGCTTTATCGCTTTCCCTTAATAATTTGTTAACCAAGAAAGCTAGAACCTTTTTAACTTCATTTGCTGGTTCAATAGGTATTATCGGTATAGCGCTCATTCTTTCCCTTTCAAGCGGTGTTAACGCTTATATAACCCAAGTTGAAGAAGAAACCCTTTCAAGCTATCCTATAACCATTGAGGAAGCCGGATTTGATATGAACAGTATGGCTACCGACTTAATGGCTGAAAACAAATTAGAAACCGATAAAGATGCTAATAAAATTTATTCAAATAATATTATGACCGAAATGATGTCAACCATGATAAACGGTATGTCGGCAAATAATTTGGAAAAATTCAAAGTTCATTTAGATAAAAATGAAGAGTTAAAAGAATATACAAGTTCTATCGAATATGTTTATACAACCGATATGAATATTTATACCGAAAACGGTGTTCATATTAATCCCAACCAGATTTTCAACATTATTTATAGCAGTATGGGTATGGATGTTGATACAAATGAAACATCATCTATGTCAATGATGAATACTCAAACTTGGACTCAGCTTTTAGATAACGAAGAAATTTTAGAAAATCAGTATGATGTTATCGCGGGAAGAATGCCAAAAAAATATAATGAAGTTATTTTAATAGTTGATAAAAACAATCAAATCAGTGATTACACACTTTATTCCCTAGGTCTAAAAGATGTTGAAGAATTAAAGGAAATGCTTGAAAAAGCAAAACGCGGTGAAAAAATTGAAGCAACCGCCAATTCCTCATATACCTTTGATGATATATTAAAATTAAAGTTTAAGCTTCTTAAAAACAGCGATTATTTCGAAAAAACCTCAAACGGCATTTGGACCGATAAGACCAAAGATGATTTATATATCAGCACAAAATTAAAGGATGCCGAAACCATTAAGGTTGTTGGAATTATGCGTCCATCAGAAAACGCGGTTAACGATAAGGTCAGCGGTCTTATAGGCTATAAAAAAGAGCTTATGGAAAAGCTTATAACCGATGTTAATGAAAGTGAAATTGTTAAAGCACAAAAAGCAGACGCTGAAACCAATGTGTTTACAGGAAGACCTTTCAACAATAATTTTGATGAGTTTGATTTCCAAAAATTAACCGCTTATATTTCCACTCTCCCAGAAGCCGAGCAACAGCAATATAACGGATATATCTATCAATTAAAGTCTCAGGGAAAATCTGAGGAAGAAATAACAGCTCAGTTTGTATCGGTTATGAAAGCTCAGTCAGGCGAGGCTACCTATGAAAGCAACTTAAAGCTTATGGGTGTTTCTGATTTGAAAAAACCTTTTAAAATCAATATATATCCAAAGGATTTTGAAGCTAAGGACAGTATTTCATCTCTCATAACAAAATACAATTCAAAAGCTCCTGAGGAGGAACAAATCACCTATACTGATTATATTGGATTGATGATGTCCTCTATTACCACAATCATAAATGCAATTAGCTATATTCTTATAGCATTTGTTAGTATTTCGTTAATTGTTTCCTCGATAATGATAGGTATTATAACCTATATTTCAGTATTAGAAAGAACTAAGGAAATCGGTATTTTGCGCGCTATCGGCGCTTCTAAAAAGGATATATCAAGAGTATTCAATGCTGAAACTCTTATAGTTGGATTTACTGCGGGACTTTTAGGCATTATAGTAACCCTTATCCTTTTAATACCAATAAATATTATTATTAAGGCTTTAACCAGCATTGGCGGTTTAGCAGCTCTTCCAATAATAGGTGCACTGCTCTTGGTTGCAATCAGTATGTTGCTTACCTTTATAGCAGGACTTATCCCATCAAAAATCGCAGCAAAGAAAGACCCTGTAACCGCGCTCAGAACTGAATAACAAAATTTTAAAGACCTGAATCTCAGATTCAGGTCTTTAATTTGGTTTTTTTCACTATTAACATTATTAAAGGTATTAAAACCAGTTGCAGAGCGATACCAGGTATCGCATCTAAAAAGCCTCCAACCAAAAACGCTTTAAAGGTTATATCTTCATGCGAAAAGCCCAAAAGCAAGGTTTTTGATATTGCCCAAACGATTCTACCTGTAATTTGCGAAACAATTAAGCTAATATATATCTTGCCCTTGGTTTTCTTATAAAGAAGTCCTAAAACAAAGCCGTATGTTGCAAGCTCTAATGCCATATATATAGCTCTTGGATATAACGGAGGCATTGTAAAAATAAGTGAGCGGATAATAGGTGCCATAAGACCTGATGCTAATCCATATTTCGCACCGCAAATAAGTCCGCAAAGCATAATCGGCAGATGCATTAAAAGAAGCGAATCAGCAATTTCCTTAATATTCATTGTTATGGTAGGCAAAATAACAGCCAAACTCAAAAACATTGAAGCTAAAACCAAATCTAAAACATGATTTCTTTTCTGCTTGACCATTTATTCAAACTCCTCTAATTTCTCGTTAAACACCATCGTTCGTTTAACAGTATAAAATATCTGCGGAATTTCGCAAGCCTCAAAAAAAGCATCAAGCACTAATGAAGGGTTTAAAGTGTTCTCATTTCCTGCTGTTAAAATCAACTTTAAACTGTTATTCTCGATATTAAAAGATTTAATTTTAGGGGCAATATCAATTTCTCTAATCTTGCCTTTTTTACCTTTTTTACTGCAAATTATAGATTCTCTTTTTAAAAACTCTGATAATTTCAAAGCAGCTTCATCACTTAAAGTCTCGAAATCCATGATATACTCTGCAAAAGCAATTTCTTTCATAGGCGCAAAGTTTTCTCTGATTTTTAAAAACTCTATATCAGGAGGAGAGACCTTTTTCAAAGACTCTAAGCAGTCCTCAATGCTATAATTATCATCTATAAGCCTGAAATCCATAATTTCATATAAACCCTCATAACCGAGTGATAACGGCAATGCAAAGTTCATATAAATATGCTGATTAAAACCTTCGGTATACCAAATCGAAATTTTGGATTTGGTTATAATTCTTGCCATAAAGCGAGTCATATCAAGATGGGATACAAATTTGAGTCTGCCCTTTTTAGCAAAATAAATTCTAATGTTTCTCAAAGCAAACACCCTCCCCGTAACAGCTAGCTCCGCATCCGGCACATTTTTCTCGGCAGTTTTGAGTTGTTTTAGCCTCTTTTGCCTTTCTATTCTCATTAATTAGGAAATTCTTTGAAACAGCATAATCCAAATGGTCCCAAGCTAAAATCTCATCATAAGAATACTCTTTATTAGCAAAATATTCTGCCGTTAAACCTGATTTTTCGAAAGCATCAAGCCATTTTTCCAAATCAAAGCACTCAGTCCAACTATCAAACTTGCAACCGTTTTTATATGCATTTTCTAAAACACCGCAAAGTCTTCGGTCGCCTCTGGCAAAAGCACCCTCTAAAAAGCTTGTTGAACTATCGTGATAGCTTAAAGAAATCTTTTTAGTTGTTATACAGGATTTTAAATATTCCTGACGGCGACGCATCTCTGCCTCGGTTATCTGAGGCTCAAACTGGAATGGAGTGAACGGTTTTGGAACAAAGGTTGAAACGCTGATTGAAACCGATACCGATTTTCCCTTTGGACGCTCAGGCATATCGTAATACATATTAACGATTTTTTGACCCAAATCGGCAATACCCTTTAAATCCTCGTCGGTCTCGGTTGGAAGTCCCAACATAAAGTATAATTTAACCGAAGTATAACCGCCTAAAAATGCAGTTTTGCAGGTGGATAAAATCTCTTCCTCGGTTACATTTTTATTTATAACATCGCGAAGCCTTTGAGTTCCTGCTTCAGGCGCAAAGGTAAGACCGTTTTTGCGAATATGCTTGATTTTATCTAAAAGCTCGTCCGAAAAATTATCAATTCTAAGCGACGGCAAAGCAAGACTTACATGATTATCATCAGTCCATTCAAGCAATTTATTGAGTAGAGGCTCAATACCGCTATAATCACTCGTGCTAAGCGAGGAAAGCGAAATTTCGTCATAGCCTGTATTCTCGCAAAGGCATTTTGCTTGGCGGTTAATTGTATCAACCGATTTTTCTCTGACAGGTCTGTAAATGAACCCTGCCTGACAAAATCTACAACCTCTGATACAGCCTCTGAAAATTTCCTGAACCGCTCTATCATGAACTATCTCAATAAATGGAACAACAAAGCTTTCGGGATAATAAGACTTGTCCATATCCTTAATAATTCGTTTTCTGATAGTTTTTGGTGCATCGTGCAAAGGAGTAACAGCTTTTATAGAACCATCGCCATTATAAGAAACATCATATAACGAAGGCACATAAACGCCCTCAATTTTAGATGCCGCAATTAAAAACTCTAGCTTTGATTTTCCTGCTTTTTTATATTCTTTATAAAGGTCGATAACCTCTAAATCAACCTCTTCTCCCTCGCCTAAGAAAAACAAATCAACAAAATCTGCAATAGGCTCAGGGTTGCAAACGCAAGGACCTCCTGCAACCACCAAAGGCGATAAATCTTTTCTATCAGCCGACCTTAGCGGAACACCTGCGAGGTCTAACATATTTAACATATTGGTATACGACATTTCATATTGCAAAGTGAACCCAATAAAATCAAAATCTTTAATCGGGTCTCGGCTTTCAAGAGCGAATAGCGGAATATTATTTTTCCTCATAACCTCCTCGAAATCAAGCCAAGGAGCAAAAACTCTCTCACACCAAATATCATCTCTTTGATTAAACTGAGAATATAATATTTTCATACCTAAATGAGACATACCAATCTCATAGGTATCGGGAAAACAAAAAGCAAAACGAACATCTATTTTACTTTTATCCTTAATAACGCTGTTTATCTCTCCACCAGAATATCTGCCAGGCTTTTGAACCGATAAAAGAAACTTTTCTAATTCTTTGATTTCCATAAAACAATTCCTTTATAATTAATAACTATATTTTACAATAAATACCGCAAACTTTCAACCATTATTTAATAAGACTTATGATAAATAAATAAATTCCAACTATATAAATTGATATATTAAGCACATCGTTTACGGTTAATAATACCGCGGTTATTAATACCGCAATAGCCACCGATAATGTTATAAATTTAAGAGTTATTTCAGCTTTGTTTATGTTCGATTTTCTGGCAATTATTGAATAAAGAATTGTACCTCCGTCTAAACCTTTAACAGGCAACAAATTATATAT
The DNA here is from genome assembly GCA_017537365.1 of Clostridia bacterium. Lineage (GTDB taxonomy): Bacteria > Bacillota > Clostridia > Oscillospirales > Acutalibacteraceae > UBA737. The sequence goes on from JAFYKZ010000026.1 coordinate 241,758, forward strand.
AGCGATTATTAAATTAAGCAATGCATAGTTTAAAACCTGCTCATTTCCAAAGCTTAAATAATTAAAATACAATATCACAAAAAGCGCTATATTCACTATCGGACCGCAAAGCGCTACCTTTATATCTTTTTTATATTCGCCCGAAAAACCGCTTATAATCTGTATTCCCGATGGAATTATTTTAATCTGTTTAAGCGAAACATCCTCTGCCCACATACAAAATAAATGACCGCATTCATGCATAATTATCGCAAAAAACAACGGCAAAATAAGTCCTGTTCTATCGGTTGCAAGCATAACTGTGAAAACCGCCATAAAGAAAAATGAAATATAAATTTTAGTGGAAAATATTTTAAATTTCATCTATAACCTCACTGATACTAACCTCTTGGCAAATATTTTTCTCATAAAACCGATTTAAGCTTTTAAAGGTTGGTTTGAAAAAATATTTTATAACCAAAAGACTTAATATTATAATTAAAACCGTTACAAACTGAGTGATTAAAATAGCAAAATAACAGTTAAACGGTTTTTTTATTGTTTCTTCATTTTCCATTTTGGGTTTACTCCTTGTAAAAAAAGTAGAATTTTGTTATAATAGATTTAATAAGTTTGAAATGGAGTATATATATGCCCTTTTTACCGATAACCAAAAAAGAAATGATAGCGCAAGGCTTCAATAAACCTGATTTTATAATTGTAACGGGTGATGCTTATGTTGACCACCCTAGCTTTGGCACGGCAATAATTTCGCGCGTTTTAGAAAGCCGAGGCTACAAGGTTTGTATAATCTCTCAACCGAAATCTGATGATGATTATAAAACCTTTGGAGAACCGAGACTTGCCTTTTTAGTAAACAGCGGAAATATCGACTCTATGGTGGCGCATTATACCGCCGCAAAAAAACGCCGTAATGATGATGCATATACCCCAGGAGGTAAAGCAGGCGCCAGACCTGACAGAGCAGTTATTGTATACTCTAAAAAAATCCGTTCTCTATACCCCGATTCACCTATCGCAATCGGCGGTATAGAAGCATCGCTTAGAAGATTTGCCCATTATGATTATTGGGATGATATGGTAAGACCCTCAATACTTATTGACTCAGGCGCAGACCTTCTTATGTACGGTATGGGAGAGCGGCATATAATTAAAATAGCCGACCGTTTAAATAGCGGTGAGGATATTAACAGTTTAACCGATATAAAAGGTACTTGCTATAAGGTTAAAACTACTGATTTCGAACATATTAAAGGTGCTATTGAATGCCCTTCTTATGAACTAGTAAAAGAAGATACTCCATCTTCAAAAAGGCAATATGCCATTTCTTGCCGTATTCAGCAAACCGAGCATAACTCGAAGCTCGGCAGAACTGTTATTCAAAAGCATGGTGATTATATCGTTGTTCAAAATCCACCCGAACCACCTTTAACCACCGAGGAAATGGATGAAGTCTATTCCCTGCCCTTTATGCGAGATTACCACCCGTCATACAAGGCATTAGGCGGTGTTCCCGGTATCGAAGAGGTTAAATTTTCAATAATTCATAACCGCGGTTGCTTCGGTGCTTGTAATTTCTGTGCGTTAGCCTATCATCAAGGCAGAGAAATTTCAGTCAGAAGCCATAACTCTGTTATCAGCGAGGCTAAAAAAATTACCGCTATGGAAGATTTTAAGGGTTATATCCACGATGTTGGAGGACCTACCGCTAACTTCCGCGCACCCTCTTGCGATAAGCAATTAACTCACGGAATGTGTCCCGATAAAAAGTGTTTAGCGCCAAATATGTGCCCTGCTGTTAAGGTTTCGCATAGCGATTATTTAAAGCTTTTAAAAGAATTAAGGGCTTTGCCGAAGGTTAAAAAAGTATTTATTCGTTCAGGTATCCGTTTTGATTATTTAATAGCAGATACCGATGAAACCTTTTTCAAAGAGCTTGTTTTAAATCACACAAGCGGTCAGTTAAAGGTTGCCCCCGAGCATTGCTCAGACAATGTTTTAAAATATATGGGTAAACCATCCTTTAAGGTTTATAAAAAGTTCGAAAAACGATTTTATGAGCTTACCAAAGCGGCAGGCAAAAAACAGTATTTAGTGCCGTATTTAATGTCCTCCCACCCAGGTAGCACTTTAAATGACGCAATAGAGCTATCTCTCTTTTTAAAGCGCAATAATCTTCATCCCGAGCAAGTTCAGGATTTTTACCCAACACCAGGCACTATTTCAACCTGTATGTTCTATACAGGTTTAGACCCTATAACCGAAAAGCCTGTTTTTGTCCCTAAAACTGCGGCTCAAAAAGCAGAGCAACGCGCTCTTTTGCAGTATTTCAAGCCTGAAAACCGAAAAATAGTTTTAGCTGCTTTAAAAAAGGCAGGCAGAACTGACCTTATAGGAAACGGTCCTGATTGTCTTGTGAAGCCTGATAATAATTTTTCTGCAAAAAACAGTCCCAAAAAGAAAAAGACTATCAGAAATATTCATAAAAAGAAAAAATAATTAAATATACTTTTTATTTACCGCTTTGTTAACTCCCATTATTCCACCCGAAAGACTTGAAAGCATAAAAATTATCAAATGAAAAAGCGTATTAACCGAAACACCGCTTTTGTCTATTAAAAGAGATACAAGGGTTACAACAACAAAGGTTACAAGACCTGTTAACGCGCCTATTATGTAACCCTTAGCTTTTATCTTTCGGGCTAAATAAAATGAAGAAACAAAGCAACCTGCGGCTACCGAAATTGTTGCGAATATAACCGCTATACTGCTATCGGTTTGCAAAAACAACATAACAGCCGCAAATATTCCGATAGAAATTGCGGTTGTGAGTATTTGCAAAACAACGGCAAATATATAATTTTTAAATTTTTTAATTTCAAATTTATCTTGCGTTTTCATAAACAAAAACCCCTTCCGAACACCATTACTAGTGTATTCGAAAGGGGTTTTATTTAGAACTTATTATTTTGAGGGAGCTTCGTCATGAACAGTAAGATTAGACTGCAAAGCCCAGCGAGCAATAGTTAATTTACTATGGTCGCTCTTAGACTCAATAACTATAGTATCCTCTTTTAAAGAAATAACTCTGCCGTAAATTCCGCCAATAGTAACGATTTCATCGCCAATGCTTAAATTTTCGCGCATCTTCTTTTCTTCTTTTTGTTTTTTCTTCTGGGGACGAATAAGGAAAAACCACATTGCGCCAAAAATTAAAGCATAAATAACAAGCAATGCTCCAAGCGGCAAAGGACCTGCGGCTTTTTCTAATAAAATAGGACTAATTTCCATAATTTTTTAAACCTCCAAAAATTGTATCTTTAAGATTATACTCTATATTTAATGTTTTTTCAAGAACAAATTGTAAATTATATCCTTTTAGAATAAATAATTTCTTTTTCTTTTTTAAATTCGGCAAAATTACCGTTATCCAAGGCATTTCTTATGTCTATCATAAGATGATTATAAAACCATAAATTATGTATAACCAAAAGCCTTTGAGAAAGCATTTCCTCTGCTTTTAAAAGATGCCTGATATAAGCCTTACTGTATCTTTTGCAAACAGGACAATCACAGTTTTCATCAATAGGTGTCATATCATGGTCATACTTTTTATTGTTAATATTAATAATTCCCTTGCTTGTAAATAAATGACCATGTCTTGCATTTCGGCTCGGCATAACGCAATCAAACAAATCAACACCTCGTTCAACCGCATTTAAAATATTAGCAGGAGTTCCAACACCCATTAAATATCTTATTTTATCCTTAGGCATATAAGGAGTAACCTTTTCAATTATGTCATACATAACCTCAGTTGGCTCACCAACCGCCAAACCGCCGATAGCATAACCATCTAAATCAAGCTCGGCAATTTCCTTCATATGCTCAATTCTAAGGTCAGCATAAGTGCAACCCTGATTAATACCGAAAAGCATCTGCTCGCGGTTTATAGTGGTATCTAACGAATTTAATCTCTGCATTTCTGCCTTGCATCGTTTAAGCCAACGGGTAGTTCTTTCGCAAGAAGCCTTAGAGTAAGAATGCTCAGCAGGATTTTCAACACATTCATCAAAAGCCATAGCAATAGTTGAACCTAGGTTAGACTGTATTTGCATACTCTCCTCAGGTCCCATAAAAATGCGTTTACCGTCTACATGGCTTGCAAAGGTTACGCCCTCCTCCTCTATTTTTCTAAGAGAAGAAAGCGAAAATACCTGAAAGCCACCGCTATCGGTTAAAATAGGACCATCCCAAGTTGTAAACTTATGAAGCCCACCGCAATCCTTTATAAGCTCGTCTCCGGGACGCACATGCAAATGATAGGTATTAGAAAGCATAACCTGACAGTCAAGCTCTTTTAAATCCTCTGCCGAAACCGCGCCTTTTATAGCTCCGCAGGTGGCAACATTCATAAATGCGGGGGTTTGAACCGTTCCCCTATTTGTTATAAATTCTGCTCTGCGAGCATTGTTTTCTTGCTTTAAAAGTTTATACATTTTTACCTCAAATTAATTGTTACTAAATAAAAGTTCGCTATAACTTGGATATGGCCAATAATCAGACGGAACAACACTTTCTGCACTATCAGCATATTTACGTATATCTGCCATAATCTTTAAAACATTATCATGGTATTCGCGAGCGCGCTCTAAGTTATCCAAAGTACATTCAGCAGAAGAAACCGCCATTTTAAGCGAATTTGTTAAATTAAAGATTTCTTTGTTTGCCGCAGAAAGTCTTGCAATAAGTTCTCTTTCAACCGAGGTGCTTATTCCGCCGATACTGTTTTTATTAAGCACTGCGGTACATAAAAGGTCGGTATACGCGGTTATTGCAGGAACAACCTCTCTGTTCATCATTTCAATTAAGGTCAAAGCCTCGATATGCAAAATTTTGAAATAGTTTTCTAAAATTATATCAACGCGAGAATTAATTTCAGTACGGCTTAAAACCTTATGTTTTTCAAATAGAGCAATATTCTTTTCAGATTTCAATAGTGGCAAAGCATCAACCGTGCTTTCAAGGTTAAGTAATCCTCTCTTTTCTGCCTCTTTTTTCCATTCTTCTGAATACCCGTCTCCATTGAAAATTATCTTAGAACAGTTTTCCATAACCTCTTTTATAATAAGGTAAATTTCGTTTTGGAAATCATCAGCCTTTTCAAGTCTATCAGCAAACTCACCGAAAACATCGGCAACCATAGTATTTAGCATAACATTGGTATCAGATATTGAAGAAGCTGAGCCTAACATTCTGAATTCGAATTTATTACCGGTAAACGCAAATGGTGAAGTTCTGTTTCTATCGGTATTATCCTTTCTTATAGCAGGGATAATATCGGCACCCATATTCATTTTAATGCGTTTTGCATTATCGTGCTGAACACCCTTTGCAATATCATCTAAAATTCCTTCAAGCTCTTCACCGAGGAAAATAGAAAGTATTGCAGGAGGTGCTTCATTTGCACCTAAGCGGTGATCATTACCCGCAGTTGCCACTGAAATTCTAAGAAGCTCCTGATGCTCGTAAACCGCCTTAATAACAGCAACTAAAGAAAGTAAAAATAACGGATTTTGGTCGGGATTTTTACCGGGTTTTAAGAAATTAATACCTGTATCGGTAGAAAGCGACCAGTTATTATGCTTACCGCTACCGTTAACACCGTCAAACGGTTTTTCATGCAAAAGACAAACAAGACCGTGTCTTAAAGCTATTTTTTTCATCATTTCCATAGTCAACTGATTATGGTCGGCAGCGATATTAATCGTTGTAAATATAGGGGCTAATTCGTGCTGAGAGGGAGCCGCCTCGTTATGCTCGGTCTTTGCCAAAACGCCCAACTTCCAAAGCTCACAATCAAGTTCGCGCATAAATGCGGCAACTCGAGGTTTTAAAACACCAAAATAATGGTCATCCATCTCCTGACCTTTCGGTGGCATTGAACCTATTAAGGTTCTGCCGCAGAAAATAAGGTCGGGACGCTTCTCATAAACCTCTTTATCTACAAGGAAATATTCCTGCTCAGGACCTACGGTTACATTAACTCGCTTAACATCCTCATATCCGAAAAGTTTGATAATTCTCAAAGCCTGTTTATTGATGGCCTCCATACTTCGAAGCAAGGGGGTTTTTTGGTCAAGAGCATCGCCCGAATAAGAGCAAAAAGCGGTTGGAATACATAGAGTCTGGTCTTTAACAAAGGCATAAGAACTAGGGTCCCAAGCGGTATATCCGCGAGCCTCGAAAGTAGCTCTAAGACCGCCCGACGGGAACGACGAAGCATCCGGCTCGCCCTTTATAAGCTCCTTACCGGAAAATTCCATCATAATATGACCGTCCTCAGTTGGACTTATGAAACTATCGTGTTTCTCGGCAGTTATTCCGGTTAAAGGTTGGAACCAATGAGTAAAATGAGTAGCACCCTTTTCAATAGCCCAATCTTTCATAGCATTTGCAACATCATCCGCTATACTGCTATCAATAGTTTTTCCTTCTTTTATTACGCTTTTTAAAGCATTGTAAACCTCAGGCGATAATCTCTCCTTCATAACCGAATCGCCAAAAACATTACAGCCAAAAAGCTCGTCCACTTTATTCAAACCAAAACTCCCCTTTATAAAAGAAAATTCTCATATAATTATACCTTGCAGAAAGAATTTTGTCAATCTGCAAGGTATATATTATTCAAAAAATATTATCAAAACATCTCTTTCAAAAGCATAAGCCGTTATCACTAAATCTTTTAAATGCCTTTGGATTTTTATTAGAAATTTTTCGGGATTGTTTTCGAATTCTTTTTTAAGCTCATTGCTGCTTAAAAGAAGCTCAACAGACTTTTTATCACCAATATCTGTATTGCTTATAATCTCAGCGGCAACAGAAGCATAATTAGAAGCATCAAAATCATCTAAAACAAAACCGTATTTATCATAATATGTATTACCTTTAAACTCGCAAACTCTTTCAACAAAATTAAAAGAATTTCCCCTTATAACCGAATCATTCTCCATTTCTGAAAAAAGTGGCATAAAAGTATGGTCATAAGAAATTTGCTCGGTAGTTATATTAAAATATAAATAAGGAAAATCGGGATTATCGTTCCAAGTAACATCAACGAAACTATGCTTGTTATCGATGTTAACGCTATTCCACATATGCCCCTCACCTTCGGAATAACCAACAATAAGGTCGCATTCAATACCAACCTTATTGCAAAGCAGTTTAAAAGCCTTTGAATAACCCTCACATAAAGCTTTTTGATTAATCAAGCAACCGTATGCCGTATCAACCCATTCACCCTGCTTTACATATTCTGTATTTTGGCAGATATAATCATTGATTTCTTTCTCTTTTTCAAATTCGCCATCATTATCAGAAATAGCTGAAATTATAGAATTAACCTTATTTTCAAGCTCTTTTCGCATTTCATTGCGTTTGGTCTTTGTAACCGAATATTTTGTAGTATCGCCCGAAATCTGATAATTAAATGATAACAAAACCTCTTTGCTAAATCCCGTATTTTGTTCTCCGACAATATATGTACTAGGCATCCAAAAAATTTCAGGATGGTCGTATAAAACCGCTGTATAAGACAGAGAAATATCCCTTATAACATCATCATATTGTTTACTAACTGCAACATATCCCTCGGGCATTTGCTCAGATATTGCATAAATTTTTCTGTAAATTTGTTTTTGTTTATCAGACAGAGAATTATAAGCAGCGTTATATTCGGGAGGAAAAACATAATATTCCTCAACTATTGTTTTATCATCTGGCATTAACTCCAAAAGCTCTTCTGCAATATATTCTAACTGTTTAGTATTAAAATCACATCCGCAAAGCGAAACAGTTAATACCAACACAAGTAAAACCGATAAAAGCTTTTTCATAATTCTCTCCCCTTTCTCAGTTTACAAAGCGTACCGTTTTGCAAACCTCCATAATATAATCTTCCCAAAAATAGCAATCAGGTAAAGTAAGGTCTGTTTTGCTATTTTCTATTATACATAAAAAATCTTCTTTTGAAAAGCCGTTTTTTGAAATTCTATTTAGAATTTCTGAAATCAATTCTTTTTTTAAGTCTTCATTAATAACGGTTGTTGTTATAAGTTCCTCCACCTGAACCCCTGTATAAGCATACGTTTTCCCGTCTTTAATTATATCAATACCTGAGACACTATCAACAATAATAGCCACCAGGCTTGAATCCGCTTTAACGCGATAATCAACAACATAACCGAAAATTTCGGTTTCGCCGCTTTTTAATTCTTCTGCATTAATAACCGAGACAGTTTCATCATCGAAATCTAAATTAAAAAGAATTTTACTATCTAAAACATCAAATAAAATACCAACATTATCAGGGTAATAAGTGTACGGCACACTGCTCACTTCTTCATTTACCTTATCGGTATTTTGAGAGTTTAAGTAAAAATAACCGCCTGAAACAAAAACAAGACAGCAAAAAAAAGTTACCGATAAGGTTTTAAAAAATAACCTTAATTTCTTTTTCAATTTAATCACCAAGGATATTTTGCCCAAAAATTCTTTTAAAAAACCAAAAACGGCACAAAATGTGCCGTTTTCTAAACTTAATTTTCCATAATTTTTCTAAATTCTTCGCCCGAGATTTTTTCTTCTTCAAATAAAATCTTAGCAACCTCGTGAAGCTTAGGCATAGCATCCTCTAAAAGCTTTAATGCTTTCTGATACTGTGCCGTTACAACATTTTCGATTTCCTCGTCTATTATAGCGGCAGTCTTTTCAGAATAATTTGGAGTTGAAGAGAAATCTCTTCCTAAGAATACCTCATTATTATCATTGCCGTAAGAAACGAGTCCTAAACGGTCGCTCATACCAAACTTAGTAACCATTTTGCGAGCTAAATCGGTTGCTCTGTCAATATCATTAGAAGCACCTGTGCAAACATCATCCTGAGTTAATTGCTCAGCAGCTCTACCGCCCAAAAGCGAACAAATTTGCTCTAACATCTGGTTTTTAGAGGTATGTCCCTTTTCCTCGGTCGGCAAATACATAGTATATCCTGCTGCCATACCTCTTCTGATAATAGAGATTTGATGAACAGGGTCTTGGGTTGGCAAGAAATACGATACAACCGCATGACCTGCCTCGTGGTAAGCGGTAACCATTTTATCCTTATCCGAAACAATATGAGATTTTTTCTCAGCACCCATAACAACCTTAATGGTAGCTTCCTCAACTTCCTCTTGAGTTATAGCCTTTTTACCGTGGCGAACAGCCAAAAGAGCCGATTCATTGAGTAGGTTTTCAAGGTCTGCACCTGTAAAGCCTGAGGTTGATTTTGCGATAGTTGCGAGATTAACATCAGGTCCTAACGGTTTACCGCGAGAATGAACCTTCAAAATTTCCTCTCTGCCCTTAACATCAGGATAATTTACGGTTATTTGACGGTCAAAACGGCCAGGTCTAAGCAAAGCACGGTCGAGAATATCAGGACGGTTTGTTGCCGCCATAACAATAACACCCTCGTTAACACCAAAACCATCCATCTCTACAAGCAACTGATTAAGGGTTTGCTCACGTTCATCATGACCGCCGCCTAATCCTGCTCCACGCTGACGGCCAACTGCATCTATTTCATCAATAAAAATAATAGCGGGAGCTTCTTTCTTCGCCTCGTTAAACAAATCTCTAACGCGGGAAGCACCGACACCAACAAACATTTCAACGAAATCAGAGCCCGAAATCGAGAAGAAAGGAACACCTGCTTCTCCTGCAACTGCGCGAGCAAGCAAGGTTTTACCTGTTCCTGGAGGTCCAACTAAAAGCACACCCTTAGGAATTCTGGCGCCCAATTCATTAAACTTTTTAGGGTCTTTAAGGAAATCAACTATCTCGGTCATTTCCTCTTTTTCTTCATCAGCGCCTGCAACATCTGCAAATGTGGTTTTCTTTTTGGGATCTGCTTTGCGGGCTTTTGATTTGCCAAAGCCCATTTTGTCTCCACCGATAGAAGAGCTTAGCGAATCATTCATTTTCTTCATAAGTAGGAAGAAAACAACCAATAACAAGCCTCCTGTTAAAACCATAGGAAGAAAACTCTTTATCCAAGCACCGTCGCCGCCACGTTCATAATGGAAAACTATTTCCTTATCAGTACCCTTATTTTCGGTGTTTATCTTTTCAATAGAATCTCTAACATCCTGAATAAACAAACCCGGATCTGCAACGGTATACTTATGCACCTTCGCTTTTTTCTTGTCTTTTTTGCTTAAATTTTCATTTTCTTTTTCAATTTTTTCAGCTTCCGAGCGTTTAACATAAGAAAGTTCGCCATTATAGAGATTTAACTCAAATTGAGAAATCTCATTTTCCTTCACCATTTCTATTATCTCGGAATATTTCATTTGATTTGTATCTTTTGTTAAATAAGAAACCGACATAACAGTAATAATAAGAATAATCGGTATCGCAATATACAAAAGAACATTTTTTAAATTTTTCAAGGTTTATCTCCTTCCTATTTGCCGCCGTAAACTTCGGGGGCTAATACAGCAACATAAGGTAAATTTCTGTATTTTTCATCATAATCCAAGCCGTATCCAACAACAAACTCATCCGGAACAACTTTACCAACATAATCGGCAGTTATATCTGCTTTATGATTAGTAGGCTTATCCAAAAAAGCGCAAACTTTTATGCTGTTTGCATTTCTCTGCAAAAGCACATTTTTAAGATAAGAAAGGGTTACGCCCGAATCAAGTATATCCTCAACAATTAAAATATCTTTTCCATCAGGGTCGATATCCAAGTCCTTCTTAAATTTAACAACACCTGTAGTTTTAGTTCCACTATAAGAAGAAACTGCCATAAAGTCTATTTCGCAATCGCAGGTTATGTTACGCATTAAATCCGCCATAAAAACAACCGCACCCTTTAATACGCTTACCAAATATAGCTTTTTGCCGGCATAATCTTTTGAAATCTGCTCGCCTAATCTTTTGCAGATTTCTTTTGTTTCTTCTTCAGAAACTAAGATTTTACAAAAATCCTTATCCATTTAACTTCTCCTCTAAAACCTTTATATATCCTATTTTTTTGCTACACGAATTAATACAAACTCTTTGGGCAACCCCAGAACCCAAAACCCAAACAACACCCTTTTCATCCGCTAAAACAGGAATTTTATCTCTGAAAGCAACAGGGGTTTTGTTTTCATTGAAAATTTGATTTAAGGTTTTGGTGCATCCGCGGTTTTTAGGACGGATGTTATCACCCGCTTTTCTGGTTCTTAATTCCAATTTGCCTACTATTTTATCATAATCAAAACAATTATTTAATAACAAATTATTAATTTTTTTAAATTTCTCAAAATTTTCCTTATCATATTTATCAATATAAACAGAATATTCAGGAACAAATTGAGTCTCGTCATTTTTTATAATCCTAAACTCGCCGTTTTCACAAATAGCAGAATAGTTTTTTGGCAAACTGACTTTTCCTCCCGACAATGCTTTATTATATGCATTTTCTATATGAATAGCCTCAGGAGAAATCTCTTTATAATTTTTATCAATAAAAAGCTTTATAACCCTTTTAGCAACTGATAATTCAAGATTTTTGAAATTATTTAAAAGCAAAAAGTCTTTTTTTGAATTTTCTTTCAAATAGCTCTCTGCCATACTTTCAATAAAACCCAAATCCTCCGTTGCATTAAGACTCATTCTAAGTACAGTTTCTTCCACGGAGGGATTTAATTCCTTTAAAACAGGTATAACATTATGCCTGATTTTATTTCTTGCATAATCATCAGTTAAATTAGTGCTATCGGTAATATAAGGGATATTATTAACCTCGCAGTAATTTTCAATATCTTCTCTTGTGCAAAAAATAAGCGGTCTTATAAATATATCCCGTTTTGCAGGTATACCGCAAACACCGCCGAGTCCTGAGCCTCTTGTTATATTAAAAATAACCGTTTCAAGATTATCACTGGCAGTATGTGCAGTTGCAACTTTATCAATATTTACCCGCTCTAAAAACTCATAACGAATTTTTCTTGCGGCAAGCTCAACGCTTAAATTCTGCTCTTTTGCAAGCTTTAAAACCTCAGCTCGCTCGATTAAAAGCGGAACACCTAGTTTTTCACATTGCTCTTTAACAAAATTTTCGTCTCTTAAAGCCTCTTCTCCGCGAATTTGATGGTTTAAATGAGCAGCAGAAACTGTAATTTTAAGACTATCTTTCAGTTCCAAAAGAACATATAAAAGAGCCATGGAATCAGCGCCGCCTGATAAAGCTACCGTTATGTTTTCTCCCTTTTCAAATAGCGAAAACCGTTCTATCGCTGAAATTACCTGTTTTTTCATTATCTGAACACTTCCACAGATGTAAAACGAGTAAACTGACCGTCCCAATAAAGATCAATATCGCCTATCTCACCATGACGGTTTTTCGCAACGATACAGGTAGCTTTATTCGGGTCGCCTCTATCCTCATCATCAGCTTTTTCGCTGTCATAATAAGTTTCTCTGTATAAGAATAATACAATATCTGCATCCTGCTCGATAGAACCCGATTCTCTGAGGTCGGCAAGAGCAGGTTTATGCGATTTGCCCTTAGTTTCAGTACCACGGGATAACTGAGCGCAGGCAATAACCGGTATTTTAAGCTCTTTTGCCATGATTTTTAGGTTTCGTGTTATTTCCGAAACCTCTTGAACACGGTTTTCGGTTTTTCTGGCAGACTTCATAAGACCTAAATAGTCAACAATAACTAAATCGGGCGCCGGCTTCATTCTTCTGAGCTTCGCCTTCATTTCAGGAACGGTTATAGCAGAGCTTTCATCAAAATAAATATTTGATTTTGATAAATTCTCTCCTGCTTGCGCGAGCCTTGCCCATTCGTTATCGTCAAGCTCGCCTGTTCTTAATTTTTCGCTCTTAATTCCTGCTTCGCTTGATAATAGTCTTTGAGCTAATTGGTCGCGGGTCATTTCAAGAGAGAAGAAACAAACAGTTCTTCCGCTTCCAACAGCAACATTTCTTGCAATATTAAGCGCAAACGAGGTTTTACCCATACCAGGACGAGCACCTAAAATAATAAGGTCTGATTTATTAAGACCGGTTATTTTTTTATCCAATGCCGAAATACCGCAAGGTATACCAACATAATCACTTCTGGTTTCAGGATTAGCCATTTTTGCCAAGCGGTCGTATGTTTCATTTTCAATAACCGATTTAATATGAGTTAAACCGCTTATTTCTCTGCCCTGACGGATATCATATATCTTCTGCTCGGCAGAATTTAGAAGCATATCCGAATCGTATGTGTTTTCATTAACATCGTTAATTATATCCTGAGCGGCAGTCATAAGAGCGCGCGCATAATAACGCTCTCTTATGATTGCAACATAGGTTAAAACATTAGCCGCCGAGGGAACGGTTTGAACAAGCTGAGTTAAATATGCTTTACCGCCCGCTTCATCATAAACTCCCTCTTTTTTAAGCTTTTCCAAAAGAGATACAAAGTCTATCACCTGACTAAGCTCATACATGCTTGACATTACCTTGTAAATCTCTTTATGCTGAGGAATATAAAAATACTCAGGCTTCATTAAAACCGCGATATCGTTTAAGCATCTAGGGTCGATAAGCACCGCGCCTAAAACCGACTGCTCTGCTTCAACCGAATAAGGAAGCCTTGCACCGTCTAAATTATAAATTGTTTTTTCGCTGCTCATAATATTATTCCGTAACCTTTACATTAACCTTAGCAACAATGCCCTGATAAAGCTTGATTTCCGCGGTATATTCGCCGAAATTTTTAATATCTGCAACACTCATTTTCTTGCGGTCAATTTCAACCTTTAAGCTATTTTTAATCTCTGCGGCTATTTCTTTTGAAGTAACCGAACCGAAAAGTCTGCCGTTTTGACCAGCTTTTGCCTTTATAGTAACTGTTTTACCCTCTAAAAGAGCGGCTGTTTCCTTTGCGGCATTAATTTCTTCTTTTTTATGATGAGCCGCAGCTTCTTCACGATTTTTTAATTCATTCATAGCCGCATTATCAGCCTCAATAGCTAACTTTTTCGGAAACAAGAAATTTCTTGCATAACCATCCGAAACATTGCAAAGCTCGCCTTTTTTTCCGTGTCCCTTAACATCTGCTAATAATATAACTTTCATTTTCTTTCCTCCGTTTTAAACTTCTAAAATAATCGGAAGCACCATTGGACTGCGCTTTGTTCTGGTAAACAAGAATTTTGAAACGCCGTCTTTAATTCTGGTTTTAATAGTCATCCAATCTCTGATATTATTCATATTGCAACGCTCGATTATATCATAAACCAATTCTCGAAGCTCGTTCATAAGTTCTTCCGATTCCTTAACATAAACAAAGCCTCGAGATACAACATCAGGTCCTGAAACAATCTCATGCGAATATCTATCTATCGAAACCGCAACAACTATAATACCGTCATCCGAAAGATGTTTTCTGTCTCTTAAAACTATACTTCCAACATCGCCAACACCCAAACCGTCAACCAAAACTCTGCCTGCCTGAACAGTTTGAGAACAAACCATTTTTTCTTCGGATAATTCAATAACCGCACCGTTTATGGTTATTAAAACATTTTCAGCCTTAATACCCATCTGTTCTGCTAAACCGGCATGTTTTTTCAAATGCTTTTGCTCGCCGTGAAGCGGAATGAAATACTTAGGCTTAACAACACTCATTATAAGCTTTAATTCTTCTTGGCAGGCGTGTCCCGAAACATGCACATCATACATTTTTTCATATACAACATTAGCGCCGCTTTTCATAAGCTCGTTTATAACCTTACTAACCAACTTTTCATTACCGGGAATAGGAGTTGCAGAAATAATAATCATATCCCCTGGGATAATCTCTATCTGTTTATGGTCTGAAAAAGCAATTCTATGAAGTGCAGAAAGCGGTTCGCCTTGGCTACCTGTTGTTACAATAACTATCTTCTCAGGAGGATATTCCTTAATATCTGCAACATCTATAAGCACATTTTGGGGAACATTCAAATATCCTAATTCCTCTGCGATAGTTACAACATTGAGCATACTTCTGCCCGAAATTGCAACCTTTCTTTCACAGTTTACCGCTTCTTTAATTATCTGTTGAATACGGTGAATATTTGATGAGAAGGTTGCAACGATTATACGATGTCCCTCTGCCCTTTTAAAAATCTGAGAAAGGGATTCACCAACAAGTCTCTCAGAAGCAGTATAACCCGGGCGTTCAGCATTAGTTGAATCAGCAAGCAATGCCAGAACACCTTGTTTGCCAAGCTCGGCAAATCTGCCTATATCCATTGGAAAATCATCAATAGGAGTTGTATCAATCTTAAAGTCTCCGGTATGCATTACAGTTCCTGCGGGACAGGTTATTGCAAAAGCGACGGCATCGGGAATAGAATGGTTAACATGGATAAATTCAACCGTGAATTTGCCAAAATTCACCTTTTCACCGGGATTTACGATATTTAATTTTGCATCACCCAAAAGCTTATGCTCTTTAAGTTTACCTTCAATTAAACCGATAGTAAGTTTTGTGGCATAAATCGGCAAATTGAAATTTGTTAAAAGATAAGGTATTGCACCTATATGGTCCTCATGACCGTGGGTTACGACCAAACCCTTAATCTTATCTTTATTCTCTAAAACATAGGTAAAATCAGGGATTACTATGTCAATACCGGGCATTTCCTCATCAGGAAAAGACATACCACAGTCAACCAAAAACATATCACCGTCGTACTCATAAAGAGTGATGTTTTTACCAATTTCTCCAAGACCGCCAAGCGGTATTATTTTAACCGGCTTAGGAGGTTCAGGCGGCAAAACAGGTTTGCTTTGACTTCTTTTTTTAGAATAATTAAAGTTGGAAGTTTTGTAATTGTTTCCGCGTTCAGACTTTCCGTTTCCCTTTTTATTATAAGTTTTACTGTTATTAATATTTTTTCTTTTATAATTATTGTTTTTGAAATCTTTTTCAAAAGAGTTTTCGTTCATTAAAAAAGTATCCTCCAATTATATATATGTATAAAGATAACTCTTATCTTTATTTAAGTTCTTCGTAAATTTTAATAATTTTTTCAAATCTGTGATTTAATCCCGAAACCGAAATCGGTTCGTTTGATAATCGGCATAGTTCTTTTAAAGAAGCCGATTCATATTCTTTTCTAAGAAGTGCTACCGATTTTAATTCCTCAGGCAAGGAATAAAGCATTCCTTTTTTCTCTAAAAATTCAATAGCCGTTCTCTGACGGATAGAAGCTTCTACCGTTTTAGAAATATTTGCGCTGTCGCAATTTCTTGCGCGATTAATATTATTTTTAACACTTTTTATGATTTTAGTATCAATTAAATTTAATGTTTGCTTACCAGCACCTATTAAAGTTAATAAGTCTTCAATTACCGCGCTTTCCTTTGTATAAAGTTTGAAACCACTTTTAGAAGCTACTTTGCGCATAACAATTCCGCTTTCTAAAAGCAAATTTAAAAGTTCATCGGCTAATTTTTCATTTTTAATATTAAATTCCACTCTATATTCTTTTTCGGGATTATTTATGTTACCGCAAGCCAAAAATACCCCTCTAAAAAAAGCATTCACACAGCAATCCCTTAAAAAAAGAGAACGGTCAATAACATCTTCACCCATACCAAAATCAATCGAAGCTAAAATTTTAAGTCGCTCAGACTCAGAAGAAACCTCTGCTTTATATGTTGGTCTGGCTGTTCCGCCAACCGAAAGCGAAGGTTCGATTTTATAAACCTCTTTTATCAAATTGCAATAAACATTTGCAACATTTTCATTATTTGTTTGAATGGAAATTTTTTTTATAGAAAAAGCCCTGCCATAAAGCATTAGACCATAAACCAATGCAGGCTTACAGCACCATCCTGTTCTTATAGCAATTAACTCGTTCTTAACTTCCTTACAAAAGGACATTTGTATCACCTTTTTTGAATATCGCGGTGCATTGTTTGACAGTCATACCCATGACTTTTCAAATGCTTTGCCAAAAGTTCAGCAAAAGTTACCGACCTATGTTTGCCACCTGTACAACCAAAAGCAATAACCAACTGACTCTTACCCTCTTTAACATATAAAGGTACCGAAAAATCTATAAAATTAACTAACCTCTCATAAAATTCTTTACTTTCCTTAGTTTGCATAACATAATCTCTAACATCTTGGTCTAAACCTGTTTTATGTTTTAGAGAATCTATATAAAACGGATTTGGTAAACATCTAACATCAATAACTAAATCTGCTTCTGTATCAGCACCGTATTTAAAACCAAAGGATTTAGTTTGAATTTTTAAAACATTCTGACCGTTTTCAGAAAATATTCCGGTCAGCTTCTCTTTAAGCTGAGAATTTGAAATGTAACTCGTATCAACAACATAATCAGCAATAGTACGAATTTTCCCAAGCATTTCACGTTCTCTTTTAACCGCATCGGAAAGCGATACCTTTTCTTCGCTTATGAGTGGATGCTTTCGGCGGTTTTCTTTATACCTTCTAATAAGAACCTCGTCCGAAGCGTCAAGAAAAAGAATTTTATAATTAATTTCTTTAAGCTTTAAATTATCTAAAACCTCAGGGATATTTGAAAACAAATCTCCGCCTCTGGCATCGGTTACAACCGCTAATTTATTTAATTCGTCTCCGCTTTTTGAAGAAAGGTCAACAAATGAAGGAATAATAGCAGGAGGGATATTATCAACGCAATAAAATCCCATATCTTCAAGCGCGTCAGCAGCCTGAGATTTTCCTGCACCTGAAAGTCCTGTAACTATTAGCAACTCCATTTGTTTCCCACCTTTAATTTTTTATTATTCTTTTCCAACAAATATAACTTCGGTTTCTAGCATAACACCGTCTGCCTTAAAAACCGTTTCTTGAACATTAGAAATCAACTTTCTAACATCCTCACTTGTTGCATTATTAAAATTGATTATAAAACCTGCGTGCTTTTCGCTAACCATAGCACCGCCTACCGTTTTGCCCTTTAAATCATTTTTTTCTATAAGAGCTCCGGCAAAATACCCCTCAGGGCGCTTAAAGGTGCTACCTGCACTCGGGTATTCGAGCGGTTGCTTAGATTTTCGGCGACCGAGAAAATCCTCCATTGCGGTTAAAATTTCGGTTTTATCGCCGTTTTTTAACCCAAATGATACCGAAGTTATAACCATTTTGCCCTCTTTAAAAATACTAGTTCGGTAGCCCAATTTCATATCAGACAAATTAATAATGCCCAATTCTCCCGAAAAAGTTACATATTCAGCAGAAACAACAACTTGGGACATTTCTCCCCCGTAAGCTCCTGCATTCATAAAGAGAGCTCCGCCAACACTACCGGGTATTCCGTATGCGAATTCAAGACCTGTAAGACCAAAACCTTGCGCTTTAAGGCATACAGCCGCTAAATTAGCTCCTGCCTCTGCTTTAAGAATATTGCCGTATAGGGTAATATTATCTAGCTTAGCAAGACTGATAACAACTCCCTCGATACCCTTATCGGAAACCAACAAATTAGAACCTTTACCGATAATAAAAAACGGAATTTTCTTTGCATTTAATTCTTTTAAAATTAAAATAAGTTCAGTTTTTGATTTAACTAAAACAAAATAATCCGCATTGCCGCCGATTTTAAAACTGGTATGCTTTTTTAAAGGCTCGTTTATTTTATATTCTATTTTCTTCGAATTCAAAAAGTTCGCAAAATCAGAATAAGCCATCAGTTTCTCCATTAAAATTATTTATATAAATCGCAAATAAATGCCGCACCAACAATACCAGCATCGTTTCCGAGCTCAGCAGTTTTAATTTCTACTTTATTTGGGATATTACGAGCATAGTTTTCGCCTGCTAAAATCTCACCTAGCGGAACTATTAAATTATCTCCCTCTTTGGAAATACCGCCGCCAATACATAAAATTTCAGGTTGGAATATATTAACATTATTAGCAATGCCAACTGCAAGATATTCAATATACCTATCAACAACCGCTTTACCAGCTTTATCTCCCTTGCGCATTGCATCAAAAGCAGTGCGTCCGCTAACGGCTTTAATATCTCCATCAACTAAATCCCACATAACAGTATCAGGATATTTAATCATAGCCTGCTTGGTTTGACGGATTAGAGCGGTTGCAGATGCATAGGCCTCAAAACAACCCTGTCTTCCGCAGGTGCACATCTCACCATCCATAGCAATAACAGTATGACCAAGCTCAGCGCCTGCATGGTTAGAGCCTGAATAAATCTTACCGTCAATAATAACACCGCCGCCAACACCTGTTCCGAGTGTTATCATAATGAAATTTTTAGCGCCTTTTCCGGCACCTGCTAAAAGCTCACCGTAAGCTGCCGCATTAGCATCATTTTCAAGATAAAAATCAAGACCGGTTTTTTCTTTAAGCATTTTTGATAAAGGAAGGTCAAAAAAGCCTAAATTATTCGAATAAACAACAATACCGTTTTCAGGGTCGATGGAACCGGGAGAGCCAACGCCCGCACCATCAATATCTTCCTTTTTAATTCCTGCAAGCTCTATTGCCTCCAAAGCAACTGCCGCCATATCGGCAACGATTTCTTCCGCAGGACGAGGACAGTTTGTTTTTCTTTTTGCGGTGGAAATTATTTTAAAATTATCGTCAACAACGCTTGCAACGATATTTGTTCCGCCTAAATCAATTCCTAGTTTATACATAATTAAACACTCCTATAAGGAAATTTTTTTAAATTTCATCTGTCATACCGAGTTTTTTAAGCAAATCCTCAGCCGCATTGTAACCAAGCTTTTTCTGACGGCTGTTCATAGCTGCAACCTCAATAATAACCGCTAAGTTTCTACCCGGTTTTACAGGTATTGTAAGCGATGGAATTTCAAGACCTAAAATCTCGGTTGTTTTATTTTCTAAGCCCATACGGTCGTATGTTTTATTAACATCCCAAGGCTCCATATTGATAACCAAATCAATTTTTTCGGTAAGCTTAACCGCACCTGCACCGAATATACGGCTTGCGTTTATAATTCCGATACCTCTGAGCTCAATAAAGTGCCTGATATTATCAGGTGCAGAACCAACAAGTGCCTTACTTGAAACCCTTTTGATTTCAACCGCATCGTCTGCAATTAATCTATGACCTCTTTTAACAAGCTCAATAGCGGTTTCACTCTTACCAACTCCGCTTTCACCAAGCAACAAAATACCCTCACCGTAAACCTCAACCAAAACACCGTGTCTTGTGATTCTCGGTGCTAAATGAAGATTTAGAAAAGCTATTAGAGCAGCTTCGAATTCAGAAGTGCTTATACCGGTTCTAAGCAAAGGAACATCATACTTCTGCGCTGTTTTAACATAAACATCACTAACCTCTAAATCACGGCAAATAACAACCGCAACAGGTTTTTTCGAAAAAAGCTCTTTCAAACGGCTTTCGGCTTTTTCGGGAGTAAATCTTCTTAAAAAGCTTTCCTCGCTTTTACCGATAATCTGTATTCTATCACTATCAAAAAACTCAAAATAACCCGCCATTTGAAGACCTGGACGGTTAATTTCATTTGAAGAAACCAAAATCTCTTTATCGGTAAGCGGCATATTTAAAATTTCAAGAGAAAATTCCGAAATTACTTTATTAAGTCCTATTGTAAAATTAGTATGCAAAATTATACCTCCTTAAACTAATATTGTATTATTATAAAATTATTCATATTATTATACTACGAGTATCTATAAAAAGTAAAGTATTTTTATACATTATTTGGTTAAAAATAAAGTTTTTTCTTGCCAATAGAGTGAAATAGATATATAATAAAAAATGAAATATTATATTTTAAAATAAATAAAGGACGAAAATTTATGAAACTTGGTATGTTGGGACTTCCTAATGTTGGTAAGTCAACTCTATTTAACGCAATAACAAATGCAGGCGCGCAGTCGGCAAACTATCCTTTCTGCACTATTGAACCTAATGTTGGTATGGTTAGTGTTCCCGATGAAAGACTGGAAAAATTAGCCGAAATTTATTCTCCCGATAAATTCACCCCTGCTGTTATAGAATTTGTTGATATTGCGGGTCTTGTTAAAGGTGCTTCAAAGGGCGAAGGATTAGGAAATAAATTCCTTTCAAATATTCGCGAGGTTGATGCTATTGTTCATGTTGTTCGTTGCTTTGAAAGTGATGATATAATCCATGTTGAAGGCTCTATCGACCCCGCAAGAGATATTGAAACTATAAATTTAGAGCTTATTTTCTCTGATATTGAAATGGTGCAAAGACGCTTGGATAAAGCAACAAAAGCTTTAAAGGGCGATAAAAAAATGCAAGGCGAGGTTGACTTTTTAAAACGTCTTATGGCTCACCTTGAAAAAGGCTTGCCTGCACGCTCTATCGAAATTGAAGATGATTTAGAGCAAGATATTATTAATACCACTGCCCTTCTCTCTGCAAAGCCAGTAATTTATGCTTGCAATATGAGTGAAGATGATTTTGCAAACGGTATTGAAAACAATAAGAATGTTAATATAGTTAAGGAAATTGCCGCATTAGAAAAAGCCGAAATTCTTCCTATATGCGCCGCATTAGAAGCAGAAATTTCAGGTCTTTCTGATGAAGAAAAAATTATGTTCTTAGAGGAACTTAATTTAGAACGTTCAGGTCTTGACCGTATGATTCAAAAATGTTATTCCCTCTTAGGTCTTATCTCATACTTGACCGCAGGTAAACCTGAGGTTCGTGCTTGGACCATAACCGAAGGAACAAAAGCTCCTCAGGCAGCAGGTAAAATCCATTCTGACTTTGAGCGAGGCTTCATAAGAGCTGAGGTTATAGCTTTTGATGACTTTATTGCTTGCGGTGGAAATATGGTAACCGCCAAGGAAAAAGGATTAGTTAGAAGCGAAGGTAAAGAATATGTTATGAAAGACGGAGATATAGTTCTTTTCCGTTTTAATGTTTAATTTATTTTAAAGGTTGTGTAATCTTGCTTTTTTCGCACAGAACTTGGGCAGAAATTGATTTGAATGCCCTTAAATCCAACTTCAATTTAATAAAAGATATAACAAACGGCTCGAAAATAATGTCGGTTGTTAAGGCTAATGCTTATGGTCATTCAGTTTCGGAAATCGCGCCCGTTTTAGAAGAATTGGGTACTGATTTTTTTGCTGTTTCCAATATAGAAGAAGCTTTGCAATTAAGAGAAATCGGTATAACAAAACCTATTTTGATTTTAGGTTATACCCCTGTTACCGAGGCTGAACTTTTAGCAGAAAACAATATTTCTCAATGTGTTTATTCAACCGAATATGCCCTGGCTTTATCAGAAGTTGCAAGAGAAAAAAATGTTAAAATCAATATTCATATCAAGCTGGATACAGGTATGTCAAGACTCGGTTTCAACTGCCGAAAAGACAGTTTGGAGGGCATAAATGAAGCTATTTCTGCCGCTAAAATGGATGGCTTTTCGCTTGAAGGTATATTCACCCATTTTGCGGTTGCCGACCGTAACGAAGCCGAAGAAGACGGTTTTACAGATATTCAGTATAACCACTTTAAAAACGCGGTTAAAATCTTTGAAGAAAACGGCTTGAATCCCCCGATATGTCATTGTTGCAACTCGGCAGGAATAATTAACGACTCCAATAAACATTCAGACCTTTGCCGACCGGGTATTATCTTATACGGACTCACCCCCTCAGCAGAGCTTAATATTGACAAACGATTTAGCCCTGTTATGACCTTAAAATCGGTAGTTTCTATGGTTAAAGAAATAGATGCAGGCGATACTGTAAGCTATGGCAGAACCTTTAAATCTGATAAAAAAATCAAAATTGCAACCGTTGCCGCAGGCTATGCAGACGGTTATCCGCGAGCATTATCAAACAAAGCTTATGTTCTTATAAACGGTAAAAAAGCCAAGGTTTTAGGCAGAATATGTATGGACCAATTAAGTGTTGATGTTACCGATATAGAGGACGTTAAGCTTGGTGATGAGGTTATACTTTTTGGAAAAGAGCTTCCTGTTGAAACCCTTGCCAATATTTGCAACACCATTAACTACGAAATTGTTTGCGGTATTTCCCCTAGAGTTCCAAGAATTATTCTTTAAACTGCGAGGCGCAATATGAAAAAATATATTTTAGCCTTAGATGAGGGTACAACGAGTGCCAGAGCGATACTTTTTGATAGAAACGGTAACGCTGTTTCAACTGCTCAGCATGAGTTTACTCAAATTTATCCGAAGCCCAGTTTTGTTGAACATAATCCGTTAGAAATTTTTTCTGCTCAGTATTCGGCATTAACCGAAGCTATAACACAGATTAACGCAAATGCTGAAGATATTGCAGGTGTCGGTATTACCAACCAGCGCGAAACCGTTATAGTTTGGGATAAGAATAACGGAAATCCTGTATATAATGCAATAGTTTGGCAATGCAGAAGAACTGCCGATATATGCGAACAGCTTAAAAAAGACGGTTTAGAAAATTATATCAAGAAAACAACAGGCCTTAAAATAGACGCTTATTTCAGTGCAACAAAAATCAAATGGATACTCGATAATGTTGAGGGTGCAAGAGAAAAAGCCGATAAAGGTGAGCTTCTCTGCGGAACGGTAGATACTTGGCTTATTTGGAAATTATCAGCCGGCAAAATTCATGTTACCGATTATACCAACGCTTCAAGAACCCTGCTTTTTGATATACATAAGCTTTGCTGGGATAAAAAGCTTT
This sequence comes from Clostridia bacterium, assembly GCA_017537365.1. GTDB lineage: Bacteria > Bacillota > Clostridia > Oscillospirales > Acutalibacteraceae > UBA737. The sequence goes on from JAFYKZ010000026.1 coordinate 265,526, forward strand.
TGGATATTTTCGGTATCCCCGAAAGTATGTTGCCCGAGGTTAAATCAAGTAGCGAGATTTACGGTGAAATTGATATTTTTGGTGCAAAAATCCCCATCTGCGGTATAGCAGGCGACCAACAAGCCGCCCTTTTCGGTCAACGTTGCTTTAATGAGGGTGATTTAAAAAACACCTATGGAACAGGCTGTTTCCTGCTTATGAATACAGGCGGAACCGCTATTGAAAGCAAAAACGGACTTTTAACAACTGTTGCCGCTTCCCAAAAAAACGAAGAAACTAAATATGCCTTAGAAGGCAGTGTTTTTGTCGGCGGTGCGGTTATACAATGGCTTAGGGACGAATTAGGTTTAATTAAAAACTCTGCCGATAGCGAAAAATATGCAAAATCGGTTGAAAATAATGGCGGAGTTTATATAGTACCCGCCTTTGCGGGACTTGGCGCGCCCTATTGGGATATGTATGCCAGAGGCACTATAACAGGTCTTACCAGAGGAAGTAATAAAAACCATATTATAAGGGCGGCTCTCGAATCTATCGCCTTTCAAACAAACGATTTGTTAACTTCTATGAAATCAGATAGCGGTATTGAATTTTCCTCGCTTAAAGCCGACGGCGGAGCCGCTCAAAATAAATTTCTAATGCAATTTCAATCAGATATTTCAAATATTAAGATAATTAAACCCGATTGCAGTGAAGCTACCGCTTTGGGAGCCGCTTTTTTGGCAGGCTTAGCTGTTGGATTTTGGAAAGATAAATCTGAAATTCTGGAAATCTTTTCAGGAAACACAGAATATAATCCAGCTATAAGCTATACCGAAAGAAAGGATTTATTAAGCGGTTGGAAATTAGCGGTTAGTAGAACATTTTCTGATTCAAAGGAGTGATTTTATGTCTTTTGAAGTTAAAAATTTATCTGTTAAAAGCACTGATAATATACACACCTTGCAAGGTAAAATTTATATTCCCTCAGGTGATATTAAAGGCTTGTTTCATATTATTCACGGTATGACCGAACATATTGAACGCTATGATAAATTTATGAGTTTTTTAGCCGAAAACGGATATGTTGCTTTCGGCTATGATAATCTAGGACACGGAAAAACCGTAAGAGACGATTCAGAGTTGGGTTTTATTTCTTATCATAACGGTTGGAAATATTTGGTAAATGATGTAAACGCATTTGCAGAAGTTGTTAAAAATATGTATCCTATGCTTCCGCTATACCTTTTTGGTCATTCTATGGGCTCTTTTATTGCAAGGCTAGCGGCAGAAAGCTTTAAAGAAAACTATGAAAAGGTTATTTTTTGTGGTACTGGCGGCAAAAATCCACTATCGCCTTTCGGTTTATTAACCACTGATATTATAGGATTTTTCAGAGGCAAAAAGCATATTTCAAAACTCGTTTATTCAATGGCTTTCGGCTCTTATAACAAGCGTTTTAATGGAAATACAGGTCGCGAATGGCTAACAAAAGATAAAGAAATCATTGAAAAATACAGAAATGATAAATTTTGTAATTTTCAGTTTACCGTCAGTGCTATGCACGACCTCATAAAATTAAATGCCCATTGCAACCGAAATGCTTGGTTTGAAAGCTTAAATCCTCATACTCCTATACTTTTAATCGCAGGCGACCAAGACCCCGTTGGTAATTACGGTAAAGGTGTTATTTGGGTTTATAACAAGCTTATTAAAAACAAAAACACTGCTGAAATCAAACTCTATGAAAACTGCCGCCACGAAATACTGAACGACAGTCTGAAAGACGAAGTTACAAACGATATTTTAAATTTTTTGCGAAAATAATTTTCCTGTATTCATATAGGGCAATCTTTGAGATTGCCCTTCTCTTTTTGTCATAAAAGGTAATTTTTTGTTGAAAAAAATAATTTTATGTAGTATAATTCTTGTTGCGGATTAATTTTTAATATGAGGAGATTTAATTATGTCTAAGGGTTATGTTCTTTATAATTTAAAGGCAGGATTTGAAACAAATCTTGAAAATGTTAAGCTTCTTGAAAATCAATTTGATAATGAACTCGAATTCATTAATATTATCAGCATTGAAGATTATGCCGAATTTATTTCAAAATTATCTGATGAAGATTTTATTATTCTATGCGGCGGCGATGGAACAATAAACTGCTTCGTTAATAAAACTGATGGTATTGAGATTAAAAATCAAATTCTCTATTACCCATTAGGAACCGGTAATGATTTTGCGGCAGAATTAGGATTTTCAAAAGGTTCTAAACCCTTTGAAATAAATGAATATATCGAAAACCTGCCAACTGTTATCGTTAAAAATAAAAAATATCGTTTTTTAAATGGTGTAGGTTATGGTATCGACGGTTATTGCTGCGAGGTTGGCGATGAACTTAAAAAGACTTCAACTAAAAAAATCAACTATACTTCTATCGCAATAAAAGGTCTTTTATTCTATTTTAAGCCAAAAACTGCCACAGTTACGGTTGATGACAAAGTTTATACCTTTAAAAAGGTTTGGATTGCCCCAACAATGAATGGAAAATATTACGGCGGTGGTATGATTCCAACACCTAACCAAGACCGTAAAAATCCTGACGGAACTCTATCAACCATGATTTTCCATGGTTCCGGCAAGCTTAAAACCCTTATGATATTCCCTTCTATTTTCAAAGGTGAACATATTAAAAATAAAAAATTCGTTGAGGTTTTAGAAGGCAAAAAAATAACAGTTGAATTTGATAAACCATCACCTTTGCAAATTGATGGCGAAACAATATTGGATGTTATTTCATATACCGCAATTTCCGCGAAAGAAACCGTTAAAGTATAAATCTTTAAAAAGGCGCAGTTTTTGAAAACTGTGCCTTTTATTTTGCTATGAAAATTAAGTAATTTTTTGTTGAATCTTTAAAGATTATATTGTATAATAATATAGATTATAATATAGGTTTCGAAAGGAATTGATAATAAATGGCAAAGGTTTATCTATTAGCTCACACTCCAAACCCTGAGCATACCATAGCCTCCGCCGCTAAGCTATGTTACAGTAATTCTTCTATCGGTGAACTCACCGATAATTTAACCGAAGAAAAGGCGGCTTCTTTTGTTGAAATGCTCGCTGAAATAGGTCATGAAAGCCCTATTGAGCATGCAAGTTTCACCTTTGGTATTGAAGGAGTTTCTCGTGCCCTTTTAGCTCAAATAACGAGACATAGAATGGCTTCTTTCTCGGTTAAAAGTCAACGTTATGTCAGAGAGGGCAGTTTTGAATATGTTACCCCTCCTGAAATCGCCGAAATCCCCGAAGCATTAGAAATTTATAACGAGATTATGGCAGAAGACCAAAGAAAATATGACCGCTTAACCGAAATTTTAAAAGAGAAACATATCAAAAGCTTTTTAGCTGAAGGCAAAGATGAAAAAACCGCCGCAAGAATGGCTGAAAAGAAAGCTATCGAGGATGCAAGATTTGTTTTACCCAATGCTTGCGAAACCCAAATGATTATGACTATGAATACAAGATCTCTTCACAATTTTTTCAGACTTCGTTGCTGCAAACGCGCTCAATGGGAAATTCAGGATATCGCAAACCAGATGTTAGCGCTGGTTTCGGAGGTTGCGCCTAACTTATTTAAAAACGCAGGTCCTGCTTGCGTTAAAGGTGGTTGCTCTGAGGGTAAAATGTCTTGCGGCAATCCCCAAGAGGTTAGAAATTTTTATAAGGAACTTAAAAAACATGGGTAAACTTATTGTAATAGAAGGTCTTGACGGTAGTGGTAAATCCACACAATTAGAGCTTCTTAATAAAAATTTAAAAGCGCAAAATATAAACTGCAAGGCTGTTTCATTTCCCGATTATGATAGTCCTTCAAGTACTCTTGTTAAAATGTATTTAGCGGGTGATTTTGGCAAAAAGCCTGACGATGTTAATGCATTTGCCGCCTCGGTTTTCTATGCTGCTGACCGATATGCTTCTTTTAAAACTGCTTGGGGCGAATATTATAATAATGGTGGAACTGTTGTTTCAGGAAGGTATACAACATCTAATGCCGTTCACCAAGCATCAAAGCTTCCTGAAAATGAATGGGAGAGCTTCTTATCCTGGCTTTATGATTTTGAATATAATAAAATTGGTATTCCAAAGCCTGATAAGGTTATCTTCCTAGATATGCCTATCGAGGTTTCTCAAAAACTTTTATCTAATAGATATGAAGGCGATGAAAATAAAAAGGATATTCACGAAAGTGATACCGAATATTTATCTAAGTGCCGAAAAGCTGCTATTTTCACCGCCAAATATTCAAATTGGGAAATTATTGACTGTTCAAAAAACGGTGAAGCAAGAACTATTGAAGATATTGCAAACGATGTTTTGCAAAGCGTATTAAAACTTTATACGGAGTAAATTATGATTTATGTATTTTTAGCTGATGGCTTTGAGGAATGTGAAGCTCTATCCCCTATCGACATTTTAAGAAGAGCCAATATCGAGGTTAAAACGGTAGGCATTGGCTCTCAGATTATTTCAGGCTCGCATAATATTAAGGTTTTATGCGATATTTCGGAAAATGAAGCTCAAACCGATAATTTAGAGGGTATTATTCTACCCGGTGGTATGCCCGGAACTCTTAATCTGGAAAAAAGCGATACAGTTCAGAAATTCATAGATTTTTCTGCTGAAAACGGCCTGTTAATTTCCGCCATTTGCGCCGCTCCCTCTATTTTAGGTCATAAAGGCTTGCTAAAAAACAAAAAAGCCTGTTGCTTTAAAGGCTTTGAAAAAGATTTAATCGGCGCTAACGTTACTGAAAACAGAGTTGAGGCAGATGAAAATATTATAACTGCCTACGGCGCAGGCGCAGCTTTCGATTTTGGATTTAAAATACTCGAATTTTTAAAAGGTACCGAAACTGCAAACGCTTTAAAAGAACAAATGCGATACTGAGAGGTTTAAAATGGAAGAAAACAAAAACGAATTTCTTGAAAACGGCTCTAATGATGATGATTTTATAATTGGCAAAGGCTTTGAAATAGAAGAAAATATTGAAGCAGAGCCTTTGAAAAAATCAAGAAAAAACAAAAGAGCAAAAAAAGAGAAAAAAGGCGATAATCCTATAAAAGTAGTTGTTTGGATTTTGGCTATTATTATTGTGTCTGTTTCTCTTGGCTTTGGCATTATTTATGCAGGGGCTGACTATATGGGTTTAGGCTTCGGCAGAGGAAAAGATACTACTATGGATATAAATCGCGGCACACCTGCTTCTCAAATCGCAGAGCAATTAAAGGATAGTGGTGCCGTTAAAATCCCTATGCTTTTCAGAGTTTATGCAAAGTTTAAAGGGTATGACAATCAGTTTAAATACGGTCTTTACACCTTTAATACTGAATCAGGTTACGAAGGTCTATGCCAAATGCTTATAAACGAAGGTGCCAAGGCTGAATCAGTTGAGGTTACTATACCTGAGGGTACAGGTATTAACGATTTTACCAAAAATGTTAACGGTGAAAAGGTTACCGTGCCTGGTATTGCAACTATCTTAGAAAAAGCAGGAGTTTGCACAAGGGCAGAATTTCTTGAAGCACTTGAAGAGGTTAAACTCGAATCAAAGCTTTTAAAATGCGCTGATGATGTTAAAACTTACCACACATTAGAGGGTTATTTATTCCCCGATACTTATAATTTTTATTCGTTTTATGATGGTAAAACCTGTGCCAAATTAGCCATAGAGCGTATGCTTCAGCAATCAGAAATTAAAATAACTGATGAGATGTTTAAGCGTGCGGACGAAATGGGCTATTCTATGAACGAAATTTTAACTATGGCATCTATCGTTCAAATGGAAGCAGGTATTAATGCTACAACTGAGGCAGCAAAAGAACGCCTTAAAGATAATATGAAAGGTGTTGCAAGCGTATTTTATAATAGACTAAATGCCACTGAAACAGGCGGAACATTAGGTTCTTCCCCCACCCTTTTTTATGGAGATAGCTTTAATAGGGACGACGGCAGATATAACACTCAGGCAGACAATAAATTTTCTGCTATCAAGGGACTTCCTCCCGGACCTCTCTGCTCACCCGGTATAGATGCAATAAATGCGGCTTTATACCCAAAAACTTCTGATTATTATTACTTTGTAACCGATAGTTCAGGTAATTTTTATTTCCATAAAACTATGGCAGAGCAAAATGCAACAATAGCAAAACTTAAACAAGGGAAACAATGGATTTATGAATATTTCAACTGATATTATAAAGCTTCCTGAGCTTTTAGCCCCCGCAGGAGATTTAACCAGACTTAAAGCAGCAGTAGACTATGGCGCAGATGCAGTTTACCTCGCAGGCGAGGAATTTGGTATGCGCACCGCCGCTTCAAATTTCGGCTTAGAGGATTTAAAGCTAGGTATCGAGTATGCCCATAAAAACGGTGTTAAGGTTCATGTGGCTTGCAATACCATTCCTCATAACAGCGAAATTCCGCGTTTGCCAGATTTTTTGAAAACCATAAACGAACTCGGTGCAGATGCAATTATTGCCGCCGATTTAGGCACTATAGAAATGGTTAAGAAATATGCTCCAAACTGCGAACTTCATGCCTCTGTTCAATCAGGTATATGCAACTATGAAACCGCAAGAGCTTTTTATAATTTAGGTGCAAAAAGGGTTGTTTTGGCGCGTGAATTATCGCTTCACGAAATTGCTGAAATCAGAGCTAAAACCCCTATGGAATTAGAACTTGAAGCTTTTGCGCACGGTGCTATGTGTGTTTCTTTTTCAGCAAGATGCTTGCTTTCAAGTTATATGACGGGTCGTGATGCAAACCGAGGAGACTGTGCTCAGCCTTGTCGTTGGAGCTATTCTCTAATAGAGGAAAAACGCCCGGGGCAGCATTTTGATATAACCGAAACCGATAAAGGTACTTATATTTTAAATGCAAACGATTTGTGTATGGCAGAAAACCTTAATAAAATGATTGCAGCAGGGGTTGACAGTATTAAGCTTGAAGGCAGAGCAAAATCCCATTATTATACCGCCGTTGTTACCAATGCTTATCGCGGAGCGCTTGATAGCTTGACCGCAGATAAAGATTGGAAATGTCCTGAATGGGTTACTGATGAGCTTAATAAAATCAGCCACCGAAGCTATTCAACAGGCTTCTATTTCGGTGCTCCTCAAAATTCTCAGACTTATGAAAACGCAGGCTATGTCAGAGATTATGCAGTTGCCGCAATAGTAAACGGCTACAAAAACGGTTGTGTTACCGCTATTCTTAAAAACAAATTCTTGCGTGGTCAAGAGCTTGACTGCTTAGAGCCTATGTCTGCCCCGTTTATTGTTAAGACCGATGAGCTATATAACGAAAAGAACGAGCTTATAGACTCGGCTCCCCACCCTATGATGACAATTAAAATCCCATTTAACAAACCGATTAAAAACGGTGCTTTGCTTAGAATGAAATCAGAATAAAGGAAGTGAACTCGGTGGCAGAAAAACAAAATTATAATACAAATGCTCGCAAATATATATTAAAATATTTAAAGGCAAACAGCGATACAACTGTTACTGCCGCCGATATTTCCGATTATTTATCCAAAAACGGTTTAAATGTTAATATAACAACCGTTTACCGCTATTTGAATAAACTAACCGCTGAGCAATGTGTTGTTAAATTCCCATCAAAAAACGGAAGTGGCTCTATTTATCAGTTGAAACAAAGCGATAAGGCCTGCCACGAGCATATTCATGTTAAATGTATCAAATGCGGCAGACTAATTCATTTAGATTGTGGTTTTATGACCGAAATTGAAAACCACCTTTCAAAAGACCATAACTTTACGCTGAGTTGCGACGGCAGTATTCTATATGGCATTTGTAATTTATGTAAAGACTAACAAAGTTTTTTGATATTTTCATAAAAATATGGTTATAATTATAAAAAAAAATTTTTTTCAAAAAAAGGGTTGCAAACCTATTCCCTTTTGTGTATAATAATATTGTAAATAAGACATCGCGGAGTGGAGCAGTTGGTAGCTCGTCGGGCTCATAACCCGAAGGTCGTTGGTTCAAGTCCAGCCTCCGCAACCATAAGGCTAGCCTTATCATCTCAATGATGGTAAGGCTTTTCTTTATATTATGGCAGTATGGAGCAATACCGACCTATTCAGTTCTATTCCTATCTTTTTGGACGGCTCTTGGTCGGCTCGGTCAGTTTCCGCTCTCTAACGGCTACAATTATATAGTTTTAAACAATCTCACGAACAACTATCAAAGAAAAGGATGGTTGTTCGTTTTCTATTTACAAGGACAGAAATAATGACTCTGAGATTTGAAGTTCTCTATACCAAATGGTAAAATATTACAGTATAAAGGAAGTGATAATACTTATGGTTGAAACTGAAAAACATATTGAAAATGAAACCGACCTTTTCAATGATACATATAAAGAAATCGGTAATGCTTTAGGTTTGGATGCCGCTCTAACTATATATCAAATGTATAAAGGACAACAAATAAACTTCCCTATTCATTTATTCAATGCTAAACGTATTTCAAAAAGTGTTATCAAAGAATTTGACGGAACAAACATCCGAGAATTAGCTAAACGCTACGGCTATTCAGAAAAAACCGTAAGACGCATGATTAAAGATAGTTTGGAAGAAGATTAAAAGAAGGAGGACATGGATTAGTGATACATAATGAAATTAGTGTTGTTTGTATAAAACCAAACGAAATACCAAGACCTGATTATATTGAAAACGATTTATTATATTTAAATAAGTTAGTAAATATCGATAAAAATGGAAATCCGTGGGAAGAATTTGAAAGTTTTAAGATAGTTGAAATAAAAGATAATATAAATATTATTAGTAGTCCCAAAGGTAAAGAACGTTCTTTACCACTTGTTCGTAAAGTAGGCAGATACTCAAAATTCTATGGCGTGATGTACATAGTTAAACTAGATTCATCGCTTAATCTTGTTTCTATGACACACGATGAAGTAGTCGAATATTGTGTAAAATTTTTTCCTGATGAAATAAGTATGAAAGAATTAGGTTTAGAAGTTGAATTTCCTGATGATTGCGACGACGACGATGATTACGAGGACGAATTAAGGAAAAAAGATGATGGTAATCGTCGCATTGAAATTTGGACTGATGATTGGTAAGTCTAATTTATATTGATAGAGGTGTTTAAAATGGGAGAAATATATACAACAACAAGATGTTCTAAGTGTAATGGCAGCGGAGATATGGACTGTCCGAATTGTAATGGAACAGGATATAATCCATATGGAGGTCAATGCCATCGTTGTTATGGCGAAGGGACTGTAACTTGTGACCGTTGCGGTGGTAGTGGTACTGTAAGAAAAGATTAAAAAAGGAGGTGCTGAAATGAAATGTCCGAATTGTGGCGATGATATGGTTGTAACTCAAACTCTTGCAGATGGAAAAATCGAAGTATGGTATTGTACAGAGTGTGGCTACGAAACAAAGCGACCAGCTAGATAAAAAGAAAACACAAAGTCCCTTATCTAATTAGGTAAGGGATAATTCATATAAGCGATAAAATAACCAAAAGTAATAATCCTGATAACAGTCAATAAAGCTGTTATCGGGATTTTTGTTTTATATAAAAAATAATGAAAATAAATTCACAAACCCCCGATAGTCGCTAAATAAAAAATCTACACAAAAGGAGATGATGAGAATTGATTTATAAAATAGGTTCTGTGGCAGATATGCAAAGTATAGTGTTTGAGAATGACACCATAAAACAAACTATCTATCACTATGCAAGTATATTGACCACAGAATATGGGGCAGATAGAAACGTTGATACAGACGATGGTGGTTATATCCTATACGCTACTATGGGTACAACCGCAGAGGAAATCAAAGCTTTCTTTGATTATACTCAAAACATTGTAGAATTTGTTGAAGTGCAGGACGATGTATGTTCTGCACTTTATATTTTAAGTAGTGATTACGGAGTGGTAATAATTATGTCATTAACTGACACACCACCCGAAATATTAAAAGAAATCAATTAACAAACGGAGGAATTTAAAATGATTACAGAGAAAGACACCATAAAATGCGAAGCAATATTTAACGATTCGCACACACATAGGTACTTGTGGAAACGAATATGGGATAAAGAAAAACCCACCATAGCAATTATTATGCTCAATCCCTGTCAGGCAGATAATATCATTACCGATACTACAACATCCCTTGTAGTAAACAACGTAGCAAAGCTTCAGGAATACGGCGGTGTAGAGATATTAAACCTGTACTCAAAGCTAACTACCAAGCTAAGCTTTAAAGAACCGGACGAGGAGCTAAACGATGAAGAAAACGATTCATATATCCTAAAATCTGTTGAATCAAGCTCCAAAACAATAATTGCTTGGGGTAAAGCCTCAAACAGTAACACAAGGATAGAAGAAAGAGCAATACAAGTCATTAACCTACTCCTACCCTACCAAGAAAAGCTTTATATGATATCTGATGGCTCAAGGATAGGCTTACACCCTCTAACACCAAGTATCCGCAGTAAGTGGATTCTTGAAAAATGCGAATTCCCAAATCAACCCGAAGGACAACAAACCGAATAATAGTAAAATGTTCCCGTATGCAAAACATACGGGAACACACAAAAGCACAGGGAAAACCCTATGCTCCGCTATTTTTTTATAAACACAAAACAAAAATATTTCGTCGCTATCGTCGGTATCGACGATTATCCTTCTTTTTTTATGTATTCAACAAATTTCTCAAATTGGTCTTTCTTATAAAAGACTAAAACAAGACCACCATACCCTACATACATACTTTTAAACATTTCGGTATATGTAGAAGAAAGAATATCATAAATGCTTTCGATAACTTCATCCTTGCTTTCTATAACTAAAAATATTCTACTTTTTTTAGTTCCATCCTCTACATAGACATTTTTAAAAAACCAAGAATAACGATATTTATCACCCAAAGCATTTAAAAGTTGTGTTCTACGGGTGTCATAATCTAAAAGAGGTTCAAGATATTCAAAAGTAAGATTCGACTTTTTAGGTTTTATTATATTTTCAGGTTTTCTTTTAGTTAGCTTATGCCCATAATAATACTTACTAAAATATTTATATCCCGAAGATCTATCAAAATCGTCATAGTCAATATCGCTATATTTTTTAATTGTTCTATTAAGAAAGTCAGTATATACCATCACTTCTCTTTCTTCTTTGCTTAAAGATAAAAATACTTCTTTGGCACTGTCTATAAAAAGTTGGAAAGCAGATTTTTTATAAGCCATTTTATCACTCCATTTGATTTTTGCAAAAAATATATAGCAAAAAACGTTTTGCTTAGGATAACCTTTGCGAATTTGAGTCGCTTTGATTTGCCTTTACGATACTACACAAAAGCCAAAAAGTCAATATTAATTCCAACATAACCTATAAATTACAAGCGATTTTGATGTTCTTTTGCTACTTTTCGTTAAGAGCTTCTAATTATGTTACAATAAGAGTGTCCTTTCGAGGAACGTTCGAACGAAAAAAATCACATTTAAAATTTAATTTTATGGCAACCAATCGTTGCAGAAAGTAGGTTCAACTATGTCAATTTTTCCATCTTTAAATGATTATGTCATCTGTGAATTACCAAATGACGTACCAACCCTCAAATGTCGTGCTATTATTTGCGATGTTTGTGTAACAAAAACTAACCCCGAGTACGAGACAGGCAATATCGCCATTGCGTTTATAGTGCTATGCCCTACATTTGACGAGCCTTTCGTTTACGAAAAGCACTTCACGAATTGGTCCATAGAAGGCGGTATTGAGGCGGCTTTCGAGTGTTTGATTGATGATAACTTAGCAGGTAGTTTTTATGAGTTAATTGGTACGGTATTTGATGCAGAGATAACTTATAATGCGTATGAAAATAAAATTCACGCAGAGTTAGAATTGCAAGAAATGTTACTGCCACCACCCTCTATTAAAAACTAGTAGCAAAATTATGGAGAGCGGTATATCCGCTCTCCTCACTAAACAAAAAGGAGATAAAAATAATGAAACTTAAACCCACGAAAAAAACATATAATATTTCTGACGCAGTTTATAACGTAGTTGTCAATAAATGTGAATTTTTTGTTGACATGAACAATGAAGCCTTTTTGGTTTCTCGTAACAAGAATAATTATGACCTAATCTATCTTTCCCGTGCAGACGACGCTAAAAATTTTTTTATGATGTTGTACTTTAATAAATATAAAGTAACCGTAAAGAAAGCAGATATTTCAACTGCTTATGAAAATATCTGTGCGATCGTAACACAATGCAAACAACAAACACCCGTATATACACGTGTTGGCTATTGTAATAACACTTTATATTACGATTTAAATAATCAAAAAGGCGAAGTTATCGCAATAGATAAAGACGATGTACTAATTAAGTCTAAATCCAATATAAAAGATATTTATTTTTATGAAGATACTTCTATGTGTAATCAGACAGAACCCTTTCAAAGTGATTATACACTATTTGATTTTATAGATAATTTCTACAATATAGAAAAAGAACAAAAGTTACTCTTGGCGGTATATATGTGTGCCGCCTTCATCCCTGATATCAAACACCCCATACTAATTGTTGAGGGCGAAAAAGGGGCTGGCAAGACTAAATTACTCTCCTATTTAAGCAAAATGATAAATCCTGTAACTAAAGATGTTTTCGTTTTGCCAAAGAAAGAGGATGATTTAATTACTACGTTAAGCAACAATCATTTTTCTGCTTTTGATAATATTGGAAAGCTATCACCTGATTTTTGCAACGTTTTTTGCCAATCCTCGACAGGTGGTACACTTTCCAAACGTAAGCTTTACTCGGATAATCGAGAAATTTGTATTAATATAAAACGTTTGGTAGCTCTTAATGGCATTAATCTTGAAATATCACAAAGTGACCTGCTTGACCGCTCTATTTTAATGCATTTAAACCGCATAGATGAAAGTAAAAGACGTACAGACGAAGAACTCGACGCGGATTTTCAAAACGTTTTACCCCATGTTTTAGGTGATGTTTTCTTCATCCTTTCGAAAGCTTTAAGTATTTATCCTACTGTTAATCTAGCCGAATATCCAAGAATGGCTGATTTTAGCCGTTACGGATATGCCATAGCAGAAGCTATTGAAGAAGGTTTGGGTAGTACATTCATTAAAACTTACAAAGACAATATAAAGTTAGCAACTGAATCTGCAGTACAGGAAAATCCTGTACTTAATTCTCTAAGAGAATTTGTAGAGTACAAAAAGCATTGGCGTGGCACTATGACCGAATTGCTTAATGAATTGCAAAAAATAGTGCGTAAACTATATATCAGTAAATCGTTACCTTCCTCATTTCCAAACAATGCAAATGGTTTATCGCGTATACTTAATACTCATAAACACGAATTAAAAAATTTAGATGTAAATGTTGAAATAGGAAGAACAACTAATCGCTATGTTGAAGTAAGCAAAATAGGTTTAAATTTACCGACGATAGCGACGAATTCGACGACAAAAAATGATTTTGAAAACAGAAAATCTTTGCTCGATGAAGACTAATAAAATTAGGAGGACTTTAACTATGTGCAAGATAAAAAGTTCTAAAATAGTTGAACCTATATTAAATAAAACTTCTAAAAAATTTAAAAGTAATGGATATGGCAAATATGAATATCCTATTTACGGCAAGGTTCCTTGGGGAGAATATTTTTCTAAAATCGTGAGAGTTAAAGACACAACAACGAAAGCAGGAGAACCTGCAATAGAAGTATTTTATGACATAAGAGATTTTGGCGTTTGTTATAAAATAGCTAATCGTTGGATTAATGATAATGGAACTGATGGATTTTACTATATTAAGCAAAAATATAAAATTGATTCCAAAGCTTATGAAAAGTTTGTTGATTTGATGGCTCAGATTTTAAGAAAAGGCAATTCTGAATTTGAATATGAAGAAATAATCGGTATTACCGAACATATAAAACTCGACTATAATAGTAATAATTATTGTGAATTCATAGAACGTACTCCATTTGATTTTTGGGACTATCGTGATCCAAGAATTAGTAGAAATTATGATGATGTAGAAGAAATTTTAAAAAATAATAAACCAACTGATGAATAATAACTTACAATTTAAGTTGTCACCTATCACAAACACTAAACTTGGTTTGTAATTAAAATAAAAATAGTGCCTTGTGGTAGGTGGCATTAAACTCGAAAATAATTAAACTTTATTTATATATTATTTTATTAAGAAAGGATGTCCTAAGTATGAAAGACAGATATTTAACCGTCACAGAGGTGGCGGAAATGTTAAGGGTATCCTATGATACCGCACTACACTTCGTTAAATACAATACAGACCATATAACCATAGGTAAGCAATATAGGGTGTTAGAAAGCAAATTAAATGCAGTTCTATATCCCGAAAAATCAGTAAAAAGGAAACTCCATAGCAGACCTATATATCAAATAATAGAAAGGACTTGAAATTATGGCAACAGGCAGTATTAGAGAAATAAAACTTAAATCAGGCGAAATTCATTACCAAATCACCATTGATGGGGGTCGTGATGAATTAACAGGTAAACGTATTCGTGCATTTAAAAATGTCAATGGTAGCAAAAGAGAAGCTAAATCCGTAATGCACCGAATGATAACCGAAATGGAACAAGGTTTACTAACTCAAAAGACCAATAAAAAGGTCGGAGAGTGGATGGACGAATGGTTAGATAACTATCTTCCAAACATCGAAGAAACCACCCGTAGAGGTTATAGGCATAAAATTAAGACATACATAAAACCAGCTATTGGAGATATATTCATTAAATCATTAAGAGCTGAACACGTTCAAAAGTTAGTTAACGAAATGATTGCAAAAGAATTATCACCAAAAAATATACGTGATACATTTAATAATATAAATTCCGCTATGAAGAAAGCTGTTAAACTTCGTCTTATTCCGTATAATCCTTGTGAGGCGGTAGAATTACCTAAACTTAAAAAGTATAGAGCTAATGTATATCCTATAGAAATGATACATAAATTACTTGATACGGCTATGGGTACTGATATGTATTTGCCTATCTTCCTATTGGTTATGGTAGGGTTAAGACGTGGTGAACTTCTTGCTTTAAGATGGGACGATATAGACTTCAAAAACAGTATTCTTAAAGTTAGAAAGAATATGGTTAATGGTGAAAATGGTGTTATACTTAAATCTCCTAAAACTGAATCAGGTATTAGAGATATACGCTTGGGTAATGATGTTATGTCCGTGCTTAAAGAAGCAAGATTAAAATATATGAACGATGCTTTTAACTATGGTGTAGGTTTCCAAAATTTAGGATTTGTCATTCGTCAAGAGGATGGTTCACCCTTTAAACCCGATTCTATGACTCAAAAATGGGAAAGATTCCTTAAAACCCATAATCTACCTAAAATACGCTTACACGATTTAAGGCATAGCAACGCTACTGCACTTATTCAAGCAGGTGTTAGTCCAAAGGTAGTACAACAGAGATTAGGTCACGCAGATATCCAAATCACCCTCAACACCTATACCCACGTACTACCCGAAATGGATATAGAAGCGGCAGATAAGTTAGATTCTGTACTATTCAAACGAGCATAGCTATTAAAATTAAAACATCGGTTTTTTAAGACGTTAGTCGGCTCATAGGTCGGTTTTCTAATAACGAGAATCGACCTGTCGAGTACATCGATTTTAAAGGCAGTTTTATTATAGCTCCTCATAACCCGAAGGTCGTTGGTTCAAGTCCAGCCTCCGCAACCAAAAAATCTCTGATACCTTTTAAGGTGTCGGAGATTTTTCTTGTTTTAGAGTTTGAATTTATATTTATGATTTTCGGGTTATGAAGTCGGCGAGCGTTGCTTGTTGGGTGAGGTTGCGAGCGCTCACGGTGTGAGATACAGCGAGCAAAACGAAGCGTAGCGGTCGAAGAAAAACGATGCTCCAAGGAAGTTTTTCTTCGGGCACCGCAAGAGGCTTTTTAAGGCACCGCCTTAAAAAGATAACCCGAAGGTCATAGGTTCTGCGTCCAGCCTCCGAAATCAAAAAATCTCTTTGTTCCTTTTGGACCAAAGAGATTTTTTGTTATATACTTATTTTTTAAGTACATACCTACTTATATTTACAAAAAACAGCTTTTAAATTAACGCTTTATGTCCGTCTGTTCTCTGAGCTCTATAAAGACTTATTTTACCCGAAAAGAAAAAGCTTATAATAACAGCTACCGAAATATAGCCTATACCCTTGCCTGAAAAAAGTTCAACCGCTAAAAATACAGAAGCTAATGGGCAGTTGGTTACATCACAAAACATTAATATCATACAAAGCGCTGCTGAAAAAGCAACAGGCAAACCTAAAAATGTTCCTGCGAATGCACCGAATGTTGCGCCTATGAAGAGCGTTGGAACAATTTCTCCGCCTTTATAACCTGAAGCCACCGAAATACAGGTGAATAAAATTTTTAATGCAAATGCATAAAGAACAAATTCATTCTCTGCGAAAATTCTTTCTATAATATCCATACCTGTGCCGTTATATTCATTGGTTTTCAAAAGAATAGTTAACAAAATTATAACTGTTCCACCGATTGCTATGCGCAAATAATCGTTTTTTAATAGCTTTTCGAGTATTTTTTCAAAATATTTGAGTGCCAAACAAAATATTGTAGCAATACATATTGTGAAAAGAGATAATAGCAAAACCTTAAAAATAACCGACCATTTTAATTGGGGTACTTCTGATATAATAAAACTTTCTGAGGGTGCGCCAAGCAAAACGGCAGTAAAATAAGAAACAAACGAGGAAAAAATTGTTGGAATAATAGCTTTATACTTAATATGACCTATACTAACTACCTCTAAGGCAAAAACCGTAGCGGCAAGAGGAGTTCCGAACACAGCCGAAAACAAACCCGCCATACCGCAATAAATTAGTATCTTTTCTTCTCTCTCGGTAACTTTAAAAGGTTTACTTAAAAGTATCGCAGAACTGCCTCCCAACTGCAAAGCCGCACCTTCTCTACCTACTGAGGCGCCGCAAAGATGCGATAAAAGAGAGGCAAAAAATACGGCAGGTGCCAGCTTATAGGATAAAACCGTCTTGCCATCGGCAGATTCTATAACCTGATTAGTACCCATATTATTCACGTTAAGTAACTTATAAATTAAAACCGAAAGAACACCTGCAATTGGAAGAAAATATATTAACCAGGAATTATTATGGCGTATATCTGTTACGAGAGAAACGCCTTTTGAAAACAAAGTGCCTATAACACCGCATAACAAACCTGTTAAAAAACATAAAGCTAAAAGTTTTAAGCTTGAAGCTATTTTCTTTGTATTCATTAAGACACCTTCTTTCTATCAACTTAATTATTATATCATATCCCATTCATAAAGGCAAAGAAATACTTTCAGTTTTCTTAAAACTAGAAGCATTTTAAATAATTCGTTGAAAAAGAATATACTTTATGATAATATACAATTATGATATAAAATGAGGTGTTGACGATGAAAATCAATGAAAACAATTTAAAATTTCGCGATGATGGCACTTTTCGGGTGCTAATGATGTCAGATTTGCAGGAATCTGCCAACTATGACCCACGCTCTTTGCGCTCTATGGAGGTGTTGCTCGATGAAAGTCAACCTGATTTAGTAGTGCTGGGCGGCGATAATTGCTATGGACCTGAAATAAATAACGAACAAGACCTCATAGATTTTTTAAATATTTTTACAGTTCCGATGGAAGAACGTGAAATCCCCTGGGTTCATCTTTTCGGAAATCACGACCACGATGCTCCGATACCAATGGCGCGTCAACAAGAGATTTATGAAAGCTACTCTATGTGCATTTCAAAACATACTGACGATAGCATTCACGGAAAATCTAATTTTATGCTCCCTGTATATAATAAGAACGGTGAAATCTCATTAGCCATTTGGGGACTTGATACTAACCACTCGGTTGAGGATTTAGATTTTCCAAACAATAACAATATGAGTAAAACCGCCCTTTTGCCAAACTTTAACGACGGAGTTGGTCCTTGGGGTATGCTTTATTTCGACCAACTTATGTGGTACTACAATACATCAAAAGCACTTGAAGAACAGGCAGGAAAAAAAGTACCTGGTTTACTTTGTATGCATATCGCACCCCACGAATACGCTATTGCCCGCGCTAATCCTGAGATTTGCATAAAAGAAGGCGATTTTGACGAAATGCTTGGCGGTATGCCCTTTAACCCAGGATTGTTTGCCCTTCTTTTGCAACGCGGAGATATAAAAGCTATCTGTTGCGGACATACCCATAGAAACGACTTTGATGCCGAGTACTGCGGTATTCGCTTGTGTTGGGACGGTGCGGTTGGATACCGTTGCTATGGTGTTGATGAGCGCCGAGGCGGTCGCTTGTTTATATACCGCGAAGATGCACCCGAAGTTATAAACACAAAAATGATTCATACCCTTGAAAAATTATAATTTAACATTATTTATATAAACTTTCAAAACCTCATTTGCCAAAAAGGCGAATGAGGTTTAATTTGTTTTTTAATTGCTTTTTTAAACTTTCGGTATTATAATTTAATAAAAGATGATTGCCAAAAAAGGAGGCGCGCGAAATGTTAAACAAAATCTGGGATATTGAAGATAACCATATTGCTTGGACTGTAAAAGAAGGACAAAGCCATTTTGATAATATTGAAATGAGCGGACTTTACACCGATTTTATTGTTCATTACGGTGTAAATAAAGACGGTACGCTTTTTCTTTCGCGCCATTGCTTTTTTCCTACTTTAAGAACAATTCCTAACAACACCCACGCGACCTATAATGTTCGTTTTGAAGAAAAAGAGCTTCCCTTTCTTTTAGCAGACGGCAAAAAAATTATAGAAAAGCCTGTTAAATTCAAGTTTGACGGAATTTTGCAAACTAACTGCAAAACCGATAGCGGATTATTTATAAAACATCAGTTATTTCCATCAACAGACCTTAAATTTTGTTTCGAAATTATAACTGTGCATGCAGAAAAAGAGGTTACTATTTCTATTTCTAAGCCCTCAGATTTAGTCTACTCTTACGGCAGAGGCACAAAGGGAGTTTATGTTGCAAAGGTTCACCATACTTTTAAAGACGCAATAACCTTAAAAGCCGGCGAAAGCACCGAATTTGCCGTATACTTTTATTGCGATATTGCAAACTGCAATTCAGCACTTCCCGATTATAAAGAAGAACTTAAAAAACGCATTAAAAGAATAACCGAGCTTTGCGATAACTCATTAATTTTAAAAAGCGATTATCCCGAACTTGATATTATGGCAAGACTTTCAAAGCTTAGAGCAGGCGAAAGCATTTTCGAGACTTTATCCGGTAAATTTCATAGTCCCGGTGGCACTGCCTACTATGCGGCTATATGGTGCAACGACCAGATTGAATATGCAGGTCCGCACTTTGCCCTGACGGGTGATAAAACTGCCATAGAAGCTTCAATGAATGCCTATAAAGCCTATATCCCCTTTATGTCGGATAATTATTACCGTTTGCCCTCTTCTATCATAGCAGAGGGGCTTGATATATGGGAAGGTGCAAAAGACCGAGGCGATGCCGCTATGTATTTATACGGTGCTTCCCTATTTTGCCTATACCTCGGTGATGAAAAAACAGCAAATGAGCTTTATCCCGCTATAAAATGGTGTGCAGAATACTGCGAAAGAAACAAAACTAAGGACGGAGTTATTTTCTCGGATAGCGATGAGCTTGAAGGTCGCTTCCCTACTGATAACAAAGCAAATCTTTCCACCTCAAGCCTTTGTTATGGCGGTTTAAAACTAGCCGCAAAGCTAGCTTTATCCTTAAAAGACATAGAAACTGCAAAAATTTTCACAGAACGTGCAAATCAGCTTGAAATTGCTATTGAAAGCTATTTTGGAGCAACGCTTCACGAATTTAAAACCTATCGTTATTCAAAAGGCTATGATACTTTACGCGCTTGGATATGTCTGCCGCTTTGTATGGGCATCAGTTTGAGAGCTGAAAGCACGCTTGATGCAATGCTCTCAGAATATCTTTGGACCGATGACGGTATGCTAACCTGCGAAATATCAAATGAAAATAAAACTAACACAATATGGGACCGTTCAACCCTATACGGCATAAAATGCGCTTTTATGATGAGAAAAACAGACCGAATAATGAAGCATTTATTAAACTATTGCAACAAGCGTCTGCTAGGCGACAGAGTACCTTATGCTGTTGAGGCTTATCCTGAAGGTGAAAAAAGGCAACTTTCTGCCGAAAGTGCTTTATTTGCAAGAATAGTTTCGGAAGGGATTTTTGCAATAGAACCCGAAAGTCTAACTTCTTTCTCTTTTGACCCTAATATTTGCCAAAGCCTTGGAAATATTTCACTTTCAAAAATACATATATGTAAAAACGCATACGATATTTCGGTTAACGGAAAAGATTGGCAGGTATTTAAAAACGGAAAACTAATTAAATCTGGTGTTGCAAACGGAAAGAGAGTTATAATTGGTTAAAACACATAAGCCAAATACTAAAATAATTATAAATTCAATAATAACTTTTAGTTTAATGCGCATACTATCAAAAAGGAGTTGTGCATTATGATAGAACAAGATACTATTAAACTTTTAAGAGAATGTGATGCAGGCATTAAAATGGGTGTTAAATCAATAACTGATGTTATTGACCGTGTTGAAAACAAGGATTTAAAAGAACTTCTTCATGCAAATAAAGACCGCCACGATGAGATAGATAAAAATCTTCAAGAACTTTTAGGTAGTTATGGCGATGAAGGCAAAGACCCGAATTTCATTGCTGAAACAATGGCAAAAATGAAAACCGAGGTTAAGCTTCAAATGAAAGATACCGATAATACAATAGCTGACCTTATAACCGACGGTTGCAATATGGGTGTTAAATCTTTAAACAAATACCTTAACAAATATGCCGCAGCGGACGAAAAATCCAAAGATTTAACTAAAAAGCTAATTAATCTTGAAGCAGATTTAGCAGTTGATTTAAGAAAATATCTATAAAATAAAAACCGCCAAAATTTTGGCGGTTTTAAATTATCCCTTTAATGCTCTTTCGAGCCAAACAAGACCGAAATCCAATGCCTCGAACATAGAATTTTTGGTTGTTTCCTTAACAATTCTATCCTTCATATCAAGCTGAATATCACTCTTTAAAAGTTGAACACTAACCTTTGAAGCAATATCATTATCACTCGATAAAATCTCAAATCTGATTACATAAGGGTCAGACATATCGCCGTAATAAATTTCGTTTTTACAGCGAACTAGCGGTTTTTCTTTATAGGTTAAAAATTCTGCCATTTAATTTTCCTCCATCGGTTTTCCGTAAAGATTAAAACGGAAAAGCATTGTTTCATCATCAGGGTTAGAGCAAGTAATGGTTGCTTCTTCAATCTCGGTGCTCTTTAAAATAGTGCTAAGACCAATCATCTGGCAAAGCTTAGATTTAAGATTAAGCACATCACCCTCAGCAGTTTCGAGATAAACATCACCTTTACAGTCGTCTATTGCTTTTATAAAATCCTCAAAATCAATATTATGAAGCTTGATTTTATTGTCCATCTAAATAAACCTCCAAAAAATTCACTTATTAAAGTATAAACTATATAATTTAATATGTCAAGTTAATTAATTATTGACTTTTTGTTAAATATTATGTACTATATTATTTGTATTAGTTTGTTATTTTGGAGGAGAAAATTTTGGAAAATTCGCAAAAGAATATGGAAACGATAGTTAGCCTTGCCAAAGGCAGAGGCTTTGTATATGCAGGTAGTGAGATATACGGCGGTCTTGCTAACTCTTGGGACTATGGTCCTCTCGGTGTTGAGCTTAAAAATAATATTAAAAAAGCTTGGTGGAAAAAGTTTGTTCAGGAATGTCCTTATAATGTTGGACTTGATAGTGCTATTTTAATGAACCCTGAAACTTGGGTAGCATCAGGCCACTTAGGCGGTTTCTCTGATCCTCTTATGGACTGTAAATCTTGCAAAACCCGCCATAGAGCAGATAAGCTTATTGAGGACTATGTTGCAGAAAACAATTTAGACGATAACCCTGCCGCTATGAGCGACGAGGAAATGATGGCATACATAGTTGAAAAAGGCATCGTATGCCCCTCTTGCGGTTCTAAGGATTTTACCGATATCAGAAAATTCAATCTTATGTTTAAAACATTTCAGGGTGTTACCGAAGATAATTCCGCAACCCTTTATCTTCGTCCTGAAACTGCTCAGGGTATTTTCGTAAACTTTAAAAACATCGCAAGAACCTCCCGTAAAAAAGTGCCTTTCGGTGTGGCTCAAATCGGAAAATCCTTCCGTAACGAAATCACTCCCGGAAACTTCATTTTCAGAACTCGCGAATTCGAACAGATGGAGCTTGAATTCTTCTGCAAACCCGGAACCGACCTTGAATGGTTTGAATTCTGGCGCGGATATTGCCGCGATTGGCTTCTAAACTTAGGTATGGATAAGGATAGCCTCCGTCTTCGCGACCACGATAAAGACGAGCTTTGCTTCTATTCGAAAGCAACTACCGACTTTGAGTTCTTATTCCCATTTGGTTGGGGCGAGCTTTGGGGCGTTGCCGATAGAACTGATTATGATTTAAGTCAACATAGCAACCACTCAGGCGAAGCTATGGAATATTTTGACCCCGAAACAAACGAGAAATATATTCCTTATGTTATCGAGCCTTCTTTGGGTGCAGACCGCGTTCTTTTAGCTTTCCTTTGCAACGCTTATGACGAGGAGACCGACGAAAAGGGTGATACAAGAACTGTTCTTCGCTTCCACCCTGCATTAGCTCCTTTTAAAGCCGCTGTTCTTCCCCTTTCCAAAAAATTAAGCGATAAAGCTATGGAAATTTACTCTGAACTTTCAAAATACTTCCCTGTTGATTATGACGATGCAGGCTCTATCGGTAAGCGCTACCGTAGAGAAGACGAAATTGGTACTCCTATTTGTATCACCTACGATTTTGATTCTTTGGAGGACGGTTGTGTTACTGTTCGCGACCGCGACACTATGGAGCAAAAAAGAATTTCTATTGGTGAGCTTAAAGAATACATTGAAAAAGTAATAGAATTTTAAATTTTAGCATAATATCACCATAGGGTGATTATTATGGCAACTGAGATTTTAACTATGGCCGCTCTGCTTTTGGGCGGCCTTACTTTTTTTATTTACGGTATGAGCGTTATGTCTGACAACTTAAAAAATGCCGCAGGAAATTCTATCGAACGAAGTTTAAATAAAATAGCTTCTAATGACCTATTAGGTTTTTTATTAGGTGCGGGTATAACTATCGCTATTCAGTCCTCATCTGCTATGACGGTTATGCTGGTATCTCTTGTAAACTCAGGAATTTTAGAATTCAGAAACACCTTTGGCGTTATTATGGGCTCAAATGTTGGAACAACACTTACCGCATGGTTATTTAGTTTTATGGGTATTGATAAAAATAATTTATTAATAACCCTCTTTAAACCTATGACCTTTGCGCCGTTTCTCGCCTTTTGCGGTTTAACTATGAAAATGATTTCAAAATCAGAAAGAAAACAGAATATAGGGCTGATTTTTATCGGTTTTGCCATTTTAATGTTTGGAATGGAATTTATGAGCGAGTCTATGAAAAATATCAGAACCTTAAACGGTTTCGATTTATTTTTAATAACCATTAAAAATCCAATTTCCGCGCTTTTAATCTCAACGATATTTACAGGGATTATACAGTCCTCTGCCGCAACAATAGCTATCGTTCAGTCATTAGCATTATCAGGCGGTATAACCTTAGAAATGGCAATTCCGTTAGTTCTTGGCGCTAATATCGGCACTTGCGTTACCGCCTTGATTTCAAGCATTGGAACAAACAAAGCCGCAAAACAACTGGTTATTATGCATTTTTTAGTTAATATTTTAGGCTCGATGGCATGTATGCTGATACTATACTTTTTTAAATGTCTTAATTTAGAAATTTTATCTAACGAAATATCTATTGTTTCAGTTGCAATTATTCACACATTATTTAATGTTCTTAATACCGTTTTTCTTATTCCGTTTAAAAGTAAACTGATTAAATTATGCGAATTTATTATGTTTAAAAATCACAATGCAAATATATCAAATATAAAAATCAAAAAACCCGCGTAAAGCGGGTTTTTCTATGCATTTTTTCTGTTTATAATTTTATATATTAAAAGTGAAATCAAATAAGAAACAACTGCAACAAAAACGATTACAGCTCCTGATGAAACCGCGAAATTATAAGAAATTAAAAGTCCGATTAAGCAAAAAGAGAAACTGAAAACCGAAGATAAAATTATCTGTCCTTTTATGTTTTTGCAAATAAGTGAAGCTGTTGCAGAGGGCGCCGAAAGCAAAGCCATAACTAATATTATTCCAACAACTCTAATTAAAAGTATAATGCTTAATGCTATTAAAATTAAAATTAAATTCTCGAAAAATACAGGATTTATTCCCGATACAAGAGCAAAAGTTTCATCGAATAAAAATGATATTATATAATTATAAAGCATAAAAAACGCAAGCAAAATAATCAGGCAAAAGACCGCCATTATTAAAATATCACTTTTTTTAACGGCTAAAATATTTCCGAATAAATAAGCATTTATATCTGGAGGATAACCCTTTAAAAGCGAAGTAAAAACAACACCAAGCGCCATACCGAGAGACCAAAGAAGCGCTATAATCATATCGGAGTTTCTGCCGCCTTTTTTACGAACTTTGCCTATTATAAGAGCAGATATAACCGAAAAAGCGGTGGCAGTTATCATAGGTTCTACTCCAAGTAAAAAGCCAAGTCCCACACCTCCGTAAGAAGTATGCGCAATTCCACCTGCCATCATAAACAGCTTTTTTTGAGAGATTATAACCCCAATAACACCGCATATTATGGCAGAAAGCAAGCTTGCCCAAAAGGCATTTTGCAGAAATTCATACTGAAAAAAATCCTTAATCATTATTTATATCCTTTATAAATTTATAATTTTCGTTGAATACTTTTTTGCTGAAATCAAATCATGGGTTACAAGCACTATTGTAACACCGTTTTTATTAAGTTCGCTTAACAGAGAAAATATTTTATCAGAAGACTCAGTATCAATATTAGCGGTAGGTTCATCTAGAAATAAAATTTCAGGATTTTGGGCCAATGCCCTCGCAATTAGCATACGCTGAAATTCGCCGCCTGAAAGTTCCCCTACCGCACGCTTTTCAAATCCCTTTAATCCAACATTTTCTAAAAGCTTTGAAGCCTTATCGCAATCATTTTTAGAAAAGTATTTAAAAGGAATAATTTTAGGTCCGAGAGTTGCAGTTAGCACAGCTTTTTCAACTGTTATCGGAAAATTCTTTTCACAGGTTTCAGTTTGAGGCACAAAGCCAATATGCTTATATACCTTTTTAATATTTTTTCCTAAAACCTTAACTTCACCGCTATATTGTTTTATAAAGCCTAAGACGGTATGCAAAAGGGTTGTTTTACCTGCACCGTTAGGACCTATAACACTAACAAACTCTCCCCTTTTTATATCGAGAGAAATGTTTTGGATAGCATCGCATTTACCGTAAGAAACGCTTAAATTTTTAATGCTTATTGCAGTTTCATTCATTCTATATTGCCTCTGCGATTTTTATCGCAATATCCTTTAAATTATTTTCATAATCGTAACCGAGTGGGTCTAAGCAAACCGCTTTACCGCCAATCTCCTCTGCAAAAGACTCGGCTTCAAAAACACCGTCTTGCACCTGATAAAATACTGTCTTAATATTTCGCTTTTTCGCAAAATCAACAAGTTTTACCAAATCTTTTGGCGAGGGTGATTTACCGTCTTGCTCCAAAACGGTCATATTAAGCGAATAATCTTCTGCAAAATATCCGAAAGCAGGATGCACCGCTATGAAATCTTTACCATTTTTAGAATTTATTAATTCCTTAATTTCTTTATCAAGCAAATTTAGTTTTTTGGTGTAATTTTTTGAGTTTTCAATATATTTTTGAGAGTTTTCAAAATTTATCTCAGACAAAACCTCTGCAATTTTTTCAGTTATAATAACAGCTCTTTTTACCGATAACCAGATATGAGGGTCTCGGCTGTTGCCGATTTTAAGGTCGCTATATTTTTTAGATACTTCCTCTTGCAGTTTTATAATTTTAGTTTTTTCAGAAACAAAACTTTTAAGTATCTTATCCTCTGCCGAAATGCCGATTGCAAAATAAACCTCAGCATTCTGAAGCTTTTTAATAAGCTCAGGCGATGGGTCATAAGTTTCAGGGGATGCCCCCTCAGCTATAACGGCTATTATCTCGAAATCATCTCCGCAAACCTCTTTTATAATTCCTGCTATCGGTAAAATTGAAACCGCTATAACCCTTTTTTCTTCTCTATCAGACATACTGTTTTCACTACAAGCAGACAAAGAAAAAATCAATATAACAATCAACAAAAATGATAATATCTTTCTCATTGTTTTCTCCGTTTTTGAATTTGCAACTCATTTGCAAATTATATTTTAATACTCACCACTCAAACTGTCAAGCAAAATGAAAAAATTTTAAAAAAATATGAAATTTTATGTTTCTTTTTTTAATCGATTATGCTATAATATATTATGTATATTTATGCAATAAAGGATTTATTAAAAAATGGATAATAATATTAAAGAAACGCAAGAACTTAATATAATTTGCGGTAGAAATCCCGTTTTGGAAGCGGTGCGCTCAGGAAGAGAGATTGACCGTCTTTTAGTGGCTCACGGAACATCAGGCGGAACTGTTACCGCAATAATTGCAAAATGCAAAGCAAAAGGAATATTAATTAAAGAAATCAGCCCGCAAAAGCTCGATTATTATTGCGGAGGAGCTAACCATCAGGGTGTTGCAGTATTCCCTGCCTCTCAAGAATATTCCACTGTTGAAGATATTTTAAACACCGCAAAGGAGCGAGACGAAAAACCGTTTATAATCATTTGCGATGAAATTGAAGACCCTCATAATTTAGGCGCTATTATAAGAACAGCAGAAGCCAGCGGTGTTCACGGAATTATTATTCCAAAACGCCGAAGTGCATCCTTAAATGCAACGGTTGCTAAGTCTGCCAGCGGAGCGCTCGAATATATGAAGGTTGCCAGAGTTACTAATATCGCAAACACTATTGACGATTTAAAAGAACAAGGTGTTTGGGTTTTTGGCGCCGATATGGACGGTGAGGATTACACCAAGGTTGACTTTGACCTTCCTTGTGCAATAGTTATTGGCAACGAAGGAAAAGGAATAGGAAATTTAACCGCTAAAAAATGCGACCGAATTATAAGTCTTCCAATGAAAGGCAAAATCAACTCGCTTAATGCCTCAGTAGCGGCGGGTATACTTATGTATGAAGCAGTTCGCAAAAGGAGTTAAAAAATGAAGTTTTCTTTTAATAAAAAGGATGAAGAATTTTTTAAAGAAGTAAATGAAAATGACAATAAAACCGCAGTAACACAGGAAAAAAAGGTTTCGCATACAACCTTAACCCCTGATGAAATCTTAGCAGGTTTTAGTGAAAATACTAACACCTCTGTTAAGGCAAGCGGCGCACTGGATATGCTCAAAAAACGAATTCAATCTGCTATTGATGATAATAAAAGCGATGATATTTCTGAAGAATTTAAAAAAATTGAAATTAAAACCAATATTAAACCCGAAAAAGAAGAAATCATTTCGGGAGCTGTTTTTTCAGAAATCAGTGCTAAAAAAGAAGAACCTATCGTGCCTCAGAAATCGCTTTTTGATAAATGTCTTCCCTATATAACCGATGAAGACGGAAATGAAGCCAATTTGAATTCCGAACCTCTTTATAAGCTTCAAACTGTTGCCGAAATTTTAAAGTCTGACAGTGAAAAAGCATTAGAGCGTTTATCTAAAAAATATGATGTTTCTTTCGACGATTTGGGTTATCAAAAACCAAAAGCAGAGGAAATTATCCCACCTGCTTCAAACCCCGAAAAAGCGGTTAAAGATTTAAAATCAGAAGAACCTCAACCAGATATTGATGAAAAAGTTTTTGATGAGCAAATCCCATTAAAACAAATTCAATCTAATGTTAAATCAATTATATCTGATATTGACGGCACTTCAACTATTGTAAAGCCTGAGGAAAGCGTTGCTGATACCGCAACTATAACCTTTACCGTTGTTAATGACGGTAAATCAAAAACACCGAAGGTTAGTACCATAACTCAAACCCGTTCTATTGACCTTACAGGAGAACTTGCAAAGCTTCCCGAAAGCAATGAAAACAAAGAGGAAGAACTTCACCTCGAAAAAAATGAATTTGAGAATTTCGTTGTTTCAGAAGAAATTTGTCCCGAAAATGCAGCTAAATTCGTTAGAAAATTCTCAATTATAAAGAGAAATGCGTTTATATCCTCAACTTTTTCGATATTTCTAACTATTTTGCTTTCTGTTTTTAAACTACCGTTTATGACTCAGTTAACATTATCCTATACTAAAACCACTATGATAATCTGTGCCGCTATGGCAGGAATAGTGATTTTACTAAATCTCAGTATGTTTGCTTCCTTTAAAAATATGTTTAAACCTCGCTCATCGCCCGATGTTTGCGCGGCACTTGCTTCATTAAGCATAATTTTATACGCAGTTTTCGGTATACTTGCAGAAAGTATCATAACCGATTTATTATTGCTTCTTTGCGTTATACTATCTTTTAGAGCCTTGTTTGCTTACTTTAAAGCTTCTTATACTCTAAATAATATAAAACTAATAAATTCAGGTGTTGTTAAAAATGCAGTAAGACTTATAAACGACCCTGCGGTTACCTTTGCTATGGCTAAAAATGCTATTGAAGGCGATGTTTTAATAGCGGCTCCTCAAAAAGCAAATATTATTACAGATTATATTAAATATTCTAGCTTTGGTCGGTTTTTCGGCGGAAAGTTACCCATACTTAACATTGTTTCAATTATTTTATCCATCATTTTAGGCTTTGTTTGCGCCAGTTATTTTGACGGTTTGGTTCACGGCTTTTATGCCGCCGCAACCGTTCAATGCTTTACCGCTTTGCCCGTTCTTTTCTTTATAGAAACCCTACCTTTATACCGAACTTCTAAAAAACTCGGTCGCAAGGGCGGTGTTATCGCAGGCAAAACTGCCGCAGAGCATTTAGAGGTTGCAAATGCAGTTGTTTTAAATTCTGCAGATATCTTCCCCTCAGGCACTATAACACTTCATCAAATGAAGGTGCTAAGTGAAAACAATCTCGAAGACACATTGGTTAGAGCCGCTTCACTTACCGAAAGTTTAAACAGCTCATTAGCTCCCATTTTTAAGAGAATTATCAACACAGGAAATATTGAAGTATTGCCCGATTCCGATACTATTAAATATGAGGACCGTATGGGTATTTCAGGTTGGGTTGATAATAGACTTCTGTTTATCGGAAACCGAACTCTTATGGAGGCACATGGAATTGAAGTTCCCTCGGTTGAGGTTGACCGAAAAATTTTGCGTCAAGGCTTCTTCCCTGTTTATGTTGCAACTGAGGACAAAGCTTGTGCTTTACTAACAATTAAATACTCGGTTGACCGCGAGATTGCAAAAGAGCTCAGAAAGCTCACAACTTCAGGTGTTACAATTTTAATAAACAGTTGCGACCCGAATTTAATCGAAGAAATGATTTGCGATTATTTCGGTCTTTATACCGATTCGGTTAAGGTTATGACCGCCGCAGGCAGTTATATGTATAAAAATGCTTTAACACCTGTAAAAACGGCTTCTGCTCCCGCAATTTTTAAAACAAATCCAATGGCGCTCGTTACTGCTTTAAACTGCGCTGCTAAAATTAAGCGCTCAAATATATTACTTACCGTAATTTATGTTATTTCATTAGTGCTAGGTTCTCTCCTTTTTGCTTATTCTTCATTAAGCGGCTCAGGCGAGCTTATAAGCGAGAGTGTGCTTTTGTTATACGGATTAGGAAGCACTTTGATTTCTTACTTAGCATATCTATTTACTAGACCTTAGGGTGACAAGAGTCGAACATGTTACGATTTCGCTCGCCACCTTTATTTGCCTTTCTTGCGTTCATTTTTGTAAGGCGCCTAGCCTTACTGCAAATTTTACGCTGCGCCTTTCAAAAAAAGGAGTCAGAGAGAAATTCTTCGACCTGAAAATGAATAATTTTTAGGAGAGACGAAGCCGAAGAATGCAGTAATACTAGTGTATTACAAGTGATAAGGCAAGAAAAAACTAAAAATTATTATTTATCAGGCGTGACAGGTTCGACTCTTGTCACCCTAGGAGGAGTATTATGTCAAAAAAACCTAAATTTTATATCACAACCGCTATTGCGTATACTTCAAGAAAGCCACATATCGGCAATGCCTATGATATAGTTCTTGCAGATATGATAGCTCGCTATAAAAAGCAAATGGGATTTGATGTTTTTCTAATGACCGGCTCTGATGAACACGGTCAAAAAATTGAAGAATATGCAAAATCTGCGGGTATTTCACCTAAGGAATATGTTGATAAAATATCTGACCAGATTAAAGATGTTTGGAACAGTCTTAATACTGACTATGATAAATTTATCAGAACTACAGATGATTACCATGAGGCTGTTATTCAAAAGATTTTCAAAAAGCTATACGACCAAGGCGATATTTATAAGGGTTATTACGAAGGTAAATACTGTGTTCCCTGCGAGTCTTTCTTTACTGCTTCTCAGTTGGTTGACGGTAAATGTCCCGATTGCGGCAGAGAGGTTATAGATTCCAAAGAGGAAGCATATTTCTTAAAGCTTAGCAAATATCAGGATAAGTTGCTAGAATACTTTGAGCAAAACCCCGATTTCATCAAGCCCGAATCTCGCAAAAACGAAATGATAAACAATTTCTTAAAACCAGGTCTTTCTGACCTTTGTGTTTCAAGAACCTCTTTTAAATGGGGTATTCCTGTTCCGTTTGACGAGAAACATGTTGTTTATGTTTGGCTAGATGCCCTTTCAAATTATATAACAGGTATCGGCTATGACCCAGATAATGAAAGTGAGCAATTTAAGACTCTCTGGCCTGCTGATTTGCATGTTATCGGTAAGGATATAGTTCGTTTCCATACTATTTATTGGCCTATAATTCTTATGGCATTAGGTCTGCCTCTACCTAAACAGGTATTAGGTCATCCTTGGGTATTGGTTGGCGAGGATAAAATGAGCAAATCAAAGGGAAATGTTATCTATGCTGATGAATTGGCAAATCGCTTCGGCGCTGATGCAGTTCGTTATTACTTGCTTTCTCAAATGCCCTTTGCTAATGATGGTACTATAACCTACGAAAGCTTTATAAATGTATTTAATACCGACCTTGCTAATACTATCGGAAACCTTGTTAGCCGTACTATTGCTATGACTAAAAAGTATTTTGGCGGTACAGTTGTTAAAAACGAGCTTAGCGAGAACTTAGATAAAGAATTATTTGCTTTTGCCGAAGCTCAAATTGAGAAATACCATAAGAGTATGGATGCATATCTAAATGCCGATGCCAGTAACGCTGTTTTAGAGCTTGCAAAGCGTTGCAATAAGTATATTGATGAAACTGCTCCTTGGGCTCTTGCTAAGGACGAAAGCCAAAAAGACCGCTTAAACGATGTGCTTTATAATCTTTTAGATTTAATAAAAATAATCGGTATTTTGCTTAAACCTATTATGCCTGAAACTGCAAAGGCTATTGCAGGCGAAAATGAGGATACCGCTCTACGCATAGCAGATAGTATTACTCCTGATGAAATACCCACCCTATTCCCCCGTCTTGACGCTCAAAAGGTATTAGAGGAAATTGCTGCTGAACAAGAAGCAAAAGCAAAAACAGAGGAAAAAGAGCAAATAGAAGGTATTGCCCAAATCGGAATTGAAGACTTTATGAAGGTTGAGCTTAAAGCGGCTAAAATAACCGCTTGCGAGCCTATTCCGAAAGCTAAAAAACTTCTCAAATTAACCCTTAACGACGGAAGTTCAACTCCTCGTACAGTGGCCTCAGGAATTGCAAAATGGTATAAACCCGAAGACCTAATAGGTCATACAGTTATCGTTGTATCTAACCTCAAACCCGCTAAGCTTTGCGGTGTTGAATCAAACGGTATGATTTTAGCCGCCGATTGCAGCGAGGACGATGTTAAGGTATTATTTATCGACGGTGTGCCTGAGGGAAGCAAAATCAGATGATGGAATATATTAATGAATGCCCATTAAAAGAGCCGCTTATTTTTGATAGCCACGCTCATTATGAGGATAATCGTTTTGATGAGGAACGAGATAACCTCTTCGAAAATTTAAAAAATCACGGAGTTGGAGGTATCATAACCTGCGGTTGCGATAAGGAATCTTCACTTGCCGCCTTAAAAATGGCAGAAGAATCTGATATTGTTTATGCGGCTGTTGGTATTCATCCTTGCAATATTGATAGAGGTACCACTGTTTCAGATATTGAAAAGCTTTTAAATTTCGAAAAATGCGTTGCTATCGGCGAAATCGGGTTAGACTATTATTGGGTGCAAAATAACAAGGAAGAACAAAAAGAAATTTTTATATCTCAACTTGAACTTGCAAAAAAATACGATTTACCTGTTTCGGTTCACGACCGAGACGCCCATGCTGATACTCTCGAAATTCTAAAAAAATACAAACCTAAAGGTGTTGTTCATAGCTTTTCAGGAAGTATGGAAATGGCTGAGGAAATTATAAACTTAGGGTTATATATCGGTGTCGGCGGAGTTATAACCTTTAAAAATGCAAAAAAATTGCCAGATATTGTTAAAAATCTGCCCGAAGATAAAATTTTACTAGAAACCGATGCGCCGTATTTATCACCCGTTCCATTCAGAGGCAAAACCAATAATTCTGCTCTTATTTATTTAACCGCCGAAAAAATTGCAGAAATCAGAAATACAACAACTGAGCACATTTTGAAAACAACCAACCAAAATGCAAAAGCTCTTTTCGGTATAAACTAACGAATAATCACCCCGTTTTCACAAATAATATAAGTGAAAGCGGGGTGATTTCAGGTGGAAAACAATCAAAACAGATACAACAATAATAACAACAGCAATAATAATACTGATAAAAATAATCAGAATAAAAACAATCAAAACAAGAAGAACGACCAAAACAAAAATCAGAACAATAATAACAACTAATTTATTTGAAAAAGCTCTTACTGTAAACACAGTAAGAGCTTTTTTTAAAGCATTGGAACTAGAAGCATTTTGCTTTTTTGCAAAATATCAGCTTCAAGATTATTTATATTCATAATTTCATCAACCGAGGAGTTATATTTTCTCGCAATATCCCAAATATCTTCACCCTCATTTGCAAAATAAACAGTTAAAGCTATATCAGTATTTTTTTGTATAGGCTTTTCGTGGTTAACCGTCATTTCACTGATTAGCATTATCTCATTTTTCTCATAAACTGAAGCATTAATTGATAGCTCACAAACAATTTCAACACTATTAGCCGAAACAATAGTATATGATGCTGAAATTATTTCAATCTGAGGCTCGCAGTAAAGACCTGAAGTATCTATTTCTGTTTTATAAGTATATTCAAACTCAATAGGCTTTTCTAAATACTGTGCATTTCCCTCTTCATTTAAAACTATCATACAAGCTAAAACCGAAGAAGAAACCGTCATATCACCGTTTTCAAATTTAGTGGTTGAAGGCATAACCGAACACCATAAATCCACCATTGAAGTAATATCATTATCAAGATTAACCGTCTTTTTACAGGTGTAGTTTTCATTTATATTAATTGCGATTTTTTCAAAACAAACCTTATCCTTTTTTATATCGGCAGAATATTTTTTTGAAAATGCATCTGTTATAACCGCGATATCATTGCCGCAATAGCTATTACTGCTTAAAAGTATTTTAGCATTTAAAGTGAATCCTTTATTCTCGCCCGAAACCGACATTTTAGGTTTAATCTCGCAAAAGCTGATTTCCGCTTTGGTTTCGCATTTGCATTCATCCGTAATACCAATTATATCTATAATCTGACTAAAAGGAATAACTGTTTTAATGCATTGTGGAGTATCGGTTTCCTCTCCGCAATAAAGAATATTAACAGTCATATCGCCTTTAACAACCGCCTTGCCGTTTATAACCTTTGTTTCCTTAACAGATGCCGCAGTATCACATCTTAAAATACTCTTAACCAAAGGCTTGCCCTGACTTATTCTTATATCTTCCTCAATAATCAGATATTTTTCAGCATATCCCATAGGAACAGTTGCAGGAGTTACACCGCGTTTAAGCTCAACCGAATCATCATCAAAATCAGAAATAATATCGGTGCATTTTCTTTTAAAAGCTTTAACTGTTATTCCAACTGCGCCATGAATATCAACCTTTCTACCCGTAACCGCACGGCAATTTATATATTCGGTTTTGATTTTGCAACACAAGTTAGCCGAAGAAATATCAACCGAAACATCGGCAGTTTTATTAAAGGGATACTGATATTCAAAAGAAGAAAGTTTTCCCTCTTTATCACAGTAAATAAGTGTTATACAAACAACACCGTCTATAATTATAGACTTTGAGTTTACTGCTTTTGACAAAATACGCGGCACTGCCTTGCATTTAAAAATTTTAGATATATCACCACAATAATCAGGCAAGGTGAAATCAACATCTATCGGCACTTCAAGCAACTCGTTAACTAAATTTTCATTAACATACACACTGGTTTTTAAAGCCTTTTCTTCCATAAAATAATCCTCTCTTTATACGATTTTTATATTTAATAATATTCGTATAAAGAAAGGATTATGATTAAAATTATTCTAATTCAAAAGCACCGGTATAAAGCTGATAATATTTGCCTTTTTGCTCAATCAGAGAATCATGATTTCCGCGTTCAATTATTCTACCTTTATCCAAAACCATAATAACATCTGAGTTTTTAACGGTTGATAATCTATGAGCTATAACGAATACCGTTCTGCCATGCATTAATCTATCCATACCCTTTTGAACAATAGCTTCTGTTCTGGTATCAATAGAAGAGGTTGCCTCATCCAATATCATAACAGGAGGGTCGGCAACAGCAGCGCGGGCAATAGCGATTAACTGCCTTTGACCTTGTGAAAGATTTGAGCCGTTATTAGTAAGCTCGGTATTATATCCATCAGGCAAGCGGCTTATAAAGTCATCTGCGCCCGAAAGACGAGCCGCTTCAATGCATTCCTCATCAGTAGCATCTAGTCTGCCATAACGGATATTCTCCATAACAGTACCTGTAAATAGATTAGTTTCTTGAAGAACAATACCAAGCGAGCGTCTGAGGTCGCTTTTTCTAATCTTATTTATATTTATTCCGTCATAACGGATTTTACCGTCTGCTATATCATAAAAGCGGTTTATAAGATTTGTAATAGTTGTTTTACCCGCTCCCGTAGCACCAACAAATGCAACCTTTTGACCGGGTTCGGCATAAACATCTATGTTATGAAGCACCATTTTTTCTTCATCATAACTAAAATCAACATCAAAAAGTCTAACATCGCCTTTAAGCTCGGTATAGGTAACTGTTCCGTCTGCTTGGTGGGGATGCTTCCAAGCCCATTTGCCTGTGCGCTCTTTTGTTTCGGTGATATTACCGTTTTCATCTATCAAAGCGTTAACAAGGGTAACATAGCCGTCATCCGCCTCAGGCTCTGCATCCATAAGATTCAAAATACGCTCTGCGCCTGCAAGACCCATAACAACCGAGTTAATCTGCTGAGAAACCTGATTGATATTTCCTGTAAACTGCCTTGTCATATTAAGGAAAGGTATAACAACGCTGATACCGAAAACAACCTCACGGCCTACCGCTTTCGAAATACTAATATTAGTAAATCCCTCAGATAAAAGGAAAAGACCTCCAACCGTTGCAATAATAACATATATTATATTACCTATATTCATATTTATGGGACCTAAAAGGTTTGCATAGCTATGAGCTTTTTTGCTATCCTCATAAAGCGCATTGTTTATCTCATTGAAATCTTTAATACTATTCTTTTCGTGGCAGAAAACCTTTATAACCTTTTGTCCGTTCATCATTTCCTGAATAAAGCCCTCAGCTTTACCCATTGACCTTTGCTGACGGATAAAATATTTAGCAGAACCGCCACCAACCGTCTTTGTAACAAAGGTTAATAATAATATACCGCCAATAACAACAAGGGTCATCCAAGCGCTATACCAAAGCATTATAAAGAAAACCGATATTACAATAAGTCCCGCCTGCAAAACCGCAGGAATTGCCTGAGATACAAGTTGACGGAGGGTATCAATATCGTTTGTATAGTGGCTCATAATATCGCCGTGTTTGTTAGTATCAAAATATTTTATAGGAAGATTTTGCATACCCGAAAACATTTTTTTACGCGCTTTACTCAAAAATCCCTGAGTAATGTATGCCATTAACTGAGTGTGGGTAAAAAACGAAATAAGTGAAATAACATACAAAACTGCGAGAGTTATTATTCTCGGCATAATTTCAAG
Source organism: Clostridia bacterium (assembly GCA_017537365.1). GTDB lineage: Bacteria > Bacillota > Clostridia > Oscillospirales > Acutalibacteraceae > UBA737. Next base: position 302,230 of record JAFYKZ010000026.1, read on the forward strand.
CTTAGCCGAAGCCCATTCTCTACTAACATACCATTCCTCGATAAGTTCAATAATCTGTTGATTGAAAATTGCAGGCAAGGTATTAACAATAGCAGAAAATATAATACAAGCAATGGTTATAGGCATTAAAACAGGATAGCTTTCGAAAAGCATTTTTAAAACTCTTTTAAGAGTATTACCGTTAAATTTAGGCTTTGGTCTGCCTGCCATAGCACTTCTGCCCATCGGAACAGTCGGTTTACTCATTCTCCTCGCCTCCGTTTCTCTGTTGTTCATAAACATCGCGGTATATTTCACTGCTTGAAAGAAGTTCTTTATGGCTACCCATAGCAGAAATTTTACCGTTATCCATAACAATAATCAAATCAGAATCCTCAACCGAAGCAATACGCTGAGCAATTATAATTTTTGTAGTTTCAGGAATAAACTCTTTAAAACCCTTTCTTATAAAAGCATCCGTTTTGGTATCAACCGCGCTTGTTGAGTCGTCCAAAATAAGAATTTTAGGATTTTTAAGAAGGGCTCTTGCAATACAAAGTCTCTGCTTTTGACCGCCCGACACATTAGTACCGCCCTGCTCTATATAGGTGTCATAACCGTCAGGAAATGTTTCAATAAATTCATCTGCCTGAGAAAGCTTACATACATATTTAATCTCCTCGTCGGTTGCATTTTCATTACCCCAACGAAGATTTTCTTTTATTGTTCCCGAGAACAACTGATTCTTTTGAAGCACCATTGCAACACTGTTGCGAAGTGATTCAATATCATACTCCCTAACATCAACACCGCCAACTAAGACTGCACCCTCAGTAACATCATAAAGACGAGGAATTAATTGAACAAGTGAGGATTTACTTGAACCGGTTCCACCGATAACACCAACTGTCATTCCCGACTCTATATCCAAATTAACATTTTCAAGAGCGTTTCTCTTAGCTTTTTTGGAATACTTAAAACTTACATTCTGGAATATTATCGAACCATCTTTAACCTCGGTTACAGGATTTTCAGGGTTTTTAAGCGAAGGTTGTTCTTCAAGCACCTCGCAAATACGCTTCATTGATTCAACCGATATGGTTATCATAACATAAATCATAGAAAGCATCATAAGGGACATAAGTATTTGCATACCATAGGTGAGCATCGCTGAAATCTGACCAACATCAACCTTTGTTCCTCCACTTGTTATAACAAGAAAAGCACCTAAAAACAAAATTCCCACGGTATTAAAATACATACAAAACTGCATAATCGGAGTATTAAGCGCTACTATGCGCTCAGCCTTTGTAAAATCACGGCATATATCATCAGATGCAGCGCTAAACTTTTGTTTTTCAAATTCCTCGCGAGAAAATCCCTTAACTACGCGCATACCTCTGACATTTTCTTCAATAGACTCATTTAATTTATCATATTTTTTAAACACTCTTCTGAAAGCCGGCATAGCCTTTCTTGCTATCATAAAAAGACCGAAAATAAGCACAGGAACTACAACAACAAAGGTTGTAGCCAATGCACCACCCATTGTATAAGCCATAATGATTGAAAATACAAACATCATAGGGCTTCTAATAGCGGTACGAATAACCATCATATAAGACATCTGAACATTAGTAACATCAGTGGTAAGACGGGTTACAAGAGAGGTTGAAGAAAATCTATCTATATTAGAAAAGGAATACTTTTGAATCCTTTCATACATATCGCCTCTTAAATTCTTTGCGAAGCCTGCTGATGCCTTAGCGCAAGTAATTGCCGCAATACCACCGCAACAAAGCGATATAAGCGCTAAACCAACAAGCCAAAGACCTGTACTTAGAACCGACTCAATAGGTGCCTGATATTTAATATCATTTACAAGATTAGCGGTTATAAAAGGTATTATAACCTCAATAATAACCTCACCCATAATAAATATTATCGTCAAAATAGAGGGCAATTTATATTCTCTTATTGATTTCATTAATGTTTTAATCATTTTCTTCCTCCATATTTGCTGTTATAATCTGCAAAATATTTAAAAACTGTTTAACCTCTGTTTCGGTTAATCCTTTTCTTAAAATCTTCTCTCGTCTTTCAATATCCTCTAAAATGCGTTTATGCTGCTCGATTGCTTTATCGGTTAAAACAATCTTTTTAAGCCTTGCATCAGATTCAACGCTTACTCTTTCGATAAAACCGTTTTGTTCCATTGATTTGAGCATTTTCGAGGCGGTTGAGCGTCTTATAGAAAATTTTTGCTCAAAATCGCGCTGAAAAATATCTCTATCGCGGTTTTCATAAAAGTAATTCAAAGCCCATCCGTTTATACTTTTAGCGCTATCAATTTGCATTTTCAATTTGCTTTTTTCAATATCGCGTTTTATGGCATTACTGAGTCTTCTGACAGCAAAACCTATATCATTTTTCCTTTGCATACAACACCTGCTTTTGAAAAAATTAAATGTTAGCCTGCTAACTATTATAGTATCGTTATATATCAATGTCAAGCGATTAAAAATGAAAAAAATATGAATTTTTAAGTTTCATATAATCAAACAAAAACTCGCAGAAAAACTGCGAGTTTTTGAGATATTTTAAATATTAAAATTACATTTTAGCAAGATTTGCTTTGAGGTTAGCTAACTGCTCTTTGAGAGCTTCGGGAAGTCTGTCGCCAAACTTCTTGTAATGCTCTTCAATTTCCTCAGCTTCGCGAGTCCAAACATCTTTATCAACAGCTAAAATACCCTTTAAGGTATCAATATCCATATCTAAATCAGTAAGGTCGATATCCTCAGGCTTCGGAACATAACCGATAGCAGTTTCAGTAGCATCTGCATTGCCTTCGCAACGGTCAATAATCCAGTTAAGAACTCTCATATTATCGCCGAAGCCTGGCCATAAGAAGTTACCTTCATCATCAGTTCTGAACCAGTTAACATTGAAAATCTTAGGAGCCTTATCGCCTAACTTCTCGCCCATCTCTAACCAATGCTTGAAGTAATCTCCCATGTGGTAGCCACAGAAAGGAAGCATAGCCATCGGGTCGCGACGAACAACACCAACTGCACCTGCGGCAGCAGCAGTAGTCTCAGAAGCCATTGCAGAGCCTACGAATACACCGTTAACCCAATCCTTTGATTGATATACAAGCGGAGCGCACTTAGCACGACGGCCGCCGAATACGATAGCAGAAATCGGAACGCCTGCACCCTTATTGAACTCATCAGAAATGCAAGGGCAATTTTCAGCCGGAGCAGTGAAACGAGAGTTGGGATGAGCTGCATAGGTTGACTTATCAGCCTTAACGAACATTGAAGGATTCCAAGGATTACCCTTCCATTCAAGAGCGTTCTCAGGAGGATTCTTATCGAGACCTTCCCACCAAACAGTATTTGTATCAAGATTTAAAGCAACATTGGTGAAAATAGTATCTTTCTTGGTACTCTCCAAAGCATTGAAGTTAGAATGCTCGTTAGTTCCTGGAGCAACACCGAAGAAACCGTTTTCAGGGTTGATAGCATAAAGTCTGCCATCAGGACCTATCTTCATCCAAGCGATGTCATCACCAACGGTCCAAATCTTATAACCCTTCTTGCGCAAATACTCAGGAGGAATAAGCATAGCGAGGTTGGTCTTACCGCAAGCAGACGGGAATGCTGCTGCGATATATTTAACTTCGCCCTGAGGATTTTCAAGACCTAAGATGAGCATATGCTCAGCCATCCAGCCTTCTTTCCAACCTTGGTATGAAGCAATACGAAGAGCAAAGCACTTTTTACCTAAAAGAACATTACCGCCGTAACCTGAGTTAACAGAAATAATGGTGTTATCCTCAGGGAAATGACAGATATAACGATTCTCAGGGTCGATATCACAACGAGAGTGGAGACCTCTTACCCAGTCATCACTGTCTCCCAAAACTTCGAGAACTTTAAGGCTTACTCTAGTCATAATAAGCATATTAAGAACAACATAAACGCTATCGGTGATTTCAATACCGATTTTAGCTAAGGGAGAGCCGATAGGTCCCATAGAATAAGGGATAACATACATTGTTCTGCCCTTATAGCTATTCTTAGCTATTTTATAAAGCTTTTCATACATTTCATCAGGGTCGCACCAGTTATTAGTTGGACCTGCATTATCCTTAGACTTAGCACAAATAAAAGTACGGTCTTCAACACGAGCTACATCGTTAGGGTTTGTGCGGTGCAAATAGCAACCCGGAAGCACATCCTGATTAAGCTTTGTAAGCTCGCCGAGCTCAACTGCTAATTCGCGAAGCTCCTCGCGTTGTTCGTCGCTTCCATCAATCCAAACTACTTGGTCAGGACAAAGAAGCTCTTTCATTTCTTCTAGCCATTTGTTGACTGTTACATTAGAAGTCATTTTCATGGTTCTCCTTTTTTGAATTTGAAATTTTTTCCTTATATAGTATATCGTATTTACAAAGAAAATGCAATAAAATATTTAATTTTTAACATATTATTTAAAATTTTATTATTTCTTTAACAGTTTTAAGTTTAAAATCTATAATTTCAGTTAATAATTATTTCTAAAAGAGGTGATTTTATGAATGAAAACGGAATTTTCTGGAAAATATTTGCCCGTCGCTCAGGAATAAGTTTTTTTATTATTATATTGCTTTTTTTGAGTTGTATTCTACGAATAGCATCGATCTCAACATTAAATTATTCTGCTGCTCTGGCAAATACCAATAAGCTTAAAATAACCGTATCGAAATGCCGAGGAAGTATATACGACTGCAATATGGTGCCTATCACCAACAACACCAAAAAATATATTGCAGTAGTTCCGCCTGATAAAACCGCTTTAACCGCTTTAAGCAAAGTTTTAAACGAAAATGAACTAGCCGAGCTTGAAATAAGACTAACCGATAAAAAGCCTGTTAAACTCGAATTAAGCGAAAAAATTTCCGTATCAAACATTGTTATTGCCGATGTTTATGAAACCGATAAAGAAAATCTTCCTGCCGTTCATTTAATTGGTTATACCGATAGTGATTTAAAAGGTGTTGCAGGTATTGAAAAAGCTTATGACGGTATACTTTCTTCTGAAAAAGAAATAACCGTTTATTACGATTGCAACGCAAAAGGAGAAATTTTAGAGGGCGTTAATCCCGAAGTGAATATAAATTCTTCGCTGACTGAAAATGCGGTTAAGACCACACTCGATATAAATTTGCAAATGATAGCAGAAGAAGCGGCTTTAAATATTGAACGCGGCGCAATTATTATCTGCGAAAGCGAAACAGGAAAAATCAGAGCAATGGTAAGTATGCCGCAATTTAATCCGCAAAAAACCGCCGATTATTTAAACGATTCTGCCTCTCCCCTTTTAAATCGCGCAATTAACTCTTATAATGTGGGCTCGATTTTTAAGCCTTGCGTTGCCGCCGCCGGAATCGAAAATAAAAAAGGAGATTTTTCTTATTTTTGCGATGGCAAAACCGAAATTGAAGACCGAATTTTTAAATGCCATAACCTTGAAGGTCATAAATTTATGAATTTAAAAACGGCAATAGCAAACTCCTGCAACACATATTTTTATAATTATGCTTTAAATATAGGCGCTGATGCCATATATAAAAAAGCATCCGTTTTAAGATTCGGTTCTTCAATTAAAATATGCGACGGGATAACCGTTTCAAAGGGAAATTTGCCAAAGGTTGATACCATTAATACATCCTCTGCACTTGCAAATTTAAGCATAGGTCAGGGCAAACTGCTGCTTTCACCTGTTACTATGTTAAACCTTTATAACGCGATTGCGAATGAGGGCGAATATTATATTCCGTCAGTTATAGAGGGCACTTATATTAGCGGAATTTTTAACGAATATAACAAAGGATATCCCACAAAGGCTATGGAAAAAGAAACCGCCACTTTATTAACCGATTATTTAAAAGCGGTTTTAGAAGAAGGAACCGGTGAAACCGCAAAGCCGACATTAATATCGGCGGCAGGAAAAACGGCAACCGCTCAAACAGGTAAATTTGAAAACGGCATAGAAATATGCCAAGGTTGGTTTTGCGGTTTTTTCCCCGCAGAAAATCCAAAATATACCGTTATAGTTTTTTCTGAGGATACGAACAAACAATTAAAAACAAATTCAGAAATTTTTTCTTTTATCGCAGATAAAACCGCAAATTTGAAAAAATTAAAATAATTACTAATATTTTTCTGAAAACAAGGCACATTATTAAAAGAAATATTTTTTGGAGGTACAAAAATGAAAAAGCGCATATTATCGCTCGTTTTAGCACTATCTACATTGATTTTAAGCTTATCACTTGCAGGTTGCGGTGGCAAAAAGGCTTCGGAAATTTATTTTTTGAATTTTAAACCCGAATCTGCCGCAATTTATGAGGAAATTGCAAAAAAATATGAAGAAGAAAAAGGAATCAAATTAAAGGTTGTAACCGCCGCCGCAAACAATTATGAACAAACATTAAAATCAGAAATTGCAAAATCAGATGCGCCAACGATTTTCCAAATCAACGGACCTGTTGGCTACAAATCTTGGGACGATTATTGCCTAGACCTTAAAGACAGTAAGCTTTATTCTTTTTTAAGTGATAAAGACATGGCTATTAAGGACGATGGCGGAGTTTTCGCTATTCCTTATGTTGTTGAGGGATATGGCATTATCTATAATGATGCAATTATGAAAAAATATTTTGCATTACCAAATAAAAAATCCAATTTAAAATCGGCTTCTGAAATCAACACTTTTTCAAAATTAAAGGAAGTTGTTGAGGATATGACGGCTAACAAAGATAAACTTGGTATCAAGGGCGTTTTTGCTTCAACCTCACTTGCCAGCGGTGAAGACTGGCGTTGGCAAACCCATCTTTTAAATGTTCCTTTGCATCGCGAATTTGCTGATATGAAAGATGTTGCAGACGTTGGTCTTGAAATGCTTGACGCTGATAAAATCTCTTATAAATATTCTAAGAATTTCGGCGATATATTTGACCTTTATATAAACAACTCGGTAACCGAAAAAACTCTTTTAGGCTCAAAATCGGTTGCAGATTCTATGGCAGAGTTTGCATTAGGACAAGCCGCAATGGTTCAAAACGGAAACTGGGCTTGGTCGCAAATTTCGGGTGTTAAGGGCAATACCGTTAAAGAATCAGACATTAAAATGCTTCCTATTTATATAGGTCTCGACGGGGAAGAAACTCAAGGACTTTGCATTGGCACCGAAAACTATTTAGCAATCAATAAAAATGTCAGCGAAGAACAACAGAAAAAATCTCTCGAATTTTTGGAATGGCTATTTTCAAGCAAAACAGGTAAAAAATATGTTACCGAAAAATTAGGTTTTATAACCCCATTTAATACCTTTTCCGAAAATGAATTACCAAACGACCCGCTCGCAAAAGAAATTTCCCGTTATATGAATGATGAGAAAATCAAAAACATCCCTTGGTCTTTCAGTGCTTTCCCAAGTGAAGCTTTTAAAAAGGAAGTTGGAAATGCTTTGCTAGACTATGCTCAGGGCAAAAAGAAATGGGATGAAATTAAAACAATAATCACTAATAAATGGAAGAGTGAACGAGACTAATGAAAAATCCCATTAAACGCTATTTTCCAATATTTGTTCTGCCAACACTTATAGCGTTTCTTATAGCATTTGTTATCCCATTTATATTAGGATTTTTTCTATCGTTTACTGAATTTACAACTGTAAGCAATGCTCAGTTTGTAGGTCTTTCAAACTATATTAAAATTTTCACCGAGGATTCAACCTTTTTAAATGCCTTATGGTTTACAATTAAATTCGTTGTGGTATCGGTTTTAAGTATAAATTTAATAGCATTCGCCCTCGCCTTACTTCTTACCCGCTCGTTGCCCTTAACCAAACTATTCAGAACAGTTTTCTTTATGCCCAACCTGATAGGCGGAATTGTTTTGGGTTATATCTGGCAGGTTATTATAAACGGAGTTTTATATAACTTCGGATATTCAATAACTTCTAGTGAAGCCTTTGGTTACTGGGGTCTCATTATCCTGATGAACTGGCAAATGATAGGATATATGATGATTATTTATATAGCAGGTATTCAAAATATACCAACCGATATTTTAGAAGCCGCAAAGGTTGACGGTGCTAACGGCAGAACCACACTTTTTAGAATTATAATCCCCTCGGTTATGCCCTCAATAACCATCTGCTTATTCTTAACTATAACTAATGCTTTCAAGCTTTTCGACCAAAACCTCGCTTTAACAGCAGGAGCTCCGTCCGACCGAACTCAGATGGTTGCCCTTGATATCTATAATACTTTTTATTCCAGAGTGGGATATGAGGGTATCGGTCAGGCAAAGGCGGTTATATTCTTTATTATAGTTGCTATTATTGCTTTATTGCAGTTAAGACTTACTCGCTCAAAAGAGGAGGAAGCATAATTGAAATCGAAAATTTTAAACGGTATATATTTTTTAATACTCCTTATTATGTCGGCGGCATTTTTATTTCCTGTTTTTATAGTTTTAATAAACTCATTTAAACTCAAATTTTCCATTTCCCAAACACCGTTTTTGTTGCCGAATTCCGAAACCTTTGTTGGTCTTGAAAATTACACAGAGGGTATAAATAACACAGGCTTTTTCTCCGCATTTTTATGGTCTCTTTTTATAACCGTTTTTTCGGTTGCAATAATAGTTATTTTCACCTCTATGACCGCTTGGTATATAACACGAGTCCGCTCGTTTTTAAATTCGCTTCTTTACTATGCCTTGGTATTTTCAATGATAGTTCCATTCCAGATGGTTATGTTTACAATGTCTAAAACCGCTAATGTTTTAAGACTCGATAATCCTATCGGCATTATTTTTATCTATTTAGGCTTTGGCGCCGGACTTTCGGTATTTATATTTACGGGATTTATAAAAAATGTTCCAATAACCATTGAGGAAGCGGCAACAATAGACGGCTGCAACACACTTCAAGTTTTTTGGATAGTTGTTTTCCCTGTTTTAAAACCAACCGCTATAACCGTTGCTATCCTTAATACTATGTGGATTTGGAACGACTATCTTCTTCCCTATTTGGTTATCGGAAACGATTATAAAACTATTCCGATTGCAGTGCAGTATTTAAAGGGAGGTTACGGCTCGGTTGATATGGGTGCATTGATGGCAATGCTTGTATTATCTATTTTACCTGTTGTTATTTTTTATCTTTCAAGTCAAAAATATATAATCAAAGGAGTGGCTTCGGGTGCTGTTAAAGGGTAGAAACAAAAAAGGTAAAAGCGGTATACTCTTGGCTCTCTCCTCCTTACCCTCAAATTACGGTATAGGTTCTCTTGGCATAGAAGCTTTTAAATTTATCGACTTTTTAAAGAAAAGTCATCAAAGCTATTGGCAGCTTTTACCCTTATGTCCTGTCGGCAAGGGCAATTCGCCTTATTCCTCACCCTCAACCTTTGCAGGTGAGATACTTTATATAGATATTGACTTATTAATAAAAGAAGGGTTATTATCCCCCGAAGATATAAAAGAAGCTTCTTTTCCTAAAAATACAGATTATAAAATGGTTAGAGAATTCAAACTGCCGCTTTTAAAAAAAGCGGCAGATAATTTTAACACGGATAATAAAAACTTTTTAGAATTCAAAAAAGATAATGCTTATTGGCTTGAAGATTATTGTCTTTTTATGGCTATAAAACAGGTGGAAAACGGACTTTCGTTTGACGCTTGGAAAGACTCATTAAAATATAAGCTTCCAAATGCAATAAATGAATTTAAATTAAATCATAAAAAAGAAATCGATTTTTTTCATATAACTCAATATTTTTTCTACTGTCAATTTTTGAATCTTAAAGCTTATGCTGATAAAAACGGTATCTCTCTAATAGGTGATATCCCCTTTTATGTTTGTTTTGACAGTGCAGATGTTTGGAGTAATCCCGAATGTTTTAAATTAGGCAGAGATATGACTCCTGTTTTAGTTGCAGGTGTTCCTCCCGATGTTTTTTCAAGCGACGGTCAGCTATGGGGAAACCCGATATACGATTGGAATTATCAAAGAAAAAATGATTATTTATGGTGGAGACAAAGATTATTTCATTATTCAAGACTATTTGATGTTATAAGAATAGACCATTTCAGAGCCTTTGCAGATTTCTATACCATAGCATACGGCAGTGAAAATGCGAGAATGGGAGTTTGGGAAAAGGGCGAGGGTATGCATTTTTGGAATACTGTAACCCCTTATTTAGAGCATAGCAATATTATCGCCGAGGATTTAGGCGGAGAAACTCCCGAGGTTCAAAAATTAGTGATTGATAGCGGTTTTCCTAATATGAAAATTCTGCAATTTGCTTTTGATTCCGATTTAAAAGACCCTTTTTTACCTAAGAATTTTTCAAAAAACTGTGTTTGTTATACCGGAACTCACGATAATGATACAACTTTTGGTTGGTATGAAACTTTATCTAAAAAAGAAAAAATTTTATTTGAAAAAACAGTTCCGAAAATAGAAAAATTTTCCCCAACCAAAAGACTTATTCTTTTTGGTATGAAATCAAAGGCTAATACTGTTATTATCCCTTTGCAAGATTATTTAGAACTCCCGTCAAGCTGCAGAATGAATACACCCGGTAAAGCTTATGGTAACTGGATATGGAGATTTGAAACAAAAGACCTGACAGAAGAGCTTATAAATCTTATAAAAAACTTATCATCAGGCAGAAATTAAAGTTTTTTGAAAATATGAGGTTTTTTTATTGTTATTTAATATCTGATATGGTAAAATATATTAAATATTACTTTTTATCCCAAAGGTGATTTCAAATGAAAACAGATATCAGAAAAACTAAGATTGTTGCAACATTAGGTCCCGCTTCTTCAAATGAAGAAGTAATTGAAAAAATGTGTCTTGCAGGTATGAATGTTGCGAGACTCAACTTTTCTCATAACACTCATAAAGACCATTTAGATAGAATTAATTGCGTTAAAAAAGTTCGGGAAAAACTGAATTTGCCTATCGCTTTGCTTCTTGATACAAAAGGTCCTGAATACCGAATTAAAACCTTTAAAAACGGTAAGATTTTCTTAAACGAAGGCGATAAATTTGTTTTCACAACAAAAGAAGTTGAGGGAGACGAAACAAAGGTTTCTATCAATTACAAAGGCTTGCCTAATGATTTAAATGAGGGAGACACTATTCTTTTAAATAATGGACTTATGTCCTTTATAGTTCTTCAAACCACCGAAACTGATGTTATTTGCAAAACCGAAATAGGCGGTGAGCTTTCAGATAGAAAAAGTATGAGCTTCCCTAATAAAACCTTAAAGCAAATATATTTAAGCGAACAGGATAAAGAGGATATTTTATTTGGTATTGAAAATGATATTGATTTTATCGCTTGTTCTTTTGTTTCCTGCAAGCAGGATTTAATTGATGTTAAAAACTTCTTGAAAGAGCATAATGCCGAGCATATTGATATAATTGCAAAAATCGAAAACCGCTCGGGCGTTGATAATATAGAGGAAATCTGCGAAGTTTGCGACGGTATTATGATAGCTCGCGGCGATATGGGCGTTGAAATACCTTTTGAAGAGCTTCCCGCTATTCAGAAAAAGCTTATAACCAAATGCCGTCTTTTAGGAAAGCGAGTTATAACCGCAACCGAAATGCTCGAATCTATGATTTATAATCCAAGACCAACAAGAGCGGAAATTTCTGATATTGCAAACGCAGTTTATGACGGTACAAGCGCAATAATGCTCTCGGGCGAAACCGCTGCGGGAAAATATCCTGTTGAAAGTGTTAAAACCATGGCAAGAATAGCCTTAAACACCGAGCAGAATATTCATTACGCTAAGCGCTTTGCAAAAGCCGAATTTAAAATTAAAAACACGGTTGACGCAATTTCTCATTCAACCTGCGGTATGGCTATTGATATAGATGCAAAAGCTATCGCAGTTTGCTCTCTATCGGGTATGACCGCTCGAATGGTATCGCGTTTCAGACCTCCTGTTAATATTATAGGACTTACTACCGATGAACAAACTTGGCGCGAACTTGCTCTTTCATGGGGTGTTACTCCCGTTCTTTGCGAAAACTATAATTCAACCGATGTTTTATTCTACACCGCCGCAAAACTTACCACCAAGGTTTTAGAGCTTGAAAAGGGCGATAAAATCGTTATGACCGGCGGTGTTACAAACGGAAAATCAGGAAACACTAATCTTATTAAAGTAGAATCTGTTTAAGAGGCTTAATTCTATGAATAAATATAAAACTCTGCTATCTAACACATTTTTAATTAGTATGGGCACTTTTGCTTCAAAGCTTTTAGTGTTCTTTATGGTAAGATTTTATACCGATTATCTTACCACCTCTCAATACGGAACGGCAGACCTCATAACCCAAACTGCAAATCTCTTATTTCCAGTAATATCACTAGGTATAACCGAAGGTGTTTTTCGTTTCGGGTTAAGTAAAGAAAACAATCCTAAAAGTGTTTTTTCAACAGGTCTATGGATAATATCGGCAGGAGCCCTCCTTTTTGCCGCTATTATTCCTGCTCTTTGCTTAGTCAACGATTTTAAAGGCTATGTTTGGCTTATCGTGGTTTACACATTAGCCGCCTGTCTCCATTCGCTTTGCGCTCAATACATAAGAGCTATCGGCAAAACCGCTCTTTTTGCAATCCAAGGAATTATTAACACATCTCTTGTTATTATCCTTAACATTATCTTCTTAACGGGTGTTTTAGGTGTAAACCTCGGAGTTACAGGTTATGTTCTTTCGGTTGCTGTTGCCGATACTTTATGTGCCCTTTTCTTGATAATTAAAGAAAAACTTTGGCGATTAATAACCCTTAAAATAGAAAAAACTATATTAAAGGATATGCTTAAATATAGCATTCCATTAATACCAACTACTATTTTCTGGTGGATAACAAGCGTTTCGGACAGATATATGGTTAACGAATTTATAAGTCCCGAAGCTAACGGAATTTATGCGGTTTCTTATAAACTACCAACTCTATTAACCTTGGTTTCAACCGTATTTATGCAGGCGTGGCAGTTCTCCGCCGTTACCGAGGATGACGGTGATAAAGAAGAACACGCTAAGTTTTTTAGTAAGGTTTGGGGTTCGTTTCAAGCGGTTATGTTTTTAGCGGGCGGTTTTGTTATTGCCTTTGCTAAAATAGCCATGAAACTTCTTACTACCTACGAATTCTATTCCTCATGGGAATATGTTCCGCTTTTATCGGTTGCTATGATTTTCACCGCGTTTACCTCATTTATGGGAACGGTTTATGTTGTTAATAAAAAGAGTGTTATATCCTTTTTAACCGCTCTTGTTGGCGCAGTTACAAATATCATTTTAAATCTAATTCTAATCCCCTCCCCCTTAGGAGTTCAAGGCGCAGCTATTGCAACGGTTGCAAGCTATGTTTTAGTATTTATAATCCGCTCGATTAATGCCAGAAAATATATTAAATTTAAGCTTCATATAGGTCATATAATTTTAAATTCTATCATAATTTTTATACAAACATTAGTTATGATTTTTGAAGTTAATTACTTTATTATAATTGAAAGCTTAGCTTTGATTTCCCTTTTAATTATAAATTTAAAATTCATAAAAGGCTTTTTAACTAAAATTCTCTCTTTTGCAAAAAAATAATGTTTTTTGCAAACTTAAATTTACATTTTTAAAATTTTTACTTTTATTTTATACAAATTTTCTTTTTGCAACTCGTTTTTTCGCAACCTGTGGTTGCGAAAAAATCAAAGCAAAGTTGGTTGTTATTAAACATTATTGTTGATATACTATTATTATAGGTTTAATATGCCTGAATTTCATAGTAATGAAAGGAATAAAATTTATGACAATAGGTGAAAAAATTGCCAAGCTTAGAACTGCGGCAGATATATCACAAGAGCAACTGGCTGAAAAAATCAATGTTTCCCGTCAATCCGTTTCCAAATGGGAGATGGACCAAGCTCTCCCCCAAATAGATAATGTTTTGCTGCTTTGCGAATTATTCGATGTTTCAACCGATGAACTTTTGCATGATAAAATTTCAATAAACAGAAATTTACCGGGTGAACCTGTATCAAATAAATATTTCGGAACAGACGGTTTCAGAGGCGAAGCCAATGTTAACCTAACCTCTATGCATGCATATAAGGTTGGTAGATTTTTAGGTTGGTATTATTCCTCCGAGCTTTCAGGTTGCAAAAAAACAGGCTATCGCCCCCGTATAGTAATCGGTAAAGATACCCGCCGTTCAAGCTATATGCTCGAATATTCAATCGTTGCAGGTATCACCGCTTCGGGCGCAGATGCTTATATGCTTCATGTAACAACAACTCCAAGCGTTTCTTATGTTACCCGTCAAGATGAATTTGATTGCGGTATTATGATTACTGCATCTCACAATCCTTTCTATGATAACGGTATCAAGGTTATTAACCGTTTCGGTGAAAAGCTAGATGATGCAACAACCGCTCTAATCGAAGCTTATATAGACGGCAATTTAAAAGCCCTAGGGGTTGACGCTGAAGATTTACCCTTAGCTCATAGAGAGCGCATAGGCGAAATTGTTGACTATTCTGCCGGCAGAAACAGATATGTTGGCTACCTTATTTCTGTAGCTTCAAATTCATATAAACATTTAAAAATCGGTCTTGACTGTGCAAACGGCGCATCCTGGATGATTGCAAAATCCGTTTTCGATGCTTTGGGTGCTCAAACAGTTATTTTCGGCAACGAGCCTAACGGACTTAATGTTAATAACGGTTGCGGTTCAACCCACATGGAAAAGCTTTGCGCATTAGTTAAAGAAAATCACTTAGATGTTGGTTTTGCCTTTGATGGCGATGCCGACCGTTGCATAGCTGTTGATGAAAACGGAAATGTTGTTGATGGCGATGCTATGATGTATATCTTAGGCAAACGCTTAAAATCCCGCGGTATGCTGAATAAAGATACCGTTGTTGCAACTATTATGTCTAACAGTGGATTCTTTGCTTCACTTAAAAAACTTGGAATCGAGTGCGACCAAACCAATGTTGGCGACCGCTTTGTTTACGAATCAATGCAAAATAACGATTTCAGCTTAGGTGGCGAGCAATCAGGTCATATTATCTTAAAGAAATATGCAACAACAGGCGACGGTATCTTAACCGCTATTATGCTTGCAGAGGAAATGTGCGACCGCAAATCAAGTTTAACCACCTTGGCAGAAGGCTTAACCGTTTATCCTCAACACCTTGTTAATGTTAGAGTTAAGAGCAAAGCTGCTGTTATGGAGGATGCTGAGGTTCTGGCCGAAAAAGAAAAGGTTAATAAGTTAATAGACGGAAACGGCAGAGCATTACTCAGAGAAAGCGGAACAGAGCCTGTTATCCGTATTATGATTGAGGCAGAAACAACCGAGCTTTGCGTTGAATATGCCGAAATGATAGCAAAAGTTATTAAAGAAAGAGGCCATTTAAGTGAATAAACTTGTTAAAACCAAAGACCTTTTTGATTGTAAAGTTCCTTATTTAAAAGATTTTTTTGATTCTTATGAATATCCTTGGGAAATGCTTCCTAATATTAAAAACCTTATCGCTTCCCTATTGGAAAGCGGAATCGAAGGCTTTACAGAGCTTAAAGAGGGCGTATTGGTTGGAGAAAATGTTACCATTTACCCTAATACTACCATTGAAGCTCCTGCAATTATAGGTCATAATACTGTTATTCGTCCCGGTGCGTATATCAGAGGAAACTTGATTACCGGCAGTAATTGCGTTATAGGAAATTCAAGTGAATATAAAAATGCAATTTTACTTGATAATGTTCAAACTCCGCATTATAATTATATAGGAGACTCTATTTTGGGCAACAAAGCTCATACAGGAGCAGGAACAATTTGTTCAAATCTCAAAACCGATGGTAAAAATGTTGTTATCCGCGGGGATGAGGATTATGAAACAGGTCTTCGCAAAATCGGCGGTATTTTAGCGGACGGTGCTGATGTTGGTTGCGGATGTGTTATTAATCCGGGAACTGTTATCGGCAAAAAAACCTCTGCTTATCCTTTAACAATGCTTAGAGGAGTTTACCCTGAGAATTGCATTATTAAGTCAACCAAAGAATATGTATTAAGAAAGGAAAATATTTAATGAAATTTATCACTGTTAAAACCTATGAAGAATTAAGCAATAAGGCTGCTGATATTATTGCTTCTCAAATCATTGTTAAACCTAACTGCGTTTTAGGTTTAGCTACAGGTTCTTCCCCTGTTGGCACTTATAAAAGACTTATTGAGGATAATAAAAACGGTAAAATTGATTTTTCAACTGTTACCAGTGTTAACCTTGATGAATATGTTGGTCTTGATGTTTCTAACGACCAGAGCTATCGCTATTTTATGAACGACAATTTGTTTGACCATGTAAATATTGATAAGGCTAAAACCTTTGTTCCCAACGGCTGCGCTGCTGATTTAAAAGCAGAGGGCGAAGCTTATGACAATATGATTAAAGACTTAGGCGGAATTGATTTGCAGCTTTTAGGCATCGGTCTTGACGGTCATATCGGTTTCAACGAGCCTGATTCTTGCTTTGTAGGTCCAACCCACGAGGTTGTTTTAGACGAATCTACCATTAAAGCAAATGCAAGATTCTTCGCAAATGAGGATGAAGTTCCGAAAACAGCAATAACTATGGGTATGATGTCTATTATGCAGGCTAAAAAGATTCTTTTGGTTGCTAATGGCGCCGCTAAAAAGGAAATTCTCGAAAAATCCTTCTTCGGACCTATCACCCCCGAAGTTCCCGCTTCAATTTTGCAGTTGCATCCTGATGTAACCGTAATTTATAGCGAAAATTAATTATTGATTTTAAAAGAGCCGTTTAAACGGCTCTTTTTTTATGTTTTCTCTTGACAAAATGTGAAATTTATGCTAAATTGTACTAAGTAAGATAGAGGTGCGATATGCTATCAGTAGTAGATGGATGCTAATTTCGGCAGAAAGATACCGTCTATGAAAGGAGCAGTCGCCGAAGTGAGTGTTGCGGCAGCAAGCTTGCTGGTAAATCGGAATAACATCCGCTTTACTGTCGCTTTTTGCGGAGAGCTATCGAAAAACAGATTTTAAAGTGTTTATATATGCTTATACTCTGATTTTTTGATAGCCGAGCAATCGGCTATTTTTTATTGTTAAAAGGAGAAATTAAAAATGAAACAACCAATTTTTACAGGTATGGCAAGCGCTATTATCACCCCATTAACCGAAAACG
This sequence comes from Clostridia bacterium, assembly GCA_017537365.1. Classification (GTDB taxonomy): domain Bacteria; phylum Bacillota; class Clostridia; order Oscillospirales; family Acutalibacteraceae; genus UBA737. Next base: position 319,506 of record JAFYKZ010000026.1, read on the forward strand.
GTATCGACTATGAGGCTTTTGCAAAACTTCTCGACTGGCAAATAGAAGAAGGTATCAACGCTATTGTTGTTTGCGGAACAACAGGTGAAGCTTCAACCTTGACTGATGATGAACATAAAGAGGCTATTAAATTTGCAGTAAATCATATAAACGGCAGAGTTCCGGTTATTGCGGGAACAGGCTCAAACGATACTGCTTATGCCTTAGAATTAACCAAATATTCCTGCGATGTTGGGGTTGACGGTGTTTTGGTTGTAACCCCTTATTATAATAAGGCAACCCAAAAGGGACTTATTAAGATGTTTACTGAAATTGCAGATGTATCTACAAAGCCGGTTATTCTTTATAATGTTCCCTCTCGTACAGGTGTTAATATTGCGCCTAAAACCGCCGCAGAACTTGCTAAGCATCCTAATATAAACGCTATTAAAGAGGCTAGCGGAAACATTTCTCAAATAGCAGAAGTAGCTCACCTTTGCGGTGATGAACTCAATATTTATTCAGGTAATGATGACCAGGTTATCCCGATTTTAGCCTTAGGCGGTAAAGGTTGCATTTCTGTTTTATCTAACCTTTTGCCCAAGGAAAGTGCTCAAATGTGTGATAAATTCTTCGGTGGTGATGTTTCAGGCGCATGCAAAATGCAGCTTGATTACCTACCTCTCATAAATGCCCTTTTCAGCGAAGTAAACCCAATACCAGTTAAAGCTGCTATGGCAAAAATGGGATTTTGCGAGGATTATTTGCGTTTGCCTTTAACCCCTATGGAAGAGGCTACTCGCGAAGTTTTATTTGCTGAAATGAAGAAAGCAGGCATAAATATTTAATTTTTTGAGGAGTTTTTTAATGATTTGCGATAATATATCGGTAAATGAAAATGGACATTTAATATTTGCCGGCAGAGATACTGTGGAATTAGCCCAAAAATACGGTACTCCCCTTTATCTGATGGATGAAAATAAAATTCGCGAGCATATTCGCGAATATAAAACCGCTATGCAAAAATATATGCCCGCAGGCTCTATCCCCGAATTTGCAAGCAAGGCTTTTTCCTGCAAGCAGATTTATAGAATTATGGCAGAAGAGGATATTGATATTGATGTTGTTTCAATAGGTGAAATTTTTACCGCTAAATCAGCAGGCTTCCCAATGGAAAGAAGCTTTTTCCACGGAAACAACAAAACCGATGCCGATATAGCATTTGCTATGGAAAACGGTGTTGGATATATCGTTGCTGATTCTTTTGAAGAGCTTGACGCTATTAATAGTATCGCTAAAAGCAAAGGTTTAACCCAGAAGCTCTTAATTCGTTTAACACCAGGCATTGACCCTCATACCCATAAAAAAATCTCTACTGGCTCTGTAGAGTCGAAATTCGGGTTTGCTATTCAAACCGGCGACGGTGAAAAAGCAGTTATCAAAGCATTGAGCCTTGATAATATATCCCTTTGCGGTTTTCATTGTCATATCGGCTCGCAGATATTTGAATCTGAGCCTTTTATTACTGCGGCAGAAATTATGCTTGCCTTTATTAAGGATATAAACATTAAATATTCTCTTAAAACCGAAATGCTGAATTTAGGCGGAGGATTTGGTGTTAGATATGTTGAGTCTGACCCCGAAATCAGTTACTCTGAGAAAATCAAAGAAGTTGCAGAATACATTAATAAACAATGCAAAAGCTTAGAAATTGATGTTCCTGTTATTCATTTAGAGCCAGGAAGAAGCTTAGTTGCAGATGCAGGTATGACTCTTTATACTGTTGGAAGCGTTAAAGAAATTGAAGGCTATGCAAATTATGTATCTATTGATGGTGGTATGACCGATAATCCCCGTTATACCCTTTATGAATCGCCATATACTGTTTTACTTGCTTCCAAAGCTAACGGCAAAAAAGATTTTAAGGCTACTATTGCAGGCAGATGCTGTGAATCAGGCGATTTAATTCAAGAAAATGTTTTAATAGCAAAGCCTCAAAGAAATGATATTTTAGCAGTGCTCACAACAGGTGCTTATAATTATTCAATGGCTTCTAACTATAACCGCGTTCCCCGCCCTGCTGTTTTATTTTTAAATGATAACAGCGAATATATTGCAGTTAAGAGGGAGAGTTTAAGCGATATTTGTTCGCTTGATATTTAATTATGATTAAAACAGGAAATGATTGGGCTGATATTTTAGCCGACGAAACCGAAAAAGAATATTTTTTAAAGCTTAAAGAAATTTTAACTTACGAATATTCAAAATATAAGGTTTACCCTAAAAAATCAGATATTTTAAATGCTTTAAAATATACCTCTTTTGAGGATACCAAGGTGGTTATAATCGGGCAAGACCCATATCATGGCGAGCTACAAGCTCATGGACTTTGCTTCTCAGTAGCAAAAGGGGTTACTCCCCCTCCCTCGCTAAAAAACATATTTAAAGAATTAAATGCGGATGTTGGCAGAGAAATTACAAATAACGGCGATTTAACCTACTTGGCTAAACAAGGTGTATTGCTCTTAAATGCAGTTCTAACCGTTAGAGAAGCTGCTCCCACAAGCCATAAAAATTTAGGTTGGGAAAGATTTACCGACCGCGTTATTTCTGAGCTTAATAAAAAAGAAACTCCCGTTGTTTTCTTGCTTTGGGGAGCTTATGCTCAGAAAAAAGCCGAAATAATCACTAATCCTATCCATAAAAAATTAATCAGCGTGCATCCAAGTCCACTTTCTGCCAGCAGAGGTTTCCTTGGTTGCCGCCATTTTTCCAAAACAAATGAAATATTAATTCAAAACGGATTAACTCCTATAAATTGGTAAAATTTGCCATTGACAAATATTGGCAGTTATGATATAATCTCCTTAAAGTCTTTTTAGGGAGGTTATTTTATGAAATCTATCGGAATGATAAGACCTGTTGATAAAATGGGTAGAGTTGTTATCCCGAAAGAAATCCGCGCTCAATTAGGTGTTGAAAATAATCAAGACTGTTTTGAAATATTCACCGAGGGTGATAGGGTTATTTTAAGAAAATATCAACCAACCTGTATCTTTTGCGATTCTAATGGTGAAAGCGTTGATTTTAACGGATATACCGTATGCAAAGAATGCATCGAAAAATTAAAAGAACTTGAAATGCAACCTGAATAAAATTTTAAACCCCTATTCAATGTTAAATTGAATAGGGGTTTTTATTAAATTATTAAAGCAAATGGAAATTCACAACTAATGCGGCAAATACAATCGAAACCATTGATAAAAGCTTAATCAGAATATTTATAGAAGGACCAGAAGTATCTTTAAATGGGTCTCCTACCGTATCGCCAACAACTGCGGATTTATGGTTATTAGAACCTTTTCCGTTATAAACTCCGCTTTCAATATATTTCTTAGCATTATCCCAAGCACCGCCTGAGTTAGACATAAAGATTGCCATTAGGAAGCCTGAAACAGTTGCGCCTGCAAGTAATCCAACAACACCTGCAGGTCCTAAAACAACACCTACTACAACAGGAACTAAAACAGCAACAACTGTTGGCATAATCATTTCTTTAAGGCTAGCTTTTGTGCAAAGGTCAACACAGCTGGCATAGTCTGCTTCTGCCTTGCCTTCCATAAGACCGGTTATTTCTTTAAACTGACGGCGAACCTCTTTAACAACGCTCTGAGCCGCACGGCCAACAGAACTCATAGTTAATGCCGCAAAAACAAACGGCAAGCAAGAACCAATAAACAAACCTATAAGAACAATAGGATTAGTTATACTTAAATTAGAAACAGCCTCTTCGCCTCCGTCAATACTTTTAACCTTATCAATATAAGATACCATAAGAGCCAAAGCTGTTAAAGCAGCAGAGCCTATTGCAAAACCTTTACCTGTTGCCGCGGTTGTATTACCTAAGGAATCGAGAGCATCAGTACGCTCGCGAACCTTACTTTCAAGACCTGCCATCTCAGCAATACCGCCTGCATTATCTGCAACAGGACCGTAAGCATCGGTAGCAAGAGTTATACCTAAGGTTGAAAGCATACCAACTGCCGCAAGGGAAATACCAAACAGACCCTGTGAAGCATTTGCTGTTCCGCCTGAAACATAGAAAGCCACTAGAACGCATACCGAAATTATAATAATAGGTAGCATTGTAGAACGCATACCAACCGATAAACCGCTGATAATAATAGTTGCAGTACCTGTTTCTGAGGTTGCGGCAAGTCCCTTGGTAGGTTTATAACTGTCAGATGTGAAGTATTCGGTTGCCTGACCTATTAGAACACCCGATATAAGACCTGCTAAAATAGCAAAATATATCGGCCAATTTTCGCCGCCTAAAACAAAATATACCAATGGGAAAGATACAATAGCTATAAGTATTGCAGAGAAATTAGTACCGCGGGAAAGCGCACTTAAAAGTTGTTTTTGAGAAGCGCCCTCTTTTGTTCTAACCAAAAAAGTACCTAAAATCGAGCATATAATACCAACTGCGGCTAAAAGCATTGGCAAAGCCATAGCATTAAAGCCTTTACTGCTAAATGCGGCAACACCCAAAGCGCAAGCAGAAATTATTGAACCAACATAAGACTCATAAAGGTCTGCGCCCATTCCCGCAACATCGCCGACATTATCACCAACATTATCAGCAATAACAGCAGGATTTCTCGGGTCGTCCTCAGGTATACCTGCTTCAACCTTACCAACAAGGTCTGCACCAACATCGGCAGCCTTGGTAAAAATACCGCCGCCAACACGGGCAAATAAAGCCATAGAAGAAGCACCCATACCAAAGGTTAACATAGCACTTGTTATTTCACTGGCATTTGAAAGTTTAAATACGAATTTCAAGAGGAAAAACCACACTGAAATATCTAAAAGTCCTAAGCCTACCACAGTAAAACCCATAACACTTCCTGCTGAAAAAGCTACTCTGAGACCTTTATTTAATCCCTCTCGACAAGCATTTGCTGTTCTTGCATTTGAAAGGGTTGCTATTTTCATACCAATAAAGCCTGATAATGCCGAGAAAAATCCACCTGTTAAAAAGGCAAAAGGCACATAAGGCGTTAATAAATTTTTAGAAGTAAACACGCTCACTAATGCCATAATTCCTAAAATAACAAACATTGCGCCAAAAAATATCAAAACTATTTTATACTGCCTTTTAAGATAAGCATTTGCTCCTTTCCTTATAGACATAGATATTTTTTGCATCAATTCAGTTCCCTCGGAAAATTTGAGAACTCGCTTCGCGGTTATTAAAGCAAATAATAATGCCATAACTGCGCAAGCAAAGGTTGCAACAATTAACCAAATCAAGCCTTTTTCCATATTATTCATCACTCCGAAAGATAAAATAGACTATAAAGTCTAATGTTAATTTTATCACAATATAAAAACTATGTCAAATGAAAGAATTGTAAACTTTTGGTATAAAATGTGGCAATTATTAATAAAATTAAATTTTTCAATCTTTATTATTATCCTTATGAACACCTGTGAGCGAATATTCGACCCATTCAGCAATATTAACCGCATGGTCCCCGATTCTTTCAATATATTTTGCTATCATTAATAAATCAAGAGGATATTCGCCGTCGGTTTTATTTTCTGCTATCATATCAATTAATTTATTTTTGGTTTTCAAAAAACAATCATCAACTATATCATCAAACGAATAAACCGAGCGTGCTAACTCTAAATCGGTATTAACATAAGCATCAACGCTATCATTAACCATTTTTATTGCTGTTTCTGCCATTTTGCGAATTTCTTTACATTCCTCACCTGTTCTACCATTTAAAAAACCGATTATCTCCGCAATATCTTCTGCTTGGTCTCCTATTCTTTCCATATCGGTTATCATTTTTAAGGCAGCGGAAATCTGCCTTAAATCACTCGCAACAGGATGCTCTAAAAGCAAAAGCTTTAAGCAAATACCTTCAATTTCTTCTTCCATTCGGTCAATTTCACTGCCTATAATTTTCACATTTTCAAGCTTATCGCTATTTCCGTTTAATAAAGCATCAGAAGAAATTCCTATTATTTCCTCGCAAAGTGCTCCCATAACTATAAGCTTTTTGTTTAAAATAGAAAGTTGTTCATCAAATCTGCTTCTCATATCAACCAAACCTACCTGTTATATAATTTTCGGTTCGTTTATCAAGAGGATTAGAAAAAATCTCCTCAGTTTTACCAAACTCAATAAGCTCTCCCAATAAGAAAAATGCCGTGTTGTCAGAAATTCGAACCGCCTGTTGCATATTATGTGTTACAATAATTATCGTATATTTATCCTTTAATTTTAAGGATAACTCCTCTATTTTTGAGGTTGATATCGGGTCTAAGGCACTGGTTGGCTCATCCATCAAAATCACCTTTGGTTTAACCGCTAATGCCCTTGCTATGCAAAGTCTCTGCTGCTGACCTCCCGATAGCCCTAATGCATTTTTCTTCAATCTATCTTTAACCTCATCCCAGATAGCCGCATCTTTTAGAGAATTTTCAACTATTTCATCAAGTCTTTGTTTACCTTTTATTCCGTGTATCCTAGGTCCGTAAGCTATATTATCATAAATACTCATAGGAAATGGATTTGGTTTTTGAAAAACCATGCCGATATCTCTCCTGAGAGAGTTAACATCTATGCTTTTTTCAAAAATATCTTTGCCGTTATAATAAATATCTCCCTTAATTTTAACGATAGGAATAAGGTCGTTCATTCGGTTCAGGATTTTTAAAAATGTTGATTTTCCGCAACCCGACGGGCCTATTAAAGCAGTTATGCTTTTCTCGGGAATCTCAATATTAATATTCTTTAAAGCCTGAGTCTCGCCATACCATAAATTAAGATTTTTGGCATTTATTATCCCCTTCATATACTACTCCTTAACTTGAAAAACTTAGAAATCAAGGTTGCAACTAAATTAATTATTAAGGTTAAAATCATTAATATTGCCGCTATTGCAAATGCAATTTCAAATTCACCTTGCTCCTTAGCATAAACATATAAAGCAACCGATAAAGTAGCTCCCGGACTTACTAGTCCTGTTATAATACCGTTTAATGCATGAGCAAAACCTGCGGTAAAAAGCAAAGCTGCAGTCTCTCCCAGAATTCTGCCAACCGTTAAAATACAACCCGTTATAACACCGTCTAAACAGTTTGGCAAAACAACAGTTCTAATAACCCTCCATTTGCCTGCGCCTAAACCAAAAGCTCCCTCGCGAAAGCTTTGCGGAACAGTTTTTAAACTCTCCTCAGTAGTTCTCATAATAGTCGGCAAATTCATTATTGAAAGAGTTAATGCACCCGCTATTATCGAAGTTCCCAACTTTAAAAACTGGCAAAAAAAGAGCATACCAACAAGTCCGTAAATAATAGAGGGTATTCCTGCCAAGGTTTCTGAAGCAAATTCTATTGTTTTAACTATTTTTTTATTTTGTGCATATTCAGTAAGATAAATTGCCGCGCCAACCCCAAGCGGCAAAACTATTATAAGAGTAGCTATGATTATATAAATGGTATTTAATATATCAGGAAGTATACCTATTTTACCTAATAAATAACTGGGTTTTGTTGTTAGAAGCTCAAAATTTATATTTCTGATACCCTGTGCCAAAACATAAAAAAGCAAAAAAGCAATTAAAGCTACTGTAAAAACAGTTGAAAATATCATAGCGACTTTCATTAAAAAAATATATAGTTTTCTTTTAAAGGTAAGCTTTAAATTCAATTTTTTACCCCTTTCTGTCTCGTTTTATAAAGAAATTTAAGGTTATATTTATAATCATAATAAATAAGAACAGCACTAAAGCTATCGAAAAAAGTGCATTTCTATGCAAACCGCTCGAATATGCCATCTCACTTGCAACCGCCGAGGTTAAAAAACGAACACTTTGAAATAAGGAAGGCATATTAGCTACATTTCCCGAAACCATAATAACCGCCACCGCTTCCCCTACTACTCTGCAAACCCCAAGCACTACAGCCGTAGCGATACCGCTCTTAGCCGCTTTTACGGAGACTTTAAAAACCGTTTCGGTTTCAGTGGCACCTAATGCGAGTGAAGCATATTCATATTCTTTCGGCACCGCTTCAAGCGCATTTATAGAAACCTTAATAATAGACGGCAAAATCATAAGTGATAACACCAAAATTGCTGCAAGCAAGCTTGCACCGTCAGGTAAGGAAAATATAATTTTAATCAACGGCACTAAAACTAACATACCAACAAGTCCGTATACCACCGAGGGTATTCCTGCTAATAAATTTATCGCCGATTCTGCTATAAGCTTTATTTTCTTGGGTGCAAATTTAGATAAATATACAGCCGAAAAAAATCCAATCGGAAGTCCTATTAAAACAGCACCCGATGTTCCGTAAATACTTGTTAATATAAACGGAAGTATACCAAAATTTTCTTGCGGTGATGTTGGCGCCCAACTTTTAGAAAATAAAAACTTGAAAACTCCTATTTCAAGTATGGCAGGTATACCTGATATTATCAAATAAAAACTAATTAGCAATACGAAACCTACCGCAATTAAACCGAGTATTAAAAATATAGCTTGCATAATATTCTCGAATAATTTATTTTTCATAATTTCCCTTATCCTGCAGGAAAAACACCCGCAAAGCGTATTATATCTTCTGCCTCTTCTGAGGTTATAAACTCAAAAAAATTTCTTGAATTTTCTAAGAGTGGTTTGTTTTCGTTTGTAACAGCAATAAACGGTCTTTGCACTTTATAGTTTCCGTTTTTAATCGTTTCCTCGCTGGGTATAACATTATCAATCCTTAGTGTTTTAACATTATTTTTAACCGAAGATAATGAAGTGTATCCTATCGCAAAAGCATTTTTAGAAACGGTTGTTATAACATCTCCTGATGAGGTTAATTCTTGGCGATATTTTGCTTTATGAAGCGTATCGGTTGCGGTCTCAAAACCGTCGCGCGTTCCGCTTCCCGCCTCTCTGCCTATTAAAATAATTTCACCTTTATCCCCTCCCAGTTGTTCCCAATTTCTAATTTCACCTTTAAAAATTGCAGAAATCTGGCTCATTTTTAAATTACCAACAGGATTTTTATGATTTACTATAATCACTATTCCGTCTAGTGCCAAAACTGTTTCCTTTAATCCGTTTTCTATTTCTTCTTTTTTTAATTTTCTGCTTGCAAGTCCTATATCGCATCTACCTTCGCTAACAGCTTTTATTCCTGCGCTTGAGCCAGTTGGGTTATAAGTAACCGTTATACCTGTTTTCATTTCGTAAGCCTCTCCAAGTGCACCTATGATTAATTCCATTGAGGTTGACCCATCAGTAGAAACGTTTTTATTATTTTTACAACCCAAAAGACAAATAAATAATACTATCGATAAAACAACACTTATAGTTTTTCTCAAAACAAATCTCCTTAGAAATTAAACTTCTTAATACTTATTTTGCCTAAATAATATCAATAAATACAAAAAACCGCACCCGTTTTAAACGGATGCGGAAATTATATTTTTAAATTTAATTTGCAACATTACCTAATTTAACTGCTTCAAAATCATCTTCGATTTCCTTTGAGGGTTTAGCAGTAAGCAAAGATACTACCACAATAAAGATTGCAGAAATAATAAATGCAGGTAATAATTCATAAATTCCAAAGCCCGACCAGAACTTGCTAAGTTTTGCAGCGATTAAGAATTTCCAAATAAATATCATTGCACCACCGCTTAACATACCTGCAACTGCGCCCCATAAATTAGTTCTCTTCCAGAATAACGAGAAGAGCATAATCGGACCGAATGTTGCGCCAAAGCCTGCCCAAGCAAATGATACGATACGGAATACTGAGCTATCCTTATCGAGAGCTAGGAATACTGCAACAACCGATATAGCAATAACCGAAACACGAGCAAAAATCATAGAGGTTTTTGCGCTCATTTTAATTCTGAAAGTACCTTGCAAGAGGTCTTGTGAAACACTTGAAGCCGCAGCTAAAAGCTGAGAATCTGCGGTTGACATTGTTGAAGCTAAAATACCTGAAAGTATTATCCCTGCAACAACTGCAGGAATATAACCGTAACGGCTTATAACCTTTGAAACATCAACAATTATAGTTTCAGAAGCAGAACTACTAGCATAAGGACCTACTATTCCCTTTGTCATTAACGAATATCCAACAACACCGATTAAAACTGCAACTGCCATTGAAATAACAACCCAAACAGATGCAACTCGGCGGGATAATTTAAGCTTCTTTTCATCCTCAATAGCCATGAAGCGAAGAAGTATATGAGGCATACCAAAGTAACCCAAGCCCCAAGCCAAAGTTGAAGCAACGGGCAAAGCACCGTATGATAGAGTTTTACCGCTCGCAACATCAAAGCCTTTGAATATATCTGTAAATCCATTTAAAGATTTAACATTCTCAAAAACAGTATCAAATCCGCCGATAACACCCTCTGTAAATCCTAAAACAACAAAAAGTGCAACCGTCATAACGATACTTTGAATAAAGTCGGTAGTTGAAGCTGCTAAGAAACCGCCCAATGTACAATAAATAACAATAACTGTAGCGCTGATTATCATAGCCGTTACATAGTCAATACCAAAGAAAGAAGAGAATAGCTTACCGCAAGCAGAAAAACCCGAAGCGGTATAAGGAACAAAGAATACAATAATAAATATAGCCGCAATAGTGGTTAAAATCTTCTTATTATCCTTAAATCTTTTAGAGAAAAATTCAGGCAAGGTAATTGCATCTATATGTTGAGAATAAAGTCTTATTCTCTTTGCAACTATAAGCCAGTTTATATATGTACCGATAGCAAGTCCCACAGCGGTCCAAAAAGCCTCAGCAATACCGGTCATAAGAGCAAGTCCGGGCAGACCCATTAAAAGCCAAGAACTCATATCAGAAGCCTCTGCGCTCATAGCCGTTACTAACGGTCCTAATTTTCTGCCGCCCAAATAAAAATCATCTGAACTCTTATTTTTATTTGAAAGCACAAAGCCTATTGCAACCATACCGAGTATATAAATAGCAATCGTTGCAATAATGCAAATATCATTTGCATTTTTCATTAAAAATCCCCCTATTATTACAATAATAAAGATATTTTACCATATATACATAAAAAAGGCAAACTGTTTTTTAGTTTTTAATCTGTTATTTTTCAAAAAAATAAAAATTTGAAATAAATGTTGATTTTTTTAATTTTTTTGTTGACAAAATAAAGAGTTTGTTATATAATAACTCTTGTTCTATGGTGGATGTAGCTTAGTTGGTTAAAGCGCCAGTTTGTGGCACTGGAGACCGTGGGTTCGAGTCCCATCTTCCACCCCAGACTTTCCCGCAGTATGCTATGCATACTGTCGGGTCATCTCAAACTTAATATTGGGGTGTCGTCAAGCGGTAAGACACAGCACTTTGACTGCTGCATTCGTAGGTTCGAATCCTGCCACCCCAGCCATCAAAAAGCCTGATAAACACTATGTTTATCAGGCTTTTTACTTTTTACCTATTACTTCTTCACTCTTACCTAAATACAATTTTAATTACTTTCAAAAAATAAATTTCAAACTCAAAATAAATGCGAAACATTTCACTTAATCGGATATAAAATTTGTAAAATCAAACTCGAAAAAATCTGACCAAAAATCCCAACGACCACATGTTATCCCACTTTTACGATTTTTCTTTTCATTTATTAATATATAATCCTTTGCGAATAGCAAACACGCTGAGGAAAAATCTTCAGCGTGTTTTGTATAATATACTATCGGCAAAATATCGATAAAATCAAACCGAGTTTTTGCTGTATTTTTGCCGATAGCGGAAATTTATCATTATACTGATTATTTCAATTTAACAAGTTATTGTTTTTAACTGCTTTATCATCGTTGCTAGTTTTATCTCACATTCTTCCCTAGTTTTGGCATACACATTATATTTTTTTCGCTTGCCATCAGCTAATCTCGGTGAGTAACTGCCCTCATAAAGATTATCGTTTATTTTTGATATGCAACCTGTACCGCTTTTTCTTCTTGTTGGTTTTATAGGCTCAAATTTTGCCTCACAAGGCGTTTTTTCGTTTTTTGCGTGTACTTTCTTTCCTTGATTAGAAAAACTTGTGTTTTGCATTATTCCTTGCTCAATTTTATTTGCAGCTGACTTTTGCATTTCATCAGTAATGTGAGTGTAGGTATTAAGTGTTGTTTCAGCAGAATTATGCCCTATTATTGCCGACAGTGTTTTTATATCCATACCGTTAGCAAGTGCAGTTGTAGCGAATGTGTGTCTAAGGTCGTGGAATCGGATATGTTTACAACCAGACTTTACTAAGGTTCTGTCAAGTATCTTTCGCACTGCTGATGGATTTCTTGGCATATCTTCTTTTACAGGTGATGGAAACACCCACTTGGAATTTATGGTTTGTTTATATTTTGCAAGCATTTTAACTATATCATTAGGTAATATTACAGTTCTGATTGATGTTTGAGTTTTAGGCTCTGTAATATGTATTCTTCCATTAAGTATCGCTACCTGACGAGATATTTTAAGTTCGCCTGTTCTCATATTTAGGTCATCCCATTGAAGACCTAAAATCTCCCCTCTTCTCATACCTGTAGATAACTCTAAGATAAATAATTCAAAGTATCCATCATACTTTGCCTGTGCCATAAACCTCTGCATTTCTTCACGTGTGAGAACCTTCATTTCCTCGCTTTTCTTAGGTGGCAGTTTACATTCGATTGCAGGGTTCGTTCTTATAAGGTTTTCTTCAACCGCCTTGGCAAGACTCTTTTGACAGAGTATATGACATGCTCTTATCATTCTATCGGACAAACCATTTCCATATATTTCGGTTCTTATTTTTCTGCCACTCAATTTAAGCCGAGTATAGAATTGTTGCAAATCATTCTGTGTCAGTTTATTAAGAGCTATCTTCCCTATTTTAGGAATTATATGCTTGTATATAAGGCTTTCATATTCCGACTGAGTAGTCTGCTTTAATGTAATCTTTGCGTATTGGTTATACCAGAAATCCATCCAATCGCCAAATGGCATTTCCGCTTTGGTTTTATCATTTTGAATTATTCCTATCTCTTGTTTTAGTTTCTCTAATTTCTCAATACACTTTTCTTTGTTTAATGCGGTTACATTTTTGGTAATGGGTAGATTCTTTTCATCGTATCCTATTACTACTCTTGCTTCCCATCTACCATCCGACCTTTTACGGAGCATTCCATCTCCGTTTTTTCGTTTTTTAGCCATTATATATTTCACCTCCGAATATATCAGTTATAAAATTTCCTATTATATTTGCTGCTCTTTTTTGCATATCTATTGTCACATGGGTATATCTATCCAATGTGAAACTTGCCTTTGTATGACCGAGTATTCCCGATAATGTTTTTGCATCTACGCCATTCGTTATTGCCTGTGTTGCGAATGTATGCCTGAGGTCATGGAATCTAATATCCGGTAGATTAGCTCTTACCAACAACTCTTTCATTTTTCGGTAAGCCTTGGGCGGTGCTATTGGCAGATTAGGTTTTATAGGGTCCGTAAATATCCACTCGGTTTTTGCATTACTTTTTCTCTCAGTTAATATATTTACCGTGCTTTCAGGCAGATAGAAACTTCTCTTACTATTGCATGTTTTAGTTCCACCCTCGATTACAATTCCATTTTTAACCTCTATACTTCGGTTAATATTTATCCTACCGTTTTCTTCATCAAAGTCTGACCATTTGAGACCGCAAATTTCACCGCGCCGAAGCCCTGTTGTAAGTTCTGTATAGAAGAAATCCCGCCACTCTATTTCTAATTCCACCTCATTTATAAATCTATTTAACTGCTCATTAGTAAGCACTTTCTTTTCCTTTTTCACTGTCTTTGGTCGCACTGTTTTCTCTGTAGGATTACTTGGTATCAGATGCTCCTGCACAGCAGTTTTCATCGCTTTATGAAGCACTCTATGAATATCTATCACCATCGAATCAGACAATTCATATCCATACTGCGGATGCTTATTTACTCTTCCTTGTTTTTTGAGTTTGTTATACATTTTTTGAACATCTGCTGTGGTTATAAATGCGATTTGCTTATCACCAAGATTTGGTTTTATATATGTTTCAACAAGATTCCTATAACCCTTTAATGTACTATCTCCAATTGTACCTACCATATATGAATTTAACCATTTGTCCAACCATTCACCCAATGTCATATTGCTATTTTCATTGAGATTAGCATCTCGATATAATTCTATTTTTTGATGCAACTTTTCAATGAGTTCTTTTTGTGTTTTGGCATAGACATATCTGTAGATTGGTTTACCATCAGTTTTATGTCCTACTACTATCCTTCCTTCCCATTGTCCTTTCTTCTTTTGGCGAATCATACCTTCTCCATTCGGTCTTCGTTTTGCCATTATTTTAATACCTCCTTTGCAAGCACAACACAATACCACAACTATTTTTAAATATCCATACAAATATTTTTTTGTTGAATATAAAATATTTTTATGGTAGAATAATAAAAAAGTCGAGGTGAGAACAATGTCTATAGATAAAGCAATTGAAAATTCTGCTGCATCCGTAGAAATGGAAGGTTACCATATTGATGAACAATGCAAAGATTGGTGCCGCAAATTATTACAGGGCGAACTCACAATGGAAGAATATATTGTTCTCGTTAAACAACGGGCAGGTGTTACTGCTTAATGGGATACAGTATTGATGCAATAACAGCAGATTGTTATAAAGGCACTACTTGTCTAATCAATAAATTTGGCATTAAAGATGATAAACAATTATCCTTAATCGAGGGCCAAATCACATTTGCAAAAGGCTCAGAATTAGAACAAAATCCCATAAAAGGTAATTTTGATTTTGAACACTACAAAGCTATTCATAAATATTTATTTGATGAAATTTATGAATGGGCAGGTATAATACGTACTGTTGATTTGTCCAAAAAAGGAACCAAATTTGCCAAGGTAACTGAAATCGAAAAATTAGCTGATGCTTGTTTTTCAAGACTTAAATCTGAAAATTATTTCAAAGGGCAAGCATTTGATGAATATATAAACAATATCGTTGACTTTTATTGCGTTATCAATATGTTGCATCCTTTTAGAGAAGGCAATGGCAGAACTCAACGAATTTTCATATCTCAATTAATTCGTTTCGCCGGTTATGAAATTGATTTTTCCAGTATAAACACAGATGATTTAATGTCAGCAACAATTCATGCCGCCAATGGTATCGATATATTCTTAAAAGAAATTTTTAAGAATGCTATTCATCAATAAAGTAATTTGCAGACCGCAAAATTGTGATATGCACCCCAAAAGTTAAACACTTTTGGAGGTGCATATTTTTATTGTCTGCTTTTTTATGCCACGACGTCGCTTAAAACCCTTTAATAATGCGGGTTTAAGGTTGGAGGGTTGTAACCATTTTTCGGATTTACCGTACAGGGTGGTAACCACTTTTTGACCATTTAAAACCCTCACAAACCCACTAACGATCGGCACTGCCGGTCGTTGTAAATCGGAAAGGCGTGCCGTAGCAACGCCTTTCCTTTCTCCTGCTTGATTTTCGACCCTGAAAAAATCGTCCGAAATTCCATTTTAAATTATTCTCACAAATGACACAAATTTCGTTTTAGGTGGCTATACCGATCTGTACCTTATTTTTGCCACAAATTTTCACACAGGCTGAAACACGGCTGACAAAATGCGAGCCCATGGTTTTACACACCTTTTTAATTTAAGTTTAAGAAAATACCGTTATTTTTTCTCTGAAAATTTCAATTTTTAAGCCCAATTTTTGTTCGAAAATATTGTCTTTAAACTGCCTCATTAATTTCCTCAAAATTAGCCTTGTTTTTATTTTTAAAATTGAACTCTAATTTTAGCATCTGTCGCCTATAGAATTCTTCTCGTGCTTCCTTAATAGGTCGGATTGTATACCGCAAATTTCCGTTCTGCTTTTGTCCTGATTTAAGAGTTACAGTAGTATGTTCAGTTGTAATAAGACACTTATCTTCAAGGCTTTTTACATATTTCATAACAGTTTTCTTGCTCATTTTTAATGCATTACCTATCGTATTATAACTCGGATAGCACTGATATGTTTCCCTGTTTTCACAGGACATTAAGTATGAATAAACTGCTATCTCACCACTGTTCAAACCCAAACAAAAGATTTCATTAGGCATTGGAAAGTAATTGTTTTTCTTCATTCATTACCCTCCAGTATTTAGTTCTATCCACTCTTTAAATTTATATTTCTCTACGAGTAATCTGTTGCCAACTTTAAGTACAGGAAATCCTTTTTCATGCATAATCTCGTATGCAGAAGATGGTGCTATTCCTAACACCTCAGCTAAAATTTTTGCATTTAAAAAGAGTGGAAGCTCATCATAATTTTTGTAAATAGATTTTTTCATTTTTTAATCATCCTTTCTAATTTCAAATAAAAAAGACTCATACTTTTAAGCGAAACAACATTTTAACGTTGTTCCAAACTTTAAAATACAAGTCTGAAATATTTTTAAATATTCAATTTTAAATATATATCTTTTGATGTGATGTTAACAAATTAGTGTTCAATTAAATTTAAAATGGTTACAATTCACCCAAGGACCTGACAACTTTTTCATTCAAAAACTTTAAAATTAACGGTCTTACATCCACGCATTTTTGCTTTTCAACCGTTCTTCATTATCATGTAGCATATTCATACATTTCTCGCTACAAATCCAGCATTTGATATTGAAACAACTATTCACATTCATTGTTTCAAGCAATAAATTATGATTCGTATTTGTCCACCACATCCCCGAATCAAGGAACGTTTCTTCCGGTCATGCCTTTGACCTTCATAGGAATTTCACCTCTCAGATGTCACCTG
>JAFYKZ010000027.1 GCA_017537365.1 Clostridia bacterium
AGAACATGGGGCAAAAGCTGGGGTGGATATATAGGGTAAATGTTGGGGTGAATTATGGGGTAAAAAGATAAATTTATGTTGGGGTAAAACATGGGGTTATAATCTAACTTAAATATGGGGTAAAGTATGGGGTGGAAAAACATGGGGTAATAATATTTTAACGTTTATGAAATACACTCTCCCCCTTATAGGGGTATTATTGTAATATATTCATAAACCTTAAGGAAATTGAATCAAAACGCATCTAAAAGGAATCAAAAGGTTATAAATCACGTTCTAATGAAGTCTAACGCTGATTCTCGCTTCCTAAGGCTCAATAATTAAATATCTATAAAAATCGTTTTTCATTTCGATATGATAAGAATTTTGAGAGTGTTTTTGCGAAAAAATGATAAGCCTTTTGAGATGATTTTCTTTGCAAAAACTCGTTTTAAAATGACAAGAAAATTATTATCATTTTGAGGTTGACAAGAGGGTTAGAAATCTATTGTCATATCGAAGGGAAAGTCTATCACTCATTTCAAAATGAAAGTCCGTCTAATCATCTCGAAACGAAAGCGAAGAAGTCATTTCAAAATGAGCGCCCATTTATAAATCTAAAATTAATCTTCTATAAATCTGAAAGGAAATTTCGAAATGAGAGTCATCAAGCATATCGAAAAGAAAGTTATCGTCATTTTAAAATGACACTCATTTAAAATAATTCCAATAAGAGATGAACTGCTGTGAGCATTTTGCTTGCGGCAGTTTTTTCTTTGTTAATGTTTTCTTGAAACTCTTAAAAAACCTTTTTTATATTTTTATCATGAATTTTAAAACTTAAATTTGAACCGCCATAGAATTTAAGACGAAATTCATTATTAATTTATGAAAGGAGGATGTGCAATGGATAAAAAGTATTATGAGGATAAAATGCGTGAGATTTTAGATCGTGAGGTTAATACCGATGAGGATTGTATTCGACAGGTGGATGAACTTATGATGCTAGATGCGCAATATCTGTTGAGCAATATCTAATGAAAAGATAATTTCACAGAATTAATCGGTCAAATCTGTTGGCGGCAGATTTGATTTGAAAATAATGAAGGAGAAGTTCAAATCGCAAAGTCGGAGAACATTTGTCAAAGCCAAAGCATTCAAACCTTAATTAGATTTTGAAGCAAGGATTTTTCGTTGTTGCTTTGTTAAAATGCTCGTTAATCCGAAAGGATTAACTGCGCTTTTGCCTTGTCCAACAAAAAATCCTTTGCTGACAAAATTCGAAGACCTTAAAGTTACGGTTTTATGAGTAGATTTTGGTGAAGAGGAGCACATAAGGCTAACGCCTATGTGTGACGATGAGCCTAAAGATGCCAGAAAACCGCCCTTTAAGGCTAATGAAGGTTTAAATGCTTTGGCTAAGCGCAGCGCAGGAAGAATAGGAGTGAAGTTTGTCGAAAGACAGATTTTCGTTAATAAAGTGAGTTCAATGAATTGGTAAATGCTGTATAAATGTTTTTCGCAAGGTAAAAAATAGATTATGAAAGGAATGGCAAGTTATGTTAAATTATTTTGATTTAATAAACTTTAAAACTGCTGCTATTGCCGATTATTCTAAAGATAGCCTTGTTGATTTGCGTGACGTGAAGATAGATTCGGGTAAATCAGTGCCCGAAAAGATGAATGATTATTTTGAGCAAATTAAAAACCCTTATCTTTTCAAAGTCGGCGATATGAGAGTAAAGGTGAGTTTCGGCGGAGAACGTTCGTTTACCGATGCTCTCGGAGCAGTTATTTCAAATGGTGCAAATTACCAAACTAATTTGGGTTGATTTAAAGTCGAAGGTATGGTATACTACGGTTGTGTAGAAAAACGGCCATACCTTCATATGGGGCTGACGGAACCCTAATCCGTTGTGCCCTAAATTGAACAATTTTCCGTTGGTCTTTACTTCATCGCTTGGAATATGACATATTCCTGCACTCTTCAGTTTTGCCCACCAAAAAATTCTTTTAATTTAGGGTCGAAGAGTTTATCTCAGCCACCTTTTTTCGAAAGGCGAAGCGTGAGATTTGCAGTAAGGTGTCCACCTTACAAGGATGAACGCGAGCAAAGCGGGAAAAGGCGGCGAGAGAAACCACAATGTATTAGGTCTCCGCCAGCCCATAATATGGAGGCTAAAGCTTTATGGCAAATTCTAAATATGCAGAAATTTTAGAGCAGTCCTCCGTACCAAATAAGGTTTGGAAGACTGCTCTTTATCTTCGTCTTTCCCGTGATGACGGAACTGAGACGGAGAGTAACTCGATTGCGTCGCAACGAGAAATTTTAAAAGAATATCTAAAACGCTGTCCTGATATGGAACTCGTTGAGATTTATTCTGATGACGGTTACAGCGGTACAAATTTTGACCGTCCGGATTTTATTCGAATGATGGAGGATGTATATTCCGGCAAAATCAACTGTATCGTTGTAAAGGACCTTTCGCGTTTTGGGCGAAACTATATTGAGATAGGAAAT
>JAFYKZ010000028.1 GCA_017537365.1 Clostridia bacterium
GTTGAAAAATACCTTGCCGATTGGGAAAAATACGGCAAAAGCGCAGGACCTATTAGAAATAAGCAAATGGCAGAAGTCAGCGATTATGTAATTTGCTTTTGGGACGAAAAAAGCAAAGGCACAAAATCAATGATAGATTATGCTAAAAAATTAAATAAACCTATTAAAATAAAAATCATATAAAACGGTAAATTTTTATACTCGATATTTGTTTGGTTAAGGGCGAAGCTATTATCGTTTGGGGGTTAGGGCGACAGAGAAGCCACTATAAAATAAATATAAATTTGCCGCCAAATTGAAAACTTTGTTTTCACTCTTTGGCGGCGGTTTAGTTAAATCTCTAATTTCGTCGCCTAAGGGGGAAATCGAAATTCCCCCTCAGGCGAATCTTTCCGCCCTTTCTTTTCGCCCACATAAGAAAGGGCGTGCCCGTCGCGGCACGAGCGACAATATAATAAAATTCAGTTGTTTTGTATTAAACGGTATTGCGGTGCGTCGAAAATCGCCGCACCCTACAATTTAATTGAAAATAATGTTATTTGCAATGCAATATCAAAACGCTGTCGGTTTTGCCGACAGCGTTTTTAACATTAAAATTTTATTTTTTGAGCAATTTAGTATTTTCTTTTGCGGCTTTATCAACTATGTTAAAAATCTCTTTCGCGGATTTGCCTTGAAGCTTGTCCGCATTTTTTTCGATATGGCCTGTAACAAACGAAAGAGCGGCATTGTTTTTAAGCTTATCGGACATAAATTCGATAATACCGTCAATTTTATCTTTATCTATTTTACCCGTGTAAATAGTTTCGGATAATGCAATAACCGCTTCGCCGATTGCGGCAACAAAAAAGCCTGCAACAACAGCATTTATAACACTACCTGCAATATTAGGTATGGTTTTGAGGGTTCCAACCAAAGCTTTTGCAACATTGGTTATAGCCGCAGAGCCTATAACGGCAGTTACTAAATCGGCTGAAAAATCAATATCATAGATTTTAAGAATACCTTTTGTTAAAGCGGTTTCTAACGGAACCAATATTACTGAATCGGCAATCGAAATCGGCGCCGCGCCAACAACGATACCCGCAGTTGTAGCCCCTGCGGTTAAAGCATTAGCAGTGAAACGCTTTTGTTCAAGTATCATTCGGTTGCGGTTTTCTATGCTTATTTGTTTTGCATCATCATAGCAATCAAGGGTTGCTTCGCAAAGCTCTTCTATGCCCATTTGCTCAACAACTTCTGATTTTATATAGTAAGGCTCTGCAACAACCGGAATAACCTTTTGAAGATTAATGTCTTTATTTTTTTCAAAAGCTTTTTTTACAGCTTCAACATTTTCTTCTATCTCGGCTTCTGAGAGAGATTTTGTTATAACAGCGAAAACGGGTATGTTTTTCCAACCTTTAATTGATTTGCTCATCATTTGAATGTTCTCAGTAAACACCCTTTTTGAACAACCGTCTATACAATACCAAACCGCATCGATAACCGCCTCGTTACCCTTTTCGTCAGTTTTAGCTGAAAGCTGTTTTTTGGTGAATTTCTTAATTTGCTTAATGGTTTTTTGTTGCTCAAACCATTTATATTCAAATCCTTTTGTATCAATACATTGAATCGGCCAGGTTGAAGATTCATAAACATCAATCTTCTGGGTTACACTTCCGCCAACTGCAGTTTTAACCTCAGCGCCTGAAATGGCTTTTATCAAGGTGCTCTTTCCCGCCCCTGAGTTGCCGAGAACCAATATATTCATTTTTTTGATATCTTCCATTTTGCAGTCTCCTGTATTTTAATATTTGAAGATTAAGCAATTTATTTTATCATATTTTTATGATTTTTGTAAAGGTATTATTTTTATAATGATTGACTTTAAAAATCAAATAGAGTATTATTTAAATATATTTCCGCTCGTGGCGCAGTTGGATAACGCAGCAGATTCCGATTCTGAAGAACGGGGGTTCGAATCCCTTCGAGCGGACCAATTAAGAGGAGAATCAATCCGCAAGGATTGGTTCTCCTTTTAATTTATCTATATTTCCGAAGGGATTCGAACAAGGAGGGAGCGCAAGCGAAAGAAAACAACCTAAATCGTTAGAAAAAGGCGCTTTGCGGCTCAAAATTCATTCAATTTCCAAACTTAATGTTGACAAAATTTTCTTTTTAACTTATAATACCCTTGTTTTTAAAATGGGTGAAAGGAAGTTGGTTTTTTGAAAGATTACCTTGCAAAGCGCCCTATGCTTCTTTGCTCAATCATCTGTTGTTTTATATCGGTAGTTGGCTTTTATTCCAGCAAATCCTTAATTCTATACGGTATACTAACCGCCATTTTAATCGGCGGTTTATTTTTTTATAAAGCAAAACCTGAGTTTATCTTTGTTGGGGTTTTAGTTTTTGTGATGATACTGTCAACCGTTAATATTACAGCCAGAACCAAAAACCTTTCTAAGCTTGACGGACTTTGTTGCACCGCCGAGGCGGTTGTTGTTCAAACTGAAAACAAGAATAATTATAGTGTTGCGGTTGTTGAAATAACCGAAAGCAACACAATTCCCTCAGGAAGTAAAATAAATGTTTATTGTTATGATGAAACTCTGAAAGTCGGCGATTATATAAACGCTGATTTTAATCTTAGCAAAATAGAAAACTCTTATAAAGCTTCGTCTTACAGCAACAAAATTTTTCTAACCGCCAACATAAGCGATGTTTCTGTTTTAGATAAAAAGGACGATTTGCTTATATTTTTTGAAGATATCAGAAATTATATCAGAAAAACCATATTTTCTAATACTGATTATGCCGAAGCCTCAACCATTACTGCGTTGGTTTTCGGAGATAAAAGTTATTTTACCGATAATTTTTATCTTTCGGTGAAACGGGCAGGCGTGGCTCACAGTATGGTTGTATCCGGTATGCACCTGGCTATAATAGTTTCGCTTTTTACTAAAAGCTTCGAAAAGTTTATTTATAATAAATTTATAAGAGGATTTATTATACTCGCTGTTGTTATAATTCTAACGGCGGTTTGCGGATTTACAATGTCTATGTTCAGGGCAGGAGGCACATATATAGTTGCCGCCTTGGGACTGATGCTTGATAAAGATAACACCTCCGAAAACGCCTTAGGAACAGCCACTTCTATCACCTTAATAATTTCGCCTTTTGCAATTTTCAATGTTGGTTTCAGGCTTTCGGTTTTATCAACATTCGGTATATTGGCGGTAGCTATTCCTGTTTGCGATTATATAAAAAGAAACGAACTTTTAAAATTGAAAATCTCTCAAACGATTTTATTTGCATTTATAATCAATATAAGCGCAACTCTTTTTACGATGCCTACTCTCATTAACACCTACGGTGAAATTTCACTCGTTTCGGTTATAGCAAATCTTATGATTTCGTATTTTATAACATTGATTCTTTGTCTTTCGGTATCGGGTTTAATTATCAACCCGTTTATTCCTTATATATCCGAAATGATTTTCTCGGTTTGTAATCTGCTTGCAAAATTGGTTGATAGTATTATTGAATTTTTCGGTAGTTTAAGCTTTTCTTCGGTTAAGGTTTCTAAATATGTTTCTTTGGTTTCAATATCCGTTATACTTATTCTTTTTCATATAATGGCGAGGGTTAAAGAGCAAGAAGAAAAAATCAAAAGAAAGCTTATCTTAGAAAAGATTTATAAAGAAGCCAAAACCTATAAATCCAAACGATATTTTAATATTAAAAAATAAACTTTACAAATAATACAATATTATTTATAATAAGATTAAGCAAAGAGGTGTTTTTATGAATAAAGCCAAATCGGTTAAAATTTTAAATATTGTTATAAATATTTTTATATGCGTGCTTGTTATATTTGTTTTAGGACTTCCTTGGATGATTTCATGGTATGTTGAAAAAATGCATCGTCCTGAAACCTTGGCTGCAACAGTGCTTGTTACCTGTTATCCTTGTGCGCCCTTTGCGGCAGCAGCTCTTGCAAGTTTAAAAAAGCTTGTTAAAGTTTCGGCAAAAAACGGACCTTGTAATAAAGAATGTTGCGATTTATTATTCAGAATAGCGGTTTGTTGCGTAGTTATTGCTGTAATAACCGTTATTGCAGGAAAGTTCTATATGCCTTTCTGGATAGTATGCGCAACCTTCACTTTCGTAACCCTCTTAGTTATGGCTCTTAGAACTATGCTTTATACCGAAAGCGAAGAAATAGATAAAGATTAAATAAAGCTTAAATAAAGATAGAAAAAACCGCCTGAAAAGGCGGTTTTTTGTTGCAAAATTTATTTTATTGTGTTATACTGATTAAGCTACAAACTCACATTAAAATAAAATTTTGCGCCTTCAAATCGTTTTGAATGGGGAATAATACTTTTGCAAAAAAGTATATTCCTCTTTTTACCCTATTCTCCAAGCGATTGAAGGTAGTGTGAGTGTGTAGCAACATTTAAGGGGATATATTTTTTATGGTGTATTCTCTTAAAGGAGGGTACACCTTTTTTATTTTGGGAAAATTATGAGGAATAATACAGTTTGCTTTTTCGGTCATAGAAAAATAAACGAAACTGAGGAATTAAAAATAAGGCTTTATAAAACAATAGAGAAGTTAATTAAAAATGAAAATGTTGATACATTTATTTTTGGAAGTAAAAGCCAATTTGATGATTTGTGCCTAAAAATAGTTACAAAAATAAAAGAAAAATACCCTAACATAAAACGAATTTATGTTAGAGCAGAATATGAGATTATTAGCGAACAATATAAAAATTATCTTTTAAAAAGTTATGAGGAAACCTATTATCCCGAAAAAATTAAAAATTCGGGCAGAGCGGTTTATGTTGAGCGCAATTTTGAAATGATAAACAAAAGCCGAATTTGTATTATTTATTATGATGAACAATGCGCGCCTAAAAACCGCAAAAGCGGAACAAAAATAGCATTGGATTATGCGGTTAAACATGGAAAGCAAATTATTTATTTTCCAATGTAAATTTATTATATTGTCGCTCGTGCCGCGACGGGCACGCCATTTCTTATGTAGGCGAAAAGAAATGGCGGAAAGATTCGCCTGAGGGGGAATTTCGATTTCCCCCTTAGGCGACGAAATCAGAATTTAAACTAAACCGCCGCCAAAGAGTGAAAACAAAGTTTTCAATTTGGCGGCAAGTTTTTATATATTTTATAGTGGCATCTTTGTCGCCATAACCCCCAAAACGAGAACGGCTTCGCCGTTGATTAAAGAAATATTGAGCATAAAAATAGTAAAGGAGTGTTTCCTGCCTTTTTCGTTATACAAAAAACCGCCTGCATAAAGCAGACGGTTTTTAAGTACAATTAAAATCAGCTAATTATTCAGCAGCTTCTTCTTTTGCTTTCATCTTCGGAACACCAGCATCGATAGAACCGTAAGCAGCATTGTATTCTTCCTCAGTCATCTGAAGAACCTTGATACCAAGAATGATACCCATAATGCCGTTGATGATACCGATGATACCGCAAGTTACGAAGTTAAGAACGATTTTGAGGATACCAGTTTTAGCATCGCCTTGGATGAAGTTCGGAACGCCATAACCATTGAAGAGAATTGCAAGAATACCAAAAGTAGTCTTATTCATTACGGAAAACCTCCTTAAAATTTTTTCATTTATAATTATATCATAAATCATCTTAAAGTCAATACTTTTTTCGCATAAATATTACATAAAACGACTGTTTTTGCAGAGATTTATTCTATCAGTTAAGATATATGCAAAATATTTGAATATTATTACATTTTAACCAATAAATCAATCGTTTTATCCAAGCAAAAAATCGCTTATAAGCATTACCGAAAAACCAACAAGCAAAGCATAGGTTGCGCCGCATTGATTACCGCTCGAATGGGTTTCAGGTATCATTTCATCGCTTATAACATAAAGCATAGTGCCGCCCGCAAATGCAAGTGCAAAAGGAAGCACCGCGGCAGAAATACTAACCGCAAAATAGCCTATAAATGTGCCGATAACTTCAATAAGACCTGTTATTAAAGCAACTATAAAGGTCTTTTTAGGAGATACACCCGCAAGTAGCATAGGCGCTATGATAACCATACCCTCAGGTATGTTTTGAAGTGCTATACCGCCTGCGATTATAAGCGCCCTCGCATTATCACCCGAACCAAATCCAACACCTGCGGCAATTCCCTCAGGCAGATTATGAATAGCAATCGCAGCCACAAAGAGCAAAACCTTATTCAAATTCGCATTATTATGAGCCTCTTTCTCAACTCCCATAATTCTATGCAAATGGGGAACAAGCTTATCTATAAGGTTAAGACAAACCGCGCCTACGAAAATTCCTGAAACAGTATAAATTATACCGTATTTTCCGCCGTATTCCAAAGACGGAAGTATCAGACCGATGACCGCCGCCGCAAGCATTACGCCCGAAGCAAAGGATAAAATTATATTGGAAATTTTTTCAGAAATTTTGCGGAATATAAAACCTATAAACGAACCTATAACGGTTGCAAGACCAACGCCTAAGGCGGTTATTAAAACAAGCTTCATCTTTTACCTCCTAGTATAAGTCAGTTGATAAATATCTGTCTATTCCGTCGGGAAGAAGAACTACTATATTTTTACCCTTGTTTTCTTCTCTTTTTGCAATTTCAGTTGCCCCAAAAAGCGCCGCGCCTGAGGAAATTCCTGAAAGAACGCCCTCAGTTTTGCCTAAAAGTCTTGCCATTTCATAAGCATTTTCTACGGAAACAGGAATAACCTCATCTATAATTTCTTTGTTTAAAACCTTAGGAATAAATCCTGCGCCGATACCTTGAAGCTTATGAGGACCGGCAGGCTTTCCCGATAATACCGCCGAGCAATCAGGCTCAACCGCAACGATTTTTATATCGGGGTTTTTAAGCTTTAAATATTCGCCAACTCCTGTTATGGTTCCGCCTGTTCCAACACCTGCAACAAAAATATCAACCTTGCCTTCGGTTTGTTTTAAAATTTCTGGTCCTGTTGTTTCAAAATGAGCCTTAGCATTAGCGGGATTTTCAAACTGCCCTGCTATGATACTGCCTTCAATTTCTTTATTTAATTCTTCCGCTTTTTTAATAGCACCGCTCATACCGAGCTTTCCGTCGGTTAAAACAAGCTCTGCTCCATAAGAAGAAATCAGTTTTCTTCTTTCTTCGGACATACTGTCAGGCAAAACGATAATAAGTTTATAACCCAAAGCCTTGCAAACTAAGCCAAGACCAATACCGGTGTTTCCCGAGGTTGGCTCTATAACCGTTGAGCCTTTTTTGAGTTTCCCCTCTTTTTCGGCGGCTTTTATCATATAAAGCGCGGCGCGGTCTTTAACCGAGCCTGCGGGGTTATAGCTTTCAATCTTTGCAAAAATTTTTGCATTAACCTTTAATTCCTCGCAAAATTTTTGACAATCTAAAAGCGGAGTGTTTCCAATAAGTTCTAATTGAGATTTATAGATTTTGTTCATATACATATACCTTCGCAAATATCTTTGTTAGAATTTATAATTTTAACTCGTTTGATTTCACCCTCGAAAGATTTTTCTGATTTTATAAAAACGCGAGAATAATTAGGTGTGTAACCAAAATTCAAACCGTTTTCGTAGGTTTCAAATAAAACCTCGAATTCTTTTCCAATCTGAGACGTTAAAAATTCCTGCTCGGTTTTCTCGCATACCGCCGAAAGCCTTTTGCTTCGAGCGGATTTTTCGGCATTTGTTACTTGATTCGGAAGCCCGTAAGCTACCGTTCCTTTTCTTTTTGAATATGCAAAAATATGCGCCTTTGCAAAGCCTACCTTTTCACAGAAAGCCAGACTCTCAGAAAATTCTTCCTCGGTTTCTCCTGCAAAGCCTACCATTATATCGGTGGTTATAGCCGCATTTGAGAATATATTTCTTATTCGGTTTATTAAATCATAATAAAATTCAGCGGTATAATGCCTGTTCATTCGTTTTAAAGTTGCATTTGAGCCCGACTGCAAGGATAAATGAAATTGCGGACAGAATTTCGGCTCATTTTTAAATCTTTCAAGCATTTCGTCGGTTATATGGTCGGGTTCTAATGAGCCTAAACGCACCCTTTTTATTCCATCAACGCTTGCAACCGCATCTACCGCATCGCAAAGGTTAATATCCTCGCCCTTGCCGTATGCCGAAAGATTAATACCAACCAAAACAACTTCAATATATCCGTTTTTAGCTAGTTGCGCTGCTTCGGATTTTATCTCGGCTAACGGCTTTGAACGAACCCAACCTCTCGCGGTTGGTATGATACAATAACTGCAATATCTATCGCATCCGTCCTCAATTTTCATATAAGCGCGGGTTCGCTCGGCAAATGAGGAAACACTGGGGGTATTAAACTTGTCCCCTCTGATATGGGGACAAATTTCAACCGTTCTTTGCTTCTTATCAAAAAATTCCTCGCAAAGCTTCAATATTTTTCTAACATCGCGGTTGCCTACAACTATATCTGCTCCCCAAAGACCTGCCGATTCCTCGGGAAAGGCTTGTACCATACATCCTGTTAAAACGATAATCGCATTTTCGTTTTCTCGGCGAAAACGGTTTAAAATCTGCCTGGTTTTTCGGTCGCTCTCGGCAGTAACCGTGCAAGAATTTATAACCGCAACATCAAAGCTTTCGCCCTGACTAGCTACGGTATGTCCCGCCTGCTCAAAAGCCTCGCGCATAACCTCGGTTTCATATTGATTCACCTTGCAACCCAAAGTGTAAAAAGCTATTTTCATATATTCCTCCGAAACGAATATAATATATCGAATATATTATACACTTAAATTCTTTTGTTTTCAATTATCAATTTTTAACTTGACAATATTTACTTTCGGTGCTATAATTTGCTTGCAATAGGGAGCTCGATGAAACTCGGGCTGAGAGGAAATCCGCTTTTGCTATGATTTCGACCTTTAACCTGATGCGGATAATGCCGCCGTAGGGAAATACGAAA
>JAFYKZ010000029.1 GCA_017537365.1 Clostridia bacterium
GACTTTTCTCTTGATTTCTCTCGAGAATTGTCGGGTCCTTATTTCTTCGTTGTTTAATTTTCAAGGTCCGTTTTTTGCGCCCCTCGTTTAGAGCGCCTGATTATAATACCACACCCCTTCCCTTTTGTCAACACTTTTTTTTACTTTTTTTACAATTTTTTTCATTTTGTTTTTTAAGAATAAAAAAACCTCAAAATATAGGATTTTTTTGTGCCATTTTACTATTTATTTTAATATTCCCTTTAATTTCAGCAATATTTTCTTTTCCGCGCGCGATACCTGCACCTGAGACATATTTAAAACCGAAGCCGTTTTACTTTGGGTCATATATTTAAAAAATCTACAATCCACTATTCTTTTTTCTTCTTCATTAAGTTTTTCTATTGCCGAGCTTATTTCTAATCTTGTTGCAATTTCTTCTTCGGGAAAGATAATCGGCAAATCCGTTTCTTTTATTCCGTCTTCTCCTGCATAGGTTAACGACACCGTACTTTGCAGAGCGCAAACCGCTTCTGCAACCTCCTCGCTTGCAACTCCCAAAGCCTCTGCTATTTCGGAAACGGCAGGCTCGCGGTTTAATTTCTGTTCCAATTCCTCTCTTTTTCTATTTATATGAACGCCTAATTCTTTCACCGAACGCGAAACCTTAACCGCTCCGCCATCCCTGAACAGTCTTCTAACCTCCCCCATTATAACGGGAACTGCATAGGTAGAAAACATAAGTCCGCGAGTCTCGTCAAAAGCATCAGTAGCTTTTATAAGACCGATACACCCTGCTTGAAACAGATCATCATATTCAATACCTTTACCCGAAAAGCGTTTGCAAATAGAATGAACAAGCCCTAAATTTTCCTCGATAAAACTATCGCGCTGAGCCTTTTGCTTAACCATTTACACCAAACCTTTGGCTTATCTTTTTAGTGAGAGTAACTGTTGTACCCTTACCGACAACCGAACGAACGGTTATTTTATCGGTAAAGCTTTGCATAACCGCAAACCCTAAACCTGCCCGCTCGCCTCCTACGGTTGTATAAAGCGGCTCCATTGCTTTTTCAATATTTTCAATACCGCAACCCTTATCGCGAATTTTTATTCTTATTATGTTTGACTCAAATATCTCGGCAGTTATGTAAATTTTGCCTATTCCCTCTTTATAGGCATGAACTATACAATTTGTAACCGCCTCAGAAACGGCGGTTTTTATATCGTTTATTTCTTCGAGGTTTGGGTCTAACTGTAATGCAAAGGCCGATATACAAGCTCTTGCGAAGCTCTCATTTGCCGAACGAGATAAAACTGTCATACTAAATTTATTTTCTGCTTTCATTTTTTCACCTTTCTTCTAGTCTTGCTAATTTTTCAATACCTGCAAGCTTTAAAATTTTATATATTTGAGGAGGCGCTCCTGTTATATGAAGCTCTGCTCCCGATTTAACCAAATTACGATATCTGCCCATAACAAGTCCGATACCCGAGCTATCCATAAAACCAACATCCTTAAAATCCAGCACCAACAAGGTTGGCATATTAAGTTCAATGGCATTATCTATATTATCTCTGATTTCCTTTGCTGAGTGGTGGTCAATTTCACCCTTTAAATATGCGGTTACCACTTCACCGGTTACATTAATTTCAACCGACATAAATTTACCTCCTAAAAAAATAAGTACAAGCCCTTATTTAGTATAAAGGCTTGTACTTAAAAATAATGTCGTATAAAGACAGTTATTTAAAATTATTTGAATTTTTCTTTTAGTATAGGTCTTACAGCAGAAGCTAAATATAAAGACCCGAAAACAAAAAGCGGTTTATCACCTGAAATTTCCAAAGCTTTATCAACTGCTGATATTAAATCCTCGCAAATTTCAGCTTCGCAATATTTTCTGGCTTTCTCATATAGTTCATCTGCTTTTGCCGAGCGAGGTAACTCCTTTAACGAAGTAACAACCGCTTTTTTGCAATGGCAAAGGGTTAATTTTAAAACCTCTTCACAGTCCTTATCCTTCATCATACCGATTAACGCGGTAACCTCACCTGAAAACTTTTCAAGTTCTTTTGAGAGACAAAGTGCACCGTCTATATTATGAGCACCGTCTATAACCAAAAGCGGATTTTTAGAAACCACTTCCATTCGGCAAGGAAAAAAGGTGTTTTTTAATCCATTATATATATTAGTATATGAAATATCATATCCGCTAGCATTTACAGTTTCTATAACTGTAACCGCATTTTCAACCTGATATTCTCCCGCAAGCGAAATCTCATATTCCTTTTCCTTATATATAAAAGTGTTACCGCATATATCACTTTTTAAAATTTCGGCTTCACTTGGAACAAAAAGATTTTTTGCCTGAGTTTTAATAACCTCTAACGCTTCCTTAGGTTGCGATGGATTAGTTATAGTAGGACAATTTCTTAATATCCCACACTTTTCCTCTGTTATCTTCTCTATTGTATCACCTAAAATTACAGTATGGTCTAAACCAATTTTAGTTATTACGCAGGCAGACAAATTTTCCAAGGTATTAGTGGCATCAAGCCTTCCGCCTAAACCCGTTTCGCAAATTAATATATCTATCTTTTGCTCTTTGAAATAAAGAAAGGCTACTGCGGTTATAAATTCAAACTCGGTAAGCTCAATTTTTGTTTCTATAACCCTCTGAGATAAAGAAACCAGACTTTCTTCTGAAATATACTCTCCGTTTATTTGAATTCTTTCCCTGAAATCAATAATATATGGAGAAATAAAAAGTCCCGTTTTATAGCCTGACTCTTTAAATATGCTTGCCAACATCGCGGAAACCGAGCCTTTTCCGTTTGTTCCCGCAATATGAATTGCTTTAAAATCATTTTGCGGATTACCTAATATTTCAAGGACTTGTTTTATTCTATCTAATGTTGCAGGCTTTGAAAAATTGCCAAGCGAATGAATATAATTTAAAGTTTCTTGATAATTCATTTTTTATCCTAAAAAGAGGGTTGCGCAAAACAACCCTCTTAAACCTTAACTATTTTTAATTTCTTCGATACTATCCTCAATCATTTTGATTTTTTCAAGTACCTTTGCGAGACTTGCCTTTTGTTGTTCAACAAGCTGAGCCGGAGCCTTTGCCAAGAAGCCTTGATTATTTAGTTTCTTCTCAAAGAATTCCTTATCCTCGTTAGCTTTTTTAAGGTCTTTATTTAGTCTTTCAAGCTCGGCAGTGAAATCAACAAGCTCTTTCATAGGCATATAAACAGTTGCATCATCAGTAATAACACGCACTGCACCCTCGCTTGCAAAATCATCGCCAACCTCTATCTCAGAAGCATAACCTAAACGGCAAATATAAGCATTGCCCATATTAAATGTATCCTTATGAGCGGTTGCAATTTGCACCTTAGCCTTGCGAGAGGGCGGAACATTCATTTCCGCTCTGCGATTTCTGATAGCTTTAATAACCGCCATAATCTTTTCAAAATCAGCTTCCTCAGATGCAAATTTCAAATCTTCTCTAAATTTAGGCCAATCAGCTATCATCAAAGCTTCACCGCTATGAGGCATCGACTGCCAAATTTCCTCGGTTATGAAAGGCATAAAAGGATGAAGAAGAGCCAATGTATTTGTAAATACATATATTAGTACACTTCTTGCGGTGTTTTTAGCCTTATCGTCATCGCCGTTTAAACGGGATTTGCAAATTTCAATATACCAGTCGCAGAAAATATCCCAGATAAAATCATAAAGCTTTTGAACGGCTAAACCTAATTCAAATTTATCTAGGTTATCGGTAACATCTGCCACCAAGCTGTTGTATTTAGATAAAATCCACTTATCCTCTAATGCTAAATCGGAAAGATTAAGCTCGATTTCATTATCGTTTTCAAGATTCATTAAAATAAATCTTGCAGCATTCCAAATCTTATTTGCAAAGTTTCGGCTTGCTTCAACCCTCTCAGGAATATAACGCATATCGTTTCCGGGGCTATTACCTGTTGCAAGAGAGAATCTAAGCGCGTCTGCACCGTAATTCTCAATAACTTCAAGCGGGTCAACACCGTTACCCAATGATTTAGACATTTTTCTGCCCTGAGAATCTCTCACTAGACCATGAATTAAAACGGTATCAAAAGGTACTCTTCCTGTTTGCTCAATTCCCGAGAACATCATACGCATTACCCAGAAAGGAATTATATCATATCCTGTAACTAAGGTATTGGTTGGATAATAATGCTTAAAGTCCTCTGTTTCCTCAGGCCAACCCAATGTTGAGAAAGGCCAAAGAGCTGATGAGAACCAAGTATCGAGAGTATCGGGGTCTTGGGTTATATTTTTGCTGCGGCAATGAGCGCAAGCGGTAGCATCGGTTTTAGAAACAGTAATCTCGCCACAATCTGCGCAATACCAAGCAGGAATTCTATGACCCCACCAAAGCTGACGGGATATACACCAATCGCGAATGTTTTCGAGCCAATGGAAATATACCTTTTCAAATCTTTGAGGAATAAACTTTGTTTCACCGTTTTTAACCGCATCAATAGCAGGAGTAGCTAACGGCTTCATTTTAACAAACCATTGCTTTGAAACCTTAGGCTCAACGGTAGAACCGCAACGGTAGCAAGTTCCAACATTATGAGAATAATCTTCAATTTTAACAAGAGCGCCCTCTGCCTCTAAATCGGCAACTATAGCCTTTCTTGCATCATATCTATCCATACCTGCATATTTTGGATAATCTGCAACAATTTTAGCATCGTCGGTCATAACATTGATAACAGGCAAATTATGGCGGAGACCAACCTCGAAGTCATTTGGGTCGTGAGCAGGGGTGATTTTAACAACACCTGTTCCAAAATCCATTTCAACATAATCATCTGCAACAACAGGAATTTCGCGGTGAACAATCGGCAAAATCAAGGTTTTACCAACCATATCCTTATATCTCTCGTCGTTAGGATTAACTGCAACCGCAGTATCACCAAGCAAGGTTTCGGGTCGGGTTGTTGCAAGCTCTAAATAACCGCTTCCATCCTTGAAAGGATATCTGAGATGCCAGAAATGACCTGCTTGCTCCTCATATTCAACCTCTGCATCAGAAATAGAAGTTTTACAATGAGGACACCAGTTAATAATTCTCTCGCCTCGGTAAATTAAACCTTTTTCGTAGAGACCAACAAACACTTCTTTAACAGCCGCGTTGCAACCGTCATCCAAAGTAAAGCGTTCTCTATCCCAGTCGCATGAAGAACCCATTTTCTTTAATTGCTCAATAATTCTGCCGCCGTATTGCTTTTTCCAATCCCAAGCGCGCTCTAAAAAGCCATCACGGCCGATATCATCCTTTGTGATGCCTTCTTCTTTCATTTTTTCAACTATTTTAGCCTCGGTTGCGATAGACGCATGGTCAGTACCGGGAAGCCATAAAGTATCATAACCTTGCATACGCTTAAAACGAATAAGAATATCCTGCAAGGTATTATCAAGAGCATGTCCCATATGGAGCTGACCTGTAATATTCGGAGGAGGAATAACTATTGTATAAGTATCCTTATCCTTTTCACATTTTGCATGGAAATATTTACCGTCAAGCCATTGTTTATAAATCCTATCCTCTACATCGGCAGGGGAATATTGCTTGGCTAATTCTTTTGCCATTTTTTTCACTCCGTTTTGGAAAATTATTCTTTTAATATTTTTAAAAATTTCGCACATTATATAACTGTCAGTCAAAAAAGCGTTTGCAATATGAACTGACTTTAAAGCTGTCCTAAGTACGAGAACGAATAGCTTTGTTTTAACATAAGGTGGAAATCTGCTTTAAGTTGGAACAAAAGCTTTCAGTTCCAACTTAAAGACAGCTTTTCATATTTATTTATTATACATCATATACTCTTTAAGTCAAGATTAAATATCAAGCTTAGATTGTTCCGCAGTGTTTGTTGGAAGTTTGCTTCCTGCCGCAGGGAGATTTCTAGTTCGATAACGATGATCCGTTTCCAAATCACCCTTAGTATAACTAACCGCCTCTAAAATTCGTTGACCTTTCTTTTGAGTCATAACCGAAATGCCGCCGTTATCCTTAGTGGTTTTTGCGGCAATTTGAGCGGTATTAACAATAAGCATTCTGCCGTTTGTTGATTTAACCAAAATTTCTTGGTCTTCCTTTACATACATAATAGTATGAATAGGATATTTATCGCTATAAGCCTTAATTAGCTTTTTGCGGTTTGTTTTAGTTTGATATGAAGCTAGCGGCACCTTAGCGATTTTGCCGTTTTCAAAGATAAATAACATATATCCCGAATAATCGGCGGTTTCAACCATATAAATTGCCTGTTCAGCATCATCAAATTCAAGCTTTGAGGGTATATATTCACCCATAAGGCTTGCTTTTCCGTCTGCCAAATCAGAGGTTTTTGTTTTATAAACCTGACATTTGTTTGAGAAGAACAAAAGCTCGGTAGCATTGGTGGACTCGATTGTTTGAACAATTTCATCCCCCTCTTTAAGCTTCTGCTCACCGCTCATTCTAAGCGACTGGGGAGTTATTTTCTTGAAATATCCGTCCTTTGTAAAGAATAGGGTTACAGGAGAATTATCAACAATTTCTTCCTCTTTGTATTCTTCAAGCTCAGCGGCGCTTATAATCTTAGTCTTTCTATCCTCGCCGTATTTATCGGCAACCTTTTCAAGCTCTTTGATAATAATTTTGAGCACCTTTGAACGAGATTTTAAAATGCCTTCCATTTCCTCAATTTCGGCAATTAAAGACTCTATATCCTTTGTGCGTTTTAAGATATATTCACGGTTTAAATGGCGAAGTTTAATCTCTGCAACATATTCCGCCTGAATTTCATCAATACCGAAGCCTATCATCAAGTTTGGAACAACCTGAGCTTCTTCCTCAGTTTCGCGAACAATCTTAATAGCCTTATCAATATCAAGCAAAATTTTCTCTAAACCTTTTAGCAAATGAAGACTATCCTTTGCCTTTGACAGCTTAAAGTAAATTCTTCTTCTAACACATTCTTCTCTGAAAGCCACCCATTCGGATATTATTTCTTTAACACCCAAAACCTGAGGTGAACCAGCGATAAGAATATTAAAGTTGCAAGAAAAGCTATCTTCAAGCGGAGTCATCTTCATAAGCTTTTTCATAAGCTTTTCGTAGTCTGCTCCGCGCTTCAAATCAATAGTTATTTTTAGACCGTTCAAATCGGTTTCATCACGAATATCGTTAATCTCGGTAACCTTTTTAAGTCTTACTAACTCAATTACCTTTTCAATAATAGCTTCACTCGTTGTGGTCGGGGGAATTTCGGTAATATCAATGCAGTTTTGCGATTTATCATAAGAATAAACACCTCTAACCTTAAAACTGCCTCTGCCCGATTCGTATATTTTTTCCATTTCGGCACGGTTGTATAAAAGCTCGCCGCCTATCGGAAAATCGGGTGCTAACAAGGTATCTGATATAACAGCATCATTATCTCTGATATAAGCTATTGTGGTTTCGCAAACTTCCTTTAAGTTGAAAGGACAAATTGAGCTTGCCATACCAACCGCGATACCGGTATTAGCGTTAACTAAAACCGACGGGAAGGTTACAGGGAATAAGGTAGGTTCTTTCATTGATGCATCATAGTTATCAACAAAATCAACCGTGTCCATCTTAATATCGGCAAATAATTCTGCCGCAATCGGTGCTAATTTTGCCTCGGTATAACGGGAAGCGGCATAAGCCATATCGCGAGAATAAGCCTTACCAAATGAACCCTTTGATGCAACATAAGGATGCAAAAGAGCCTGATAGCCCTCGGACAAACGCACCATTGTTTCATAAATAGCAGCATCACCGTGAGGATTTAGTTGCATCGTTCTACCAACAATATTTGCCGATTTTATGGTACTTCCGTTTAAAAGCCCCATATCATACATAGTATATAATAATTTTCTATGCGAAGGCTTAAAACCATCTATTTCAGGAATAGCACGAGAAACTATAACACTCATTGCATAAGGCATATAGTTGGTTTCAAGGGTTTCGGTTATAGGTTGCTCAACCGTTAAACCTGCACCCGCAATATATGCGTTAATATTAGGTTTAACCGCCTTTTTAGTTTCTTTTTTCTTTCTTGGAGCCATCAAATTATCTCCTTATAATTCAAAGTAATAAGTAAAAGAAAATAGTGAAAAATAAGGTGTTCCGCTTTGCAAAACTTTATATGCCATCGGCAAATCCGACACATTACCTTTTAACTCTTCACTCTTACCTTTTCACTGTTGATTTTCATAAATGAAAATCAACTTATATCCGCTTCATCAAGATATAAATATCCGTTTTCGGCAATAAAATCTTTTCTGCCCTGCAAATCATCGCCCAAAAGCATATCAAACATCTGACTTGTTCTCTCAGCCTCTTGGGGCATAACCTTGATAAGTCTTCTTGTTTCAGGATTCATAGTTGTTAAGTTCATCATATCGGGTTGGTTTTCACCAAGTCCCTTTGAGCGCTGAATAGTATGCTTGCTATCGCCTATTTTAGCGAGAATTTCAGATTTTTCCTTTTCGTCATAAGCGAAATAGGTCATATCCTTTGTTCCGATTTCATAAAGCGGAGTTTCAGCAATATAAACCTTGCCCTCGTTTATAAGAGTTGGCATCAGACGATAAATCATAGTTAAAATCAAGGTTCTGATTTGGAAACCGTCAACATCGGCATCGGTACAAATTATAACCTTACTCCACCTGAGCGAGCTAAGGTCAAAAGTTGCAAGCCCCTTATTAGCCTTGGATTTAACCTCAACACCGCAACCCAAAACTTTAATAAGATTAGTTATAATCTCGCTTTTGAATACTTTTTCATAATCGGCTTTAAGGCAGTTTAATATTTTACCTCTAACAGGAATAATAGCCTGAAACTCTGCATTTCTCGCAAGCTTACAAGAACCCAAAGCCGAATCACCCTCAACTATAAAGAGCTCTCTTTCATTAACATCTTTCGAACGGCAATCAACAAACTTATCAACCCTATCAAGCATAGAATTTGAACTTTGAAGGGTTTTCTTGATATTAATTCTCTCGCGTTCGCTTCTTTCGCGACTGCGTTTATTTATTAAAACCTGGTCGGCAATCTTATCAGCCTCAGCCTTGTTTTCAATAAAGAAAACCTCTAACTGATGTTTAAGAAAATCAACCATAGCCTCATAAATAAATTTATTTGTTATTGCTTTTTTGGTCTGATTTTCATAAGAAGTAACGGTTGAAAATGAGGAAATAACCAAAACCAAACATTCCTCAACATCCGAAAAGGTTATTTTGCTTTCGTTACCTTTATATTTGTTAGCCTGCTTAATATAGGCATCTATCTGAGAAGTAAGAGCCATTCGAGTTGCCCTCTCAGGAACACCGCCATGTTCAAGCCAACTGGAATTATGATAATATTCTTTTAAAGTATGGCGATTGCTGAAAGTTAAAGCCGCATTGATTTTAACCTTGTATTCAGGCTTGTCCTCTCGGTCTTTACCCTTTCTCTCGGTCTGCCAGAACTGAACTGAGGATAATCTTTCTTCACCTGCAATTTGGTTTACATAATCCCTTATTCCGTTATCATATATAATTTCTTGTTGGATAAACTTATTACCCTGTTGCTCTCTGAAAACAAATAGCAAACCGTCATTTACAATAGCTTGTCTTTTAAGGGTATCTAAAAAATACTCGGTTGGAATATTTATATCGGTAAATACCTCTAAATCAGGCTTCCAACGGGTTTTGGTTCCCGTATCTTTACCCGAATATGGTTCCTTTTTAAGTCCTCCAACATTATAGCCCTTTTCAAAATGGAGATTATACTTAAAGCCATCACGCTTAATTTCAACATCCATAAACTCGGCGGCATATTGAGTTGAGCAAAGACCCAAACCGTTTAAACCTACCGAATATTCATAGTTTGCACCGTCATTAGTATTATACTTGCCGCCGGCATAAAGCTCGCAATATAAAAGTTCCCAGTTATAGCACTGCTCGCGATTATTAAAATCAACCGGCGCTCCTCTTCCAAAGTCCTGAACTTCGATAGAGCCATCTGAATACTTTGTAACAACTATTTTTTGACCATAACCCTCACGAGCCTCGTCTATTGAGTTTGAAATAATTTCGAATACACTATGTTCGCAACCATCAAGACCATCTGAACCGAAAATAACACCCGGTCTTTTTCTAACCCTGTCAGGTCCTTCAAGCTTCTTTATACTTTCATTACCGTATTCGACCTTAGCTTTTGCCATATTATCGCATACTCCTCATTAAAACATTAAATTATAATTATAAACATTATACACCATATTTTGTGGTTTAGTCAAGTAAAATGCCAATTTAAAGTATATAAAAAAGTAGAGAAATGGAAAAATTCCATTTCTCTACTTGAAATTTATTATTTATTATTAACCTAATGCCTTGGTTGCAACAATATTAACATCTGTTCCGCAAATATTTTCAACAATAACATCACCTATTTTAACAGGCAACTTTGCCGAAACATTGCGAATAACATCCATACATTCAAAAAGCTTATCCTTAGAAATCGGCTTATTTGAACGAACAGGAAGCAAATCGTTATCAACACCGTCGATTTTAACGATGGTTGTTAAAATACGAACGGGATTCAAGTATTCATTTGTTGCATACTCAATGCCGCGCTTGCAACCGTAACCTTCAAGAGAAGCCACACTATTTGCGTCTCCGCATACATCTATATGACATCCTCTTGGACATACTGTACAGATAATTTCCTTATTCATAGTTTAGCCCTCCTTTATAACCTCAACGGTAATCTTATCGCCTTTAATGCTTGATACAGGGATATCAATATGGTTCATTTCACCGGGATTAACTCTTAATTCCTTCTTCTGAGCGATAACTTCATCGCCACAACGAGCAATAAGTTTAACA
Source organism: Clostridia bacterium (assembly GCA_017537365.1). GTDB lineage: Bacteria > Bacillota > Clostridia > Oscillospirales > Acutalibacteraceae > UBA737. The sequence continues at coordinate 10,931 of JAFYKZ010000029.1, forward strand.
TTAAATTCAGGAGCTAAAACTCTGAAATAAACGCTAACCTTTTCATCACTACCGGCTTTCATAATGCTTTGAGGACAAAGGTATCTAACATTATTTCCGGTAACCATATCAGCAACACCGTTGTTTTCAGGAAGCTTGCCCATAGCATATAAAGCGGCATACTTACCTGCTTCTTCACTTTCACTACTTACATTATCAACCAAGTCGTTAACATGAACAACGTTGCCGCAAGCAAAAATTGAAGGCACAGAGGTCTGCATATATTGGTTAACACGAGGACCGTTAGTAACTCGGTCAATCTCGATACCCGCTTTATTTGTAATCTCATTTTCAGGGATAAGACCTACTGAGAATAAAACAGTATCACATTCAACAAACTCTTCTTTTTCAAGAATTGGCTTCTTGTTCTCATCAACAGGCGCAACATAAACACCTGTAACACGGGTATCGCCAACTATTCTTGTAATAGTGTGAGATAATTTTAGCGGAATACCAAAATCATCAAGACATTGTACTCTATTTCTGGTAAGACCTGCAAGGTAATCCATAAGCTCAACAACCATAACAACGCTAGCGCCTTCTAAGGTCATTCTGCGAGCCATAATCATACCGATATCACCCGAGCCCAAAATAACAACCTTTTTACCAACCATAATATTCTGGCGGTTAATAAGACGCTGAGCAGAACCTGCGGTATAAAGACCTGAAGGACGGGTTCCCGGAATAACAATATTTGCTCTTGTTCTCTCGCGGCAACCCATTGCAAGAACTATACTTCCTGCTTTAACACAGGTTAAACCGTATTCGCTATTAGTGCAAATAACACTGCTTTTATCTTCATCTATTTCGAGAACCATTGAGTTTAATATGTATTCAACACCAAGCTTGATAGCATCTTCAACGAAACGGCTGTAATACTCAGGTCCTGTAAGCTCCTCGCCAAATCTGGTCAAACCAAATCCGGGGTGGATACATTGCTGCAAGATGCCGCCTAATGCGTTATCTCGTTCAATAATGAGTACCTTTTCGGCACCCTGTTTTTTTGCTGCAACAGCTGCTGCAAGACCTGCGGGACCTCCGCCTATAATTGCCACATCGCAATTCAAATTATACATTACATACACCTTCCTATCTTGTAGTACCTGTTACCATATAAGAACCTTCATTGTTCTTATTGATTTCATCTGTGCTAACACCAAGCTCGCGAGCTAAAATTTCTATAACCTTAGGACCGCAGAAACCACCTTGGCAACGACCCATACCTGCTCTTACTCTACGCTTAACAGCATCAACACTCTTAGCACCTACGGGACGGTTGATAGCATCTACGATTTCAGCCTCTGTAATAGTTTCGCAACGGCAAATAACATTTCCATATAAGGGGTTTTCTTTAATAAGCTCATCCTGAACTTCTCTTGATTGCTCAGAGAACTTAACGATACCTTTTCTCTTAGAAATAAAGTTTTCTTTAAGAGTAAGCTCAGCACCGTGGAACATCATCTGCTGAACAACATATTTACCCATTGCAACCGAGAGAGTAAGACCGGTTGAACGAACACCCGAAAGGTTTACATATCCCTTCAAATCGTCATACATATCGAAGTTAAGACCCTCAGGATTTCTATTAGCTCTAAGACCGCTATATTGAGTGATAGTGTCTCTTAGATTTACATTAGGAATAAGATTGCTAACGTCTGCAGCAACGCTTGCAAGACCCTCAGCAGATGTAGACTTGTCAACCTTTGAAGGTTGGTCTTCTGCGGTAGGTCCTACTAACATATTACCGTGAATAGTTGGACACATTAGCTTACCCTTAGTTACCTTGGTAGGAATAGGAAGAACTATATTATTAACCTTGCAAGAGGTGTTCTTATCTAAGATATAGAACTGACCTTTTCTTGCAACAACTTTATAATCAGCCTTGCCAACCATTTCAGCAATTTCATCGCAATAAAGACCTGCGCTGTTAATAACATAATCAGCTTCAATTTCGCCCTTTGTTGTTACAACACTCTTAACTCTGCCGTTTTCGGTTTTAATATCTGTAACCTTAGCATTTAACATAAAGGTAGCGCCGTTAGCAGCTGCGTTTTCAGCAAGCGCCTGAACAAGAATAAAAGGATCTATAATACTCTCGCGAGGAATATAAAGACCGCCCTTAACCTCAGGATTCAAATTAGGCTCCATTTCAAGAAGCTCTGCACCTGTTTTATACTCAACATCATAAACATGGTTTTTAAAAGCTTTTTCCTTAATAGCAGGAAGCTGTTTAAACTGCTCCTCAGTTATTGCAGGAAGAATAGCACCTATTCTCTTAAAAGGAACATCCAAAGATTCAACAAGCTCATCATACATAGGGTTAGCAGCAACCACTAACTGAGACTCTAATGTTCCTGGAGCAGCATCATATCCAGTATGTATAATAGCGCTGTTAGATTTGGAGGCATCTCCTCCAATATCCTCATTCTTATCAACAACTACTACATCGATTTCATATTTTGAGAGCTCTCTTGCTATTGCGCAACCAACTGCTCCCGCTCCAATTACAACCGCTTTTTCTTTGTTCATATTTTCACTCTCCTGAATTTATATTTATTAAGACAAAAAGTCAAAACAACCAATTAAATTATATAATTTTGTTAATATTTTGTCAAGAAAAAACTAACCAAAAATCATCTGTGAAATACATCAAATTTAACAAATTTTCGTTTCTTATAAGGCAAAGTGAATAATTGACTTTTCAAAAAATTTATGTTATAATTTTCTATGAATAAAACATATTTATTTTTTAAAATAAGTTAAGTAAACGGAGTGGTATATTTGAAGAAAGTAGTAATCACAATCGGTCGTGAATTCGGAAGTGGCGGCAGAGCAGTTGCAAAAGAGCTTTCCGAAATTATGGGAATTAAGTTTTATGATAAAGATTTAATCCGTTTAACCGCTAAGGAAAGTGGATATTCAGAAGAATTATTGCATGGTATTGATGAATCCGCCAGCAGTAGCTTGCTTTATACCCTTTCAATGTCTGCAACCCATAATATAGCTATGAATAAAGACTTGGGCGTTCCGGTTGGCGATAAGGCTTTTGCAATAAGCTCTGAAATCATTAAAAAGTTAGCCGATGAAGAATCCTGCATAATTGTCGGCAGATGTGCAGATAGTATTTTAAAAGACCGAGATAATCTGATTAAAGTATTCATTTATACCGATGTTGAAAGAAGAATAGACCGCATTTGCGAATACGAAAAATGTTCAAGAAGCGAAGCAGCAAGTATGATTAAAAAGGCAGACCGCCGCAGAAGCTTTTATCATAACTATTATTCCGATACCAAATGGGGCGACCGCCGTTCTTATGATATTTGTATAGATAGCAGTATCGGTATTGAAAGAGTTGCTAAAATCATCAAATATATTGCCGAAAGCAAATAAAATCAAAAATTTTAAAAGGGTAATTTCAAGAAATCAACTCTTGAAATTACCCTTTTTTATTGGTTCTAAACTACATAGCAATATCCTTTAAAAACATTGCAACACTACTGATTTCGCAAACCTTCTTTTTTATTTCCGAGAAATACTGTTGACCGTGCAAAACAAATATTATTCCAACATTTTGACTGTTTCCGCTCTTTGCAGGTATAATATTATATGAAATAACTGCATTTTTATAACTATATATAAGGTCCACCACCTGCTCGGTTTCAGCAATATTAGTAAGCTCTAAATATACATTTATTATGTTCTTTTCCTTGTGTTCAAGTCTGCTCAAAATTGTAACACTAAAAATACATATAAATGTTGCTACAATCGCGCCAACATAGAAGCCATAGCCTGCGGCTATTCCTATTGCAGCCGTTGCCCACATACCTGCGGCGGTTGTAAGTCCTGTTATAATAGAACTATTGCGCACCATAATTGTTCCTGCGCCCAAGAAGCCTATACCTGAAATAACCTGAGCCGAAATTCTTGCAATATCGCCACCCGAACCTAGAGTTTCGCTTAAAAACATACTAGTAACAGAGGACATTGCCGCGCCAACACAAATAAGTATATGTGTTCTGAGTCCCGCAGGACGACCGTGTCTTCCTCTCTCTGAACCGATAAGACCGCCTAATATTGTCGCAAGCACTAATCTTATTATTGCAGTTACCGAATTAAAATCAAGTAAATAATCATAAATTTGTTCTAACATTTCCACCTATCCTATTCTTAAAAATTAACGTTAGAGCCCTAAATAACCTCTAAGTGTTTGAGCATCGCCGTCAAACAAATATCCAAAGATATTTTCTTTGCAGGATGCAGAAACATTTTTCTCGTTATCATCAATGAAAACCGTATCACTAGATTTTAAATTATATTCATTTAAAATATATCTGAATATTTCTTTATTCGGCTTGGTTATTCCAAGCGGTGCAGAAAATACCAAACCATCAAATGAATTTAAAATATCGGATATATTAGAAACATTTTTATATTCCTTTGCAAAGGTTTCGCTTATATTCGAAAGCAAATAAAGCTTTCCGCCTTTTGCCTTTATATCTTTGATAAGCTCAGGCATACCCTCTATGAATTCTAAGTTCTTATACCAATTATCATAAACTCTGCAAGCATCGGTATGAAGTTCTTTTGGAAGTCTTTCGCAGATACCTTTTCTAACCTCTTCATCAGTTATAGTTCCTTCATCGAGTCTATCCCAATAAAGTCTATCAAAAACAACCTCTTCAACTTTTTTGATATCTTCCGGTTTTATATAAACCGATGTCATATATTCGGTATCAAATTTAACTATAACCTGACCGAAATCAAATATAAAGTTTTTAAATTTTAAATCGCTCATTTTAAAATCCTTGAAAATTTATTTATCCAAGAAATATGCATTAGAATAACAAATTGAGCCATCCATACCAATAACGGTTACTCTAATATATTCGTCTTCCTCGTAGTTTAGTTCAAAGCTACCGCTATTTACAGCAGTTCCATCCTCATTAAAGATTTTTTTAGCATGGCGAACAGCAGTATTGAAATATATGCTTTTAGCTTCGCTTGTTTCAACATGCACAACACCATCTTCTATATAAAGACTCTTAATCTCAGGACCGCTTGTTGCATAAAAATTACCGTTTTTAAGACTATCACAAACATCCTTATATGTAAGTTTTGGTGCTCTTATAACAGTCCAACCAAAGCCTATACCTTCTGCGCGATGAGTATCATCACCGGCAACCGCAAATATTCTTTTACCCTGCCTTAAAAACAACTCATAATCACGATGGTTAAAATCATGCATACCATCATAAATATCGCAACCGCCATTTATAATTTCTAATGCATCCATTTCTTCATAGGTGCCATATTGTTCAAAGGTTTCAAGCGACCAAGCGGGATGATTATATGTGATAAAAAATCCTTTTTCTTTGCATTTTCTCATAAATTCTCGCACGGTTTCGGGATTATAATCTCTATTAAAATCAGGCTCGTTTTCATCATATTTAACCATATCCCTACTGGATTCGGGCGCATAATATAAAAATTCTGTTCTATGGAAACAAGGTTGATTTACTATATTTTCATCAAGCGCAATAAGGCAAAGATGAGTTGTTCTTCTCTTTCTTCTAATTTCGTTTAAATCTATAAACTCGGCCTCAAAAGCATTTAAAGCCAAAAAGTTTTCATCTGATAATTCTTTGTGATGAGGAATAAAAACATCATGGTCGGTATAAGCCACTATGCTATACCCTTTTTCAATATGCAATTCTTTTATTCTCTCAGGGGAAACCTTTCCATCTGAAAGATTGGTATGACAATGCAAATTAGCGCGATAATCATTACCTTTTTCACTTAACAAATATTCTTTTGCCATGATAAAAACTCCTTAGATTTATAAATCATATTCCATGCCAAGCATTTTATATTTTGCACCGGCAAGATTATTATAAGGTATTTCCTCAAAATTGCTATCACCTATTATTTCTTTGATAGCTGATAAGTTTTCTTTTGTATCAGTTATATTTGGAATAAGCGGTGTTCTTATTAAGTAGGGTTTGC
>JAFYKZ010000030.1 GCA_017537365.1 Clostridia bacterium
CCTCTGCCGATGTCCACTGTAATTTCAGTGGGATTAACAGCAATAACTGTGCCTTCAACTTTTTGGTCGCCTGTTAAGCTGCTGAGAGATGCTTCGAATGCTTCTTCATCTGTCATTTCTTCGAAGCTCTTTTGAACAGATTCTTTTACCTCCATCTGTTCTTCAACCGGTTGTAAATTTTCCGACATGGTTTTAATAACCTCCTTTATAATACCCGCAGGTGTAGAAGCACCTGCCACAACCCCAACTGTTTCAACACCTTTAAACATTTCTTCCGAAATATCGTTTGCGGTTTCAATGTGATAAGTGTTTTTGCAGTTACCTCGGCATACATCGAAAAGCTTCGCGGTGTTTGAGCTTTTTTTACCGCCGATAACGATAATAGCATCATTACACTTTGATAACTCTTCGGCTTCTGCCTGACGAGAAGAGGTTGCGCTACATATTGTATCAAAAATTTCGGCATTTGTACATACTTTTTTTAAATTTTTTTGCATTTTTGCCCAAATTTCTGCATTAAATGTGGTTTGAGATACTAAAATGAGGGGCTTTTGGTTGAAATTGCTATTATTTTCGAGCAAATCGTCAAGCTCGCTTAGGTTTCCAACCGTGTAATACTCGCCGTAACAATGACCGGTTATTCCTTTAACCTCTTGATGATTGCAGTCGCCCGCAATAATTGTTATATATCCGTCTTTACTTTTTTCGCTTACAATTTTATGTATCTTAGAAACGAAAGGACAGGTAGCATCGGCAACCTTGAGTCCTAAACTTTCTGCGGTGTCAATAACCGTTTGAGCTACACCGTGCGAGCGGATAACCAGGGTTTCGTCCAATTTTACCTCTTCGGGATTATGAACAGTTCGGACTCCTTTCTCTGCAAGCTCGTTAACTAGCTGAGGATTGTGAATTATAGGACCTAAGGTACAAACCTTTTCGCCTTTTTCAAGAAGCTCGTAAACCATATTAACTGCTCGGTCAACACCGAAACAAAAACCTGCTGTTTTAGCCTTAGTTATTTTCATTAGCTTTAATTCCTTTTTCAATAAGTTCTATAAGAAGCGCAAACGATTGCTCGAATTCTAAACCTGTTGTATCGGCAACGATTGCATCGTCTGCCTGCTTTAAGGGTGCAATATCGCGGTGCATATCATTATAGTCGCGTTTTACCATATCGTCAAAAACATCTTTATATTCAACAGTTTGTCCCTTTTCGCAAAGCTCTTTATAACGGCGCATAGCACGGTCCTCTGCCGATGCAGTTAAATAAATTTTAACCGTTGCATTAGGGAGAACAACTGTGCCTATATCTCTGCCGTCCATAAGGCAATCGCTGTTTTTGGCTAGGTTTCTTTGTGTATTAAGCAAAAATGCTCTGACTGGCGGTTTTGCCGAAACTGCCGAAGCCATCATAGAAATTTCGGGGGTTCTGATTTCGTCCGATACATCCTCACCATCTAAAAACACTCTTTGCTCGTTTCCAACAAAACGGATATCAACCGAAGTATCTGCTAAGATTTTTTCTATATCGCAGTTGAGCTCGGCATCTATACCTAAACGCGAAAATTTAAGACCAACCGCTCTATACATAGCACCTGTATCAACATAAATAAAGCCAAAATGACTGGCTAGTTTTCTTGAAAGAGTGCTTTTGCCTGCACCTGCAGGGCCGTCTATTGCTACTGAAATCATATTTTTTCTCCTTTAAAGTTTTAAGTGCTTTTACCGGCTAAAAATCCGGTTGAAAAGGCAATTTGTAAATTAAATCCGCCTGTCAATGCGTCAACATCTATTATCTCTCCTGCAAAGAAAAGACCTTTTATGAGTTTAGACTCCATAGTTGCGGGGTTTATTTCTTTAACCGATATTCCACCTCGGGTTATAATAGCTTCTTCTATAGGTCTTGTTCCTATAATATTAAGGGTTAGACCTTTTATTATTTCGCAAAGTTTTTTTCTGCTTTGCTTATCAATATGATTAACCTTTTCTCTGGGGTCTATGCCCGAAAGATTTATAATTATCGGGATTAAGCTTTTCGGCAGGAGCTTATCGAGCGAGTTTATGAAATCTTTATTTTGAAGCTCGGAAAAATCTCTCAAAATCCTAGTATCTAACTGCTCGATACTTAAAGCGGGTTTTAAATCTATAACCGCAGTATATTTATTGGTTTCAATATCCTTTAAGTATGCTGACGCACTAAGCACCAGAGGTCCTGAAATACCAAAATGAGTGAAAAGCATCTCTCCCATATCAGAAAAGACAGGTTTCTTTTTGCCTTCTTCGAAAACCGAAAGGGTAACATTTTTAAGGGATAACCCTGATAGCTTACTGCAAAATCCTTCGTGGCAAACAAAAGGAATAAGTGAGGGTTGGGGCTCGATTATGGTGTGCCCAAGCGTTTTTGCTAATTTATATCCATCACCTGTTGAGCCTGTAACGGGATAAGAAGCTCCGCCTGTTGCTAAAATTATACTATCGGCTGAAATTTCCTCTCCGCTTTCTAACAGAACACCTGAAACCAAGCTTTCGGTTGTTAAAATCTCTGATACTCTGCCATTTATGAATTTAATTCCTTTTTTCTTGGCGGTTTTAACAAGAGCGTCAACAATATCAACTGCTTTATCCGAAACGGGAAAAACTCGGTTTCCTCGCTCGGTTTTTAGGGGTATGCCTGAATTTTCGAAGAAAGAAATAGTGTCCCCGCTTGAAAAGGTTGCAAAAGCGGAATATAAAAATCTACAATTTCGAACAACCGATTTAATAAGGGTATCGTTATCGGTGTTATTGGTTACATTGCATCTGCCTTTGCCTGTTATCATAACTTTTCTTAACGGACGTTCGTTTTTTTCTATAACGGTTATTAAGACGTCAGCAGTTTGATGTTCCTCGGCAGCGCTTATAGCCGCCATAACACCCGCGGCGCCACCGCCTATTATCACTATTTTTTTCAAAAACTCACCCCACTTTAACAAAATTATTTTACACCAAAAACGAAAAAAAGTAAATATAAAAAACTTAAAAATGTCGGTGAATGTCCCCGTAAGCAGAGGTTAATATAGGGATAAATTAAAAAAGAAAGGATTTTTTTATGATTAAAGCAGAAATTTTAGACCACAAATTAAAACTTAATATAAAGGTTATACCGTCTGACAGTGTTAAACATTTTAAAATTAAGTTTTATTTTGATGAGACTTGGCATGGATTTACCAAAACGGCTGTTTTTTCAAATGAAGAATTGAATGTTAAAACGGCGGTGATATTGGAAGAAGGCAATCCGTTATATTTAGGAGACAACACTTGTTATATTCCCTTTGAGGTTATGAAGGGTGGCTTGTTAAATGTATCGGTTAGCGGTATCAGGGAGGATAGGGTTATAACAACTATACCCTCTGAGCCGATAATTGTTAAGAAAAGTGGTGATACTTCCGCAGATGAACCCGATAGCTATACTCCCGAGCAATATGAGCAGTTAGTTTCGATTTATAACGAAACTAAGGCTATTGCCGAGTCGGTAAGAGAGGATGCCGATAACGGACTTTTAAAGGGCGAAAAGGGAGATAAGGGCGATAAAGGAGACCAAGGTGAACAGGGCATTCAGGGTGTTCAGGGAATACAGGGTGTCAGAGGTCCCAGAGGTGAAAAAGGCGATAAAGGTGAACGAGGCGAACCCTTTACTTATGATGATTTTACAGATGCTCAGTTAAGCGCTTTGAGAGGACCTAAGGGAGATGAGGGTGATAGAGGTCCAAGAGGGTTACAAGGAGAAAAGGGTGAAAAAGGTGAACAAGGCGTTCAAGGTATACAAGGAAACATAGGTCCAAAAGGTGAAAAGGGCGATAGTTATATTTTGACCGAAAGAGATAAGCTCGAAATTGCGGATACGGTTAGAAATGAATGCTTTTCAGACATAGAAACCGCTCTTGATAATATTATCGTTATCCAAAATCAAATTTTAGGCGGTGAAAATATATGAGTATTGCGGAGAAATTAACCGTTACAGCCAAAAATGAACAAAAAATTAAAATAAAGGTTAACCTTTTAGAAAGCGAAATTGAAAATGTAAACAATATGTTTAATGAAAGAAGTATATATGTTAATAATAAGGATTATGATACCGCTTTAAACGAGGCTCAAAATATAGATTTTAAAGAATTTGTAGCCTCTCGAGGTATGGTTTATTTATATGCTTTTTATATCGGAGAATATATTCCGAATAGATTTTTACCTTTAAATAACGATAATCAAAATTCGTGTGAGGGAATGTATTATAATTGCGTAAATTTGAAAGAGGCACCTGAAATAGATATGAGTAATAGTTTATATTTTCATAATATGTTTTTGGGATGCGAGTCCTTAATAACTGCTCCTGTAATGGATACCGGCAAAGGCTCTCGCTTTGCTGCGATGTTTGGACAATGCACAGCGTTAAAAACTATTCCGCAACTAAATATTAGCAGTTGCACACTTAGAGCAAATCTTAATAATATATTTTCTGGTTGCACTGCTCTTGAAAATATTATATTTATTGGCACCATTAATGTAACAATCAGCTTTCAGGATTGCCCTTTGTTAACGGTTGATAGCCTTAATAGTATTGTAACCGCGCTTAAGGATTTAAAAGGACAAACCACGCAAACTATTACTTTACACACTACGAGCAAAGCTAAATTAACAACGGAGCAAATTTCTATTATTAAAAATAAGAATTGGACATTAGCATAAACCGAAAGCTAAGGGTTTTAAATCCTTAGCTTTTTCAATTGGTGTAAATACTGGAAATTGTGAACAAAATGTAAAAGGTCAGGAAAAGTCAAACTTTTTTCGCAAAAAGTATTGACATTTGGGAAAATCTGCATATAATAATAGTTGTTAGCACTCGAAGGTGTTGAGTGCTAAGTCTTGGAATGAGAGGTGAGGCATATGGAATTAACCCCTCGAAAGCAGGCGGTTTTAAAAGCTATTGTTAAGGCTTATATTGAAACAGGTGAGCCGATAGGTTCTAAAAATTTAACCGCTATGCTTGAAAACGCTCCCTCTTCTGCAACTTTAAGAAATGAAATGAGCGAGCTTTGTGAACTAGGGCTTTTGCATCAGCCTCATACTTCGGCGGGCAGAATACCAACAAGTTTAGGATATAGATTTTATGTCGATAATCTATTTGAAAAAGCCAAGCTGGATTTTGAAATTTCTGAGTTTATTGATAATTCAATAAGCAATTTAGGTTGCGAGGCAGAGGAAATTCCAAATATTGCGGCTCAGGTTTTATCAAAGCTCACAGGATTGCCTGCAATAGCCTGTCTTATAAATGAAAAACCGCCAAGGGTTAAAAGAATAGAACTTTTGCCGATAGGCAGGTCTTCGCTAATGCTTCTTTTGATAACGAGCGATGGCAGAACAAGAAACCGAGTTTTGCGAACGGCGAGCGGTTTAGGTTCAACTGCCTTAACAGATTTTGAAGAACTTATAAACCGCCGAATAATCGGAAAAGAAATTTCTAAGCTTACGAAGGCTTATATGCAAAGTGTTATTGCTGAGGCGGGTATAAATTCTTTAACCTTAATGCCTTTCTTATCGGCGATATTTGAGGCGGCTTTGGAAATTGAGGAAACTGATGTTACGATAAAGGGAGAAAACGCCCTTTATAATATATGTGCCGATGAGTCTACAGCGAGAAAGATAATAAATCTTATAAAACAGCGCGACCCGATAATTTCAATTTTAGAAAACATAGGAGATAATGTTGGCGCGGTATTCGGTGCAGATACTTCTTATACCGAACTAAGATATGATACTGTAATCGCGGCAAAGTTTAACGGTTTTGATAAATATCGGGGTTATATTGGAGTTATAGGACCGAACAGAATGTCATACGAGCAGATAATGCCCGTTATAGAATATACGGCCGAAAGGCTGAGTCATATTATGACAGAAGCACAAAAGGATATGGAGGATTAAGTTTTGGAGGAGAATAAAACTAAGGCTGCCGAAGAAATTAAAGAAGAGGCAGTAGAAACCGAGAAGCCCGAAAAAACAAAAAAGAAATCTAAAAAAGATACCGAATTAGAAAAGCTTAAAACAGAGCTTGAGAGTAAAAACGATTTGCTTTTAAGAACTGCGGCGGAGTTTGATAATTTTAAAAAGCGTACCGAGAGAGAACGTGCGTCTATTGCGGAATATGCAAAAGCTTCGGTTATTAAAGAACTTTTGCCGATACTCGATAATATAGACCGTGCAGCTACTCTTGAAGACAAAACCTCTGCTGACTATATAAAAGGCATTGAGCTTATAGTAAAGCAGTTTGAGGGGTTGGCGCAAGTTTTGGGTATTTCGGAGGTTGCAAATGTGGGCGACGAATTCGACCCTAACGCTCATGAGGCAGTTATGCATATTGAGGATGAAAATTTGGGTGAAAATGTTATAGCTCAGGTTTTGCAAAAGGGTTATAAAATTGGCGACACTGTTATCAGACCTGCAATGGTTTCGGTTGCAAACTAAACATTAAATTATAAATCATATTTTATTTGGAGGAAAATTAAAATGGGAAAAATTATTGGTATTGACTTAGGTACAACAAACTCTTGCGTTGCTGTTATGGAAGGCGGCGAGGCAGTAGTTATTGCTAACGCAGAGGGTTCAAGAACAACCCCTTCTGTTGTTGCATTTTCTAAAACAGGCGAAAGAATGGTAGGTCAGGTTGCTAAGCGTCAGGCTATCACTAATCCTGACAGAACAATCAGCTCTATCAAACGCGAAATGGGTACTTCTTATACCGTTGAGATTGACGGTAAAAAGTATACTCCTCAAGAAATTTCTGCTATCATTTTGCAGAAGTTAAAGGCTGATGCAGAGGCATATTTAGGCACAACCGTAACCGAAGCTGTTATCACTGTTCCTGCATACTTTACCGATGCTCAGCGCCAGGCAACTAAGGACGCAGGTAAAATCGCAGGTCTCGAAGTTAAGCGTATTATAAACGAGCCTACTGCTGCTGCTTTGGCTTACAGTATTGATAAAGAAGACGACCAGAAGGTTATGGTTTATGACCTCGGCGGCGGTACTTTCGACGTTTCTATCATCGAAATGGGCGACGGTGTTCAGGAAGTTTTGGCTACCGCAGGTAACAATAAGCTCGGCGGCGACGATTTCGACAAGCGCGTTATGGATTATATCGTTGCAACCTTTAAGGCAGAGCAAGGTATTGATTTAACAAATGATAAGATGGCTATGCAAAGAGTAAAGGAAGCTGCTGAAAAGGCTAAAATTGACCTTTCGGGAATGACCACAGCAGATATTAATCTTCCTTTTATTACCGCAGATGCTACAGGTCCTAAGCACTTCGAAACAACCTTAACAAGAGCTAAGTTCAACGAGCTTACTGCTGATTTAGTTGAGGCTACAATGGCTCCTGTTCGTCAGGCTTTATCTGACTCAGGTTTAAACAAGAGCGAAATCAATAAGGTTCTTATGGTAGGCGGTTCTTCCAGAATTCCTGCTGTTCAAGAAGCTGTTAAAGCATTTATGGGAACCGATCCTTTCAAGGGTATTAACCCTGACGAGTGTGTTGCTCTCGGTGCATCTCTTCAGGCTGGTGTATTAGGCGGCGATGTTAAGGGCTTATTGCTCCTCGATGTAACTCCGTTATCACTCGGTATTGAAACCATGGGTGGAGTTTCCACTAAGATTATTGATAGAAATACAACCATCCCTGCAAAGAAGAGCCAAATCTTCTCAACTGCGGCAGACGGTCAGACCTCGGTTGAGGTTCATGTGCTTCAAGGTGAACGCGAATTTGCAAAGGATAACAAAACTCTCGGTGTATTCCATCTTGACGGTATTGCTCCTGCTCCTCGCGGAATCCCCCAAATTGAAGTTACCTTCGATATAGACGCTAACGGTATTGTTCATGTTTCCGCTAAGGACTTGGGAACAGGTAAAGAAAATGATATAACTATTACCTCTAATACCAATATGTCTAAGGAAGATATAGATAAGGCTGTTAAAGAGGCAGAGGCTTATGCTGCTGAGGATAAGAAACGCAGAGAGTCGGTTGATATCAGAAACAATGCAGACCAGATGATTTATCAGACCGAAAAGACTGTTAACGATTTCGGCGATAAGCTTTCTGAGGATGAAAAGGCTAAGATTAACACCGCTAAGGAAGCTTTGAAGGAAGCTTTAAAGGGTGAGGACATCGAGGCTATTAAGGCTAAACAGGAAGAGCTTCAAAAAGAAATTTATGCTGTTAGCGAGAAGATTTATAAGGCGGCTAATCCTCAGGGCGACCCTACTGCTCAGGCAGGTGCTGAACAGGCAGACCCTAATGTTTACGAAGCAGATTATACCGATGTTGAGGATAATAAATAATTTATCAATATTATAAAGGGCGACCATTGGTCGCCCCTACAACATATTTCCTAGGAGAATTTTTGTGGCTGATAAAAGAGATTATTATGAAGTCTTAGGAGTGGATAAATCCGCTTCGGAGGATGAACTTAAAAAGGCATATAGAAAAGCGGCAAAAAAATATCACCCCGATTTAAACCCAGGTGATGCCGAAGCAGAGCGTAACTTTAAAGAGGTTAACGAGGCTTATGAGGTTTTGTCGGATAGCGAAAAGCGTTCGCGTTATGACCAGTTTGGCCATGCAGGTGTAGACCCTAATTTCGGTGCTGGTGGTGCAGGCGGCTATGGCGGCGGCTTCGGTGGCGATTTCGGCGATTTGGGAGATATTTTCAGTTCGTTCTTTGGCGGCGGCTTCGGTGGTGGCAGAAGAAGCAATCCGAACGCTCCAAGGCGAGGCAACGATATTGCGGCTACGGTTAACATATCTTTCGAAGAGGCAGCAAAGGGCTGTGAAAAAAATGTTAAGGTAACCAAAATAGATACCTGTAAGGAATGTGGCGGCTCAGGCGCAGAAAAGGGAACAACCACCAAAACCTGTCCCGTATGTCATGGAACAGGTCAGGTAACTACGGCTCAAAGAACACCTCTCGGTATGTTCCAGACTCAAAAAGTGTGCGACCATTGTCATGGCAGCGGTAAGATTATCGAAAAGCCTTGTAAAACCTGTGCGGGTAAGGGCAGAATCCGTCATACAGTTGAGCAAAAGGTTAAAATTCCTGCCGGTATTGATGACGGTCAGGTTATAAACCTCAGAGGCGGCGGAGATGCCGGAGTAAACGGCGGTCCTGCGGGAGATTTGCGGATTAATGTAAATGTTCGTCCGCATGCTATTTTTGAACGCAGAGGCTATGATGTTTACTGTGAAATTCCGATTACCTTTACTCAGGCGGCTTTGGGCGCAGAAATTATAGTTCCAACTCTTGACGGAAAGGTTAAATTCACCATTCATGAGGGAACTCAGCCCGGTGATGAGTTTAAGCTCAAAGGCAAGGGCGTTCAAAGACTTAATTACAACGGCAAGGGCGACCAATATGTTAAAATAACAGTTGAGGTGCCAAAAGACCTTTCGAAAGCTCAAAAGGAAAAGCTTAGAGAGTTTGATGCTGTAACCAGTGAGAAAAACTATAAAAAGCAAAAGAGCTTTATGGATAAGGTGAAAGACTTTTTTGATTAAAATCAGAGCGATGTTTAAACATCGCTCTTGTTTTTTTAGTTTTACTGTGTTAAAATTAAGTTAAAGCTTATGGCTTTTAATATAATTTTAAGGGGAAATTATTATGAAAAAAATTCTATCTGTTTTATTGGTTTTGAGTTTAACAGTTTCGATGATGATGTCGCTAGGCGGATGTTTTAAAAGAAATCCGTTTTTAGGTCGTTGGGAAGCAGAAATGAATTTAACCGAGGTTTTCAACAATGAATTGGGAAATGATGAGGCTGCTAAGTATTTAAAGGTTGATGAATTAGAACTTAAATTTATATATACCTTTAAAGAGGATGGTACATATAAAACCGAGCCTGATATAGAGGAATGTAACGAAGCCATAAATGAGTTAAAGATTAGTTTAAGAAAAGGTATGGAAGAATATTTAAAGGCAGAGGCAGCAAAGCAAGGCATTGCTTATATGGGTGTTGATGAAATACTTTCGTATTCTAATACAACTATGGATGAAATAATGGAAACTATGTATAAAGAAGCTAATTTTGATAAAATTATTGAAACCTTAAAAAACGAGGGCAAATATACTGTTGTTGGAAACAAGCTTAGCACTACTGAAAGCTTAGACCAAGAAATTGAAGATGGCGGTTACGAATTATTCGAGGTTATAGATGATGATGAAATTAAATTAACTATACCCGAAGAAGAAACACCTGATGAATTAATTGGTGTTTATCCGATTATATTAGAAAAAATAGATTAAAACCAAAATTTTCTTAATAAGTAAAAGGATGTGTAGAATTCTACACATCCTTTTTTGTATAACGAAAACCACGCGATAGTCGCGTGGTTCAATGGAGGTTAACCGATGAAGAATAAAAAATATAGGTTTGTGTCGTGCCTCCCTTATCATATGGAGGCAAACCGCTGAATTTTCAGCAAATGTTGAACATATATCCAGAAATTTTCATTCAAATATACTCATATCAACGGCTTCTGCCATTCTGCGATAGCCCTCAACACTGGCGTGGAGATTGTCGCCTCGGTTGCAAGCAGGGTCAAATGCTCTGGGGTCATTACTGTCACGAACTGCTTTTTCAAAATCTATGAAACCGTCGGTTTCGTTTTGAGTGCGAATCCAATCGTTGAACGCAATTCTTATATTATCTCTTGGAATATCATAGGTGCGCCAGTTTTTTATAGGCAAAAGTGTTCCAAGATAGGTTTTATAGCCTAGTTTTTTTGCAGAGGAAAGATATCCTCGTATGCCGTTTGCCAGCTTTTCGGCGGTTGGCATATTACTCATAGGTCTCATAGGGTTTTTGCCGTCGGGATGAATAATATCGTTAATTCCATGGAGAATAATAACCTTTTCAACTCCGTCGTGATTAACTTCACGCTCAAATCGGGTTTCACCGTCTTCACCGTAGTGAAAATAAGAAAGAGCGGGGTAGGAGCCGAATATTCTGCTTCCGCTAACGGCGCGTCTGACTATTGCCCGTTTTCCGTTTCCTTCTAAAATAAGCTTTTGGGCTATAATATCAACCCATTCCTGAGAGGTTATTGAATCGCCGAATGCAGCAACTGAATAACTATCCGGGTAGGTTAGAAAATCCACACTCCATAGGAAATTATAGGATGCCGCAAAAGACATTTTATATAGGTCAAAATTATCGCTATGGGTTTGATTGCCTTCAATGAAGCGGCGAGTCATATAAATATTTTCATAAGTAAAGCCCGTATTCATCTGGGTGAATTCGCCAAAGTATATACTTACTGCAAGCTTTTCACCATTTTTAATATTGAAAGGAATATCATCGCTTACTACTTCACCGTGGGGAGCAATCGTTATACTTTTGTTTCCGCCAAAAGTAACATTGGTAATTGTGTCAGAAACGACACCGCATTTTGAGTCGCTTGAAATAGCAACTGTAACCTCGGTGAGTTCGGCGGGGTTTTCGCCAAAGCGGTTGGAAAATTTAAGTCTTACCGCGCCTGCATCAAGGGTGTTAATAAGCACATATCTTACGGTTGTATCTTTGGTCCATTGCGCTTCGGTTAGCGGCGGATGAGTAACTCCAAGTCCCCAACCGTTAACCCATTTTGAATAGTTCATATATTCACATCCAAATAGAATTTTTAGTATTAAAAGTGGCTTGTCGAAACGCTTTTTTAAGCATTCCGACAAGCTACAAACATTATAACATAACTATCAATTTTAAACAATAGAAAACCGCCGAAAATTTTGAAACCTATTTTTCGGCGGTTTAAATTCGATTTTATAAGTATATGATTTTAGTTTTTAAAAGCTCGGCTTCTTGTTTTGAATGGCTGACTAATATAACCGTTTTATTTTTAGTATGCTTTAAAATATGCTCAGCGCAAAGGGCTATATTATTTTCGTCAAGCCCTGCAAAAGGCTCGTCGAGAATAATAGTATCAAAGTCCACACTTAACGCTCTCCCTATAGCCGCCCTTCTTTTCATACCACCCGAAAGCTCATGGGGTTTCTTATTTGCCGCATCAGAAATCCCAAGGGCTTTAAGGTGATAAAGAGAGGTTTTAGTATCTGCACCTAAAAGGGTTATATTTTCTAAAATTGTTAAAAACGGTAAAAGTCGGTCCTCTTGGAAAACAACCGAGAATTTTGAGTCAATTAAAACTTCGCCTTTTTGAGCTTTTTCTAAGCCTAAAATAAGTCTCAAAAGGGTGGTTTTTCCGCAACCGCTTTCACCAAATAAGCAAATTCGGTCGCCATCATTTATATTTAGCGAAAAATTTTCAAAAATCGGTTTTTTATCATAAGCAAAGGAAATATTATTTAGATTTATCATTTAAATACTCCTTTGCTATTTTTTTAATTCCTGCTTCGAGTAATATGGAAAGCAAGGCTACTATTGCGGTTAGAGCAAAAACCTCAGGGGTTTCAATGGTAAGCTTTGCGGATTGTAGTTTATCACCGATAGAATTTTCAGGTCGGCAAATAACTTCGGCAGCAATACCCGATTTCCAGGCAAAGCCTAATGCGGTTAACGCGGTTGAAACGAGAGCAGGCATTATAAACGGAACCTTTATTTTAAAAAAGGTTTTAAATCGGCTTAAATTATAAATTTTTGCCATTTCTAAATATTTTGGATTTATAGTTTGGAGTCCTGTTTGAACACTCGACCATATCATAGGAAGCACCATAAGAAACACTATAAAAACAGGCAAGGTTTTGGCATGAAACCAAACTAATGCCAAAATAATAAAAGAGGCAACAGGCACCGCTTTTATTATTTTAATTATAGGAGAGAATATAATATCAAAGGTATGCCATTTGTTTGAGGCAATACCTCCCAAAATTCCAAAAACAACACCTAAAATATAACCTAAAACTATTCTAAGCAAAGAGATTAAAACCGAAGCGTAGAAGTCTGCGGTTTTTCCTAAAACAAACAAAGATTCTATGGTTTTTAAAGGAGTTGGTAAAAGTATTTCTTGATTTATGAGCATTGCCGCAGCTTGCCAAACGGCAAGCCACAGCAGGCTTACTCCTATAATTTTTAAAACTTTTTTAAAATTATTCATAATAGAAGTTATCGGCAGGCAATTCTCCGCCAATGCTTGTAGGATTACTGTCGAACAAGAATTTTAAATAAGCGGATAAATTAGTTTTAAGCTCTTTACCGTCTTGATAAACAATGTTGCAATAGCCGATAGCCTTTTGTGCTACGGGAGCGGGGGTTATAATCTCATATTTTGCAGAAAGCTCAGAAGCTTTTTTTGTATCAGAATTTACAGAGTTTATAGCTTTTTCATAATCCTTCAAGAAGATTTTAACTGCATCGGGATTTTGCTTTATATATTCGTTTCTTGCAATAACACAACCCATAACAAGTGGAGTATCGCTGATTTTATCCCATTCGTCGTTAAGGTCGATAACGATTTTAGCCGCTTTATCCTTAACGGTTATAGCGGTTGCAACAGGTTGGGGAGCGATAACTATTGCCTTTTCGTTTGGAACAACCTTTGTTACTAATTCCTGTGGCTGTGCTACAAATTCGATTTTAACATCCTCGCCAATCTTTAAACCGTTAGCAGATAAAATCTTGTTTATAATATATTCCGGGTTTGCACCCTGACCTGTTGAATAAACAGTTTTACCTTTTAAATCCTTGATAGAGGTAATTTCTTCACCCTTAGAAACTACCGAGAGCATACCCAAGGTATTAACAGCTAAAACCGAAATTTTGCCGTTTGTTTTTTTGTAAAGAGTTGATGCTAAATTGGTTGCAACTGCGGCAATATCTGCCTCGCCGTTTGCAATTTTTGCAACGATTTCATCATTAGCGCCAACAAGATTAAAGTTATACTTTAAATTGGCATTTTCGTTATCGGCTGCGTCCATTAAAGGAACCATACCAATACCTGTTGGACCTTTAAGTGCATATACATTACATTCTGTATCAAGCTTTTCGGGAACAGTTTCGGTTGGAATACTGCTTAAAGTATCGGCACTACCGCAAGCGGCAAGACCTAATACTAAAACAAGAGTTAATAGCAAACTAAGAATTTTTTTCATTTTTAATCACCTTTATAATATTTTTTTCTTTTAATATAAAACCGCCTTTTTCTAAATTTTCTAAGCATCTGTAAAGGGAGGCTCTGCTGATGCCTAATGTTTTTGAAAGACAGGTCATATTATTTGGTATTTTGGCCTCGTTTTTATCATCTGCGGTAGCTTGCAGATAGTTTAAAAGAGTATCTTCCGCTTTTCCCGAGGATAAAAGACCTAACCTACGGTTTAAAAAACGAATTTTATCGGATAAAAATTCAATATAATTCAAAGCGGTTTGAGGATAATCCATAAAGATTTGTTTAAGCTCATTTTCGGATATAAAAAGAACGGTTAAATCGGTTTTTGCTGTTATGCTGCTAACAAAATTTTCATCATTTGAAAAAACTGCCGCCGCACCAAAGCAATCTCCCTTCGAAAAGCTTTTCATATAAAGGCTGTTTTGGTTGTTTGTAACCGCATAAGCCTCGCCTTTTATAATATATCCAATGGCATTTGGAAAATTTTGCTTAGAATAAATGCATTCGCCTTTTTTGAATTTTATAGGCTTTTTTAGTTTAGAAATTATTATTTCCTTTTGCGAATTTTCGAGACCTTTAAATAAGAAAATATCAGCTAAATTTTCCATAAACACCTCTTTTCTGTCTCAAATAAGACACTTTTTTATTTATTATACCATAAAAAAGGTGATTGTCAATAGTAAAACTTTTATTTATATATAAAACAAAATAGAACCGTTTAAAAACGGTTCTATTTTGCTTTTAAGGGGTTTGAGGAGAGAATTTCTCTTATATTTTGAGAAATTATACCAAAACGGGTGCGGCGCCCATTTGGTACGCTTATATAATAAAATAAAAATATTTACATTTTAAATATAATTTGTGAATTAATTTTTAATTTTTTAAAATTGTATAGACTTGTGTTTTGCGTCAATAATAATGATTGTAGTTAGTAGAAGCATATCCATTATAAAAATGAAAAAATGAAAGGAATTAAGGCTATGAAATACACACAAGGCTATAAAAATAAAAAAATGCGCTTTTCGGTTGGATTTTATACCGTTATTGCGCTTTGCATAATGCTTGTTGGCGGAGGTTCTTATTTTGCGATAAATAAGGTTGCAAAAGCAAAGCCTGAAACAAACAACAGTGAATATGAGGACAACGGTTCTTCATATATTAACAGTGTACCCGAAATTCCCGAGATTTCCACCCCCACAACTCAAAGCACCGAAAGCGTTCCTTTTGAAAGCCAAAAACCTGAGAGTCAGGCAGCACCTTTGAATTTTACTATGCCTGTTGAGGGCAGAGTTTTAAAAGATTTCAGCTTAGAGCGTTTACAGTACTCTGAGACCTTTGGCGATATGCGTATTCATACTGGTATAGATATCGAATGCGAAAAAGGAACTGCGGTTAGCGCTTGTTCAGACGGCAAAATTATTTCGGCCGAAAAAACCGCCGATTTAGGTTTCACAATTACTATCGACCATTCGGGTATAACGGTAAAATATTCTGCTTTATCTGATGTTACCTTAAAACAGGGTGATAGTGTTAAAATGGGCGATATAATCGGCAAGGCAGATACAGTACCGTCAGAGTGCGGAGATAAATCTCATATTCATTTAGAGGTTTTAAAGGACGGCAAATCGGTATCACCTTTAAAAGCATTAGGAATTTCTTAAATAAAATAACCTGCCCCCGTTAATTTCGTTTAGGGGCACCAATAAAACCGCTAAATCTAAATTTTTCATAGATTTAGCGGTTTTTATTATATTACAGGAGCTTCAATTATAGGTTGAATTTGTTCGTTTTTAAGAGCTGATTCGAGTGCTTTTGATAAAAGCGAAAAATCGCATACCAATGAATTGTTTTTAGAGAAAGGTGCATCCAATCTGAAAGGCACAAAATATATATTTTTGGTATTATGAAGAAGTCCTATGTTTTTGGCGGTTGCTCCCAAAGCATCGTTAGAGGCTATTGCCAATAATACCGGTTTGTTGTTTCTCAGATGTGCTTTAACCGACATTGTAACAGGAGTATCGGTAATACCAAGAGCTATTTTAGATAGGGTGTTTCCGGTGCAAGGGGAAACAACCATTATATCGAGCAAATTTTTCGGACCTATTGGCTCGGCCTCAGGAATGGTATGGATTATTTTATTTTCGCATATTTCTTCAACCTCTTTTATTAAATCCTTTGCGTTTGTAAATCTGGTATCGGTATTATAAACTATTTCAGACATAATCGGTTTAATTTTATAGCCCGATTCTTTTAGTTTTTTAAGCTCCTGCAAAGACTCCTTTATGGTGCAAAAAGAGCCGCAAAAAGCATATCCAACGGTTACATTTTGCATTTTGCTCACCTAGTTATAAGAATTTAATATATGAAGAACAGTGTCGCTTAAAATTTTAGCTGCGGTATCGGGCGCTGTTATATTCGGGAGTCCGGGAAGCTTTATAGCATTAACCCCAAAATCTCTTGCTTTTTCCAAATTGAAACCACCCTTAGAGGATAAATCTAAAAGCAAACTGCAATGAAGCTTTTTCAAAGCTTCATCATTTATAACCTCAAAATCTACCGTATTAAAAATAATATCATAGCTTAAAGGTTTTAAGTTTAATTCTGCGGTAAGCATAGAATTGAAGCCTATTGCTTCGGCAAGGGAAATATCTTTTGGACTCCTGGCAGTAACTGTAACATCAGCACCAAGACCTTCTAGTCTGTTAGCCAACACTTTACCCACTCTGCCGTAACCTATAACTAAGCATTTGCTTTTCCATATAGTGAAAGGGGTGTTTTCAATAGCATATTTTATAGCACCCTCGGCGGTTGGAACGGCATTTAATAAAGCATAACTGTCTAGTGCACCGTAATCAACACATGCGCAGTTTTTGAAAAAGAAGTTACAGCTTAGAACAAGGGTGTCCTTCGGTGCATTTTCCTCAACATAGCTTAAAGGTATTTTTCGGTTAGTTAATGGGGCAAATATATTTATTTTGTCTTTGGTGGTAGGAACGGGAAGCAAAATAAACTGAGAGGTAGAAATATCGCCGTTATCGTTCTCATAAAGCCCTATTGTATCAACCGTGTATCCGTTTTTTTCAAGTTCCTTTGCTGCGAGTCTTAAACGGCGGTCGCCGCCTAGTATTGTGATTTTTTTCATATAAAAACCGCCTATAAAAAATTTCAGCGCCACACTGTTTAATACAGTTTATGGCGCCGAAGCGGTATTTGTTAATATAGCTTTAAGATTTTCTTTTCGGTTGAGATTTGGATTTTCAATAACCTTTTCGAGTAAAAATTCGAGTTTTTCTTTTATTTCACTTCCTTTGTATCCTAAACTATCAAGTTCTTTACCGCCTATTTCTAAATGTTTTATCAAATAAGGCTCATTATTAGATATAATTTCGCTTAAAATGATATTTAAAGAAGCGGTATTTTCGTTTGAAATGATTTCATAAATTTTAAAATAGTCTTTTAAAACATCTGTGCCGTATTTTCCTAAAAGTATTTTAATATCTACTTTATTTTTAGGAACAGGCAAAGAAAGAAGTTCTTTTAAGGCTTTGCAGTAGTTTTTTAAACTGTTAGAAGCTTTTAAGATATTTAGCGTTTGTTCTAAATCAGAAGAGGCAAAATATAAAAATGCAAAAAGCCGCAAATCTTCTGTTTTTAATCGGTCTATTATTTTAAAATTAGGTAGATTTTCAATTTTTAGAAATTTCAAAGCACCCGAATTTATGAGAGGTGAAAAAGCTTCAAGATTTTCACCCATAACCGCCTTTTTAAGCTCGGATAAAATTCGTTCGCTGCTAATTTTTTTTAGCAAATAAGCCATTTTGAGAGCGGCGTTTAAGGTGGTTTCTTCAATACTGAAATTAAGGGTTGAAGCAAACCTGAAAAGCCTTAAAATTCTAAGTGCATCCTCAGTAAATCTTGTTTCGGGATTGCCCACGCATCTGAGTATTTTTTTCTTTATATCAGTATTTCCTCCGAATAGGTCAACAATGCCTTCATTTTCGTTATATGCTATTGCATTAACAGTGAAATCTCTTCTTGATAAATCTTCGGATAGATTATCAACAAATTTAATCGTATCAGGATGCCTGTGGTCGAGATAATCGGCTTCGGTGCGAAATGTTGTAACCTCAATGGGCTCGTTTTCTATTAAGACCGTAACCGTTCCGTGTTTTAATCCTGTTGGTATAGTTTTTTTGAAAAGAGCGGTTATTTCGTCGGTATTAGCGCTTGTTGTTATATCAAAATCGTGAGGTGTTTTGCCCATAAGCATATCACGAACACAACCCCCAACAATATAGGCTTTATGCCCGCTTTTTTGGAGACTACTTAAAACATATTGAATTTTTTTCGGTATTTTAAGCATATTTTTTCCCATCTTTCAAAAAAGGGTTTATTTTTACATTAAATAGTAGTATAATATTATATTATATAATATATAGGGGATAGTCTCATGAAATTGCTTCGCGAAGAAGATAAGATAATAACCGAGGTTAAAAGGGTTCATTTTATTGGCATCGGTGGTAGCGGTATGTGTCCGCTAGCGGAGATTTTAAATAAAAAGGGCTATATTTTAACCGGCTCTGATAATAACGAAAGCGACCCGCTTAAAAGAATTAAAAATTTAGGTATTAAGGTGTTTATGGGGCATAACCCTGAGAATATTGAGGGCGCAGAGCTTATCGTGTATTCTGCCGCAATTTCAGAGGATAACCCTGAAATAGTTGCCGCTCGCGAAAAGGGTATACCAACTATGGAGCGCTCGCATCTTTTGGGTGCTTTAACCCGCCAGTTTGATAATGTTATCGGTGTTTGCGGAACACACGGCAAAACCACCGTTACCTCTATGATAACACAAATTTTGCTTTTAAACAAGTGCGACCCTTCGGCTGTTATCGGTGGCAGACTTCCTCTTGTTAACTCCAACGGGGTTACGGGTGGTTCCGAAACCTTGGTTTGCGAGGCTTGCGAATTTGTTGATACATTTTTGCAAATGTCTCCCGATATTTCGGTTTTACTTAATATTGATAACGACCATCTTGATTATTTTAAAACGATGGATAACTTGATATTATCATTTCATAAATTTATTAAAATGTCAAGCAAAGCTTATATAAACGGCGATGATGAGTTGTGTTATAAAGCCGCAATGGATATAAATGCCGATATAGTAACCTTTGGTTTTGAAAGCAAAAATGATTATTATGCCGAAAATATTGAGGCAGGCAAATTTGGTTTTTGCTATGATGTTATGAGCAAGGGCGAAAAAATAGCCAGAATAGAGCTTAAGGCTCCAGGTCGCCATAATGTTTTAAATTCCTTGGCTTCATTTGCGGTTTGTTATGAACAGGGTGTTGATGCCGAGGGTATTAAATCGGCATTAGAAAAATTTACGGGCGCAGGCAGAAGATTTGAGTTTATAGGCGAGTTCGAAAACTTCATCTTGGCAGATGATTATGCGCATCACCCCACTGAAATCAAAGCAACTCTTAATGCCGCAAAGCAGTTAAATTATAACCGCGTTATTGCAGTTTTCCAACCATTTACTTTTTCGAGAACTGCCTTATTAAAGGATGAGTTTATAGAGGCTTTATCTATTGCAGACAAGGTTATTTTAACCTCTATTATGGGCTCGCGCGAGGTTAACACCTATGGAATAAGCTCTGAGGATATCAAGGAAAAATTAAATGACGCTATTATAGTTGACGGATTTGAAAATATTGCTGATGCTATTATCGAAACCACCCAAAAAGGTGATATTGTTATAACTATGGGTGGCGGCGATATTTATAAAGCGGCATATATAGTAAAAGAAAAGTTGGGCTGATATGACAGAGAAATTATACGATTTAGATTCTTATATAAAAGAATTTACCGCAACTGTTTTGGAATGTGAAGAAATAGAAGGCGGATATAAAATTTTGCTCGATAAAACCGCATTTTTTCCAGAGGGCGGAGGTCAACCAAGCGATATTGGTTTTTTAGATGATATAGAAGTTTTTGATGTTAAAGAAAAAGGCGATAAAATTTATCATTATACCGATAAACCTTTTGAAAAGGATAAAGAGGTAAAGGGCAAAATAAATTTTGAGCGCAGATTTGATTTTATGCAGCAGCATTCTGCTGAGCATATTGCATCGGGTATAGCGAATAAACTTTTTGGCTGTGAAAATGTTGGTTTTCATTTATCGGAGGATATAGTTACCTTTGATTTTGATAAAATGCTTTCTCGCGAGCAGATAAACGAGATAGAAATTCTTTGCAATAAAGCGGTTTTTGAAAATAACAGTATCAAGGCTTATTATCCCGAAAAGGAAGAATTGGAAAAGTTAGAATACCGCAGTAAAAAAGAGCTTGACGGTGCTATAAGAATTGTTGAAATAGAAAATGCGGATATCTGCGCTTGTTGCGCGCCTCATGTTAATAAAACGGGTGAAATTGGTCTTATAAAGCTTCTAGGAACCGAGAAGCTCAGAGGCGGAATAAGAATTGAGCTAAAAGCCGGAAACCGCGCTTTAAAAGATTATAACGAGCGGTATGAGGAAACAAGAAAAATCGGAGAAATGCTTGCGGTTAAATATAATGAAACCGCCGAGGCAGTTGAAAGATTGAATAAAACCTTATCCGAGCAAAAGGCTCAGATTACCGATTTAAAACGCCGCATTTTAGAAATGCGAGCTGAAAGCTTTAATCCCGAAACCGATAAAACTGCCGAATTTTTAGAAAATGCCGATATGAAAGAGCTTCAAGCTTATGCGGACAAGCTTTATAAAAAAGCAGGCGGCATAAGAGCGGTATTTAGTTTAAAAGCGGAGGGTGAATATTCTTTCGTTATTTGCGGAGAACCAAACGAATTAAATGAGTTTTTTGCCGACTTCAAATCGAAATTTACCGTTAAAGGCGGAGGCAGAAACGGTATGGTTCAAGGTAGTGTGTGTGGCGCAGAAGAGGATATTTTAAAGTTTTTTAACATTTAAGATTATGAAAATCAGGAGAGAAAAAATGAACAATAAACCAATACTTTGGATAGTTATTCCGTGTTATAATGAAGAGGAAGTATTACCTATAACTTCACCAATTTTCCTTAATAAAATTAAAGAGTTAATTTCTAAGGATAAAATTGATAAAAAAAGTCGAATATTATTTGTTAATGATGGTTCCAAGGATAAAACTTGGAATTTGATATGCGCTCTTTCAAAGCAAGACGAACATTTTATTGGCATTTCTCAAAGTAGAAATCGTGGACATCAAAATGCCGTTTTAGCAGGGCTTATGGAATCAATTGATAAATGTGATATTACTATATCTATTGACTGTGATGGGCAGGACGACATTAATGCTATGGATGATATGGTTGAAGAATATTTAAATGGTTGTGAAATCGTATATGGTGTTCGTTCTGATAGAAAAACTGATACTTGGTTTAAACGAACTACGGCACAAGGGTTTTATAAAATTCTTAAATTCATGGGTGCAGATGTGGTTTATAACCATGCGGATTATCGTCTAGTAAGTAATAGAGTAATAAAACACTTTGCTGATTTTAAAGAAGTCAATTTGTTTTTGCGCGGTCTGTTTCCACTCGTTGGTTTTAAAAGTACAAGCGTATATTATGAGCGTTCGGAAAGAATTGCGGGAGAGAGTCATTATCCTTTTAGAAAAATGCTGGCATTGGCGTTTGATGGTATCACTAGTCTTTCGGTTAAACCAATAACATTCATTATAAGCTCCGGATTCATATTCTCGGTTTTGGGAGTTGTTTTACTTTTATTAAGTTTGATTTTTGCTATTTTCACTTCAATCCCGAGCACAATATGTTTTTTAGTTGGTGTTTTATGTTTTTTATCGGGAGTTCAGCTTATTGCCATAGGTATAGTAGGTGTTTATATAGGTAAAACATATATGGAAACCAAGGCGAGACCTCGGTATATTATCAGTGAGCATACAAGAGGTGTAGATGATAATGATTAATACCAATAAGATTTATAATAAAATAAAAAAGATAGATGGTATGTTGTTATGTGGTATCTTAGCTGCATTAATTGCGTTAGTATCACTAGGTTGGATATATATAGTTGATGGAGGAATTTTCACTTTAAGAGATGATTTTAATGTACAGCAAATTCCGTTCACAGCTATGGCACATAATAATTTACTTAACGGCTTTGACGGTTGGTGTTGGGAACTTGATTTAGGAACATCATTAATACAGGGATTAAGTTTTTATAATTTGGGAAGCCCGTTTTTTTGGGTTACTATGTTGTTTCCTGCTGAAGTCTTTCCTTATTTAGTTGGTATATTATATATTTTAAAATATATAGTTGCTGCAATAACTGCATATATGTATATAAATCTTTTTACTAAGCGTAACGAGTTTGCGATTTTCGGTGCACTTTTATATGCTTTTTCAGGTTTTCAAGCTTCAAATTTATTGTTTTATCATTTTCATGATGTAGTGGCGCTTTTTCCGTTGATGCTTTATGGTATGGAAAAGGCTATGGAAGACCGAAAAAATAGTAAAATTTTAATATTTGCTGTTTTTATAAATGCTCTTTTGAATTATTTTTTCTTTGTTCAAGAAGCAGTTTTTTTGGTAATATATTTTGTCGCAAGATTTTTAAAAGGTTCTATAAAGGTTATATTTGAAAGATTTTTCAGAAGTATTTATTCCTGCCTTTTAGGAATGGGAATGGCAGCAATTTTATTATTGCCTAACATTATGTACATTTTAGATAATCAACGAGCAGAATCTGAAAAGAGCTTAAATGATTTTACAATATATGCGCAGCATTTATTTTATATAATAAAGGGTTTAGTATTCCCGGGCGAGGCAATGCATGATCAAACCAGTGTTTTTATGCAGGAGTGGTCTTCAACATCTTTATATTTGCCGTTAGTAGGGCTTTCATTAGTATTGGGTTATATATTTACAAAAAGAGATTGGCTTTCGGGAATGTTGAAATTTTTATTTGTAGCTTCAATAGTTCCAATACTTTCCTCTTCTTTTTTGATGTTTACAGAAAGCACTCGCAGATGGTGGTTTTTATTTTCATTAATGATGGCTTTGGCTTCGTCTTTGGCCTTAGAAAATAGAAAAAGTTTTAAAATTGAAAAAGGTATATTTGCGAATATTGCTATCGTAGTTGGATTTTATATAATTATTAAATCTATGCCATTAAACCCAAACGATACTGAAGTTCTAGTTATGCATCCGGTTAGGATGGCGGCGTATTTTATTTTTTCTTTATCAGGATTAATTTTAGTATTCATTTTATTAAGATTAAAGAAAATGCAATTAAAAGCAATTATTGCTTTTACGGCAGTATTTGCAATAATAACCACCGCTTCAACTGCGGCATTATATAAACGAGGTTATAAAAATGCAAACGATTATAAATCGGATTTGCAGTTAGCAAATAAAATTGAGACTATTAATGACCAATATAGATATAATAATTCAGATAATGTTATTTCCATGGTTGGTTCGGTTGCTTCAACAAGTTCTTTTAGTTCTACTATTAATTATTCTATTTTAAAGTTTGATAAAATGTTTGATTTTCATAAACTAATTATAAGAATGGATAAAAATGAAATCAGAGGATTATCTGAATTATTAGCGGCTAAATATCAAATTGTTAATAAAGTATCAGATGATGATAAGGTGATACAAACTATTAACACAAAAGATAAAACTTACTATATACTTGAAAATCCCGCTTGTCCAATAGGTTTTGCGGCTGATTCATATATTCTATATGAAGATATCCAAAAAATCAAAAAAGAAGACAGGGGTATAGCATTATTAGATGCATCGGTTATTTATGCTAAAGACGAGGAAAAAATATCTAATATAATTTCTAAACTTAATTTTGAAGAAGTGAATTTTGAAAAAAGCATAGAAGCGTATGTTAAAGAGACAGAAAGTCGGGCGGTAACTAATTTTTCGCGTAGCAGTAAGGGCTTTTTATGTGATGCTAATTATGATAAAGATTCTTTAATATATTTTTCCGTACCGTTTGATGAGGGATGGACTGCTTATGTTGACGGCATTGAAACCGATATTATAAATTCTGGTGGAATGATTCTTTTACCGGTATCAAAAGGGGAGCATAATATTGAATTCAAATATAATACTCCTGGCTTTAAGACGGGAATGTATATTTCAATAGTTAGTTTTTTAATATATGCGGCTCTTTTGGTTGTGCAGTTTAAAAACAAAAAAGGTGGAAAAAGTGTTAAAAAAATTAATGAAGTTAATTAAAAGCGAAACGGGATTATATTTGCTTTTCGGGGTTCTAACCACTTTGGTTAATTATGTGGTGTTTGTTTCTTTTTCGTTTATTTTAGGACACGAAATGGTGTTGATTACAAATACTATTGCTTTTATAGTTTCTGTAGTTTTTGCTTATATAACAAATAAATTATATGTATTTAAGAGTAAAAGTTGGGAATATAAGATATTATTAAAGGAAATATCTGCATTTATTTTAGCAAGAGTTTTTTCTTACTTTTTTGAACAGATAGGGCTTTATATTTGTGCGGATATTTTGCATTTGGAAAAATATGCTATGCTAGGCATTGATGGTATTATTATTTCAAAAGCGATACTCAATATTTTCGTTATAATATTAAATTGGGTATTTAGCAAATTTATAATATTTAAAAAGGAAAAATAAAATGAACTGGACTGAAATTACTATAAACATTCCTCAAAAATATACCGATATGGCGGCGGCAATAGCTAATATGACTGTGCCTTACGGTATTTATATTGAGGATTATTCGGATTTAGAAGAGCAAGCTTTGGAAATTGCTCATATTAATTTGATAGACGAGGGGCTTTTAGCTCGCGACCGCGAAAAATCGGTTATACATATTTATATTTCCGAATGTGATAATGCTTATGAGGCTTTGGAGTTTCTTAAAGAGAGACTAAGCGCAGAGGGTATACCCTTTGAAATCGGCAGTATCGGTGTTGATGACAGCGATTGGAATGAAAACTGGAAAAAGTATTTTCATACTATCGAAATCGGAGATAAATTAGCGGTTGTTCCAAGCTGGGAAGAATATGAAAATAAAGACAACCGAACAGTTTTGAATATTGACCCGGGTGCCGCTTTTGGTACGGGAACTCATGCTACTACCTCGCTTTGCCTTAATGTTTTAGATAAAAGAGTAACCGAGGATATGAGCGTTTTGGATATTGGTTGCGGAAGCGGTATTTTAGCTATAGCATCGGTGCTTTTGGGCGCAAAATCAGCTCTCGGTGTTGATATTGATGCACAGTCGGTTAAAACCGCTAAGGAAAATGCCGAGATAAATGCTATTTCCGATAAAACTGATTTTATAGTTGGAAATCTGGCTGATAAGGTTAGTGGTAAATATGATATAATCTGCGCTAATATTGTGGCAGATGTTATAATAAGTCTTTTGCCTGATGTTGATAAGTTTTTGGCGGATAACGGTATAGTTATTATTTCGGGTATAATTGATATCAGAGAAGAAGACATAATGAAAGCGGTTAAAGATAATAACTTTGCTATCTTAGAGTCTCATTATAAAGATAATTGGTGCGCTTTTGTGCTTAAAAAGGAGTAAATGTATGCTTGAATTTGAACAACTCAAATTAAGGCTTAATGCAAACGAGCCTGAGCTTCGCGATTTAAAGGATGCTTTGGGATATGAAAAGCTTAAAAATGAAATAGATGAGCTTGAAGCTAAGGCTTCTGCTCCTGATTTTTGGGATAATATGGAGGTTTCTCAAAAGATTCTTCAAAAAACAGGCAAGCTTAAAAACACGGTTGAAAGCTATGATAAAATGTGCGCCTTGTTTGATGATTTGCAGGTTTTAATAGAGATGGGGGACGAGGAAGAGGATTTATCTCTTATAGAAGAAATAGAAACCTCTTTAAAAGAGCTTGAAGACGGTTTGGCGGCTCAACGCTTGCAGACCTTGCTTACAGGTGAATACGATAAAAATAACGCTTTGCTTACTTTCCATGCGGGCGCAGGCGGTACTGAGGCGATGGACTGGGTTTCAATGCTTGTTCGTATGTATACCCGTTGGACCGAGCGTCATGGCTTTAAGGTTCAGGTTTTAGATTTTTTAGACGGTGATGAAGCAGGTCTTAAAAGCGCAACGCTATCTATTGAGGGCGATAATGCTTACGGATATTTAAAATCAGAGTCGGGCGTTCATAGATTGGTTAGAGTTTCTCCATTTGATGCTTCGGGAAGAAGACATACTTCTTTTGCTTCATTGGAGGTTATGCCCGAAATTACTGATGACGCAGAAATCGAGATTAGAGAAGAGGATATCAAAATGGATGTTTTCCGTTCGTCAGGCGCGGGCGGTCAGCATATTAATAAAACCTCTTCGGCGGTTAGACTTACTCATATTCCAACCGGAATCGTGGTTGCTTGCCAGAATGAGCGAAGTCAATTCCAAAACCGAGATAGAGCTATGAAGCTTTTGAAATCAAAGCTTTTAGAAATTAAAGAGCGCGAGCATCTTGAAAAGATAGAGGATATTAAGGGTGTTCAAAAGGATATTGCTTGGGGTTCGCAGATAAGGTCTTATGTATTTATGCCTTATACCTTGGCAAAAGACCATAGAACAGGCTATGATTCGGGTAATATAAACGCCGTTATGGATGGCGATTTAGACGGATTTATAAACGCATATTTAAAGGCGGCATCAAAAGGTGAGCTTTCTAATAATATAGGAGATGAAATATAATGAAAATTAAAAGAATTTTAGGTTTAAGTATGGTATTGGTTTTAACTGTTTGTCTGCTTGCAGGTTGCGGCGGTAAGGACAGAATACTTTATAAAGAGGCAAAGCTTGATAAAATTGTTGAGCTTCCAGAGT
Source organism: Clostridia bacterium (assembly GCA_017537365.1). Taxonomy (GTDB): domain Bacteria; phylum Bacillota; class Clostridia; order Oscillospirales; family Acutalibacteraceae; genus UBA737. The sequence continues at coordinate 27,006 of JAFYKZ010000030.1, forward strand.
ATAAGGGTATAAAGGTTGATACAAAGTCTGAAGAGTTTAAAGAAATGTATGAGCAGGTTATAGCATCAGATATTGAAAACAACGGTTTTTATACAACCGAGAAGGTAACCGAGGGAGTAATTGCTGAGGGTGATACTGCTAATATAGATTATGTAGGCAAAAAAGATGGTGTTGCGTTTGAAGGCGGCACTGCTCAGGGTTATGATTTAGCGATAGGTTCAGGCACCTTTATTCCCGGCTTCGAGGAAGGTCTTGTTGGTAAAAAAGTAGGCGAAACTGTTGATTTGAATATAACTTTTCCTGAGGAATACCAATCAGAAGAGCTTGCAGGTCAGCCTGTTGTGTTCACCGTTAAAATAAATCATATCCAAAAGAGAAACGATAAAGCACCCAAAGAATACTATAAAGATTTGGGTTATAAGTCGGTTGGCGAATATGAAAAGGCAACCCGTAAAACTGCCGCAGAAAGCTTGATTTATAAAAAAATAATGGATAAGGTTGAAATTAAGGAGTATCCGCAAGAGGATATTGATATTATCTATAATGCAACCAAAAAGCAATATGAAACAATGATTAAACAGCAGGGTGCGGATTTTGAAACCTATTTAGCTCAAATGGGTATGACCGAGGCGGATTTTAAAAAGCGATTAGTAACCGAGGAAATAAAACCCTCAATGGAATCGCAAATGGTGTTTTATGCGATATTAGATAAAGAAAACCTTGAGTTTACACAGGCTGATATAGATAAGAAAGCAAAGGAAGCCGCAAATGAAGTGAGCGCTAGCCAGGGCACTTCGGTTACAGCAGATTATATTAAAGAAATGTATGGCGTGCATTATTTGGAAAATGTTGTAGTAATGGGAAAGGTAATGGACTTCCTTTACGAAAATGCTAAAATTAAATAATAAAATGATTTAAAAATTAAGGGAGGTGGTTTTAATGCAGCTTAAAATTCAAAACGGTGTAGTTGAATTATCGGGAACGCCGATTTTAAAAAGCATAAATTTCGAGGTTAATGATAATAGCAGAATTGCCGTTGTTGGCCGTAACGGTTGCGGAAAAACCACCCTTTTAAAGCTTATTGCAGGTGAATATTCTATTGTAAAGCTTTCGAGTGATACCGAAAGCTTTTTCACCTTATCGGGCAATGCTAAAATCGGTATGCTTTCGCAAATGACTTTTGAGGACGATAGTGTTACTTTGCTTGATGAGATAAGAAGTGCATATAGCGATATTTTAAGCTTAAAGGAAAAAACTGATTACGCTTTAAAGCAAATGGAGGAAAATCCGTCCGAAGAAAATATCAAGAGGTATACAACCTTGCTTGATACTTTTAATAATAGCGAAGGCTTTTATTTTGAAAAGGAATATGAGCAGGCAATAAAGCAATTTGGGTTTAGCGAAGAAGAAAAACATCGTCCGTTATATGAATTTTCGGGAGGGCAGAGAACTAAAATTGCTTTTTTAAAGCTACTTCTTTCAAAGCCTGATATTCTGCTTTTGGACGAGCCTACAAACCACTTGGATATTCAAGCTACCGAATGGTTAGAGGAATATTTAAGAAACTATAAAAAGGCATTTGTTGTGGTTTCGCATGATAGAATGTTCTTAGACAATACGGTTAATACTGTTTATGAAATAGAACATGGTAAAACCCATAAATATGTTGGAAATTACAGTGAGTTTACTGTTTTGAAAAAGCAACTTAGAGAGCAACAACAAAAAGAATACGAGGCTCAGAAAAAGGAAATTGAGAGACTAAATGAGCTTGTTATTCGATTTAAATATAAGCCCACCAAGGCGGCTATGGCGCAGTCTAAGCTTAAACAAATTGAACATATAATACCGCTTGAAGCTCCCGAAAGTTATGATTTGAAAACCTTTAAAGCGGATTTTGAGCCGATTGATATAGGTGTTAAAGATGTGCTTTTTGTTGATGATTTAAAGGTTGGCTTTGATAAGGTTTTATCGGTTATTAACCTTGATATCAAGCGAGGAGATAAAATTGGAATTATCGGCGGAAACGGTCTTGGAAAATCAACCTTTATAAGAACTATAATGGGAGAAATTAAGGCGCTTGGCGGCGATTTCCGATTTGCACCGAGGGTAACGGTCGGTTATTTTGATCAGCAAATGGCTCAGTATTCTTCAAAGAATACAGTTTTGGCTGATTTTATGATAGAATTTCCCGAACTCACCGAGGGCGAGGCGCGCTCGGCTTTGGGTGCTTTCCGTTTTAGCGGCGAAGAGGTTTTTAAAACGGTTGATATGCTATCAGGTGGTGAACGAGTTCGTTTAGCTCTTTGCAAAATATTTAAGAAAAGACCTAATTTCCTGATACTCGATGAGCCCACTAATCATATGGATATAGTTGGCAAGGAAACTTTGGAGGAAATGCTTTCAGAGTTTTCAGGTACTGTGCTTTTTGTATCTCACGATAGATATTTTATTAAAAAGGTTGCAAATTCGGTGTTAAGCTTTACCGAAAATGAGGTTACTCTTTACAGATATGGCTATGAGGAATACTTAGAAAAGCAAAGAAATATTTCGGCAGAGCCTGAGGTTAAAGAAAAGGCTATCAAGGAAAAGAAAAGCTATACAACACCTCTCAAAGAACGCTCAAAAGCAGAAAGAGCTGTTAAAAAGGCAGAGGAGAAAATTAGCGAATTAGAAGAAAAAATTCAAAATATTCAAAATGAGCTTGAAATGGAAGAAAATCTTTCGGATTATATAAAACTCGCCGAGCTTCAAGAAAGCTTAACAGAGTTAGAACAAGAACTTGAAAAAACTATGGAGGATTGGGAAACCGCTTCTCAAAAATTATTGGAATTAGAATAAAAAATCCGTGCACCTTAAAGTGCACGGATTTAAAATTAGTTAATATTAATTTTCGGTTGTGTTTTGCTTTTTAAGTTCAACTAAAATATCGGATAAAAGCTCTTCGGTTGTTGGAGCAGGAGCTTCTGCAACTTCCTCGACAACCTCTTCCTTTTTGCGAGTAAGCGCTTTTTCGGTAAGCTCACGGGTTTTAGCAAAAACCTTTATCATAACGAAAACGATAAAAGCTATTAAAACAAAGTCAATAACAGTTCCTAAAAGAGTTCCAAACTCAATGTTAACGGCTTCGCGAATAACTTCTCCGGCTTTGTCAAGCTCTGCGGGAATAACCTCCCAGTTGAGTTTGGTGGTTAAATCTGCACCGCCGCCTGTAATAAAACCTATAAACGGCATAAACACATTGTTTACAAGAGTTGTAGTGATTTTACCGAACGCACCGGCAATAATAACACCGACTGCCATATCGATAACGTTACCGCGCATCACAAAATCTCTAAACTCGGCTAAAAAGCCTTTTTTACCTTCCTTTGCCATTTGAAATTCCTCCTAAAAATTTATAAGATTATAATATCATAAAAGAAAATATTTTGCAAGATTTTAGCGGTTTTTATACAAAATATTGACACTATAAAGTTTAATTGATATACTTTTTATTAAAGAAATTTGAGAAAAGGGATAAAAATGAAAAATATACTTATTATTCATACAGGGGGCACGATAGGTTCGTTTGCTAACGAAAACGCTCGCAAAATGAATAAGGAAACCGAAAAAATAACAAAACGAGTTTTAATAGAAAACCTTGAAAAAAGCAACTCTGCTTTCAGAAATTTCGGTAAAATGTTAGAGTTTGCGGATTTTTCATGGGAGAATACAACATTAAGCGAAAGTATGACCTTTGCAAAGCTTTCCGCTCTTTTAAATTATATTAAAAATGTTAATCTCTCTATCTATGACGGTATTATTGTTCTGCATGGAACAGATACTTTGGCTTATACTGCTTCGCTTTTATCATTTTTTTGCGTCGATTTTAAAATTCCTGTTTTTATAGTTTCGGGTAATCGACCGCCGCAAGATGCTTTATCTAATGCAAATGATAATTTTAAAACGGCGATAGAGCTTATTTGGAATAAAATTGCTCCTAATGTTTATGTAACATACAGAAATTCTGATAATATAACAAGACTTTATTTAGCATCCGCTATTATGCAAAGCGAGAATTACAGTGATGATTTCCGTATAGCTGATAGCAACAAGGCTTTTGAGGTTAAAAAGGAAAATTCAGATGAAATAAAAGAAAAATGCTCTGTATTTTCTATAAATAGAAAGCCTTATAAATATGCCGATATAAAAAATTTCGAAAATTTATCCGAAAAGGTTTTGCTTATTAAACCTTATACTAATATAGACTATTCGGTTTATTCAAATGCTATGCCTGATTGCAGTGGTATTGTTCACGGAAGCTATCATTCAGGTACGGTGGCTCTCGGTGGTTTAGTGTTTAAAGAAGAGGCAGAAAATCAAAGAATAGCAGGAAACACCGCCGAATATGAGCGGTTAATTAAAGAATATGAGAAAGAGTTAAACTCAAAGTATTCTATAAAATTCTTGGCTGATTCTTGTAAAGAAAACAATATTCCATTGTATATAGCTCCATCAAAGTTAGGCAAAGACCAATATGAAACTATGAACGAGGTTGTTAAAAATACAAATGCTAAGCTTCTTGATATGACCACCGAATCCGCATTTATGAAGCTTTCCATAGCATTGTCTTTTAATATGACTTTTGAGCAAATATCCGAATATATGGAAACCGAAATTAATAATGAATTTAATTAAACAAAAAACTCTCGAACTTTAAGTTCGAGAGTTTTTAAACTTTAAGAAATCATTTCTTTTAATAGTTTGTTGATTAAATCAGGTGAAGCAGTTCCTCTGAGCTCGCGCATAGCGGCGCCGAATACGGCAAGTATTGCCTTTTCTTTTCCTGCTTTATAATCTTCAATAGCTTTTGGATTGTTTTCGATAGCCTTTGCAACAACCGATTTAACAAGCTCGATATCGTTTTGAGCGGTGAGGTTGTTTTCTTTGCAATAGCTTTCGGGGTCAACGTTTTCTAAAATAACCGCGGTTAAAACTGTTTTACCTGCGTTACGGGTGATTTCACCTTTGTTTGCAGCGTTTATAATCCAAGCAAATTTATCGGTATCAAGAACTAAATCCTTAGGTTGAATATTGTTCTTCTTTAAGATACCGAGACCGTCTGTAAGCAACCAACCTGCTGCGGTTTTAGCCTCAATACCTTTTGCGATAACACCGTCTAAAATAGCCGATAAATTAGCCTCTGCGGCTGCGGCATTTGCCTCTTTTTCGGATAGACCTAAGCTCATATATTTTTCAATCTGCTCAGAAACAGTTGCCGGCATATCTGCTTTTATTTCTGCAAGCCATTCGTCGTCTATAACAACAGGCATAACATTCGGGTCGGGGAAATAGCGGTAATCTGCCGCAGTTTCCTTGTTTCTCATCGGGAAGGTGCGCTTTTTAACATCATCCCAACGGCGAGTTTCCTGAACTAAAATTTCGGTTCTTCTTTCAATAGCATCAATGTGGCGAATAGCCTCTTTATTGATAGCCTCCTCAATAGAGGTTAAAGAACTCATATTTTTAATCTCGGTTCTAACACCTAAAACCTCGCTACCCTCAGGACGAACAGAAATGTTAATATCGCATCTCATAGCACCCTCTTCACATTCTGAAATTCCTGCGAATTGGAGCTTAGATTTAAGCGCTTTAAGATAGCTTATAACCTCTGCGGAAGAACGGAAATCAGGCTTGGTAACAATTTCGATAAGCGGAACGCTTGTGCGGTTATAGTCAACAAGGGAAGAATCATTAGTGTGAACTAACTTACCTGCATCCTCTTCAACGTGAATTTGCTTAATACCGATTTGGCGGGTTTCGCCTGCAACCTCAACATCAACCAAACCCTCAACGCATATAGGGTGGAACCATTGGGTTGTTTGGTAAGCGGCGGGCAAATCGGGATAATAATAACTTTTTTTATCAAAGGTTGTATACTGATTAATTTTGCAGTTTAGCATAAGACCTGCTTTAACTGCAAGCTCGATTGCGTGGCGGTTAACAACAGGAAGCATACCGGGCATACCCGAGCAAGCGGGACAAACACAGTCGTTAGGCTCGTTTGCGCTTGAATGACCTCCGCAAGAGCAGAAAAGCTTTGATTCGGTAGATAACTCAACATGAGTTTCAAGACCTATTACTAATTCGTAACCCATAATTATACCTCCCAGGTGGCGTTAGCAATACTTAAAAGAGTATTGTCTTTAAACGAGTCTGCCATAAGCTGAACACCATTAGTAACAACGGCAGGGCAACCCGAAAGCGAAGCCAAAACAGTATATTTGCTTTCTTCGAAAACCTTATTGAAGCTATCCTTTAAATCGTAGCTTTCAAACTGCTTACTACTAGCGGCGGCAGTTAGAATAATATCATAATTTTCAAAGATTTTCTTTATTTCCTCGGTTATAACTCGACGGATTCTCATAGCCTTATCATAGCAAATTTCATATCTGCCTTTAGAAAGAGCATCAGAGCCATAAAGAATAGTAGCTTTTGCTAAGAAACCCATACCCTCGGTTCTTGTGTTAACATAAATATCGTCTATATTCTTGAAGTTCGGGGTGCGGTATCCGTATTTAACACCGTCAAACTTAGAGAGGTTATTACAGGTTTCTGCGGATAACAAAATTTGCCAAGCAGACATAGCGGCATCTAGATTTTTAAAGGAAATTTCCTCCACGGTAGCCCCTAAATCTATAAGCTTTTGCTTATAATCTGCAACTGATTTTTTAACCTCGTCAGAAGCATCTTCAACTAATTCTTTAATAATACAAACTTTTTTACCCTTAACGGTATCATTTAAGGAATAATCATAAGCTTCCTTTAAATCGCTTGTACCGTCCTTATCGTCATGACCTGCGATAACAGATAAAATTTCTGCCGCTTTCTTTGCATTTTTTGCCATAACACCGATTTGCTCGCCTGAGCAGGCGCAAGCAATAACTCCGTAACGAGAAACGGTGCTGTAAGTCGGTTTAATGAAAATGATATCTTCTGCGGCGGCGGCTCTTCTCGGAGCACCATTTAAGTCAACGCATAAAGCGGCTTCAACATCACCGCTTGATACGAGGGATGCTGCTGCATTTTTTAAATTTCCGTTTTCGGTATCAATGCCATAGTAAGAAGTTTCGCCTAATAAATCGAGGCCAAATTCGCCAACATTTGCTTTGCCCGAAATAGTATATCCTGATTTTTCAAGCCTTTCAACTGCTTCAGCGCTAAAAAGAGGAGCGAATGAGTCTAGAATATGAGAGCCTGCAGAAGCGAGAACATCTTTTACTAAAATGTTATCATCAACTGCAATATTTCCGTTTTTGTTTATTTCAGTTATATATCTCATTCTACTCACCTCATTTCACAACCTTGGGGACAATCCAACTGTCCTCATTACTGTCTGGCGCGCCTTTTAATAGGTCGGCGCGGTCAAATTTCTGAATACGAACATCCTCGCGGAAAACATTGAATCGTGGAGCTACATAAATCATAGGCTCGGTGTTTTCGGTATCAATATTGTTCATAGTATTTTCGGCGGTTTTCATAGCGCTGAAAATATTTTTCATAGTTTGTTTTTCATCTTTTGTAAGGCAGATTTCGTTAACGCTCTCTAATGCTTTAAGCTTATCATCCTCGCTTAAAACTGCTGAGTCTTTTGCGCCGCTCATTTGAGCATTGCCGCTAGCGGTAGAGGAAGAGAATTTAGCGCCCTCAGTTCCTCTGATAGCAATATTTGCCTCAAATAATTGCATTTCACTAACCGGGCTAGGAGCACCGAGCATCTGGTCGCGAGCATTACCGTCTAACGGGAATACTATAACATCGCGGATAGTTTCGGTATCTTCTAAGAGCATTATCATACGGTCAACACCGGGAGCCATACCGGCATGCGGTGGCGCACCGTATTGGAAAGCTTCATAAAGCGCGCTGAATCTTGCGGCTAATTCCTCTTCGGGATAGCCTGCGATTTCAAACGCTTTTTTCATAATTTCAATATCGTGGTTTCTAACTGCACCCGAAGCTAGCTCAATGCCGTTACAAACAAGGTCATACTGATAAGCTAAAATTTCGGTTGGGTCTTTTGTAAGCAATGCTTCAAGACCGCCCTGAGGCATTGAGAAGGGGTTATGAGTGAATATGATTTTATCGGTGCTTTCATCGTGCTCATACATCGGGAAATCAACAATGAAGCAGAACTCGAAACTGTTAGTATCTATTAAATCACATTCTTTACCGAGCCAGTCTCTAACATAGCCTGCATTTTTAGCGGCAACCTCTTCAACCATATCGGAAATAAAGAATATCGTTTCGCCTTCTTTAACCTTTGTAAGCTCAATGATTTCTGATTTTTGAGCATCACTTAACTTTTTAACAATCGGGTCGTCTTTAAACTCGCAATTTGCTTTATCAAGCAAGGTTATATGAGCTAAGCCCTGCATACCTAAATCTCTTGTTGCAAAGTTTAAGGATTTATCAAAGAACCATCTTTCGTTTTTGCAGGGAGCAACAATAGCTCTAACAACCTTATTTTTGAAAACAGGGAAGTTAACACCTTTGAAAAATTCGGTTAAATCCATAATTTCAAGGGGGTTTCTAAGGTCAGGCTTATCGTTACCGTATTTAAGCATTGATTCCTTAAAGGTGATATGTCTGAAAGGAACTTCACTTATCGGTTTATGGTTTCCGATGAATTTTGTGAAAATAGCACGGATAACTCTTTCGCAAACACCTAAAACTTCTTCTTGGGTTGAAAATGCCATTTCAAAGTCTAACTGATAGAATTCACCTGGTGAACGGTCAGCACGGGCGTCCTCATCTCTGAAACAGGGAGCGATTTGGAAATATCGGTCAAAACCTGATACCATAAGAAGCTGTTTAAACTGCTGAGGAGCCTGAGGCAGAGCATAAAACTCGCCGATATGCTTTCTTGAAGGAACAAGGAAGTCTCTTGCGCCCTCAGGAGAAGAAGCTGTTAATATAGGAGTTTGAATTTCTAAAAATCCTTCATTCTCCATAAGCTCTCTCATATATTTTATAATTTGAGAACGCTTATAAATGCTAGAAGAAACCTTTGGATTTCTCAAATCCAAAAATCTGTTTTTAAGTCTTATATTTTCATTGGAAGACTTAGAGGTTAAAATTTCAAATGGTAGGTTTTTGGTGCATTTACCAAGAACCTTAAAGCTCTCAACGATAAGCTCAACCCTACCGGTATCAATAGCATTGTTAACCGTTTCCTCGTCTCTTAAAGTAACAGTACCTTTAACCGAAATAACTGTTTCGATTTTCTGAGAATCAACCTCAGCAATCATAGCAGGGTCGTTGATAACAAGCTGAGATACACCGGTATAATCGCGAAGGTCAACGAACAAAACTCCGCCATGATCACGCTTAGATTGAATCCAACCTGCAAGCTCAATTTGAGTTCCAACATGGGATTCGCGCATGTCATTACAGTAATGCGTTCTATACATATTCATTCCTCCTGAAAAAATAAAAAGTCCCGAAAATTCCTTAGAATTTTCGGGACGAGAAAATTAAAATTAACCCGCGGTGCCACCCGTTTTGATGACTAAAAGCCATCCACTTTGAAAGAATATTCGGTTTTAAATTGAATTCGAAGCGTTCCCAAGTTTACTACTCGTCTCAAATGCGCTCTCAGTCCACGACGCATTCTCCCTGACAGACTTTCCATTTAAACTGAGTCTTCGAATAATATTATATTAAGATTTTTTTGTTTTGTCAAGTTTTTTTGAATGTAATTATTCAGATATGCTTATAATAAAGCCATCTTCGTAGAAAGTTTTGGTTTTATCTGATATTTTTGCATTTTTTAAATCAGAAATACCGTTGCCGTTATATTTAACAACAGACTCTTTTTTAGTATAAATCTCGAAAAAACGAGTTAAAATTTCGGTGTTTTCGGTAAAACGAAAATCTTTATCGCAAGGAGAAAAACCGAAAATATAGTTTAGTTCTTCGCAGGAGCAAAATCTTTTTGCAACTTTTAAATTTATAGGTCGCAATTTTTCAATATCAATACCAATTTCAGTTTCACTTATCGCGCAAACAACCATATTATCTGAATGGCTGATGTTAAAATGAATATTAAGATTTTCAGCATAAGGCTTTCCGTTTTCAGCTTCAACGATTTTTATACTATCATAAGAAATATTCAAATAATTTGATATCGTTTTTTTAGCAAGCATTTCTCCTGCAACGGTTTGCTTTTTGTTTTTTTCGTTTGCTAAAATATCAACCTTTTGCTTTCGCATATCATCCATTAAAGAATAAAAATTTTGATATTCTTCATCGCTTAAATCTAGTATATTAAATTTTTCGTATTTTATACTCAAAAATAAAGCATCTCCAATATTTGAAATTTTTAAAAATGCATAATCTATATTATAATATAGCATATTATGCATTAATGTTGCAAGAATATGATTATTTTTTAAAAAAATATTGATTTTTTTGTCGAAAAATGTTAAAATATGAGTAGTATTTCTGAGGGGGAATTTGGTTATGAGTGATATGAAAGAAAATAAAGCTAGCGGTGTTGCGGTAGCTTCTTTGGTTTGCGGTATTGCCGGTTTTTTCTGTAATCCGCTTTCTTTGGTATGTTTGGCGGCAATTGTTTTAGGTATTGTAGGTCTTGCAACCGCAGGAAATCGTCCTAAGGGAACAGCTGTTGCAGGTCTTTGTTTGGGTATAGCCGGTGCTATTTGTCAGTTTATTGCTGATTTGATTTTATCGGTATTTACTCTTGGTATCTCTTTCATAGTTTAATTACTTTGTGCTTCAAAAACCAAAAGCAAGCAGTTATAAACTGCTTGCTTTTTTTATATTTCCTCTTTTAAATATTCCTTGCCTTCAAGGTTTTTAAAGGTAAGCTTTTTGTTTTCTAAGATTATATATCCTCGCTCGCTATTTTCCTTTGGGATAGAAACAGAGCCAGGATTTGCAAAATAAAAACCGTTTATTTCTTTAAATACAGGGATATGAGTATGACCGTTTAAAAGCAAAGCACCGTCCGATAACTTTGGTGGATTTTCGGGGTTTATCTTATGCCCATGGGTTGCAAAAATTTCCAAACCGTCAATATTTAAAACAGAGTATTCAGACATAACAGGGAAGCTTAGCACCATTTGGTCCACTTCTGCCTCGCAGTTACCTCTAACGCAAATTATTTTTTCTGCCATATTGTTTAAAATTTCGATAACCTTTTTGGGATTGTAACCGTCAGGCAGGTCGTTTCTAGGTCCATGATATAAAATATCACCTAAAAGCAACAGTTTATCTGCTTTTTCGGTACAAAAAGCGTTTATAAGCTGCTCGCAGTAAAGTGCAGAGCCGTGTATATCAGATGCAATTAAAATTTTCATAAATAATACTCCTTATTTGCCGGTGAAATCGCGGTCAAATGTTATAACGCAGGTAAAGGTTTTATTAATTGTTTTAGCGAGGTCGTTTATAGTATCATTCAAATCTTCCTCGTTTAGTTTGCTTCCCGATGGAATGACAACATCGAAAATAAGATTTGTTCTATTATCGCTTACAGGGGTCATTCTAAAATCGTGAAGCGTTAATTCGGGATGAATTTCGGTTAGCTTTTCGGCTAATTTATCCCTTGTTTTAGATACATTTTCATTATCGGTATCAATAGGGTCCATATGAATAACGAGCGAAATATTAAGCTTTTCAAATACAAGCTTTTCGCATAAATCTATCTGCTCGTGGCATTTAACAATATCAATATTCTGAGGAACTTCAACATGAACTGAAGCCAGTTGTCTGCCTGGACCGTAGTTATGAACAATTAAATCGTGAATACCCTCAAATTCTTTAAAGGACATAATAGTGTTTTCAATATCGTTAATAAGCTCTTTTTCGGGCGGTTTACCCAAAATCTCGTTTATAGTGTTTTTAGCAGAACTGAAACCTGAATAGAGAATAAATAACGATACTAGGATACCCATAACCGCATCAAGATTAAAGGGGAGGTCTATAAATATTGAAACGCCAACCGAAACTAAAATGGCACCGGTTGCGATACAGTCGTTGACCGAGTCCTGAGCAGAGGCAATTAAAGCCTCAGAATTTATTCGTTTTCCTATTTTGCGGTTGAAGAAAAACATATAAAGCTTAATTAAAATAGAAACCGCTAAAATTATAAGGGTTACAATCGAATATTCGGGCGCGGGAGTACCCTCGATTAAGGTTTGACCTGAGGTTTTTAGAAGCTCAAAGCCAACCAGCATAATTAAAGCGGCAACTATAAATGCGCTTATATATTCTATTCTGCCGTGTCCAAACGGATGGTCGCTATCTGCGGGTTTATTAGCCATTTTAAAGCCGATTGCGGTTATAACAGAAGAGCCCATATCCGAAAGATTGTTAAGTCCGTCTGCCGAAATAGAGATACTTCCTGTAATAATACCAACCGATATTTTAATAAAACATAAAATAAGGTTCCCCAAAATGCCTATAACACTGCCCAGAGTGCCATAAGCAGCGCGGACAGTGTTATCAGTAGTGTCTTTATAATTTTTAATAAAAAGCTTAATTAATAGATTACTCATTAAATTTTACTTCCCTTAGCACCCTTGCTACCGAATGAAGCTCCCGATAAAATATCAGTATCAATAGAAAAGGATAGGTTTTCTCTGGTTCTTTGTCTTTTAAATGCTAGCTCTATAAGACGGTCTAAAAGTTCTTTATAAGGCATACCTGTAGCCTCCCATAAATAGAAAGCAAGTGAACCTGGGATGGTGTTAATCTCATTGGCATAAACAGTGTCTCCGTCTAAGATAAAATCTATTCTAACAACACCGTTAGCACCCAATGCTTTGAAAATATCGCAAGAGAGTTTTCTGATTTCCTCTGCTTTTTCCTCGCTTAAATCGGCGGGGATTTTTCTGCCGAGTGAAGCCATACCTTTACTCTTTCCGCCACCCTTATATTTATTATCATAGGATAAAATTTCATCATGCATAAAGGGTTCTTCGCAAACACTGGCTTCACATTCATCGGCATTTCCTAAAACCGAACAGTTAATTTCGCGGATATTGGTAACAGCGCGCTCAATCAAAACTTTTTCTGCAAAGGTAAATGCTAGGGTTATAGCGGTATCAAGCTCGTTTTCGGTATTAACCTTGCTGATGCCAACGCTTGAGCCCAGGTTTACAGGCTTAATAATAAGAGGATAACCTATTTTTTCACCGATTTCTTTTATAACTTCGGTTTTATTTGCTGCATATTCTCTTGCTCTGAAACAAATGCAATCAAGAACGGGTAGACCTGCTCTTTTTAAAACATCTTTAAATACAACCTTATCCATACCAACGGCAGAGGATAAAATATCGCAACCAACATAAGGGAGATTTAAGTATTCGAAATAGCCTTGAATAGTACCGTCCTCGCAGTTGGTTCCGTGAACAATCGGGAAAGCAACATCAATGATAACATCCTTTTGTTTTGAGAAGAAACCGCTTTTTTCAAATTTCATAACAACATCTTTGCCCTCGCGAACAAAATATACCTTACGGCATTTTTCTAAAAGGGCAGGCAAATCGCGGTATTCCTCAATTGTAAAGAGGCTATCTCCTGTAAACATTTCACCGTTTTTAGTAACATAAACGGGTGTTATATCGTATTTTTCGCGGTCGATAGAACGCATAGCCTGAACGGCTGATATAATAGAAACCTCGTGCTCAACCGAGCGGCATCCAAAAAACACTGCAACATTGGTTTTCATAATAATCACCATATCCTTTCTCGACACAAAGAGCAATAAACAATCACGGATATGGTGATTATTATACGCATGTGCCACGGTTGCCACTTTATTGGCGAGTGGCACGCGCCTTATATTTAGTTTAGCGTGATTTTTCACGCTAAACTTACAATCTAATTCAGATAGTTATCAGGTAAATCGTTTTCTATAAGCAAAACGGTATTACTGTCGGCAAATTTTTGGAAAATTTCGTATGCCGCCATAAAACTTTCGGCAACAAACATTTTCTCTTTATCAAAATCGGTGCTTAAAACCGCTTCTTGCATAGGCTTAGAGCGGTTTATCCCTACGAATATTATTATATCACAGAATTTCGAGGCTTCAAGACCTAAATTATAATTACACTCGTATTCTTTTTTACCAAGTTCAATAAGACCAGGGGTTATAATGATTTTTTGCATACCGTCAAACGAGCCTAAAACTCTAACCGCCTCAATACTTCCTTCGGGGTTTGCATTATAAGCATCGTCAATAAGTAAAGAGCCGTTATAATAAGGCTTTAACTCCAAGCGGTGTTCGTAGGCATTAAGGGAACTGACTGCAAAAGCAATATCCTTTGGGTTAACCCCTAATTCATAAGCCAATGAAGCAGCACCCGAAATGTTTATAATACTGTGAAGACCTAAAAGGCGGGAGTTTAAATGTATGGCTTCATCGCCTAAATTAAGGTCAAATTCAGAACCTGTTTTACCATATGTTATATTTTTGGCAGTAAAATCGAAGTCCTTTGAGCTTCCGTAAACTAAGAAGTTAGATTTATCTATTCGGCTCAAAATCTCGGCACTGTCTCCGTTAACAAAGGTTTTGCCTTGTTTTTTTGCAACTGCATCTGCTAGCTCAAACTTTGTTTTGAAAACATTATCAACCGATTTAAAGGTTTCAAGATGCTGAGCTCCGACCGAGGTTATAAGAGCAAAATCAGGGTGGACTATATTGCAGATTTCTTTTATATCCCCAACATTTTTAGCCCCCATTTCGCAAATAAAAACCTGAGTTTGCGGTTTTAATTGCTCGCGGATAGTTCTTACAATTCCCATTGGAGTGTTAAAGCTTTGGGGAGTGCAAACGGTGTTGTATTTTTCGCTTAATATTCTGTTTAATATAAACTTGGTGGTTGTTTTACCGTAGCTTCCGGTAATTCCTATAACAATTAAATTTTTATGATTTTTTAAAATTCTTTTTGCGTCATTAATATAATAAAACGCAAATGCCTTTTCAATCGGCAAAGCCAAGGCCCAGGAAAGATAGGTGTTTATTGGATTTATAAACCCTAAAATAAAGGTAACAAGCAACGAAATTCTACCAACAAGGTTATTTCCAAAAATGCTATAAAGAGTAACAGCTGCGATAAAGGGCAAAATATAAAACGCTAACTGACGCTTTATTCTACCTGTGAAAATCAAAGGCTTTATAGAATTTTTTTGAGTTTTAATTGCAATAATTATGCTGACTACTGCATAAATTAATGCAAAAACAACTAATACATAATAAAGGTTAAAATACAATAAAACTGATGCTAAAAAATAGCAGATTGTTTGAGATAGGGGAAGGTTTTTAATTAACCAACCTGTATAACGGGAGGGGAAATAGGAGTTTTGTTGCAACATTTGGAGTTGGCGGATACTGTTAAAAACTGAGCCAATACTTATAAGTGCGAGAGTGGCTATAAGTAAATAAAATTCCATTTGAATTACCTCCTATTTGATAAAACTTCTAAGTATTGCGTGCGCCTGATAAGGATTTTCGCAAAAAGAATAATGACCTGCTCCCTTTATAACGCAAAGGCCTGCATCAGGAATAAGGCTTTCTATAATTTTAGCATCACTTAACGGAGTTGCGGTATCGTTTTCACCCCATATTAAAAGGGTTGGAGATTTAATATTAGATATTATATCTCTCAAATCGGTATTAACGAGCGACACCATAGTTTGCCTTAAAACTAACGGAGCCGCATTATAATCGGCAGAGCCATAGTGATTGCGCGCTTTTTCAAGCAAACCCTCAGAATAATTTTTAATTATAGGAAGGCTAAGCGACCATTTTATAGCTTTGAAGCTTTTAGCTCTGAATTTTTGTTTAAAACTCTTTTTGGGGATAAGCCCCGCAGAGTCTAAAAGAACAATTTTAGGGGGATTAACCATACTCTCGGCCGCCATTTTTAAAATAGTTCTTCCGCCATGAGAATGACCTATTAAAATCGGATTTTCAAGATTTAATTCTTTCATAAATTTAAGAACAAAATCGCAGTAATCTTCTAATTTCCAAGGTTTTTCCATAGTATCGGAGTTTCCGCAACCGGGAAAGTTTACCGCAACCAAACGGCAACGGTCTGAAAGAGCAGACATAATACCTTTATAAACATCAAAGGAAGAATTCCAACCGTGCAAAAGCAAAACAGGTATGCCGCTTCCTTGTTCGGTGTATTCAATATTAAGTCCATCAATATTAATATACATAATTTTCTTCCTTTCAGTAGTTTCAAACTAGTTCTATAATCGCGGCAAGATTTCCTCTTTTTCCGGCGGTTGCTCTGTGTGAATGAAGGGAGTCTGCATTGCAACAGGTGCAAATATCAGAGCAGTCAATATTTTCAGGTTTTATCCCTGCATTTAATAAAATTAAAAAATTGGCTTTAACCAGGTTAAGCATATATTTTCCGTTTTCTTTGGGTGTAAATATATCTTCAAGGTTTAGAAAAGATATTTTTTCGAATTCTTTATAAACAGGAGAGTCGACCTCATAGCAACAGTCAAGTATGCAAGGACCGATTCCTACTATTATATCCTTAGGGTTAGAACCATAAAGCTCGGTCATTTTATCGACGGTAACTTTGCCGATTAACTTGGTGGTTCCGCGCCAACCCGCATGAGAGGTGGCAGCAACTCGTTTTACAGGGTCGCAGAATAATAGGGGAGTACAATCTGCATATTGAGTAACGAGAGCCACACCGGGTTTATTGGTGATAAGACCGTCAACATCCTGAAAAGACGGTTTTGAAATACCGGTACCTTTATGGCTTTCGTCAACCACTAAAACATTATTAGTGTGTGTTTGATGGCTTAAAACCAAGCCGTCTTTATTAATACCTTCGGCATCGCATAAAATCTCATAATTTTTTAAAACATTTTCTCTTTTGTCGCCTCGGTTAAAGCTCAAATTCATAGAAGCGCAGTCGCCCTCGCTTACACCGCCTAGTCTGGTTGAAAAAATATGTTTAACGCATGAAAGTTTATCGAGCTTTGGGAATTTAATGTATTCTAATTCACCTTTTTTGATTACGGTTAAATTATTCGATTTAAGCAAGCGTTTCACCGCCTATAATTTCGTTATAAAGTTTTTCTGAAAATTCAGTCAGTTTTATCTTAATATCCTCACCGTATTTATGACCTATATGTTCATAAGCCTCTTTTAAACGGGGAGAACGGGTATCTGCTGAATGAGAGTCAGAAGCTAATATTATATCAACTTCTGATTTTAAAAGCATTTTTATCGGTTTAGAGAATAAAGGATTTAAAACCGAATCGGCATTAATTTGTATGGGAATATTATTGAGTTTTAGAAATTTAACGAATTTTCTATATTTTTTAGCGGCAAAATAACGCTCAGCATGAGCAATTATCGGAATGATATTTGCATTGTTTTTGATTTTTAACAGGTCTTCAAAAAGAGGTTCTTTAATAACCGCGTTGGTAAGTTCTAATAATAAATAATTAGAATTGTTAAGGCAGAAATTATTGAGCTCATCAGAAAGTCCGATATCCTTATAATATAAAAGCTCGCAGCCTTTGTATATTTTTGGAAGTTTCCTTTCTTTTGAAGCTTCCAAAAGGCAGTCAAACGCTTTATTTACAGTTAAATTAAAGGCTTCAAGACTATGCAAAGAAGGATAGAAGTGCGGTGTTGCGATTACATCGGTGATACCTTGCTGTTGCATAAGCTTTAAGATTTTCAAGGCTTCGTTCAGATTTTTAGCACCGTCATCAACCGCAGGCAAAATATGCGAATGAATATCGAAAATCACCGTTATCACTCCTTACCAACATTAAAATTGTTAAAATGGCGGTTATAACAGCTTTGATTTCTGTTATTTAACCGCCATTATTTTTATTTTCTTTAGTTTTATGGTTTTCCGGGCTTTTTGGATTTTTTACCGTAGCCATAACCATATCCGTATCCGTAACCATAACCACCGTAGCCATAACCATATTTTCTGTTATAGCCGTTTTTATTATATTTATATTTATAATATTTTCCGGTATTATTGTCAACCGCGTTAAGAACAACACCTAAAATGTTAACATTAAGTTTTCCTGTGTTACTTAATGCTACTCTGAATGCTTCATAAGTTGTAATTTCTGAGCGGATAACAAACAACAAGCCATCGCATTTTTTGGAAATTACAAGTGTGTCAGATACTAGGTTTACAGGGGGAGTATCAAAAATCACATAATCATAATTTTCTTTTAAGGTTTTAAGCAAGGTATCAAATTCCGCAGAGTCAAAATATTCGCTGGAATTTGCATTCATTTTACCGCAGGTTATAACATCTAATGAAGGACTAAAATGCTTAACCGCTTGCTCATAGGTTGCTTCACCCATTAAAATATCTAGACAGCCAACGTCATTTTTAATTTTTAACTTTTGGTGAATAGTACCGCGGCGAATATCTGCATCTACGATTATAACCTTTTTATCATTTAGTTTAGAAAGAATGATTGCAATGTTAACCGATGTGGTGGATTTACCTTCGGAGGCATTTGCACTTGAAATTGCAACGGCTTTTCCGCCTATTTTGTCTAAAGCAGTGGTAAGCTGAACTCTAATGTTTTTATATGCCTCAACAACCGAAAAGGGAATAGCAGTTGGATTTTCGGGATTTATAATTTTGGGCGATTTAGAGGCTTTTTTAGTGTCCTTTATTATTTCTTTGACGGCTGTTACAGGTTTTAAGTTTTCATTTTCATTTTTGGAAGATTTATTTGCCATTTTTATTCGCACTCCTTCCGTAATAACTATATGAATTATAACCATAATAACCATAATAACCGTAATATCCGTTTTTAGCATTTCTCGAATATTTGCCGGAGCGAGCAGCGGTAAAGTCAGGTATAGAACCTAAAACAGGTATATCAAAACGCTCTCTGAAATCTTCTTCGGTAGTTATACTTGTATTTAGAAGATAAATAACAAATAATACTGCATAAACCAATGCGGCACCAAACATTGCCATCATAAGGGTGTTTTTAGTTGTTTGGGGATAAACTTGATAAGCATTGTCGGCACTATAGCTTGACAATCTCATATCGGGAAAGCTATTGGTTAAATAGTCTGGCAATATTGCTAAAAATTCATTAGTAAGTCTGATTGATTCTTCACGCGAGCCGGTAGTTAAGGTTATATCAATAAATAAACTTCTATCGTTTCGTTTGGCAATACTGGTCATACTTTTTAACGCACCATAGGAATACTGACCGTCAAGCTTATCGGAAAACTCTTTATAAACCTGATTTTCACTAAGCATTTCTATTATTATGTTACCAATGCTGATAGATGCAGAAATATCGCTATTATTTATACCGGTATAATTACTGTTTTGAGCAATATATTCTTCTATATTGATACCGCCGTTTGTAATGAGCAATGAGCCTTTTGCAGAATATTTAGGAGCACAAAAAAATTCGCAATAAGCATAAGCGCCGGCTCCAAATAAAACGGCAGAAAGTATAAGTATTAATATGTTTTTTAAAGCTATATTTAATAGCGAAAGTAAAGTAATACCCTTCAAAAAATCACACCTCGTTGAGAATTATTACATTAAAGCTTTTTTAAAAGCATTATCGACCAACTATAATTATATCACAAAAAAAATATTTTTCAAGAAAATTATGATATTAAATAACAAAAATCAGTATTCTAAGTTTTTAAGTTTTTCAAGACTTTCAAAGATTTCGGAATATTCTGTATATGCATCTCTATAAACTTCTATCATACAGTTGCCTTCATAGTTTTCTGATTTAAGTAAATCAAAGAAGCCTTTGAAATCGAAGCCTGCTTTAAAGGGAAGAGTACAGTCGGTTGCAACCGAGTGGTCGCTTATATGGCAGTGTTTAATATTTTTCGAAAATTCTTTAAACAATTCCTGGGGCAAATATCCGCAACGGACCGATTGTTTAATATCAAAACAAAACTCTGCTTCGTCCCCTAAAATATCAACCATTGAACGCAAAAATTCTATATCGCCTGCTCTGAAAAGACGAACATTTTCTTGCAAAACGGTAACTCCATTTTGTTTTGCCGCTTCCTTTAAAGCCATATATCGTTCGCAGTATTCTTCGTCTGATAAAATGCCGTTTGGTTTACCGCCGTGCATAATAATATATTTAGCGCCAAGCTTTGCCGCGATTTCTGAATAACGACGGTAAATATCCAATGATTCATAAAACCTGCGCTCGTAATTTGAAAAAATCATAAAAGATTCTGCAAGAGACATAGTGGGATGGCAGGCGGTTATATTTATATCGTATTTTTTCTTTGTCTCTAATAGAATATCAATAAAAGCGGGTTTTAATTCCGATTCGCAGTTAAAAAATATTTCACTATTTTTCACTCCTGCTTTGCCTATTTCTTCGAGAGCGAGCTCGGTTTCTAAGGGATAAAGAGAAGCAGTTGACACGCCGATATTCATATTTTCACCTCGCTTATGGATTCACATAAATGGTTTTATTGGTTGTATAAATAACCATACCGAGTTTAGCACCCGACGGTTTTTTAACATTTTTGATTAAAGTATAATCAACGGGAACCTGAGCGGAAGCAGCGGCTTTTGAGTTTTGAGCTGCTAATTTAGCTGCAAATAAAATAGTTTCGTCGCTTATATCTTCTCCACAGCAAAATATAACAACATGAGACCCTGGAATATTTTTGGTATGAAACCAAAGGTCATTCTTAGAGGCTAGCTTGGTTGTTATATAATCGTTTTGAGTGTTATTTTTGCCAACAAGAATTTTAAAGCCTTCAATACTTTCATATTCTTTAAAACTGTTTGAAATGAGTTTAACTTTTTTATTGCCTGCCGATTTTATATATCCTGCACCTGATAATTCCTGTTTTATTTCTTCGAGCTCTGAAATAGTAGAGCATCTGGAAATAGAGTCTAAAACCGAGTCGAAATATAAAAGCTCTTTTCGGTCTTGCTCGGTTAGAGCAGTTAAGGTTTGCTCGGCGGTATAGGTCTTTTTATAATCTTTAAAATATTTTTCGGCATTTTTTGAGGGACTTAAAGCAGGGTTAAGCGGAATTTCTATTAATTTTAAGTCTTCATCATAATAGTTTTGCACAACCGCTTTTTTAGAGCCATTTTTAATATTATAAAGATTTGCCTTTAAAAGCTCACCGTAAATTCTGAGAAGTTCTCTGTCCTTGCATTTTTCAAGTTCTTCCAAACGCAAAGCAAGTTTCTTTTCGGTTCGGTTTTTAAGATTTGTTATAAGTCTTATAATATCGTGGGCATAGGCTTTTATACGGCTTTGGGTATCTCTTGATGTATAAAAACTATCAAGCATAAGGCTGAAATTTTCGAATTCTTCATTCTTATAGTTCTCGCCATATTGCTTTATAGGCATAAAACAGTAATCGAGCGTGCTACCGTCCGGTTTATAAATTATATTAGGGATAGGCTTTTCTGAAATAAAGCCTTTTATTTTGTTTAAAGCATGGTCTAAGCTTAAATCTTTTTTAAAAAGATATTCGGCTTCTCGGCAAATAAGCGGAGAAAGCCCATCAAGCTGAGATAAAAGAAATTTAGAAATATCAATGTTTTTAAGGCGGGTTTCTTCGGCCAGTGCTTTGAAATCGCATTTTAAGGGATTTTTTTTCTTTAAGCTTTCCGGGTATTCATAAATAGCATTTGGCAGAATATATCTTTTAGAGGTTTCAACATCGCTATGCCTTAAAGAATCAATGATTTTACCGTCAAAGTTCACAAGAATAACATTTGCGCTGCCACTGATAAGCTCGCATATAAGTTTTAATTTTATGCTATCGCCCATTTCGTTTGTTGCAAAGAAGTTAAGCTCGGCAACTCGTTCAAAATCGGGTTGGGTAACGCTTTCTAATTTTGCACTTGATAAATATTTTCTAAGCAGCATGCAAAAATTAGGCGGAACAGCGGGATTTTCATATTTGTTTTCGGTGAAATGAAGTCTGGCGCTTCCTTGCTTTATGGTTATTAAAAGCCTTTTGGCAAAGCCTTTTTTGCGCAACAAAAATACCAACTCATCTTTTGAGGGCTGGTAAATTTTATCTATATGACTGCCTATGGCTTCATTTAATTCTTTAAGAATAAGGTTTAGAAGAATACCGTCAAACGCCATTTAAAACTTCCTCTATTTCGGTAAAAACCTTTTTATAGTATAAAAATTCTTTTTGTTTTTTGGGTATATTTTCAAGACTTTCCATACATTTTCTATTTCTTTCAAGCTGTTTTTTTATGTATTTATATCCGCTTTCGGTTTTGGGATTAACTTTGCCTATAAAATAAAACCCTTCTGTTTGAGGATTTGAAACACCTTTAAAACAAACCTTCATAACGGAATAAAGCTTTGAGTTTTCAAAAACAGCTTTTTCGCTTATAATTTCATAACCGTTTTGATATAAAAATTTTCGCAAGGCTTCGGGTGAGGTTGTTGGCTGCAAAATAAGATTAAAATCTTTTCTTGCGGCAACCTTTTTTCCGCATTTAATTATCTCAGCAATAACTTCGCCACCCATACCTGCAATTACCGCAGTATCAATCTCGCCAGGATTTATAGCTGAAAAGCCGTTAGATAAACGGAGTTCTATTCCTGAAATTCCTGATTTTTCTATATTTTTACGGGCATTTTCGAGCGGTTTTTTTGCAATATCAGCGGCAATAACCTTATCGGTTTTGCCGCTCTCAATTAAATGTATGGCAAGAAAGCCGTGGTCTGTTCCAATATCACAAACCATAGCTTTCTCGTTTATAAATTCTGAAATTGTTAAAAGTCGCTCGCTTAGCTTTAACATTATTTGTTTTCGAAATAAGCGTTAAGCTTTGCTACTAACTCATCACAGTCGGTACCGTGAACCATACAAGCCTGTTCAATGCTTTCGCCTCTTGCAGAGGGACAGCCTAAACAATGCATACCGATTTCAAGGAAATATTCTGCACATCCTGCATCCATATCAAGAACATCGCCGATAATCATATCTTTTGTAATTTTCATTTTTATCAATCCTTTTTTCAATTTATTATTAGTATTAAAATAATTTTGGTTCGCTATTCAAATTTTTTCTCGCGTGGTTGAAAAGCTTGCGGTTATCCATTGCCCAGATTCTCGAAGAAAAATCATTAGCCTCAACGCCTGAAACCGCCTCTTGCATTTCGTAAATTCTTGAATCCATTAAGTCTAGTTCACTTAAAAGCTCGGCTTCGATAAACATCGGTCTTACTGCGGCGCCAAACTCAGGCTCACCGTGGTGAGATAAACACATATGTTCAAGAAGCATTGCGGTTTTAGGATTAATAGATAATTTTTCGGCATATCGGTTTATGGTCATAGCGCCCATCGCCAAATGACCTATTAAATTTCCCTCAACCGAGTAGCCTGTTGCGATTCCTGTTTCTGCAACCTCAAATTCATCAAGCTTTGCAATATCATGCAAAATAGCGCCCGAAATTAAAAGCTCTTTATCAACAAAGGGATAAATTTCGCAAACCTTTTCGCATAGACGAACTATGGACAAGGTGTGTAAAAGAAGTCCACCGCGAACTGCATGATGAAGCTTAAAGGCGGCAGGCCAATACAAAAGCGCGTTTCTTTTATCCTTTAAAATAGCTGAAACGATAATTTTAAGGTCGTTATCCTCAAAGCTTTCGGCAATATTTAAAAGCTCTGAATACATCTGCTCACCCGAATAACCCGCAGTTTTAACAAAATCCTCAGCCTTAATTCCATCTGCCTCAGTTACAGGACGGATTTTATCAATTTTAAGCTGGTCTGCACCGTTATATTGCGAGATAAGACCTCTGATTTTAACTAGCGCATTAGCGGTATATTCACCGTGGAGTTCTTTTGAATAACGCCAAAGCTTAGCGTTGATTTCGCCTGACGAGTCGCCTAACATAATGTCGAGATATGTGTCTCCCTTAGAGGAAGTTTTAGAGTCGATACTTTTAATAATGCAAAAGCCTTCAACAAGACCTTTATTATCAAGAGGAGTAAAATTCATAGCATAAATCTCCAATTTATATTTTAACAATATAATTATACTATAATTTATATAATTATTCAAGTTTTAGATTGACTTAAATAAAAATATTATATAAAATAATAATATAAATCTACAAAGGAAAATAAAAATGCAAACTTGTTATATTTTTTCTGCGGCAGAAGGATTGCCCCAAAAGCTTGAAATAAAAAAAGAAGACCTTATTATTGCTGCCGATTTAGGATTTGAAAACGCAAAAAAATCAGGTGTTAAACCCGATGTTGTTTTAGGTGATTTC
Organism: Clostridia bacterium; assembly: GCA_017537365.1. GTDB lineage: Bacteria > Bacillota > Clostridia > Oscillospirales > Acutalibacteraceae > UBA737. The sequence continues at coordinate 51,302 of JAFYKZ010000030.1, forward strand.
GATTCGTTGGGTTATGAGCCTGAAAATATAGAAATTATAAAACATCCTGTAAGAAAAGATGATACCGATACCTTGCTCGCCATAAAGGTAGGACTGGGCAGAGGTTATAAAAAATTTGTGATTTACGGTGGCACAGGCGGAAGACTGGACCATACAATAGCTAATATTCAGTCGCTTGCCTTTTTGGCTGAGAATAATGCTTTTGGCATTTTAAAGGGCGATAAATATTGCGTTACGGCAATTAAAAACCGCTCGGTTTCGTTTAGTGAAAAAGCAAAGGGAAATGTTTCGGTTTTCGCTTTTGAAAAGGCTTCGGGCGTTAATATTTCAGGGCTTTTATATGAAATTCAAAATGCCGAGCTTTCGCCTTATTTTCCGCTTGGAGTAAGTAATGAATTTATAGGAAATAAGTCGGAAATCAGCGTTAAAAACGGAACGCTTATAATTAATTATGACGGAGACGAAGAAACAGCTAGTATAAAATAAAAATGTTGCCGCAAAAAGCGGCAACATTTTTTATGCATTATTCGAGGTTTGGTCGTCAGAGGTTTCCTCGTCTTTTGGAGGAGTGCTGGAAGTTTCAGGCTCAGATGTCTCAGGCTGAGAATTTTCAGGCTCAGACGGGGTTTCGGGTTCGGATGGGGTATCGGGCTCTGACGGAATTTCGGGAGGAGTTTCGGGTTCCTCGGTTAGCGGAACATCGTCAGGCGAGGAGGCTAAGAAATAATCTGCTATACCTCTTGAAATTGCGATAGCTTTTTTATTTAAAGAAGCATCGCTTACCATATTCTGATAATCGTATGTATTAGAAATAAAGCCGTTTTCAGTAAGAACAACGGGGCAATAGCTCGACCTTGCCATATAGTAATAATGCCAACTGAGCTTTGAGGATTTATAAAGTCCTGTGGCTTTTGTATAAGAATAAACAAGCTCGGCAGCTTTTTTGGAAAAAGGCTGTGAATAAAATGCACCGAATCCGTTGGGTGTTGAACTGGTAGATGAATCGTGATGAATAGCGATACAAAAATCAGGCTTCAAATTTTTGAGCATCTTAATTTTATCATCATTTGAAGAGGTTGTGTTTGATGTTCTGGTCATATAAACAGTAGCACCAATGCTTTGAAGCTGGGCTTTTATTTTATTAGCCAAAGCTAAATTACGATTGGCTTCACTATAAGAGGTTCCACCAACACCTACTGCACCTGGGTCTTTACCGCCATGACCTACATCAATTAAAATCTTAACTCCAGTAAGGTCGACACCGTAGGAATTAGATGCTTTTTTTACTCTTGCAGGGTTTAAAAACTCAAAAACTAATTGACCGCTTGAATTATAATGAGCATCCCATCCGTAGAAACCGCCTTTTTCTCTCAAATAAAGCCTCAATGTATAGTCGGATTTATTTTTGATTATCTTGGCAGAAGAAAACAGAGTGTTGGTTTTTGGTATATCAATATTTCCTGTTAAAACGGTTGCGTAGCAAAATGTTATATCAATATACTGATAGGTTACAGCCGAAATACTGTAATCTTGTTTTGATGGGTTTGTATAAGATTGGGGGAGAATATCAAAATAAAACGGAGCTTTCCACATTGTGTCAAGAGTTAAAACGGTATGATTACCCTCGGTTTCAAATGAGGAAATGTTAATTTCGTTATGGTCGGGGAGAGTGCCCGCATATTCTTTAACGATTTTAACCGTTTCGTTAGTTGGGATATTCTTTTTTGAAGTGTAAACCTGTCTTCCGCAACGAAGCACCGCATATTCTTTTTTGGTGCTTCCGCTTTGATAATAAACATATCCTGAGGCACTGTAATCTACTGTGCCTTTTGGTAGATAGTTATTTGTAGGTCTTGACCAGTCGTTAGTAGACTTAGCGTCAAAGGTTTCGGCTTCATAGGCTATGATTTCGGTAATTTTACCTGTTCCTACATTTATATATTTGCCGCCGAGCGGGGCAGAATTCGGGTTATAGTTAACAACGATTTCTGCTTTTTTGCAGGTTATATTACCCGAACTGAAACTTTCGGTTTTTCCGTTTAAAGTAGCTTTAAAGGTGATTTTGCCTAAGTTTTTATTTTGGGTTGTGGACGGAAGCTTAAATGCGCCTATAAAATCTGTAAAAACTTCGGATTTTTCGCTTGTTTCATTTTGAGCGGTATATTCCTTTAAGGTTATGGTAGTGCCGTTAAAGGTGGCAGTAACAGTGCTTCCTTTTCTGGCGGTAGCCGAAACTGCTAAGGTTGAGCCGCTTTTATAAGTTTGAGCAGAGGAAGGACTGTAACTTTTAAGGATTATATAGCGGTAATTAACAGTGTAAACATAACTTTTTTCTTTATGAACAAAGGTAAAGGTGTTTTTACCCTCTTTAAGTTCAACTGTTACCGAGAAAACGCCGTCATCAGTAAGCGAGACTTCCTTGCCGTTTAAGGTTACAGGGTCTTTTGTATTTGATTTTCCTGAAAATGTATAATGATTTTCGGTGGTTGTAACATTAGTTTTAGTTGGATTAAAAATTTGAAAATCGGGGATTTTTTCGGGTTCGGGTGTACTGCTTATCTCAGGGATAGATTCGGAAGAAACATCAGAAACTGAGGATAAATCACCATCAGTATGAACGGTTTTATCGGCTAAATGAACAACCAAAACAGCAGAGCCCACCCCGATTAATACTGATAATAAAACTGAGCATATTATAATTATTGTTTTCTTAGACATATCTATTTTCCTTTAATTTAGAGTGCTTTTTTTAGTTCGGTTACAAGGTCGGACATTTTTTGTCCCTTGTTTAACCTTACAGTATAAACCGGTTTTCCTGAGGCATTTAGTAAAAACCTGTTACCGAAATAATCGGAAAGGCGGCTTGCAACCTCAGGTTTAATTGAATTTATATGAAGAATCGCGGTGTTTGAAGTGCCGGTTATTTCGGCAATATCCGCCGCGGCGGCTTTGTTTCTGAGGATAGCTATATCTATAAGCCCCGTAACTGATTTCGGTGGTTCACCGAAACGGTCGCAAAGCTCGTCTATAACATCTAGCGAATCCTCGTCGGTTTGAATGTTTGCAATTCTTTTATAAATGCCGAGTCTTGCGGAAAGCGATTCAATATAGCTTTCGGGAATATGAGCCGAAACATTAAGGTCGATAGTGCAAGGAATATCGTCTTTTGGCAATTCGCCGTTTTGCTCGTTTACTGCCTCGGATAAGAGTTTTAAATACATATCATAGCCTACTGATTCCATATTTCCGTGTTGGTCGGCGCCCAAAATACTTCCTGCACCTCTGATTTCAAGGTCGCGCATTGCGATTTTAAAGCCCGAGCCAAACTCGGTGTATTCTCTTATAGCTTCGAGTCGTTTAGAGGCTATATCAGATAACTGCTTGTTAGCACCAAAGCAAAAATAGGCATAAGCGCGCCTTGGAGAACGACCCACTCTGCCTCTCAACTGATGTAGTTGAGCAAGTCCCATTCGGTCGGCATCCTCAATTATAAGGGTGTTTGCATTTGGAACATCAACACCTGTTTCTATAATGGTTGTGCAAACCAAGACATCAATTTCATGCTCTAAAAGTTGTTTCCAAACCTTAGTTAGCTCATCCTCGGTCATTTTACCGTGGGCAATTCCGAAATTGACATCAGGGAGCTTTTGTTTTAGCTTAAATGCGCATCTTTCAATCGTTTCAACCCTGTTATGAAGATAATAAACCTGACCGTTTCGCCTGATTTCTTTTCTTATTGCATCGGTTATAACACCGAGGTTATATTCCAAAACATAAGACTGAACAGGGTGGCGGTCTCCCGGTGCTTCGTCTATGGAGGACATATCTCTAAGTCCCGACATTGCCATATTAAGAGTTCTCGGTATCGGAGTTGCGCTTAAAGTTAAAATATCAACAAAGGGATAAAGCTCTTTAAGTCTCTCCTTTTGGGCAACACCAAAGCGTTGCTCCTCGTCTATAATAACTAAACCTATATCCTTAAACTCAACATCCTTTGATATGAGGCGGTGGGTTCCAACCACCATATCAACCCTGCCGCATTTAAGGTCAGAAATGATTTTCTGCTGAGCTTTTGGGGTAACAAAACGGTTTAAAAGTTTAACATTTATTGGCATTTCGCCGAAGCGACGAATTATTGTGTTATAGTGTTGCATAGCAAGAATGGTTGTTGGAACTAACAAGGCACATTGTTTACCCTCGCTTATGCATTTAAAAGCGGCTCTTAAAGCAACCTCGGTTTTACCAAAACCAACATCGCCGCAAAGAAGTCTATCCATAGGAACATTACGCTCCATATCGCCCTTGATTTCATTAACGCAACGAAGCTGGTCCTCGGTTTCATCATACGGAAAGCGTCTTTCAAAATCATTTTGCAAATCATTATCAGGTCCGAAAGCATATCCTTTAACTGACATTCGTTTAGCGTATAAAGCGGTTAACTGTTTTGCCATATCAGCAACGGCTTTTTTAACTCGGTGTCTTGTCTTTTGCCATTCGGCGCCGCCTAATCTATGAAGCTTAATACCTCCGTTTTCGGTTGCCGCACCAATATAACGGGAAACTAAATCAAGCTGGGTTACAGGAACATATAAAACATCACTTTTAGCGTATTTGATTTTGATATAATCCTTTGTAACTCCTGCATTTGTAATGCGGTTGATACCATCAAAAATACCGATACCGTGCGCCTCGTGAACAACATAGTCTCCAATGTGAAGCTCTTCGAGCGAGCCGATTTCTTTTGCATTTTTTGGTCGTTTTCTTTTTTTCTTTTCTTCGCCTTGAATATGGCGGTGGGTTATGAGAAGAAAGTTTTGAGAGGGTATTTCAAAACCGCTTGATAAACCGCCTAGGCTTACCGTAACAGAGGATTTTATTTCTTTTGGGTTTGCCTCAAAAACGGCAGAAAAACCTTTATCGCAAAGTTCATTGGTTAATACCTTTGCGGCGCGTTCTTCACCCGAAAGGATAATAACCTTGCCCTTTTGCTCGGCGATATAGCTTATATCCTCGCATAAAACATTAAGGTCGCCGCTCCAAGCGGTTGAACGCTTGAAGTTAAAGTTAATAATATCTTTAAGCTTTAATTCATAGGAAGTTCGAGGAAAGTTTTCGAGCAAAATCGCATTCTCGCATTTTTGCCAGAATTCTCCCTTTTCTAACCATAATTTAGCTGTTTTGGCGGATAAAAAACCATCTTCTAAAAAGCTTTCGGTATCCGCAGAGGCTTGAATGTCTATTGATTTAAACCGCTCGTTTATTCCTGCGGTTTCGCTAACGAAAATAAGTGTATCCTTTAAATAATCAAAAATGGTTGAATTCTCAGGGTATATTAGGGGTAAATATCTGTCAGGAAGTATTGAAATGCCGTTTTCTAGGGCATTTATATCGTTTGATAGTATCTTTTTTTGAGGGTCGGTTAGCTTTTTAGTGTTATTTTGATAATCGGTTAAGGTTTTTGCTAATTCTTGCGGGTTGAAAAGAAGCTCGCAAGCTGGGGTTATTTCTATAACATCTGCATTTTCTGTTCTGCGCTGAGTTTCTATATCAAAAAAAGAAATACTGTCAATCTCGTCTCCCCAAAACTCTATTCTTAACGGGTTATTCGAATTAACAGGGAAAATATCAAAAATACCGCCTCTTATCGCAAACTGACCTTTACCTTCGCAAAGTTCTGTTCGGGTGTAACCTGCGCTTAAAAGCTTATCGGTTAAATCTGAGGTTGAAATTTCATCTGCGGTTTTTAAAGAAAATCTTGATTTCTTTAAAATTTCTGGCGGGACAGTATATTGCAAAGCCGCATCAATAGAAACCGTAAGCAGCTCAAAAGCCCCATCTGCGAGGGCAGATAGGGTGTCTGTTCTTTTTTGTTCGTATTCTTTTGAATATCCGCTTATATTACCGATACAGTAATCCCTGAGCGGAAAATTAACCGTTTTAAGTCCCAACGCTTTGGCATCATCTGCTAAGGAAATGGCAGATGCTTCGTCGTGAGTTATAACGGCTAGCTTTTGCCCTGCTTTTTTAAATACAGCTAAAAGTAAAATCGCCTTGTGAATAGGGGAGAGCCCTGTTAATGCAAGGGGAAGTCGGTTTTTTTCTATGCTGTTTAAAAATGAGGCAAAATCAGGGTCCTTAAAGAGTATGTTGCTTAAAAATTCCATAAAAGCCTCAACTATTGTATTTGTTCATAGCCGAATCAATCGAGCGGGTTATTATTTCTTTTATGGCTAAAACGGCATTATCGCAAGCATTATTCAGCGGTTCTTTTTCTTCCGCTTTAAATTTGCTTAAAACCCAATCGGCTAAATTATAATCGGGGTGAGGTTTAGCTCCAACACCGATTTTAATTCTCGCAATATTATCTGTTCCTAAAAGTTCAATAATATCGCGCATACCTTTTTGACCGCCGTCGCTTCCTTTTCTTCTGATTCGAAGCTTGCCAACAACAAGAGAAATATCGTCTTGTATAACGATTATTCTGTCAGAAGGGATTTTATAAAAGGAAGAAGCTTCTAAAACCGCTTTGCCTGAATTGTTCATATAGGTTTCGGGTTTTATAACAAGTATACGGCTGTCTTTAAGTTTATATTCGCCTATTTTAGCGCTGAATTTAATTTTGTTAAAGCTGAAATTTTCTTTTTGGGCTAGTTTATCGACCGTTATAAAGCCGACATTATGTCTTGTGTTTTCATAGGTGATTCCGGGGTTGCCGAGACCTACTATAAGCCAATCATAAGTTGATTTTGATTTAAAAAACATCTTAAATTCCTTAAAGAGAGATTTTAATTTCTTTATTTGCCGAGGTATAAGGTCTGTATTTAACGCCTGCTGTGTCAAACATACGCTTTGAGGCTAAAACACTGTCTGAATCGGCATATTTATCAGAAGCATAAACAACCTCGGTTATACCCGACTGAATAATCGCTTTTGCACATTCGTTGCAAGGGAATAGGGTTGTATAAACGGTGCAACCTCTAACCGAGCCCACCGCACAGTTTAAAATAGCGTTAAGCTCCGCGTGGCAAACATATAAATATTTTGAATCGAGAGCGGTATCTTTTTTATCCCAAGGAAATTCGTCATCACTGCAACAGCGAGGCATACCGTTATATCCCATAGAAAGTATGCGCTTATCACTATTTACTATGCAAGCGCCAACCTGAGTTGAGGGGTCTTTGCTTCTCATAGCAGAAAGCGAGGCGATACCCATAAAATATTCGTCCCAGCTTAAATAATCAAGTCTTTTCATTTTCTTCACCTCATAGTATGATTTTATACTATTTCAAATCATTTTGCAATTATTTTTTATCTTCTTTAACACTTATTAAAGTCGCAATAATCATTGCAACGGGGAATATGGCAACTGTTAAGAAGCCAAATTTTAACTCAAGCTTATCAGCAACAACACCTAAAAGCCAAGGACCTATTGAGCAACCAATATCTCCAAGCATTGCAAATGCTGAAAACATAACCGCGCCGCCATTTTTAAAATCCTTAGCGCCTGCGGAATAAGTTCCCGGCCAAAAAATACTAACGGTGAAGCCACAAAGCGCACAGAATATTAAAGCTATAAACTGTATTTGGCAGAAAGCAACCGTAACATAGCAGATAAAACACAATGAGCTTAAAATAACCATCAATTTTTTAAAGGAAATTCTATCGCTTATTTTGGCATACCAAATTCTGCCCGCACCCATAAATATTGCAAAAGCGCAAGGACCTGCTAAATCACCGATAGTTTTTGAAACATTTAGTGTTTGTTGTGCAAACATAGAAGCCCATTGAGCCATAGCAATTTCGCTTGCTCCCGCGCAAAGCATCATAATTAAATAGCATCTGAAACGGCGAGAGGAAAAAAGCTTTTTAAAGCTATCTTGCTTTTGTTCTTTTTCAGGCTCTATTACAGGTGATTTTAAAAACATAAAAAAGTTGAATAGAGGAACTAAGCTCCAAATAAGCGGTATATATGCCCAATTATTAAATCCTGTTATGAAAATCATAGCGGTTGTAACTAAAACAGTGAAAACCTGACCCCAACAGTAAAAAGAGTGAAGCACCGCCATATTACCAACTTTATTTTTTGTTGGTAGCATTTCAACCATAGGACTTATAACAACCTCAATGAGTCCGCTTCCAAAGGCGGTTATGGTCATAGCAATAAGTATTGCAAGATATGTATTATGCATAATCCGGGGTAAAATACCGAGCAAGCATAAGCCTATGAAAGCTGAAATTTGCGCCAAAACGCAAGCTCTTTTATAACCTATGTATTTTAAAATTTTAGGGGTGAAAAAATCGGTTGCCATTTGGGTCAAAAAGTTTACTAAAATTATTCTGCCTAATTGCTCGTAATTCAGGGCATAAATATCCTGCAAAGCAATAAAAAGAATAGGCAAGAAGTTATTAACTATTGCTTGAACGATATAGCCTATATAACAAGCAACTTTTGTTACGGTGAAGCTTTTACTCATTTTTAGTACCTTTAATAATATCTAAAATTTCGTTTGGTGTTTCTACTATGTATTCAGCGCCATTTTCTAAAAGTTCGGATTTTACTCTGAATCCCCAAAGAACACCGACACCGATAGCGCCTGAATTTACTGCAACGGCACAGTCCATACCTGAATCACCTATAAACAAACATTCAGAGGGCTCTACGCCTAACTCTTTTATGATTTCGAGAGTGAGTGTAGGGTCGGGCTTTGCGGGGTATCCTTCTCTTTTTCCGCAGATAATATCAAAATAAAAACTTCCTAAAATTTTCGATACAACCTCTTCGGCAGGCTTTTGAGCTTTATTTGATATAACGGCAGTTTTAAGGTTTAGTTTTTTTATATCTTCTAAAAGCTTAATTATGCCGTCATAAGCATAGGTATTATCAGCAAAATGAATTTTATAGTGTTCTAAAAACTTTTCTAAAACCTTTTGTTTGGTTTCGGTATCGCGGAAAGCCTCAGGCAAAACCCTTTCAATCAATTTCGGCATACCGTCGCCAACGAAGTATTTATATTTTTCGGTTTCGTGGGTAGGAAATCCGAAATATGTTAAGGCATAGTTACAACTAGAAGCTAAATCCTCTAATGAGTTAACAAGAGTGCCGTCTAAATCGAATAAAACTGCTTTAATCATAAACTTCCTCCATATACAAAAAACCCCTAAGCCAAAGCTTAGGGTTATTTGCAAGAAATTATTATCAATTAGATAGCTCTGGTAACCTTACCGGAACGCAAGCAACGGGTGCAAACATTGATACGGCGGGGCGAACCGTTTACGATTGCCTTAACCTTCTTAACATTGGGCTTCCAGGTTCTGTTGGTGCGTCTGTGTGAGTGAGAAACCTTAATACCGAAAGCAATTTCTTTGTTGCAGATATCACATTTAGCCATGGTCTGCACCTCCTTCAATAATTTGTGAAACGGACATAATTCCGCATAGCAAAGACTATAATATCATACTATGTCGAAAAAATCAAGTGTTTTTTTTATATTTTTAATATTCGCTTCTTCCTGGTCTGCTCATAAGGTCGTAAAGCGCGGTTTTTGCATCCTCATTTTTATAAAGAATATCATAGCATTTTGATATAATAGGCATTTCTATATTATATTTTTTGGCTAGTTCATAAGCCATTAAGGTTGCATAATAGCCTTCAACTGTTCCTGTTTCTTTTAATGCGGTCTCAATATCCATACCGCTGCCAACTTTGTTTCCAAATCGGTTGTTTCGGCTATGAACTGACATGCAGGTAACTATTAAATCACCAACACCTGTAAGACCTGAGAAAGTGGCTTCATGAGCGCCCATGCAAACACCTAAACGGCAAATTTCAGCAAGACCTCGGGTTATTAATGCGGCTTTTGTATTATCTCCCAGTTTCAGACCGTCGCATATACCTGCGGCAATAGCAATAACATTTTTAAGCGCACCGCCAAGCTCAACACCTGTTAAATCAGATGAGGTATAAATTCTTAAAACATTTGAAGATAAGATGTTTTGAACTGCCTGAGCGGCATATAGAGAATCAGATGCGGCAACGAGCGAGGTTGGTATTTTTCTTGCAACCTCTTCCGCGTGAGATGGGCCGGAAAGTATAACTATAGGTGAAGAGGGAAGTTCCTCTTTTATTACCTGAGAAAGACGGTTTAAGGTATTCTTTTCAAGACCTTTTGCAACATTAACAACAATACCTATATCTTTGCAAGTTGATAGTTTATGCGCAACCTCGCGAACAGCGGATGAGGGGGTTGCTATAATAGTTATCGTATCACCTTCAACCTCGGATATATCATCAGTAATATTAATATCATCAGGCAAGGTTATACCAGCCAGTAACTTTTCATTACCGCGTTTTTCGCGCAGAAGCTCAACCTCTTCTTTAAACGGAGACCATAAGGATACCTCGCAACCGTTATTATAAGAGCATAGCGCCAATGCCATACCGAAACCGCCTGAGCCTAAAACTGTAATCTTAGCCATATTATTTCTTACCCTTCCCGATTTTTGATTCTGTTCCCGATAATAACCTTTTAATATTGGTTTTATGCTTTGAAACAACTATAATACCCATTAATATCGCAAGTATAATCTGCGGTAAAAAAGAGGCATCATCGCTATGAAAAAAGCATACCGAGAAAACAACGGTAAAGGTTGCGATTAATGAGCTTAGAGATACCATTTTAAAAATCAAAAGAGTAACAGCAAAAACTATAAGACCTAAGATAATTGCAACAGGCGAACAAACTGCAAAAATACCAACGCTTGTTGCAACGCCTTTTCCGCCTTTGAATTGAAAGAAAATAGGGAACACATGGCCTATCATACAGAAAAGACCGCATATAAATGCGCCATAAATTCCTTTTGACCAAGAAGCAGCAGTTTCCTCAAATATATAATCAAATATAAGTTTGCCCATGTATGATGCAACAAAACCTTTTAAAGCATCAAATATAAAGGTGAGAGCTCCGGGTAAGAAACCTCCGTTTCGCATAACATTGGTGGTTCCTGCGTTTCCGCTTCCTAAATTTCTAACATCTTTTTTAAGAAATGCTTTTGAAAAAATAACAGCAAAATTTATACTTCCTATTAAATATGCAGCTATAATAGTTACAAGGGCGGTTATAATCATTATTTATCTCCTCTTTCTCTAATAACGAATCTAACTGGTGTGCCTTCTAAACCGAATGTTGCACGGATTTGATTTTCAAGGTAACGCTGATAAGAAAAATGAAACAGCTCTGCTTTGTTGCAGAAGCAAACAAATGTTGGCGGCTTGGTTGAAGCCTGAGTCATATAATAGATTTTAAGGCGTTTGCCCTTATCTGTAGGTGGTTGAACGCGAGCGGTAGCATCGGCTAAAATATCGTTTAGCATACCTGTTGAAATACGCATTGTATTTTGCTCGTTAACATATTTTATAAGCTCAAACAAACGGTCAACCCTTTGACCTGTTTTTGCCGAAATAAATACTATCGGAGCATAAGGCATAAAAGAGAAATCTACCATAAGCTTTTTGCGGAAGCTGTCCATAGTGCTGCCGTCTTTTTCAACGGCATCCCATTTATTAACCGCAATTATACAAGCCTTGCCTTGTTCTAATGCTAAACCTGCAACCTTAGAGTCTTGTTCGGTAAATCCGTCAACTCCGTCTATCATAATAACGCAAACGTCGGCGCGTTCGATGGCCATTTTAGCTCTGAGAACACTGAATTTTTCAATTTTATCTTCAACCTTGGATTTTCTTCTGAGTCCTGCGGTATCAATGAAATTATATTTAATTCCGTTTTTCTCTATTCTGGTGTCAATCGCATCGCGGGTTGTTCCTGCAATATTAGAAACAATAGAACGTTCTTCTCCTGCAATTTGATTTATGAGAGAGGATTTTCCGGCGTTCGGCTTACCGATAACTGCAACATCTATGATATCCTCGTCTTCATCAAAAAAATCTTCCTCTGGGATATGCGATATAACTGAGTCTAATAAATCGCCCGTTCCATGTCCGTGAACCGAGGAAACAGCAATCGGGTCGCCTAAACCCAGATTATAAAACTCATAAAATTCTGCGGGAGTATCACCGATTTTATCGCATTTGTTAACACAAAGAACAATCGGTTTGCCCGAGCGCCTGAGCATTGCCGCAACCTCTTGGTCGGCGGCGGTAACACCTGTTTTTATATCGGTAACAAAAACGATAACGCTTGCAGTATCAATAGCCAGCTGAGCCTGCTCGCGCATACTGCTTAAAATAATATCGTCGGTCTTAGGCTCAATACCGCCTGTATCAACGAGCATAAGCTTTCTGCCAAGCCATTCGGCATCGCCGTAGATACGGTCTCGTGTAACACCCGGAGTATCATCAACGATAGAAAGTCTTTTACCTATTATTTTATTAAAAAGGGTGGATTTGCCCACATTCGGTCTGCCAACTACGGCAACAATAGGTTTAGCCATATAAACCTCCTAAGCTTGTTTAAATTCCTAAAATTTTATCTAAAAACTGATAACCGTCATTATCGACGGGGGTTATTTTAATATTTAACTTTTGGGATAATTCTTCTAAGGTAATGCTATCTAAAAACATATCTTTACCGTCTCGCAGCATAACCGACGGGATAAGCAATTCTTCGCCTAATTCCTCGCCTTTTAATTGCTTTAAAATATCGGTTGCGGTAACTAAACCTGCAACGGTTATTTTGCCCCCGAAAAAGTCATTCTTAATGCATTTTACTTTACAGTTTAAATTATCCCACTTTTTTCCTATATTGTCAACCATTTCTGATATAAAAGGAAATGCCGCTTCGCCTGTTACTACTGTAATTATGCGCTTTTTATCCAAATTGTAATCATAAAGATTTATAGCTTCAAAAACTTCGCTTTCAAAAAGCGATACTAAGCCTACTCCGTTTTCAAGCTGCAAAAATTCTTCATAGTAAGAAGCTTCGGGAAGCTTCTTTTCGGCTAGTATATAAAACTCGTCTGCCGCAAAAACTCTGCGGTTTCCATATTTTTTAATACATTCGTCGCCAAAGCGGTCGATAATTTCTATGGTTTTTAAGGAGGCTTCTTTATTGAAAGGAGAAATCTCCGCCAAACCTTCACGGTATCGGGTTAGCCCAACAGGTACCGCCGCGATACATTCAACATTTTTTAAAGCGGTTAAATCTTTAAGGCTTCTTTCTAATTCTTCACCGTCATTAACCTCAGGGACTAGTACCAGCTGGCAATTAAGCTTTATATCAGCATCGTTTAATCGGTTTATGATTTTTAAAGCCTCGCCCGCATTTTTATTGTTCATCATTTTAACCCGAAGCTCAGGATTAGTTGTATGAACTGAAATATTTATCGGGCTAATATGCATTTTTATAATACGCTCAACCTCATGCTCGGTTATATTAGTTAAAGTGATATAATTTCCAAACAAAAAGGATAGGCGGGAATCATCATCCTTAAAATAAAGGGTATCGCGAAGCCCTTTTGGTAACTGGTCGATAAAACAGAAAATACATTTGTTTCGGCAACTGTGTTTTTTATCCATCAAATAGGTTTCAAACTCTAAACCTAATTCTTCAAATTCTGCTTTTTTAATTTTAACTGTTTTTATGCGGTTTTTAGAATTTATGTAGCTGAGCTTTAATTTTTCATTGTTTTGATAAAATCTGAAATCCAAAACATCCATTATTTCGTTGCCATCAATAGAAAGCAAGGTATCACAGGGTTTTAAACCTTTTTTATCTGCAATACTGCCTTTTAAAACCGATTTAATTATAACCGACATAAAAACACCTCTTATCATACAAATATAAAAAATAAGGGAAGGATTTTCTCCTCCCCTTAGACTGCTAATTATTCGCCAACCTTTACAACCTCACGGCCGTTATATTGACCGCAAGCAGCGCAAAGTCTGTGAGGGCGCTTGTATGCACCGCATGAACATTTAACCAAAGTAGGCGCATTCAATTTCCATACATTGTTTCTTCTCTTATCTCTTCTAGCTTTAGAAGTTTTTCTCTTCGGTACTGCCATTTTAGGCACCTCCTTAGTTTAATCATTGTTTTCCTTTAATAAATCTGCAAGCACTGCTAAACGGGGGTCGATTTCCTTTTTAGGACAATCGCAATCACCGTCATTAAGGTTTTTACCGCACTTAAAGCAAATACCCCGGCATTCCTCACTGCATAAATGCTTCATAGGAAGATTTACAATCACTTCGGAATACACCAGCTCGTCCAAGTCGAGCTTCATATCGGGAGTTATGAGTATTGTGTCGCTTTCCTCGCCTTCAATAGAAACCGCGAGGGACTTATCAAAAGTCAAAGTGTGTGTTCTTACGGTATATTCACCGCAACGATCACAGCCGGCTTCGAAATCATAAGAAATCTGAGCCTCAAACCTTACTAAGCTTGCTTTGTTAGAAATGGTTCCATTGATTTTAACGGGCTTTTTGAGCGGATATTCACCCATAAATTCAACATCGCTCATATCTAAACTATACTCAATCGGCAGAGAGCTGTTATCTTTAACAAATATATGTTTTAAATCGATAATCATACTTCCACCTCTATCGTCGTACAGAATATTATATATTTATAATTTCAATTTGTCAAGCCTTTTTTATAATTTTTAAATAAAATAATAGTTTATATCCCAAGCAGGCAAGCCTTTGAAATGACGCATATAAATTTGATAGTCATTTCTTATGCTAAATACTTTTTCGGGCAGGATAAAAAGGTCTTCGGTTTTATGGTAAGCTGATATCAGCATTTTGGGTTTAAAGGTTTTTATTATGTTTTCGGCACCCGAAATTGCATTTTGCTCTTCGCCCTCAATATCCATTTTAATAAAGCTTATATTTTTACCCTTTAAAAGCTCGTCAATCGTTATAAATTCCGCTAAACTATCATCACCTAAGCTGCTTGAATTTCTGCCATGCTTCATACCAAAAGGGAAAAATCCGCATTTATTAGATATGCATAGGTTTTTATGTTCTATATTTTTAAAATTTTCGGTATTTTTCAAGAGCTTTTTAAAGGTTTTAGAGTCGCCTTCAACTGCTATGATACTTTCATAAGAATTTACCCGGCTAATAAAATCTAAAACCGTATCTCCGTTGTATGCGCCTAAATCTAAGAAATTTTCATTATTTGAAAGTTTTAAAAAGCTTTCATAAGGCTCATCGGGTGTGGTTTCGCATTCAAACAAATAGTCTATCTTGCCGCTGATTTTATATTTTATTGTGTTTATAAAGGTTTTTCTCGATAAATCATCGGCAAGGCGAGCATAAACTGCATCAAATCTTGATTTGTTTTGTTCATAGTAGTAGGTAGTAAAAATTTCTCCGCTTATAACCGGAACATCAGGAGCAAAAAGCTCGGTCTCGCTTTTTATTTTCACAACATTTTCTAAAACTTCGTCCCTCGAAGAGCCAAAGCAGAGAAGAACTATCATATCACCGAAGCGGTTTTTAAGCTCAGCGTAGCTTGATATGGTGTGGCCATGAAAAACTTTATTGCGAACAAATCCGTCAGACGCGAAAACACCGTTAAATTCAATCTCGTTTTTTTCTAAAACCGATATAATTTTATCTGCGCCGTTTCCCATACCGTATAAAACGATAGGCTTATTAGCTTCTTTTAAATATTTCCAAAGCTCTTTTTCCATATCTTCACCGCCTTTTAGATTATAATATCATATTTTATAATTAAAATAAAGATGTTTTATTCTATAATTTGACATAAATATTACCCGGTGATATAATATAATAAAGAGTTTTTTTGAATGGAGGTGGGAAAATGCAAAAGGTTAAGGTTAAGAACAATCGCGGAATCAGGCTTCCTATAAGGGTGTTAGTTTCATTATTTTTGCTCATAGTTCAAATGGCGGTTTTTTCTTTTTTTGCTATTGAATTTGCGTTAGGCTCGGTGGTAGCTTTTTTAGTGATGAGCATAATAGCAACTATCGTAGTTTGCTTTATTATAAACAGGCGCGGCAATCCCGACCATAAAATTGCTTGGATAACCTTTATTTTGATTTTCCCGATATTTGGAATTACCGTGTTCTTGCTTTGGGGCGGCGGCAGAATTATGCCTCATATTAAGAAAAAAATGCGAATTTGTGAATCGCATTATATGCCTTATCTTAAAAATGACGCTGATATTAAAGAAAGCTTAAAATATCACGATTTAATTCATTCGAGGCAGGCAGATTATCTAACCGGTGAAACGGATTTTCCCATATACGATAAAACAACCTCTAAGTTTTATCCCTCAGGCGAAGAATTATTACCTGCTTTATTAAAAGAACTTTCGTTTGCCGAAAAATATATTTATATTGAGTTCTTTATTTTAGCTGAGGGCGTCATGTGGGATAAAATCCACGCTGTTTTAAAAGAAAAAGCGGCAAACGGTGTTGAGGTTAAGATTATATTTGACGATTTTGGCTCTATTAAGCGTCAAAGCAAGGGATTTATTAAAAAGCTTAAATCAGAGGGTATAGCCGTTTCGGTGTTTAACCCGATAAACCCATTTATGAATATATTTATGAACAACCGCAACCACCGCAAAATAGTTATTATAGACGGTAAAACCGCATTTACAGGCGGTGTTAATATCGGAGACGAATATATTAACGAAATAGAACGATTTGGTCATTGGTTGGATAGCGGCTTGATTTTCAGAGGCGAAGCGGTTACAAGTATGCTCGTTATGTTTTGCACTATGTGGGAGTTTACAACAGGTGAGCAAATAGATATAAAAAATCATATCAGCGGATTTTTTACTGATAACGATGGCTTTATAATTCCTTATGGTGATGGACCTCTTAATGATAAAAACCCTGCTGAAGGAATTTATATGCAAATTCTTAATACCGCCAAGAAATATGTATATATCGCAACCCCGTATCTAATAATAGATAATAATATGAAAAACACGATTCGTATGGCAGCAAAATCGGGTATTGAGATTAAAATTATAACACCGCATATACCTGATAAATGGTATGTTCACCCTGTAACCCAATATAATTACTTAGAGCTTTTAGAGGAGAGTGTCAGAATATATGAATACACTCCCGGATTTATCCATTCAAAGCTCTTTGTGTCGGACGATAAGGTGGCAACAGTAGGTTCGGTTAATATGGATTACAGAAGCTTTGTTTTCCATTTTGAATGTGGTGCCTGGCTTTGCGATAACAATACTGTGCTTGATATTAAAGAGCATTTTTGCGAAGTGTTAAAAGAATGCGAAGAAATTAAGATAGATGAATGGAAAAAACGACCTTTAAAAGCTCGTTTTAAGCAAGCGGTTCTTCATATATTTGCTCCATTTATGTAAGAAAATGTAAATTATAATGATTTTATTGACTTCTGTTTTAAAAGTTGTTATAATATATATGAATAAAATTCGAATTTTAGGAGGAGAACATATATGAAAAACTTTTGGAAGATTTTAATTGCTGTATTAGCAGTTTTCGGTGCTATTGTTGGCGCGCTTGTTATTATTGATAAAATTCAGAATAAAAACCGCATTAAAGGCGATTATCTTGAATGTGATACAGGCGATGAGTTTGAAGATATTATCGATTAATAATTAATTTTAAAACCTGACTGCTAAGCGTTGTATCCTTAACGGTACAACGCTTAGCAGTCAGGTTTGTTTTTTGATATGGTTGCATTTTTAATTATAATTTCGGTATTTGTTTCGGGGAAGATAAGCTTTAATGGAAGTCCTGAATTTCCTAAATAAAGTCTGAACTCTAAGTTTTCTATTTTAGAGGATAAATAGGTTTGTTTGTTTTCGGATAAAATTTCAGTTTTCCTATCATTTGCTTTTAAAAAGGTGTTA
The DNA here is from genome assembly GCA_017537365.1 of Clostridia bacterium. Taxonomy (GTDB): domain Bacteria; phylum Bacillota; class Clostridia; order Oscillospirales; family Acutalibacteraceae; genus UBA737. Next base: position 69,139 of record JAFYKZ010000030.1, read on the forward strand.
TAAATTAATTGGGGTATAAAATTTTCGTCTGATTTATTAGGAATTAATTTGGTAGTTATTTCTTTATATGAAACCTCGCAGCCACTTTCAGAGAAAATAAATTTTGTGCCTTCAATATTTTCGGGATTTATAACCGAGATTATTGTTTTATCTTTTTTGATTTCAACAAAGTATTCACTTTTTATATTGTTTTTTTCGGTTTCTGCTAAAAAAGAAAGCTCGGAGGTTATAATTTTAACATCCGAGCTTTTATTATTACATCCTGATAGCAAAGCAATTAAAAAAGAAATAAATATTATAGAAAATTTTTTCACAGAAAAACCCTTTTGTAACCTATATTAAAGCTCCTCAATAATATCCGATGCTATCATACTGCTCTCGCTTCGCTTTTTTGCTGCCTTATCGCCTGCAAGAGAATGAAGATAAACTGCCGATTTTGCCGCTTCAAAGGGTGATAAGCCCTGAGCTAAAAGCGAAACGGTTATTCCTGAAAGAACATCACCGCTGCCTGCAGTTGCCATACCGTTATTTCCCAAAATATTTATAAAAACTTCACCTGTTTCATTTGCAACAATGGTATAAGCACCCTTTAAAACAACGGTGCATTTATACTTTATAGCAAAATCGCGAGCGGTGTTTATGCGGTCAGCTTCTACCTCGGCAACATTCTTTTTGCATAGTCTTGCCATTTCGGCAGGATGAGGGGTTAAAATTATTGGAGCTTTGCATTTACTTAGTAATTCTATGCTTTTAGATATAAGATTTATTCCGTCTGCATCCAAAACTATCGGAATTTGTGATTTGGTAAGTAAGAGTTCAAGAAGTTTTTCACATTCTTTATCAGTTCCTGTTCCGCAACCGAAAAGCATAGCTTTGGATTTTTCAAAAGCTTTACTGAAATCTATATTATCGGGGTTAAAACATCCGTTTTCGGCCGATTTAACGGGAATACAAACCGCTTCGGGAATATAGGTGGTGAAAGGCGAATATATATTATCGCAAATAACCGATTTAACTATTCCAACACCGCTTCTTAACGCCGCTTTTGCCGATAGCATTGCCGCGCCCGCCATACCATAGCTTCCGCAGAAAAGCAATGCAGTTCCAAAAGTGCCTTTATGGGAATTTCGAGGTCTTTGAGGTAATAGAGGATTTTTGATTGTTTTATATGAAAACTTTTCAGGTGTTACACCGATATCTGCAACTATAACCTCACCGCAAAACTCACTGCCCTTATTCAAAAAGAAACAAGGCTTATACGCTATAAAGGTTATACTCAAATCGGCTTTAAAGCAAGAACCTAAAATTTCGCCGTTATCAGCCTTTATACCTGATGGAATATCTATGGCGATTTTAATGCCGTTTGATTGATTTAGCTTTTCTAAAAGCAAAACAATATCCTTAGATAAAGGTCGGTTTAAGCCAATGCCGAAAAGCGAATCTATAATAAAATCAAAATCGCCCTCAAAATCGGTTTTGATTTTCATATTGTTTAAACGGTTATAGTAATATAACGCGCTTTCGGTTTGAGGCTCACCTAACGGAATAAAAACGGTTACATCTGCGCCGTATTCATATAAAAGGCGGGAGATAACAAAACCGTCTCCGCCGTTGTTGCCGTTTCCGCAAACAACAGCAACTTTTTTAGATTTTATATCATATTTTTTATTTATTATATCGAAAGCTTTTTCGCCTGCATTTTGCATTAGCTCCAAAAAGGTAAAGCTTCCGCTTTCAACTGACGCCTGCTCAGCTTTTTTTATAAGAGCGGATTCAAGTATCATAATTAGTCCTTAAAAGCACTGTTTGCAATATATTTCGGAACGAATTTTTTAATAGCTCCTTGCATACGCTCATCAGGGGAGAAAACAAGATAGTATGCCGATTTGCCTTCGGGTTGAGCTACAAGCAAATAAGCGTTATCGTCATCCTGATTGCAAGCAAAGGTAACAGCCTTTTTATCGGTATTCTGCAAAAGACTTGGATTATATTTTTCAATTCTTTGAGTGAATCCCAAATCAAAGGATAAAATGCGTTTGCGAGAGCTTTTGTTGATTATTTTATCAACATCAAAGCTTCCGTTTGTAAGAATATATTCGTATTCAATATTGAAAAAAGCAGTAAGCTTAATAATTCCCCAATAAAGACCGAATAAAACAAATGCCACGAAAGCTTTCAAATAAATAAAACTAAAATAAGCAATAATCGGTGTTAAGATTATTGTTAAAGCCCATATAGCAATAATTAAAAAAAGCTTAGCGGGACTTTTTTTGATTTTAACAATTTGTTCGAAAAAGGTATCCATAACATATCTCCTTAGTAACCTTAATATATTTTAATTATATTAATTATACACCAAAACCTATTGTACTTGCAATATAAAATATTATAGTGTATAATATTTTAATGAAATATTCATAAATTGAGGTGTTTAAAGTGAAAATTAAAGACGGATTTGAGCTTGTTAATTCGTCAGGTCAACAGGTTGTTGTATGCAAAAATGCGAGCGGATGCTCTCAAAATGTTATAACACTTACCGAAACTGCCGCATTTTTATGGAATTTATTAAAGGAAAAGGATGTTTCAAAAACTGAAATGCTCAATGCCCTTATAGAAAATTTTGAAATTTCTACTGTTTTGGCACTTGGAGATATTGATGTTTTTGTTCGAACTATGAGAGAAAATGAAATTATTGAAGAATAAGAAAGATAATAATTTTAAAGCGTTGCTTTGGATATTTAAGAGAACAAAGAAACATATACCATTGGTAGCAATTATTTCTTTGTTTTCGGGTATAGTATCGCTTAGCGGAATAGTACTTGCGTATCTTACAAAGATTGTTTTAGATATTGCAACAAAAGATGCGAGCGGTAGTTTTTTTAAATGGGCGGTAGCTATTTTGGGCGTTGTTTTGCTCGAATTAATATTATCGAGCGCCGATACCGTTTTAAAGGCTTACGCAAGCGGTAAGCTTACAATATCTATTAGAAAACATTTATTTAAATCGTTAGTTCAAAAAAAATATGTGGAAATATCAAAATATCATTCGGGTGAGGTTTTAAACCGTTTCACCTCGGATGCAGATATTGTTATAAGCAGTGTTTTAAGTTTAATACCCCATATTATCGTTGTGTTTACAAAGCTGATAGCGGGTATGGCGACTTTATTTTTACTTGATAAAAAGATTGCAGTAATCGTTTTAGTTTTAGGTCTTATAATACCAACTATTGGGAGATTTATAAGCTTGAAATATAAGCGTATGCATAAAGACTGTCAAAAAACTGAGGGACAGATACGTTCTTTTATGCAAGAGTGTGTTGAAAATATAGTTGTTCTTAAAAGCTTTCAAAGTATTGAGCCTTTTTCAAAGAAATTGGCTCAGTATATGAATAAAAACTTTAAAATCAAAATCAAGAGAAGTTTATTAACCTCTTCGGCTCATTTTACTCTTAATTCATTTTTTACTTTTAGTTATTATTTAGTTCTTCTTTGGGGCGCAAGTAGAATTTCAGATAGCGCGATGACTTATGGTACTTTAATGGCTTTCTTGCAGTTGGTTCAACAGTTGAGAGGACCGCTTCAAACCGTTTCGGGTATATTGCCTCAGTATTATCAAGCGATAGCTTCGGCTGAGCGTTTAATGGAATTGGGAGTTGGCGATAATGATAAGTCTGCCGAAACCGAGGAGAATTTGCAGGTTATAAAGAGTACTTTCAGTGGTATAGAATTTAAGGATATTACATTTGCTTATAAAGATGAAAACATACTTGAAAATTGCAGTTTCTCGGTGCCTGCAGGTAAAATCACCGCTTTAACAGGCGAATCAGGAAGCGGAAAGAGTACGATATTTAAGCTTATTTTAGGCCTTTATGAGGCGCAGGCGGGCGAAATTATAGTTAACGAAATTATACCGCTTGATACTTCGCTTAGAGGCTTGTTTGCTTATGTTCCTCAGGGGAATTTGGTGCTTTCGGGAACGGTTAGAGAAAATATAAGCTTATGCAATGATAATATATCTGATGAGGATATTATAAAAGCTATGAAAGCGGCTGAGATTTACGATATAATTGCCGAACTGCCTGATGGACTTGATACTGTATTAAAAGAAAGAGGTGTAGGTCTTTCTGAGGGTCAAATTCAGCGTATTTCAATAGCTCGCGCGTTGCTGACTGACGCTACGGTGCTTCTTTTAGACGAAGCCACATCTGCATTAGACGAGCAAACCGAAACCAAGGTTTTGAATAATATAAAGGCTATGTCTGATAAAACGGTTTTATTTGTTACTCATAGAAATACAAGCTTAAAGGTTTGCGATAGAATAGTGCATGCAGAAAATAAAAAGTTTTCGGTTATAAAGGAGTAAATAATGAAATTACCTGAAAAATTTAAACTTAGAAATTTTTTATGGTTAACTCTTGCAGGTGTTATAAATGCTATCGGTGTTACAATGTTTATAGCTCCGGTTAATTTGTATGATAGCGGTATTTCGGGAACCTCCATTTTGCTCGACCAAATAACTCCAAATGCTTGGAATTTATCTTTGTTTTTGCTTATTTTAAATATTCCTCTATTTTTATATGGACTTAAAAAGCAAGGCAAAACCTTTACGGTTTACGCAATATATACGGTATTTATCTATTCTGCTTCGGCTTTTATAATAAATGATATTTTGCCGATAGATGTGAGTTCTGTTTCGCCTTTTGCTAAGGATGATTTGCTCTTATGCTCAATTTTTGGCGGACTAATTTCGGGTATTGGAAGCGGTCTCGCTATTCGTTACGGAGGTGCTATGGACGGTATCGAAGTAATGGCGGTTATATTCTCGAAAAGACTGGGAATAACTGTTGGCGAGTTTGTTATGGCTTATAATGTTATTCTCTATATAGCGGCAGGTATAATAATGAAAAGTTGGGTAATTCCGCTTTATTCAATAGTAACCTATGCAGTTGGCTTAAAGGCGGTTGACTTTATAGTTGAGGGCTTAGACAGAAGCAAAGCCGCTATGATTGTAACCGAAAAACCTGACGAGGTTTGTGCCGAGCTTTCAAGTATGTTCGAAACGGGAGTAACGGTTATTGAGGCTAAAGGCGGATATTCTAACAAGCCGAAAACCATGATATATTTTGTTGTTAACCGTTTTCAAATCAGAAAAATGCAGCAGGCGGTTCACGAGGTTGACCCATTGGCCTATATAACCATAAGCGAGGTTGCGGATATTTATAGCGCTAATCATTAAAAAATTAAAACGGAACGAAGATTTTTCTTCGTTCCGTTTTTCTATGCGTAATAAATAATTTCGGGATGATAGGTTATAAAATCTATCGAATTAAATTCATTTGCAAGGGTTTCTTTTAAAGGCTCAACTATAATGTCCTCGGTTTCGAAATGCCCTGCATCGAAAAGGGAAATACCGATATCCTTTGCTTCTAAAAATTTGTTATGTTTAATATCTGCGGTAACAAGTGCATCAAATTTGTGAAGCTTAGCGTCCAATAAAAAATCTCCGCCGCTTCCTGAACAAACCAGCACATTTTTAATTGGTTTTCCGCCATCGCAAAACTTAATTCTTCCGCCTAAAACCGATTTTAAATGCTTTGCAAAATCAGATGCCGATTGAGGCTCTATTTCACCGCTTTTTAGAAGATAACCATCTTCTGCGATTAGGGATTTTATATCTTTTAAACCTATATTTTGGCATAAACAGTCATTAACGCCGTTTGCACCAATATCCATATTGGTATGCATTGAAATAACCGCAATATTATTTTTAATAAGATTAAAAATAATGCTTTCTTCGGTTACTGATTTTAAAGGGGTAAATATAACCGGGTGGTGAGTTATTATAAGCTCGCAACCGTTTTTAATAGCCTCATTTAAGGTATCAAAAGTACAGTCAAGCGAAATTAAAGCTTTTTTAACCTCAGCCTCACCGTCTCCTACAAGCAGACCAACATTATCAAAATCGCAAGCCGTATCGGTAGGGAAAAGGCGGTTTAAAAACTCAAAAATATTGTTAACGGTCATTTTATCCCTTCTTTGCAAAGGAGTCTTTTAAAGCTACTGTGCGGTTAAATACAAGCTTATCCTCGGTAGAATCCTTATCAACCGTAAAATAACCCTGACGCATAAATTGGAATGTGTCTCCAATCTTAGAATTTACAAGGGAAGAATCAATTTTGCAGTTTTCTAAAACGGTTAAAGATTCAGGGTTTAGATTATCTGCAAAAGAGGAAACGCCCTCTTCATCGCTAGGATTAGGAACATTGAAAAGGCGGTCATAAAGACGAACTTCAACATCTGCTGAGGTTTTTGCGCTAACCCAATGGAGAGTGCCCTTAACCTTTCTGCCGTCGGGTGATTCACCGCCGAAGCTTTCGGGGTCATAAGTGCAATGAACTGCGGTTATATTGCCGTTTTCGTCAGTTTCGTGAGAAGCATATTTAATATAATAAGCACCCTTTAAGCGCACCTCTTTTTGAGGGCATAAACGGAAATATTTTCCCGGAGGGTCTAGCATAAAATCGTCTGCTTCGATAAAGATTTCCTTAGAGAAGGTAACCTTTGATTTGCCAAGCTCGGGCTTATTAGGATTAATATCAACCTCGATAATATCGGTTTTATCCTCAGGATAATTATCAATTATAACTTTAAGAGGACGAAGCACCGCCATAGCGCGCTCGGCATTTTCGTTTAAATAATCTCTAACGCAAGATTCTAAAAGCGCATAATCTATAACGCTGTAGGCCTTAGAAACACCGATTTTATCAACAAAGGCACGAACAGCCTCTGATGGATAACCTCTTCTTCTCATACCGCAAATGGTAGCCATACGGGGATCGTCCCAGCCTGAAACCAAACCGTCGTTCACAAGCTTTAAGCATTTACGCTTACTGGTTAAAGTGTAATTAACATTCATTCTTGCAAACTCTATCTGGCGAGGAGCTTCAGGAATTTCTAAAACCTCTAAGAACCAGTTATATAGAGGTCTGTGATTTTCAAATTCCAATGAGCATAAAGAGTGGGTAACACCCTCTTTTGCATCGCTTAGAGGATGCGCAAAGTCATACATCGGGTAAACACACCATTTATCACCTGTTCTGTGGTGAGTAGCGTGCATGATTCGGTAAATAACAGGGTCGCGCATATTGATGTTTGAAGATGCCATATCAATTTTAGCGCGAAGCACCATAGCTCCGTTTTCAAATTCGCCCTCGGTCATTCTGCAGAATAAATCGCGGGTTTCTTCTATCGGACGGTCGCGATAAGGACTGTTAACACCGGCTTCAGTTAAAGTTCCTCTCATTTCGCGAATTTCATCGGGAGTGGATTCATCAACATAAGCTAGTCCTTTATCTATAAGCTTTAAAGCACATTCATAGATAAAATCGAAATAATCAGAGGCGAAATAAATGTTATCCCATTTAAAGCCTAACCATTCAATATCCTCTTTAATAGCATCTACATACTCAACATCCTCTTTGGTGGGATTAGTATCGTCAAGACGCAAATTACAGCTGCCTGAGTATTTTTCGGCGGTTGCAAAGTCAATGCAAATAGCCTTAGCATGACCTATATGCAAATAACCGTTTGGCTCAGGCGGAAAACGGGTTTGAACTTTTTTATATACTCCTTCTTTTAAATCCTCGTCAATAAAATCATGAATAAAATTAGAAGGTGCGGTATTTTCTTCGGTTAAAATAATATTTTCTTCCATAAAAAACATTCCTTATTATAAAGAATTTATAGTTATATCTATTCGTTTAATACATTCTTCTTTGCCTAAAACCTGCATAATACTGCAAAGGTCAGGTGTGTTTCTTCTGCCTGTTACAGCAATTCTGAGAACAGTGCTCAAATCACCTGCATGACCTTTGAAACTATCGGGGTCAGCCTTATATTGCTTGGTTTCGGCGGCAAAGCCTATTTCGGTTGCAATACCTTTAATGCGGTCAAACCAAGCCTGGCGGTCATCGTCAGGATTATAAACTGCTTTATATTTTTCTAAGAAAAGCTTAGCATCGGCTGAATTTATATTTTCAGGCAAGGTACTGTCTGGAACAAAAAGACCATTAAACATATACGCAAAATAATCTTTTGCTTCGTTCCATTTTGCAATATCCTTGCGAGGCTTTGCAACATCGCGGTCGATAGCTAAAACCTGTTTTGTATAATCAGGGTTTGCGGTTAAAATATCATAAAACTCTTTGTCAAACTCTAAGCTCCAAGCGGTGAGCTTATCATAAACCTCGTCGCTCTTAAATTTGCAAACAACATTTTTGCTAACATCGGTAAGCTTGGCTTCATCGAAAAGCGCGCCCGAAACACTCATTTTTTTAAGGTTGAACTTAAAGCTTTTGTATGAAGTATCAGGATTTGCTCGGCGCCAATCTTCAAAATCGGAAGCGGCAATAGTCATAAGATAGTTTATAACGCACTCACTGTCATACCCTTGCTCTGCAAAGAAATGAACGGCAGCTTCGGGGTCTTTGCGCTTTGAAATCTTGCGTTTTGCACCGTTATCAAGCTTCATGATAGGGGAGATATGACCGTATTTCATCGGTTTAAAGCCTAATAGCTTAAACAACTGAATATGCTTTGGAACAGATGAAATCCATTCATCTCCTCTAAGCACATGGGTGGTACGCATTAAATGGTCATCAACCGCGTGGGCAAAATGGTAGGTTGGAATACCGTCCGACTTTAAGAGAACAAAATCCTCGTCGTTCTCAGGCATTTCAATCTTGCCTTTAACAGCATCCTCGAAAATAATTTTATTTTCTTCGCTTCCGGGGGATTTTAGTCTTATAACAAAGGGTTTTCCCTCGTCTATCAAAGCTTTTGCTTCTTCGACCGTTATATCGCGGTGTTTAGCATATTTTCCATAGTAACCTGTTCTTAATTTTTCAGATTCTTGGATGTTTCTAACCGCTTCTAATTCTTCGGCGGTGCAAAAACAAGGATATGCTAAGCCTTGGCGGATAAGCGCTTTAACATAGGTTTGATAAATTTCAGCTCTTTCACTTTGCTTATAAGGACCATATTTGCCCTTTTGCTCAGTACCTGAAATAAAGCCCTCGTCAATAGCGATACCAAATCGGTCAAGTCCTTCGATAATATCCTCTATACCGCCTTCAATTTCACGCTTCTTATCGGTATCCTCAATTCGGGTATAGAATATACCATTTGTTGAGGTTGCGGTTATGCGGTTAACCAAAGCGGCAAAAAGAGTTCCTAAATGCAAATAACCTGTTGGACTGGGGGCAATTCTTGTAACTCTTGCACCCTCGGGCAAGTTGCGAACAGGGTAGAGGTTTTCGTAATAATCGGGTGTTTTATCAATATTAGGGAGCAAAAGCTCAGCCATTAAATTAAAGTCTGTCATAAATTAGTTTTCCTTTAAGAGTTTATTTAACTCTGACATAAATGTATTTATATCCTTGAATTGACGGTAAACGCTTGCAAAACGCACATAAGCTACCTCGTCAATCTTTTTGAGTTTTTCCATAACAAGCTCGCCGATTTTTTCGCTGCTAACTTCGCGGTCGAGCGAGTTTTGGATTATAACTTCGATTTCGTCTATCATATTGTCAAGCGTATCAAAAGAAACCGGACGCTTCTCGCAAGCGCGTAAAAGTCCCGTCATAAGCTTGTCTCTATTAAAGGTTTCGCGAGATTTATCCTTCTTTATAACGATAATCGGCAAACTCTCGATAACCTCGTAGGTTGTAAAACGCTTGGTGCATTGTAAACACTCTCTGCGGCGGCGAATTCTTTGCCCCTCATCAGTAGGTCTTGAGTCTATAACCTTGCTTTCTTCAAATCCGCAAAAAGGACATTTCATAGTATTTACCCCTTTTTAAGTATAATTATAAATTATTATACTACATATTGTATTAAATTACAAGTATTTTAACAGTTTTTGGCTATTATTTTGTTCTATAAAATATAAAAAACGCGGTACCGCAAAAAACGATACCGCGAAATATAATTTAAACTTTAAAAGGTTTAATTAGTAAGCAACGCCTTGAGCTATCATAGCTTCTGCAACCTTTTCGAAACCGGCAATGTTAGCGCCTGCAATAAGGTCGCCTTCCATACCATATTTCTTAGCAGCTTCCCAAGAATTCTTGTAGATGTCTGCCATAATCTGATGAAGCTTAGCATCAACTTCTTCGGCAGTCCAGCTATAACGCATTGAGTTCTGGCTCATTTCAAGACCTGAAACTGCAACACCGCCGGCATTAACAGCCTTAGAAGGAGCGATGATAACCTTGTTTTGCTTTAAGTATGCAACAGCCTCGTCGGTAGTAGGCATATTAGCAACCTCAACATAGTATTTAACACCGTTTGCTACGATGTTTTTAGCGTCTTCAAGACCAACCTCGTTCTGAGTAGCGCAAGGCATAACAACATCAACCTTAACTTCCCAAGGTCTTTTGCCCTCAAAGTAAGGAACACCGAATTTATCAGCATAATCCTTAACCTTATCATGACCTGAGGCACGCATTTCAAGCATAAAGTTAATCTTTTCCTCGGTGCAGATACCGTCTTTATCATAGATATAACCGTCAGGACCGGAAATGGTAACAACCTTACCACCTAACTCGTTAACCTTCATAACAGTACCCCAAGCAACATTACCGAAGCCTGAAACAGCAAAGGTTTTGCCCTTAATGTCTTCACCAAAGGTTTTAAGTAATTCAACTGCATAATAAACAGCGCCAAAGCCGGTAGCTTCGGGACGGATAAGAGAACCGCCGTATGAACGGCCTTTACCGGTAAGAACTCCTGTGAATTCGTTGCGGAGTCTCTTGTATTGACCATAGAGATAACCAATCTCACGAGCACCAACGCCGATATCACCTGCAGGAACGTCAGTATCAGCGCCGATATGCTTAGAAAGCTCGGTCATAAAGCTTTGGCAGAAACGCATAATTTCTCCGTCGCTACGGCCTCTGGGGTCGAAGTCGGAACCGCCCTTGCCGCCGCCCATAGGAAGACTTGTAAGGCTGTTTTTAAAGGTTTGCTCAAAGCCTAAGAATTTAATAACAGATGCGTTAACGGAAGGATGGAAGCGGAGACCGCCTTTGTAAGGTCCGATAGCAGAGTTAAATTGAACTCTGTAACCGCGGTTAACTTGAACCTGACCGTTATCATCAACCCAAGAAACTCTGAAAGTAATCATTCTTTCAGGCTCTACCATACGCTCAATAACGCCGTTTTTCTCGAATTTATCATCCTGCATAACAACAGGCTCTAAGGATTCGAGAACATCGCGAACAGCTTGTAAAAATTCATTTTCGCCGGGGTTTCTGGCTTCAACAGAAGCATAAACTCTTTGCAAATATTCTGATTTAAACATTTTTATAACCTCCAATTTAATATTTAGCAAAATAAATTACATCTTTAAGAATACTACTATTTTTTAAATCAGTCAATAAAAAAATATAATTATTCAATAATTTTATAAAATTAGTAAAAAATATAATATATTAAAACTTCATTTTAATATAATTTGACAATTATATATAAATGAATACAAATAATATTTATTAGCAAAAAAATACCGAGTGCCAAAGGGCACTCGGTATAAAATATTGAGTTATTGCTTACCGTAAAGCTCAACCAATTTTTCGAGGTGAGCACGACGAGCCTTTGCAGCCTCGCTAGCTTGCTCGAAGAGAGCTTCAGCTCTATCTGGGAATGAGCGGGTAAGTGAAGAGTAACGAGCTTCACCTAAGATGAACTCTTTATAGTCAGCAGTTGCAGGCTTACTGTCAAGGCTGAATGGGTTTTTACCCTCAGCTTTGAGAGCAGGATTATAACGGAACATATCCCAATAACCGCAAGCTACTGCTTTTCTCATCTCGTTCTGGCAGTTAACCATACCACCCTTGATAGAGTGCATTTCGCAAGGTGAGTAGCAGATGATGATTGAAGGACCGTTGTAAGCCTCAGCCTCTTTGATTGCTTTTAAGGTCTGATTCATATCAGCACCCATAGCAATCTGAGCAACATAAACATAGCCATAGCTCATAGCAATTTCAGAAAGGCTCTTCTTGTTGATAGCCTTACCTGCTGCTGCGAACTGAGCAACCTGACCGATGTTAGAAGCCTTAGAAGCTTGACCGCCTGTATTAGAGTAAACCTCAGTATCGAATACCATGATGTTTACATTGTCGCCGGTAGCGAGAACGTGGTCAACACCGCCGAAGCCGATATCGTAAGCCCAACCGTCTCCACCGAAGATCCAAACAGATTTCTTAGAAAGATATTCTTTCTTAGCTAAAACAGCAGGAGCGGTAGGACAACCGGCAGCAGCTGCCTTTTCGATTTCAGCGATAAGAGCCTTAGTAGCTGCATCGTTCTTGTTGGTATCTTCATAGGTAGCAAAGTAAGCATCGGCAGCTGCCTTGAATTCAGCAGAAGCCTTGTCGCTGTCTGCCATTTCTTTAACCTGAGCAGCAAGACCATCG